>QWHC01000008.1 GCA_021404685.1 Chloroflexi bacterium CFX4 | reverse complement strand
CGCCTGATTGATTTCGGCATCGCTCGCAAGTTCCAAGAGAATTTGCCGCAGGTGACGCAGATCGGCACGGAAGGCTACGCGCCGCCTGAGCAGTATCGCGGCAAGGCAAGCCCACAGAACGATATTTATTCGCTAGGTGCAACGCTGCACCATTTGCTCACCCGCAAAGACCCACGCCTTGAACCACAGTTCACCTTCAAGGAACGCCCGATCAAGCAGTTCAACCCGAATGTGCCAGATGCCTTTGTGCAAGTGGTGATGCGCGCCCTTGAACACCAGCCCGAAGCACGTTTCAAATCTGTTGAGGAAATGAAGCAGGCGATTATAGCGGTGGATCGCGGCATGAAAGCGCCCCAAGCACCTAACGGGCTTGGCGGTGGTGTGGTGGTCGCTGGTATGCCGAGCATCAGTGGTGCGCCGTCTGAGGGCGGCGTTGGCACGTTGGCTTGGGGCAGCAGCGTTCTGCAAGCCAGCCAGTTGGTCTGGAAATTCCGCTGCGAGGATGAAATTCGCGGCACGCCCACTGTGTGGGATAACTCTGTCTATATCGGCGTTTACGATAACAACCTGTATGTGCTAAATGCGCTGGATGGCACGTATCGCTGGCAGTTCTCGTCCAATGGTGGCATTGCCACCACGCCTGTGATCGTGCCAGAAGAAAATCTGGTCATGTTCGGCTCGCAGGATAAGACCTTCTACGCGCTTGATGCGCGCACCGGGCAGTTGGCGTGGTCGTTCCCAACCGATGCGCCCATTCGCTCCTCGCCTGTAGTGCATCATGGTGTGGTCTTTTTCGGTAATGATGACGGCAAGCTCTTTGCCCTACGCTTTAATGCCATTAGCGGGCGCTTGGCATGGAAACATGATTGCAACGCGCCCATCCGCAGCCGTCCATGCATTCACGAGAATCTAGTAATCGTAGGGACCGAGGCGGGCGAAGTTATCTGTGTGGATTTGGGTAACACCTTCAAATGGCGCTTCAACAAGCCCAAGCGCCCGATCTATTCCTCGCCCGTTGTCCATGATGGCGTCGTCGTCTTCGGCGGGATGGACATGCATCTCTACGGCGTAGATATTCAGAACGGGTGGGGCGTTTGGCGGCAGCGCATTGGCGGGCGCATTGTTGGCTCGCCGCTGATTGTTGGGCGGAATGTGTACGTTGGTGCGGACGATAACACGCTCTACGCGATGGAACTTGGCACGAATAAGCCGCCAATTTGGAAGTTTGTGACCGAAGGGCAAATTGTGAGCGCGCCTGTGTTTGCCAATGGTGCGGTATACTTTGGCAGTGCTGACCACTGCGTTTACAGTGTAGATACGCGCAAAGGGCAGCAGCGCTGGAAATATGAAACGGGCGGACCGATCACATCGTCGGGTGCTGTTGCGGAAAACGGCACAACGCTCTATATCGGTTCGACTGACAAGACAATGTATGCACTCAATCTCTAGGGCAAATGGCAAGGTGGAGTAATTCTCATGGGATTTCTGCGTCGCATTTTTAACTCACGTCCAGAGGCAGCGCCAACCAAAGCAACAGACGCGCCGCTTTCTGTGACTAATGAGCCAGAGGATTCCTCACGCGCCCCTGCTGATCACTCAGAGCCGCCTGCCGCGCCGACAGCCGAAGTGCCTGCCGCCAGCTTGGTAACCACCAAACTCGAGCAGCCGGGCGTCACCCGCAACATTCAAGATATAGAGCCGTTTGTGGGCATTCCGGGCAAACACCTTGCCTACGGCATCAACAGCGATAAGGGCGTGGTGCGCCAAAATAACCAAGACTCGCTTTTTGCCATGCTGACCTCTCAGGTTGGCGCGCAAACCATGCCCGATTTCGGACTGTTCGTCGTGGCGGACGGCATGGGTGGGCATGAGAATGGTGAGCGTGCCTCTGCCCTTGCCGCACGTATTATCGGACAGCATGTGCTAAGCAACTACTACCTAAAGCGCTTGGCAGGCACCGATAGCGACGATCTCTACCTCAACGAAATCCTCACCGAAGCGCTCCAAAAGGCGAACGAGATGGTTGCCAACGAAACACCCGAAGGTGGCACAACTGTGACAGCGGCTGCTATCAATGGCAGCATGGCATACATCGCGCATGTGGGCGATAGCCGCGCTTACTTGATTACGGAAGAGGGCATTGATCAGATCACCCACGATCATTCCCTTGTACAGCGCCTGATTGATCTGGATCACCTAACACCCGATGAGGCAGCCGTGCATCCGCAGCGCAACGTGCTGTACCGCGCCATTGGGCAGAACGATAACCTTGAGATAGATACGCTTGTGCGCCGTCTGCCGGAAGGCGCACGCCTGATGCTGTGCAGTGATGGGCTCTGGAATATGGTGGATGAGACGCAGTTGCGGCACATCATCACCGGCGCACAAACACCACAAGAGGCTTGTGACCGTCTTATTGAACTTGCAAATCAGAACGGTGGTAATGATAATATTACGGTTATTCTTGTACAGATTCCTGGATGATGGCTTCAAACCCTGAACAAGGATTCGTTTCTGATTAAGGACGCCTTATATGCTAGACCTCTATTCTGTGCTAGGCGTGAAGCCCGATGCGCTTGAGGATGATATTCGCCGCGCCTACCGTTCAGCTGCGCGGCGCTTGCACCCTGATGTGAACGGGCATCCCGGTGCAGCCAACCAATTTCGTGATATTACGGCAGCGCATGAGGTGCTGACCAACCTAACCGAGCGCGTAAAATACGATAATAAACGCCGCCAGATTGGCACGGAACGCCCATATTTCACCCTGCGGGTAACGCCCAGCGCACGCGCTTTGCCCGCCTTAAATGAAACACAAGTGCTTTACTTGCTGATCGAGTTGGTTCCCGACCCTACTATAGACCGCAGCACCACTAGCACACCCTTGAACCTGACCCTTGTCATTGATCACAGCACCTCTATGAATGGCGTGCGCCTTGAACGGACAAAGGTTGCTGCTCACCGCCTGATCGATCAATTGGCAGACAGCGACATCCTCTCTGTGGTTGCCTTTAGCGACCGCGCCGAAGTCTTGGTGAAGGCAGCGCCCATGACGGATAAAAACGCTGCCAAAACCATGATTACCACCATTCAGGCAGGCGGCAGCACCAAAATTTACGAGGGCTTGCAGGCTGCTTACGATCAGAATCGGCGCTACGCGGGCAAGAATTTTGCTAACCACATCATCTTCATTACGGATGGGCGCACCTACGGCGATGAGGCGAAATGCCTTACCTTGGCAGAACGCTGCAACGAAGAAGGCATCGGCATCAGCGCGATGGGCATTGGCGATGAATGGAACGATGTCTTTTTGGATCAGTTGGCGGGCATTACCGGCGGCACCTCGCAATATATCAATTCGCCGAATGTGGTGCAGCGCTTGCTGGATGAGCGTCTACGGTCGCTTGGGCAAGCCGTGGCAGAGCGTGTTACACTTTCTTTGGCGCCTGATCCTGATGTTATCATTGAAAATGGCTTCCGCCTTTCGCCAAGCGCACAGCCGATCTCCATTGAGAGCGATCCTGTCCCGATTGGTCAGGTCTTAGCGCAATTGCCAACCTCTGCCATCTTCACGCTGCAACTGCCGCCCCTAACAGAAGTTGGCACGCGCAGCTTGATCCGCTTTGCGGTCGAGGGCGATATTTTGTGGGATAGACGTACAAACTATCGGCTTGTGGCAGATATTTCGCTGGAAGTGCTGACCAATCCGCCGATTGAAGAGCCGCCGCGCATCATCTTGGATGCGCTGAGCAAACTGGCGCTCTATCGCATTCAGCAGAAGGCGGCGGAGGCAGCCGCACGCGGCGATATTCGTGAGGCAACCCGCAAACTGGAAACAGTTGCCACGCGCCTATTGGCAGGCGGTCACACGGAATTGGCAAATATCGCTATGGCAGAAGCGCGCCGCCTCTCAAGTACGCACGCAATCTCTGAGGAAGCGCAAAAGGCGCTCAAATATGGCACGCGCCATTTGTTGCTCCCGTCAGAGGAGTAGTTCTTTGGGAGATCATTTATGAAAGTATGTCCTTATTGCGCTCACAGCAACCGCGAAGGCATTCTCTTCTGCGAAGAGTGTGGGCAAGTTTTATATACTGAGCAAGGTGCTGCCACCTCCACCAAGCGCCTGCCCGTTGGCACGGGTGGTTTAAGCGCTAAGGGTGGCTGGGGAACGGCACGCTTCAATCAATCTGCCACCATTATGCTGCACATTCGGGATAATCCTTCCCCAATTGAGGTCAAGCCGCAGCAAGAAACCATCTTAGGGCGCTATGATGGCAGCAGTTCCTCCACACCGACTATAGACCTAACGCCTTTCGGCGCTTACGAGAATGGTGTTTCGCGGATTCACGCCGCTATTCGGCGCGGTGAGGATACGCTCACCCTTGTGGATTTGGGCAGCGTGAATGGCACACACCTAAACGGGCAGCGCCTCATCCCAAACCAGCCGCGTGTGCTGCGTGATGGTGATGAGATTCGGATTGGCAAATTGGTTTGCCACGTCTTTTTTAAAACAAGTAGCTAACCAAGAAGGAAAAACATGGCTTATACACTCTACATCCACCTCATCAGCGATCCACCACTCCTGCTCGACGTAGACGAACTGCCCGCCATTACCGATAACCTGATCATCGGCAGAAATCCGCGCACCCGTGATGGTAAGGATTACGGGAACGTGCTGCCGGAAGTCACCACCGTTATGTTCCCATTGGCGCGCATCAGCTTTATTGAACTCATGCCGACCGATGATGAGCCAACGCTGCTGCCCTTCCGCGATTAAGCACGCTATAGGAGCGCTTTTATGGTTGGCAAATCTGCTGGTGGCAGCAAAACGCCTTCTGCACCACGTGAACGGCAGCGAATCTTGGTGGTGGATGACGAGCCGCGCATGATCGGCTTCATCCGTATGAACTTGGAACTGGAAGGCTTTCAGGTCATTGAGGCGACCGATGGCGTGCGCGCCCTAGAAGCCGTCCGCACACAGTTGCCTGATGTGGTGCTGTTGGATGTGATGATGCCCAACTTAGACGGCTTCGAGACACTGCGGATGCTCCGCGAATTCTCCAGCCTGCCCGTCATCATGCTGACGGCGAAAGGCGAAGAAGATGATAAGGTGAAGGGCTTAGAACTGGGCGCGGATGACTACATCACCAAACCATTCGGACCGCGTGAGCTTTCCAGCCGCATTCGTGCGGTGCTGCGCCGCGCCGAAAGCGCCACCAGCACGCCTGAACATGCCATCCTCAAAGTGGATGATCGCCTCAGTGTGGACTTCAACCGCCGCGCCGTGATCGTGAATGGTGAATTGATCAAGCTGCGCCCGACTGAGTTCCGCCTGATCTACCACCTGATCGAAAACGCCGGCTGGACGGTGCCACATGAGCAGATTCTCGCTAAGGTGTGGGGCTATGAGTACCGCGACGAGACCCACTACGTGCGGCTTTACGTGAACTACCTGCGCGAAAAGATCGAAGAAGACCCTGCACACCCAAAGTACATTCTCACAGAGCGCGGCGTTGGCTACCGCTTTGTGGATTTCAAGCGTGAGTTGCACGGAGAGAGCGCCTGAGTGCGCTCTCTCGCCTTCATTTGCCTTGCCCGAGTAGCGTCAGCAGCAGCGGATGCAATTTGCCTAATGCCCTAGCGCGGTGGCTGATTGCGTCTTTTTCAGCGGCAGGCAACTCGCCAAGCGTCCGCCCGTCAGGCAATCCAAAGATCGGATCGTAGCCAAAGCCGTTCTCGCCACGCGGCGCATAAGCAATGCTGCCTTCCACACGCCCTTCTGCCGCCAGCGTAAGTGTGCCGTCAGGCAGCGGCAGCACCAGCGCCACCACACACACAAAGCGCGCTGTGCGTCCCTCAGGCGGCACACCTTCTAGGGCAGCTAGCAATTTCGCGTTGCGTTCTGTGGCAGTGGTCGCATAGCGCGCCGAGTAGACGCCCGGCGCACCATCGAGCGCATCCACAGCTAAGCCAGAATCATCGGCAAGCACGGCAAGCCCTGTCTGCGCGCTATAGGCGTGCGCTTTCAGCAGCGCGTTCGCCTCAAAGGTTGTGCCTGTCTCTTCCACATCGGGCAGGCTTTCGGGCAGGTCTGCCAGCGAGAGCCAGCGCAGCGGCAAATCTGCCAGCAAGCGCTGATACTCTCGCATTTTTCCCGTGTTGGTGGTTGCTACCAAAAGCTGATCGATCACGGGCGCGGGTTGACCACAAAGTTAAAGCCGTAGTAGCCCGAACCACGCGCACGGACAAGGATCGAGAACGAGGCGCCGTGCAATGCCACACCGCCAACCTCAGCAGGAATGGTGAAATTGGTGGTAAGTGTGCCGTCAGCGTTCACGGTTGCCGAACCCGAGGGTAACGCGGGATAGGTGGGCTGGATGCCGGGCGTGCGCGGTGCGATGAAAATATCCACCGTGGCGTTGCCGGGGAAGCGCTGCCCTGAGATCACAAGCGTATCACCAACGCCTGCTGTGCGCGTGTTGAAATCAATGAAGGGATAAACGCCAGGCGGTGGGTAGTAGACGATTGGGTTCGGATTCGGGGTGGGCGTCACCGGCACACCAATCGGCGGCACTGCACGCGGTGGAATGCAAATCACCTGACCAACGCGGATATAGTTCGGGTTGGGCAAGCCGTTATATTGCTGAAGCACTGTCCAGCTATAGCCGTATGCCAAGCCGATGCGGAACAAGTTTTCGCCTTGCTGCACCACATGCTGCACAGCACAGACTTGGGCGCGGGCAGGTGCCGCCGCGCTCAAACTGGCAGCAGCCACCATCACCACAACCATGAACACGATAAAAACACGATAGAACTTGCGGGTGCGGTTCATGTAACAATCCTTTCAAGGCAGGCTTATTCGGCTGAGGCATAAGCAGTGCGCTATGCTAATCAGCGTTGCTTAAGTCTATGTCAGTCCAGCGAAATGCGCTAGTCGCACCCTACACACTTCTAACAACTTTCGGACGCCGCACCAATCGCCCAAGGGCAAGCAGTACCGCCAAGACTGCCCACACCCATGCCCAATCCGCATTCTGCGGCGGCAGCGGCAGGTCTGCCAGCGGCGTGATCACAACCATGAAGATGCGATCCTTATTCTCTATGAATGCCTCTAAGGTGAAGGGAATACCAAGTTGCTCAAGGTAAGGCTTAAGAGCAGGGCTGCGCTGAAAGTGCTGAAAGACGAGACGGAAGTGCGCTTCATCGGTGCAGCGTTTTGCCTTGCCGCCGAAAGCACCCACACGCGGCACTTGCAACGTGACGTTTGGATCCGACTCGATGTTTTTGAGCCAGTCGGCGCGTTCGCCCCACGCAGAAATGACATAATAGTTGCCATCCACCAGTGTGCTTTCAACCATTGTGCGGCGCGGCAAACCGGATTTGCGCCCGCGTGTGGTCAGCAGCACAAATGTTGGCGGCATGAATGCACCAAAACCTAAGCGCCAAGCGTAAAGCGGCGCTTTGAACAACCACCGCCGTCCGCCCTGCTGTGGATAGACCGCGATAATGTCTCGGTAGCGTGCTTCTGAGAGCGCCATACAGATAGCCTCCAAATCTAAAACAGATGCTACCTTTATTCTACACCCACATTGCACTATTTTTCACAATGCCAATGGAAACGCGTCTTCATTCAGTGCTCGCCTGTCCAAGCCACTGGTCAATTTTGGCGAGCAGTTCGGGCAGGCGAATCGGCTTGCTCTCGTAGTCATCGCAGCCGGCGGCAAAACACGCCTCGCGGTCTTCGGCAAGGGCGTGAGCCGTCAAGGCAATGATCGGAATATGCTTCAAGGTGCTATTCGCCTTGATGGTGCGCGTTGCTTGCCAGCCATCCATCACAGGTAAGGACATATCCATCAGGATCAGATCAGGCTTTTCGCTCTGGGCAAGCGCCACGCCTTGCGCGCCATCCCGTGCCACGCTCACCTGAAAGCCGCGCCGTTCCAGACGGCGTGAGAGCATGTCCACGTTCATCTCGTTATCTTCAACCAATAGAATGTGTGCCATTATGGTTAGACTCCTGTGCTTTCTTGGTCATTTTCCGAACGCCGACTTTGAATGTAGCCTAAGGCGAGATCGCGCACTTCGCGCAGCAGTTCGTCACGCGCATAGGCGCCTTTCTGCACAATGCGCTCTACATAGCCACTGAGCGTTGATCGATCTTCAAGGGTGAGTTCCTTCGCTGTTACCACAACCACAGGCACGCCGCGCCATTCTGGATTGCGGCGCAGCTCCGCCACGAATTGAAAGCCATCCATTTCAGGCATCATCAGGTCAAGCAGGATCAGGTCGGGAACGCTTTCCGCCATGCGCGCCAAGCCAACCAGACCGTTTTCGGCGGTGGCAACTTGCCAGCCTTCTTGGGTCAGGGTGCGCGCCAGCATATCGCGCAGCACGTCCATATCTTCAAGGATCAGCACGCGCCCGGCGCCTTCGGCAGTGGTTGGCGCAGCGCGCCGATAGCGCTTCAAGAGTGCGGTCAGCCGCCGCCGATCAATCGGTTTGGTCAGATAGTCCGATGCACCTAGCGCAAAGCCCATGCTCTGATTATCGGTAATAGTCATCATCACCACAGGAATATCGCTTAAGTCAGGGTCGCTTTTTAAGGCAGCAAGCACCGTCCAGCCGTCGGTGCCGGGCATCAGCACGTCGAGCGTGATTGCATCAGGGCGAAGCGCCTTTGCCTTCAGCAAGCCGTCCGTGCCGTCTGTGGCAGTCTCCACACGGAAGCCCTCACGGGTCAAGTGGCGTGCCAACAGATCGCGCACGGTTGGGTCATCATCCACCACCAAGACTGTGCCAATGGCAGTGCGCGGCGTGCCGAAAGGTGCAGATTCGGCAATCTGCGGCATACCTTGTGGCGTTTTGTAGGCTTCCGTGTTGGCGGGCAAGCGCACTGTGAAGGTTGAGCCTTCGTTCGGCGCACTCTCCACATGAATATCACCGCCCATTAACTGGCAAAAGCGGCGACTAATGGTTAGCCCTAAGCCCGTGCCACCATATTTGCGCGTGGTGGAAGCATCCGCCTGCGTAAATTCTATAAAAACCTTGCCCATCTGCTCTGCGGTCATGCCAATGCCGCTATCCTGCACGCTGAAGGTCAGCCAATCGGTTTGCTCAGAGTCTTCACGGGCAGCACTGAGCATGATCGTGCCGTTCTCGGTGAATTTGGCAGCGTTGCTGAGCAGGTTGAAGAGCGTCTGGCGCACTTTGGTGAGGTCGGCGCGCATGGTGCCGAGCTGCGGCACAAAGTGCGTCACCAATTGGTTGCCATTCTTGACGATCAGCGGCTGGACGGTCGTCACCACATCGCTGAGCATGGTCTCCACATCAAAGGTTTCATAATAAAGCTCGGTGCGCCCTGCCTCGATCTTAGAAAGATCGAGGATGTTGTTGATCAGCCCAAGCAGATGATCGCCTGCCGCCTTGATCTTTCGCAAATCTGGTATAACATCGGCATAGCCCATATCTTCAGCATCTTCTTGCAGCATCTCGCTGTAGCCAATGATGGCATTCAGCGGCGTGCGGAGTTCGTGGCTCATGTTGGCAAGGAAGGCGCTCTTGGCGCGGTTGGCAGCCTCCGCCGCTTCTTCCGCCTGTCGGCGCTGCACGATTTCCTCTTGGGCAGAGGCGTAGAGCTGGGCGTTATCCAGCGCGAGCGCGGCAAGCTCTGCGATGCTGGTCAGCAGTGTAACATCTTCTGGGCTGAACGGCTGATCGTGCGTTTCGCGGGCAATGCCCAGCACACCTGCCACCTGATCGCGCACGATGAGCGGCACGCCAACCGTAGCCGTAATGCGCTGATAGGCGGCGTTTGGCAAGCGCCCTTCCCAGGTGGCGTAGTTATCTACCACCACTGGCGCGCCATGCTGCCAGACCGTGCCGCCAATGCCGCTGCCTTTGACCAGCGTTGCGCCGATGGTCTCGGCAAAAATGCCAATACCTACCCGCATTTCAAGGCGCTGCTCATCCTCGCTTGGTAAATAGATATAGCCGTGCGGCGTTTGCATCAGGCGCGCCGCATAGGTAACAATCTCTTGCAGCAGGTCGTTCAGGTCAAGCCGATTCATGAGTGTGAGCGCCGTTTGATTGAGGGCATCTAGCAGAGTGTTTTGGCGGCGCAGTTCTTCTTCGGCGCGCTTGCGGAAGGTTATATCGCGCAGCGTAGCGGTGTAGAAGATAGAATCGCCCGCCGCAGTCTCGCTAACGCTCACTTCCAGCGGAAAGGTGCTGCCATCGGCACGCCTGCCGATCAGTTCGCTGGGCGCATTGGCACGCGCCATTTGCTCAAGTGCCTGCCCGTCAGCGTTGAAGAGTCGCCCAACGGGCTGCCCAACCAACTGCACCGCTGGATAGCCAAAGAGCGCCTCGGTGGCAGGGTTCAGCGTCAGCACGTCCAGCGCATCCCGCGAGAAGGTCATCACGCCGTCCATCGCAGTGCGGATGATGGCATCGGTACGGGCAATTGCCTGTTGTAGCGCATCCATCACACGGTTGTAGCGCTGTGCGATCTGCCCGATCTCGGTGAATGGCTCCACAGGCACGCGCAAGGCTAAATCGCCCGTCTTCGATTGCTGATCCATGACCATGAACAGATCGAGGATTTCAGTGGTTGCGCCATGTTCGGTCACATTCAAGCCGATATGCTCATCTTCCGCCGAGACGCGCAGCGGAAACACGCGGTTGATTATGGTCAGCGCGATGAAGGTAACGCCGAATGCCCACACGCCGCAGACCACAATCCCAACCAGTTGGGCGACGATCTGTTCACCACGCGCCAGCCCTGTACCAAGCAGTTCCGGCGCGCCGAAAATACCGACTGCCAACGTTCCCCAAATTCCGCCGCCCAAATGGACCGGTACAGCACTGATGGCATCATCCACCTTTAGACGCAGCAGCAACCAATCGGTCAGCAGCATGATCAAGCCACCCACCGCACCGATGATCACAGCCGCGGACAGGCTGACGGCATGGCAGTTCGCTGTGATTGCTACTGCACCGCCAAGCGCACCGTTCATCAGCAGATCAACTTCGGCGCGCCGCCGCAGCGACCATCCAATGAGCAGCGTTGCCACCAAGCCGGCAGAAGCAGCCACCACTGTATTGGCGATAATGCGCGCCACGCCATCATCCAGCACCAGCGTACTGCCACCGTTAAAGCCGATCCAACCGAACATTAACAAAATCACGCCGAGCGTTGCCAGTGGCACATTGGCGCCGGGAATTTTTACAGGCTTGCCATCCGCCCCGAAGCGCCCGCGCCGCGCACCAACAATGATCAAAACCGCTAAGGATGCCCAACCGCCCAGGCTATGGACGACGCTAGAGCCTGCAAAGTCCACAAAGCCAATCGCACGCAGCCAACCGCTGCTTTCGACGCCATACAGCCCGTTCCATGCCCAATGCCCAAACATTGGGTAGACCAAGCCGCTGATCAGCACGGTTGTGATCAGGTAGGCGCGAAAGCGTGTGCGCTCTGCCACAGCGCCGGCAAGAATGGTCACCGCAGTGCCACAGAACATCACCTGAAAGATGAAAAAAGCGATGAGTTGCGAGGGTGCCTGATCCAGCTCTGCGCCAAAAAGCGTGGTGCCGAACCAACCACCTTGCGAAGCGCCGAACATCAGGGCAAAGCCGAATGCCCAAAAAATCACAGTGGTGATGCAAAAATCGGCAAGGTTTTTCATGGCAGCGTTGATGTTGTTCTTGCTGCGCGTCAAGCCGGTTTCAAGGCACAGGAAGCCGCCTTGCATCAGAAAGACCAGACCGGCACAAACCAGCACCCATAGCGTATCCAACGGTGTGTTCATCGTCCTTGCCTTATCTCGCGCTATAATTCCACAAACTTAGTATAATGCAGTAGAGTATCGGGTGACTCAGGCATTTTCGCCAAATGCCTGCCTGAATGGGAATGCTTGTCTGATGCAATCGCCAAAACAAGAAGAACGTCGCGCCACGCTGCTGATGATCTTTGCTGTGATTTCCTCGCTGATTGTGATCGCAATTTTGCTAGGTGTGCTGGCAGCCGTGGGCGGGCTGATCACGCGGCTTGGGCAGCCTGTGCGCGATTTTGGTCCCTACGATCTGGGTGCGCGGCGCATTCCGCTGGTTGGCTTTGTGGGCGATCTGCTGCCACAGGCACTGGGCGACTTTACACGCCTGAACCTAGAAGGCGACTTGCAGAATTTCCGCGCCGTCTATGCGCGTGGCGATGAGCGTGTGGCGATCAGCGGCGCGCAGTCAGTTTCGTTGGCGGCGGCGCAAGCAGGTGTCATCCGTGCGCGGGATACCGATATTCAGCGCGGCGCACGTGCGCTCATCGAGACAGCGCGGCTTGGCTTTGCCTACTATACCTATGGCAACGATGACCGCGCACGGCTCGTCTACAACCGTGATCGGTGGTTCTTCGACATCATCACCACTTCGCAGCGCACCCTTGACGATTTTATGAGAGTGTTTCAGTATTAACTGAATTTTTACGCAATCCTATGGTAAACACAAATGCCTGTACGCATCACATGGTACGAACCTAATCATATCATCCTCTACAATCTGACCGATCCGCTTAGCCTTCAAGACCTAGAGGCAGGTGCCGAGGAGGTGTGGGCGTTGGCGGCAGGCGTGCCAAGCCTTGTGGATATGATCCTTGATTACCGCGGTGTGACCGAATTTCCGCGTGGAACACTGCCCTTAATGCGCGATGGAAGCTTTAGGCTGCCTACTTTAGAGCGCGTGGCACTGGTGGGCAGTGAACCACTGGTCGAGATGATGTTTGCGACCATTATGCAAAGCACCTACCGCCCTGACCCAACCGTGCATCACAGCGTCGAAGATGCCGCCGACTTTTTGCGCCGCATGGCGCGGGAAGACGGCACTCGTGCCTAGGGCAGCCTTCACGCCCTATACGGCGCGGCTATCCGCCGCCGAATGGCTGGCGCTGGCAGCGATTATGGCGCTGGCGCTGCTGCTGCGTTTGGGAATGCCCGCTGTGGTGGAATTCAAGCAGGACGAGGCAAACCTCTCGCTTTTGGCGCGTGATATGGCGCAAGGGCGCACCTTTCCGCTGCACAGTATTGATTCTTCGGTGGGCATCCTTCAGCCGCCAGCGCCCATCTACTACTTTCTGCCGCCCTACCTGCTCAGCAGCGACCCACTCCTTGCCACGCAGTACGTCGGGCTGATGGCTGCCCTTGCCGTCCTGCTCAGCTATTTCATCGCCCGCCGCTATTTTGGCGTGGTGGCGGCGCTTGGCGCGGCGGCGCTCTTTGCGGCAAGCCCTTGGGCAGTCGTTTTTTCGCGGAAGGTTTGGCCCGCCGATCAGCTTGCCTTGCTAACAGTTCTCACCTTCGGCGCAGGTTTGCTCGGCATGCTTGAAGGCAAGCGTTGGGCGCAAGTTATCTTTCCGCCTGCCCTTGCCCTTGCTGGTCAAAATCACTATTTGAACTTTGTGCTGCTGCTGCCCGCCCTTTATCTGCTGTGGCAAGGACGCCGCCGCCTGACGCGCTACTTCTGGCTTGGCGCGCTAATCGCCCTGATCATCAGCCTGCCTTTCCTGCTCGGGCCTGCCCTTGCCTCACTCCTAGAGGCATTCACAAGCGGCGGATTCGGGCGCTCGGAGTCGGCGCGCAGTCTGGCGCTAAGCGGCGAGGCTTGGACGGGCTTTGCCGAGCTGCTCAGCGGCGCGAATTTGCCCGTCTGGGCAGGCGATTATCGCCCTCTGTTCCTAGAACGGCTGCCGATCAGCCCGCTGCTGCCGATCTTTCACAGTGTGGCGGCGTTGGCAGCCTTGGCGGCGCTTTGGTTGGTCTTCCGCAGCCTTCGGCAGCCTGACGGACGGACGCCGATTGATGTCACGCTGCTGCTGTGGCTGCTGTGCGCGCCGCTAGCAACCTCCATCACATGGTTTCCAGAGTTCAACGATCACTATTTGTTGCCTTCCCACGCCGCCGCTTATCTGTGCATTGGCGCGCTGATTGGTGACTTTGCCGCTGCGCTTGGCAAGGCACGCCGCGTTGTGCTTGCCATGGGCAACCTTGCCCTGATTGTGATCATCAGCCTGCAAACATGGACTCAACTTGCCCTGCTGGACTTTATCGGTCAATATGCCACCCCGAACGGCTTCGGTACGCCGCTAGGCATGTATGCCGCTGCACGGGATGCTATCCTTGCTCAAAAGCCAACACAGGTTTTGGCGCGTTTGGATGGGCAGTATATCGGCTATAACGAGGCGGCAAGCGTTTGGAATTTTCTGCTGTATGATGTGCCAACGGTGCGTTTTCTGCAAGCAGGCATCGAGGTCTATCCGGCTGCCCCAACGCTCTACATCTCGGATCGCTGCGATGGCGAGGACGGGCAAACTTTTTACTGGCGGCGCGACCCGATCAGCAGCGTGCCAGAAGGTTGCTTTCACATCACCAGCAGCGCGCCCACCTTTGATGCCAGTGCCTTCAACGCACTGCCCGCCGCACAGCAGGCTATGCGCTTTGCCAACTCAGCGCGGATCACTGCCTTTCGCTGGCAGCCCGACTCAGGCTGTTTGGCGTTGGTCTGGCAAGCGGATGCGCCCGCTTATGGCGTCGTCTCCGACTTCTTCCAGACCGCCGTCCACTTTTACAACGCGGCGGGCGAACGGGTTGCCGATGCTGACGGCTACTTTTGGAATGGGCGCTATTGGCGCAGCGGCGATCAGATTGTGCGAACGTTCTGCTCAGAGGCAGCACGGGCGCGTGCCGCTGAGATCAGCACTGCGCGGATCGGGCTGTATACCATTGAGGATCGGCGCGATGAGCGGCTGTTTCATAACCTTGACGTGTTGGATGCCAACGGTGTGCCTATCGGGCAACAGTTTGAGATTAGCTTGAAGTCTTAAGGGTGCGTTGCACCGAGACCAAGAAAAGTGCTATAATGCGCGCAGACCTATGCTTGCGACATAGGTAAATTCTTTAGCCCAAGCGAGACTGCATTCAGGGAAGTGCCGCGTGACAATGAGTGAAGTTGCACCTTCGAGCCAGTCGGTAGATGAACTGCGTGAGCAGCTTAAGCAATACATCGGTGAGCAGGCACTGCTGCTGGAAATTACCCAACGCATCGCCAAAGGTGGCAGCCTTGAAAGCGTGCTAACCGATGTGGCGCAGCTTGCCCAGCGCGGCTTACAAGCGGTCTGCTTGCGCTTTGTGGTGGGTAGTGGCACGCCGCAGCATACTTACTATGCTGAAGGCAGCAACGGCGATTTGGCGCGCTTTGATGCACCGCTGCTCAGCGCTGCCAGCCAGCAGCCACTCGAGATCACCAACGGCACGCCGTTGGAAGGCGATTTAAGCGCGCTGCGCCCAACTTTTAGCGCAGTGATTGCCCTGCCGCTGACTGCCCGCGATACGCTGATGGGCGTCCTGTGGGTCGGCTACCACGCGGCGCACACTTTCAGCGCTTGGGAACGCAACTTTTTGCAGTTGCTTGCCGCGCAGGCTGCCATCGCCATCGCTAACACCAACGCCTTTGAGGCAGCCCGCAAAGGGCGCGAACAGCTTTCCGCCATCCTGACGAGCAGTGTTGACCCGATCCTCGTCGTGGACGTGCGCGAACAGATTTTGGTCTTTAACCCAGCGGCAGAGCGCGCCTTTGGCGTCAGCGCTGACCGTGTGATCGGCAATCAGTTGGCAGCCCTTGCCAGCATGGCCGAGAGCGAGCCGTTGGTCGCTCTGCTGCGCGGCGAAGCTGAGGGCGCTGAAGGCATGGAATGGCAGAGTGCTGCCGGGCAAACCTTTGCGCCGCGCCTTTCGCAAATGCATGATGAGCATGGGCAGCGCAGCGGCAGCGTCTTGATGCTGCGCGATATTACGCGCTACAAGAACCTACGCGACAATCAGGCAGAATTCACCAGCACCGTCTCGCACGATTTGCGCTTACCCCTCACCTATATGAAGGGCTACGTGGATATGATGCCGATGGTTGGTGAATTCAACGAGCGCCAACGCGCCTTTGCCGAAAAAATTCAAGGTGGCATCACGCAGATGAGCGACCTGGTCGAGAAAATTCTGGACGCCAGCCGCCTTGATCCGGAGGGTAACTATCGCCTGCACCGCGAGCCATGCGATATCCTCAAATTGGTGAGCGATGTCGTCAATACACACGCCGCCGCCGCCGAAAAAAGCGGGCAAACGCTGATTGCCGAGACTGCTCAGAGCATTCCTGTGCTGCAACTCGATGATATGATGATGCGCCGCGCCCTGAACAACCTGACCGATAATGCCATCAAATACACGCCACAAGGGGGCAGCATCACCGTGCGCGCCCAAGTGCAAGATAACACACTGCTGCTCAGTGTGCAGGATAGTGGCAAGGGCATCAGCGAGGAAGATCAGCGCACGCTTTTCACGCGCTTCCGCCGCGTCCGCACCAAAGATAACATTCGTGTGCGCGGCAACGGCTTGGGCTTATACATCGTGAAGCGCGTGGCAGAGCTGCACGGCGGCGATGCATGGGTCGAGAGTGTGGTTGGGCAAGGCAGCACGTTCCATATCAAAATACCGATGTCCGGCGCGAACCTGATCGGCAGCGGACGTCTGCAAGAGGGCTAAAGCCAACGCGCATGACCATTGACCTGCCGCCCGCCTTCGCCTTCAGCCAGTCCAGCTTGCAGGACTTTGCCGATTGCCCGCGGCGCTTCCAACTGCGCTACCTGCTGGCGCAAGACTATCCCGCGCCGATTGCCGAGCCGCTTTCGGAAGTGGATCGCACTATTGAGCGTGGCGAACGCTTTCACGCGTTGATGGAGCGCTATTGGCGCGGCGTCTCGCTCTCGCTGGAGCGCGTTGATCCCGACTTGGCGGACTTATGGCAAGCATTTCTGGATAATCCGCCGCCGAATGTGCCGCGCACCTTCCTGCGCCCGGAGTTCAGCGTGACGGTTAAGCCTGCTTGGGCAAATGGCGCTCGCCTGACCGCTAAATATGACCTGCTGGCATATGATCCCGATGGTGAGGCACTCATTGTAGACTGGAAGACCAGCCGCCGCACACCACGCGCACGCCTAGACCGCCGCCTGCAAACGATCCTCTACCCGCTGCTGTTGGTGGAGGCTGCACCGCGCCTGTTTGGTGAGGCACTTTCGCCAGAGCGCGTGCGGCTGCTTTATTGGTTTGGCGGCGAAGGCGGCGCACTGGAGAGTTTTCCCTACAGCGCGGCGCGCTATGCTGATGATCAGCGCTATATTGCCAGCCTGCTGGCGCGCTTGCACTCCCTGACTGTCGCGGAATTTCCGCTGACGGCTGACTTGCGCCACTGCGCCCACTGCCAATACCGCCCGCTATGTGAACGCGGCGAGAGCGCCGGCACCTTTGATGAGCAGAACACTGATGTGTTCCCCGATCTGGAAGAATTGCGCGAAGTGATTGCCGCCGCCGCTGCCTCCGATGATTTTGTGCTGTAGCTAGCGTAGCGGCGTATAGCGCATCCGAACCCGCCCTTGCGTTAATCCTCGCCTGCTGTCCACCCATTGAAATACTTTTTTTATAAGTAGTATCCACCGAATGCCGCGCTAGGTGCGTTTAGTAAACCATACAAGGTGCGGTGGGTGTATGGTGCAAGCCGCACCAGAAATGTTACAATCATCCATTAATTTTGAATTGAGCGCAGAAGCAAATGAGGCGCTATGAATGATCGTTTCATTGGCAAAACATTAGGTCACTATGAGATTATAGCGCAGCTTGGGCATGGCGGCATGGCGGATGTTTACCGTGCGCGGCAAATCACCATGAACCGCGAAGTTGCTATGAAGGTGCTGAGCAACACGCTCACCCGCGATCAGAAATTCATTGATCGCTTCACCCGTGAGGTGCAGACCATCGCACGCCTTGAGCATAGCAACATTGTGCCTGTCTACGAACACGCGAACACGCCCGATGGCATTACCTATCTGACCATGCGCTATTTGAAAGGCGGCACGCTTGCCGATCTGATCAAAGAGCGCGGCGCGCTGCCGCTGAATTTGGTAGACAGCCTGCTGCAACAGATTGCCTCTGCGTTGGATTATGCCCATCAGAACGGCGTGATTCACCGTGACATCAAACCAAGCAACGTGCTGCTGGATGAGCAGCAAAACGCCTACCTTGCCGACTTTGGCTTGGCGCGCACAGGCGAAAAGGATTTTGCCCAAACACTGACCGAAGCCGGCGTGATGATTGGCACGCCGACTTACATTGCGCCGGAGCTAATTCAAGAAGATGTTGCCGACAAACGCTCTGATCTCTACAGCTTAGGCGTCGTGCTTTACGAAATGGTGACTGGTAGACCGCCTTTCACGGGCGATTCAGTCTTCGCCATCATGCAGGCACACCTGAACCGCCAGCCGCCGCGCCCTAGCACGCTGCGCGTTGATCTCTCCGCAGGTGTGGAGCGCGTTCTGCTCAAGGCGATCCACAAAAATCCCGCGCACCGCTACCAGAGCGCCCTGGACATGGCTGATGATCTGCGCCGCGCTGTGCAGAGCTACATCCCGACATTGCCCGCCGCCGCGAACATGCAGACACTCCTCATCAGGACGGGCGCCTTTGCGCGCAGCCGTCCGCGCCTGTTTGGGCTAGGTGTGCTGTTAGCGATACTTTTGGTCTTCGGCTTGTTCACGCTGCCGCGCCTGAATCAGGCAAGCGACACAGAAATCCCTTCCACCCAACCGACAGCCGCAGCCAACGACAGCACACCGACCACGCTGTTCACCCCAACGCCAATGCCCTACGCCGATGAGGCAGATCGTCCCGATGTCGGGCGTGTGGAAAGCGTTCAAAACACACCTGATGAGGTGCGCCTTGCCGTCGAACGGCTGCGCGGCAGTTTCATCGGCATTATGCCCTGCTCCCTCAAGACGGATTATCACTCCAGCCTTGCCAGCGCGGCGCGCACCCGTGCCAATGAGCTAGGCATCAACGCTGAAGTGGAAGACTCGGAAGAAAACCAATTCCGCCAGCCCGCCATCATTCGTAGTTTCATCGCACGCGGTGCAAGGGCGATCATCATCTGCCCGCTGAACTACGACTCGATTGCGCCGGCGGTACGCGCTGCTCAAGAGGCAGGTATTGCCACGGTCATCATTGGCGATACAGCCTTTGGCAAGTACAGCACCTCCTTCAACCTCACCAACGAAGATATGGGCAGGATCACGGCGGAATATACAGCAACCCTGATCAACACCGAATTAGGCGGCAAAGCGCAGGTTGCCATTTTGGATTATCCGAGTGTGAGCGATGTTGTGAAGCGCGCCAACGCGATGGAAGAAACCTTGCGCGAACTTGCACCCAATGCAGAAATTCTAGGGCGCTGGACGGGCGGCACCATCCATGAGGGCGAGGCAAGTATGCAGGAAATTCTGAGCAAACATCCAGATGTTAACGTGATTCTCAGCATTAACGATGCCGGCGCCTTAGGGACAGTTGGCGTGTTGGAAAGGGCGGGCAAACAGCCAAACGAAGTTCACATTGTGAGTGTGGACGCTGAGAGTGAGGTGCGCCGCCTGATGAGCGCTGGAAAGTATTTCCGCGCCTCGCTGGATAGCGATCCGCTTGGCGTCGGTCGGCTCTCGGTAGATGCGATTGTGAGCATTATCAGCGGTAAGGCTGTGCCGCGCAAAATTGGGCTGGATGGTGTTATGATCACCCGCGAGATGTTGCAAGCAACACCCATGCCGTGAGCAAGCGGCGCGTGTGTGCTACAATCTTTTTGTAGGCTTAACCCATTTAGCAAATTTGGAGATCACAAGATGCTCGCACGCACGTTTATCCGCCTGTGCGCTGTGGCGCTGTTGGTAGCGCTGCTTGCCACTGCTGGCACACTGCCCTTCACCGCACAGGCGCAGCCCGCCCAAACTGCGGAGGCAACCGCCGAACCGACGATGGATGCTACAGAAACCGTTCGCCCACTCGACGCGCAGGCGACCAAATATCCACCCTGCCCACCCACCGATGATGACGAACCGCTGCCAGCAACCTTGGAAGCAACGGCTGAGGCGACTGCTGAGGCAACCGCCGCCGCCACACAAGATGCCAGCGTGGAGTTTGCGCCCGGCTACCTTGGTATTGTTGGTGAGGATGTGGCAGACTGTGGCAGCCGCATCATTGAATTGGTGAGCGGCTCGCCAGCCGATCAGGCAGGCTTGCAGCTTGGTGATGTGATCGTGGCGGCTGATGGTGCCGCACGCCGCAACCTGACCGCACTGCGAAACTACATCCTGACGCGGGCAGCGGGCGAAACTGTGGTATTCGTCCTCAAGCGCGATGCAGCAGAGCTAGAGATTGCGGTGGTCTTGGGTGTGCGCCCGCGTGTGATGCCGCCAACCGTTGCGACGGAAGCCTCCGATCCGACTGCCGAAGCGACACAGGGCAATTAATTCGGCACTTTTTATGCCTGTGTGGGACGGCATTTTGCCGTCCCATGTGTGTTTAGGGCAGGCTTTCCGCGCCTGTCACAATGTCGTAGAAGATGGGCAGCGGCAGGGTTGGCGTGCTGCTGTAGACCACCGTCCGTTGCAGGCGCGCTTTTGCCCGCGCCAACTGATCAGGCGTGTTGGCGTGCAGCGTGAAAACGGGTTCGCCCGCTGCGACGGCATCACTCACCTTCTTATGCACCACAACGCCCACGGCATGATCAACAGGTTCGCCCTTCCGTTCGCGCCCTGCGCCAAGCTCTACAGCAGCCATACCGACATCCAGCGCGTTAAGCTGCTCGATATAGCCTGCACGCGGCGCGGGCAGCACTTCCACAAGCTGTGCCTTTGGCAGCAAGGTTGGATCGTCCACTTGGCGCACGTCGCCGCCGTGGGCTGCCACCATTTCGCGGAATTTGGCAAAGGCTGTGCCGTTCCGCAGCGTTTCAGCTGCTTCTGCCATATACTCAGAAAGGGCATATTCGGGCGGGCTGCCGCTCGTGTGGCGTGCCAAGAGCAGCATCTGCGCGGCAACGGCAAGGCAATGTTCGCGCAGATCGTTCGGTGCGCGGTCATGCAGGCATTCAATCGCCTCGATCACCTCAAGGGCATTCCCAACCGCCCCGCCAAGCGGCTGATTCATGTCCGAGAGCAAGGCAACCGTGCGCCTGCCCACCCCCTGCCCAATCTCCACCATCAGATGTGCTAATTGTTTCGCCTGCTCAATGTTGGTCATGAAGGCGCCCAAGCCAACCTTCACATCCAGCACGATTGCATCGGCGCCGGCGGCAATTTTCTTGCTCATAATGCTGCTGGCGATCAGTGGCAGGCTGCTGACCGTGGCGGTCACATCGCGCAGTGCATAGAGCTTGCCATCGGCAGGCGCAAGGTTGCCGCTCTGCCCACACAGCACAATGCCATGCTCACGCGCCACTTGCTTAAATTCTGGCACGCTCAGTTCCACGCGGTAGCCGCTGATCGATTCCAATTTGTCCAATGTGCCGCCGGTGAAGCCAAGCCCACGTCCGCTCATCTTGGCAACAGGCACGCCGCAGGCTGCAACCATCGGCAGCACGATCAGCGTTGTTTTATCGCCCACGCCGCCGCTAGAGTGCTTATCCACACTGACGGGCAGCGCATCTTTCAGATCGAGAATATCGCCGCTGCGCGCCATCGCCATGGTGAGATCAACCGTCTCGCGGCGGCTCATCCCGCGCAGATAGACCGCCATCAGCCACGCTGAGGCTTGGTAATCGGTCACCTGCCCTTCAGTATATGCCCGAATGAAGAAGGCAATTTCCTCAGAGGTCAGTTCTTCGCCGTCGCGCTTGCGCGCTATGATGTCTACGGCACGCATACTCAATACTCCTACGTCGCCGCCAATGAATGCTATCAGTGTAGCGATGAGTGCGGCAATTGGGCAAATTGGTAAGGTGTTAGGTCCGATTGGAAGGGCATGAAGGCTGAATTGCACGCGGAGAAGCGCGGCAGATCAGGCGTGAATGGCGTAGCGAGGGCGAGATGTATCTCGCCCTCACTGTTCATGGTTTATAGACCTAGCGCGGATACCACCATGCCGGCTCGAAAGCATCCTGAGCAAGCTGCTGAAGATCGGAGCCATCGGCACGCACGGCGCATAAGTAGCGCCCTTGTGGTGTATGGCGCTCAAATGCCAGCCAGTTATCATGTCCCCACGTTGGATGATGATCGTTGCCGTTCGCATCGCTCAGGCGGCGCAGATTGCTACCATCGGCATCCATCAACATGATCACCCAACGATTCTCGGCGCTGAGGTAGTGTTCAAAGGCGATGGTCGTGCCATCTGGGCTCCACGATGGCGCATGGTTAAAGCGCCCTAGCGTGGTGAGCTGCTGCACTTGCTGTGGGCAGTCCTGCGTCTGAATGCAGCTCATATCCAGCTTGAAGATGTGCTTGTTACCCTCCACAACGCCCACAAAGACGATTTCGCGCCCGTTGGGATGCCAGTCTACCTGTAGGGCAGGGAAAGGCAATGGCAAGCTAAACTCAACCTGACTATCAAACGCTTGGAAATAGAAGCCGTCATCATTAGGCATTTTTACGTCGAACGCCAACATGCCGCCTGATGGGTGCCACGCCGGATAGTTGGCAACCAAGCCTTCACGGCTGGTCTGCACGAGGTTGTTCGTCGCCAGATCGAAGACGGTGATACGCGAAACGCCGGAGGCAATCTGTTGCCCACTTGGATGCCAGGATGGGAAGGCGGTGCGCCCGCCCTCATTGACGGCTGTGATGCTGCCATCAGCAAGGTCGAGGATGTGCAGCACCGAACTGTTGGTAAAGGCAATTTTGCCGCTGAGCATAACTTATCTCCCTGTGGTCAGCCCGAAGTAGCGGGAGGCAACATCCATGACCTCTGGGCTGTGATAGCTATGGTGGTTCATATCGAAATTCCAGCCGCTGGTTTGCAGGCTAATGCGCTGCATTCCGTCGTAGCTGTTGCGCGTACCACCCAACGCCGTATCAGTGCCGCTCCACCAAAATTCGCGGGCGCTGGCACCTGTCGTCGCGTGCGCCCATAGCGCACGGTCTTGCGTGTTATAGGTTGCCGCCATGTTGCCCATCTGCGGCCCGTTCACCACATTGTAGAAGCGCCCTTCGGGCGTTGCGCCAAACCGTGTGCCAAACCAGCCGCTCTCGCCGCGTTGGAAATCACTCTGGTTGACGGCAGGCTGCACGGCAAGGTAGTTATCAATGCGTGCATTCGGGTTGGCTGCCAAGCCTTCCAGCACAAAGCGGTTGCCCAAGCTATGCGCGACAACGTTCACTTGGCTTTCTGGATGGAACTGGCGGAATTGGGCAAGTGCATCGCCAAAGCGCGGACCGATCTCGGCGGCATTGGCGTTCGCCTGATAATAGTTGCCCGGCGAGACGGAAGTCGTGCCGGCATCCCACGTCACACCGACGATGATCGGCGGCTTGCCATTGCCTTGCCCGCTATCATACAGCGCGGAATAATCCTGCGAGGCTCGAGCAAAGCCCTGATCCACACCACCATCACCGCCAAGCTGCTCACGGAAGCCATGCACCATGAAGACCACAGGGCGCCCTTCTGGATTCAGATTCTGCATAAATTCAGTCATATTGAAGTTGGGATCGCGGAAGTTGATCAGATAGGCTGGCACGCTGTTGCCTTCCGTGCCGGGCAACGGCTGATAGCGCGGATCAGGGTTGCCGCCGCCTGCCTCGTCGCCACCACCAACACCTTTATTGCCGCCCGAACCACCATCACCACCATCACCGCCACCCATAAAGAGCGCGCCAGCTTCTCGCTCAGCCTGCTCCAGCGCGGTGGCAATCCGCTGTGTGGCGCTTGAGGCATCGGCAAGGGCAGCGCCCAGCCGCTGCATGGCGGGCGACACGAGGTCTTCCATCTCACGGTAGAAGTTCTGCGCGCCCTTGCCAAGCCAGCCGCCGCCTTGCAGCGCGGAAAGACAGCGCTGTATTGTCTGGAACATTTGGCGCGTTGCATCGCTCTGGCGCGAGAAATCATTGCTGATTTGGCGCATGTCATCATAATTGCACTGAATAATATTGCCAGCCATAGATTGTTCTCCTAAGCGAGATCAGTCATAACCATACAAGAGCGCATTCAGCGTGTGGGCAATGTAGCACGCCCCAGTTGCCCTTAGGCGTGCTGTAGATGCAGCAGTGTGGTCAGAAAAGCGACTTTATGCCCAAATATTACTGATCAATGGGCAGATTAGGCAACGCGAATTTGTTAGAAAACACAAACACTTGACAGCGAGATGGTCATTATGCGGATCAGACTTAGTATAACAGATTCATTGTTTTGAGAAGGACTGTTATAAGACCGTGATGAGTCGCCATGCTGCGTACAGCGCGCTATACTTGCTAAGGTCTTTTGAGCATCCTACAGCACATAAGAGGATTTTCCCTGTGGAACGCACTTTGATCATCGTGAAACCGGATGGTGTGCAGCGTGGCTTGGTAGGCGAGATTATCCGCCGCTTTGAGCAGCGCGGCTTGCGGATCGTCGGCATGAAGTTTATGCAGGTCAGCCGTGAACTAGCAGAACAGCACTACGCCGTTCACCGTGAAAAGCCTTTCTTCGGCGGCTTGGTGGATTACATTACCTCTAGCCCGGTGGTGGTGATGGCGCTGGAAGGCACCAACGCCGTGCTGAATGCGCGCAACACCATTGGTGCGACGCGCCCGCACGAGGCAGCTTCCGGCAGCATTCGTGGCGATTTCGCCCTAGAGATCGGGCGTAACCTCGTTCACGGCTCTGATAGTGTGGAGAACGGCATTGCCGAGATCGCACTCTGGTTCAAGCCTGAAGAACTGGTGGCATGGCAGCGCCAAACCGACCGCTGGATTTTTGAATAGGCAACGGCTCGGCGCGCTTTACTGCATCCGCAGCAGCACCTGACCTTCGCGCCACAGGCTCTCAAGGTCATAGTAAGCGCGTGCTGTTGGCGAGAACAAGTGAACAATCACATCGCCATAATCCATCAATATCCAGCCGCTTTCGCCGCGTCCTTCAATGCGTAAGGGCGCGGTTTGGTGTTTCTGCTTCAGTTCATCGCGCACATATTCGGCAATCGCGTTTAGTTGGCGGTCGCTGTTGGCGCTGGCAATCACGAAAAAATCGGTGATCACGCTCACCATTCGCAAGTCCATCAGGGTGATGTCCTCGCCCTTACGATCAGCGATCAAGTCTACAATTGTGCGGGCAATATCAACTGTTTCCAGAGTCACTCCTCCTGCTTTCGTTTGCTCATTTTAACACACACTTTACGCGCCAAACAGGGTCTTTACGGGATTTTTGCGTTATGATCAGGGCAAAACTGGCGCACAAGTGGGGTGCTGATGGGTTACATTGAACGGAATTTGATCACGGGGGAGCGCGTGATCTACAAGACGCGCACGCATTGGTGGTTGTGGGTGTCGCCCTTGTTGGCAACGGCATTGTTGGTGGTAGGGCTTCAGCCTGCCATCCCTGTGATAGTGGATTTGAGCAGGCGTTATCTGCCCAGCTTCAATGTGACGGCAGAAACGACCACCTACCTCACCTATAGTGTGCTTTTTGTGGCAGCGATAGGCGTCTTGAATGCGCTGGCTAGGCTGCTGCAATGGCTGACTGATGAGATCGGCGTGACGACGCTTCGCATCATCAGCAAGCGCGGCTGGATTGTGCGCCATGTCACTGAGGTAGCACTGACCAAGTTTGAGGCGTGCGAACTCTCAGAGAGCCTGCTCGGACGTTTGCTCGGCTATAAAACGTTGATTGTAACAGGCACAGGCGGCACATCACACCACTTCACAATGGTGCGCCAGGCGCGCACCTTGCGCGATCATATTCTGGCGCAGGCAGCCAACGGGCAGCCTGCCGCTGGCACAGGGCAGGTGAGCCGCCGTGCGGCGCCTTCGCAAAGCGTGCTGGATGAAGTGTTTACCCGAACAGCGCCAATTGATCAGGTGAAGCGGGCTGCCCAGCTCGTTCAAAATGGGGATCGGCAGGCGGCGGCTGAGTTGGTGAAACAATTGGCAGCGCACTACCCTGAGGATGCCGACGTATGGTATTTGGTCGGCTTGCTGCAAACAGATCGGGCAAAGCAGCGGGACGCCTATCGAAAGGCGTTGACGCTTAACCCAAGCCACCGCTTGGCACAAACTGCCCTGCACCGCCTAGAGACCTGATCGTTCGGCGCGCTAACGGTTGGGATGCTCTTTGATCTCGCCAGTGGCAACATAAATGGCGCGCTCGCAGATGTTGGTGGCGCGGTCGCCAACGCGCTCTAGATTGTGCGAGACCCACAATAGAAAGGTGGCGCGTTCAATCACGTGCGGCGTCTCTGTCATCAGGTCAATCAGTTCGCGGAAAGCGCGCTCCTGGAGCTGTCCAATCTCGACATCGCGCTGAATGATCGACTCAGCAAGGCGCACATCGCGGGTGACGAAAGCCTGCACAGCGCCGCGCACCATCGCGCGCCCGATGACTGCCATCTGCGGAATATCCACCAAAGGGCGCGGCGGCGGCGCATCCACCATGCGTAGGGCAAGCCGCGCAACGCCAGCCGCGTGGTCGCCAATGCGCTCTAGGTTGGTGGCAACGCTGACCGTGCCAACCAATTGGCGCAGATCAGTAGCGCTTGGGTGCTGCATTGCCAGCAGGCGGTAGCACTGTTCCTCAATCTCGTAGCGCAGACGGTTTAACTGTTGGTCGTTCGCGCTGACCTGTGCGGCAAGCGTCGCATTTCGCTCTACCAGAGCGCGCATGGCAAGCGCCAATGCTTGATCAACCATGCTTGCCAAACGCAGCACGTTGTCGCTTAGCTCAATTAGGCTGCGTTCTAAAACAGGGCGCATTGGCATGGTTAAAAGCCCGTATAGGATTTTCACAGACCTGATGCAAGCAGCACATTCGCACCGCAAGGCTGATCTTATCACTGAACGATTGCCAAGACAACAACGGTTTCGTGGACTTGAAGGGCGCGCCACGCTCCTTTCACGAGTCGCTTAGCCTACGCTTGCCACATTCGGCGGCTTGCCTGTGCTACAATCAGACTCAGTGTTGATCATAGCAAACCGAGACCATGCGCCCATACTATCGCTTTAACTTCCGTCCGATCTGGCTGAGCCTGCTTGGCTTGAGCTTGCTTGTGAGTTTGATCGTCAGCGGGACGGTTTACGCAGCGCGCAGCAATGCCGCCGCCTTTGCCTGCCTACGCATTGCAGGTGATCAACCTGCTAAAGACTGGCTGCTTGACCTGCGGACAGGCGTGCTGACCACTGATGCACGCCCGCTCACCGATCCGTTTCGCTATGCACCGCAAAATGCCTGGACTTCACCTGATGGGCGCTATTACGCCTACACACTGCCCGACCGCAGCCTGACGCGCCGCTTCACGCTCTACATCCAGCCGAACAGTGGCACGGTTGATCCGCACACGGCGCAACAAATCATCAATGATTCTGTCATCAATGCTGTGGCATGGTCGCCTGATGGTCAGCATGTGCTGTACCTTTACCGCGATGCCAACAACCTGCCATACCTTGGGCTTGCCAATGCCGATGGTACGCAAGGCGCTGCTACGCGCTTGAACACGCCACGCGCTAACGAGATCGCCTTCTTCGGCTGGAGTGCCGACAGCGCCTACTTTGCCGTTGGCACCACAGAGACGTTCGGGCGCGTGCTGACCTACTACGAGGCAAAGACGCTCCGCCCGAAGACCTTCCCGATCTTCTCCATCCTGCCTTATGTAGAAAATGCAGTGTGGGCAGAAAGCGGGCAGCGGCACGCCTACCTACGCACGGATCAGGTTGGGCGCACGCGCTTGGTCGTTGCCCTGCTCGATTCACCCGTGTATGGTGGAGAAGAGCTTAACCTTGAAATGCCCTTCTTGCGGAATGCGCGCCTGTTTTGGTCACCTGATGGCAACTACCTTGCCCTGCGCTACAACGATCAAAACCTGAATTGGCAGTTGCTGGTCTATGCTATAGCGCCGCGCAGTTTTCAGCCGCGCCAGATCGCGCAGTTCACCCTAGGCAGCCGCTTGTTATTCCCTGCCAGTGCCGCCTGGAGTGCCGATAGCAGCACGCTTGCCTACTTCCGCGAACGGCGCGGCGGGCGCGATCTGATCGCCTTTCGCCCTGCCACTGGCGAGACGGAAGTGCTGGTTGAGCGCGTCATGCTGGCACAGCAAAACGACTTTTTGTGGGCAATCGAGAACAGCACGCGCCCAGCGCGCCGTGTGGCAGTGCCGTTCACCAACGAACGTGGCGAGATCGGCGTAGACCTGATGAACTTGGATGGTACGGATCGCGTTCCGATTGTGCGCGGCGCTACCGATATTGAGAACGTATTGTGGTCACCTGATGGTGCGTTAGCGCTCGTCAAATGGCAGCAGCGCGATTTTTTTCAGGTAGATCACTTCATTACATGGGCAGGCACTGATGGCGCAAATCAGCGCACGATCAACGCCGAAGAATTCGCCCTCGATCAGGTGATGTGGTTGCGTGAAGGCGGTCAGTTCAGCGGCAAGATCGCCTATACCTACACAGCCCTGACGCGCTACGGCGTCGAGATTCTTGACCTGAACACAGGCGTGCGGCGCACCTTAGCGCGCAACCTGAACAAGGCACAGTCGCTCACTCATGATGTGAACAACGGCATCCTCCAATATTGGTGGCTGGATGCGAACGGCGGTGGTGTGGATGGCTTCACGCTGACGGGCGAGCGCCTCTACCGTTACCGTTCACCGAGTGGCAGCATTGATACACCGCAGTTTGCCCGCGCACCAAACGGCGACTATGCCGCGATGTATGTGCGTGCCAACACAGGTTGGGCGTTGCAGGTTGTGGCTGAAGGTGAGGCAGGTACAGGGCGCGTGATCTGGATTGGGAAGCAGCCCTTGCCGCCGCCGCTATGGTCGGCGGATAGCACGCGCTTTGCCGTCTTCGTCAGCGTGGATGGCTCAGCAACTTTTGGCAGGTTTGGTGTGGAGGCTTACAGTGCAGAAGGTGCTTTGCTGCACACTTATGCCAATGTGCCGCTGCGCGCTGGCAGCGAGGCACTCTGGACGCGCTGTGAGTGAGGGGAAAAATTGATGCAACACGGGTTGTTTCGGCTGCGTGGCTTGTTTTTTGTGATCGGTTTGGCGGCAATCCTGACGCTCAGCACCTTCACCAGTGTCGGTATGCTACGCGGCAGGCAAGATTACGGTTGCCTCACCTTCAATAGCTATATTTTTGACATTGAGAACGGCATCGCGCTGCCACACACCTACAGCCCGCCTTCACAACCGCCGCCCGACGATCTCTCGCCGAACGGTCGCTATCAGTTGGTAAGGCACTATGATGAACAAGGCGCCCTTCGGCTGGAACTGCTTACGCGGGACGGCAGCGCACCGCTGCGCCTGCTGCAAGCTGGTATGCACGGCTGGGTGCGGACGTTTTGGGCGCCCAATAGCCGTTGGCTTGCCGCTCTTTGGCAGACAAGCGTCGGCGAAATGTACCTGAGTGTAGCAGATATCCTCAGCGAACATGGGCAGTTTATCACATACCCTGCCAATACCTATGAGAATGTAGGTTGGTCGCCTAACAGCCAATACCTGTGGGTAAAGACAGGCGCACCGAATCTCTTAATCTGGTCAGCAGAGTCGGTAATGCTCGGCGAGTCTTCGTTGCCCTCAGCCCCTTACGGGACTGATCCTGTTTTCAGCCATGCTGGCGATAAATTTGCCTATCTGATCAGCTACGACAACCAAACGTTCGAGGCGGTCATTGCCACGCCGCAAGGTGTGCTGCATCACATATCAATAGGCATCCTTGGCTGGCAGCGGCAACCGCTCTCATGGTCACCTCATGATCGCCATATTGCCTATGCCTATGAACAATTCCCGCGTGAGCAAATCATGGTCGTTGATGCCGACGGCGGCGTGCATTCAGTGGCATTGGTGGCGCAGCGGGGCGATTCGCTCTCACAGCCGCTGTTTCATTGGTCTGCGGATGGTGAGTCCATCTTCTATTTGCAAGACGAGGGTGAAAGTCCGTTACTATGGCATTGGGTTGGCTACCGTATTCTAGCGCGGCAGCACATGCCTATCGTGCCAAACCTTGCCACGCGCCCGCATTTTTCGCCGCGCAACGTCGGGCAAATGGTTGCGGTGTGGTGGGACGAACAGGGCAAACGCAGTGCCGCGCTGATGAATCTTGATGGCAGTGAGCGGGTTGCCTTCTTTGAAAACGCTGACGATGCAGGTAATCCGTATTGGTCGCCCGACGGCAAATTTGCCGCGCTTGTGTGGGGAACAGGCACCGGCGCGGCACGCCGCACACGCCTCACATGGGTGAACGCCGAGACGGGCGCCGGTCAAACGCTGAGCGAAGGGCTGTGGGACGCCCGCGATTTGCGCTGGTTGGGCAGCAGCGAAGGGCTATTCTTTGTGGCGGAGCGCGGCGGCACAGATGGTAAGCCAACCTACAGCGCGGAGTATCTCTCGCCTGGCACGGGCGCGCACCATGTGCTGGCGGCTGATAAAGAAGCCATTGGCACTGTGCTGTGGCAAGGTAGCGATCTGCAATTTTGGTGGCGCACGGGCAAAACGTTGGGTGTAGAACGCTACGCGCCAAACGGCGAGGTGATCTTCCGCTACGCAATCGAGGATGATGGCAGTACGTCTATCCTGAGCAACATCAACATTCAGGAAAGCGGCAGCGCAGTTGTGATGGGCATTTATCCGCAGGTTTTCCCAGCGCCGAACGCGAACTATGCGGCATTGAAAGTTGGCAATTGGGGTGATGAAAAGCTCTACCTTGTCAGGCAAGATGGCACGTGGCAAGTGGTGCGGGATGGACTAAGCGGCTTGGGTGATCCGCTGTGGTCGGCGGATGGTGCGCGGCTGGCGTTCACGCAATCGGTGAAGCGCGCCGCAGTAACTTTGGAGATCGTCAACGCCAATGGGACGCTCATTCGGCGTGTGGAAGGCTATCGCGGCATCTTCTTTAGGTTACAATGGACGCGCTGTGGGTACGCAGAATAGCTGGAGGGGCTATGAAGGGTGCGCTCGTTGGTGTAATTTTGGCGGCAGTGCTGACGGTGAGTGCTTTTGCAGCGATTGCGCCAGCTCGCAGCAAGTCGGGCAGCGATTGTCTGACTTTCTTGCAATCTGGTGAAACCTATCTGTGGGATTTGGAGAGCGGCGCATTAGTCAAAAAAGGCTATCAGCCGCCTGAGGTGCGCACGTCGGATGCCGATTCGCCTGATGGTCATTGGCTGCTCTACACGCACACGCGGCATGATGAGCGCAAGGAGTTGCGCCTTGAAGCACGCGATGGAAGCGCTCAGCACACCTTGCAGGAGGCAGTTTCGGTATCCGAGATGGACTGGTCGCCTGACAGCCGTTGGCTTGCCTACCACTGGCAGGACTCTGACCAGCAGCCCTACCTAACGGTCATAGATGTATCTGAAGTGCCGAATAGCCTTATCCAGCGCTTTGTGTTCAACCAAGCCATCGAAGTCATGCGCTGGTCAGACGACAGCCGCTTTTTGTTTGGCATCCCGATCAATGCTGAACGTTTTGTGGTTTGGTCAGTAGCCGATCAAAAGCTATATGATTTGCCTTTGGGAGGCGAATTACGCAGATTTTGGCAAGTTGATCCCGACAGCGGACGCTTTGCCTATGTAACACAAAATTTGGATAAGCAGTACCTCCATATTGGCACACCGCAAGGCACAGAAGTGGTCTATGAGGCGGATGACGAATTTTACCGCTTGTATTGGGCGCCGAAGGGTGGTTCCCTTGTCTTTTTGATGACTTCCTTTCTGATGGGTGTCGTTGATCGCAATCTCAATGTGTATGAGGTGGGAAGAGCTGGAACACGCGATAGAGGATTTACGCTGTCTGAACCGATAGTGTGGGCTGCCGATGGTGAGTCATTCTACTATTTACAAGCAACCGAAAAAGGCAATGCCTGGATGAATTGGATGGGCTATTCTATCGTTGAGAAGCGTGCAAGAGTGATTGTACAAAATTTTGCCGATCTTCCAACTTTGAACACACCCTATTTTTCGCCCACCAACAGGCAGCAAATCATCATGGCGTGGTGGGTGGATAGCGCTACCTCTCGCAAGGCAGCCTTGATGAACCTCAACGGCACTCAGCGTGCCGTGATCTTTGAATATGCCGACAATTTCGATGATCCGTATTGGTCACCTGATGGCAAGTATGCAGCAGTTGTGTGGGAGACCAAGCGAAATGGCGCAGTACATTTGACGTGGGTGAATGCCGAGACAGGCACCGCGCAAACGCTCAGCGATACGCAGTGGAATATCCGCGATTTGCGTTGGTTGGGTGGCAGCACAGGGTTGTTCTTTGTGGCAGAGCGCCGCAGCGCAGAAGGCGAAACAACATTCAGTGCAGAATACCTTGTGCCTGCCACCGGCACACAGCGCACGCTTGCCATACAAAAAGGGGAAATTGGCAATGCAATGCCGCAAGGTAATGATCTGGAATTTTGGTGGCGCACGGGCAAAACTTTTGGCGTGGCGCGCCATGCACCCAACGGCGAACTGATCTTTCAGTACAGCGCCGAAGACGACGGCAGCACACCACTTATAGAGAGAGTATACCGTCAGGAAAACGGCTTGATGCCCTCTACTGAGCTGCCGCAGGTATTTGCCGCACCCACAGGCGGGCATGGCGCACTCGTGGTGGGCAAAAGTGGTGGACAGAAAGTCTACCTCGTCTACCCTGAGGGTAAATGGCGCTTACTACGGGATGGGCTGAAGATGGTTAGCAGGCTGTTATGGTCACCCGATGGAGCGCTTATGGCATTTATCCAAACAGATACGACAACGACAATAGAGGTCGTGAGGGCGGATGGAACATTGGTGCGCCGCGTCAACATACGGCATCTTCCAGACTCCTTAGGCTGGACGCGCTGTGGGGATTCCGAATGAGCCGACTTTACGCCCTTGCCACCATCCTGATCGCGCTGCTCACGCCGACTTTGCTGGCGCTGCTTGGCGTGCGCTTGTTGATGAGCGTGCCGTACCTTGCCCTTGCCTACCGCCTGCCCAACTTTCCCGCTGATCCGTATGGCTTCACGCTTGAAGATCGGCTGCGCTATGCGCCCTACGCCGTGCAGTTCTTGGTGAATGGCGCGCCGCCCGCCTTCCTCGCCGATCTGACCTTCGCAGACGGTGCGCTGCTTTTTAACCCGCGTGAGGTGCAGCACATGGTAGATGTGCAGCAAGTGACGGGCGCGGCACTGCTTGCCCTCGCCCTATTGAGCGCGCTCTCGGCACTCGGTGCAGCACTCCTTGCGCGCAGCCCTGAAGGGCGTGCAGCACTACGGCGCGGATTACGCGGCGGTGCACTGCTGACGTGGGCGCTCTTGGCGGCGTTGGTCACCTATATCTTCCTCGACTGGGATCACTTCTTTGATGCCTTCCACGATCTGTTCTTTGCCGAAGGCACTTGGCGCTTCCTGATGTCCGACACGCTGATCCGCTTGTTCCCGATCCGCTTCTGGCAAGATGCCGCGCTGATCTTGGGCGGCTTCTGCACGCTGGGCGCGCTGCTGATCTACCTTGCCGCTCAGCGCTGGACTCGGCACAGCCTGAAGCGCTAGGCTGCCCTACCCAAACGGGTAGGTGCCTTCCGCTACGAAGGTAGGATGCTCAACCGTGCCGACCTGCCGTATGATTGCGGCACGTTTAATGAGCATTCAGGAGCATGAGACAATGCCCGACGTTCTACAGAACCTTTCAGAGGAAATGGCGGGGCTGACCGAACAAATCGGTGCGAGTGTGGTGCGCGTGGAGGCACGGCGGCGCTTGCCCGCCAGCGGCGTGCTGTGGGAAAAAGGCGTGATTGTCACCTCCAACCATGTGGTGGAGCGCGATGAGGATATTCACGTTGGCTTACCGAATGGCAGCACGGTCAGCGCAACCTTGATCGGGCGCGATCCGTCTAGCGATGTGGCAGTGCTGCGCGCTGAGGCTGATTTGCCCGTGCCACACTGGGCAGAGCCAGAGACGATCCGCGTTGGACATTTGGTTCTAGCGCTGGGGCGTCCGAGCGAGCGCATCATGGCGACGCTGGGCGTGGTTTCCGCCATCGAGAAGGGCGATAAACTGCCCGCTGGGATGCAGATCGATCACTTTCTGCAAACGGACGTGGTCATGTATCCCGGCTTTTCGGGCGGCGCGCTGCTCAGCGCGGGCGGGCGCGTGTTGGGCATCAACACCAGCGCCATGCGCGGCATCAGCCTGACCATTCCAACCAGCACGCTGCGCCGCGTGGTCGAGACTCTGCTGGCACACGGTAAGATTCGGCGTGGCTACTTGGGCGTGGGCGCCCAAGCGGCGAAGCTCTCGTCGTCAGTTGCCCAAAAGGCAGGTCAAGATCACGGCTTGTTGGTCGTCTCGGTTGAGTCGGAGAGTCCGGCAGAGCAAGGTGGCTTATTCATGGGCGATGTGCTGTTAACCTTTGAAGATACACCGCTGCGCAGCCCTGAAGATTTGATCCGTGCGCTGCGCGGCGACTATGTGGGCAAGGCTGCGGCGCTCAAGATCGTGCGCGGCGGCGAAGTTCACACGCTGAGCGTGACCATTGGTGAGCGCCCTGCGCGCTAGAAAGCAAATGGCGATGAGCGTTTTTGAACAACTCAATGATCGGTTGGGCAGCCTTGCCGCTGAGGCGCGCCGTAGCCTTGTGCGCGTGAGCAGTGGGCGCGGCTGGCAGCAGGGCAGTGGCTCTGGCACAATCTGGCACAGCGACGGGCTGATCATCACCAACGCGCACGTGATCGGGCGTGGTGGGCTGCGCGTGGCGCTGCACGACGGGCGCGACTTGGCGGCACGGGTCATCGCTGCTGATGAATCGCTCGATCTAGCGGCGTTGCAGGTAGAGGCTGTTGATCTGCCAACCGTGCAGCTTGGCAATTCCAAACAACTGCACGCCGGCGCGTGGGTCTTTGCGATGGGCTTTCCGTATGGTGTGGAAGGCGGCTCAACGGGCGGTGTGGTCATCGGCAGCGGCGCTGATCTGCCCGAAATGCCCAGCAACGGACGCGAGTGGATCGCGCTCAGCCTGCACTTGCGACCGGGACATTCGGGTGGAATGCTGCTCAATTCCGATGGGAAGTTGGTCGGTGTGAACACGCTGATCACCGGTCCTGATGTCGGCTTTGCCATCCCGACGCACATCGTGAAGCGCTTCTTGAAGGATCGCATCGGCGTGATGGAAGCGCCCAGCACAGCGCCGCCTCAGCGCGAGTCCGTGGTGATCCTCTAAGCGAAATCCGCTGAAGTCCCGCCTTGCAAGCAGGGCGGGACTTGTGTTACAGGTATATCCTTGCTGCCTCAGGCGGGGCGCTTTGCCGCACCCCGACCACCGCCATATCGCCCGCCAGCCCGTAGGATGCCGTCTGGTACCCCGCTGAGTGTATTTGTCAAATAGAGCATCCCTTCCCGCCGCACACCCACGCCATCTATGCCGTTGCCATCCCAATCGCCTGCCAGCGGCGTGTCGTTCGGGTTGCCAAACAACACAGTCTGCGTCAGGTCGTTGTTATCGAGGTAGAACATGCCTTGCCCGTTGCGCCACACCGCCGGACGGTCTATCCCAATCGCCCGCCCAGTTGCCCACCAACGGCGTGTCGGTCTCCATACCATAATCTTTAGTGAGTGTGGTATCGTCCTCAAGCGACCGCCGCAAGAAAAAGGTTATGCCACTCCGCACACCGGCGCTGTCTGCCACAGCTTGTGCGTGCCATCGTCCTGCGATTGGCTGACTGTTAGGATTGCCGTGTGTAATGCTATAATCGGAACAATAAACAAGCGACGATTCTGAGGTGGTCAGCAGGAATTGGGCTGTGCTAGGGCGATAGACGCCGACATTCGTGTAGCCGTCGCCATCCCAGTCACCGACAATCGGCTCATCACCGGGTAAGGCATACAGCAAACGAATGGTGCGCTCAGCCGTCGAATTCTGTTGCGAATAGCGCAGGTAGAAGGTCTGGTCACTAGGACGGTAGATGCTCACAATGCCCGTCAGTGGCGCAGGGCGTGCGCTGCCCGTGCAGAAAATCGCACGATGAATGTTCAGGCGCTGCGCTGAAATATGGATGCCTCTAGTGTCTAAGTTTGTATTTATAGACAACGACCGCTCATCCACACCTGACGGACTGACATTTGTATTGCCCATCAGGGAAATTGAAGTATTGCCCGTGTAGCCCTGAGGGACATCCACAATCGTGTAGAAAAATTTCCCAAAGGTGTAAATGGCATTTGGCACAGGCTGCCTGAAAGCCTGAACATAGCCCCACGGCGGACTTGGCATCCATGAACTATGCCACCCTGAGCCTGCCACATAGTAAGAGCGTTTATCATAATAGGCAATGCTATCCATATACGAACCATGCTGTCCCGCACGATAGTTAAAGTCGTAGCATTGCCCTGTTTGTGGCAAGGATGGCAGTGCTGTGGGCGACGGACTCATCGTCCGTGTGGGCGTTTGGCTTGGCGCGCAGGGATCATAGGGCAGCGGCGTGCGCGTGGGCTGTGGTGTGCTGCGGCTGCCGCGTGGCAGGAAGGTCGGCGCGAGGTTCGGCGTCAGGCAGGGATCATCGGCTTGGGTGGCAATCGGTGCGCTCGCTTGCATTATCAGCAGAATTACTTCCCCATTAGTAATGTTAAGAGAATGCTAAAGGCAACTGGTAGCCGTCTGTGCATGGTGGCACGCCTACTTTCTAAACACTGCACCGCCTAACGCGCATACACAGGTTGGCAGCGCTTGTCAAGCAGGCGTAGGGCAGGCGGCGGGTAAGTTCGTTGCTAAAAATCGACACCTATGAGCTACCCAACTCGGCACAAAGTATGCTTAAATAGACCTGAAGCACATTCCCTGAAAAATGTGAAAGAGCTACCACATATGCATATTCAATTTCTCTATTTTGAAGAATGTCCCTCGCACGAGGCAGGCTTGCAGCGCTTGCGCGATGCCTTAGCGCAGGAGGGCATCAGCGCGCCGATTGAGGTCATCAAGGTGGAGACTGATGAACAAGCAGCTGCTCTGCGCTTTACAGGCTCACCTACCATTTTGATCAACGGCGCCGACATTGTGCCGATCAGTCAGGATGCCTATTTCCGTCTGACCTGCCGCACCTACCGCCTTGAGGATGGACGCTTTGCGCCGTTGCCCTCGAATGAGATGATCCGCACTGCCTTGCAAAATGCGCGGGCAAAGCCTTAAACTTGAAGTGATTTTGTTCGCTTTGTTCAGGAGACTTTTGGATGATTCCTTTAGCCATTGGCGCCAATGCCGCACCGTTCAGCTTAATTGGCGTGGATGATCAGATGCACAGCCTTGCCGACCACGCTGATAAGGCTGCCCTTGTGATCATCTTTAGCTGCAACCATTGCCCCTACGTCCGCGCTTGGGAAGACCGCATGATCGCCTTGCAGGCGGACTATGCAACGCGTGGTGTGCAGTTTTTGGTTGTCAGCGCCAACGATCCCGCCAAATATCCCGATGATGATTTTCCAGCGATGAAGCAGCGCGCTGCCGAAAAAGGCTTCAACTTCCCTTACCTTTTCGACGAGACTCAAGCCATTGCACGCGCTTACGGCGCAACGCGCACGCCAGAGGTGTTCGTCTTTGATGCCAATCGCACGCTGCGCTATCACGGTGCCATTGACGACAATCACGAGAATCCGACGTCTGTAACGCGCCACTATCTGCGTGAAGCACTGGACGCCGTGCTAAGCGGCACGCAGCCTGCTATCACGCAAACACCGCCCGTCGGCTGCACCATCAAGTGGCGCAGCTAGGCAAACCATCAGGGCGTGCCGTGATAGCGCGCCCTGATCGATTGAACCGTTTAACGGATAGCGGTCAGGAAATTTAGGACGGTTTGACTGAAGGCTGCCGGGTATTCCATAGGTGGCAGATGCGCCGCATTCGGGAAAATAGACCGTTCAGCGCCGCGCACTTTTTCAAGCAGCAAGTCTGCGGTTGCCAGTGTGTCGTGCGTATCCAACTCGCCGTAAACAACTAAGGTCGGCACGTTGATCTCTGCCAGCCTGCCAACCGCTGGCGGCTCTAAACCGATCACTTCATGCTTTTCGTCGGCGTGTGCGGCGTAGTGATCGCGCAGCATTTGGCGCATTTTCTCAATCGGTGCGTCATCAATTTGGTCAGCACTGCGGCGCAAGCCAACCAGCCAGTAGGCGATCTCTAGCTCGATGAGCGCTTCAAAATCGCGCGCTTCCCAAGCATCATTGATTGCCTGTTCGGCTGCCTGTTCCGCCGAGGACATCTCTGCCTGATAGCCGCTGACGCCAGCGCAGACCGGCACCAACGCCCAAACATACTCTGGTGATTCCAAGGTGAAATCTATGGCGATTTGCCCGCCGCGTGAAACACCCACCAAAGCAGCGCGCCCAATGCCCAAGTGTTCAAGCAGGGCGCGCAGATCGGCACGGTTGCTATAGGCAGTTGTGCTATCATGCCGCGATTTGCCGTAGCCGCGTGTGTCGTAGCGCACCACATGATGATGCCCTGCCAACACCTCAAATTGCGCGTCCCACATGCGATGGTCAGTTACGCCCGCGTGGATTAGCACAACAGCAGATCCGCTGCCTTCATGTTCATAATACAACTCGCCACCCTCAACAGGGCAAAAACCAGTCATGCGTGCCATAACACAAGCCCTCACCTTCACGGTTAAGTGAACTTCTGTTTCAGCGTAGCACTTTTCCAAAGGCGAGTCAATCAATGCTAAAGACAGATGTAAAACGTGGGCGGAAACATACTTCCGCCCACAGGCTGCTTAGGCGCTTAAGGTATCTACACGCTGTGGATAGGCTGCCTCATAAGCGGCGATCTGATCTGCCATGTTCAGCAGGTAGCCAAGCTGATCCACACCATCGAGCAGGCAGCGGCGCGCAAAACCATCAATTGGGAAGGTGACGGCGCGCCCGTCTGGCAGCACAATGTGCTGTGCCTCAAGGTCTACCCTGATGTGCGATTCAGGATCTTCTTGGGCAAGGCTGAGCAATTGACGGTGCGTCTCGGCGTCCACTTGGATGGGTAGCAAGCCATTTTTGAGCGCGTTGTTGCGGAAAATATCGGCAAAGTAGGTGCTGATCACAGCGCGGAAGCCGAAGCCTGTCAGCGCCCAAACGGCATGTTCACGCGAACTGCCGGCGCCAAAATTATGCCCTGCCAGCAAAATCTGGACGCCCTGCGCTTGCGGCTGATTCAAGATGAACTCCGGGCGCGGCTTGCCTTCAGCGTCGTAGCGCCAGTCGTAAAAGAGCGAATCACCAAGCCCTTGTGCGCTGGTCGTTTTAAGGAAGCGCGCCGGGATAATCTGGTCAGTATCAATGTTTTCAGTTGGCAGCACCACAAGGCGGCTGCTGAATGGTTTGATGGCTTCCATTGGTTGGTTAGTCCTCATCTGCTTTCTCAAAGTCGAGTGGTGCAAAGATTTCGCGCACAGGGATCACAAAATCTGGTAGCACTAGATCGCCATCTAGCGTATCGGTCTCATCTAAGATAGCGACCTGTTTCAGGTTGGCATAGTCGTAGATGAGGCGTGTGACTGGGTAGACAACCCATACGCGCCGCACGCCCGCCTGAAAATATGCCGTGATCTTCTCATTTAGCTCACTGGAAGTGTTGCCCGGTGAGGCGATCTCCACCACCAGATCAGGCGCAATCGTGTCGTACTGCGTGCTGAGTGGCGGCACACGCTCACGGCTGATGAAGGCAAGATCAGGCACGCGTACCGTATCAGGATCAGTGCTGAGTTGAAAGCCTACCAACTCGTAGCGCTGATCCGAATCGGCAAGCCGTTCAAGGTCTTGGGCGCGGTAGCGCTGCGTTGGTTTGGCGATCTCTGCCATCTCAGCACCTCACCTTTAAAGCTGTGCGAAAAGTTCGGCAACGGGCAGCGAAAAGTTGGGTAGCATATCGCCACCTTCAAGTGTATCGGTCGCATCAAGGATGCGAACCGACTTGGGGCTGCTGTAGACGTGGAGCGTCCGCATCGCAGGGTAGATGAGCCACACTTGGCGCGCACCTTTCGCAAAATACTGCGCGATCTTGGCTTGCACCGCACCGACTGAATTGCTCGGTGAGATGACTTCAACAGCGAGATCCGGCGCAAAGGGATAATAGCCGCCGCTAATCGGTGCGATGCGCTCACGGCTGATGAAAGCAACATCGGGCGCACGCACCGTATCCGGCTCTGATTCCAGCAAGAAGCCCGCCTCTGCCATAAGCTGCCCAAGCCCATGCGTGCGGATAAACGGCAGCAATGCCGCTACCAACTCGTAGCGCTGATCCGAATCGGCAAGCCGTTCAAGGTCTTGGGCGCGGTAGCGCTGCGTTGGTTTGGCGATCTCTGCCATCTCAGCACCTCACACTGAACCAGCGAACATTTAGGCGAGTTCGAGCATCTCGCGTGGGTCGGTTACGCAGCCGTTGATGGCGCTGGCAACCGCCGTGAGTGGGCTGGCGAGGAACGTCCTGCCGCCCTTACCCTGCCGTCCTTCAAAGTTGCGGTTGCTGGTGCTAACGGCATACTCGCCCGGCTGAAGCTGATCGCCGTTCATGGCAATGCACATGCTACAGCCCGCCTCACGCCATTCAGCGCCGGCTGCCTTGAAAATCTCGTGCAGCCCTTCCGCCTCCGCTTGGCGCTTCACCTGCTGCGAGCCGGGAACGACCATCATCCGCACGTTGGAGGCCACCTTGCGCCCTTTGATGAGCGCCGCGCCAATCCGCAGGTCGCTAATGCGCGAGTTGGTGCAGCTCCCCAAGAACACCACATCAATTTTATGCCCAAGCAGCGGCACATTCGGCTGCAAATCCATATAGGCAAGCGCCTTGATGAGCGTTTCGCGCTGGCTTGGATCGCTGATGGCGGCAGGGTCAGGGATCATGCCCGTAATCGGCATTCCCATGCCCGGATTAGTGCCGTAGGTGATCATCGGCTCTAGCGCGTCTGCGTCAATAAAGACCTCAGCATCAAAAGTCGCACCTTCGTCGGTTGGCAGGGTGCGCCAATCGGCAACGGCGCGCTCCCACGCTTCACCCTTCGGCGCGTGCGGACGCCCTTCAATATAGGCAAAGGTCGTCTCATCGGGCGCGATCATGCCCGCCCGTGCGCCGCCTTCAATGCTCATGTTGCAGATGGTCATGCGTTCTTCCATCGAAAGAGCGCGAATGGCAGAGCCGCAATACTCAAGCACGTAGCCCGTGCCACCGCCCACGCCGATTTTGGCAATCAGGGCGAGGATAATATCTTTGGCGGAAACGCCGTGTTTAAGCGTCCCTTCCACGCGAACAGCCATTGTTTTCGGCTTATTCTGGAGCAGGCATTGGGTTGCCAGCACATGCCCAACCTCACTGGTGCCAATGCCAAAGGCAAGCGCACCAAACGCGCCGTGCGTGCTGGTGTGGCTATCGCCACAGACGATGGTCATGCCCGGTTGCGTCAGCCCGCGCTCAGGACCGATGACATGCACAATGCCCTGATGCTCACTGCCCAAGGCATAGAGCGGGATGCCAAAATCGGCGCAGTTTTTCTCCATCTGGGCAATTTGGGCAGCGGCTTGTGCATCAGCAATTGGCACGTCACGCGGTGTGGTGGGCGTGCTGTGATCCATCGTGCCAACGGTGCGGTCAGGGCGGCGCACCTTCAGACCGCGTTCGCGCAAGGTGGTAAATGCCTGTGGTGAGGTCACCTCATGCACAAGGTGCAGGTCAATATAGAGGACGGCGGGCGAGTCATCGGTTTGTGGGGCGACTAAATGGCGCTCCCAGACTTTCTCAAACAGGGTACGTGGCTGAGCCATATGCAGACCTACCTCGGCTGTGTGTGGTATGTGTTCGGTAAACAGATAAGGATACCTGAAATTGATCAGATCGGGTAGGGAATTTGGCACAAATGCGCCTATGGCAGGGGCAAAAAAGCGCGGGCAAAGTGTTCTTGCCCGCGTGTGGATTAGGTTTGTTCATCCTCTTTTTCGGCGCGCTTGGCACCTTCAAAGTTGATGTAGAGCCGTGCGTTGGCACTGCGGCTCAGGTCGCGCAGCGTCTCTAGCTCGGTCAGGCGCAGCAGCGCGGGATGCGTTGTATAAATGGTGGCTGCCTGCTCACGCTCACGCAGCGCACGGATTTCTGCCTCAGTGGCAATGCGCTGCACCTCTGCCTGTGCTTGGGCAGCAGTCCGCTGTGCTTCTGCCTGCGCCTCAGCTTCCACGCGGCGGCTGGCTGCCTTTGCCTGCGCCTCGATCTGCTGAACTTCCGCCTTCGTGCGTGCTTCCACAAGCTGCGCTTGGCTCATACGCTCGGCGGCAAGCACACGATTCATAATGTCTTGCAGGTTGCCGGGAAAGATGATGTCTTTCACGTCCGCACGGCGGATTTCAACACCATATTCAGCTGCTGCGCCTTTCACATCGCGCAGGATATCCTCACTGAGTTGGTTGCGGTTGGTGAGGATCGTCTCCAGCGTCATGGAGGCGAGCGAGCGGCGCGCTGCCAACTGGACATCGCTATAGAGGCGATCTTCGTAATTCGAGACGGCATGGAGTGCTGCACGCGGATCAACCACGCGGAACTGCACAATCACGCTCACGCGCAGCGCCACCTTATCGGCAGTCAGGATTTCTTGCCCTTTCAGCAGCAGATCGCGCTCGCGCATATCCACAATTACGATCTCTTTGTTCGGCACGCGCCCGCGTAGCGATTCCATGAGCGGCGAGCGCTTTGGCGCTAGTTCATAACGCCCAGCTTCTAGCACACGCACCAGCACGCCATCTTCGTAGAGCAAGCCACGGTGCGTATCTTTGATGATGACTTCGCGTTTCCGATTTGCCATCTCAACACCTGCTTAATAACACAATCAATAAAAAGGTGACATTCCGTAGCAGAAGTCCATATGAGGGACGGGCTAAATTTAATCGGTTTAAAACGGATGCCGTGGTGCATTGCGAACGGCACGTTTCCTTAAACTGCCTGCCTCTTACTTGCCGGAATGTCACGCTAGGGAAAGGATAGCAGAAGGATAATATGCTGTGAAGGGTCAAAAATGGCTCAAGAGGGATCAGGCTGAGCAATTCTGTTAATGAGTCTGTTTTTAGCCCTTAATCTTCGCGGCATTTGCCAACCGTCTGGCAAAGCTGATTCAGGTGCAGGTGATCGTGGCGTGCGGTGAAGTGCGCCATCTCTAAGAGCGTGGTCGGTCCGAAGATGGCGTGCCGTGCGGTGCGCTGCCATGCCTCAGGCGGTAAGTTTTCCAAGAAGGCAAGGGTTTGGGCGCGTTCTTGCCAAAAGTCCGCTGCGATCTGTTGTGCCGTCTCGGTCAGCTTCACTGTATTTGGGCGGAACGGCTCTGGTGGTGGTGCAAGGAACGGATTTTCCTCACGGGCGATGCGGACAAGGCGCGGACGCTGCACCTCGCGCTCGCTCTCGCGCAGATGGTGGACAACTTCAAGCGGCGTCCATTCATTCGGATCAGGGCGCATGTGCCACGTCTGCGGCGGGATGGAGTCCACCATGCCGAAGAGCGCCGCTGTATTGCCCAACAAGCGCGGCATAATCTGCGCTTGGCTCTCTGTCACGGGTGGCTGGTGCGCCAACTGTTCCAAAAGCCCTGCTTTCACGGCAACGGCAAAGTCGGCAAGCGTTTGCTGATCATTCACCCAATAGGTGTGCATTCCGACCGCCTGAGCAGGCGCGATATCGTTGGTGAAATCATCGCCCACCATGATCGCCTGATCGGGCTCAAAGCCAATGCGTGCCAGCACTTCCTCGTAAAAATGTGGGCGCGGCTTGGTGAAGTGCAGTTCGTCTAGATTGGTGATCAGCGCATAGGGCAGATCAAGCGGCAGCCCGCCCCACGTCATGCGTTGGCGCACCGCCTCCAGCGAAAAGACCGGGTTGGTGGCGATAGCAAACGCCACGCCACGCGCCAACAGATCGCTTAGGAGCGGCACAGCGGCAGGCACAGGCGCGATCATGGTTGCCAGATCAGGGTAGCGGCGCGTGTGGAAATCCTCAAGGGCAGCCGTGAGTGCCGCTGCGGGCAGACGGAGTGCTTCACTGAGCGTGCGCCCGAACACGGCACGGTTGCTGCATGTCGGGTCAAGGTTGGCAGCGGCGGCTTGGGCAGCCTGACGGAGCGCTTCGGCGCAGCGGTTGGGCGGGATGCCGAATTGCACGGCGAGTTGATCGCTCAGCAGCTTGATATACTGACGCACGAAGGCATCTGTTTCCACATGGATGAGCGTTGCATCCAGATCGAACAGCACTGCCTTGATCATTCGCTATCCGAATCTCTCAGCGCATCCAGAAAGATCGAGACGCCGGGACGCTCAGCGTTGCACTGTTCGCAGCCGATGTATGGATCATCAATGGCTGTTTTGTGCCTCTCGCAGAAAGCGCTGATCACAAGAGTGCGCCCAATGCCCAAAAAGCCGGGCTTGATCTGCAAATTCAGCCGCAAAGACTCGCTGGCATTCGCCCGCAGAATATCTGGCACCGCGCAGCGGCTGCAATCACCGGGGTGCCACGGCGCGCCGCGTGCGCTGCGTTTGGCAAGGCGGCATTCCTGCACGCGCCTGCCGCGATGAAAATCAGCGTGATACTCAGGGCATTCCTTGCCAGCAGGAGTCTTCATTAGGGCATCCTAGACACTAGACACGGGTGATGTAGCTACCGTCGCGGGTATCCACACGGATTTTATCGCCAACACTGACGAACAGCGGCACGGTCACTTGCAAGCCGGTCTGTGTGATCACTTTCTTAGTGGCGCCGGTGGCGGTGTTGCCAGCAACTGCCATCTCTGCCTCAACAACGCTGTGTTCAACGGTGGTGGGCAGTTCATAGTCAATGATCTCGCCGTCATAGCTGCTCAGCGACATCTGCATATTCTCATACATATATAGCACATCATCACCAAAAATGCTGGTCGAAAGCTCGTACTGCTCAAAGGTGGTGGTGTTCATGAAGTGCAGCACTTCGCCATCGCTATAGAGGAATTCAACGGCGAAGCTCTCGACGCGAATATCCTGCACACGGTCACCAGAGGTGAAGGTGCGCTGAATGGTTGCGCCGGTGCGAAGGTCGCGCAGGGTGGTGCGGATAGTGGCGTTGCCGCGGCCGGGTTTGTTGTGGGAATACTCCAACACGCGGTAAATGGCACCATCTACGGTGAAGGTGACGCCTTTCCGCAGGTCGTTCACATCAATCATGCGTTGTCTCTTACCTTTTAGGTTTACGGATAAACATGGCGATTATAGCTTATTCCGAAGGGCGCGGCTAGGCTTTTTGGGCATAAGGCAGCGTGCAAGGGCGCAGCTACGGGCTGCCCTTCAGAAATTTTTCAAGACTTTGGCAGCATGGCTGTGCTATAATTAACCTCAGAAAACAATTAAGTCGGCTTGCGTGACGGTCAAGAGCGAGGTGCGGGCGTGTCTTTCGCAGAGATCAGCGAACAAGAGATCAGAGAGCGCTGTGAAGTGTGGCTGCGCGCTGCCAGTGATGAAGCGGCACGCTTGCACCACAATTTCATCGGCACGGAACACCTCTACATCGCCCTAACACAAGTCGAAGGCAGCCTTGCACAGCGCCTGCTGCTGACTGCCGGACTCGATCCACGCAGCGTGCGAAACGAGATTCGGCGCGATGCTGGCGCTCACGATTCTGATCAGGAATTGTTCACCGATGTGCTGCCGTTTACGCCGCGTGCTTACCGCGTGCTGAGCGATGCCGTGCAAATAGCGGACGCACATCAGGCAGAGCGCATTGACGAACGCCACTTGCTGTATGCGCTGCTGCGCGAAGGGCAGGGCGTCGCCGTGCGCCGCCTGCACCTGATCGGCGCGGATGTGGTCGAGTGGCTGAAATTGGTGCGTGAAGAAATGGCAAAAAACGGCGCCGACCCTGATCTTGACCTTGCCAGCCAAGACTACTTGATCGCCATTCACGACTCGGACTCGCTGGACGAACTGCCGCAAGGCGTCACGCCGATGTTGGACAAATATGGGCGCGACCTGACGCAGCTTGCCCGCGAAGGCAAAATCAGCCCTGTCATCGGGCGCGAGCGCGAAATCCGCATGATGGCACGCACCCTGACGCGCTCTAAGAAGAACAATCCACTGTTGGTGGGCGATTCAGGCGTGGGCAAAACGGCTGTGGTTGAAGGGCTTGCTTACGATATTGCACAAGGCAGCGCGCCGCCGCACTTGCTGAACCGCCGCATTGTCCAGATTGAGATCGGCACGTTGTTGGCTGGCACCAGCCTGCGCGGTCAGTTTGAGGAGCGGCTCGTCGGCATCTTGGAAGAAGTGCGCGAAAATCCCGAAGTCATCTTGTTCATTGATGAAATCCACACCATCGTTGGCGCGGGCGATACGGTAGATAGCAACCTTGACGCGGCGAACATCCTCAAGCCCGCCCTTTCGCGTGGCGAGATCGCCTGCATTGGCGCCACAACACATGAAGAATACCGCGCCGCCATCGCCCAAGACCCTGCCCTTGATCGGCGCTTCCGCACCATTGAGATTGGCGAACCTTCCGCTGCCGACACACTGCTGATCTTGACCAGTGTGCAGGATCAATACGCCAAGCATCACGGCGTGCAAATCCACAGCGACGCGCTGCAAGCCGCCGTCACCTTTTCCGCCAAATATCTGCATAACCGCCGCCAACCGGATAAGGCGCTTGACCTGCTGGACGAGGCGTGTGCGCGTGTCGTCACGCAGACTGCCAGCGGCGTTGATCTGAGCGTGCCGCGTGTGGTGACTGCTGAGGCGGTTGCCGAAGTGCTTGCCGAATGGACGGGCATTCCCGTTGCCCAATTGACCGAAGACGAGCGCCGTAAGTATGCGCGCATGGAAGACGTGCTGCGGGCGCGTGTGATCGGGCAAGATCACGCCATAAGCGCCGTGACGGGCGCTGTGCGCGCCAGCCGCGCCGGCTTATCTGATCCGAACCGTCCTGTCGGCGTTTTTCTGTTCCTCGGACCGAGCGGCGTTGGCAAAACAGAGCTAGCAAAAGCGCTGGCAGCCTTCCTCTTTGGCACGGAAAACGCCTTACTGCGCCTTGATATGTCCGAATTTCACGATGAACACACCGTCGCACGGCTGATCGGATCGCCGCCCGGCTATCGGGATTCGCAACAAGGCGGGCAACTCACCGAGGCGCTGCGCCGTCGCCCCTACAGCGTGGTGCTGTTGGATGAAGTGGAAAAGGCAGACTCGAAGGTCTTTGACCTGTTCCTGCAAGTCTTTGATGAAGGGCGATTGACCGACTCGCGTGGTGGCACAGTGGATGCACGCCATGCCGTTTGGATCATGACCAGCAACATTGGCACAGCGGAGACTAGGCGCGGCAGCGTTGGCTTCACCAGCACGCCGCCTTCCGCAGCCGATTATCAGGCTACCTTGCGCCGCTTCTTCCGTCCTGAATTTTTGAACCGCCTTGATGATGTAATCATCTTCAACGCCCTGACAGAAACAACCCTGTACGAGATACTTGCCTTGCACCTGCGCGATTTGCACGCACGGCTTGCCGATCAACGCCTTGACCTGCACTTGACGCCAGAAGCGCGTGCGCTGCTCTTGCAACGCGGCTACGATCCGATCAATGGTGCGCGCCCGCTGCGGCAGGCAATAGACCGCCTGCTAACACGCCCGTTGAGCGGACAGCTTCTAGAGCGTGACTATCCGCCGCAGAGCGTGATCAGCGTTGGCGTCACAGCCGATCAAAGGCAGCTTACCTTCACTGTTCAGCCACACACCGCCACCCATGAGGCATAATAACTGACCATGAGCAGCCACATCATGCCTGTCCCACAGATTGGGCTGAAGCCAATCAGCCTTTCTGCGGAAGAAGAACAGCGTTTGCTCGCCATAGCACACCCAGAAGAGGCTACCGATTTATTCGCCACAGATCCTAATCCTGCCATCCAACGCTTAGGGCGCCTGGCACTGCGCCGCACACCACCACACGCCGCTGATTACTTCACACTGGGCGATCTATGCGCGCAGCGCGCCCTTGAAGGCGAACGGCTGGTCATCCTTTATGTGGCAAAAGCGCTGAACGCCTATAAGCGCGCTGTTCGGCTTGCCAAAACGCCTGCTGATCAGGCACTGGCAACCCTTGCTCAGGCGAACTTTGCGGCGTGGGCAGTCAACAGCGCACACAGCACGCCCAGCGCCCACAACATCGCGGTGGCGTTGTGGGCAGTTGCCGAAATGCCCATAGATCGGCTGAGCGATGATACACGCGCCGCTGCCCTTGAACTGACCAATTGGTACGCCGCCGCCTTGCGCGCTGCCGTGCCGCCAGGGCCGCAAACACTCGCTGAGGACGTGCCGCGCTGGCTGGAAAGCCCTGCTGAAGGACTGATTAACGATCCTGCTAGTGATAACTCTGGCACAGAGGACGACTCCACCACCCAAGTCGATACGTCGGATGCTTCCGCCAGCCACAGCAGCCTAACCGCCGCGCCGCGCTCTGAGGATAAGATCAGCGATCTGCCCGCCTTCATCCCAGAGCGTTCTACCAACGGCGAAGATTTTCAGAATGGCGAGCTAATCGGTGAGCGCTACCGCGTGCGAAACATCCTCAGCGGCGGCATGGGCATCATTTACGTCTGCCTTGATGAACAGACCGAGACCCTGGTTGCCCTCAAGACCTTCCAAGCGCGCTACCTGAGCGATGAAACTGCCAAGCAACGCTTCGAGAACGAGGCGCGCTTGTGGGTAGAGATGGATAAGCACCCGAATATTGTGCGCGCCCATAAAGTGGATTCCTTCGGTAAGAGCCGCCTGCGTGAACGCCCACACATCATCTTGGAATATGTGGGCGGCGCGGAAGATTTGGGCAGCGATCTGCGTGGTTGGATCAAACATAAGCGCCTGACTACGCAGCTTAGCCTAGAGATTGCGCTTGGCATTTGCAGCGGAATGCTGCACGCCGTCAGCAAAAAAGAGGGCTTCGTCCACCGCGATTTGAAACCTGCCAACATCCTCGTGCGGCACGATGCAGCCGCCAAAGTGACCGATTTCGGGCTTGGGCGCGCCCTCGATAGCAGCACTGAATCCCAAGAGATGCCGCGCCTGACGCCTGAAATGCTGAAACAGGTTGCCGATGCACGCCTAACGCAGCCGGGCAAAGTCATGGGGACGTTGCTCTACATGGCACCAGAGCAATACACGCCGCGCTTGCAGCCATTGGATGCCCGCGCCGATATTTTCGCCTTTGGCGTCATCCTCTACGAGATGCTGACCGGCATTCGCCTGTTCAGTGGCGCGGCAGGCATTCCAACACTGCGCGAGATGCACAAACGCCCCATTCACTTTCCACCACAGCTTAGGGATCAACTACCCGCCGATTTGTGCGATGTGGTGCTGCGCTGTCTTCGCCTAGACCGTGAGGCGCGCCCACAGACGTGGCAGGCGCTCCGCACCGAACTTGCCGCCTGCTATGAGGCGCTGGTTGGCACGCCGCCGCAGCTAGAGAGTAATCCTGCTGCCTTGCAGCGTGAAGAACTCATGGATAAGGCGTACAGCCTAACCGAACTCAAGCGCCCAGCGGATGCGCTGCCGATCTATGATCAGGCGTTGGCGCTCGATCCGAACTCGGCATGGATTTGGGCGCGGAAAGCGCGTGTGCTGCGCCTGCTCAAGCGCTACCCTGAAGCGCTTGCCGCCTTTGATCGCGCCTTGCAGATTCAGCCCGGCTTTGCGTGGGCATGGTATAACAAGGGCATTGTGCTGGAGCGCTTGGGTCAGCATGAGGCGGCACAAGCGGCTTACAGTCGGGCAACTTTCCTAAATCCGCGCGATATTTGGGCAGATCATAACCATGCGCGCCTGCTGCTGAGCCTTGGGCAAGCGCAAGAGGCACTCGCCCATATTCAGGCAGTCCTTGCCATTGATCCTGATCATGCGCTAAGCCATGTGCTGCATGGACGCATTCTGCTGCGGCTGCACCAACCAAAGGCAGCTTTGGCAGCCTTTGACCGTGCCATTCAGCTTGACAATGAATTGGGCGAGGCATTGCTAGGGCGTGGTGAGGCGCTCAACGCGCTGAAGCGCAGCACGGACGCCATCAGCACCTTTTTGCGCGCCTCTCGCCTGCTTCCAAGCGATGTTTCGGCGTGGCTGCGCCTTGCCGATGCCTACCTTACCAGCGGCAACCTGCCCGAAGCGCTTTCAGCCCTTGAACAGGCAAAGCGCCTGCGCCCTGATTATAAGGGCGTATGGCTGCGTTTGGGACGCGCCTTTTTTCACCATCAGCGCTATGATGAGGCACTGCACGCCTACGGGCAAATCTTGGCAAAGCAGCCTAATCACTTGGCTGCCCTTGAGGGCAAAAGCCTTGTGCTGCTGGCACAGAATCGGCACACAGAGGCGATCAGCGCCTTGCAGGCTGTCCTTGCTGCACGCCCTGACGATCCAAATGTGATACTGCGGCTTGGCAATACCTACCTAAAGTGTGGTGATGCTGAAAACGCACTCGCCACCTTTGAGCGCGTTCTGAGCAAGCAGGATGATTTGGCGTGGGCATGGGCAAAACGCGCCATCGCGCTGTGTGCGTTGCAACGCACTGAAGATGCCATCAGCAGTTGGCGGCGTGCGCTTGCTTTGAATCCTGCTCAGGCGTGGTATCGCACACAGCTTGCCGAACTCTTGGCAAAGGCAGGGCAGGCGGATGAAGCACTCAGTCTATTGGAGACATCCGAAACGGCTGAGGCGTTTGCGCTGCGGGCTGCCATTCTGCGTCGCCTAAAACGCTTTGATGAGGCACTGCACGCCTACGGGCAGGCACTGGCGCTCAATCCCAAGTATGCTTGGGCGCACAATGGGCGCGGCATTCTCTCAGAGCGCCTGAGCAGTATACACGCTGATGCGTCGCTGTTAGATGAAGCGCTGGCAGCCTATGAACAAGCAGTTGAACACGCGCCGCATGTGGTTTGGTATCGCCTGAATCTGCTCTCACTGCTGCTGCGTTTGGGCAAACCTGTGGAAGCCCTGCATATCTGCGAAGAAGGTTTGGCTGCTGCCATTGGCGATCCGCACCGGATAGCGCGCTTGTGGGTGCAAAAAGGTGCGGTGCTGCGCCGTTTGTACCGCTACACCGAGGCGCTGGAGGCATACGCCCAAGCGCGCACGCTTGCCCCTGATCTGCCCAGTGCGTGGGCAGGCGAAGGACTGGCATTTGCTGCGCTTGGCAAGCACGCAGAAGCACTGGGCGCCCTGAAGCGTGCCACTGATCTGCACCCTGAAAACGCTTGGTTCTGGTACAATTATGGCGAAATGCTGATCGAAAGCGGCAATTATTCAGAGGCAATCCGCGCTTTGAACCGTGTCCTTGTCCTTAAGCCGAAGCACGCTAAGGCAGAGCTGAAGCGTAAAGAGGCACGCCGCAAACTCAGCCAATAAGCTACCTGTGGAGTCGCGATACACCTATGACTCGCCCGACTGTCTCGATCACCTTTATGAGCGGACCGCTTGACGGCAAAACATTGATATGGGAAGTGCCAAGCGATGGCAGTGAATTAACCATCGTCATTGGGCGCAACAACGGCTTGGACATCTCTATTTCGCATGATCAGCAGGTTTCGCGTATTCATGCCCATGTAATCTACGATCCACAGGCAGATCGCTTCTTCCTTGTGGATAAAAAGAGCCGCAACCATACCTTCTTGGGCATCCGCCGCGAAAAATTAGAGCCGGAACAGCGCCATGAGATCAAGCCCAATGCGTTGTTTCAGGTTGGGCGCACATGGCTACGCATTGATGACTCTGAATCCTCTAGTTCGGATGAGATAGAGGCGGACTACTAGAATTGGTATCAGCACACCCAATGACCAAACGCTTTCAAGACAAAATCGCCATTGTGACCGGTGCTGGGCAAGGCATTGGCGAGGCAATTGCGCTGCACCTTGCCCAACATGGTGCGCACATCATCATTGCCGAAATTAACCGCGAGACCGCTGAACGCACTGCCCAAAAAGTGTCGGCATTGGGTGTGCAGGCGCGCACCTACGTGCTGGATGTGGGCGATCACGTGGCAGTGCAGGCGATGGTGGCTGACTCTGCCGCGCAGTTCGGACGGATTGATATCCTGATCAATAACGCTGGCGTCAATGAGCGCGTGGACTTGATGGACATCACACCTGAGCAATGGCGCTGGCTGATGCACACCAACGTCGAAGGCTTATTTTTTACTCTACAAACGGTAGCGCGCCAGATGATCGCCCAAGTGCCAGAAGAAATAAGGGCAGCAGGGCGTGCGCCGCGCAGTTTCGGCAAGATTGTGAACCTCTCTTCTGTGACGGGTAGGCGCGGCAGGCCGAACGCGCCGCAGTACGCTGCCTCGAAGGCGACAGTCATCAGCATCACGCAAAGCGCTGCGCTGCGCCTTGCACCTTATAACATCAATGTGAATGCTGTTTGTCCCGGCTTGGTGGAAACACCTATGTGGGACTATATTGACCTAACCGAAGGGCAGCAGCGGCGTGGCTTGCCCAAAGGCGCCTGGCTGCAACAGCGCGTGGATGAAAAGGTGCCGTTACGCCGTCCTGCCACCTGCCAAGATGTGGCAGAGGTGGTTGCCTTCCTGTGCGCGCCCGAATCCGACTATCTAACAGGGCAAGCCCTTAACATTGATGGCGGCTATGAGATGGATTAGCCTCACGCTGATCGGCGCCCTGCTGCTCAGCCTTGCCGCACCGATTAGCCGCGCCCAAGCGACGGTGCGTCCGCTGCTGGCATGGAGTCCGACGGCTGACCTGATCGCCCTGACCAACGCTGATCAGGTGCTGCTCTATAGCCTCTCCGCCGATTTGGATGCATGGGAACTCCAAACGACGCTCAGCGGCGAAGGCGCAGCGCTGAGCGCCTTAGCATGGCAGCCACACGGCGAGGCACTCGCCGCGGGCGATGTTGAAGGGCGCTTGTTCCTGTGGACTCTAGCCGATCTGGTGCGCCAGCAGGCGCAGGCGCACAGCGCGCCAATTCGCGCCCTTGCATGGCAGGCTGAGGGCGCGCATATCGCCGCCGCCGACCGCGACTCGCTCTCGGTGTGGGCAGTGCAGCCGTTGGCGCTTGAGCAAACGTGGGCGAGCGAAGGCATCATCACCACGTTGGCGTGGCACGGCGATCTGATTGCGGTTGGCGGCGCGCAACGCGGCACTTATGAGCAGGGCTACCTCGCGCTGCACAATCAAGCGGGTGCGCTTGTCGAGCGGTATAGCGCCGAAATGCGCGCACCGTTCAACCTGCAAAGTTTGCCCGGCTCACAGCTTGGCATTGGGACGCCGTTTGATGTGTTCGTCTGGCAGCCGCGCACCGATGCCTACAAGCCGCTGTATCTGCCCTTCACGGAAGGCGAGTCCGCTGCACTTGCCGTATGGAGTTTGCGTGGTGATCAGGCAGTGGTGGCGCTTGGCAGCCGCTTGCTCTGCTTTGCGGAAGGCGCGCCAAACGGCGAGAGCGCCCTTGTGCTGCCTCTGGTGGCTGCTGCGTGGCGCGCTGACGGTGCCTATGCTGCGCTGTTGGCGAGCGATGGGACGCTCAGCCTGCTGGCGGCGGCGGCTTGCACAGCGCAGGCAACCTTGAGGGCAGCGCCATGAGTGGGCGCATTCGGAATGTGGCAGTTGGCAGCCTGATCGCCTTCCTGATTGTGGCGATCAGCCTAACCTATTGGAGCGTGGTTGCCCGTGACGATCTGCGTGCGCGAGAGGACAATCCGCGCCGCTTGGAAGATGAGCGCGCCATTGTGCGCGGCGGCATTTTTGATCGGAACGCGGTGGTGCTAGCGCGTTCGGAGCCAACGGTACGCCTGCCTTCAGGCAGGATGGCACATCGGCGCGTTTATCCACAATCTTCTACCTTCAGCGCCACGGGCTACTACAGCTTGATCTACGGCAGCAGCGGCGCGGAATTTGCCTTTGATCGCGCTTTGCGTGGCGCAGCGCGCACCGATGTTTGGGCAGCAGCGTTGGGTGAGGCGCTGAATCGTCCACCGTTGGGCGATGATCTGCGCCTGACGATTGATGCGCGCTTGCAGCAAGTGGCAACCACAGCCTTCGGTGAGCGGCGCGGCGCGGCAATCGTGTTGGAAGTGCCAAGCGGCGCTGTGTGGGCGCTCTTTAGCACGCCGCTTTATGATCCGAATACGCTAGACGCTGACTGGGAAAGGCTGCGAAACGATCCTGCTGCGCCATTGGTCAACCGCGCTTTGCAGGGCATTTATCAGCCCGGCGGTGCGCTGCAAGCGGTGATTTATTCCGCATTGCTGGCGAATCCTGCCCTTCAGCCGCAAGACTTTGGCACGGCGGCTGTGCCGCTGCGCCTGAATAACCTGACGCTACGCTGCGCCCTAGAGGTTGGCGCACCGATTGACTCCTTGCAGACTGCTTTCGTGCGCGGTTGTCCGCCGCTCTTTGCCGAGTTCGCCGAGAGCTATCCCGCCGAGGTGCAGGAGAAGATCGCTGCCTTTGGCTTGTTGGGTGCGCCGTTGCTGAGCGGTTATCCCGTCGCGGCAGCGCGCCCTGCAACACCGCTGGGCGAATTGAATGCCGCAGATGAGCGCCGTTTGGCAGGCGCAGGGCAAGCTGATCTGACCGTCACGCCGCTGCAAATGGCAGTCGTGGCGGGTGGTATTGCCAACTATGGCAACCTGATTACACCCTATATTGCCGATGCGCTGCGCGCACCCAATGCCGAAAGGTGGGAGCCGATCCAGCGCACATTCTTAGAACGCGCCGCTACCACCCGCGAATCGGCAGAGCGCATCCGCGCCGCCATGCGAGAGGCCGCCCTGAACGGCAGTGCACGTGCCGCCAACGTGCCTAATTTGCCGCCAGAGGCAACCCTCTACGCGCACGCTAGCCTCGCCTTTTCAGGTGAAGGGCAAAACGGCTGGCTGATCGGCTTTGTGGAACTGCCCGACGGACGGTCGTTGGCAGCCGCAGTCTTGATTGAGGATGTCCAAAATGTTCATGAGGCGGCGCGTATTGGCGGCGAATTGCTGGCACACGCGGCACGCCTTGCCTTAGCGGAGACTCCACCTACCCAAAGCGAGTAACCATGCCTTATTTCATCGGTATTGACGGCGGCGGCACAAGCACCAAATTCGCCCTTGTGGACGCCAACTTAACCCTTCTGAGCAGCGCCGAAAGCGGCAGCGGCAATCCGAACATCGTTGGGCTAGAAGCGGCGCGGACTGCCCTGCAAGAGGGTGTATCGGCAGTTTTGCAGGCTGCCAACCTGCGTTTGAGCGATCTCAGCGGCATCGGCGCCGGGCTGGCAGGCTTAGATCGCCCTGCTGACCATGCGCGCTTTAACGAACTGTTCGCAGCACTCTTTCCCAACGTGCCTGTGGTGCTGGATAACGACGCCGTGCCAGTCCTGTACGCTGCTTCAGGGCGTGCCTTCGGCATTGTGACCATCAGCGGCACGGGTATGATCGCGCTCGGCGTGAACGGGCAAGGGCAGCGCGGGCGCGCCGGCGGCTGGGGACACTATGTGGATCGCGGTAGTGGCTATGTGATCGCACGAGATGCCTTGCAGGCGCTCTTTAGCGCTTATGATCGCGGTGAGGAGTCGGCGCTTGGTGCCGCAGTGCTTGCCAAACTTGGCTTGGCAGCCATTCCCGATCTGGTCAGTTGGCTGTATGCGCCTGAGCGCCGTGTGAACGATGTTGCCGCGCTTGCCGCCGATGTCGTTTACGCCGCAGAGGCGGGCGATCTCATGGCGATACGCATTATGAGCGACGCTGCCCAAGCGCTGGTAGAGGCAACGGCAACCGTTGCGAAACGCCTCAACTTTGGCGACCAGCCTTTTCCCGTTGTGCGGTCGGGCAGCCTGTTAACCCGTGCGCCAATTATGCGCCACCTTTTCGCGGAAATCCTGCAAAGCTTGTATCCCCGTGCCTATGTTGTTCATGCTGAATATAGCGCGCAAAGCGGTGCGGCAATGATGAGCATGGCGGCGCAAGGCGTGGCGTTCCCAATGCCGCAATCCGCTGCGCCAGCAGGCACCCTCCCACCGCGCCGTGCCACTGAGCGCCGCCACCTGCTGACTTATAACGGGCATCGCCGTCCAACGCTGGACTTTCTGACTGCCATGAACATTGAAGATGGGCGCATTCCGCACCTGATGCAACCACTTTTGCCTAACCTTGCCGCCCTAATTGAGGCAGCGGCGGCGCGCTTTAAGCAGGGCGGACGCCTGATCTACGTGGGTGCTGGCACCTCAGGGCGGCTTGCCGTGCTGGATGCTGCTGAATGCATTCCAACCTTCAGCACGACGGCGGAGCAGGTTGTTGCTGTGTTGGCAGGTGGCGAGGCTGCTTTTACACAAGCGGTGGAAGGCGCGGAAGATGATGCCGAAGGTGGCGCGGCGGCGATGGCAGCACTGAACATTGGCGCACGGGATACGGTGATCGGCATCGCAGCGAGTGGCGGCACGCCCTTTGTGATCGGCGCGCTGGAGGCAGCCAACAAGCGTGGCGCGCTGACGGGCTGCATCGTCAATGTGGTGGATTCGCCCATTGCGGAACGTGCGGAACATCCGATCTGCATCCCAACAGGTGCAGAAGCACTGATGGGATCAACGCGGCTGAAGGCAGGCACAGCGCAAAAACTTGCCCTGAACATGCTCTCGACAGGCGTGATGCTGCGCGTCGGGCGCATCTACGAAAACCTGATGACCGATATGCGTGCTGCCAACCTCAAGCTGCGAGAGCGCGCCGCCGTGATCGTGGCGGAAGCCGCGCACCTGGACTTGGCACAGGCACGCGCAATGCTGAGCGCGTCTGATGGCGAAATGAAGACGGCAATTGTGGCAGCGCGCCTGAATCTTACACCAGAGGCAGCACGCGCACGCTTGGCGGAGACCAACGGCGATATAGGCGCGCTGCTCGGCTAAGCCTAGCGCAAACGGGCGATTCCGAAGATCATTTGCAGGGATTCGCTGACGATCACCACGCTGCGGTAGCGCTCTAGGCGCAGTTCACGCGGGATATTGAATTGCTGGCTGCCAAGGCTGCCGCGTAGATCGCCAACTGAGAACTCCGGCACAATGCCGCCTAACTCTTGCACGGTTTGTGGTGCTTCGCTGCTGGAGAGGTAGATCGTCAGCAAGGGTGCATTGGTGACCTCGAAATCGTCAAAGCGCAGCAGCACGCTGTCATCAATTAGGCGGTAAAAGGTGACGCTGCCGCGCACGCTGAGGAGCGCATCTATGCCTTGAAAGCTGGCGGTCTGGATAATTTGGGCATCCGGCGGCACATCCACGGGCTGTTGCTCAGTTGGCACAGGTTGAGCGGTCAGGCTGGAAAAGTAGAGGGTGGCTGCCATTTCGCGGTTGGGCATTCGCACCAACAGTTCACGGCGTTCAGCGCTGGTCAATGGGAAAGGAACGCTTTCAACGGGGCGGGTGAACAGGCCACGCCAAGTCGGAAAGGTAAAGAGCGCGATCACGATCAGCGCGCCAAAGGTGAGCAATGTCCAACGTGGGCGGTATCTCATGCTGAAAATCTCATCGTGGAAAACTGCCTTTCTGCGCGCAATTGTAGCCGATTTATGTGAACTATGCAGCCTAAAGTAGGCATTTGGCATTTTGGGCTATAATCTGCTTAAGCGCCTTTTACAAGGCACCTTTCAGAGGATATGGAGTAACTGTATGTCCAAGCAATATAACAGCGCACCTGAGATGACGATTGACCTCAAGAAGCACTACACCGCTATCTTTCACACCTCCAGAGGCGCGATCACGGTGACGCTGTTTGCCGATCAAGCGCCGATCACGGTCAACAACTTTGTGTTCCTTGCCCGTGAAGGCTTCTACGATGGCACGACCTTTCATCGCGTCATCAAGAATTTTATGGCACAAGGCGGCGACCCAACCGGCACTGGCACGGGCGGACCCGGCTACCGTTGGGCAGATGAGCGCGGCGCGCTGCAACTGCGCCACGATTCGCCTGGCATCCTGAGCATGGCGAACGCAGGGCGCGATACGAACGGTAGCCAGTTCTTCATCACGCATGTGCCAACGCCGCACCTTGATGGCAAGCACGCTGTTTTCGGCAAGGTTGCCGATGCCGAGAGTCTGGCTGTCTTACTCAGCATTCGTGAGCGCGATCCAATGCGAGATCGCAATCCAGGCGATACTCTAGAGCGCGTCGAGATCATTGAGAGCTAGGCGCACCCACAGGCTGCTGAGCATTTGGCAGCCTGTGTTTTTTCCACCTTATGCGCCTTCGCCAAACACAAAGCGCTCAATGGCAGCGGCAACGCCATCTTCATCATTGCTGAGCGTAACATAATCGGCAACTGCCTTCAGGTGCGGTGTGGCGTTGCCCATCGCCACGCCGATGCCCGCCATCTGCACCATCTCAATATCATTCTCACCATCACCAAGCGCCAACACTGCCCCCGGCGGCACGCCCAAGCTGTTGATCAACCACGCCACGCCCGCACCCTTAGAGGCGTTTGGCGGCAGTGCTTCCACAAAGTCGGGCTGCGAGAGGAACACGCTTGCCAGATCGCCAACATGTGCTTGTAGGGCGTGCCGTACCGCGTCGGACGTTGCGAGGCTCTCCACAAAAACCATCTTGCTGATGTTCATGCTATCGGGCAGGCTAAGCAGGTCATCCACATAATCAGGCGTTGGTTCGCCGTAATGGGCAAGCAGTTTGGTACGCTCAGCAAGGCGGCGGGCGGTCACTTTGCGCTGATGATTATAGACCATCACGGCGAGATCATGTTGTTCAGCATAGCCCAAAATGCGGCGTGCAGTTTCGGGCTGCATGGTGATCTCGTGCAGCAGGTTGCCCTCACCATCATAGACCGTCAGCCCTTGCAGGTAGACGCCGGGCGTTTTCAAACCGAGCTGCTCTGCGTAGGTGTAGCCGCTAAAGCGCGGTCTGCCGGTGGCAATCACCACGTGGAGTCCGTGTGCGGCGGCGCGCCAAACGGCGGCTTTGGTGCGTTCGGTCAGGCGGTGTTGGCTATCAAGCAGGGTGCCGTCAAGGTCAATGGCAATCAGTTGAATGGGCTGCGTCATGCGTGGATATTCACCTATTGTGTCATTTAACGGGTTGATGCCGCGCTTGTGGCGGGGCAATACGAAAACGCCGCACCTTGCTGCGTTGGGCGCAGTGGCGCGGCGTTTAGATGCCCCTACGGGGACTCGAACCCCGGTTTCAGCCTTGAAAGGGCCGCGTCCTAGACCGCTAGACGATAGGGGCGTGCGTAGGACTAACCTTGCTAATCGTAACACAGGGCAGCGCGTGCGTCAAGGCTGTATCTTATCGGGAGTGGTGAAGATCACAGCCCTTTGAGGATGCTTTTGCCATGCGGTATACTTAGTCGGTATCCATAAGCTGAGGTGATCATCGTGCTGTATGTGGGCTGTGCGGTTTGGGCGTATGATGGTTGGGCGGGAACGTTTTATCCGCACGCACTGCCCAAAGAGGCGCGCCTAAGCGCCTACGCTAAGCGCCTGACCGCTGTTGAGGTCAACAGTACCTTTTACGCGGTGCCGCCGCTGGCAGCCGTACAGCGCTGGGCTGCCGAAACACCTGCCACATTCCGCTTCTGCCCAAAATTTCCGCGTGCCATTACACATACAGCACATCTCCACGATGTACGCGCCCAAACTGCCACCTTTCTAGGTGTGATGCGCGCCTTAGGCGAACGCCTTGCACCGCTGATGCTGCAACTGCCACCCAGCTTTAGCCCAAACAAGCGCCGCGTGCTGTCCGACTACCTCGGCAGCCTGCCAAGCGATTTGGCAATCACGGTTGAGGTGCGCCATAAGGATTGGTTCACACCTGAGAACAGCGCGTATCTTGCCGATCTGCTGGCAGAATACGGCGCGGCGCGCATCGCCTTTGATAGCCGCCCAATCTATGCCAGCAGCGCACCAGAGGCACTGCTTGGGCAAGAGAAAAAGCCTGCCGTGCCGCTTTATGCTGAGGCGACGCAGCCCTTCGTCTTGGTGCGCTACATCGGCAGCCCTATCCCTGAAGAAAACACGCCATATCTCAACTTTTGGTCAGCAACCATCACGGCATGGTTGGCAGAAGGGCGGCACGTCTATTTCTTTGCCCACTGCCCACGCGAAGAAAACTCGCCCGCCCTTGCCCGTGACTTGTATGCGCGTGTGCGCGCTCAGGCAGGCTTGCCGCCGCTGCTCTGGGATGCCGTTGAACAACCACCCACCACTGATCTTTCGCAGCTAACGCTTTTTTGAATGGGTCACAGAATGCTCACCCAACAGACCGAACACACCTACCTGATCGCACAGATGACCAACGCCGAAAGTGCGCTATTGTTCAGTGCCGCTGATTGGTGCGACTATCTTGGCACCCAGCGCGCCGCCAACCGTGCCTTCGGCGCACAACTCCAGCAGGAGTGGCAGCCGTTCAGCGTACCAAGCGCCTTGTGCCAAACCGTCTTGGATCGTGTTCAGCTTCATTTGATGGGCAGTGGCTTGGCATGGCAGAATTTGTGGGCGCACACCTTGCGCGTGATCGGCAACGCCCTGCGGCTGGCAGATGAGGCAACGATCAGCGACGAACAAGCCTTCTTGCTAGCAACCCTGCACGATATTGGCAAGCTGGATGAGGTGAAAACAGGTGCATCCCATGCGTTGATCGGCGCCCTTGCTGCGCGCCAACTGCTCTATCGGCATGCTCCGAAGTTTGCGTCGAACGTCATTGAGCGCATTGCGGATGCCATTGCGAAAAAAAGCCTACAGCGCGATCCGTTTCGTCGTCTTCTGCACGATGCTGATAAACTCGATAAGATCGGTGCGACGGGCATTTTGCGGCGGCTTTCAAGCGATGCAGGCAAGCATAGCCCAGCCGCCGCACTGCGCTATGTGGCTGATGATCTGGCAGATTTTCCATCAATGTACCATGCCGCCGCACAGCAGCTTGCTGATCTGAAACGCGGCTTCACCAAGCAGTTCTTAGGGCAAGTTGCACCGCTAATAGCGCGGCGTGGCTAATCTGTGCGCGGTGACTTGCATCGCAAAGGGACTGCGCCGATCATCGGGATTGGTGTGGCAAATCGAGGAAATCCGCGACGGTGCGCCAAAATGCCTCTGATTCCTCGATGAATGGAAAATGCCCACTCTTTTCAAACCAAATCAGGTGCGCGCTTTGAATGCCATCTGCCAATTCCTGTGAAGCGGCGGGCGGAAACTGCGGATCATGCCGACCGCACAGCACCAGCGTTGGCGCAGCAATCTCAGGGAGGCGTGCTGCATAGTCTAGGCGGCGCGCAATCCGATGCCAATCGGTATGCCCTTGGCTGGGGCGCAGCCAGTCGCGCAGGCTGATCGGGTCTAAATCGGCAAGGTGCTTGTTGTAGAACGAACAGCGGCTGATGAAGTTATTAAGCAGTGCCTCAGTTGCGCGCCGCTGCAAGAGCGTGTGCAGCGCTGCCCGTAAAACCATTGGGATAAATTGAGGATGCCTGTAGTTGGCAATGCTGCCCATGGTCTTCATGTAGGCGCGCCCACCGCTGCCCGTGCCTACCAACACCAACCGCCGCACACGCGCTGGATGCTCAATGGCGTAGGCAAGCAAGGTAAGCCCACCCATGCTATGCCCAAACGCATCAATTGGCGCAGAGAGTCCGAGAACTGACAATGCCTCGTTGGTACAATCGTGCATCTCCGCCATAGAAAGATGGGCAGGGCGCGCCGAATGCCCTGATGCAGGCGGATCAAACGAGATAACCTGCCGTCCTAACGCTTGCAAGCCTTCAATCAACGGACGGGCGCTGCCATCGCCGGGTATCTGGAAACGGTGCGGTCCCGGCATCAGCAGCATAGGGGCACCGCTGCCAATGCAGTAGATTGCCAAGCCATCCTGCACCACATCAGGGCTGATTTCGGAAGAAACGGGCGCGGTCATGTGCCACACAACCTTTCTCGTGCCACGCTGCATACCTAACAGGCATTTACGCAAACGGCGCGGCTGGTGTTGTGAAAATTATCACATTTTCCGCAAAACAGCGCCTTAGCCAAAGAGCCTGAGCAAGGCAGGCGTGAGATCGGTCAGCGCGCTGATCTGGTCGGCGATTTGGTGACGCCCTGCACCGATCAGCACGGTTGGCACAGCGTTTTCGGTGTGCTTGCGGTGCGAAACATCTTCTAGGTTGCCGTGATCGCTGGTGATCACAATCACGCCTTCGGAGTCGTCCCACGCTTCCAACAAGCCCGCCATAACGGCATCAAAGCGTTCGAGGAAGGCAATACCACGCGCCAAATCGCGGTGATGTCCGATCTCATCCGTGATCCACGTTGAGAACAGGCTGAAATCGTGCTGTTTGGCTAAGGTTGCCAGCAGCGCACCGGCTGCCTGCGGCGTATGGACTGGCACATCAGGGATATGGAGGACATCACGCCAGCCATCCCCCAAAAAATCAGCGCTGAGCGCACGGTTTGCCCGCAGGTCTGCCAGTGTGGTCAGCGGCACATCGGCAACGTAGGCGGCGTGCTGCATGGCAGTTCGCAGGCGCTTGCCGCGCTCAATTTCGGCGAGGTAGTGCGGCGGATGGGCATCGAGGCGAATGCTGTGCTTGCCACGCGCTGCCAAATGGGTGTAGAGGTTGCCTTCGGCAAGTATGGCGCGAATGGCGTCATTAGGGTGCGGTCCGTAGTGTTCACCGATTTCGGCTGGCACGTTGCGCCCTGTTAGGATGGCTGCCTGCCCTGTAGCGCTCTGCGGTCTGCCTGGGACGCCAAGCTGTGCATCGGTTGGGATGAACGTGGCGCGTTCGGAGCTGAGGCGCGGCGTGCTGTGCAGCCACTTGTAACCACCACTGAGTTCAGTCAGGGTCGGTAGCTGTGCTGCCGCAAAAGGGTTCAGGCTTGGATCATCAGCGCCAAGCCCAATGCCATCCAAGAACAGCAAAAGGACGCGCACTAATCATGTCCGCCGATGTACAAGCGCGCCATCTTGAACCAATACTGCCAATCGTGCGACCAACCGTCCCACTCACGCAGCGCGTTGCCGATGCCCTTATTCCACAACGCGCCGGAGAGCGCACGCGCACTACCAATCAGACGATCATCCTTGCCCGTTGCCATGATAATATCCATGCGGCGCAGTGCCTCTAACCGCCAGCCGTCGTGTTCGCCTTCAATGAACTGCATCGGATTGTTCAGATAGACGTTTTCGTCGCTGTAGCCGCCGGTCATCATGCGAATGTCGTAGAGTCCGCTCATCCCTAGCACACGGTTGACGGCATCTGGGTGCTTCAAGCCGAAATTCATGGCGTGGTAAGCGCCAAAACTTGCGCCAAGCGTGATCAAAAATGGGTTGGCGTTCACATGGCGCGTGAAGGGCAACACTTCGTTATAGAGATAGCCGTCATACTGCGCGTAACGGTAGGCGCGCCCGCCGGGATGCGCCCAGAAGGCATACCAATGCTCCCAGTCAATGGCTTCCACACAGAACATTTGCAGCCAACCATTCTCGAAATGATCTGCAAGCGCGCCGACCATGCCAAAATCTTCTAGCTCGTAAAAGCGCCCTTTGGAGGTTGGGAAGCCGATCACACGCGCACCGCCATGCCCAAAGATGAGCATCTCCATCTCGCGGTTGAGGATTGGGCTGTACCAGCGGACATATTCACGCTTCATTATAGGAAAAACTCCTTTAGTGCTTCGGCGATTTCATCAATCAGGGCGTGCCATTCAACATCGGGATCACGGCGAACGGTCAGGTGGTTGGCTTCGATCTCAAGCGCCAGCAAGCCTTCAATCTGGAAAAGGAACTGCGCCAACGGAGAACCAACTTCGCCTGCTGCGCGGTCAGGGTAGGACTCAGCGCCATCTGGTGCCAAATCGAGGTTGGTGATCAGGCTGACAATATCGGGATCGACGCTGTATTCAGGATCAAGTGAAATATATTCAGACATGGCACTATGATAGCATTTGAGGGACATCCACACAAAGGATGGTATTCGGCAAGGCGCACAATGCTGCGCTAAGCGCTTGCCACAGAAGCCTTTCTGTGTGGTTAGAGGCAGCCGTGACTGCCCCTAACCCAGTGCTATTCAACGCCTAGCGTGATGAGGCGCGTATCAGGTCTACCGATCACAGTCACTAGCAGACTATTTTGCGCTGAGATGAAAAGTGCCTGCTGCTGATTTGCAGTTGGAAGGATGAACTCACCCGCCAAAAGTTGCCGTCCCGGTTGCCCTGCCTCGCTTGTGATATACAAACCCGAGTTCTCTCGATTTTTAATATCTCTTACAAGGTAGAGCAAGGCTGAACTGTTTGGCAGCCAGCCGGCGGCGATTACCAAGCGCTCAGGATCGATCAATGTTGGCGTGCCACCCTCAACAGATACAACACGCCAAGAACTGTTCTCAGGTGAACTTGCCGATGGATCATAGAACAACGTTCCATCGCCCCACAGCAGCCATTTGCCATCTGATGAGAAGACAATTTCCGTTGGAACCTGATAATCGAATCGGGCGCGGAAAAGCTGCCGCTTTAGACCGCTTTCCGCATCCAGCAGCCACAACCCATTGTTGGCATTATCACCAGGTAACAGAAAGTTGTAGGCAAAGTAGCGTTCGTCCGCGCTAACGGCCAAGATGTAGTTTGGAATGCCGCTCGGTTCTGATGGCGTGCCAATCACAGTGCGGCTGTCGTCGCCCAGCGTGAGGGTGACCAACTCTGAACCGCCGAGCTGAAATGCATTCCCTGCACCGTTATCGAACGGGTAGTTGATGAAAGCAATACGGTCAGCAGCCAACCACTTTGGACTGAGTTCAATATTCGTCTTGACCTTTGGCGCGTCGCCAGACGAAGAAAAAATTGGAATACGTCCGACGCCATCATCCGTCAGGTTGGTAATCCTGTCATTTGTAAAGTCCACAAGGAATAGGTCAGCACTTCCTAAAAGTCTGAGGAAGTCCAGCGCAAAGATCAGGTGTGTGCTATCAGGTGACCAACGCAAACTATCAACATGCAGGTTTCTTGCTTCACTAGGCAGATCAAGGCATTTCTGCCGAACACCAGCTTTGCTGTATAAACAGATAGGGTCTCGCCCATCAAGATGAGCAAACACCTCACCGCTCGGTGCCAGAAAAGCGCCTGTACCCCTCGGTCCCGCCAGCAACTCAAAGGTCTGCACTTCTTGTACAGTCAGGCGCTCAGGATCAAGCGGTGGCGTACCGTCTTGCGCGCTAAGCGCATGTGGCGCAGCCAACATCCCAAGCACAATCAACAGGGACATAGCATAGCGAATTGCCTTCATAGAAACCTCCTCACACAAAAACGTTTTCAATGGCACCGTGCCAAGCTAAGTCAGCGGCAGGCGCCCAGAAATGCCCGCACTTCGGCAAGGAAGGCATCTATGCGTTCTTCGTGGATCGGGTGGCCGATGTTTTCAAAGCAATGGAAGCGTTTTGGTGTGCAGGCAGGATGTGTTGCCGCCTCAACATAGCGGCGTACATCCTCAACAGGGTTAAGTTTATCATTATCGCCGACCATTAGCAAAAGCGGGCAAGCTATCCGGTGAGCGCGGCTCAGGCTGAGATCACCCCCGTTGGCGACGATCGCCGCAAAGGCTGCCGACCAATCGGCTTGCCAGCGCTCGACAGGCTGATTAGGATGCCGTGCGCGCAGGGCAGGCGTAATGGGCATGATGGGTAGGCTTTGCACATAGCTGCCGAGCGCAGCGGAATAAGCGCCCACCGCGCCCCACGCAACCACAGAGCGACACAGCGCGCCGTGATCGCAGCCAAGCAGCAGCGCAATCTCGCCACCATCGCTAAAGCCCATAATGTGCGCCGAATCGATCTGCAAAGCGCGTAGCAAAGCTGCCATATCTGCTGCATCGCGCTGATAAAAATCAGGTGGATAGCTGCGCCCAGGTGGTGTGCTGCGCCCGTAGCCACTGACATCAGGCAAAATGACGCGGTAGCCCTCAGCGGCAAGCGCGTGTGCCAGTGGCGCAAGGTCACGCCCAACTTGCAGCCACCCGTGCATCAGCAAAAGCGGCGCGCCAACAGGTGCGCCGTGCATTTCGTAGTAGAGCGTCTGATCGTTTACGGTCAGTGTAGGCACTGGCGTTTAGCGTCCGCGCCTGATGACGGGTGGCTGATCGTCGTTCGGCGCATGATCATCCTCTTCATCATCCACATGAAAGAGCGTTGCCAACAAATCTTCCATTTGGGAGACCGTGTTCGCACGCAGGACATAAATCGGTGTGCCACGCCGTTCGGCGTCCACGATCAACTTGGGACGGCGACGATAGTAGTTTTTCAAGGTGACGATGACCTGCGCGCTGCCTAAATCTTCTTCGATGATGAGCGGCAGGCGCATTCGCCGCGCCGAGCTGATCATGCGGTTACGCGCCACGCCGTAGGCATACACATGCAGCGGCTGAAGATTGGCGCTGGCAATCGGCGTGAAGGGTTCCGATTCGGAATCGGTGCGTTGGGTGCGGATCGGGCGTTCGGGCGGCGTGATCGGGCTGGGCGAGCCGCCATTGTGACGGCGCCCACCGTTTGGGTGGACTGCATTGCCGTTGCGGTCATTGGCTGTGCCGCCAAGCGTCTGCATTTCGATAACCAACTCGCCGTTGGCGGCACGGTAGCGCACTTCAACTGGCACAGACCGTCCGCGCAAGTGGCTATCCACTGAGGCTGCCACGTCCTCATGGACTACCAAGCGGTGGCGCGTCTGAAGTTCCAGCAGCACATCAAAGGTTGGTGGTGCAGCGCGCTCCAGCACAGTTTTTTGTGTGCCGCGCCGCCGTGCTTCCTCGTCTGAAAGCGTCACAGATTTAATGCCGCCGATCAGGTCACTGAGCGTTGGATTGTTCAGCAGGTTCTCAAGCGTTTGTCCGTGTGCCGTGCCGATGAGCTGCACGCCGCGCTCTGCGATGGTGCGTGCCGCCATCGCTTCGAGTTCGCGCCCGATCTCGTCAATGATGATCACCTCTGGGTTGTGGTTTTCAACGGCTTCGATCATCACCTCGTGCTGTAAGGCAGGCTGCGGCACTTGCATTCGGCGGGCGCGCCCAACGGCAGGGTGGGGCACATCGCCATCGCCGCCGATCTCATTGCTTGTATCCACAATAATGACGCGCTTATGCTCTGCCAGAACGCGGGCAGCCTCGCGCAGCATCGTCGTTTTGCCAACGCCGGGCGCGCCCAAAATCAGCACGCTCTGTCCCGACTCGATGATGTCCTGAATAATATCAATGGTGCCGTAGACAGCGCGCCCAATGCGGCAAGTCAAGCCGACAATATCGGCGCGGCGGTTGCGGATGGCAGAAATACGGTGCAGGGTGCGTTCAATGCCGGCACGGTTATCCGAGTCGAACGTGCCAATGCGCGTGACAACATATTGCAGGGTGTCGTGGGTCACCTCACGGTTATCCAAAACGCGCTCGCCGTTGGTATAGCGCGCCGTTGGCACACGCCCTAAATCGAGGATGACCTCGACCAGCTCATCAATGTGTCCGATTTGTTCAAGCGAATCAACAAGGTAATCCGGCAGAACAGCCTTTAACTTCTCAAGATCGTCCGTAATGTGACGTTCCATCCAGTGGTAGCGCTTTCTCGCATTCGATGGCAAATTCAACTTGCGGTTGGTAATAAAATTCGTGGCGATGTGGCATCGCCAACACAGCGCCGTCAACAGTTTGCGTGCTGCGCGCTGCTTGCTCTATGCGGCGTGCCGTATGGCGCACCATAAATGCCTGATTGCCTTGCGGCACAAAGTGCAGGCGCTCTAGGGCGCTGGTCAGCCATTCTTGATGGCGACGCACGTTGATGTAAATCGGCAGGCGGTCGGCACGCGGCAGATGGCTAAGCGCATCTGCTAACAGATCAGCGGCACGTGGCTGGCAATCGTTCGGATTCATAATCACGTTCAGGTAAATGCCGCATTTACCCTCATAGGCAGTCATGTAGGCGGCAAGGCGGCTGCCACGCCCAAAGACGAGCGCACCGCGCAGCTCCGGCGGCGAGCAGGCTTGCCGCAGCAGGCGCGGCACATTCTCTAGGTAAAGGCTGTGAAGGGCAACCGCATCCCGTTCAGAAGATGGGCGCAGCAACTCAGGCGTGCGGACGGGCAGCGGCTGCGGATCGCGCCGCCAAATGGTCTGCCGCGCATAGACGGCAAAGCCTGCCTGCCGCATGACCTCAAAGCTGGCGTCCGACTCGGCAACCTCAGCATTCAGTGTGACTGCACCGCGCTTGCCGGCTGCCACGATCATCGCTTCAATGAGGCGCAGCCAGGAGTCTGCATCGCCCTCAGCATGTAGCGAGGGTGCAATAAAGACGATGTGCGCGTGCTGCTCGCCTGCCTTGTGGCGGAACTGCGCCACATAGCCACCTTCACCAACGCGCAGCACATAGGTTGGCGTGCCGAGATCAGCCAACGGTACACTTGCCCACACGGCATTTTCAACCATGTGATTGCCGCGGGTGAGCGTCGTCAGCGAATCCAAGCTGATGCCCATTGGCGAGAGGCGATGCACCAACGGCAAATCTAGCGGTAAAAATGGACGTACATCTACTGACTGTGGCATGGTTCGTTCACTTCACGCTCACGACACTGAACGTTCTGTTCCTGTGCATTGATCGATCATTGTACCACTGCCCTAATCGCCTGACAAGCACAGTGAATCAGGTGATGGGCTGTTGGCAGGGCGTTTATCCAAACGCAAAGATCGCCCTCACACAGATCAACACCAGACCCTGAAATTGGGAACGATGCAGAGCTAAGGTTGGCGCTTGCGTTATAATGGTGGCATAGCACACCATTCGCCAAGCAAGAAGGCATCATTGGGTATGCTGCAACCACAGTTTAGGCAAGTCAGCAAGCATTTTTATCCCAACATAAGCCCTGACTGGCTGCACGAGGACTATTTGAGCATCACGGCGGAAGGGCGCTTGTGCCTACAGATGGCGCACCTCTCCGAAATGATTGATCTACCCAACCATAACGGCGCGCACAGTGTGCCGATTATGCTGCCAGAGATTGATCAGCAGCAGGCGTTTGCCGCCGAAGGCAGATTGCGTTTGTTTCTGCGGCGCGTGCAACACCACAGCCATACCGAGTTTTGGCTGCACCACGCTGATATGGACAATGAGCGCAGCAAACGCTTGAAGCTGATGACGGAATGGCAAACGGCAGACGCCTTCACGCCGCGCCTTGCCACCTTGCCCGATGAACGCCATTTTGTGGTGGATGATGGTGGCGTGCTGCGTTTCTATACCAGTGAGGATTTGACAGAAGCAGGCGCGGTGCAGGTGGCGCAGCATGGCACAGGCAACCAACTCTTGGTGCTGGCTGCCAGCCGCCAACAGCCTTTTGTGGCTGCCCTCAGCCGTTCAAAGAACCTGATTCTCTATAGCCTAACGGAACAATGTACGCTCTTTGTACGCCAGATCAATGATACAATCAGCATGTACTCGGCGCATGGCACACGGCTCTACCTTGCCGAAGATGCCGCTTGGATTGTGGTGGCAGGCAGCGGCTACCTCAGCGATGCGCCGCAGAGCTTTGCCCTGTCCCTGAGTGTTTTTGAGCGTGTTGCGTCCTAGCCCACTGCAAGAGGAGTTTTTATGGCGCACCTCATTCGTTTTGCCGCCTTATTGCTGTTGGTCACCGTGCTGGCAGGCTGCGGCGAACGCACTGCCGCACCAACGATCACCGATTCGCCATTGCGCGCAACAATCGGCGCTCCTGAAGATTGTCCGCGCCCTGCCCTAGAGAATTGGCTGCAACGCAGCAGCAACCTAACCCAAGAGTTCTCGGATTTGGTGAACAACAACATTGCCATTCAGCCGAGCCAAGCGCTTGGCGTGCTTGATCAGATCGCCAGCATTCGTGCGGCGTTCATCGCGGCGCGTGCGCCACAATGCGCCCTGCAACACGCAATCGCGCTCGGACGGGCAACCGATATTGCCGCCGCCTATTTTGATGCCTACCGTCGTGGCGAAGCAACCGATGCAGTCAGCAGCATCACGCTTATCAACAGCGCCATTGATGAGGCACGCGCTCTGGAGCAAGTGCTACTCAGCCTGTATGATACGCTGCCCTAGCAACGGCGCAGTTCATACCACGCTGAACTGCGCCCACTGTTGGTATCTGTGCCAAGTGTTGCGCTGATCACTTCAAAGGCAGGCTGAAAAAGCGCGGTCACATACGCTTCTGTGAAGCCGAAGTGCGTTTGTTCGCGCCTTTGGTGCGTGTAGAGCGCATAGGTCGCGCCGCGCTCGGTTAAACGTGCCAGGTGCGCCGCATAAGCGCGCTGCCCTGCTTCCGTAAGTGCGTGCAGGCAGCCAATATCCATCACAAAGCTGAACGGCACATAGGCAGATGTTTCATCCAACCAGCCCAGCTTGCTCACATCGCCAACACGGAAGTGAGCAAAGGCTTCTACGCCTGCCTTGCGTGCTTTGCGGCGTGCCGCATGGATCGCGCTCGGCACAAAGTCCACACCCAGCGCACGCCAGCCGCGTTGGGCAAGGTAGATCACATTGGTGCCAGTGCCACAGCCCAGATCAAGGGCTGTGCCGACGGGCAGCCGATCCGCCAGCGCCACAATCTCCGGCGGCGTGATGTTCGTATCCCATGGTGTTTTATGGCGCAGGTAGCGCCACCAAAAGTGAAATTTGTTCATGGGGCAAGTATAGCGCGCAGTGGTTAAAGTTTCCGCAAGCACACGCCTCGGCTTGGGCAAGCGCCATGAATGCACATTGCGGCTGAGGATGGTAAGATCACGGGCAGAAAACGCCTTTTCCCTAGCGAGACCCTAAATGCTGAACCTTGCCAAACGCCCGCCGCTTGTCCTCAAACTTGGCACCAGCGTGCTAACCGATGGCACGCGCAAGCTTGCCCGCCGCAGCATCCTAGAGATTGTGCGGCAGGTTGCCCACCTGCACGATCAAGGGCAACCAGTCGTGGTCGTCTCATCGGGTGCTATTGCCGCCGGACGCGAGGCACTTGCCTATCCCGCCCTTGATCGCTCCCTGCCCGGCAAGCAGATGCTCTCCGCCGTTGGGCAAGGGCGCCTCTTCCAAATCTACACCGAGTTATTCGGCATTTTCGGCATTACGGTTGGGCAGGTGCTGCTCACACGCGGCGATCTGAATAACCGCGTTGGCTACCTCAACGCACGCGACACCCTTCAAACGCTGCTTGCCTACCGCGTGGTGCCGATCATCAACGAAAATGATACCGTCGCCACCGAAGAAATCCGCGTGGGCGATAATGACAACCTCTCGGCGTTGGTTGCTAACCTGATTGATGCCGAACTGCTCATCCTACTGACCGATCAACTTGGCTTGTTCGATGCTGATCCGCGCACACATCCTGACGCCACGCTGATTCCTTATGTCGAGCGCATTGATGAGCGCATTTGGGCATTGGCGGGCGGCACGACCAGCGGACTCGGTACCGGCGGCATGATCACGAAACTGCAAGCCGCTCAGCTTGCCACACGCAGCGGCACGACGACAGTTATCGCGGCGGGCAAACTGCCCAACGCCCTGATCGAGATCGCGGCGGGCAAGCGTATCGGCACGACCTTTGCCACACAGACCTCACGGCGCGAAAGCCGCAAGCGTTGGGTGCTTGCCGAAAAGCCGATAGGCGAGTTGGTTGTAGATGATGGCGCGGCGCAGCGGCTGCGCGAAAACGGTGCAAGCTTGTTGGCAGTTGGTGTGCGGGCGGTGCGCGGCAGTTTTGAACGCGGCGCACCTGTCCAGGTGGCAGATTTAACCAATCGCTTGATTGCGGTCGGGATTGTCAGCTATGGCAGTGCGGAGATCAGCCAACTGCTTGGCGTACATTCGACAAAGATCGCAAACGTGCTAGGCTACAGCTACGGTGAAGAAATCATCCACCGCAACGATCTTGTGCTAGTGCCTTAGGGCTATTCATCAGGTGCGTTGGGCGGTGCTGGCGGCGCAATTTCTATCGAGGGTTCGGTCGGCGTCGGCGGCGGCACCGTCGGCGCCGAGTCGGGCGTATCGTCCTTGTTGGGCAGCGGTGGTGGCACGAACTGCTCGGTCTGTTCGGGCGGGAACAGGCTTTCATAAGAGAGCAGCGAAGGCATGGCAGGCACTTGGGTATGCTCAACGTTGGTCGGCGGCACAGGGCGCTGTGGGCGTGTATCGCTCGGGCTGAAGGTGGGCGAGGGGCGCGTAACGCTCAGGTAGGCTTGCTCTGGCGGCGGGATGGGTGGTGTAAAATGTGGGATGGTCGGCGTGCCGCTGTACCAAGGCAGTGCGGCTGCCTCATGGGCGGTTGGGGTGAGGGCAGGGTGGCGCGGGCTTTTGCGGCGCAGGGCGCGTAAGCCGATCACGGCAGTGCAAATCAACCAGATCAGAATGCCGACAAAGCCGCCCAGCACCAATGCGCCGCGCAGATCGTTGGGAATGTCGTCAGGCGTCAGGCGCAAACCCACCACGCCGATCTCAATGCCCAACAGCGCGATGCCACCCGCAGCGATGGCAAGCCCTGCGCCGCTCAGCAGAACGCCCAACAGCCCACCTAAGAGAATTTGGCGTGTGTTCATCGGCGATTGCCGCGCAGAATGCTCCGCAACCAGATGATTGTGAGCAGCACCACTAACACAATCCCGATGACGCCTGCCATCACAACGCCGCCTTTGGTGGCTGTATCGGCACTGCCTAATGGCTCAATATTGCCCAACACAAGGGCGCTTGCGCCAATGGCAAGCCCTGAGGCAGCATAGATGGCACCGACGACCATGCGGCGAATGGTGCGAATCATGCGCGGCATCCTTTCACTTGGCAAATCGGTTCAACAGTGGCAATTGTAGCGCGCCCATGTGCCTTTGCCAAAGGGCGCTATAGCGAAGGCGCACCGACCTATGTTAGACTTGCCCTATTCAGATTTTTAGCGGAGGCTGCCTTGAGGCACTTGAAGTTTTTATCCGTACTGCTGGCAGTGATCGCCTTCACTGTTGTTGGGCTTGGCACAGCGCGTGCTGAGGGCGGTACGTCGGCGTGCAGCCGCATCACCCTTGCTGCGCCACACTCGGAGGCGTGCAACGCTGAAATTGCCACCTTTCCCGCGCCTGATCTAGAGCGCCCTGTTGTGTTTGACTCTAAGCTGGATGGCGTTTCGACGCCGCGCAGCGTGCTGCTGCCCGAAAACGGCACACCCTACCCTATCGGCTGGCTGTTGAAAGCGTGGTATTACAGCGATGCGCCCGGTGTTGAACCACCTGCCTACACGCCTGATCGTATTGTGGAGAAGGCGGCACTGGTCTACCTGTATGCCACCGTCAACGTGAACGGCAGGGATTGGCACATGATCGCGCCTGACCGCTGGATCGAAGGTGAGCATATCGCCGCGCTTTACTTCCCTGAAAAGCCAGAAAATGTCAGCGGACAGTGGATCGCGCTTGACTTGACGGAGCAAACGCTGATCGCTTACGAGGACGCGCAGCCGATTTTTGCGACGCTCATCTCGGCAGCGTGGGAAGGCTACGGCGTGACGCAAGAAGGCTTGTTCAACATCTACGCACGCGCCAAACATACCACCTTCCGCGGTCCGCCGTGGAAGCTGGACAATCCTGATTATGTCTACAAATTCGTGCCGCATGTGCAGTTCTTCGATGGCAACATCGCCCTGCACGGCGCCTACTGGCACGATTGGTTCGGCTTCCCGCGTTCGCACGGCTGCGTCAACATCCCTGTAGGTGATGCGCGCTGGCTGTGGGAGTGGGTAGCGCAATCGGCGGATAAGTGGGGCGGTGATACGGGCTACTGGCTGCCCAAGCCTGAGGCGGCACCTTTCGTCTACGTCTATTCCAGCCCGCGCACGGGCGATACACGCCTGCGCTGAGCAACGTGCTGTGCTGACTCTGCCGCTGCGTAATCGCGTTGCGCTGGTGACTGGGGTCAGCCGCCGTAAAGGGATCGGCTTTGCCATTGCTAGGCGCTTGGCGGCTTTGGGTGCGTCGCTCTTTGTGCAAGGGTGGCGCACTTTTGATGCTGCTCAAGCCTGGGGCGCTGATCCCGAAGGCATGGCAGCCTTGGTAGCAGCCTTGCGCCAAGACGGACAGGAAGTGCAGGCACTTGAGGCAGATTTAAGTGATCCTGACGCGCCACGCGCCGTCGTTGCGGCGGCACAACGCGCCTTTGGGCATCTCGATATTCTGGTGGCGAATCACGCCTATAGCACGCTTGGCAGCCTAGAGGCGGTGACCGCCGAACAGATCGATCAGCATATGGCGGTGAATGTGCGCGGCACGCTGCTGCTGACCAAACACTTTGCCGCGCAGCACGATGGGCGCAGTGGCGGACGCCTGATCCTGCTGACCTCAGGGCAGCACTTGAACCCAATGCCGAATGAACTCGCCTACATTGCCTCTAAAGGTGCGCTGCATCAGCTTACGCTCAGTTTATCCGCCCACCTCATCCAGCGCGGAATCACTGTCAACACGGTTAATCCGGGTGCGACAGACAGCGGCTATGCCGACCCTGAAAGCTACGCGGCTGTGCAGCGGGCAAATCCGCAAGGGCGCTGGGGAATGCCTGACGATGCGGCACGCCTGATCGGCTGGCTCTGCACCGATGAGGCAGCCTGGATCACGGGTCAGGTCATCAATTCAACGGGTGGCGGCTGGTAGGCTCAGGCACGCTGCGAGCGTTCGTCTCGCCCGACGATTCGATGATCGCCCGTGCCACCAGTTCCGCCAATTGGCGTGAGCCTTGCGGCGTCAGGTGAACAGCGCTATCTGTGAACTGGCTGGCAGGAATAGCATTCCAAAAATCGCGGTATGCCCACGCTGCGCCCGTGCTTGCCTCACGCAGGCGCGCCCGCGCTTCATCCAGCGCCCAACGTGGATAGAAGAAGTTGTAGCGCTGATCGCTGTTCTCGCCCACGCTGATAAAAACAGGCTCATTGATGATCAACAGCGGCAGGTTTGCCGCCACGGCAAGCTGCGCGCCCGCTTCCAGCACATCGAGGGCGAGCTGTTCAGCGCTGAGTGTTGGTGGTGCGTTGCCGCGCCACGCCTGCGGCAGATCGGCGGGAAAATCTTCCATGCGCGGCTCATAAAAGCGCGGATACTGCTGATCCACAGCGCTGATCTGCCATTGGATGCCATATGCCTGCAAGCGCAGCCAGTCAGCAAGCTGCCGCCGCCTGCCGATGATGGTGCGCCCGAAAAAGTCAGGCGCAATGAAGCGCGAATCGTCAGCGCGCAGGCTGCTCAGGGCATGGCGTTCGATCAGGGTGCGGACGCGCTCAGGATTCTCGCGCACAAGCTGCGTTGCCATTTGCACATCTAACGCTAATGATTCAGGCGTGATCAACCACACAATCATATCAGGTTGGTAGCGCATAGCGTAGTCCAGCAGCAGCAGGTCTTTGGCAGCAGATTGCACCGGATAGCCAATGTTGAAGGCGCGCAAACGGCGTCCATCAGGCATTTGCACGCGCAAGCCGTTCAGGTAGCCGCTGAGCGTCTCATGCGGCGCTAACAGCACGCCCCACACCGCCGAATCACCCACTACTAGGGTGCGGAACTCGTCAGGTGCTTTGGGCGTGCCATGAATTTCGTGTGCCGCAAAGAGCGCTTCTAGGCTTTGCAGGCTCAGGTTGTAGGACTGAGCAGGATTTTCGCCGTAGGGCAGGCGTGAGCGCCCGCGCACCACGCCATTATAGAGGCTGACTTGCCCGATCAGCGGCAGCGGATCGAGCAGGGCAAAGATCAGGTTGGCAAGCGCGAAAAGCAGCCCGCCCTTCAGCAGAATCCGCAGCGCGCTGCGCCAGGTTGCCGTCTCGGTTGCTGCCTTTAGCCAGCCCCACATAAACCCTACTCCCCGCCGCCAATCCAACCGAGCAAGCGCACCTGACCACCCAAGCGGCTGGTGAGATTGCGCGAACCGACGCCGCTGGCATTCGCCACATAGACATCTAGGCGTCCATCCCCTGTGACGTTACCGCCCAGCACGCCCTCATAGGCGATGAAGCGCCCATCTGCCGACCAAGTCGGATTACAGACGCCCGGGTTAGGACGTTCAGCGCGTGTGATGAAGCCGAAATTGGCATTGGTGACCAGCATCCCAAACGGACATTGCCCATTGCTGCCGCCTAGCACCACGCGATCACCATTGGGCGACCATGCTGCGCTGAAGGCAAAGCGTGGAAAGCTGAGGCGCTCATCTAGGCGCGTTAGCTCTGCGCCGTTGGCATCGCGCATGATGATCGCGTTATCCGCCCCGACGGCTTGGTAGATGACTCGTGCGCCATCCGGCGACCATGCTTCGCGCAGCACGCGATCATCACCCTCCAAGGGTGTGATTGCCTGCGGCACGCCGCCGTTGATGTTCACGCTGTAGAGCGTGCTGCCGCTGAGCGGATCACCGCGCTCGCCTGCCACAAAGCCGATCTGTGTCGCGCTGATCCACTTTGGCGGCGCAATCACCCACTGTTCAGCAATCAAGCGCACCGCACCGCTTGCCCGTTCCCATATGTAAAGCTGACCGCCGTCAGGCGTTGGTGTTTCGGGCGTGTAGCACGAATTGGGCGCGTTTGGCTCCCACGTTGGGCAGATCGCACGATCTGAGACGAAGGCAAGGTAATTGCCATCGGGTGACCACTGCGGGAAAAAGTCGTAGCCACCACTTTGCGAGATGTTGCTGAAATTGGTGGCATCGCCGCCGACGCTGAAAATATCCACGTCATAGGGCGTCGTCAGGGCAATGGTGAACTGTGTCCCATCAGGCGACCAGACAGGTTCGGTCAGCACGCCACGCGGACTCAGGCTGGTGAGGGCAAACAAACGCACACTGATGCCAAGCCGCACATCCAGCATGTGCAAGCCGCTGCCTTCCAAAAAGTAGGCGATGTAGTTGCCGTTGGGCGACCAGTAAATGCGCGTGCCAGTCGAGGCAGGCAGTTCGATCACAGGCAGGCTTTGGCGTCCATCTGGTGAAACAAGGTAGAGCGTTTGCGTGTTGCTGACGGCAACCGGGGTGCCGGGCTGCACGGTCACAGTTGGCGCAGCACTATTGATGAAGGCAATCCAGCCCTGATCAAGGTTAGCGATCACCTGTGGATCAATCTCAAAGCGGGTGAAGCTATCCGCCGCAATCCTCACTGGCGGTGCGGGCGGCACGGTTGGGAAAGGCGTCAGGGTCAGCGTTGGTGTCAGGCTCGGCGTAAAGGTTAGGCTCGGTGTGGGCGTGATCGTCAGCGTGGGTGTGATGCTAGGCGTGAGGGTACGCGTCGCGGTCAGGCTTGGCGTCAGCGTGGGCGTGATGCTTGGCGTGGTGGTGGCAGTCGGTGTGTTGGTGGGCGTCTCGGTAGGAGTGGCGGTTGGCTGCGGCGTATTGTTCAGCCCAAGCAGGTTGCAACCACTCAGGGCAATCAGCAGCGCGGCGCCAGAGAGTAAGCGGCGCGCCGAAAGTTGACAAAAAAGGTGCGTGATCATCAGTTACTCGCGCAATTCTGGTAAGGGCGGCGGTATGGGTGCCGCCCTTGCCTAAGGTTTAGCGCGTCTCATTATACCCGACAGCAGGCGCAGAGGTGATAGGTGGTTGGTCAGGTGTAGGTTTGGCGGGCGTGCGGCGCGTGTTAGTTGGCTTCTTGGCAGCAGGCTTCTTGGTGCGCGGCGTGCGCGGCTTGTCCGATTTTGGAGCAGCCTCAGCGGGCAAGAGTGCCAGTTCTAACACCTGATCCATGAGTGTTACATAATGAATGGTAACCTCTGCCTGCACCTTCTTCGGCACTTCAGTTACGTCTTTGCGGTTGCGCTCAGGCAGAATCACCATGCGAATGCCCGCACGGTAGGCAGCCAGCACTTTCTCTTTGATGCCGCCAACAGGCAGCACGCGCCCACGCAGCGTGATCTCGCCCGTCATGGCGAGTTTGCTGCGCACTTTGCGACCGCTAAAGGCGGAAATCAGCGCGGTTGCCAGCGTAATGCCGGCGGAAGGCCCATCTTTCGGCACGGCTGTTTCGGGCAAGTGGATGTGAATATCAGTCTTCTCAAAGACATCTTCCTTCACGCCCAACGATTTAGCGCGGTTGCGCGTATAGCTGAGCGCCGCCTGCACCGATTCTTCCATCACATCGCCAATCTGCCCGGTCAGCGTCAGGCTGCCCTTGCCCGGCATCAACGTGACTTCAACAGTCATGATGTCGCCGCCGTTTTCTGTCCACGCGACGCCGGTTGCCAAGCCGATCTGGTCTTCTTCCTCCAGCTTGTCATCGGTGAAGGATGGCGGACCGAGATACTCAACCAAACTTTCAACCGTGATGCGCTTCTTGAAAGTCTGTTTGCTTGCCACACGGCGCGCAATCTTACGGCAGATGTTGGCAATCTCGCGGTCAAGGTTACGCACGCCCGCCTCGTAGGTGTATTCACGAATGATGGCGTGCAAGGCAGCCTCATCAAAGCGCAGCCCTTTACGATCCAAGCCGTGTTGCTCCAATTGACGCGGAATGAGGAAGCGCTGCGCGATTGCCAGCTTCTCTTGATCGGTGTAGCCGCTGAACTCGATCACCTCAAGGCGATCCAGCAGCGCTGAGGGCAGCGGATGCAGCGAGTTCGCCGTTGTGATGAACAACACCTTAGACAGATCATACGGCACATCCAGGTAGTGATCGCTGAAAGCGTGGTTCTGTTCAGGGTCTAGCACCTCCAGCAGCGCCGCCGACGGATCACCGCGAAAATCTTGCCCTAGCTTATCAATCTCATCCAACATAAAGACAGGATTGATTGTGCCAGCCCGCCGCATGGTTTGCAGAATGCGCCCAGGCAGCGCGCCGATATAGGTGCGCCGATGCCCACGGATTTCCGCCTCATCGCGCACGCCGCCTAAGCTCACACGCACGAATTCACGCCCAAGCGCCTTGGCGATGCTGCGCCCAAGCGAGGTCTTGCCTGTGCCGGGCGGTCCCACAAAGCAGATGATCGGGCTTTTCATCTTATCAGGTGCCAGTTTACGCACTGCGATATGCTCTAGGATGCGATCCTTTGCCTTGGGCAGCCCGAAATGATCTTCTTCCAGCACCAATGTGGCATGATCGAGATCAAGGTTATCTTGCGTGGCTTGCGCCCAAGGCAGGTCAAGCAGCCAATCAATGTAGGTGCGAATAATGCCGACTTCGGGCGCCATAGGCGGCATGGCAGCCAACCGATCCAACTCTTTGTTCGCCTTCACAAAGACTTCCTCAGGCATTTCGGCAAGGGCGATGCGCTCGCGTAGTTCTTCCAATTCCTGCTGGAAGGGATCACCTTCGCCAAGTTCGCTCTGGATGACGCGCATTTGCTCACGCAGGTATGCCTCGCGCTGCCCACGATCTACTTCCTGCTGCACTTGCGCGTTGATGTGTTCTTCGATCTCCAGCACGTCCAGTTCGCGCCCTAGCAGCATACTGACATGGTGCAAGCGCTCAATCGGATCGCTGTTTTCCAGCATTGCTTGGCGCTCTTCAAGCGTCAGATCAAGCGCCGAGACGACCAAATCTGCCAGCCAGCCCGGCTCCTCAATGTTCATGGCATAGATGTATGCTTCATCAGGCAGATTGCGGTTAAGCTGCACACACTTCTCAAAGAGCGTCAGCACGGCGCGCATCAGTGCCTCTGTTTCACGGGTGCGCTGCGTCGTCTCGATGATCGGGCGCGCCTTCACGCGGTAGTATGGCTCACTTTGAATGTATTCAACAATCTGCACGCGGCGACGCCCTTGCGCTAAAACACTGGTGGTGCCGTCGGGCATCCGCAGCAGGCGTCCAAGCGCCATCTCGGTGCCATAGTCAAATAAATCCTCAGGGCGCGGATCCGGCTGGTTCGGGTCGCGCTGTCCAACGCCGATGATGGTTTGCACCTTGCCCTGCGCGGCTGAGATAGCTGCCAAAGAGCGATCTCGCCCGACAAAGAGCGGGGAAACCATATTCGGGTAGAGGATCAGATCGCGCAAGGGGATCAGCGCCGCTTCAATCAAGCCGTCGGCGTTGGTCTCTGCATCTTGCACATGGTAAAAGTCGTTCATGCCGGGTCGTTGCATCGGAATCAATGGATTACACCTCAATACAGCCCTGCTCAGGGCAGGCGGTTTTGGAGCAGTTGCACAGTTTGTTCATCAAGATAAGCAGCCCGTGCTGGCGGCAAGCCTAGCACGCTGCGAAATTCGCCCACCACTGAGAGCGATCCTGTAGCGCAGATCACGTCGGTTGGCGTAGCAAGTGCTTCAGCATATGCTAATGCCTCACTTGCCGCAGGGCAGCTATGCAGTTCACCGGTGTAGCCTGACTGGCGTGCAAGGTCTGCCAATTGATCAGTGCTGAAGGCACGTGGGCTAATCGGCTGCATTAGGATCAGGTGGTTGGTCAGCGGCAGCAGGGCGCGGAACATGCCCATCACGTCCTTATCGGCAAAAGCGCCAAAAATCAGCAACAGGCGGCGTTCGGGCGCGCTCAAAAAAGCGCTTTGCAGCGAATCGCGCAGGCGTTCGGCGCTGGCGGCATTGTGCGCTGCATCCAGCAGCAGGTGCGGCGCACGGCGCACCACTTCTAAGCGCCCTGCCCAATTCACCTGTGCCAACCCTGCCCGCAGCGCACGCCTATCAAGCGGCAGCCCTGCCTGCCGCGCCTGATCGAGCGTGGCAAGCGCCACCGCGCCGTTCAGCGCCTGGTGCGCGCCGATTAAGGGCGTCCAATAGGTGCCGTGCAGCGCGCCCTCAGTCAGGCTGAAGTGCTGCCCAAATTCATCGCCCGCGCCAACGGCAAACGGCACGTCCCGCCCAACGACGGTCAGTGGTGCGCCGCGCTCTGCGGCGATGCGCTCCAACACGGCGAGTGCCTCTGGTGGCTGCGGCGCGCTGATGGCAGGCACGCCGCTTTTGAAGATGCCCGCCTTCTCAGCAGCAATTTCGGCAAGCGTGTTACCTAACAGGTTCATGTGGTCATAGCTTAGGCTGGTAACGGTGGTGACCAACGGCGCACGTAGAATATTGGTGGCATCCAACCTGCCGCCCAAGCCGACCTCAATAACCGCTACATCAACGGCATGTTCGGCAAATGCCATGAAGGCGAGCGCCGTCACCACCTCAAACCACGTCAAACCTTCCATTTGTGCCACGACGGGCTGTACGCGCTCGACAAGGCTTGCCAATAGATCAGGTTCGATGAGCGTGTCGTTCAGGCGAATGCGCTCACGGAAATCTTGCAGGTGCGGCGAAGAATACAAGCCAACACGCAAGCCCGCCGCACTCAGGGCACTGGCACACATAGCGCTCACCGACCCTTTGCCTTTGGTGCCGGTCAGGTGCAGGCATGGATAGCGCTCTTGTGGGTTACCCAGCGCCGCCAGCAGCGCCCGTGGACGCTCAAGGCTGACTACATCCGGCGCGTAGCGCTCTGGGCGCTGCACTTCATAGTTGATCAGGCTGTAAAGGTAATCGAGGGCATCCGCATAGCTGAGCGTCATGAGCGTTGTGCAACCTTTGAGAAAGTTGTTTTGGCGGCACACCGCCAAAGGCTTATTCTATGATCTTAGCGCTTTTAGCGCTGATCTACAAGATGGAGTCGTATCAGAAATTCGCCTAGCCGCTATCCGTCCCTTTGCGCTATACTACGCGCCTAGCACCCTGACCCTATGAGTGAGTGAGCATGTCCCGTCCATTGCCCATCTCTAAAAACACCCTTATGCCTTTGCCGCGCCACCCAGCCGCGATGGACAAGGCAAGCGCATGAGCCTGCTCCTCATCGCGGCGATGGCGTTCTGTGCGTTAGGTGTGCCGTTTATCGCGGCATGGCGCACCCAATTGTTGCTACTTGCCAGCGCGCTGTTTCTTGTCCTGCTCCAATGGGAAAGCACACCATCGCTTGCTGCGCTATGGCTGCCGCTTGCCGCCGCTGCCCTGACGGTTGGCGTGTGGCTGCTCACGCGCATAGACTCCGCGCCGCGCCGCCGCATGGCACTGGTGGCGATCTTAGGCGTGATCGGCATTTTTGCCGCCCTGAAAGTGCCAGCCCTCACTGCGGCAAGCGGCACTGTCCTGAAGATTGGGCAAACCTTCGCGTGGGTCGGTTTTTCCTACCTTGCCTTTCGGCTGCTGCATGTGCTGATTGACTTTCGCAGCGGACGCCTAAAACCGCTGCCGCTGGGTGAATTTGCCCTTTACGCACTCTTTTTCCCGTCACTGGCTGCCGGTCCAATAGCGCGTGTGGAGCAATTCGCCAAAGCGCTTGCTGCACCGCTTGAGTCGGGACGCTTCAGGCAAGGTGCTTTGCGCCTAATGCGTGGTCTGTTCAAGAAGTTTGTGCTGGCAGATTCGCTGGCGTTGGTGGCGCTCTCGCCGCAGTTGGCAGCCGACGCACAGACTGGCACACTCGGCGGTACGTTGGCACTCTGGTTGGCGCTGTATGCCTATGCCTTCCGCCTATTCTGGGATTTCAGCGGCTACACCGATATTGCGATTGGTATTGGCATTTGGGCGGGCATCAAGCTGCCCGAAAACTTCGAGGCACCTTACCTCAAGCGCAACCTTCAGGCATTTTGGAATAGCTGGCATATGACGCTTTCGGCGTGGTTTCGCGCCTATTTTTTCATGCCCGCCAGCCGCGAACTGCTGCGGACTCCGCTCAAAGTGTGGCGGGAAGGTGTTGTGCTAAGCGCGCAGCTTGGCACCATGATCCTGATCGGCTTGTGGCACGGCGCGGCGCTCAACTTTGTGTTGTGGGGCGCTTGGCATGGCGTTGGCTTGTGGTTGTTCAGGCAGTGGGCAGCGCGGGCGCAAGGTTGGGATGCCTTCGTGAAGGCACGTCCGCCGTTGGCAAGGCTGATCGGCGCGCTGAGCATTCTTACAACCTTCCATTATGTGGCGCTGGGCTGGGTCTTTTTTGCCTTGCCCGAACTTGATCGCATTGGTAAGGTCTTGGCAGGCTTGGCAGGTCGGTGAAAGTGAGCAGTCCTATGAGCGATCCTGAACGGGTGCGCCGTTGGCGGCTGGTGCTTGGCGCAGATTGCGACAAGGAAGGCATGGCGCTTGACGCACAGGCTGACCGCGAGATAGACGCCGCCTTAGAGGCACTCTATGGCAGGCGCAGCAACAGCGGCGGCAGCAGCGGCACGCGGCAGGGCAACTTAGGCGCCTCTGCGCCGAATGTGGCGCGTTGGCTGGGCGATATTCGCCGCTATTTCCCGTCCTCAGTCGTGCGCGTGCTGCAAAAAGACGCCATCGAGCGCTTGAAGCTGACTCAAATGCTGCTGGAGCCAGAACTGCTAGAGGCAATCGTGCCAGATGTGCATCTGGCGACGACGCTGATCAGCCTGAAAGACGCCATGCCCACCGAAACACGCGCTACGGCGCGCATGGTGGTGGCGCAAGTGGTGCGCGAACTTCAGCAGCGGCTTGCCCATGCGCTGCGCCAAGCCATCAGCGGCAGCCTGAACCGCGCTTCGCGCACGCGCCGCCCGCGCCTTGCCGAAATGGATTGGACGCGCACTATTCGAGCCAATCTGCGCCACTATCAGCCCGCCTATCGCACCATAGTGCCAGAGACGCGCATTGGCTACGGCAAGCATCGGCGCGCCCTGCACGATGTGATTCTGTGCGTGGATCAAAGCGGCTCAATGGCATCCAGCGTGGTTTATGCGGGCGTTTTTGGCGCGGTGATGGCATCGTTGCCTGCGCTCAGCACGCACTTTGTCGCCTTTGATACGGCAGTGGTGGACTTGACCGAATCGCTGACTGATCCGATTGACCTGCTCTTTGGCGTGCAGCTTGGCGGCGGCACGGATATTCACCGTGCGCTGCGCTACTGCCAACGCCTGATCCAGCGCCCGACCCAGACGCTCCTGGTCTTGATCAGCGACCTCTACGAGGGCGGCAACATTAACCAAATGCTGCATTGTGCGGCGGAATTGGTTGAGTTGGGCGTGCAGATGGTGGCGCTCTTAGCGCTTAGTGATGACGGCGCGCCATCCTATAATAGCGCCGTAGCGTCGCACTTGGCGGGCTTGGGCGTGCCGAGTTTCGCCTGCACGCCTGATCAGTTTCCCGCCCTGATGGCAGCAGCGCTCAGCCGCCGCGATTTGGGCGAGTGGGCAGCCGCTGAGGGTATTGTGACCTCCCGTGCCAGCGGCTGATCAGCCTTAGCGCGGCGTAAGGTCGTAGAGCGTGTAGGTGCTGCCTTGGCGTGGCTTTTGGAAGCGCAGCACAACCTCACCGTCAAGCTGTTCGGGCAGGTAGGGAATATTTTCCAGCACGGCAAAGGTGCCTGCTTGCCGCAAAGCGCGGACTTCTTCCGCCACAGCCGCTCGGTTGGCGCCGCTGTGCTGCAAGCGTGGACAGATCACAGTCAGGCTGCCGCGTGCGCGCATTCGCAAGCCCTCACAGTTGGCAATCACGCCAACCACGCGCTGCGCGCCGCGCTCATGGAGTGCGGATAGCACATCCTCAAGGCGAAAGCCGCTGGCATCCGAACTGACGTATTCACGGTATTCGGCGTCGGGCAGAGTCGGCGGTGCCTCGCCCGCCAAAAGCGCCGCTCGAAACGGCACAAAAAAGAGTGCCGCCCACGCCGCGATCAGCAGTGCGCCGCCAGCCGTTCCGCGCCATGCCGTCCGCCGCAGCACATCCGCCAGCCCTAGCGCTGCACCCAACAACAGCAGCGAGAACGCCGCGCCAAAAAAGCGCCCATACTGCGTCTGGTTTAGCCACAGCACGCCCAGAATGCCCACGCTGCACAGTGGCACAAAAAGCTGCCGCCGCACCACCAATACACAGAACGCTACCACCAACGCCACGCTGAACGGCACACCGAAAAAGCCGCTGAACAGGGCGACTGTGTGTGGGATATTTTCGGCAAGGCGCGCAAGGCTGAAGCCACCCGCGTTATGCGCTGTGATCGGTCCAAACCAGTTATAGCCGCGCCATGCCTGCAACGCGGCAAAGGCAGCGGTCAGGGCGGCGGCACTGCCCAACGCCACAGCCAGCCAGCGCAGCCTCATGCTCAGCGCATAGCCCTTGTTCAGCGTCAGGAAGGCAGCCAGCGGCACGCCCAAAAAGGCGATCACGGTCAGCTTGAAGCCGACCGCCGCAAAGAGCGCCACACCGCACAGCAAGGCATCGCTGAGGGCTGCCCGCTTGCGGAGCCGCGCCGCGAAATAGACGCCGCAGAGCGCCGCCGCCGCCGCCAATGGATCAGCCAGCGCTAGGCGCTCATAGAAGAAGTGGTAAGGGCTGAACAAGCCGATCAGGGCAGCAAACAGGGCGGCCTGCCTGCCGCCCAGTATGCGCGCCGTACCGATGAACGCTGCGAAACCAATGAAGGTGACCAACACGGAAACAGCGCGGATCAGCCACAGCACATCAGGCGCGCTTGGCGCTTGAAAGAGCGCTAACAGCCAAATGGTGAAGGTACGCGCTTCTGTGGCAAAGGGCGTTAGGCGTCCAGCCAGAATTTCGCGGGCAACTTCCACCGAAAAGCCTTCATCAATGAAGGGCGGAAAAGTGCTGAGCGCAGTTAGGCGCAGCGCGCCGAAGAGCAGCAGCGCACCAACGCTCAAACTCAAAATGTATCGGCGGCTCATGGAAAGCTCTGTTTTGTCCACTGAAGCGGATCAACTTGCACGCCCTGCACAAAAAGTTCCCAGTGCAGGTGTGGTCCCGTTGAGCGCCCACTGCTGCCCACTGTGCCGATCACATCACCCACCTGCACCAGCGATCCTGCCCGCACATTGAGCGTTTCCATATGCCAATAGCCCGTGAAAATGCCCCAACCGTGATCAATGATCACGGCGTTGCCGCGCACGCTGAGCGTCTCGGAAAGCACCACCACGCCCGCCGCCGGCGCAAACACTGCCGCGCCCGGCATGGCGGCGAAATCGGTGCCGGCGTGAATGTTGTTCAGCGCGCCGCCGTTATAGGTGCGCCGTGTGCCAAAGTGCGAGGTGACAGGCGCAGCGCACGGCAAGCCCATCAAGCCACCAAAGTAACGCTGCGGCGTGACGGCGCTAACCATCTGAGCAACGCGCAACGTCTCTGGTTCGGTGATTGACGGATTGAGCAGGTCAAGCTGGTTGGCAGAGAGCGTGATCGACTCATTTCGATAGCCGCCATCTGCCACCAAGACGCGCCGTTCAAAAAGCTGCTGCTCACCTGCCTCGCCGGTGGCAACCATACGCAGCGTATAGATATTCGGTTGAGCCAAGGCATCCACGCCGAACAAGACCGTGTGCGTCACCCGCGAGTCGTCGCTGAAAACGGTGAGCGGTTTGCCCATAAAGGTGCCGTCAAGGCGCGTTGGTGTCAGGGTGACGATCCGTAGCGCGATGGTGCGCCCTTGCTCGGCGGCGTTCATCTCAAAACGGGCGAACGGATAGGGCAAATCGGTCAGTGGGACGCCATTCTCATCAGCAGGAATGACCAATCGCTGCCCAACATAGAGCGAATCAGGGCGGCGCAAGCGGTTCGCCAGCAGGATCAGGTCGGCGGAAACGCTGTAGCGCGCCGCGACGTGATAGAGCGTCTCGCCTGCTGCGACGTGGTGAATCCAGCCCGTCTTGATGCCTTCGGCGCTCTCAGAGCCTTCTTGCAAGGCAAGCCTCTGCCCAACATACAGCAGGCGTGGATTGGTAATGCGGTTGCGCTGCGCGATGGCAGCCTCTGTGGTGCCGAATTCGGCAGCCAGCTTGAAGAGTGTATCGCCCGGTTGCAGGGCATAGGTGGTGGGAATGCCGATAGCCTCATCCGATGTAGTGGGCGGGCTTGGCACCAGTAAGCGCTGCCCAACGGCAAGGGCGGCAGGGTTGCTGATGCCGTTGGTCTGCACCAAATCCTCGACGGTGGTGCCATAGCGCTGCGCGATGCGGAACAAGGTCTCGCCGCGCTGCACGACGTGAATGGTCATGCCGGCGGGTGGTTTTTCACCGCCATCTTGGGCATGGGCAAGCGGTGCGCTGCCGAGTGACGCACATAACACAAGCAGGCTGAACAAGCGCAAGAATTGAATACGCATAGCTGATCCACAAGACCGAATTTGTGCCGATTATACGCCGTGCAGCGGCAAAGGGCTAGAAGCTGCTTAGGGCGGCACCTATCATCAGCTCGGCATAGGCGCAATTTGCCGCTGCCGTCAGGTGAAAATCTGTATCGGTGAACTGATCGGGCGGCACGGCGTCCCACAGATCAAAGTAGCGCCAGCCTTCCTGATCTACCACGCTTGCAAAGGCGGCGCGGTAGCCATCGTATGCCCAACGTGGATAATACGTATTATAGCGGAGTGGGTGCGTTTCGTTCCGATAGATCGGCTCGTTGATCAGCACGCTTGGCACGCCGCGCCCTGCTGCCAGTTCGATGCCTGCTTTCAACACATCAAAGTTCAAGTCCTCAGGTGTGATGCTGCCTGCCTGCCCTAAGCGCAGCACATTCACCGAAAGCACATTGTCATCGGGCAGCAGGTTGGTTGGGTGCGGCGCCACAAAGCGCGCCAAAACGTGATCAAGGCGCGTGCTTGCCCATGCAGGCGCATAAAGCTGATGGCGCAGCCAATCGGCGGCGGCGCGGCGCTGCCCAAAGAAGGTGCGCTCTGACCAGTGGCGCGCTGGCAGCGGATATTGATCGAGCTTAAACGCATAGGCAGCCTGTAGTGCCGAAACTTCCTCGCGGTGCGCCAAGATCAGCGGGAAATCAAGCTGATCGGAAGGGTAGAGCGAGGCGAGCGAGGTTGACCACACAATCAGATCGGGCGCGTGATTGAGCGCACGTTGCAAGATGAGCAAATCCTTGATGACGGTCAGCGTTGGGTAGCCTAGGTTGTAGGCGCGCACATGGCGTCCATCGTTCGTGCGAAGATCAAGCGCATTGATGCAAGCTGCCTGCGTCTGGTCGGCACGCAGCAGGTAGCCCCACACCGCCGAATCACCTAGCAGCACAACGCGAAACTCATCGGCGGCTTTGGGCAGCGCAATGCGGTGCGCCGCAAAGAGCTGATCAAGGCTGTCTATCGTTAGGGCGTAGGATTCGGCGGGAAATTCGGCAAAGGGAAAGCGCTCCCGCGGCGGAAAGAGCGTTCCGTAGACGCTCAGGCGGTTGAGGACGTTCAACGGTTGGGCAACATACCACAGCAGGTTAAAGGCGATAAACAGTAAGAGCACCTTGAATAGAATGCGCCACAGGCGAATGTCTGTGATTGTCTTTTGTGCGTTCATCATCCGTAACCCTTTCCCATGCGTGCGATGCCTCACAATCTTAACGCGCCGCATGTACTATAGGCGAATAGGCTTACCACACGCGTGTAGGGATAGCCTAGCCAACCCCTATCCCTTTCTCCGCCAGCAGGGAAAGGGAATTCAGAAGGGCGCGATAAACACTTCTAAAGGTGAGAGGCGAATGAGGGCGATTCGCACAGGTTTGGCAGTCCATACCCGCGATTTTCACTATGCGCTACAACACACACTGGATGCTTTAGGCATCCAGTGTGTGGAAAAGAGGATAAGGAAAGGCAGTCTGCGGCGCTAGGCAAGCGCCTCTTGCAGCTTGGCATGCAGCATAGACTCTGGTGCTGCGCCTTCGATATGCACATGCTCATTGATCACGGTGCGCGGCACACCCATCACCTGATAGCGCTCCGAGAGTTCAGGAAATTCCATCGCCTCCACCATATCGGCACGGATCAGGTCGCTCTCCATAGCGAAACGGTGCGCCAACAGTACTGCCTGTGGGCAGTATGGGCAGCTTGGCGTCACAAAGACTTGGATATGGACAGGTTGCGTTAGCGCCGCCGCCCACGCTTTCGCCGTCTCGGATAAGCCTGATTCGCCCTTGCTGACCATCAGGATGCTGTGAATGAGCGAGCTAAACTCGTAGCCTGAGGGAATGCCAAAGTAGCGAATGCCGAAATCTTTGGGCGAGCTGCCACCGCGCATCACAACAAGCGCCGGCGTCTTGTCAATCTTGTATTCAGCGGCAAGAGCAGTCTGCTGATCGGCGTCGTGTTCCTCAAGGCTGATGTTGGGCGAGAGATCGGCAATCTCTGCGGCAATTTGGCGCGTCTCGCCGCAATATTCGCAGCCTTGCGCGCTGGTGAACAGCACCAGCTTCACGGGCTGGCTGAGCTGTTGAAACTCGTTGATCAGATACTCGCGGTCTTTTGCCTGAAGCAGCGGCATTGGTCTCAATCCTTTGTGTGGGACGCGGCAGGGCGCGCCATTTTCCATATGCAGAAAAGACGCGCCGCACCAATGCAGCCTTACATGCCAAGCCATCGGCATTGGTTGGTGGCGGTGATAAGTTTGGCTAATGGCTAAGTCGGTGCGCTCAAGCGCATTTCGCCACCCGTGATTTCTCCATCAACCACTTCGATTTTCAGGTCACCTTCGAGGCAAGCGGGCAGCTCAGCCTAAGGATGTAGCCGCCGCTGATAAAGCTCTTATGCGCGTTTGGTGCAATCAAGGCTATACTTAAAAAATACTCGGTGCTGTTTGTGAGAAGGCGTGCCGAGTGCCGTGTGAACGCTTTGTTCCCACGCCAAGCCGAGCCTGAAGATTGGAGCTAGACTCATGGCTTTCATTCCAACTGTAATTGAAGACACCGGACGCTATGAACGCGCTTGGGATGTCTACTCGCTGCTGCTCAAAGAGCGCATCATCTTCGTTGGCACAGAGATTAACGCGATTGTTGCCAATTCGATTGTGGCGCAGTTGCTCTACCTTGAGCATGAAGACCCAACCCGCGAAATTCAGATGTACATTCAATCGCCCGGCGGCGAGATTTACGCGGGCTTGGCAATCTACGACGCCATGCGCCAGATCAAAGCGCCGGTTGCCACCACTGCCATCGGCATGACGGCGAGCTTTGGCACGGTGTTGTTGGCGGCTGGCACAAAGGGAATGCGCTACGCGCTGCCCAACGCCACAGTCCACATGCACCAGCCACTTAGCTACGGCGGCGGCGGGCAAGCCTCTGATATTGCTATTCAGGCGAAGGAAATCATCCGCCTGAAGGAAAAGCTGCTCGATATCCTTGTGGAGGCAACTGCACAGCCACGTGAAGTGTTGGAGCGCGATACGGATCGGGATATCTACCTGAACGCTGAACGCGCCCGCGAATATGGGATTGTGGATAAAATCCTCGAAAGCCCGAAACAAAAAAAATAAGGGCGCGCCACACGGGACACGGCACAGTGTCCCGTGTGTTTTATGCCACACCTTAACGGTAAATGTGAAGTGTTACCGACTTGGCAATTGTTCACGAAATGTATATGATTCGTAGGTAGGTTAGCCTGATACCTTAGTTGTGGTATCCCAACCAGAGAGTTAAATACCTATGAGAATACGCGCTTTCCTCTTTCTTTTTGTGGCGCTGGCATTGGCAGCCAGCCTTCTTGGTGTCGGATTTGCGCCCCATACGGCGCAGGCGCAGCAGGGCAGCTATGTGCGGATCACACACGCTTCACCCGGCGCGCCCAATGTGGATATCTATGTGAATAATGATGCCAACCCAATTGCTGCTAACCTTGCCTTTGGAACGGCAACAGCAATTCTGCCTATTGCCGTTGGCACTTACACTATCACTGTCCGCCCGGCTGGCGATAAAGAGACGGCAGTCTTTCGCGGTGTGGTCGGCGTGCGCCCGAACGAGGCGCTTGAACTCGTGGCGCAAGGGATCGTCGGCGGCAGTGGCGCACAGGCTTTCGACTTAGGCGTTTACCGCATTAGCCTTGCCGAAACAGGTGGTCAGGCGCGTGTGTACATCATCCACGCCTCACCGAATGCGCCCGCTATTGACGTTCGCAGCGGTGATGCCGTTTTGGTGCGCCGCCTTGCCTTTGGGCAATCCAACTCACGCGATCCGCTGGAAGTGCCAGCCGGCAGCGTGCCGGTGCAGGTCGTGCCGACGGGCGCAACCGAGCCCGCCGTGATTGACGCAACACTTGAACTCGCCGCCGACCGCATCTACACCGTGATGGCGATCAATGTGCTGGAGTCGATCGCGCCCTTAATCCTGCAAGCGCTGCCGTTGCGTGCTGCGCCTGTGGCTGCCGCACCAACCGGCACTGTGCGCGTTACCCATGCCGCAGCTGATGCACCCGCCGTTGATATTTATCTGAACGGCAATGCCGCCATCACCAACCTAGAGTTTGGCAAAGCCACTGATTTGATCAGCCTGCCCGCTGGCGAATATGCAGTAGCAATCCGCCCAGCAGGCGCCGCTGCCAACAGCGATCCCGTCTTCACGGCGACGCTCAGTGTGGCAGCCAACCGTACCACTGAAGTGGTGGCGATGGGCTTGTTGGGTGGCTCACCTGATTTCATGCTCGGCACCTACAGCATTGCGCGCAGTGCCACCAACGGCAAGGCACGCATTTACCTGCTGCACGCCGCGCCGGCAGCCCCTGCTGTGGACGTGCGCGCTAACGGTGCGGTGGTGCTGCAAGGCGTTGCCTATGGCAATTTCACCAACACGCCATTGGATGTTGATCCCGGCATCATCAACATTGCCGCCACGCCCGCCGGACGCGCCAGCCCCGTCGTGACGCGCCTGACAGGTGAAGTGGACGGCAACTTTGAGGCAGATACGATCTACACCGTCATCGCCTATGGCAACCCACTGCGCGATAAGCCATTGGTCTTGAAGTCGTCCGCCGTCTCAGAGGCTGCCGAAGGCAAGACTGCCGCCGTGCGCGTCATTCATGTTGCAAAGGCGCCCGCTGTGGATGTCTACCTGAACGACTCGCCCGTGGCAGCCATCGCCAACCTGCAAGTAGGCAGGGCAAGCGATGTCGTCAATCTGCCCACCGGTGAACACAAAGTGCAGTTGCGCCCTGCCGGTCAGCTCTCGGTGAACCTGCCCGTCTTTGAAAAGACGATCAGCGTTAGCAGCGGTGAGTGGATCGAAGCTGTGGCGATGGGTGTCTTTGGCGGTGAGCCAGCCTTTGACGTGAACGTTTTCAAGCTGGATAATGCCTTCCCCTATGGCAAGGCGAAAATCCATGCGCTGCACGCAGCACCCAAGGCTGGTGACGTAGATGTGTTGGTAAATGGTCAGCTTGCGCTGCAAGGCGTTAGTTTTGGCGCCTTCACCAGTGATGCGCTGGTGGTTGATCCTGGTGTCACCAACATCGCCCTGACTGCGGCTGGCACGCGCAGCCCTGTGGTAGCACGCCTAACTGGTGAGCCAGCCACCTACGCCGCCAACACCGTCTACACGGTGGTTGCCTATGGCGATCCTGTCAACGGCATTTTGTCGGTCTTCCCGCGCACGCATCCCGGTAACGTCCGTGTGGTTCATGCCTCGCCGGATGCGCCCGCCGTGGATGTCTATGTGGATGGCGCACGCGCTGTGGCAGGCTTGGCATTTGGCAAGGCAAGCGGCTTCCTGAGCGTGCCAGCCGGTGCGCGCAAGGTTGCTATCCGTGCTGCGGGCGCCGCTGCGGATAGCGCACCCGTCTTTGAGACGGAAGTGACCGTGCCTTCCGGCATTTCGGCGGAAGTGGTGGCGCTTGGCAAGCTCTCGGAAAACTTCCAGCTTGGCGTGTTCCCCATTGACCGCAATTCGTTGGATGGCAAGGTGCGCGTGTATGTCATTCATGCTGCGCCAACCACTGGCGCTGTGGATGTTCTGGTGAACGGCGGGCGCGTTTTGGAGAAGGTGACCTTCCCCAACTACAATGCAACTGCCCTCACCGTCAACCCTGCCACCTACGACATCTATGTGACGGATAGCGCACGTCCGGGCTTCTACCTCGTCTCGCTGCCTAAGGTGACGCTAGAGGCGAATACAATCTACACCGTCTTGGCAGTTGGCGACCCTGTCGCAAACGAGCCATTGGTGCTGACCAGCAAACAGCGTTAAACCTCGCTAACGCCTAAAACCCTAAGCGCCCTTCTTAATTAACAGAAGGGCGCTTTTCGCCATAGTGACTATCTAGTGTGGTAGATAGGTCGCGATCTGCTCACCCGAATAGCGCGAGACAATCGGCAGCCAAATCCGAAAGATACTACCCTCATTTTTGCGCGTTTCAACCTCAATGCGTCCATTGTGGCGTTCCACAATGCGCTTCACAATGGATAAGCCCAAGCCAACGCCGCCCGTCCGCACTGAGCGCGCCGTATCACCGCGATAGAAGCTGTCGAAAATGCGCGGCAAATCAACAGCATCAATGCCCGACCCTGTATCATGCACAGCAAGGATGATTGCGGCATCTTCCGTGTAGCCTTTCAGTGTAATGCTGCCGCCTTGTGGTGTGTGTTCCAACGCATTCTCGATCAGGTTCACCAACGCCACGCGCAATTGACGTGCATCGGCGCAGATTGTTGGGAGCGTTTCATCCCACACCTTGTTTAACGTGATGCGTTTGCCACGCGCCAACCGATCAAAGTGCGCGGCAGCCTGTTGCAGCAGCCAATGCGGCTGCATAATCTCCATCGTGAACGCCTCACCGCTATCAAGGCGTGCAACGGTCAACATGCGCTCTAAGACTGCCACCAAATGATTCACCTGCGCGCTGATCGTGTTGTGATAGTGTGTGCGCTTTTCAGCATTTTCGGCGTGCTGCAAGAGGTAGGCGCTGGTGCTGATCACAGAGAGCGGCGTGCGAAAATCATGCGAAACATCGCGGATGAGTTCGCTCATCATGCGGATGCGCTCACGCTCGATCTTTAACGCCAATGCTTGTTGTTCAGCCGCTTTCCGTTCCGTCACGTCCTGTCCAACGCTGATGATTTGTTCCGGGCTGCCATCCGCAGCGCGTTGAAAGACTTGTGCGCGCTGGAAAAAATGGCGGTAGCTGCCGTCTGCGGCGCGCAGGCGAAACTCTGCGGCAATGACTTCGCCATCAGCGGCACGTTTGGCACGCTCACGGCAATCACGCAGCACATGAGCATCGTCGGGGTGCAGCAAATATGCCTCTAAGGTCTGGCAATTTGCTACAAACGGCGAATCTTTGGGATAGCCCAGCAAGGTGTGCCACGAATGGTTCAGGTAAATTTCACTATCGCTCGGCACATCGTAGATGAAAATCATATCGGGCAGTGCTGCGGTCACGTTTTCCACCAAGCGGCGGCTTGCCTCTAGGTCACGCTGCTGCCGATAGAGCGTGATATGCGTCTCGGCGCGGGCGATCAACTCGGCAATGTGAAAAGGCTTGGTTACATAATCGGCGCCACCAGCCTCAAATGCCTGTACTTTGCTCTCGCTCTCGTGAAAGGCGCTCAGAAAGATGACGGGAATGCTGGCAGTGCGCGGATCAGCCTTCAATTGGCGGCAAATGGCATAGCCATCTAGGTGCGGCATGGCAATATCGAGTAGAATCAAATCCGGGTGCAGGCTGAGCGCTCGGTCAAAGGCATTCAGGCTGTGCTGCTCGCTGTGGATGTGATAACCGCGCCTGCCCAGTGCTGCTTCGATCAGGGCGATGGTGTGTGGTGAGTCGTCTATCGCTAGAATGTGATAGGCTGATTCGGGTGTGCTGTTCATCAAAGTGTCGCCTATCCTAACCATTTGCAGGTTGCAAATTTCCTACCCTCATTGTAGCGCTAAAGGCAGCGCTGAATCTATAGATTCGGCGTTTGCGCGGCAAGTTGAAAAATTTTTGTTACACGCATTGTGCATAAGAAGGTGATTTTCTCGCCTTTAGCGTGTATCCTAACAAGGGCAACCAAATTAAAGCGAAATGAGTTCAACATGAAAATTACTGCTTTAGAATTATTCAGCGTGCCGCCGCGTTGGCTGTTTCTGAAAATTTCTACGGATGAGGGCGTTCACGGCTGGGGCGAACCTGTGGTTGAGGGTCACGCACAGACGGTTGAGGCTGCCGTGCGTGAGGCGGCTGACTATCTGATCGGGCGTGATCCCGATCACATTGCAGATATTTGGCAGACGCTCTATCGGGCGCGTTTTTATCGCGGCGGCGCAGTCATGCTCAGCGCGATGGCGGGCATTGATCAGGCGTTGTGGGATATTAAGGGCAAACGCTACAACCTGCCGATCTACCAAATGCTGGGCGGTGCAGTGCGCGAAAACATTCGCGTCTATACATGGATCGGCGGTGATCGTCCCGCGGATGTGGTGGCAGCCGCTAAAGAAAAAGCGGCACAAGGCTTCACCGCCATCAAGATGAACGCTTCAGAAGAAATGCACTTTGTCGAATCCTACGCGGCAGTTGAGGCGTGCGTAGCGCGTGTGGCAGCACTGCGCGAAGCGATGGGCAGCGCGTTCGGCATCGCGGTGGATTTTCACGGCAGGCTGCATAAGCCGATGGCAAAGGTGCTGGCAAAGGCGCTAGAGCCGTACCATCCGCTGTTCATCGAGGAGCCAGTGCTGCCTGAACACAACGAGGCACTGCCTGAGATCGCAGCACATGCTGCCATCCCGATTGCAACTGGTGAGCGCATGTATTCGCGCTGGGAATTCAAAATGCTGCTGGCGCGTGGTGGCGTGGATATTATTCAGCCCGATCTCTCGCACGCGGGCGGCATCAGCGAGGTCTACAAGATCGCGGCGATGGCAGAAGGCTATGATGTGGCACTTGCGCCGCACTGTCCGCTCGGTCCGATTGCGTTGGCTGCCTGCTTACAGGTGGATGCAGTCTGTGCGAATGCCTTCATCCAAGAGCAGAGCTTAGGCATTCACTACAATCAGGGCAACGATCTGCTCGATTATTTGGTTGATCCATCCGTCTTTCAGTATGCGGAGGGCGTCGTAAAACTACCGACCGCGCCGGGGCTTGGCATACAGATCAACGAGGCGGCGGTGCGTGAGGCAGCCGCACGCGGTCACCATTGGCGCAATCCGATCTGGCGGCGTGCGGATGGCACGGTTGCCGAGTGGTAGGCTGAGGGCGCTGTGACACAAAACACCTCTCATCTATCAACTATGGCGTGCCGCGTAGGGTGGCGTGGTGATCAGCCAAGCCTTTGCCCACTCACAAAAAAGGGAATCGTCTGGAAAGTTCCGCCCTGTGTGGGGCGGGATTGAGGATGGGCAAAGGCTACCCTGAGACAGCAATCCAAACAATTCTAGCAACCTATATCCACCGTATTCCACCGTATGACTATTGACAGCCTACCCAAAACGTCTATACTATAAATTAGCAAACCGACGGTCGGTTTAAGAAAGGAGCGTTATGGCACGCACTATCAAACCACAGGAATACGCCGAGAAGCGCAGCGAAATTCTGAACGTTGTGCAGCGCATGGTGTACAGCAAAGGGTTTGCCCAAATGACGATACAGGACGTTCTGGACGAATTGAAAATTTCAAAGGGTGCCTTTTACCACTACTTCGATTCCAAGCAGGCACTCTTGGAAGGGCTGACGGAACGCATGATAGACGTGGCAGAGCAGATCATCATTCCAATTGTGAATGATCCGACGCTCAGCGCCTTGCTGAAGTTTCAACAGTTTTTCGACTCGATGAGCAGTTGGAAGCTCAACCAGAAAGGCTTGGTGATCGGCATTTTGCGGGCATGGTTTGCCGATGACAATGCCCTTGTCCGCCAGCGGGTGAACGCGCTGATCGACCAGCGCATCGCACCACTGTTCAGCCAGATTGTACGGCAAGGAATCGCCGAAGGCAGCTTTGCAACAGCCTATCCTGATCAGGTTGGCAGCGTCATTTTGTCCCTTTTGGTTGGCTTGCAAAATGCCATTGGCGCACTGCTCTTTGAGGGCGGAACGCACCTTACACCACACCAAAAAAGCGCCAAGATCGTCGCTTGCTATGCCGTCTACCTGGATGCGCTGGAACGCACCTTAGGCGCACAACACGGAACGCTATTTCGCATAGATGAAAAAGTCGTCGAGGTGTGGATTGACGCCTTACAGACCTATCCAACCTGACACCACAACCGCACAAAACACCCTTCAGGGCGTGGTGATTGTGACCAGATGTTCCGAAACGCCCTGTTTGACCCTACAGAAAGAAGTATATCATGGCGCAGTATGCCGTCTCTGCACAAGATTTGACCTATCGGTATGGTGACCTCTTGGCAGTTGATCACATCAGTTTCGATATTCCCGAAGGGGAAGTGCTTGGCTTTTTAGGTCCTAACGGTGCGGGCAAATCTACCACAGTCAAAATGTTGACGGGTCAGCTCCGCCCTGCTTCTGGCAAGGCAGTCCTGCTTGGCAAAGACATCGCGCAGAACACCAACGCTGTGCAGGCACATATCGGCGTGCTGTTCGAGACAACCAACCTCTATGAACAGATGAATGCCGTCGAAAACCTGACCCTCTTCGCGCAGTTGTTTGGCGTGAAGAACTTTAATGCCCTCACGCTGTTGGAAAAAGTTGGGCTAGGTGGGCGCGAGAAAGAGCGTGTTGCCAACTACTCCAAAGGCATGAAGCAGCGCCTGATGCTGGCGCGTGCCTTGATCAACTCGCCGCGTGTCTTGTTTCTGGATGAGCCGACCGACGGACTCGATCCGGTTTCTTCCCAAACCGTTCACGCCCTGATCCGTGAGGCTGCTCAGAACGGCACAACCGTCTTGCTAACGACGCATGATATGGTGGAGGCAGACAAACTCTCCAACCGTGTGGCGTTCATCAACAAGGGTAAGATCGTTGTGCTGGATACACCAGCTGCCCTGAAACAAGCCTATGGCAAACGCGCCTTGCGTGTGGAGGTGCAAGCTGCCAACGGCGCCACCGAAATCCGCGAAGTGACGCTTGACGCCGACGATACGCCGCAAAAACTGCACGATCTCTTCCAAAATGAGCGTGTAATCACCGTCCATAGCGAAGAAGCAACGCTAGAGGATATTTTCGTCAAAATCACAGGAAGGGGGTTGCACGGATGATCCGCATGATTGCTGCACTCGTCCGAAAGGATGTTAAGCTGTTCTTCCGCAACCAGTTTTTCGCGCTGATCACGCTGCTAGGGCTGGCGTTCTACCTACTGGTCTACTTCATGTTGCCTGCCACCGTTGAGGAACGGTTACCCTTCGCCATCTATGTTGAGGGTATGGCGGGCGGGCTGACTGGCACGTTGCCCTTGGGTGAGGACGAACTGAGCGATGGCTTGACCATCGTCACCTTTGACTCGCAAGCGGCGCTCATTGCAGCAGTGGAAAAGGGCGACTATCTAGCGGGCTTGGTGCTGCCTGCTGATGCGCTTGCCGCAGTGCGCCGTGCTGAGCCGATCAGCCTTTCGCTATACTATGCACCTGCCACGCCTTTAGAAGTGCGCAATGCCCTGAACAGCGTCCTAACCGCAGGTTTTAACAGCTTCGCAGGTGTGGCGGGCGTGACCCGCGTTACGGAAGTACTGGGGCAACCAGTGGATGCACCGCTTCCACTGCGTGACCGCGTTTTACCCACCTTGGTCTTGACCATCTTGGCGGTGGAAATTATGGGCTTGGCGACGCTGATCGTTGAGGAAGTCGAACACAGGACGGCACAAGCAGTGCTGATCACGCCGCTTGGCACGCCGCAGTTCTTCGCCAGCAAGGCAGTCATGGGTATTGGTTTGGCGTTTGTGCAGGTCTTTGCCATTGTGGCGATTTCGGGTAAATTGGCAGCTGATCCGCTACTCATCACCCTAACGCTGCTTATCGGCTGCCTATTGATCACGGGCATCGGCTTTCTGATCGCTGCCCTTTCCCGCGATATGATGTCTGTGATTGGCTGGGGCATGCTGGTGTTGATCGTCTTGGCGCTGCCATCCTTTACCCTGATCTTTCCAAACATAGGGTCGAGCTGGATGATGTACATTCCATCTTACTATCTGGTAGATACCCTACACCGCACCATCAATTTCAGCGCGCCTTTGGGCGATGTTGCGCCTAACCTGCTGGCATTGTTGATCATTGGTGGCGGCACATTGGTGATTGGCAGCTTCGCGCTGCGGAGGCGTTTCGCATGAATCCGAGACATATTTTCGTTCTGCTTGGCAAGGAAATTCGGCAGGGCAAAACCAACTTTTTCTTCATCTATGCGCTGCTCATGCCGCTTATCCTCTCGCTGTTGGTGGCGTTGGTCTTTGGCGATCTATTCTCAGAGACGCCGCGCTTGGGCATTTACGATGCAGGGCAATCTGCCATCACGGCGCGCCTGCTGGCAACGGATCATCTTGAGGTCACCGCCTATGCAAACGAAGCCGCCCTGCGCGAGGCGGTTCAGCGTGGTGGTGTCATGGTTGGTGTGATCTTTCCAACAGGCTTTGATGCGGCACTGGCAGCGGGTGAACAACCAAGCCTGACCACACTCTACTGGAGCGAAAGCCTTGCCAAAGACATCGCCATCATCAACAGCACGCTCGATCAGCTCACCATGCCTACCACCAACGCGCCGCCGCTGATCACACTGAATGTGGTACAGCTTGGCGAAGCAAGCAACATCAGTTGGACGGAGCGCCTGCTGCCGATGATTGTGTTAATGGCGATCATCCTTGGCGGCGTGATGGTGCCAGCCGCCTCACTGGTTGATGAGAAGCAAAAACGCACCCTGAGTGCGCTGACCACAACGCCTGCCTCTCTGCTGGATGTGTACGCTGCCAAAGCATTGCTGGGTGTTGGGATCAGCACGCTGATGGGCTTGGTTGTGCTAGTCATTAACAACGCCTTTGGTGGGCAGCCAGCGCTCTTGGTCATGGTGCTGGCGTTAGGTGCGGTGGCAGCTTCCGTGTTTGGTGTGCTGCTCGGCTCGTTTGTGAAGGATATCAACGTGCTATTGGCAGTCATCAAAGCAGGCGGCTTGCTGTTGTTTGCACCAGCGCTTGTTCAGCTTGTGCCAGATATTCCGCAGTGGATCGCTCAGGTATTCCCAACCTACTACGTCCTGAATCCGGTTCTGGCGGTCAGTCAGCGGAATGCGGGACTAGGCGACATCGCCGGTGAGTTGGCGGTGCTACTTGCCCTGATCGGTGCTATGGTCTTGATCTTGGTGCTGATCTTTGAGCGCCAACAGAAACGTTTGGCGTTGGCAAGCTAGAATGCACGCAGGGCGAGACTTCAGACGCACGCTGCCTCTCTTGCCCTGCGTGCCGTATTTATCTCTATCGAGAACGCTTTAGGGCGAACTTTAGGCTGAGGCGATCTCGGCGGCGCTTTCCGTGATGGGTTTGATGGGCAGCGCCATATAGACCGTTGTGCCTTCCCCAACGGCACTCTCTAGCCAGACGCGCCCACTGTGGGCATCCACCACCGCCTTGACGAGGCTTAAGCCCAAGCCTGAGCCGCGGGCGTGTTCAATGTTCGGCTGTTCGGCACGGAAGAAGCGCTCAAACACACGTGAAAGATCGGCGTGCGGAATGCCAATACCGCTATCACTAACCTTGATCACCACGCAATCTTCAATTTCGGCGGCATGAACCTGCACCCTGCCACCTGACGGCGTGAATTTGAGGGCATTTTCCAGCAGGTTGGCAAGCGCTTGCGTCAGGAAATGCCGATCACCGCGCAAGGCAGGCAGTGGCGATTGGCATTCGGCGTGCAAGGTCAAGCCCTTCTGCTGTGCCTGCCTGCTCAGATCGCGCACGGCTGCCTCAACAATCTCCTCAATGTTTAGCTCCGCGTAGGCAAGTTTGCCATTTTGTACGCGCTCTAGGTTCAAGATGTTCGCTACGATGCGCTCCATACGCTGCAATTCGGCGTGTACAACGCTCAGGCTTTCTTGCACTTCGCTATTAGGCAGGTCGCGCACCTCATGCTGAAGGTTTTCTAAGGTGGAGAGCGCTGAAAAAAGCGGATTTTTCAATTGGTGGCTGGTCATTTGCAGCATTTGCGTCTTGACCTTATCCATATCGCGCAGTTGGTTGGTTGCTTCGGTCAGTTCTTCTGCCAATTGCCGCTGTGCCTCATAGTTGCGGCTGTTAGCGATGGCGACCGCCGCTTGCGGGCTCAGCAAGCCAAGCAAATGCAGATCGTCTCGGTCAAAGCGTTTGCTATCCACGCCCGCCACCACCAACAATACACCCTGCACATCCTGATCCAGCAACAGCGGCACGGCAACAGCTGCGCCAAAGCCTTCTTTGGCATAGGGAATATCAGGCGCGCCGTGCCAATCGCGCCGATAGTTCTCCACCTGCTGCGTTTGGCGTGTGCGTGCAGCGCTACCAACTAGACCCTCGCCATGCGCCAAGCGGGTGCCGATGAATTTTGGGGAAAGGTTATATTCGGCGGCAAGCTGCAAATAATCGCCATGATTGAGGAAGATCAGGGCACAATCTGCCTGAAGGATCAGTGCAGCGCGCTCAGCAATCGTCGCCAGCACGCGGGAGAGGTTCAGGCTCTGTGTAATGGTTAAGCCGACGGCGCGCACGCTCTCAAGCTGCTGCGCCCGTCCGATCAGCGGTGTGATGATCTGTGTTTGCAGCATGGCGTAGCTGATTGCCAATGTCGCAACGGCGCTCAGGCTGCTGCCAACACCGCGGTAGCGCAGTTCAGGGCTGATCAGTTCGATCAACACACCCAAGCAAAATAGGCTGATGCCAAGCAGTGACCAACGGCTTTTCAGTTTGCGGCGGCGCTGCCACAATAAAACGAGGGCTGCCGCTGTAACAAGCGTATAGGTCAGCACACCCCACTCACTCAGGCGATAGATAAGCGCGCCGTCAGCGCGGATTTGATAACGCGGCAGCTCAGTGCTGAGGACAAGCACACTTTGCAGGATCAGCACACTCCACACAGTAATATGGATCAGGCGCGTAAGGCGCTCACCCTGACCGCTGCTCAGCACGAAGACCAGCAAATAGCTGACCACACAGGCGCCGGTAAAACCGATCTCAATCAGGCGCACGCCTAAGCTGATCAGGCTTGGTGCAGCGCCGACCGAGGCACCCAAACGGCTGATCAACACACCGCTTGACCACAGGATGACCATCCCAACAAAGAGCGCATAGGTACGGCTGTTGGTGCTGCGCGCATCTTGCCACAGGATGAGGATGAGCATCAGCAGCGAGAGCAGCAACGCAGCGATGCTCACAATCAGCGCGATGCCACTGAGTGCCACGGTGATCCCTTATTGGTTCTCAGCCGTTCGGCTGCTTCTCAAAACGGTAGCCGACGCGGTGTTCGGTCAGGATGTAGGTTGGGTTAGCAGCGTCTGGCTCAATTTTGCGGCGCAGTTGGCTGATGTACACACGCGGGTAGTACAAATCCTCGGCGTATTCCTGCCCCCAGACCTGTTCCAGCAATTCACGCTGCGAAACCACGCGCCCTGCATTCTCCAACAGCACTGCCAGCAGCTTGAACTCAGTCGGTGTCAGGTGTTCCTTCACGCCACGCACATAAACTTGGCGGCGCTTCAGGTCAACCATCAGGTGTCCGTCGCTATAGCTTTTTTCATCCTCAGCGCTGACCATCGTTGCACGCCGCATCAGGGCGCGCACACGCGCTACGAAAGCATCCATGCCGACGGGCTTCTCAAGGTATTCATCGGCGCCTGCCGTCAGCCCACGTACAACGTCCTCTTCGGTGACGGCGTTTGCGGAAAGCATCATGATCGGCGTCTCGGCAACTTCACGAATGCGCTGACAGACCGTCAGCCCGTCCATCTCTGGCATCACAATATCCAGCACGACCAGATCGGGGCGCTCCGCGTGAAATTGGCGCAGCCCTTCCAGCCCGTTGGCGCCGGTGAAGACGGTAAATCCATCTCGCCGCAGGCGCTTGCCGAGCTGCTCTCGGATGTTCTGTTCGTCATCAACAATCAGGATTTTCATATCGCACCACAGCATGAGTCATAACATTCTGTGAACATTATACAGGACAAGCCAACCTTTAGCACACGGCAGCGCACCAAAGCCTCTCACAAAAGCCTACCGATTTGGGTGTTATCCTCACTTTCACCATAGCCTTTCACCCAACCCTCTTGACAAGAAAAAACAGGCGCGTTACTTTTTAGGGGGAAGTGAAACCTTTCACTTCACCAACAAGTATTTGCTTCAAAGCCGATCACAAGGCGCGAAAATGGCATTCGGCTAGGCTGCGAAAGGAGGCGGGAGAAATTGCTATCGCGTCCCGTTATGTGGCGCACCTGAATCCGCTGTAAATGGTTCGGGCTGCCGCAATGGTATCCGCATAGCATTCATAAACATCAGCAGCATCGGTTAGAACTTAATCAGGACAGCGCTTGATCACCACTTGTCCAACACTTACGAGGTTTATCTGGAGATAAAAAATGAAACCCTTAGCAAAATCTGTAAACGTCGCCCTCGTCTTTATGCTCGCCATTGGTCTGGCAAGCTACGGCATCCTTGCGGCTGCCAACCCTGCCAAAGCGCAGACCATCACCTTGCGTTATGCCAACTGGAACCTTGGCACGGAAGAAGAAAACAACCTTCAGCGCCAATTGGTGGCTGCCTACATGAGCGCCAATCCGGGCGTCACCATTGAGTTTGTGGATATGTCCGGCGAGGGGCGTTGGGATGAAAAACTGACCAACTATGCCGCCAGAGGCAGCCTGCCGGATGTGTTTATGGCAGATAACACGCCGCTTTACATCAAGAACGGCTGGGCGGCTGACCTGACTGCGCTGGTGCAAAACGATGCCGATTGGCAGGATGTTCCGCAAGTGCTGCGCGATGCCGTGACCTACTCCGGCAAGGTGTTGGGCTTGCCCACTGCCCAGTTTGTGATGGGCTACTTTGTTAACAAAGACTTGTTCGAGGCAGCTAATCAGGATGCGCCTGAGTACGGTGTCTCGGTGGATGAGTTCTTCGCGGCAACAGCGGCACTGACCAACGTCCAGCGCGGTGTTTTGGGTCTGGACGAGATGGAGTTCATTCAGGGCTGGTATCCTAACACGCAGGATAGCAACCTAAAGTGGTTCAGCTTTGATGGCACGCACATGAACTACAACGCAGCAGCCTTCAAGGCGGGCTTGGCGAAGTCGGGCGAGGTGAAACCTTACACATGGCAGGGCTTGACCGATGATCAGAAGCCTGCTTTCAAATCGCAAGGGCCTTGGGAACTGTTCTTGAATCAAGAGGTTGGTGTGCGCTGGGACGGCGGCTGGGCAGTGCCAAGCTATGCTGAGCGGGCAACCTTCGACTGGGACTTCATGGGCATTCCGGGCGGCAACCAAGCGATGGTGGCGGATATTTTGGTCGTCTCCAATACGGCGCCCAACCTAGAGGCTGCCTATGCCTTCGCCAAATGGATGTCTTTCTCTAAAGAAGGCTATGCCCAAGAGGCTGAGCTTGCTAAGGCGGCGGGGCGCGTCATCACCAGAATGCCTGTCTCGGTCAACGCTGACTCAATAGACCTGTATATGTCCTTCGTGGGCGAGCGTCCCGGCCTTCGCAAGGCGCTGGAGTCGCTGGACAACAGCCTGATCGAATCGCTGGCAAAGATCGTCCCTGGTTACATCAACGCCCGTTGGGAAGGCAAGCCCGGCATTGATATTGGCGAGAACAAAGACGTGAATATGTGGTTCATGTTCGCCAATGCCACCGCTGGCACCTTCAAGTATGAAGATTACGCGGCGCAACTGGAAACCTTCGCTAATAAGATTTTGGATGACGCTCGCGCTGAACTCTCTAAATAAGCGCATTTGTGCAGTTGGGAACGCTGTATAGGCAGCGTTCCCGTTTATCCTTTCAACAAGATTAAGATTACACGCTTAAGACGGAGAGTTGGTGATGCGCGCAAGACTGAGTGGCTTCCTCAGGCGAGCAGCCTCGCTTTTGCTAGTGGGTGTAATGCTCTTGCTCTCGGCGTGTGCCGCACCGCCCACAAACTCAACCCTACCCCTTACTCGAACTGTGCCGCCGCGCCCGCCTGCGCCTACCATGCCCGCTATCGAGATCGGCGCTGAGGCGTTTGGGCTGCCCCTTGCTGAGGATGCCGTAAGCCGCCAACATGCAAAGCCAAGCGTCTTGCTTCAGCAGGGCGATGTTTTGCGCTTTACGGTGACAATTCCTGAATCGGGCGAATTTACCCTTGCCTTTGAGTCTGCCGCGCCCGCAGAGGTGCTAAGCGCACCTGAAGGGCAGTTGCGCGTTAACGACGACTTTCCCCTCAGCGATTTGCAGCGCGTCATCTTACCGATCTACTACCGTAACAGTGCAGAGACCTTCCCAAAAGATCGCTACGGGAACGATGCACTCATCCGCCAAGTCCGCGATGTGCGCTGGACAACAGCCGCCGTGCGCGATGTCAATTTCAGCCAGCCCTATCCGCTGCGCTTGAACCTGACCGCCGGACAGCACCGTTTCACCTTCACCCTGACCGAAGGCAGCTTGTATGTGGGCAGCGTTCACCTCACGCCATTTGCGCCCTATCTCGACTACGCACATTATGTCGAAGCGCACGCTGACGCTCCCGACGCCGCCGACTTTCTGCTCACCCTTGAGGCGGAAAAGCCCACTTACAAAAACGACACAACCGTGCGCCCCACCAACAGCCGCGACCTAACGGTGACGCCCTACGATACCTACCGCCTGCTGCTGAACACGCTTGGCGGGGAGAGTTGGAGCAAGAGTGGCAGCGCGGTCTATTACACCTTCAGCGTCCCGCAGGATGGCTTCTACGCAATCACTTTCCACGCCCAGCAAAGCACGCGCAGCAACTTCACCGTTTTCCGCCGCATCACAATCAATGGCGAAGTGCCGTTTGAGCAGTTTAACGCGCTCCCGTTTCCCTACGCGGCGGAGTGGGTGAATCGGACTGCGCCCTACCACGTTTTTCTGCGGCAAGGCACTCATGTGCTGGGCATCGAGGCGACCAACGCGCCTTACCTGACGGCTATCGAGACCATTCAAAAGGCACTGCGCGATATTAATGCGCTTGCCCTAGAGATCAAGAAGCTGACCGGCAACCAACGTGATCCGTTCAAAGAATGGGTCATCTCCAATTACATTCCTGATATTCAAGCGCGCCTAACCACTATCGCTCAAGACCTGATTGACGACAAAACCATCCTGTCCGCAATCAACGCGCAAAGCGCCTCGCCCGAAATTTTCACCTACCAATTGGCGATTGATAACCTGCTGTTCCTTGCCGCCGATCCCGATAAGATTCCGATTTACTTAGGGCGCTTTTCGGAAGGCTCAGGCTCGGCGGCGCAGCAGCTTGGTTCGTTGCTGCCGCTGCTGCAAAGCCAACCACTCGCGCTCGATAAAATCTACATCCACGCGCCGCAAGACGTGCCTGAAGCGCCTTCCGTGCCATTCACCACCGCGCTCTATGATGGTTTTCAGCGCTTTGTGCATTCCTTCGCCCCCGATCCCTATCAATCTATTGGCGCGAGCGCAGATGAGCTAGAGGTATGGGTGAACCGCCCACGCCAGTATGTGGACTTGCTGCAACTGATGGCGGACGAGTCTTTCACGCCGCAAACAGGCATCCGCGTCAAGTTTTCAATCATGCCTAACGAGTCCAAATTGGTGTTAGCCAACGCTGCCAACATCCAGCCCGATGTCGCACTCGGCGTTAGCACCAACATTCCCTACGAATTGGCGATCCGCAATGCCCTCTATGATCTACGCAGCTTCGCGGATTTCGACTCGTTCATCCGCATTTACTCGCCCGGCGCACTGCTCAGCTACATCATAGATGAATCGGTATACGCCATCCCAGAGACGCAAGATTTTTGGGTGACGTTCTACCGTACAGACATCATGGAGGCGCTAGGGCTGCCCATCCCGCAGACTTGGGATGAGGTTATCGAAATTCTGCCAGAGTTGCAGCGCTTTGGCATGAATTACAACACATCGCTTTCAAGCGGAGCTGGGCAGAAAGATTACCTGTTCACTGCGCCCTACCTGTTCAACTTTGGCGCAAAGCTCTACAGCGAGGGCGGCTTTGCCACAGGGCTGCAAAGTGAGGAGGCTGTGGCAGCGGTTAAATTCATGGCAGAGAGCTTCACGATCTACGGAATGCCGCTGACCACTGCCAGCTTCTACGAGAGTTTCCGCTATGGCACGCTGCCGATTGGCGTCTCCAACTTGGAGACCTACGTCAAGCTGATGACCGCTGCACCAGAACTTGGCGGCTTGTGGGAAATCGCTTTGCACCCTGCTACCGTGCTGCCTGATGGCAGGCACAACCGTTATGCGGTTGGCTCTGCACAAACCAGCCTGATGTTCAAGAACACGGATAAGCCACAAGAGGGCTGGCAGTTCCTGAAGTGGTGGATGTCTACCGAGACGCAGACGGAATTTCAGGAACGGCTGATCCTGAACTATGGGCGCGAATACCTGTGGAGTTCTGCCAATTTAGAGGCATTCAGCCGCTTAGATATCCCTAAGGCACATCGGACAGTCGTCTTGGAGCAGTGGCAGTGGCTGCAAGAGCCTGTGCGCTTGCCCGGCGGCTATATGCAAGAGCGTGAACTGAGCAATGCGTGGAATCGCATCGTTTTTGATGGCGTTAATCCGCGTGTGGCAATTGACCGATCCGTGACCATCATCAACCGCGAAATTGCCCGCAAAATGGAGGAATTCGGCTACCTGAAGGATGGGCAGCGCGTGCGCGAGTTCAAGATTCCAACCATCGAGACGGTGAAAGGATGGATGACCCATGCAGAATGAGACGCTTCTGACGCTGCCTGCCAGCACTACGCGCCCGCGCAGCAGAAATATCTTCCGCGCTTGGCTGAACAAAGAAGGTAGCGCCTATGCCTTTCTTTCCCTGTACGGACTGCTGTTCATCATCTTTATTGTGGTGCCGGTGCTGGCAGCTGTGCTGCTTTCCTTCACCTTCTTCGATACCATTCAGCCGCCGCAGTTCATTGGGCTGCGTAACTACATCACGTTGGTAACGCAAGACGATACCTTCATGCGCTATGTGCTGCCCAACACCATCCAATTCGCGGTGATTGTGGGTCCGGGTGGCTACGCGCTCGCCTTCTTTTTGGCATGGGTGCTGGCACAACTGCCCAAGTTCCCGCGCACTATCTTCGCCCTAATCCTCTACTCGCCCTCGATGACTGCTGGCGTGGCAATGGCGGTCGTCTGGAAAACGCTCTTCAGTGGCGACCAAAGCGGCTATCTGAACAGCTTTCTGCTGAGCCTGCGGCTGATCCAAGAGCCGATCCAGTGGCTGCAATCGCCGCACCACCTCATGCCAATCATGATTGTGGTCACCTTGTGGAGCAGCATGGGCATCGGTTTCTTGGCGATGTTGGCAGGCATCCTAGAGATTAACCCAGAACTCTATGAGGCAGCCGCGCTGGACGGCATGAAAAGCCGCTGGCAAGAGATTTTCTTCATCACTATCCCATCCATGAAGCCGCAAATGCTCTTCGGGGCGGTGATGGCGATTGTCGGCACCTTTCAGGCAGGCGCTATCGGCGTCACGCTTTCGGGTAGCAACCCAACGCCGCGCTACGCCGGACAGCTCATCGTCAATCACATTGAGGACTACGGCTTTCTGCGCTACGAGATGGGCTATGCGGCGGCGGTCTCGGTGGTCTTGCTGCTGATGGTGCTGTTTTTCACCCGCGTCTCTAACCGCCTATTTGGCAGCGAGGCATGATCAGCCATGAGCAAGTATGCTGTGAGCAAGCGCCGAAGCCACCGTTTTAACAAAATGCACAATGCGGGCATGAATCCACGCGGCTTTCACGTCAGCCAGATAAAGTTTTACGTGCTGCTGCTGCCGCTATCCGCCCTGATGCTGCTGCCCATCATCTTCATTTTTTCGAGCGCCTTTAAGCCGTTGGACGAACTGTTTGCCTATCCACCGCGCTTTTTCGTGATCAACCCAACCCTTAAGAACTTCACCGATCTGTTCTCAAGGATGTCCAGCTCAGGTGTTCCCGTCAGCCGCTACCTATTCAACAGTGTGCTGATCACGCTTGCCACTGTCGCGGCATCTATCATGGTCTCCAGCATGGCAGCCTATGCGCTCTCCAAAAAGCGCTTCGGACTCAAACGCACCTTGTTCGCCATCAACAACGTGGCGCTCATGTTCGTGCCGATTGCCGTCACCATCCCGCGTTTTTTGGTGATCGAACGGCTGAATCTACTCGATACGTTTTGGGTGCATGTTTTGCCCGTCCTCGCGCTGCCTGTCGGTCTGTTTTTGCTCAAACAGTTTATAGATGGCGTCCCTGATGAGGTGATCGAGGCAGCGCGCATTGATGGCGCCGCGGATTGGCAGATTTATTGGCGCATCATCCTGCCACTGATCCGCCCGGCGCTTGCCACGATTGCGATCCTCACCTTTCAGGCGGCGTGGAACAATGCGGATACATCGGCGCTCTACATCAACCACGAAAACCTGCGGACGTTTGCCTTTTACCTGACCACGCTGACCACAACGACGACTGGCGCGAACGCCGTCGCCGGGCAGGGCATTGCCGCCGCCGCCGCGTTGATCATGTTCCTGCCCAACCTGATCATCTTCATCTTTTTGCAAAGCCAAGTGATGAGTACCATGACGCATTCGGGGCTGAGATGAAAAAATTTGCGCTTTTGGTGTTCTTTCTGCTTGCTGTATTCGGGCTGTTTTCAGCCGAAAGGCAGGCGAACGCGCTGCCGCCGTATACAACATTGGCACGCGGCCCGGGCGGTGGTTTCTATTTCACGCAAGATGCCTACACGCCGCTGGACGAGATTGATCTGCCGCTTTCCCGACCGGAAGCGATGCACTTTGCGCCTGATGGCTTCCTCTACATCGCGGATAGCGGCAATCGGCGCATTGTGAAACTCGACGCGAACTTTCAGATCGTCGCTGCGTTTGGGCAGGGCATTCTGCAAACTCCAACTGGACTGTTTGTGGATGCCGATGGGACGCTTTACATCGCCGATGCCGGTAAAGAGACCGTCGTGATTCTGAGTAAGGACGGCGACCTGATCAAGGAGTTCGGGCGCCCAACCGAGCCGCTCTTTGGCAGCGATCGGCAGTTCTTGCCGCGCAAAATTGCCGTAGATGCCCGTAAGAACCTGTACATCGTCAGTGAAGGCTCGGTAGATGGGCTGGTGATGATGAACACCAACGGCAATTTCATCGGCTACTTTGGCGCGAACACGGCGGAGATGTCGCTCAAGATGATCTTGCAGCGCCTTTTCTTGACCAAAGAACAGCTTGATCAGTTCATCAAGAATGAGGCAGCCTCGCCCTCCAACCTTGCCATAGATCATCAGTCGCTCATCTATACGATCACGGCTGGCACCAGCCGTGAGAAAAGCCTTCGCAAGTTCACCATTTCGGGCAAGAACTTGTACGACTCGGTCATTGGCTCAACCACCTTCCGCGCCGTGACCACCAGCCCTGATGGGCTGCTGCTGGCAGTTGATGCTGAGGGCAGAATCTACGAATACACCCTGAACGGCACGATCTTGTTCATCTTTGGCGCACGCGATAGAGGCGAACAGCGCTTAGGCATGTTGAGCAATCCAACCGCCATAGAGCGCATTGGTGATACGCTCTATGTGCTGGATAAGGATAAAAATGCCATTATCACCTACCGCGCCACCGATTTTGCCAAAACGGTGCATAACGGCGTGCGGCTCTATATGGAAGGCTTTTACCAAGAGGCAAAGCCTTATTTTGAGGAAGTGCTGACCTATAACGGCTTGTTCATCATGGCTTACCAAGCCATTGCGGATGCCTACTTTAAGGAAGGCGATTACGCCGCTGCCCTTCAGGCGTACCGCTATGCAGAGGATCGCAACGGCTATTCCGAAGCATTCTGGGAACTTCGCAATGCTGTTTTGCAGCGTTCGCTGGGTGACGCACTTGTTTTGATGTTCGGCGGCTGGATCGTCTTAAGCGTTTTCACACAGCTAGAGCGGCGCAATCAGTGGTTGGCGCCACTGCGGCGATTGGCGCAGGCAGCGCGCAAAATTCGCCTTGTGGATGATTTTGCCTTCATGTTCCGCTTCATTCGGCAGCCTGCCGATAGCTTTTACTACATCCGCCGTAACCTACGCGGCAGCCTGCTGTTTGCTTTCCTGATCTATGCTTGGGTGCTGGTCGTGCGCTTGCTCTCGCTCTACCTGACGAACTTTGTGTTCAGCCCACACGCCAACTTGTGGCAAATCTACCCTGAGTCGGAAGTGCTGGTCACCCTGCTGCTGTTCGCCTTGTGGAACGCTGCCAACTATTTGGTCTCTACCATTAGCGATGGCGAAGGGCGCTTGCAGCACGTCATCATTGGTAGCGCCTATAGCCTCTTTCCCTATGCGCTGTTTGCCTTGCCCATCACGTTGCTCTCTAACCTGCTCACACTCAATGAGGTGTTCCTCTACACCTTCTCCATGCAGTTAATCTGGTTCTGGACAGGGCTAATGCTCATCATCATGGTCAAAGAGATTCACAACTACGCGTTTTCGGAGACGGTGCGGAACATCCTCACCACGTTGTTCACCATGGCGATGTTCCTGCTGGCGGGCTACATCCTCTATAGCCTGTTCAACCAGTTATACGAGTTCGTCATCGCAATCGTTCAGGAGATTGGGCTGCGTGGCTAAATGCAATCTTCACAAACTGCTGCTGGCAGGGCTGCTCTTGGCGAGCATTGTGCTTTCGGCAAACGTTGCCCAAGCCCGTCCACATGGGCAGAGCATTCCCGCATCCTACCAGCAAGTGGCTGAAAATGACCTATTCCAACTCTACGTTGATTTCACGACCCTTGCCTTCAAAGTGCGTGATAAACGCACCGACTATGTGTGGCACTCTGGCATTGATGCGCTGGCAGAAGGCGACCGCCTGAACAGATCGTGGCAGGCGTTTGCCCAAAGCGGTATTAGCCTTGAATACCTTGATGAACGGGCAATCAACAAGCGCATCTCGATCACCAACAGCGCGCACACACTGACGGTGACGCCTGTGCCACAAGGCGTTTTGGCACAGCTCGCCTTCTTAGACTATGAGATCAGCCTTGAGATCAGCCTGCAACTTGAGGCGGACGGCGTGCGTGTAGCCGTGCCATTCGCCTCGATCCGTGAGGGAAATCCGAAATCGCGGCTTGGGCTGCTATACCTGTATCCCTTCTTTGGTGCCACACGCGGCAGCAGCACGGATGGGTATATGTTCCTGCCAGATGGCATTGGTAGCCTGATCCCCTTCGCCGATTCCACCAAAGCCAAGAATATGTTCTACGGGCGCTACTACGGCGCCGATTTGGGCATGATCGGCATTATGCCTTTCAACGTGGCTGTGAACCCACCTTTGCCGATCAGTTTTCCCGTCTTTGGGATGGTGCATGGCGAAGGGCAAAACGCATTTTTGGCGGTCGTTGAACAGGGCGCTGCCTATGGCGAACTCCAGGCGCATCCAGCCGGCATCCTGACCAATTTCAACTTCCTGTATAACGCTTTTATCTACAACCAGAGCTACTTCCAAGCCACCAATCGCTCTGGTGCAGGTGTGACCACCTTGCAAAGGCAACCCAACGCCTTTGACGTTGTGATGCATTACCGTTTCCTCATCGGCGAGGCGGCAAGTTACGTTGGCATGGCGCGCAGCTACCAACGCTACTTGGTGGACGCTGGGCGCTTGCACCAGCACACCGACTCCAACCCAAACATCGGCATTCGCCTTGAATTTTTGGGCGGCGATAAGGAACGAGTCCTGTTCTGGGATCGCTTTGTGCCAATGACGACCCTTCGCCAAATGCGCGAGATTCTTGACCGTCTGCAAGTTGCCAATCCACAGGTCATCTATTACGGCTGGCAGCCGCTCGGCGCAACCACTATGCCGCCACACACCCTTGCGCTGGAAAGCGGGCTGGGCAACCTAGACGAACTGCGCGCCATTACCGAAAAAGTGGCGGCAGCGGATGGCTATTTCTGGCTTTATCTTGACCCACAAGCTGCCTTTGGGGGAGAAGGCGGCTACTCGCCGCGTAACGATGTGGCGATGGCGATCACGGGCGTCAGTCTGGAAGGCTACAGCCGCACATATAACCATTACTTCACTGTTGATGCCCTTCAGCGGCGCTACACAGACCTTACAAGCGACATCGCCGCACAGCTAAGGGTTGGCTTGGCGCTTGATAACATCGGGTCAATGCTCTACACCGATTTTAGGTCAACGCCTCCTTTCAGCCGAGAGTCAGCGCTGAGCGCCTACCAAAGGCTGTTGGGCGAATCCCCTGTGCGGCTGAGCTTCTATCGCCCTAACGATTATATGTTCGGCATGGCTGCTGCCTACTACGATATGCCGCTCGGCAACAACGGCTACATCTACACAACCGAGTCGGTGCCGTTCCTGCCGATTGTGCTATCGGGCTATGTACCATACTACGGCAGCGCGCTTAACTTTTCGTCTGACCTGCAAGAAGACTTGTTGCGCCACGTGGACTTTGGCATTTACCCTTCCTATTTCCTGACCTATGAGGCAACCGCCAACATGCTGAACACGCGCTCCAGTTGGATTTACACCTCCTCCTACGCGCAGTGGGGCGGGCAAGTTCGGCAAACTTATCAATGGATGAACGCCTTGCTTGCGCCTGTGCGCGGGCAGTCCATCGTTGCCCGCCAAAGGCTGGCAGTGGGCGTTTTTGCCACCACTTACGCCAATGGACGGCAGATCATTGTCAACTACAGCACACAGCCGTTCACTTATGGCGGACAGCGCATTGAAGCGCGAGATGCTTTGCTTTGGGAGAATGCACCATGATGAATCGTCGGCACGCTCGCGGTGAGATCAGCCTTCGCACACAGGAAGCCTTGCATGGGTACGCCTTTATTCTGCTGTGGGTGGTTGGTTTCGCCTTGTTCACCTTCCTACCACTGATCGAGACCTTTCAATATAGCCTGAATCGGGTGACCGTCACTGCCAGCGGCATCACGCTGAACTTTGTGGAATGGGCGAACTACACACGCGCCCTGTTCACCGATCCGAACTTTGTAGAGCTGCTGATCGGCTATACGGTCGAGACGCTCGTCTCGGTGCCAATTGTGCTGATCTTTGCAATGCTGATTGCGATGTTCCTAAACCTGCGCTTTCGGTTCAAGAGCGTGTTCCGAACCATCTTCTTTTTACCGATTGTCATCACAAGTGGACCAGTCATCAAAGAGCTGACGGCGCAAGGTGTGGCTTCTGTGCCGGGCATCACCAATATGGCAGCGGTCAGCGAATTTTTGGCAGAACTGCCCAGCGCGCTGCGTAGCCCGGTGGAATACCTGCTGACTTCGTTCATCCTCATTCTGTGGTTTTCCGGCGTGCAAATCCTGATCTACTTGGCAAGTTTGCAGAAGGTGGATCGTAGCATCTATGAGGCAGCCGCCATTGACGGCGCCTCTGGCTGGGAGGCATTTTGGAAGATCACCTTACCATCGCTTGCTACGGCAACGGTGGTCAATGCCGTCTATACCATCGTCACGCTCTCGCATTTCTCCGAAAACAAGGTGATCCGCTACATCTACGACCGCACCTACGATATTCACGGCGGCATCGGCTACGCCAGCGCCATGTCATTCATCTACTTTGGCGTGATGGTCATCCTGCTAGGGATTATCTATCTATCGCTGCGGCGTTGGGCGCAAAGGGGACTGCGATGATCAGCGCTAAACTGCTCCAACACCCTATCGCGGATCGGCTGCGCGGGCTGTTTTTGGGCAGCCGTGCGCGGCATGGTCTGCTGTTCAACCTTGTGCTATATGCCTTGCTGATCGCCATCGGTTTCGTTTACCTGAATCCGCTGCTGTTCATGTTCATCACCAGCATCAAAAACGCGAACGATCTGCTGAATCCGATGGTGCAGTGGGTGCCAACTGAGCTGTATCTGGGCAACTATACCAAAGCCTTCCGTGTGCTGAACTACCCAAACACGCTGACGGTATCGTTTCTGATGAGCGTGACGCCTGCCGCGCTGCAAACTTTCGTCGCGTCGCTTGTTGGCTATGGGTTGGCGCGCTACCGCTTCAGAGGCAAATCGCTGGTCTTTTTGCTGATCCTTGCCACCTTCATTATTCCGCCGCAGAACACAGTTATCCCACAAATGCTCACCTACCGCCAGCTAGGCTTGCTAGGCGATCCGTTGGCGCTCATCTTGCCCGCCTTCTTGGGACAAGGCTACCGCAGCGCGATCTTTATCCTGATCTTTTATCAGGGCTTCCTTTCGCTGCCCAAAGTGCTGGAAGAATCGGCGCGGCTGGATGGCGCTTCTGACCTACGCATCTTCCTGACCATTGCTGTGCCTTCGGCACTGCCTGCCTACATTGTCTCCATGATATTCGGCACAGTGTGGTATTGGAATGAGACCTTTCTGACTGCCATTTTCCTTGAAGGCGGCGTCACCACGCTGCCAATGCAGCTCTCGCGCTTTGTGCAAGCCTATGAAAATCTCTACCCGCCCGGCGTCGTGAACATTTTCGACCGCTTGAATGAGGCGGTGAAGATGAGCGGTACATTTTTGAACATTCTGCCGCTGTTGGTCATGTACTTCATCTTGCAGCGGTGGTTCGTCGAATCTGTCGAAAGGACGGGTGTTACCGGTGAATAAAGGGCTGTTGTTTGTATTCATCCTGCTTTGGGCCGCAGGTGGTGTTCCGCTGTCCGCGCTGCCGCGCCAGAGCGTTTCCGTGGAAACGGTCATTGCCTACGAAATGAAGGGCGCTTTTGACTATTTCTGGGAGCAGACCAACACCGATCCGACCAGTCTGGGCTATGGGTTGGTGCGAGATCGCTATCCGGGATCGGCGGGCATCGCCAGCGTGGCGGCGGTGGGCTTTGCGCTGAGCGCCTATCCTATCGGCGTGGAGAAAGGCTATATCAGCCACGCCGAAGGCGCTGAGCGAACCGCCAAAACGCTTGCCACACTGCTGCGTATGGAGCGCGTGAACGGTTTCTTCTACCACTTTGTGGATATGGCGACAGGGCGACGTGCATGGAACAGTGAAGTCTCCAGCATTGATACTGCCATCCTGATGATGGGCGTGCTGACCGCTGGCGACTACTTCGGTGGCGATATACAGTCCCAAGCCGATCAGCTTTACCGCGAGGTGAACTGGGGATGGTTTGTGGATGAGGCGCGCACCATGTTCCACATGGCATACCGTCCGGAGAAAGGCTTTGAGGGTCACTGGGATTTCTATGCTGAGCAACTGATGCTCTATGTGCTGGCGGCAGGGTCGCCCACTTATCCGACTGATGACAGCTTGTATTACGGCTTCAAGCGCCGTGCTGCCGCCTATGGCAAGGGTGAGCCGTTCATCCATTCGTGGTTCGGATCGCTGTTCACCCATCAGTTCAGCCATGCGTGGCTAGATTTTCGCGGATACCGTGACCGCACAGGCGTAGACTGGTTCGAGAACTCGGTGCGGGCGGCACGGGCGCATTACGACTTTGCCGTAGACATGCAGGAGACCTACCAAACTTTAAGCGCTGTAGCATGGGGCTTGAGCGCTTGCGACGGACCGAACGGCTACAGCGGACTGTATGGCGCACCACCTTCTGGCTACGACAACAGCGCGCACCGTGTGGATGACACCGTCCCGCCGTATGCCGCCATCGCCTCAATCTTGTTCCTGCCCGAAGAAGCCGCGCAGGCAATGCTGAACTACTACAGCATTGCGCCGTTGAAGGGGCACTATGGCTTTCAGGATGCCTATAACCTGAGCAAAAATTGGTACGCCAGCGACGTGATCGGGATTGACAAGGGCATTTCCCTGTTGATGTTGGCAAACTACGAGAACGATTTGATATATGGCATCACCATGAACAACGAACACATCCAGCGTGGGTTAGCGCAGCTAGGGCTAACCCGATAACGCGGCGAAGCAGCACACAAGCATCAATCACAGAATAGAGCAACGCATGACAACCATCCGAGATGTCGCTAAACGGGCTGGTGTAAGCATCACCACCGCGTCCTACGCGCTGAACAACAAAGGCACCATTGGCGAGGCAACCCGTAAGCGCGTGCGCGAGGCAGCCGAAGAACTGAACTACGCGCCGAACGCCTTCGCCCGCCACCTGAAAAAACGCAAAACGCATACGCTTGGCGTCTTCATCACCCGCTTTGGCGGCGCATTCTATGAGGAAATCTTAGAGGGCATTCATAACGTTATCTTGGAGACGACCGATTATGAATTGTTGGTCTGCCCGGAAAGCCGCTCTACGCGGCGTATGCTGCTGCACCGCCAAGTAGACGGCGCCATCGTCTTCGATTCCAAAATCCCGAACGAGGCAATCCTGAAATTGGCGTCTCGCCGCTTTCCTATCGTCGTCTTGGATCGCTTCCTGCAAAGCGATTTCATCCTGCCGCTGCTATTGGATAACACCTCAGGCGTGCGTGGCGCTTTTCAGCACCTCTACCAGCAAGGCTTTCGCAAACTGGCTTTTGTGGCGGGTGCAGTGGATTCCTTTGATAACGCTGAGCGTATGGCAACTTTCTTGGCAGAGGCTGACCGTCATGGGCTGGCGGTGCAGTGCTATCAAGGGCGGTTCACCGAACAATCTGGCTATGAGGTTGCCACGCACATCCTTCAGACCAACAACTGCCCAGAGGCAGTCTTTTGCGCCAATGATCAGATGGCAATCGGCTTTCTGAGGGCAATGCATGTGCATGGGCTTCGCGCTCCTGAAGCTATTGCGGTAGTCGGCTTTGATGATATTCCCCTCTCGCGCTATATGCAGCCGTCCCTCTCGACGGTGGGCGCCTCGCGCTTTGAATGGGGAACGCTTGCCGTTCAGCAGTTGATCAACCTGCTGGATGACGAGAAGCCGTTTCAATTGCAACGTATTCCTACACACTTCATCCCGCGTCAATCATCCACCTTGAAAAGCGAGAGCCTCGACTAAATGGACACACAGACCATCCTTCAGCGTGAATTAGAAGGATCAATTGCCTTCTTCTTGGACTTTACCAACCGCGATCCACACAGCCCAGGCTTTGGGCTAACGGTTGACTCCACCAAGCAGCCGCAGATAGCCTCCATCGCAGCGACTGGGTTCGCGCTCACGGCGTGGGTGATCGCCAGCGAACGCGGTCTTTTGCCCCACCAAGAGGCACTTAACCTTACACGCGGCACGCTGCAAACGCTCCTACAGCGCGCCAGCCATCATCGCGGCTTTTTTGCCCACTTCCTGCACATGGAAAACGCGCAGCGTTGGGGCAAATGTGAATACTCCACCATTGATACTGCCCTTTGCTTGAATGGCGTGATCACGGCAGCCGCCTACTTTCAGGATGCCCAAATCCGCGAGCTTGCCCAAGCCCTTCTGGAGCGAGTGGACTGGCACTTTATCGTTTTCGAGCGCGAGCGGCAAGCGCTCTTTCGGATGGCATACAACCCAGATCGAGACGGTGACTACATAGACGATCAGCCCGGCTTTGTGAGCCAGTGGGATATGGCGGCTGAACAAAAGATGATGTATCTGCAAGCTGCCACGCGCCTAGCCCCTGATCTCGCCCGACGCCTCTATCAGGGCTTTCGGCGCGATAAAGGGCATTGGGATGGGCATGAGATTATCATCACGCCCGGCGGCACCTTGTTCGTCTACCAATTCAGTGAGGCATGGTTGGATACAGGGCGCTACCTTGACCCGAACGGCATTGACTGGTTTAACAACACGCGCTTGGCAGCCCTTGCCAATCGTGCGTTTTGCATCGCGCACGCCGATCAGTTCAAGACTTATCACGCCGAAAGTTGGGGACTGAGCGCCGGTGATAGTCCATGGGGCTATGAGGTGGCAGGCAGCACACCGGCACGCCATGAACCGCAGCACAGCGGCACGGTTTCCATCTACAGCGCGCTTTCGTGCCTGCCGTTCATCCCAGAAGAAACGCTGGCAATGCTGAGCTACCTCTTTCACCAACAGCCACAAACATGGGGAAACTACGGCTTTTTCGACGCCTACAATCTGAGCGTTACGCCGCCTTGGTACAGCCAAGCGCTCTACGGCATAGATAAAGGCTGTTCGCTACTGATGATCGAGAACTATCTGAGCAAATTGGTCTGGAACATCTACACCAACAGCCGCCCGATTCAGGACGCGCTGCACATTCTGCAATTTACCGAGCGCACCAGCACCCAGTGAGGAAAGACCATGCCGCACTTTTATATTCAAAATGGGCAGTTCTGGTTAGACGATCAGTCGCTGTTCATTCAGGCGGGCGAATTCCATTATTTTCGCACGCCTGCCGATCAGTGGGCGCAGCGGCTGGGTTTGCTGAAAGCAGCCGGCTTCAACAGCGTTGCCAGCTACATCCCTTGGCTGTGGCACCAGCCGCAGCCCGATCTGTCCGATCTGGATGGGCATACGCACCCACTGCGTAACCTTACGGGCTTTCTGGATTTGGCGGCGGAGATGGGCTTGTTCATCATTGCGCGCCCCGGTCCGTATATCATGGCAGAGACCATTAATGAGGGCATTCCGCCGTGGCTGTTCAGTCGGCATCCGCAGGTTGCCTTCCTATCGCAGGATGGCAAGGCGCAAAATGTGGTCAGCTACCTGCACCCTGATTTCCTAGAATGCGTTGAGCAGTGGTATCAGGCGGTCTTTCAGGTCTTGGCGCCACGCCAGATCACGCAAGGCGGCAAAATCTTGCTCATCCAGTTGGATAACGAGATGGGTATGATCCAATGGGTCAGGAACATTGTGGATGTGAACCCTGATGCCCTTGCGCGCTTTGCCAGTTATCTGCGTAAAACCTACGGCGAACAGCTTGCAGGGCGCTACCCAGCCGACGATCTGGTCGGCTTCTTGCGCCAGACAATCACGCAGCCGCAAGCGCCTTATGCGGCTACCCTGCTGGAAGACTACCGCCGCTTCTATCGCGGCTATCTGCACACCTATACCGCGCACCTTTGGGAACGTGCCAAGGCGCACGGCATGACGGTACCGCCCGTCGTGAACATTCACGGCTTTGCCAATGGCGGCAAAACCTTCCCGATTGGGCTTTCGCAGTTAGTGGAGGCGATGGCGATAGAAGGCATGGTCAGTGCCACTGATGTTTATCCGTTGTTCATTGGCGAGGGCAACTTCCACCAACTGCTGTTGGTGAACGCGATGACCAAAGCGCTGCAACACCCTGAACAGCCGCTTTTCTCGATAGAGTTTCAGGCGGGCGGCAATCAGGATTTTAGCGGCGCGCAAGCCTCGCTCTACGATCTGCACAGCCGTCTGTGCATTGCCTGCGGAATGCGCGGCATCAACCACTATTCATTCTTTGATGGCGAAAATGATCCGCTGCTCAGCCCTGTTAAGCGCCACAACTGGGGACATCCTGTCCGCAAAGACGGCACGCTGCGCCGTCACTACGCCCGCTACCCCAAGCTCTCGCGTGTGTTGGCAGCCTACGGTCAGGCGTTGGTGCGCGCCCGTCCCAAGACGGTAACAACCATCGGCTTCGTGTTGGATGCCTTCATGACAGAAGTGAACAACGCCTTCACCCAACCACTGACCGATGTCCTCACTCATCAGCGCGAGGTGATCCTTTTTGACTGGCTAGGGCGTGGTTTGGCATTAACGCACCGTCCCTTCAATGCGCTTGAACTCGCCCGTGCTGAACTCAATGCCGCAGAGATACCTAGCTTGTGGGTGATGCTGGACAAACAGTGCGAGGCGGCGGTGCAGCAGAAATTGGCAGACTACCTTCAGCAGGGCGGCAAGCTGATCATCGTTGGGCGCTTACCTGAGGAAACTTTTGACCATGCGCCCTGCACAGTCCTGCAAACAGCGCTTGGCGTCCAAGCCTGCCACAGCGCGCCGCCCTTTACACCTGCCACGCTCCACGCCTTTAACCATCGGGATGTTCCGGTCAGCTTCTTAGAGGCTTATGAGGGCAGTTTTGATGAGGTTTTTGCCGTCTCGGCAGAGGGGCAGGCGGTCGGCTTCCTCAAACAGGTTGGGCAAGGGCGGGTGATGGTGCTGGGCGCAGCGCTGGCAGCCAACACGCTCGAAGACCTCGACATCCTGCACCAAATGGCGAACCGTATGGGCTGCCCGTCTTACTTTAGCCTGAGTGATTGGGCAGATGTGCAGCTCTCAGAGGGCAAGGACGGTAACTTTCTGTTCATCAACAACTATCAAGATGATCCGATTGAGACAACGCTTGCCGCAGGTGGCAGTGCGCTTTTTGGTGGGCATTCGCTGCTTGTTGCGGCGCGGCGCGGGCTGATCTTGCCCTTAGAATGGCAGCTACTCGCGGACGTTTTGGTGCATTATCTGACTGCGGAAGTCACTGAGGTGAGCGTTGATGAGGTGAGCATTACGCTCAAGACTGAGCCGCCTGAGTTCTTTGCCGAGATCAGCCTGACCGGTTATGCGTGCGATGCTGCCATTATCCTTGAACAGATGGATAGCCAACGCTTGAAACTGCACGGAAAAAACGGCGTTCTGGTGCTGAGGAAAGGCTAGGCGCATAGCGCGACTCAGGACAGTTAGCCCTGAGTCGCGCTGAACTATGCTTTGTTACAAAATAACCTCAACGTGGTTGACTGAGCCTGCCGCGCCGATAGGCAGCCGCGTGCCTTCCCACGCCTGACCGTTCACCGTACCATGCGGAGTTTCATCAGGGCGTGCGCGGCGCACTGTGATCTGGTAAGTGGCACCACGATACCAACGCTGAATGTGATAGTGATCCCAGCCGTCGGGCAGTGCCGCCTGAAGGTGCAGACCGTCAGGGCGTGCTGCCAGCCCAAGCAGCGCCTCGATGATGGCGCGCATGTTCCACGCCGCCGAGCCGGTATACCAACTCCAACCAGCTAAGCCGGGTGTGGTTGCCAGCGGTCCAGCGATGTTGCCGGGCATTACATACGGCTCGGCAGACCAAGTATCAGGGTCTGCACCGCGCACGGGCGGCGCAAACGACCGCCATAGCTGATAGGCTGACTCCACGCCGTTTTGGCGGCGTTCCGCCAAGATTGCCCAACACGCCGCATGGCAGTACACGCCGCCATTTTCACGTGCGCCGGGCGCATAACGCGAGAGATAGCCGATCTCAGGGTTGGGGCGCGTGTAGGCAGGCGCCAAGAGCAGCGGTCCATAGGGTGTGTAAAGGTGATCGCGTGCTGCCTGCATGGCGGTTGCCGCACGGGCAGGCTCGGCAGTTGCACCCAAGATAGCCCACGTCTGCGCGTTCAGGAAAATCTTGCCCTCAGGCGATTCTTTCGCGCCCAACAGCGCGCCCGAATCGGTAGTTGCTCGCCAATACCATTCGCCATCCCAAGCATGGTCATTCACAGCCTGTTTTAGGGCGTCCGCTTCACGGCGGAATTGGGCGGCTGTCTCAGCCTCACAAGTGGGCAGTTCCGCCCAAGCCCGCAGCAGATAGTGCAAAAAGTGCGCCATCCAGACGCTTTCGCCTTTCCCATCGGCGCCCACGGCATTCAGCCCATCGTTCCAGTCCGCCTTCAGGATCAGCGGCAAGCCGCGCTCAGAGCGGCGGCTGAGAGCAACGCGAAAAGCGCGCAAGCAGTGATCAGCAAGCGTGCCTTCGCCGCCATCATAGAAGCGAATGACCTCGTCTAGGCAGGCGTAATCGCCTGTTTCGGCAAGGTAGTGAAGCGTCACGAAAACCAACCACAGCAGGTCATCGCTGTAATCGGAGCGATGCCCTGTCTCAGCCAGCGGATGCCACCAATGCAGCACCACGCCATCCTGATATTGGTGAGCGGCGTGCAGGCGGATTTGCGCCAGCGTCTGTTCGGGCATTCCCAGCAGCAGCCAGACCAAGCTATCTTGCAGTTGATCACGGTAGCCATAGGCGCCGCCCGTCTGATAGTAGGCAGTGCGCCCTTTCAGCCGACCGGCAATCGCCTGATACGCCAACCAGCCGTTCGCCATCACGTTTAGGGCAGGATCGGGCGTTTCCACACGGATGCGGCTGGTTATGCCACGCCAATAGGTGCGTACCGCTTGAAGGGCAGCCTGTGCGGTCTCCACCACCTGATAGCGCTGAATGAGCGTTTGCGCCTCCACGTGATCGGTGCCGACGCCCAGCACAAAGGCGATTTCTCGCGTCTCGCCTGCCCCTAGCTGAACGTTCAGGTGCAGGCTGGCAATCGGATCGCTCCAACGCCCTGCCCGTCCAGAGGATGCACCTTCTCGGACTGCCTTAGGCTGCCGCAAACTGCCGTGCCGTCCCAGAAAATCGCGCTTGTCTGCGTCAAAGCCAACGGGCTTTTCAGAGGCACTGTGAAAAGCGACATATTTCCAGTCCATATTCCAATGGGCTTTGCTCGGTACGGGCAGTTCCCACATCACTTTGGTTGCCAGCAGCGCACCGTGCTGCGCGTCATAGGTCGTCTCGATGAAGGTGCGGTGAAATTCACGATGCCAATCTGGCGCAGCGCCAAGCAGCCACTCTAAATAGCTGAACAGTTGCAGCGTGCGCGGCTGATCGCCGGCGTTATGCAGCTTTACCAACCAAATCTCGCATGGATCAGCCAGCGGCACGAAATAGGTCACCTCACAAGTGAGGCTATCCTGCCGCGATTCAATGACCGAATACCCCATGCCATGCCGCACCTGATAGGCATCTGCCTGTTCGCCGCAAGGCTGCCAAGTGGGTGACCAAAACGCGCCGCTTTCGGCATCACGTATGTAAAGGTATTTGCCCCACTCATCGCGGATCAAATCCTGATCCCAGCGCGTTACGCGATTCAGGCTGGCGTGTTCGCGCCAGCTATAGCCGCCACCCGCTTGCGAAAGCGTGAACCCATAGACATCATTCGCAATCACATTTATCCACGGCATCGGTGTTTCCGCTGCCGTGATCACATATTCAAGCCCGTCTTCAGTGAAGTATCCATACTTATTGCGAAGCATTCGCGTGACCTTTCCAGAATTCGCAATAACCTAGCTGAGCTGATGCACAGCCAAAACAGTGCTACCAAGTTGTAGCGAAACGCGGCTAAAGGCAGGGTGCAGCAAAAGGCACCTGCCCTATGGTGAGGTCAGGCAGCGCATTGATCTAGGCTTTAATTTTATAGCAAAATGGCGTTTTGAGCATTAGGGAAGTGGATGATCTTTTGCCCAAATTGCCTTTTGTGAGCAATACTCTACGGTGCACAACACACAAAAAACCATTGGGAGAGGCTGGGTTATGCTGCGGGTTGGCTATATTGGTCTAGGGTTGATGGGCGCGCCCATAGCGCGAAACTTGCTCCGAGCGGGCTTTCAGGTGGTCGTACATAACCGCAGCCGTGCCATTGTGGATCAGTTGGCAACCGAAGGCGCGCTGCCTGCCGAGACGCCGGCTGAGGTCGCCCGTCAGGTGGATATTCTCTGCACCAACCTGCCCGATTCCGCAGATGTGGCACAGGTCGTGTTGGGCGAACACGGCGTGGTCGAAGGTGCCCATAGTGGGCTAATCTTTATGGATAACAGCACCATCAAGCCTGAGACGGCGCGCATGTTGGCACAGTCTTTGGCGCTGCATGGCGTGCCAGCCCTTGATGCACCCGTCAGCGGCGGGCAAATCGGCGCGGAACAGGCGACGTTGGTCTATATGGTGGGCGGCAGCGCAGAGGCTTTCACCAAAGCGATTCCCGTTTTCCAAGCGACGGGCAAGGCATGGACTCATGTTGGCGAAAGCGGCGCGGGACAGATTGCCAAAGCCTGCAACCAGATCATGGTTGCCGCGCAGATGGTGGCGATGGGCGAACTGCTGGTGTTGGCGCAAAAGGCGGGTGTTGATCCTTTTAAGGTGGTGGCGGCAATTCGCGGCGGCGCTGCCCAATGCTGGACGCTGGACACCAAGCCGCAGCGCTTGGCGGAAGGCATCCGCACGCCGGGCTTTAAGGCACGAATGCAGTTGAAAGACCTAAACATCGTGTTGGAGACGGGCAAAACCTACGGCGCGCCGCTGCCGCTCAGCGAGATTGCGACCGAAGTCTTTCGGCAGATGGTGGAAAACGGCGGCGGCGAATTGGATAACGCGGCGGTGCTGAGCGTCTTTGAGCAAATCGCCAATGTGCGCGTGGGGCAAGCCGACTCATGATTGCCGATCCACTGCCTTTTGCTCTGACGCTCGGCAGCGTCACCTTTTTATTAGCCGTCATCTGGGGCAGCCCATTGGTAGAAGTGCTGCGCCGCCTGAAGGTTGGGCAGCGCATCCGTGAGGACAGCCCAGAATGGCACAGCAGCAAAGAAGGCACGCCAACGATGGGCGGTGTGCTGATCCTTGTGCCAGTCGTGCTGATCACGCTGTTGTTGAACATCGCCAACCTGTTGCGCCCTTCAGAGGTCGGCACGGGCATCAGCATCTTGGTGCCGCTTTTCGTGCTGATCAGCTTTGGCACGCTGGGCGCTATAGACGACTGGACGAAACTTCGCAACAAGGGCGAGGGCATCTCGGCGCGGGCAAAGCTCATCGCACAGATCGTCTTGGCGGGCATTGTGGCGGCGGCAATCTCGCTGTTGGATGGCGGCTTTCAGTTTGCCAATGAGATGTACATCCCGGTGATGGGCATTACATTGAACCTCTCGCCGCTGATCTTCATCCCAATCACTGTGTTTATCATTGTGGGCAGTTCCAACGCCACCAACTTCAGCGACGGGATGGACGGCTTGGCGGGAACGCTAATGGCGTGTGCCTTCGTTGCCTATGGCTTGATTGCCCTAGTGCAAGGGCAGATTTTTCTCGTGCAGTTCTGCTTTTTGGTGGTGGGCGCCTGCTTTGCCTTTCTGTGGTATAACGCGCTGCCGGCGCAGCTTTTCATGGGCGATACCGGCGCGTTGGCGTTGGGCGCGGCGCTTGGCACAGTCGCCATCATGACCGGACAATGGCTGCTGCTGCCGATCATCGCGGCGGTGCCGGTGGCAGAGCTGCTCAGTGTGGTGACGCAGGTGCTGTATTTCCGCTGGTCGGGCGGTGCGCGGCTGTTTCGGCGCTCGCCGCTGCACTATCACTTTCAGATGGGCGGTTGGAGCGAATCGCAGGTGGTGCAGCGCTTCTGGATGATCGGCATCCTCAGTGCAATGGTCGGTGTAGCGCTCGCCCTGATTCGGTGAGGCAGGGCGAACCCTGCCCGCGTTTGGCAATGCAGGTTTGCCTTGAGAGTCAGAGCATACATAGCATATTTTTAGGTAAAACGATGACATATCAGGAATCACTTGAAGATTTGGCGGCACAGCAAGCGGCTGCTTTTGCTGGGCGCGGCGATCTGATCGCTTGCGCGCTGACTGGTTCACTGGCACGCGGCATGACGTGGCACGGCTCTGATCTGGATTTTTGGGGCTTCTGGGCGCACAACGAGGAAGACTTTGAAGATGGCAGCCTAGAAGGCGTCTATTGGGAGATTGACATTAAGCCGTTGGCATGGCTGCACGGCTGGACGACAGAGCGCTTTTTGCAGCCACCGCTGTTCAGCGCCGAAGAAGACGGCGTAACACCGTTGGAGGCATTATGGGGCGCACGGGTGCTGTTTGATCATGAGGGGACGCTTTCGCAAGTGGTGGCGCAGGTGCAGCACCTAACGAGCGATAAGGCATGGTTAGGGCAGCGCGCCACGAACTATCTGCGCTATGGGCAGCAGTGTTTGGCAGACTTGGCGGCTGAAGCGCCTACTGATGCTATTCTTGCAGCGCGCCGAATCGCCATTATGTATGGCGTCAGCGCCTATTGGATGAAGCGCGGCGGGCTGCTCTCCAGCGTGATGCGTATTCCCGAACGGCTTGCCGATAGCCCTCAGAGTCACGCCTTACTGCGCCAAATTTTCAGCTTGGATGGGCAGACCAGTTGGGAAAACTTCCTGATAGCCTATCAAGGGCTGCCGCCTGCCGTGCGCGATGCTTTCGATGACGATCTGCGCTACGATGTTTTGCCTGCCGCGCAGCACGGCATGGTGGAAGGCGCACTCTGCCATTTTCGCCAGCTTGCCGCCGATTGGCAGCCCATTTCGGAGGTTGCGTCTGTGCTGGGCTTCGCGCCCGACCTCACCGCGCACAAAGCGCGCATCCTTAGCCAAACTGCGGCACTACTAGAGGTAATCGAGGCGCTTTAGCGCCCCAAGAAGGCAGGCGTACGCAAGTAGTTCACAATGTCCCACGCCGTTTGCTCGTCTAAGGGCAGGGCAGGCATAGCGCCAATGCCACGCCGCAGGGCATTGAACAGCGCTTCGTCGCGGCGCGTCTCCACAAGCGTGCGAATGCGCGGCATTCGGGCAAATTCGGCGGCGCGTTCGCCGTCGCCTTCACCACGCACGCCGTGGCAGGCTGCACAATTTTGTGCATAGGCTGCCGCACCACGCAGGAGTGATTCGGCATCAGGCAAGGTCGGATTCACAATCTGCGGCGGCGGATTACGCAAGCGATCCGTCTGTTGGCTTGCCTCACTCACAATGAACGCGCCGCCAATGCTGAAAGCAACTGTCACCAGCAGCAGCGCGATGAAGATAAAGGCGATCTCAGGCGTGAAGTGGACTCGCCGCACGCGGCGCACAATCGGCGGCAGCACCAAGCCGATCAACGCTGCGCCAACCGCGAGCGCGCTCAGCACATTCAAGGCGGAAGGCTGGCGCAAGTTCAGGGCTGGCGCCACAGCAGGCACCTCAATTGGCAAGGCAATGCGCTGCGGTGCTGACTCAGGCGTGGCGTTGGGCGGATAAACATCGAGCAGCGCCCACCACGCGCCCGCCCGATCCAGTTCCAAGCCGGCGGAAAGGTAGCTGCCATCACCTGCATCATCCAGCGGAATTGCCCGCGCTCGCCGATCAAGGCTTGGGAAGGCAAAGCGCACGCTCACCTGTGCGCCTTGCAGTGGCGTGCCTGCTTGGCTTAGATGCACTTCATAAGTATTGCCACCTACGCCGCCCGGATCAAGGCTGAGCGTCGCTTGAAGGGATGCCGACTCGCCCGCAGCGCTGAGCAACGGCACAGCCTCGCGCTGAGTTGGCAGCGGCGGCGCGTTGGCAGCCAAGATCGCGGTGGCAAACAGCACCAGCACACCAAGCAATGCCTCTAGGCGAATGCTGCGCGCTAGGTGCGGCAAGCCCGCGCTCAGCCGCTCGGCAAATGCCGCTGCGCGCCGCCGCACAGCCTGCGTCAGCCGATCTTGTCCAACGATCAGGTGATGGTAGAGCGCCAAGAGCAGCATCGGCGCAACCAGCGCATATTTTGCCAGCAGCACCACACCATACGGCGTTGTGACATAATCTGCCGCTTGGCGAATTTGAATGGCGCTGTTGTAAATGCCCGTCGTCACCAAGATTAGCACGGCAGCCACGCCCACACCTGCAAAACGACGCAAGGCAGCGCTCAGTGCGGCGCGCCGTTGGGCTGCCTCCAGCGGCGCGAGCGCTGTTGGCAACAACCACGCCAAGCCGATCAAGCCGCCTGCCCAAGCGCCTGTAGCAAGCATATGCAGCCAATGCACAAAGACCGATGGCACTGCCCATACATCCGCACCGACAGCATGGCTGCTCATGGAGAATGTGAACAAGGCTGAGGCGCCCGTGCCGATGATCGCCACCCACAGCGCCACCACGAAATCGGGCAGGCGCTCGGTGAAGTAGCGCACGCCATAGAGCAGTGCAAACAGCGCGCCGATCAACAAGAGGCGCAGGCGCAGTGTATCGCCAATGGTCGTATCGTTCAGCACGGTTTGCCACAAGCCTTCACGTAGCACAACACCCAACGGCACGCCGAATAACGCAGCACTTTGCTGCACCACTGCGAGGAGCGTCCCCAAGAGCGCAGCACAGCCAGCCAGCCAACCCATCAGGCTTAGACGCGCCATTAGACGCGGCGGCAGCCTGCCCGCCCGATAACTTGGATTGTGCCAAGCAGGCAGCAACACCCATACATAGAGCAGCGCGCCACCAAACAGCGCGTAAAGCGGCGGCAGGCTGATCGCCCGCCACACTGCCTCCAATGGATCAATCAGCGATCCATCACCGCGTATTGCCAGCTCGCCGCGTGGCGTGCCGACCCAAAAGACCAGGCGCTCGTTGTAGATATGCCCATCGCTGGCAAAGGCAACCCGCAGATTGATGATATAGGCGCCTTCGGGCAGCGGGCTAGGCACCCGCGCCGAAAGCTGCGCTGGATTGCTCGGCACGACGCCTGCATCTTCAAGGGCGATGGCGACACCGCGCTCATCCGTCAGCGTGATGGTGCTGAAGCGCGCTTCCAGCCCTTCGCTAAACCATGCCTGAATGCGCGTTGGCGGGCGGGAAAGCACGGCGCGGTTATCGGGAATGACGCGGATCAAGTAGCCGTGCGCTTGGGTTGGCTGCGGCGCGCTGATCAAGGCAAGCACCAACAAAAACAAGCTGAGCAGTAGGCGGCGGCGCATTAGGCAGTCACTCCAAGCGGAAGGTATCGGGCGTGTTTTCGGTTGGCGGCGTGGCGTTGGGTGTGGTGCTGGCAGCCTGCGAGTCGTCGCGTGGACGGCGTAGGGCAGTATTCACCAACGGCGCAAAGAACATCACCAAAAAAATGCCGACGGCAAGGGCGATAAAAATCTCATCCCACCAACCAAGCGCACCATGCGCCAATGGGAACGGGAAAGGAGTCATAAAGCATCCGCTAGTTTCAGGGTCTTTTACTAGAGTATAGCAGTTTGTGCTGAAAATCACGAATGATAAGCGCAAAAGGCGTGGCGAAAGGCAAGGCTATAGCTTGTTGGAGGCTATGCGGACTTTTCGCACCGATGTTTACCGCTATTGGTAGCCCGCAAGCATGGCTGAGGAAGCCGCACCAACTTATCAGGCGCGCTAAGTGTGCGCTGTAGCCTATCCTAACGAGAGACTGTGTGGGCGGGATTTATCCTGCCCATCCAAAGACCGTATCAGGCATTCGCCTGCCACCTATCCACCATTTGTGCGCCGCGCACAGTGTAAACCGTGCTAGATTCGCTGCCCCACTGTTCAGCGATCTGTGTGGGCAGGCTCATATTATCTATGTTTTGGAAGCCACCTTCAGGGCGCAGCATGTAGGGCAAGCGGCGCTTATCGGTAAGGCGATAACGCTCAATTTCGACGGCGGCAAGGCTATAGTCAGGATTCAAGTACAGCGTGGCAATGTTCTCCGGTTGATCATCATGCACTGCCTGAAAGGCGCGCTCGGCAACCGAAGTCAGCGTAACGCCTTCCCGCGTGAGCGGTGTGAGCATCAACGCACGGAATGCCCACTGCTGGCGGCGCAGACTCTCTTGCAGCAGCGGATCGCTCTGCCCATCAAGCGTTTCGGTTTGTGTGCCAAGCGGCAGCCCAAACAAACGGCGTGTTTCGCGCCGCTGCCAGCGGTCAGGCTCAGCGTAGGCAATTTCTGTGGTGATGGCAACTGGTAAGCCCAAGAAAGCGCGTCCTTGCCGTGTCAGAGTCAGCACCAATGCTTCAAAAGGCAGCGGGCGCGTGGCATAGCGTGCAATGACTGCCTCTTTAAGCATATTGCGGGCAGTTAGATCACCTTTGGCAAGGGAAAGGAAAAAGGACATTGATCAAAGCTCCATCAGTGACGGTAAGGACTCTATGCTATTGTACGAACTACGCACACAGAACACAAACGTTGCCCTTTTTGATCTGCACCAAATATTCACAACGCCTTAACACCTGCACGCCGATTTTCAGGTATGCTATGCACAAGGCAGAATGCTCAGCACAAACAAGAGGGTGCAGCAATGGCAGGCTTCAGTATTGGTGAGACGGTTGGTGCCTATCGCATTACGGAACAACTTGGGCAGGGCGGCATGGCAACCGTTTACCGTGCCTATCATGCCAACCTTGATCGAGATGTGGCGCTGAAGGTGCTGCACACCTTCTTCAAAAGCGAGGCAGGCTTCCTAGAGCGTTTCAAACGCGAAGCGCAAATCGTGGCGCGCCTTGAACATCCAAACATCGTGCCAATTTATGATTTTAACGATCACAACGGTGCGGCATACCTTGTCATGAAGTTTGTGGAAGGGCAAACGCTCAAGGCACGCATGGATCAAGGCACGCTGACGATGGATGAGATCGTCCGCATCGTGCGCGATGTGGCAGCCGCCCTTGATTTTGCCCACAGCCGTGATGTGCTGCACCGTGATATTAAGCCTTCTAACGTGCTGATTGATAAGCAGGGGCAGGTTTATATTGCCGATTTTGGCTTGGCGCGCATTGCCAGCAGCGGCGAATCGACTCTCAGCCAAGATACACTGCTCGGCACACCGCAATACATCTCGCCTGAGCAGGCGCAAGGCGCACGCGATCTCGATCCGCGCACAGATGTCTATTCTTTCGGCGTCATGCTGTATGAGATGGTTGTCGGGCGTGTGCCATACACAGCGGATACGCCTATTGCGATCATCCACAACCATATTTACGCGCCGCTGCCGCTGCCAAGCACGATTAAGCCGAACGTTTCGGGCGTTGTGGAGCGCGTGTTGCTGAAGGCACTGGCAAAGGATCGTAATGATCGCTATCCAAGTGCCTCTGCCCTAGCCAACGCCTTCGCGCAGGCTGCCGCCGCGCCCTATGTGCCACCCGTGCGCGGGTCAACCGCCGCGCCGAAACCAACAATACTGCTTAAAACAAACCCGCCCGCCAAACGTGCTAACAGCAATTGGCTGCTGGGTTTGGCAGCCCTTGCCGTGATTGTGGTTGGTGTGGCGCTGATTGCCGTGATCCAGCAAAACGCGCAATCGCTCATCCCTACTGTTGCTGCCATTGTTGGCAGCCCAACCACCCAGCCAACTCAAATACCGCCTAGTTCGCCTGTGGTGCGTACCCTGCCGCCGACGTGGACACCCGCACCCACCGGTACACGCCCACCAACCGTTACACCGCTACCCACTTTCACAGCACCGCCTGAGACTGCCCGACCAACCCACCTTATTCAGCGCACGCCCATCTTGGCGGCTGCCAACGCTGATCCACTGGAGAGCCTGACGCCCGCCGCGATTGCCCTCCTGAGCGAGGCACAGGCAACGCGCCTTGTGGAAGCCAACCCTGAAAGCCCTGTTGCCCATTTTGTGCTGGCATTTGTGCAAAATCGCCTCAACAAGATCAGTGAGGCAAAGGCGAGCTTTGAACTTGGCGCAAAACTTGCCAAAGACAATCCGATCCTCTTGGCGGCGCTTATTGGGCGGCTTGAGGCATTCCTCGCACGCGGCGCAGGCAGCGCGCTCATCTTCGCCAATGTGCTGCTGAACGCTTATCTGTACAGCACGCCGCGCAGCACCGCCAATCACCATAACATGGCAGGGCAAACACTCTATGCGTATGCCACCAGCACGACCAACGCCCTTGCCATTGGTGAAGCCTTCCAAGTGGCTGTGAATGAGACAAAAACCGCCGAACTGACCGCCTTAGCAGCACTTTTCCTGCACACACAAGGCGAATCGCGTGCGGCAGAGGCAACTTTGAAGCAAGCAGAAGCGATCAAGAGCGGCACACCAGAATACACGTTGGTGAAAGGCATTTTGGCAAAGGACGCAGGTCAGGGTGATCTGTCCCGCACCACCTTGCAGCGCATAGCCGACCGCACTGATTGGATCGGGCGCAAGGCAACTGAGCTGCTGCGCGAACTCTAGGGCAGGGCAGCCCGCTTTGCGGTACACTCTGCCTTGTGCAGCCTGCATCTAACGAAAGGACGTTCACACAATGCGTTTGCCGATTGTTGCCGGCAACTGGAAGATGTATAAGACTCCCGCTGAGGCGGCTGAGTTCGCCCAAGCAATTATCGCACCATTGCTGCCCTTTGAGGGCGTGGAGCGTGTGGTTTGCCCGCCCTTTGTGGCAATTCCTGCGGTGGCGGCAGCCTTGCGCGGCACGCCGATCAAGGTTGGCGCCCAGAATGTGCATCAAGAGCCGCACGGCGCGTATACGGGCAGCGTTTCCGTCCCAATGCTGCAAGGCTTAGTCGAGTATGTGATTATTGGGCATTCGGAAGTCCGCCAATATCAGGGCGAGACAGACGCCATGATCAACGCGAAGGCAAAGGCGCTGCTGGCAGGCGGACTCAAGCCAATTATCGCGGTGGGTGAGTCGTTGGCGCAGCGCGAGGAAGGGCAAACCGTCGCCCATGTCGGTGGGCAAGTGCGCGCTGCCTTTGAGGGCATTCCGCCTGAGTCACTGGCGAATGTTGTGATTGCCTATGAACCGATCTGGGCAATTGGCACGGGCAGGAATGCCTCACCTGAGGATGCCAACCAGACCATTAAAGAGGCGGTGCGCGATGTGTTGGCAGAACTCTATGGCGCAGCCGCCGCCGAGACGGTGCGGATTCAGTATGGCGGCAGCGTGAAGCCTGAGAACATGCTCGCTTATATGTCTATGCCTGAGATTGACGGCGCGTTGGTTGGCGGCGCATCCTTAAAGGTGAATGACTTCACGGCATTGGTGCGCCTGGCGCAAGAGGCAAAAGGCGCTTAACACGGCGATCTGCCTATGTTCGAGAGCGACTTCACCACGTCCGACATCCTCAATTTGTTCACGCCATGGGTGGTGTTTGGCGTGGTGGTCTTTTTGTTGGTGCGCTCTCAGTTCTGGATCAGGCAGCACCTGTTTGGCATTGGCTTGATCTGGCTCAATAGCAAAGGTACTGCCGCTTGGGTCTACATCCTCGTCTTGCTGCCGGGCATTCTGCTACGTGAGGTCAGCCGCTGGATAGTGGCAGGTATGTTGGGCATTGCGCCTGCTTTCATCACGCCCAAACCACAGATAGACGATGACGGCATTGTTGGCACGCGAGTCTTTCACTTTGCCTCTCTCAACCCGATCTACATCGGTATCATCGCCATCACGCCCTTAGTGGTCGGCTTCACCATCATGTTCGTGATCAGCTATGGCGTGCTGAACTTGCCACAAGTGCTGATGCTGCTTGGTAACGCTGATTCGGTCGCACTCCGTGAGGCAGTCGTCGCCTTGTTAGCACGTCCCGATTTGCTGTTATGGGTGTATGTGCTGTTCGCCGTGACCAACACCATGCTACCGACCACTTCCGAGTTGAGAAGCACCTGGTTCATCTGGGTGATCTTCGGCGCGTTTATCCTCTTTTTGGCAGTGCTGGGCATGTTTAATGCCATTCTGCTGATCCTTGCCGGACCGATTGCCACTGCGATGTACACACTGTCGGCGATCTACGGCACAGTGCTGATCGTGAATCTGGTCATGTTGCTGGTGATTGGTGTCACCGAGAACATCATCAGCCGCATGACCAATAAGAAAGTTGAATATCAGCCCAAGCCGCCTGAGCCGAAACGCTCTGCCCTTGATGCGCCGCGCAGCATTTACGATTTGCGGCTACCCACGCCGCCGCCGCCCGGTAAGGCATTGGCAGCCGGTGCAGCGCTGAAATTAGGCATGGGTAAAGTGACGCCTGAAGGTGAGCTGCCGGCGCGTGCCACTGGCACTGATCTGCCCGCCGTGCCACCAAAGGCGGCGCCGCCCGAACCCGCGCCCGCCAAACAAGTGCCGCCGCCACCTGCCCGCCAGCAGCCTGTTGCCTCACCGCCACCCTTGAGCGCTGCGCCGCGCCAAACTGGCACACAAGCCACTGCTAAACCGTTACCGCCGCCACCTCAGCGCGCCGCGCCGCCTGAGCCAACACCCGCCAAGCCGCCGCCGCTTGCCTCTCCTGCACGGCAAACAGGCGCGCAGCCCACCCAAACTGCCCGCCCACCAAGCGGCAGCTTTGGGACGTTTGCCAGCCGCCCGATCACGCCCGCCCCCAAGCCCAAGCCCCAAGAGGACGATGTGATCGAGGGTGAGGTGATCGAGGGCAAAGACGATAACGACCTGAAATACGTGCCAGCCGACGAAGCCTGAAGGCGCACGGTTCCCGCCTACAGGCTGCCCTCACAGCCCATATGTGACATTCTTCACATAAAACTTGTGACCCGCACATGACAGAATCACGCCTTATGTCAATAGGCAGTGTTGTCTTCGCGTGGGACAATTCGGCATATAGCACCCATCTAAAAAAGTAAACAAGTCATGAGGGTTGCCAATTCCCAAAGAGGAGTACGTGATTATGGCAAAGGCAATTTCCGCCGTCCCCGCCAAAGATAAGCCCGAACAGAATGGCAAAGGGCAAAGCGGCACACAGTGGGTTTATTTGTTCAGCGAACTGGATATCGCACAGGCTGCCGCAGGTGGCAAATGGGACGATGTACGCGCTTTCTTGGGCGGCAAAGGCGCTAATCTTGCCGAGATGACGCGCATCGGGCTGCCGGTACCACCCGGCTTCACCATCACCACACGCGCCTGTAATGCCTATTTGGACTCTGATCAGAGTTTTCCCATCGGCATGTGGTCTCAGGTGACTGAGGCAGTCCGCGCTGTGGAGGCAAAAACAGGCAAACAGTTTGGTGATCCAAATAATCCACTGCTGTTCTCGGTGCGCTCCGGCGCGAAATTCTCCATGCCCGGCATGATGGATACCGTCCTGAATTTGGGCATGAACGACGATGTGGCACGTGGTATGGTGGCGCTCACTAACGACACACGCTTTGTCTACGATGCCTATCGCCGCTTTGTGCAGATGTTTGGCTGCGTGGTGATGAACATTGAGGACGAGGCGTTTGAGGATTACCTGACCGAGACCAAGAAGAAGCGCGGCGTCAGCAGCGATACTGAACTCACCGCCGAAGACTGGCAGCAGATCACGGCTGAATTCAAGCTGATTTACCGCAAGCATGTTGGCGAAGAATTCCCAACTGATCCTTATGAGCAGCTTGGCAAGGCGATTGAAGCAGTCTTTAAGAGCTGGAACGGCAAGCGCGCCATTGATTACCGCAATGCCGCCAACATTCCGCACAATCTTGGCACGGCAGTCAACGTGCAGACGATGGTCTTTGGCAACATGGGCGAAGGTAGTGGGACTGGCGTCGCCTTCACGCGCAACCCAAGCACAGGCGAGCGCAAACTCTTTGGCGATTACCTGATGAACGCGCAAGGTGAGGATGTAGTAGCGGGCATCCGCACGCCCAAGCCGATCAGCGATTTGGAAGGTGATAGCCCTGTTGTCTACAAGCAGTTTGTAGCAGTTGCCGAAAAGCTGGAGCAGCACTACCGCGATATGCAGGATGTGGAATTCACCATTGAGCGCGGCACGCTTTATATGCTGCAAACACGCGATGGCAAACGCACGGCACGCGCTGCCGTCCGCATTGCGGTGGAGATGGCCGAAGAAGGCTTGATCAAGCGTGAGGAAGCTGTCTTGCGCGTCTCGCCGGAACAGGTTTCCCAACTGCTGCACCCACAATTTGATCCCGACGCCAAGCGCGATGCCAAGCGCAGCGGCAAGCGCATCGCCACCGGCGTGAATGCCTCGCCCGGCGCGGCGGTTGGCGTGGTTGCCTTTGATGCCGACCTTGCCGAGAAGTGGGGCAAGGCGAAGAAATCCGTCATCATGGTGCGCCCAGAGACCAAGCCCGATGATGTTCATGGGATGCTGGCAAGCAAGGGCATCCTCACCTCTCGCGGCGGTGCAACCAGCCATGCGGCAGTGGTTGCCCGTCAGTTTGGTGTGCCATGCGTCTGTGGCGCAGAAATGCTCGAAATTGACCTGCGTGCCCGCGTGATGAAGGTTGGCGAGATCGAAGTGCATGAGGGTGACACCATCTCGATTGATGGCACCAGCGGCGAGGTGTTCGTTGGTGAACTCAAGCGCGAAGTGCCGGATTTCATGCGCGAAACCTACCTACAAACGCTGCTCGGTTGGTCAGATAAATTCCGCCGCCTGAACATCTATGCCAATGCGGACTATCCACAAGATGCACGCCGCGCCCGCGATTATGGCGCACTGGGCGTTGGTCTGTGCCGCACGGAGCATATGTTCTTCCAAGAGGAACGCCTGCCCATTATGCAAGCGGCAATCCTTGCCAAGCCGAACAGCCCTGAAGAACGCGCCGAGTTGGATAAGCTCGAAGTGTTCCAGTACGACGATTTCTACGGCATCCTGAAGGCGATGGATGGCTTGCCTGTCATCATCCGCCTGCTTGATCCGCCGCTGCACGAATTCTTGCCCGATCACGAGCAATTGGCGCTGCGTGCAGCTGGTCTGCGCTTGATGGGTGACCGCCCGAAAGAGCTAGAGCGCGTTGAGGCGCTGATGAGCGCGGTTGAGGCGCTCCGCGAGTTCAACCCGATGATCGGTTTGCGCGGCTGCCGCCTTGGGATTACGCGCCCTGCGTTCAGCGAGATGCAAGTGCGCGCCCTCTTCCGCGCCGCCTGCCAACTGACCAAAGAAGGCTACGATGTGCATCCTGAGATCATGATCGCTGTGACCAGCACTGCTGACGAAGTGCGCGTGCTGCGCGAACTGGCAGAGCATGTTGGGGCAGAGGTGATGAAAATGATGGGTTGCGCCGTCAACTACAAGATCGGCACGATGATCGAGCTACCACGCGCTGCAATCACTGCTCACAAGATGGCGGAATACTCCGAGTTCTTCAGCTTTGGCACCAACGACCTGACCCAGACAACCTTTGGCATCAGCCGCGATGACGCTGAGGGCAAATTCCTGCTGGATTATGTGGAGCGCGGCTTGCTACCGACCAATCCCTTCCAGCAGCTGGATGAGGAAGGCGTTGGCTTCCTGATTGAGGTTGCAGTTGAGCGCGGACGCAAGGCACGCCCTGATCTCGAAGTGGGCATCTGCGGCGAACACGGCGGCGACCCTGCCAGCATTGGTTTCTGCCACAAAGCAGGCTTGGACTACGTTAGCTGCTCGCCCTTCCGTGTGCCTGTGGCACGTCTGGCAGCGGCACATGCTGCGCTGAAAGAAGCTGGGCGCAGCGCCAAAGACGACTAAGCCTCTTTAAGTTTCCACATCACTAATCCTCTTGCCTCCAGTTCAAGGGTTTGCTGCACAAGCAAGCCCTTGAACGTTGTTCAAAAACAGCCACGCGCAACCAATGCCGTCTAACGGTGTTGTGCATTACGCCAAAGAATTTGGTGATTGGAGTGTGGCAGGCGTGGATACTCTACAAATGCTTTTAAATGCGATTCTGGCTGCCTTGATTGGCTACGCGCTGGGTGGTTTTCCATCCGCCTATGTGATTGGCAAGCTGAACGGTATAGATATTTTCAAGATCGGCAGCGGCAACATGGGCGCAACCAACATCTTACGGGTGCTTGGCTTTAAGTGGGCGCTGCTGGTCTGGCTAATGGATACTGGTAAGGGCATTTTGGCGGTGTTGGTGGTGCGTGCGGTGCTGGTGGGCGATCCGACGTTGCACAGCATCTTGGCAGGCATTGCCGCTGTGATTGGACATAGTTGGTCGCTGCCGGTGCGCTTGATCACGGGTCAGTTGCGCGGCGGCAAAGGTGCGGCAACTGCCGGCGGCACATGGCTGATCATCTTCTTCCCGTGGGCGCATCTGATCATCGTACCATTGAGCGTGATGTTTGCCGTCATCATCGCCACGCGCTATGTTTCGCTGGCAGTCCTGGCAACCGCAGCGACAGGTCTGTTGGTCGCCCTGCATTTCGTCACTCAGAATACAACCAATGCCTCACCGCTATATTTCATCTATGCGCTGGCAATTGTTGTGCTGGTCTACTACCGTCATCGGGAGAACATCCAGCGCTTGCGCGAAGGGCGTGAGCGCCGCATTGGTGACCCTGCGTGAGACTAACGCGCTTCGTGGCGGTGCTGCTTGTGCTGAGTGCGTGCAGCACCGCGCCCTTGCCCACAGCCACACCGACACGCATGATCGTGCCGCCGTCGCAGGTTACACCGCCTACACTGCCGCCAACGTGGACGGCACCACCAACACTGACCGTGTTGCCGACCTTCACCGCCTTCCCAACGGCAACGGTGCGCCCAACACTCAGCGCCGAGGCGCAGTGTGAGGTTTTCCAACTAGTTGCCGCCCCGCGTGAGGGCAGCGCCCTTGCCCATGCTGATGAAACGCGCTTTGGCTGGCGCGGCGTGCCACGCGGCGGTGCTGTAGGGATTAGTGTGGGCATTGAGGGCAGTGGTGCTGGTATTCGGCTTGCCATTCCAGCGGAAGGCGATGGCATTTTCACCTTCTCGCTGCTGCGGCTGCCCTCAGAGGGCATTTACTATTGGCGGGTGTGGTTAGTCCATCCACTCTACGGTGCAATCTGCCCGTATACGGGCGCCTTTACGCGCCTGCCGCCTGTGGCAACGGCTGCGCCGAACGCCACGCCCTAAACGCTTGTCTTACACGCGCAAATCCAGAGTAGCTATCGGTTGAAAAGGCGCACAATCACCACCAATAACATACGGCGCATGGCGCACCTTCCTTATCCTTGCAGGTTGTTTGAAGGACTCACCCCAGACAAATGCACTAGCAGCGCACCCAAGCAAAGGTTGGTGCAGTCGCAATACGCCACACACGTTCGCTGAGCAGCTTGCCTTGTGCATCCTCGATACGAATCAAGCGCGTGTGTCTGTTGAATCGCACCCGTTTACTAAAATCGGGAGCCCATAAGCTACTCTCTGACTCAACGCTAGTTACCACAGATCCATTGAAGTAATTTACGATACTTAGCTGCACATTAGGGGCATCTTCCTTAAAACGGGCTACCTCCCGCTTATGACTCGTCTCAGGATCCAAAAGTGCGATGCTATACTCGTTGGGCGGGTAGAAGTTCAGAAAGACGAGCCGTTTTGGATAATGATGCCAAATTACGTTATCTGAAGCGGTTTCCAGTGGAATGCGATAAACGTGATGGGTCACTATATCTATTAGAACGATAACTGCTTTGCCTTCTGGCTGCCCAAACAGGTAGCGCCCACCACGCGAGGCTTTCCACATGTCCAGTTTGTCCAATGGTTCGTTAATGCGCTGGATAGCTTGCCCATCGGCATCTGCAATGTACTGATAGGATTCATTCTGTGCCTGCGCCTCGCTGAAAAAAAGTGTGGTGGTAAATACCTTAAGGTAATCATCTGCCCAAAGGCGAATTAGATAAGGTGCTATGTTCTCCCGTATCAATCTGAATACACCACTTGACAGATCAAAAGTCTGCCAATTGAAGTGGACAGCCTTCAATGTATTTTCACCCTCAGTGATCTCTGTAAAAAGTGCCAGACGCTGGGAGTCTTTTGACCAGGCACCAAAGTAGTGAATCTCGTTTGTATCAGTCAAATATGCCTGACCTGTCAAGGTGAAAAGACCAACCAAACGCTGATTATCTCCTATTACAGCAAATGCCCGACCGTTTGGCGCCCAACTTATATTCATATAAGTCCATATGTCCGCTGCTGGGTAAACAACCAAGCGATCACCTGCAACGGTCTTGACCACGAAATAATCTGTGCCGTCCTTGATTTCCTCTATGACAAAATGATGTCCAACGGGCGACCAAAGCATCCACCAACGGAAAGAATTAAGCGCATTTGTGGTAATTTTTGGCAGAAGCACACTATTTGCCACATCCCAAAGATGGATATTCTTGCTTTCGCGTGCGTTAACGTTGATTTGAATATATTGCCCATTCGGCGACCATTCAATGCTTGTTGGGTTTTGGAAGTAATCTATGTTGTCTGTCTCACTTTTGAGCGGAAAATATTGGATGCTCTGCCCATCGGCATCGCCAATTAGCAGATAGTTCTCCGTAGTCTGAGCGCGTTTTTTCACATAAAGCACTGCAAAGTGCCTAGAGTCAGGTGAAAAGGCGCTTGTGCTTATGTGGTCACCCTCTGAAAAACGCAGCACCAAACGCGAAGGACTGTTCAAAAATGGCGCGAGGCGCAATTCAGTTATTTGTGAAGTCCCAACTTGAATAAAGTGCATGAGAAGTGCCTTTTGCCCGTCGGGTGAGTGAACATTTCCAAGTGCACTTCTGAGGATGCCATTATGAGGATTGGCATAGCGTTGCCGTTCGGCGATCTGATCGCCACTGAAAACATTGATCAGATGTGTTACTCCGGAGGTGTCTTCAGAAAAGGCGCGCAAACAGGCATAGTCTTCGCCCTCTGCCTGTAGGCTTACAGCACGCACGAACGCGCTCAGGCTCGCCAACGGCACGCACAGCAGGATCACCACCAATAACATACGGCGCATGGAAAATGCTCCTCACCCGCGATGGATAGTTTAGCGATCTCCCTCTAACGCATCAGGATTGCGTGCCACACGCGGCTCGTGTGCCACTTTTTTGCCCACACCCAGCGCCACACTGCGCTGATAGGCTGCCCAAACTGCCCGCGAAAGCACCGTGCGTAAGCCGCCTTTCTCAAGGTGATAGATTGCCTCAGCGGAAGTGCCGCCCGGGCTGGTTACCTGATTTCGCAGCGCGGCAGGATGCTCATGGCTCTGCGCGGCGTACTCCACCGAACCGCGCATGGTCTGGATCACCAACTGCTCTGCGATCCGCCGCGAAAAGCCCAAATGCACGCCCGCATCAATCATCGCCTCCATGAACATAAAGACGTAGGCAGGTCCCGTGCCGCTGAGCGCTGTTGCCATATCAAGGTAGTGTTCATCTTCCACAAAGACCTCTTGCCCGAACGAGGCAAGAATCGCCTGTGCTTGCTGGCGCTGCAAGTCTGGCACGCTCTCGGCGGCTGCCCAAACCGTAATGCCTTGCCCAATGCGTGCCGGCGTGTTTGGCATAGAGCGCACCACATTCGGATTGCCTAGCCCATCGCTGATCTGCGCGATGCTGGCGCCGGCAATAATGCTGATCACCAACTTCGGCAGGCTGCCTAACTCACCCAAATCGGCAAAGACGCGATCCAGCACCTGCGGCTTAATGCTGAGGATGAGAATATCGGCGGCGCGGATAGCCTCACGGTTGTGCGTGGTGGTCTGGATACCAAAGCGTGCCTGAAGCGATTCGCAACGCTCTGGCAGCGGATCCGCCGCGACGATTTGGTTTGGGCGCAGAATGTTGTTCCGCAGCAGACCGCTGATCATCGCCTCTGCCATCACGCCACTTCCGATAAATGTCGTTATCAGATTATCGAGACCGTTCACATCAGCACCATTCTGATTGCTCATGATTCTTCCTCTGTTTCTTCTGTAATTGGATACCCAACATCGAATACTTCGCGCAGCGGCAGCGAAAAATCGGGCAGGATGCTGCCGCCCTCTAGCCTATCTGCCTCACCCAACGTCACTATCCGCACCTGATCGTCGAGAAGCGTGTGCTGTTCAAGTGTCCGTGCTTTGGGAAAAACAATCCAGACCATTGCCACGCCGAAGCGGAGATAGCGTGCAGCTTTCTCGCGCACCTGTGCATGGCTATCACTGGGCGAGACAACTTCAACGACCAATGCAGGCAAATCGGTGGCAAAGCGCGCCGCTTGAATGCCCGTAATGCGCTCCTTCGGAATGAAGGCAATATCAGGCGCCAGCACGGTATTTTCGGCAAAACGGATGCCGCCTTCAGGCGAGTGCATAATGCCTAAGTCGGCACGCAGCACATGCACGCTCAAAAAGCTGCTCAGCCGCCACGTGATCACGCTCGCCAGTTGGCTGCTCGGTGCCATTTCGTAGATGTCTCCTTCGTAAAGTTCCAAGCGCCGTGCATGGTTGGCGGACAAGGCACAAATTGCGGCGAACTCGGTAGCGGTCAGCTTTACGCGCTGGAGGCTCATAGCAATTTACGCCTCACCCTCGGATTCCGCTTCTTCGCCTGTAATTGGATACCCAATATCGAATACTTCGCGTAGTGGCAGCGAAAAATCGGGCAGGATGCTGCCGCCCTCAAGTGACTGATCAATACCAATCGGCAGCACATGAAATCCCTTTTGCAGCGGTCGGTAAACCTCTGCGCTTTGCTCTTGAGGATAGATCAGCCACACTTCACGGACGCCAAGCGCCAGATAGCGCACCGCTTTGCGCTGCACAAGGCGCACTGAATCACTTGGCGAAAGCACCTCAACAGCCAGATCGGGTGGAATAGTGAAAAAGCCGCGCTGCTTGACTGCTGCGATACGTTCTCGTGCGATGAAGGCAACATCTGGAGCGAAAATATCATCGTCCGAAAGGCGGAAGCCGCCTTCAGGGTTCGTGACCACACCCAAATTGCGCGCCTTCACAAAACTACCCAGTGCGATGATCAAAGTTGGCAGTTGCCTAGAAGGTGCCCTTTCAAAAACTTCCCCTGCAATCAACTCGCAACGCTTCTCAGCATTTTCAGGCTGTGCCAGCCATGACTCAAAGGCATTCGCCGTCATCCTCAGCCGTTCTTGGATAGTCATCCACACACCTCCTAACTGCCTTGCTGCACTAGCTTACGGCGGCAGCCGCCTTATAGTATGCCACCTCTGCGGCTGCCAAGCGTTCCCGATCCACGCTTACGCCAAGCCCGATTCCCTGTGGCACGTCAATCGTTGAGTCCTCGGCATTCAGGGTGAACACTTCTTCGGTTAGGTCAGGATCATAGTAGCGGTTGGTGGCGCTGATGTCGCTTGGCAGCGTGACGCCGCTTAGGGACGCCAACGCCAGATTTGCTGCCCTGCCAACGCCCGTCTCTAACATGCCGCCAATCCAGAGTGGCACGCCTTCAGTACGGCAGACCTCGTGAATCTTGAGCGACTCGATCAAGCCGCCCACACGCGCTGGCTTCAGGTTAATGATCCGTCCCGCGCCGATTTGTAGCATCAAGCGCACATCGTCCGCCGTGTGAATGCTCTCATCAAGGCAGATAGGCGTCTGGAACTGCGGCTGCAACTTGCCGTGCTGATAAATATCAAGGTAGCCAAGCGGCTGTTCGATCATGAGCAGGTTCAAATCGTCAAGCTGTTTGAGCAGCGGTGCATCATCCAGCGTATAAGCACTGTTGGCATCTGCCATCAGCATAATGTCAGGGTAGGCACTGCGAACGGCGCGCATCAGGTCAACATCCCAGCCGCGCTTGATCTTCAGCTTAATGCGCTGATAGCCTTCATCCAGCCGTTTTTCAATGATGGCAAGGGTAGCGTCAATGCTTGGCTGAATGCCGATGCTGACGCCAACCGTGGCACGCCCTTTACGGGGCGCGCCGCTGCCCAGCAAATCGCCAAGCGCAAGATTGCGCTCAGTTGCCACCGCCGACCAAAAGGCAGTCTCCAATGCCATGCGCGCCATCGGATGCCCACGGAAGGCGTGCAGTTTGCCCAAGTCGTGCTGCCCTAACACGCCGGGGATGAAGAAATCGCGCAGCACATGCAGCGCGGTTTCGGTTGTCTCGTAGCTGTAGCCGGGCGCCCACGACGCCACACATTCGCCCCAGCCTGTGATGCCGCTGGCGAGTTCAAGTTCCACAAGCACGGCTGCGCGCAGCGAGTCCTGCCCGCCATCGCTGCCGAAACTGGTCACAAGGTTCTCAACCAGCGGCATGGCAATCGGGTGCAGGCGGATGTGCGAAATGGGCGACTCGGCACGGAGTGGGTAGCTTTCTGCCATCAGATATTCCTCTCTAGTTGGTGCTGAAACGGTTAATGCGAATCTCGCTATATTCAGCGTAGCTCAGCACGTAAAAGCTGCGGCTGCGCCCTTCATACTCACCGTGGATAAAATCCGTAACGGCATAGCCTTCATTGTTGATCAGGCGCTCCAGCACGTCGCGGCTGTGGGCGCGCCACGCCTCTGCCAAGCCTACATCGCTGTTCAAAATCGCATCATAATCGGATGGAATTTCAAACAAAGCGAGCGTGCTTTGCGGCTGCTCAACTTGCTCGGCGGGCGTTGGCAGGTTTTGCGCGCTCACACCCGTCGGATTCAGGATGTTGGCATTACCGTCAACATACTGCTGCAAGGTCAGGTTGCTGCGCCGTCCACTAATGCGCTGCTCAACGCGGTTACTGGTCACCCACCATTCTGCCAACAGTCGGTCAGACGAATGCAGCTTCACCAAGGCTGAATCGCCACTGCCATAGTAATCACGGTAGTAGACTTGCCCAATGGCGCCCAACTTGCGGATGTTCAAATGCGCGTTGCGGCTGACCAACGGATCAAATGTCCAGGTGATCAGGCGGATGCCTTGCTCAATGGCAAAACGGCGCTGCGCCAGCTTCAGATCATAGCCAACGCCCGTGCCACGATATTCAGGCTGCACCGCCATCCGCTGCGAGACCAGTTTCAGGTTTGCCATCGCCGGACGGTCTGACTCAGGCGCTTCTGTGCCAAGATAGCTGATGATGAAGCCGATCAACTGCTCACCGCGCAGCGCACCCAAAATTGAGCCGCCGTTGCGCGCCAGCGAGATCAGCATGTGCTGATAGATAACTGTCGTTGGATCATCCCAAACCAAGCGCTGAAGTGCTTCTACAGCCTGCAATTCTTCCAGAGTCTTCAGCGGACGAATAACATAGTCGGACATAGTGCCTCTCAGGATAGGTGTTTCTAAGCGATGCGACGCGGACGGCGGCGCAGCATGGCGCGGATCAGCTCCACACCGTAGCGCCTGCCGCGCATGTAGGTGAGGATCGTATCTTCAAAGCGGCGCGGCTGCATTTCAAACAGATCGTAGAGCGTACTCATGGAAGCTGTGCGATTGCTGGCAAGCAGATCGAGCCATTGCAGCGTTAGCGGAAAGTAGGGAAAAAATCTGCCTAAAATGCCGGCTGCCGCACGCAGCGTCCAAGGCGGCATGGGTACGATTAGGCGCGGCGCTCTGGTCACGCGCATTATGGTGCGGATGATCTCGTTGAAGGTCATCAATTCTGGTCCGCCAATGCTCAGCGTTTGATCTACCGTATCTAGGTGTTCCATGCTGCGTACCAACGCCTCGATCAGATCGTCAATATAGAGCGGATGCAGCAGCCCTTCACCGCGCCCTGGCTGCAAAAAGACGAACGGATTTGCCCGCAAAAGCTGCGCGATGCCGTTGATGAAGGTATCGCCGCGCCCAAAGACCAAGCCGCTGCGGAAGATGGTGTACGCCAAGCCGCTGGCACGCACCAGTTCCTCAACCTGTCCCTTGATCCGCAGCAGTGTGAAGGCAGACGATGGCGCTGCACCCAAATGGCTTAGCACCACCAAACGCCCAATGCGCGCCGAACGCCCCGCCGTGATGATGTTCTGTGTGCCTTGCAAGTCTATGCGCTCTAGATCGCGCTTTCTGCCCCACCACTGCGCGCTGGCAAGGTGAAAGACAGTATGGGCGCCGATCATGGCGCGGTAGAGGCTCTCGGCGTTATAGATGCTGCCCTCAACCACCTCTATCGTTTCGCCCAGTGCAGATGGCACTTTCGCGCCGCGTGCCGAAAGCACGCGCACCGGTTTGCCTTCTTGGGCAAGCCGTGCAATCAATGCTTGTCCCACAAAGCCTGTGCCGCCCGTCACCAAAATCATTATCTCACCCTATTGGAATGCCGTGTGTTGTGTGTTAGGCTGTTCATTATACCTGATTGCAGTGTGTTCGGCGCGGGTGAGCTATCGCAGTTGCGCGCCCGCCCTGACTGCGCTACGATTCAGCCTCACCTTGCCTGATTGGTCGTCCAACGCAAAAGGATGCTTGCCTATGTCCACACCGCCACACATGCCGCGCCACGCGCTGCTCTCTTGGGCAGATGTTGATCGGTTGATTGATATTCTCGTGCCGCAGATTCGCAACGTCGGCTATTTCGATGCCATGCTGATCATCACTCGCGGCGGCATTATTCCCGGCGGCTTGCTTAGCGAGGCGTTGGACATCAGCTACACCCTAATTGCAGCGGTCAGCTTTCAGGGCAACCTAGAGCCACGCGCCCAGCTTGCCGCCATGCCAACCTTTTTGCAGTTCCCTGAGGATGAACTGCTCTCTGGGCGGCGCACCCTGATCGTAGACGACGTATGGGGCAGCGGGCGCACCAGCACAGCGGTCAAGAATCGCTGCCTTGCTGCCGGCGCAACGCCGTTCTCGTGCGTGCTGCATTTTAATCCGTACCGTTCGCTGTTCAGCCGCGCCGAACCTGATTTCTACGCCGCCGTTGCCGACGCGCACGTTATCTATCCATGGGAAGTAGACCGCGGCACAGATCGCATTCCGCTGGGATCGCCTGAGGACAACTGAGCGCCTTTATGCTTGATCTGCGCCCGCTGCTCAATTTGCGCTCGGATCGGCTCTCTGGGCTGCCGCTGTTGGTGCTTTACCTAACCGATGGCTGCAACAGCCGCTGCCTGACGTGCGATATTTGGCGTGCGCCGCGCCGCAACATGCCGCTTGCGCTGGCGCTGCGCCTAGCAGAGGAAGCCTCAGGGCTTGGCGTGCGGCATGTGCTGTTCAGCGGCGGCGAGGCAATGCAGCATCCGCACTGGGCAGAGATTGCCGCAGCGTTTCGGGCAAGTGGCGTTAAGGTTGGCTTGCTGACCAACGGCATTCTGCTTAAGAAGCAGGCAGCGCAGGTTATCGAGACAGTTGATCAGCTCACGCTCAGCTTGGATGCTGCCACGCCTGAGCTTTACGCGCACATTCGCGGTGTGGATGCGCTGCCGCTGATCCTCGAAGGCATGATGGCGATTGCACCACAGTTGCCGATCACAACGCGCACCACAGTGCAGCGCGCCAACTTTCGCCACCTCTCGGCGATTATTCAGGTGGCAAAGGCACACGGCGCACGCAAAGTCAGCTTTTTGGCGGTGGATACGGTCAATCCAGAGGCATTTGGCGTCCGTCCGTCGGAGTCAATTCAGAGTCCTGCACTCAGCGCCGATGATCTGCCCGCATTCGCCGCCGTGCTAGACGCCCTAGAGCGCGACCACGCCACCGATTTCGCCAGCGGTCTGATCGCTGAATCACCGCAGAAGCTGCGCCGACTGCACGCCTTCTTTGCTGCCGCGCACGGCTTGGCAGCCTTCCCAGCGCCGCCTTGCAACGCGCCGCATCTCTCCATCGTGGTGGAAGCAGATGGCAAGCTGCGTCCGTGCTACTTTTTGCCGACGGGTGGTAGCGTTGCCGATCAGCCGTTGGCAGATGCCCTGAACAGCGCCGAATTGCGCGATCTGCGGCGCGCCTACCGCACAGGCGAACGCGCCGAATGCTCGCGCTGTGTGTGTCCGCTGCACCGCGGTGCCAAGGCGCTGCTGCGCGACCTGCTATGAACCTGCCTGAGAGCGGCACTGCCTTTGAGCGCATCGCCGCAACCTACGACGCTAACTCCACCAATGCACCGCTGAGCCGCTGGCTGCGCGCCCAACTGTGGGAGCGCCTTGCCGCGCTTTTTCCACCCGATTCTTACCTATTGGAGCTGGGCTGCGGCACGGGCGAGGATGCAGTCTGGCTGGCGCAGCGCGGCACCCGTGTGCTTGCCACGGATGTTAGCCCACAGATGTTAGCACGCACGGCACAGAAGGCGGCACAGCACGGCGTAGCACACCTGATCGAGACACGCCCGCTGGATTTTGCCCGCACCGAATCTTGGCGGCTGCCTGACGCCGCCTTTGATGGCGTCTACAGCAACTACGGCGCGCTGAACTGCACTGAGCATTGGTCAGCCTTAGGTGCAGTGCTGGCGCGCACGGTGCGGCAAGGTGGCTATGCAGCTTTCAGCGTGATTGGGCGCTTCAGCCTGTGGGAGACGCTCTGGCACATGGCGCACGCCGATTTCCGCATAGCGGCGCGGCGTTGGCGCGGCAAGTCCACAGCACAGATCGGCGGCGTAACGTTCCCGATCTACTATCCAACGGCGCGCCAATTCCGTAAAGCGTTCGGTGCGGCGTGGCGGCTGCGCGCGCTGCACGGATGGGGCGTTTTCCTGCCGCCGAGCGATGTTTACGGCGCTCTGGAGCGCCGTCCACGCCTGAGTCGCCTGTTATGCGCCTTAGAGCGCCGCTTTGCGCGCTTGCCGCTCTGCGCCTACCTCGCCGATCATTTCTGGATTGCCCTACGGCGCACAGGTGGCTAGCTCCGCCAGTTGCAAGCCGTCCACAATAGCGGTCGAGAGATAGCCGGCTGAGAACTGCACCAACTCGTTAGGCAGCACCGTCAGCAAACGCGCCGAAGGCTGATGCTGCCTGCCGCCTGCATACAGCGAGGCGATGCCACGCAGCGCGCCGTCGGTAGCGCGGTAGGCCAGCAGCGCACCATCAGCGGTCAGTGTATAGAGCAAGCAACCATCACCAACTGCCAGCAGCGGTGGTTGTGTTGGCAGCGAAGGCAACCGCACTGTCCAGCGCAAACCGCCGCCCGCTGCATAAGCGTAGAGCATTTGCCCATAGCCGGGATAGACATAGAGATTGCCGAAACTATCGGCAGCTGCTTGTGCGGCACGCCCAAGCGCAATGCCTGTATCTAAGATTGGCGTCAGGACGGCATCCGGGCTGAGCAAGTTCACCTGCGAACCAACCGTGATCAGGAAGCCACCGCCTTGCACAGGCAAGGGTGCAAGCGGTGAAGGCGCCCGCGCCGCATAGAGCAGGCGACCATCGCTGCCCAGCACCACAATCTCATAAGCGCCTTCATTCTCGACGGCTGCCGCCAGCAGCGCGCCGCTAATCGCGTAGCGCTCCACGCGCCGCCCTAGTGGTTCGCTCTGCCAACGCACGCGCCCATCTGCCTCATAGGCAACGGCACGGTTTTGGTCATCTAAAAAAAGGATTGTCTCACCCACGCGCAGCGGCGGCGTTCGCAGAGGGCGATCTGCGCGCCACGAGGCGACAAAGCGCGCACCTTCAAAGACAAAGACCTGACCGGCGCCCGTTGCGCCCAAAATGCGCCCGTCGGGCAGCGGTGCGATGCCGTTTAAGCCGTCCACACGCAGCGCCCAAAGCGGTGTGGTCAGCGCGCCGCCATTGGTGGCAAGCCTGCGTCCTTCCAACTGAAAGCGCGTGGCATACACAGCGCTGCCATCTGCTAACCAAAGCGGCGGCGCAGCAGGTAGGCTGCCGGCAGTTACGATGGCGCGGAAAGCAGGATTTAGCCGCAGCCGCCACTGCTCGGTGAATTCAATCGGATGCAGCCAGCCGCCTTCCAGCGGATCAGTGTTCCAGTAACCGGGTCCGCCTGTGCTGGCGCGCATTCGGCGGATTTCATAGTGCAGGTGTGGTGCGCTGTTGCGCGGATTACCGATTGTGCCGATGATGTCGCCGCGCAGCACGCACTGTCCCACACGCGGGAAAATGTACGGCTCACGCGGCTCCATATGCCCGTATAGCGAGAAAACAATGCTACGGTCGGGCAGGGTGTGTTCAATGATGACCACACCCTTTTCGGTATCCCAGCCCTCCGGGTCGCTGAAGGTGATCCTGCCACGGGCAGCGGCACGGACAGGTTCGCCCGCCCGTTCAAAGGCCATATCTACACCGCTGTGATAGCCGTTGAAGCCGGCGCGATACATGCCGAAATCATCGTGATCAAGGCTGATGCCATCAATAGGATAATCAAAACTATCTACAACGCCGCAATCAGCATCGGCTTGGGCAGCAGCACTTAGGGCAGGCAGGATGAGGCTGAATACGAGGCAGACAATCAGGGCGCGGCAGACCGCAAAACGCACAGGCATAGCAAACATTCCATCGTAGCAGGTCGGTTGGCTGCTGTTTTACCCAATGCGGCGTGCGCAAGCAAGGGCAGAACGTAAAAGGGCGCACCGAAATGCGCCCAAATTGCTGCGAGATGGATGGCGTGTGGCTGTGGTTGTTAGTCGGCGCTGATTGCCTCACGGGCATAGACCGGGTAGAGCCACTCGGTATACTGCGGCACTTTGCCGCGCACCACATCAAAGAAGAGCTGGCGCAGCGAGCGCACAAACTCGCCCATCTTGCCCGTGCCAACCGGACGATGATCCACGTAAGAGACAGCGGCGATCTGCACACCTGTGCCGCACAGGAACACTTCATCTGCCACGTAGAGTTCGCTGCGGTCAATCTCGCGCTCGACAATTTCCATGCCCAACTGCTCAGTGATGAGCGTGAACAGGCTACGGCGCACAATGCCCTCTAGGATGTTGGCATAGACAGGTGGCGTGATGACCTTACCGCCGCGCAGCATGAATAGGTTTGCCGCGCTCGCCTCCGAGACGTGACCATCATGGTTCAGCACCAGTGCCTCATCATGCCCATTCATCATGACTTCCGTCTTGATCAGGGCAGAGTTGGCATAAGCGCCGCTGATCTTGCCGCGCACGGGGATGGCGGTGTCATCCACGCGCCGCCATGTGGACGTGCCGAGCTTCAAGCCTTCCTCATTCTCAAGGTAGCTGCCAAAGGGAATGGCGAAAATGGTCAGATCGCTCTCCAGATCATGCAAGCGCACACCGATGCCTTCGTGCGATTTGTATGCCAGTGGGCGAATGTAGGTATCTTGGTGATATTCTTCGTGGCGCAGCAAGTCCACCAGAATGGCGCGTAGTTGCTCTGGTGTGTAAGGAACATCCATCAGCAGCAGCTCGGCGGATTGCTTCAAACGCACGAAGTGATCAATTGGGCGGAACAGGTAGAGTTCGGCTTTATCGGCATTCCAATAGGCGCGCATTCCGCCGAAAACAGCCGTGCCATAGTTGAGCGCGTGTGTCATCACACTGACTTTTGCCTGCTCAATCGGCACGATTTTCCCCTGAAAGAAGGCAAAACGTGGGCTGCTCATGAGTCACTCCTTGTTGCAAGATGCATTACAACGTCTATAGCTTGATTGTAGATCACTTCTACACAAATAGCGAGTAGGTCGCCTTAAAAGCATCCTTTGGAAAACAAAACGTCCGCCTGAAGAACGCTCAGGCGGACGCTGCACTTTGGACGGACGAACGCGCTTAGCGGTAGGTGCTAATGTAGGCGATTACGTCCTTCAGGTCTTGCAAGTCCATCTGATCGGCGTAGTTGGCGGGCATCTGAACTGCCTCGCCGCCCGGCACGATGTAGCGGCTTGGATACAAGATCGACTCGGCGAGATACTGCTCAGCGGTGTAGCCGCTGAACTGATCCAGCCTGAGGCGGATATTTTCCACACGGGTGTAGGTGCCTGCGGTTGGTGCAAAGTTATAGGCAGCGCCGCCTGCTGCACTGTGGCAAGCTGCACAGCCGAGTGCTGTGTACTTCTGCTGACCGGCTGCCACATCGCCGCCGCTCAGGTCAAGCACCATGACATCCACACCTGCGCCCAGCACTTCCTTATCGGCATCCACAGTGCCTTCACCCGCAATCTTGAACTGTTGGCGCACGTCGTTTGGCGTCAGCTTGATTGCCTCTTCGCGGTAGTTGATGAGGTAGGCAACAAGGTTTTCAATCTCGTCGGGGCGAAGCGGACCGCCAGCTTCTTGTCCCCAAGCCTGCATGATGTTGCCATTCCAAAGCTGCCCGCTGGTTGGGCGCCCGGCGATCAGCGTGGAGCGCAGATACGCCTCTAAGCCGCCCGTCCACGAAAGTTCCTTCAGGCGCGGTTCGCGGTTCAGTTCCCAGCCTTGAGCGCGCAGTTCTTCAACTTTTGCCTCTTGTTCAGCGATGCGCGGCAGCAATTCGTCAATCTTCTGCGGCGTGGCAGGGTCGAACAGGCGAATGCGCGTATCCAGATCGTCAAGCTGCAATTGCAGGCGTTGCCGCTCCTCAGAGCCTTCAGCGGCGGCATCGCGGCGTGCGATCAGCTCGACGCGCTCGGCAATATCTGCCTGATAGGTGTCTACGGCGCGCACAAGGCGATCACGCTCGGCACGTAGGGCGCGCAGTTCATCGTTTGCCACCTTGCCCGGATTTTCTTCTAGGAAGAGCATTGGATTCTTAAGGGCAGGCGCATAGCCTGATAAACCCAAGCCGTCCTCAGCATGGCAGCTATAGCAGTTGTTCAGGTAGAGTTCTGCGCCGCGCTCTACGGAACGCCCTTCCCACTGCTGGGTGAAGACTTCCATGCGTGCTGGCTCATTGATGACAATCCAGCCGACGAGCAGCATGATGCCAACAAAGGATGCAATGCCTAGCACAACTTTATTTTGAATGTTCATTTGACGTTTTTGTCCTCAGCATTCACAGGGCTGATGTGCAGTGCTTTAAGCGGCAGAGGCACGTAAAACATCCGCACCTCATGCCGCGTTGTTATGCTTGGTGATTAGTGACCCACGTTCTGATACTCAGAGCGGCGGTCAACGAAAACCTGCTTACCAGAGGCTTGCACCGCAGGCACCATGAAGGTCTTGGGCAAGCCGTTGGCATCCAACTCTTGTGTGCCGTCCACATTGTAGAGCGACTCGACCAGCTTGACCTTGAGGCTGCCATCCTCGTTACGCAGCGGCTTGCCATCAGCACCTAGCTCAGCAGTGTTCCACATCACTTTCAGGTCAATCCGCTTCAGGTTAGGCTCCCAATCCATGACGGTGAGAATGCCAACCACATTCGGCAAATCCTTGCCCCAGCGATGCTTCAGGTGAACGTATTTCTCCATCAGCTCGCGCATCTTGCCTTCTGGCACAGCCTGGCACAGCACTTCGCGGGAAGTGTCCGGATAGAGCATCGGCTGCGGCATGGTTGCGCCCCACTGCACAAGCGAGAGTTTGTGATCGGCATCCAGATTGCTGGTGCAGTATGTGCCGTTTACCCAAGCGTCGTAGGGCATGGCACGCACCGACCCAACGCCTTCCATCGGCGCCAACGCCTGCACAATTTCTTGGTCACCGGCTGTATCCACGCCCCACTTGGCAGTCCCCATGTAGGAGAGGATAAACATCACGAAGCAGAAGCCCAGCATCAGGCTGAGTTGGAAGCGGCGGTGCGCGTAGCGGCGGCTCTTTGCCACATCCAGATAAGGATAGACGAAGAAGGCGATGAGCAGCACCGTTGGCAACACCAACCCAAACAGGATTTTATCGCCCAGCTTGAGCAAGCCCTGTAACCAGAAGAAGTACCACGGCGCTGTGGTATGCAGCGGAGTCACGTTCGGATTGGCATGTGTTTCCAGCGGCGCATGGAAGAACCAAATCACCATGACAACCATCACCAACACCGTCATGCCGAACCACAACACTTCGGTGGTTGCCACATCGGGAATGAAGTAAACGCGCTTGTCCATCGGCACGCGCTTGGCAGTATCCTGCCCAACTTCTTCAAGGCGCGGCGGCAGGCTATGACCATGCAGCACAACCTTATAATAATGCACACCCAAGAAAATTACGGTGAGCATTGGCAGCAAGAACACATGCAGCAGATAGAAGCGCAGCAGACCGCCAGCACCAATATCCGGCGCGCCACGCAGCAGCAAGTTCACATTCGTGCCGATGATCTCTGGTGGCGCAGCCTCAGCCATCGAGGTGCCAATCGTCACCGCCCAGAATGCCAACTGATCCCACGGCAGCAGGTAGCCCGTGAAGCTGAGGAACAGCGTCAGCACCAGTAACACCATACCGGTGAACCATGTGAATTGGCGCGGCTTTTTGTATGAGCCTGTGGCAAACGTTCGTATGGTATGTAAAGCGACCACGATCACCATTGCCTCTGCGCCCAAGCGGTGCATATCGCGCATGAACTGACCCAACGGAACGTTGGTCATGATGTTGATCATGTCTTGATAGGCGGCTGTCGGCGAAGGTGTGTAGAAAATCATCAGGAACATGCCGGTGATGATCTCGATCACGAAGGTGAAGGTGGAGAGGAATCCCAAGCGGAAGGTTGGGTAGATGCCCGTTACCGCCTGATGATAATAGCTTGGACGCATGTGCATCCAGAAGGCATCCGCGTGCGGCGTTAGGCGCGGATTGGGACGCCGTGAGGGCGGATCACCACGCAGTGCTTCGCGGATGTCTTGGATGTTCATGCCCGCAGTAATGCGTTCAACCGTCTCGTCAACTAACTCCATGACGGCTTTCCGCACGCCCTTTTCCTTGATGTCATCAAGGAAGGAAGGGAAAGGCAATACCGACATATTGCGCTCCTCAAAACTCACTTTTGCGTTCGGTTACGATACACCACACGCAAGGCGCTCCCGTTTCCCCGTGCCGCGCACTTGCGATGATTCTAAGTATGGAAAACAGCCTACGCTTCGCCTGCACCAGCACCCTTAATTTTTCTGCCGGTGTTTACCTCAATGCGCGTCGCACCATCAATTTTGACAGCGCTGCCGCTGGCGTCGGATTCAATCGCGCCGGTTGGTGTCACAACGCGCACCGCAAAGCGGTCTAGGCTGCGTGGTGCCGGACCTTCAATAAAGGTGCCATCTTCTTCAAATTTGGAGCCATGGCAAGGGCATTCAAAACGCCCTGTGGCGTCTACCCACTTAAAGAGGCAGCCCAAGTGCGTGCAGACCATGCTGAGCGCCAGAACACCATTTGGCGTGTTGCTCAGCCAGTACTTGCCGGTTGGGTTGGCAACGGGCGTTGCGCCAACGGCTGGCACGGTGGCGGGATCAATACTGAACACACCGCCAAATTCGCCTTCACGGAAGCGTGGCAGGGCAAACCAAATAATCGCACCGGCAGTCTGCGCGAGGAAAACAGCCATGCTGGCGCCCCAAATATAGTATAAAAACTCGCGGCGGTTAATCGGCTTAACTGCCGCTTCGCTGCCCGCTGCTACCACAGGTGCGGACGCATCCTTAGTCTGTGCAGCGGCGGATTTTCCTTTAGTAACGGTCGGTGTAGTCATGCGTCTCCCCTAGTTGTTCAGCCTGCTTGGCAGGGCTGATCAGCCTTCCTGCTTGCCGTTATAGATGTTTTTTCCGTAAGCGTTACGCTTGGATGGATCGTATGAGTAAAATTTATCACAAACTCCTATTCGTGTCAAAAAGATCAATCGCCATTTTGATAGATTGTTGCACGGTGCGCGCCCCTAAGAATACAAGATGGCATCAGGCAGCTTTGCCACGCCCAATTTGCGCGCCCACTTCGCATACTTGCTGTAGAAATGCACCCAGAAGGCGCTTAAGCGCGTCTGTGGTGTGGCAGCCAACAGCGCACGCCTAAAATCGCCCCCATCTTCAAAGGGTGGCATCTCCAGCACAGCGCGCCCTAGTTCATAGGGCATGTGAGCATCCGAGCCTACAGTGTACACCTTGCCATGCGCTTTGGCAAAAGCAAGCGCTTTGGTGTTATCCTGCGGGAACAGGCAGCGCGCATTAAAGCCCTCAATGGCATCCACTAAGGGCAGAATGCGGCGCAGATTTTGCTCTTGCCAGGCGCCCTTTCGCAGCCGATCAAACGGGTGTGAAACGCTGATGAAGGCGCCCTGATCGCGCAATCGCTGGATGGTCTCCTCTGGTGAGAGGAAGGGCGGCACCGTCTCTTGGACGAAAAATGCCAGCAGTTCACCCTCAGTCGTCATCACCTCCTCACCGACTATGATGCGCTTCGGTGCAAGCTGTGCCAGCTTGAGCGCACCGCTTGCCGTGTTGTGGTCGGTCACTGCCACTTTGTCCAGCCCGCGTGCTTCGCACGTCCGCAAGAAAGTTTCAAGGCTGGTTAGGCTGTCTTTCGAGTAGAGGGTATGACTGTGCAGTTCCACACGCCAAAGCGCCATCTTGTTTCCTCATCAAAGCGTTCGTGTCAGCTGCCATTATGCCGCGTTTTGCATAGGACGGCGACTCCTCACCAAGACTCGTTATAATGACAGCGCTTATGCTTTTTAAGAAAGGATTGAAAAAATGGCTGAATTGGTGAAAAACTTCATCGGTGGTGAATGGCGTGCCGCGCACAGTGGCGCAACCTTCCCAACGATCAATCCCGCCACTGAGGATGTGGTGGCAGAGGTTGCAAAAGGCGGCGTAGAAGATGTGGAGGCGGCAATTGCGGCTGCCAAGCGTGCCTATGAAGGCTGGCGATTGCTGCCCGCGCCACGCCGCGGCGAGATTCTCTACCGCGTTGGGCAGTTGCTCATTGAGCGTAAAGAGCAGATCGCACGCCTGATGACGCAAGAAATGGGCAAGGTTATTGCTGAAGCACGCGGTGACGTGCAAGAGGCAATTGATATGGCATTTTATATGGGTGGTGAAGGGCGGCGCTTGCTGGGCTACACTGCGCCTGTCGAAATGCCGAACAAGTTTGGCATGGCGCTGCGCGATTCGGTCGGTGTAGTAGCGCTCATCACACCCTGGAACTTCCCCATTGCCATCCCAAGTTGGAAATCGCTGCCGGCATTGGTGGCAGGTAACACAGTTGTTTTCAAACCTGCCAGCGATACACCCGCACTTGGCGCGGCATGGGCAAAAGTTTTTCAGGATGCCGGCTTGCCCGAAGGCGTGTTTAACCTTATCTTGGGACCGGGCGGCGTGATCGGCAACGCCATCGCCGATCATCCTGACGTGCGCGTGATCTCCTTCACCGGCAGCACCGAAGTTGGCTACGACTTGTATGCGCGTGCCGCAAAACGCGGCAAAAAGGTGAGCCTCGAACTCGGCGGCAAAAATGCCATCATCGTCATGGACGATGCTAACTTCGATCTGGCTGTTGAGGCCATTTTATGGAGCGCCTTCGGCACAACCGGTCAGCGTTGCACCGCCACCAGCCGCCTGATCGTGCAGCGCGGCATTCGCGCCAAGCTGACGGAAGCACTCGTAGCCCGTGCGAAGGCGCTCAAATTAGGCGATGGTCTGGATGAATCTGTGCAGGTGGGGCCTGTGGTAAGCGCCAAAGCCCGTGAAACAGTTCACCACTACGTCGAGATCGGCAAAGGGGAAGGCGCACGCTTGCTGTGCGGCGGTGCTTACGCCGAAGGCAAAGGCTTCTTCTACCTGCCAACCATCTTTGATAATGTGACGCCGCAAATGTGCATTGGGCAAGAGGAAATCTTTGGGCCTGTCCTCTCCATCATTGAAGTTGGCAGCCTTGAGGAGGCAATCACCGTGAACAATAACGTTGCTTACGGGCTTTCCAGCAGCATCTTCACCGAGAACGTCAACGCTGCTTTCCGCGCCATCCGCGATCTGACCACAGGCATTGTCTACATTAATCATGGCACCACAGGCGCAGAAATCCAGTTTCCCTTTGGCGGCACACGCGGCACAGGCAATGGAATGCGTGAGGCAGGGCAGACAGCGCTCGACTCGTTCACCGAGTGGAAGTCAGTTTATGTGGATTACAGCGGCAGGCTACAACGTGCTCAGATTGATACCGATGCTATCCTTGGTGACTCGTAGTAACTCGTAAAAGTACTGCAAAAATCCTGTAAAAATTTGCCGTAGGCACGCTTTAGGGGACGTATGGATTTTCATACGCCCTCTAAAGCTATGCTATGATAACCAGTAGTGAGCTAAGGCATTTATTTTCCGCAGCGGTAGAGAAGCTGGAAGGATTAGGCGATGGCAGCACCAAAAATTCAAGCAGATTACAACGGCTTGCGCGAAATCGCTCAGGCGTTTTCGCAAAATTCGGATAGGCTAGGCGCTATGAATCAGCGCTTGGTTGCAATGGTTGGCAACGAAATTCGTGGCAAAGGCTGGATCGGCAAGGGCGCGGATAACTTTATCCGCGAGATGGAAACGCTCGTCTTCCCAGCCATGGAGCGCCTTTTGCGCGCTTTGGCTGATGCTGCCAGCGCAACACAAAAAGTTGCCCAAGTTTTAGAGCAGGCAGAGCAAGAAGGTGGCAGCCTGTTCAAAGGGGGCGAGAGCTTCAACAGCATCGCAGATAACATCATCGGGAACCTGGCAGAGCGCAATCCCAGCTTTAACGCGATTGCCAATGGCATCATCAATGGCATCAACGGTGGCGCGGGCGCTGGCAGTCCCGGTAGTGGTGCTGGCGGCGGCTTGGGTGGTCGCGGCGGCAGCCTGCTTGATTCCATCTTGCGCGGCACGGGCGGACTCGGCACCAACTTCGGCAACGTTGTAGATAACATGATCAACGGCATCAACGGTCTGTTCGGCAGCGGCAAGCAGCCAACTTTTAATGATCTTGCCAACACAATTATTGACAACCTAAACAGCAGCACAGGCGGCGGCGGCTCGTTCAATGATATTGCCAACAGCATCATTGGCAACTTGCGTGGCAGCACAGGTGCTGGCGCTGGTCCCTTCAACCAACTTGCCGACGCGATGATCGCAGCGATGGGCGGTGGCAGCGGCGGCGGCTCAGGGGCAGGTATGGGCAGTGGTGGCGGCGGCGGTGGCGGCGATCCCGCTGGCGGCGGTGGTGGCGGCGGCGGTGGTGGTGACCCTGCTGGCAGCCCATCAGGCGGCGGCGGTGGTGGCGGCGGCGGCGGCGGTAACCCGCCAGGCAGTAGCAGCGGCACAAGTGGCACCACTGGCGCACTGAGCGAAGCGCTCGGACGCATGGAGAAAATGGATCAGATGCGTAGCGCACTGCGTGACGCTGTCGCCAAGATTAGCGGCATGAGCGCGGCTGAACTTGGTGCAAGCATCGGCGGTGTGTTGGCGGGCAAGCCCGGTATGACGGTTGGCGGCGCAGTCGGCAGCGCGATTGGCTCCGCCCTGAGCGGCTCAGCCGGCAGCGCAGGCGAGGCTGCCGAGTCGCTCGACTCGCTCTAAGCAGCACACCGCAGCTAAGTCTAGTCACACTGAGGGCGGGAGACGATCTCGCCCTCAATTTTTATAGGCTTGCGCTACGTTCCCTCAGCAGCGCACGGATAACTTGCCAATACAAGCGTACCCGTTCGTGCCGCAGCGGACGCTCCAAGCCCAGCAAGCCTTTTAAGCCTTCTAAGAGCAATTGGTGCAGATAGCTGAAGATCAAGAAGACGCGCAGCACAAGAGCAGCCGCCACGCCGTGAAACTTCCGAAAGTAGCGCACCTTGCTCTGCTGAAAGTAGATGTGCTTGGCAGCGCTCACCTGTTCAGTGCTTTTGCCGCCATGATGCACAACATAGGCATCACCGTGATAGACCACTTGCCAACCCGCCAGTTTAGCGCGCTTGCAGAAGTCCACCTCCTCGCTGAACATCACGTAGCCCTCATCTAAGCCGCCAATTTGGGCGTAGACGGCACGCCGCAGCATCAGGACTGAGCCTTGCACCCAGTCTACCGCTGCGATGGCTGTATCAGGCACATCACGCGCATAGAAGTGATCCAACAGGCGCTTGGGCGCGTAGGGTTGAAGCCATGTACTCTCAAAAAGGGCAGTCAGCAGTGTGGGAAAACGCCGCCGTGAGGATTGGTGCGTGCCATCGGTGTTGAGCGTGTGTGCGCCAAGCACACCAACTTGCGGATGCTCACGCATATAGATGACCATCCTTGTCAGCGCGTCGCCCTGCACTTCAGTATCCGGGTTGAGCAGCAGCAAGTACTCGCCTTGTGCAGCTGCCAAGCCCATGTTGTTGCCGCGTGTGTAGCCAACGTTTTCCGATTGCGGCAGCAAACGCACTTGCGGATACGCCTCGCGCAGTAGATCGGGTGTGCCATCGCTGCTGGCAGAATCAACCACGATGATTTCGGCATTCAGCGGTGCAGCACGCAAGGACTCGGCAAGCGAGTCTAGGCATTTGGCAAGGTAGCCACGCACATTCCACGAAACGATGATGATTGATAGCTCCATGAGGGACTATTGTACCGCAGTGCCGCCTACCCATCCATGCTGCCTACGGCTTCCGCAGCAGCCGCAGCAGGCCGAGCAAGCTGCCAACCTTGTAGGTTTTCCATCAGGAGATCGGTCAGGGCGTCTAGATGAGAAGGCGCGGCATTCAAGGCAGGAATATAATGATACGCCTTGCCGCCGGCTGCCATGAACACATGACGGTTTTCACCCGCAATTTCCTCAAGCGTTTCAAGGCAATCTGCTGCAAAGCCGGGACAAATGACATCCACGCTCTGCACGCCGCTTTTGCCCAACGCCTCCAGCGTATCGCTGGTATAAGGTTTCAGCCATTCCTCACGCCCAAACAGGGATTGAAAGGCAACCACATAGCGATCTTGTGGCAGTGCTAGTCCCTCTGCCACAAGGCGCGCCGTCTTCTGGCACTCGCAGTAATAGGGATCGCCTGCTATGAAGTAGCGCTTAGGGATGCCGTGAAAGGAAAAGACCAGTTTTTCGCTCTGTCCGTTGCGCTGCCAGGCTTGCTGAATGCTCTCGACCAGCGCTGCGACATAGCCCGCCTGATCGTGATAGTGCGTGATGAAGCGCAGATCGGGCAGCCAGCGCCAGCCTTGCAGTTCACGAGTGACTGCATCGAAGATTGAAGCGACGGTTGTTGCTGAATACTGCGGAAAAAGCGGCAGCACCACCAAACGGCGGACATTTGCCGCTCGAAGTTCGGCAAGGGCGTGCGGGATAGATGGATTGCCGTAGCGCATTCCAAGTGCCACCTTGATCGGCAGACGGCTGTGCGCACTTAGGCGTTCTTGCACGCCATCCGCAATCGCCTGCGAGTTGACCAGCAGTGGCGAGCCTTGCTCCGTCCAGATGGAGGCATACAGCGCGGCTGAGCGCGGCGGGCGTCTGTTCAGGATGATGCCGCGTGTCAGCAGCCACCACACAAGGCGCGGAAACTCAAAAACACGCGGATCATCAAAGAATTGGCGCAAATAGCGGCGTAGGGCGGGCGCGGTTGGTGCGTCGGGCGTGCCAAGGTTGGCGATCAGCACGCCGATGCACTCAGGCGTACCGTGCTGATAGTCGGGTGAGCCGATATACTTCATGGATTAACCTGCATTAACTTTACATAAAACCACCGTGATAGATGTATTATGCAAGTTTTGGTAGATTTATGCAAGTTTGATGGTTAATCATGCAGCCAGAAAGTGTAGAAATGGTGCGGCTCGGCGCGGAAGCGGAACGATCCATCACTTTCTATGGCAAGTTTGCCGCCGCTTGGCACTTCCGCCAGCGAGACCACCTCGCACACCGCAAACCGCTGGTAAGCCGTCAATGTTACCCACGCGGGATCCGTGCTATCAAGGCTTCCGCGCACGATCAAGCCCCCTCGCGCTGGATCGTCGGGCAGCTTGGCAGCCCTGATCGCAAAAAGGTCGTGATCTGCCCGCACCAAATCCTCAAAATATGCTTGTCTGTTTGGCGATGGATCTGCGAATGTACCAATAAGTGTTTTCAAGGTTTCAAGGTAGGCTGACGGCGCTAACGGAAGGTGATCCGACTCAGAGGTTTGATGATAGCGTGCGTGCTGATCAAAAAGAGGTTGCCAAAGCTGTGCAACAAGGCGCTGTGGCTGTCTGGGAAGCCTTGAATCGCCACTTAGGGCAACCGCAGCGATGAGTGGCTCGATACATTCAGTCAGGTAGCGCTCAAGCTGCCAAAATTCGTCAACGCCTTGCGTGCCGTGAAAAAATTCCGTGAACAGGTAGCCGCCTGTATGAGGCGGATTGTTTTCACGGTTCACAGCAGTTTGCGCTGCTTTGGCGTAAGCGATGGGTGTGCTGTGCAGTAGAATGTCATGTGGAAGTGCTTGTGTGGCGTTTGCAAACCATGTACGAGCTGCATCTGCGCCCTGAGCAGACCACTGATAAGGCAGCATCAGATGGCCACTGAGGCTATGCGGTGCTAACCTGTGGCGCGCATTCGTAGCAGATTCCTCAAACGAATGTGGTTGTGGAACGCCCGCCCACAGAATTTGCGTGCCATCTTTGCCTTCCCAAAGCTGCTCAGACACATCGTGAAAAACGACATTTGTGAGAACAGCCTGAATGTTAAAGCCGCGCAGCACTTGCGGTAGATAGGTATCCAAAAAATCTGCCTTCAGGCACAAGGCAATGGGCATGGCGCCACCAAAGACCTGTGCCGTTGCCGTGCCGCGCAGCAAATTGCGGATCAGCCCTTCTGCTGTGTGCGCCGATGGCTGCGGCAAGACGTAGAACGGATTAATCAGCAGCGCGCCGCGCCGCACGGCTGCCTCAAGGCGCTCAAAGTGTTCAGGGCGCAGCCGTAGGTAATCTTCCAGCACAGCGCTGCCGCCGACAACGGTTAGGTGGCGAAAGGCGGGATCGGTTTCCAGCAGGTCAAGCGCTTGATCAAGTGCCTGCACCAGCGCTGCTTGTTCCCAAAAGGTCGGGTTAGGGCGGTGCGGTGCGGTGAACAGGTTTACAAGGTGCAGATGGTAGCTGGCGTAGCGCAAGCGCGGTTCACTCATGCAGAAAACTTCTCCCTGTGGCACAAAAATTGCCCGCCCTGTTCAGCACAGCGGCGGGCAACACAACAAAGGATGATCATTCCGTTGGCGGCGCAGGCATTTCACGCGGCAGGCGCAAACGGAGCATTTTCAATGTGATCTTGACGGGGCGGCGACACTTTGGGCAAGGCATTTGGTAGTGGGATTGCTTAGCTTCCTCAACCTGTGCAATTGCCGCCTTGATCTCCTCATTCTTCAAGGAGATCAACTGCCCACATGAGGTGCATTTTGTGGAAAGCATCAATAAACTCCTTCCTAAAGGCATTGTACCGCAGTGTTCCGCCCTTGTACACGGTGCATCGCCCCAGCCGTGCGCGCCGAACTTGGCAAGCACACCCTTTCAAGGTGATAATTAGAGGCGGATTAGCTTTCCCACATGGAGAGATACAATGAGTGAGATTGAACGTAGCGCTACTGCCGCGTGGAGCGGCACGCTCCGCGAAGGCGAAGGAAAACTCAGCACCCAAAGCGGCGCATTGGATAATTCACCCTACACCTTCGTAACGCGCTTTGAGCAAGCGCCCGGCACCAACCCTGAAGAACTGATCGCGGCGGCAGAAGCAGGCTGTTTCACCATGAATGTGGCGGCTGTGCTTGGGCGCAAGGAATTTAAGAACGTGCATGTGACGACCACTGCCGTTTGTGTGCTGGGTCAGGTGGATGGTGGGCGCAAGATCACCAAGATTAAGTTGGTCACACGCGGCAAGGCGGATGGTCTCGACCTTGCCACGTTCACCGAAGTGGCGGAAGATGCCAAGAAGAACTGCATCATCTCGCGTGCGTTGGCAGGTGTAGATGAATTTGAGCTAGACGCCGCACTCGCTGAATAAGCGCAATCCTTTGTAAGCTGCCTTTTGCCGCCCGCAAAGGGCGGCTTTTCCTTAAAAGGCGGAAAGATGTTGCACCCTTTAAGGCGTGGACTGATTGCCCTGACCCTGCTGGGCTTTTTGGCGCTCGCGTCGCACCTGAGCCGCGCCCAAGAGTCGCCCCTGTATGCCCTTGCCTATCCATCGGATGGTCAGGTGAGCGTTGCCGCGCTGCTGCCCAATGGCGAATGGCGCTTCACCGCGCTGCCCAACACCTTCTTTGGGCAAGGTGATGTTGCGCTCATCGCGCCGCTATGGTCTGCCGATGGGCAAACCTTATATGCGACTGCCCGCCCTAGCAGCGAACCGCCCGAGAGCGAGGCGTGGCGCGCCATTCTGCGCTACGATTTGCCCTCAGACAGCGCCGCCGAGTGGTTGGTGATGCCCTCAATAGGGCGAGACTATGAATTTCTTGCATTGGAGCGCGCTCCAAACGGCGAAACGCTCTTGGCAACCCGCTGGCCAACCCAGTTCAGCTATCTGATTAATCTTGGCTCCGGCGCAGTGCTGTATAAGACGGAAAACTGCCCATTCTATCCGCTTTTTTGGTCGGCTGAGTATCTGCTCACCTTAGATTTTCTCTGCCCAAATACTGTGCGCCTGATCGATCCGCGCAGTGGCAAACAACTGCTGGAGCGCGCCATACACGACGCTGAGTTTTATAGCTTTGAGCCACTTGGCTACCAATTGGTTAAAGGTGATTTGTTCGGTGTGCGGTGGCTGCCCAATACGACGCGCCAACAACTTGTGCGCCTCTCGCTGAGCGATCTAAGCACTGCGCCCGTCACGGATGCGCGCACTGAGAACTGGCTGATGCTCTCTGCCGATGGCAGTTTTGGCGCGCTCAATGATGGTGCTTACCTGAAACGCTTACGGCTGGCAGATGGCACGCGCACCGAAATTGGTGTGGTTGCCATGGACGAAGGCGCGCACACCGCTGGCAACGCCGTTATCATTTGGAGCCACGATTTGGAGCGTGCGCGTCTGTGGCAGCACCACATCACGCTTGAGTCCGATGATCAACACGTTATCTATGAAGGGACGCCCTTCAGCCAACTTTTCGTGCCGCCACAAGGCACCTTTGCCGCCTTGAGGCTGCCATTCGGCGCAGACGATGAACAAGTGGCAATTTACAACAACGGCAAGCAAGTGTGGTCAAGCGCAGAGGCATTCCAAAGCGGCGCGTTGCAAGGCGCACGCGCTGCGGAGAAATCGTTGCGAAGCGTGGCACGCTGGCAAGGTGCATGGCTGCTCTTACGGGTGCAGTTCGCCGATGGCACACAGCGCGATGTTGCAATCAACGCTGAAGATGGCAGGCTGTTCATGCCGCCACAAGCGGCTATGCGGCTCGTCAGCGCATCGCCTGATTATGTGTGGTGGGTGGTCAGTAATGCCTATCATCAAGATGAATTCACGCAAGACGCCCTGTGGCTGTATGCGCCTGATTCAGGGCGTTTGGTGGCGCTGCCAATGGAAGGCATCCTCGGTGAGCGCAACTTCCACTGGCAGCCCGAACTGTACTACCGCTGGTCACGCTAGGGTAGCTGCCCAACGCGCACAAGGCTGAGCGCCTGCACAGCCGCTGTGTAGTTCGGGTTGAACTTCACGGCGGCGGTCAAATCCTCTTGTGCCTCTGCCCACATGCCAAGCGCCGCACGGGCAATGCCGCGATAATAGAACGCCTCTTCCACATGCCCTTTGGAAGTCTCGATGACGGATTCCGCCAAGCCGATCACCTGCTGATAGCTGCCGCTGCGGTAGTATGCCTCATAGGGCGTGAATTGATACCACAACATGCGGTAGGGAATCGGCTCGGCAAGGCTGAAGGCACGGTCAAAGGCGAGTGCTGCCTCAGCGTAGCGCCCTAACGCGGTAAAGCTGCTGCCCATGTTAAACCACGCGAACGGATTTTCAGGGCGGGCGACTGCCATTTCGCGGGCGCGGTCTAGCGTATAGCGGCGGTTGTAGTCCACATCCCAGTTATCGCCCAGAATCGCCATTAGTTCCGCTTCACGGGTCGGCTGGTAAACGACGATGTACTCACGGTTGAAGTGACTCCACAACTCATCCAACACGGCGTAGCTCTCGTTTGTCTCACCCTTATAGGTATCCAACTTGTAGAGCCTGCCAACGGCATCATCATAGGCGATGATGGTCAGGTAGTGACCGATCCAGCCCTGCTGCGGTGTATCAGGATCGTAGAAGCCTGTCTCTAGGATGACGATAAAGCTATTTGCCACCAGTTGGCGTACCAACGCCATATCGCCGCCGGTGCGCGTGATGGCACGCAAAATGCCGTTGGTGCGCGTATTCACATAGCCCGCCAATTCACTGGGGCTGACGTTTTTATCCTGTTGGTTGGGCTTTAGCGCACTGGCAACCATATCCTGCGGATCGCGCCAGTTGTAATAGCGCATCGCCTGCACAAGGTTAGCAGGTCCGCAGTTGTTGAACTTCTGCGGCTCCCACTGCAAGCCGCGTATGCGGAAACTGGTCGGAATCGGTGACCAGATCGGCGCTGGCGTGGCGCTTGGCAGCGGTGGTGGCGGCATCAATGTGGCGGTTGGGTCGCTCTGAAAAGCAACGCGCACTGCCTGACTGAGCGGCGTTGGACTGGCGGTTGGTGTTGGCGTCTGTAAGAGTGCGTCGGGCGTCAGCAGCACTGAAAAATCCAGCGAGGCTGTTGCCAGCGGCGTTGGGATGCGGAAAGGCACTTCGGTGGCGCGCAAGGGCGAAAGAAACGGCAAATAGCGGATGACGCGATCCTGATCGCTCACCTCTAAACGCTGAAAGAAGAACAGTCCCAGCGGAATCATCAATAGTGCAACAATCACAGCCAGCAGCGCCAGCCGAACATACCACCGCTTAAACACAGTGTATTATCCTCTCCCTAGCCGAATGGAAAGGCGACGTGCGATCACGCCGCCACGTTAAGGGAAAGTATACCGCGCTTGGCAACAGGCTGAAGAGACGCTTACTAGGCGCTTAGGCTACGCTTAGGCGTTGGGCGCGCTGTTGAGGCGATTTTCCCAACGCGGGCGCTGTGTGTTATCCACAATCAGGATGCGCGGATTGGCACGCAGCGAGGCGCGATCCAGCATTTTAACGGTGTTCAAGAGTGCATCAAGTTGGAAGGGTTTTACAAAGAACAGATCGCAATCTACGGCAACCGCTGCTGCAATGGTCAGTGGATCGTCGTTGGCGCTGCACATGATCAGCACGATGCCCTGATCCTGAGCGCGGATGCGGCGTGCCACCTCAATGCCGCTAATATCGGGCAGGTCTATATCCAGAAAGGCGAAGGCAAAGCGCTGTGTTTCATAAAGGCGCAGTGCTTGTTCGCCGCTGTGTGCCGCTGTGAAGGGCAGTTGTACCATATCAAAGGCAACACTCAACAGCATACGGTTAGCGTCGTCGTCGTCAAGCAGCAGGGCGTGATGTTCGTAGGTGCGTGGTTCAGTGGATAGGTTGCTCATGGTTGGTGCTTTCTGTGCAGCTTGCAGGTGTTTTACAATCAACTCATTCATCGGCGGTTAACTCCTTGCGCTCTATGGTGCGCCTAGTGCAGTTCCCAAACGGATTCGCCCGCTAACAAGCGCTGAATGCTCTGCGGGAAGCGATCAAAGTTAAGCGGCTTTGCCAAAAAGCCCGTAAAGCCTGCCTGCTCAGCGCGATGCACATCATCGGGCATTACTTGGGCGGTCATAGCGGCAATCGGGACGTTGGCAAAGCGCGCATCGGCACGCAGTTTGGCAAGGATGTAGTAACCATCATGCGTATCAGGCAGGCGCAAGTCCAGCAGGACGAGTTGAATAGGCGGCAGTGCGGCAAGGCAGGCTTCAAGCTGCGTCCAGGTGGCAAAGGCGTGAACATGCTGAATGCCAAGCAGGTTCAGCATGGCAACGGCAAGCGTCGTGTTCAGTGGTTCATCTTCCACCAGCAGCACATTCACATCAGCATTGGCGTCGGTCATCGTTCGGCGGTGCGCCTCCGCGCAGCACAACACAGCTACAGGATAGGGAGACTAAATGAGACGGTTGTGCCAACGCCTAACTGGCTCTCAATCCACATGTCGCCGCCATGCAACTGGACAAAGCGGCGGCTGATCGGCATTCCCAAGCCGCTGCCGCTGGCAGTTTGCTGCAAGGCGTTATCAATCTGCTTGAATTCTTCAAAGACCTTAGGCAAGTCTTCCGGCTTGATGCCAACGCCGGTATCGCGCACGGAGAAGATGACCTGGCCGCCTTGCTGCACAGCGCGCAGCGTGATGCTGCCTTCGGCGGTGAACTTGGCGGCGTTGCTGATCAGGTTGAGCAGCACTTGCCGAATGCGCCGTCCATCTATGTTGAGTGACGGCAGGCTCTCGTCAAATTCGCGGTGCAGCGCAATGCCCTTATCTTTTGTCAAGCCGATCAGCGTGGAAAGCACGCCTTTCAGCAGCGGCTCCAGCGGCGTTGGCTCGCGGCGCAGTTCCATCTTGCCCGCCTCAATCTTGGCAAGGTCAAGGATGTCGTTGATCAACCCAAGCAAGTGCTGACCGCCATCATGCACATACGCCAGATAATTGCGCTGCTGATCGGTGACTGCGCCAGCGTGACCATCTGCCACGAGGCGCGTGAAATTGATAACCGCGTTCAGCGGCGTGCGGAGTTCGTGGCTCATGTTGTTGATGAACTCGGTCTTAAGGCGATCTGCCTGCACGGCAGCAGCACGGGCGTTTTCCGCCTGCTGGCGGGAAATCTCAAGGGCGGCGTTCGCCTTTTGCAGCTCACTGTTGCGTTCTTCTAATTCTTCGAACAGGCGCGCATTTCGCAGGGCAATGCCAGCATGTGCCGCCAGCGCTTGCAGCAGGTCTACTTCCTCATCGGTAAAGTTGCGGTAGGTGTTGGTTTCCACCGCCAAAATGCCGTAAAGTTCGTCATAGTAGAGGACGGGTACGGCAAGTTCGGAGACCATGCCGGCAGCGATTGCTTGTGTGGCGAGCGACGTGCGCTGATCAGCGCGCATATCAGGCGTGCGAGCGGGCAAGCGCGCCCATGCCACCAAACCTTTCAAATCTTCCTTCAGGCGCGAACGGATAAGCTGTGCCGTCGCGTGATCTATGCCTGCCCACGCAATTGGGCGCAGTTCACCCGACTCGAAATTCACATCCAACAAGATGCTCATCTGCGCGTCAAGCGTCTCGCGGGCAGCTTCCACGATGTTTCGCAGCAGTTCGTCGCTGGAAAGACGCGCCGTTAGGTCTTGGGCAAGCCTTTGGAAGCGGCTAAAGCGCCCGATTGCCTGTTGGCTCTCGTTCAGGCGATAGGCAGTCGAGAGCGTTGCGCCGATCAGGGCTGCCACGCGGTCTATAGCGGCGCGTGCTGGCTCAGAAAGCGCCGTGGGGCGCGCCGCATACAGCCCAAGCACACCGAGTAGATTGTTCTCATAGAGCAAGGGCAGCAGATATGCACTCTGAATGTTGGGCGGCAGCGGCGTTAGGCGCTTTTCCCGCGAGATGATTTCAATGTAGTAGGCTTTGCGTCCCATCCCAACCTCACCGTAAAGGCTATAGCCGAGCTTCACGGTTGCGGGCAGATCGGGCAATTGCGCGCCAAAGCAGAGTGGTTTGGCAAGGCGGTTAGCAGCTGGCTCGTGCAGATAGATCACCACACACTCAACGGCGGCGCGTTCAATCAGCCATTCACCGGTTTGCCTGAGCAACTGCTGCGGATCGGATTGTCCGGCAAGGCGCAGCGCCAGATCGGTGACCGAGATCGGCAATTCGCTAATGGGCGAGTGATATTGACCGGTCATGCGCGCCAAATCAGCCGCAGAGAGCGTTTGCCTGCCAAAGAGCGCGCCCAAACGTCCTAAAATGCCTGTGCGTGTTCCCACATGCCCTACTTCCGCGCCGCATGGCGCAAACGCTGCCCAAAGGCAGCCTATACGTTTCGCTATCCTAAAGTATGGCAGACTTCGACGGGAATTGCGGTTAACAAGCATTTAAGTTCAGGTTAACGCTTTGTGGTGAGCGCCAGAAAGGTGCAAAAGCTGTAAGCCTGAGAGGGCTGGTCTCTCTAAATCACGGCTTGCGGCGCGTTTGCCCTGCACAAGTTTTGGAGGAGCTTCCCAAAGCTGCTTTGGTGCTTTACGGACGTTCTGCTAATTGTTTGAATACCCTAACCAAATGTGCTAACGATACAGACCTTGAAACGGGTAGAATCGGTCTGCTGTCTCTCTGAAAAGTCAGTTGTTGCACAACAGCGCGAAAATACCGTTATAATAAACGAATGCTGATTGAACACTTTACGCAGTGGCGTTGATCAGACGCCTGAGAGCGCAACACACCGAGAGATAGAGGCGTAGGCATGAAAGTAACATTTTGGGGCGCACGTGGCGGGATTCCGACGCCGATGGGCGAAGAAGAACTCCGCGAAAAAATCAAGGCAGCCCTGTTAAGTGCGGTTGGCGTTGATCTGACGGATCGATCCGCCGTGGAGCAGTATATTGCGCGCTTGCCGCAGTGGATTGCTTCAACGGCTGGCGGCAACACCACTTGTATGGAAGTGCGCGCTGGTGAGACTGTCTTTATCTTAGATTGCGGCTCGGGAATGCGCCCATTAGGCAACGCCCTCATGCGTGAGTCCTTCGGCAGAGGGCAAGGCGAAGGGCATATTCTTATCTCTCACACCCACTGGGATCACGTGCAAGGCTTCGTCTTTTTCACGCCCGCCTATATTCCCGGCAACAAGTTTCACTTCTACAGTCCCTTTCCCGATCTCACCACGCGCTTTGAGGATCAGCAGCGTGAAGTGTATTTCCCTGTCTCGATGGATTACATGAGCGCAGCCCGCACATGGACGGTGCTGGACCCCAATGAGCCGTTTCAGGTGAACGATGTGCAAATTGAACTCATGCTGCTTTCTCATCCCGGCGGCGCGTATGCCTACCGTCTAACCCATCAGGGCAAGGTGTTAGTCTATGCGACGGATGGGGAATATCAGCGTATGGACGCTGAGCATACCGCCCGTTATGTCGAATTCTTTCGAGATGCTGACCTGCTCATCTTTGATGCACAATACAGCTTTGAACAGGCGATTGACGAAAAGCGCGACTGGGGGCACAGCACGCCGAAAATGGGCGCAGAACTTGCCTTCCGTGCGCGCTGCAAGCGCCTTGCGCTCACCCATCACGATCCGCTGGCAACCGACGAACGCCTTTGGAACGCCGTTGCAGAAGCCTATAACTACCTTGCCTTCCGTAGCCGTGGCAGCGGACAGAGCCTTGAGACCGAGGTCATTCTTGCCCAAGAAGGGCGCACGGTCGAACTTTAAGGTATACTACCAATAAACATAAACAACAGGTCAAGAAACCGAATGCCAGCCAAGCCTCAGCCGAAGATCATTGTCCTAGAGCCGCACCTCACCTGGCGTGATACGCTGCGTGAGGCGCTAAACGGCTTGTACAGCCAACTCATCATCGCGGCAACCTATGAGGAACTGTTGGCAACTTTGCAGGAAATGCCTTTTGACCTTGCTATCATTGACCTGTGGACGGATGATTCCTTTGGTAGTAACGATGCAGACAACAACGGCACGCATGACTCGCTGGAAGCACTGCTCTACCTGACCGAAAATGCCATGCACACTGATCTCTTGGTGATCGGCGATGCAGAAGGGCGTGATTCACTTTTGGAGACACCCGGAATGCCTGATCGGATTGCCTTCCTTGCCCGTCAGTCCTTCTCGTCAGAGGCGCTCCAAGCTGCCGTGATGCAGCGCGACGAATATCCAAGTGGTGCGCTGAGTTTAGGGCAAACCGGCACCTTGCTCACCCTGGAAGCAACACCGCCACGCATCGGTACGCGCAGTGGAATGCCGCGTGTGCTTTTGGTGGAAGACCAGCCGTTCTGGTTGAATGTGCTTGCCCGCATGTTGGAAGAAGCCCACTATTTCTGGCGCGCCGCCACCACTTACGCGCAGGCACTTGGCAGGCTGCGCTTGGAGAGCTTCCATGTCGTCTTGCTAAATCCTTCCGTCAGCGGTACGCAATCCGATCAGGAAGGCTGGCAATTGCTGGACTACCTGACGCACCACTGCCCACGCACCAAGCTGATCGCTATTAGCGGCAAACTTAGCACAGCTGAAGTTGCCAAACTGTTCATGGGCTATCCCATTCGCGGCTATGTTGACAAAAACGCCTTCGACAAAGGATCGCTGCTCAGCCTGATCGAGCAACAAATCAGCCACTTCTTCTTGCGCGTGCAAACCTTAGGCGATTTTCGCCTGTGGCGCGATGGACGGCAGATCACGCATCTGGGTGCGCCAGAGGCTGATCTAATTCTGAAGCTGCTCATCACGCGGCGCGGCGCACCGGTTTCAGTGGATGAACTCCTTAACTGCCTGCCGTCCGGCAGCAGCACAGCCCGCAACTTTGCGCGCCTCACTGAGGTGATCAACGTGCTGCGCTTGGCACTAGAGCCTGATCTGCCGCGCCCTGCCGATTCGCGCTTGATCGTGCGGGAGGGTGCCACTTACCGCTTTGCCAGTTCTGATCAGGTTGAAGTGGATGCCGACCTGTTGGAGAAGCGCCTGAACAATGCCCGTCAACTGGAAGGCAACGGCGAAATTAGCGCAGCCATTCGCCTTTACGAACAGTCCACCGCATTATATATCGGCGACTATCTGCCCGCTGATCGGCACATCCTCTGGACGGCAAACGAACGTACCACACTCCAGACGCTCTACACAACCGCCTTGAACCGCCTTGCCGATCTCTACGCGCACGAGGGACGGCTGGATATGGCGATCAGCGCCGCCAACACAGCACTGGGCGTGGATGCCTATGCAGAAACCACCTACCGCCGCCTGATGCGCTATTACGCCTGCAAAGGTGACCGCAAGGCAGCCACAGGCGTTTACCGTACACTGGTAAAACTCTTTTCCGAGCTATTTGCTGAAGAAATTAGCCCGTCCACGCAGCGCCTCTACGAAGACATTGAGGCAAATCGCCCTGTAAGCTGTGTCGAAGTGCGCCCTGGCACGGGCGAATTCCGCGCTGTTGCTAGCGATTAAACGCACAACGGCACCCTTCCCTCAAGCGCGCCCTCTTGCCATTTGTGTAAATCGCCCGAAAAGTACCTTTTGCACAAATGTCAGGCAACACTATAATTTGTGAGTGAACCCGAAAGGTTTTCTTTTTTGAAGGATGGTTACATGAGCAAAGTTAGTCTCTCCAAGCGTTTGATCGTCTTTGCTATCGCTGCTTTGTTAGCAGTTGCGCCAAGCGCTTTGCTGGCGCAGGCACAAGAGGTAGAACCAATTGTGATTGGCGTGGCTGTGGCACAGACCAGCAACGTTGCGCTGCTCGGCCAAGAGCAGGTGATCGGCGCGCAGATCGCAGAAGAGTTCTTCAACGCACGCGGCGGCGTGAATGGTCGCCCAATTCGGCTTGCCTTTGCGGATACCGGTGGCGACGAAGCAGGCGCGATTAATGCCTTCCAGACCTTGATCAACCGCGAAAATGTGGTTGGCATCCTCGGTCCGACGCTCTCACAGCAGGCTTTTGCCGCTGACCCAATCGCTGATCAAGCAGGCGTGCCGGTTATCGCACCGTCCAACACGGCGCGTGGCATTCCACAGATCGGGCGCTTCATCTTCCGCGTTTCCGCGCCAGTGGCAATTGTTGCGCCGAACGCTGTGAAGCAGGCGCTTAAGCAGAATCCAGACATCAAGCGTGTGGCTGTTTTCTATGCCCAGAACGACGCCTTCAGCGTCTCTGAAACTGGCACCTTCCAACAGACGGTGAAAGATTTGGAACTGGAACTGCTGGATGTGCAGACCTTCCAGACCACTGACACCGACTTCACCACACAGATCACGAATGTGCTGCCCCTTGATCCGCAGTTGGTCATCATCAGCGGCTTGGCGGCAGATGGCGGCAACCTTGTCAAGCAGCTGCGTGAGCTGGGCTACGAAGGCGCAATCGTGGGTGGCAACGGACTGAACACTGCCAACATCTTCCCCGTTTGCCAAGAGCTGTGCGATGGCATCCTGATCGCACAGGCATACAGCTACCAATATGATAGCGAAGTGAACAACGCCTTCCGTGAAGCATACAAGGCGAAGCAAGAGAAAGAGCCGCCACAGTTCAGCGGTCAGGCATTTGCAGGTATTCAGGTGTTCGTGGAAGCGCTGACCAACCTTGATAACCGCAAACCACTCAAAGACCTTGACCTTGCCACGCTGCGCGCCGAACTGCGTGAGGAGATCATGAAGGGCAAGTTCGATACGCCACTTGGTCCAATCTCTTTTGAGGAGACCAAGAAGGATGACGGCAGCCCTGCCGGCGGCGAACTGGTGCAAGAGCAGTTCTACGTTGCCCAGATTCAGATGGATCCGGGTGGCGCAACAGGTCGCTTTGTTTTCGTGGACTAATGCCAGCTCGGCTGTAGCGCCTTAAGTCCTTGCGAGAGACGGGTTATATTGCCCGTCTCTTTGCCTTAGCCCTTGTTCTAGACGTTTTGTTTTACGGCGAGACTTTTTATGAAACTTACCGACCAATCATCGCAGCAGTATCGCCGCTTGTGGTGGTTTGCTTCGCGTGGACTGGCTGCGGTTGCCGCTGTGCTGCTCATTGCCGCCGTGATTGGCGCGCCAAGCGGCTTGCAGAACCTGTTTAACGGGCTGGCAATCGGCGGCGTGTATGCGATCTTTGCATTGGGCTATACACTGATCTTCTCGATCCTTCGCATCATCAACTTTGCACACGGCGCAATCTTCACCTTAGGCGCATATTTCACCTACTTCCTGACCGGTGCTGCCGTTGGCTTTAATGGCTTGTTGGCAAACCAAAAGCTGCCCTTTGGCTTGCCGTTTCCGCTTGCCATGATCGGCGGCGGCATTCTGGCAGGCTTGTGCGGCATTTTCATCGAGCGGGTTGCCTTTCGCCCGCTGCGAAACAAAGGTGCTGATCCGCTCCTAACGCTGGTCTCCAGCTTGGGCGTGGCAGTTGCCATTGTGAACATCATTCAACTGTTGGTTGGCGCGGAAATTTATTCGTATCCGCGCAATCCGTTTGGCGAAATGCCAGCGGCACTCAATCTTGGCAACTTTGGCGGCTTGACGGCGCGCCCGATCATCATTCGCACCATTCAGGTGATCATTTTCGGCGTCTCGATGGTGACTGTCGTGCTGCTCACCTACTTCATCAACGGCACCAAGACGGGCAAGGCACTGCGCGCCGTTGCCGAAGATGCCACGACTTCTAGCCTGCTTGGCATTAACACCAACCGCCTGATCCTGATCACTTTCTTCCTCAGTGGCTTGGTCGGCGGCATTGCTGGCACACTGGTCGGCTTGAGCGTGAACGTGAGCGGACCGTATTTCGGCATCAATTTCGGGCTGAAGGGTTTAGCAGTCATTGTGCTTGGCGGCTTGGGTGATATTCCAGGCGCGGTGGTAGGTGGCTTGGTTATTGGCGTCGCCGAGTCGTTTGTGCCTTCTGAATACGTTGCCTATAAAGAGGCGATTGCCTTTGCGGTGCTGTTCGTGGTCTTGTTGCTGCGTCCGCAAGGCTTGCTTGGGCGCGTCGTGGTTCAAAAAGTGTAGTGGAGGCGCAGCATGGAAGTGTTTCTAAGCAGTTATGGTGCAGCCATTGTGCAAATGGCGCTGGCGGGCGTCTTGGCGCTTTCGCTCTACCTGCCCTTGATGGCGGGGCAGCTTTCGCTGGCGAGTCCCGGCTTTTATGCGGTGGGTGGCTATACGGCTGCGCTGCTTTCTACGACGGTCTTCACAGGCTACGCCAACGGCAGCTATCCAATTCCACTGATTGTGGTGGAGATGGTGATTGCCGGTGGCGTTTCGGCGCTGTTTGCGCTGATCATTGGCATTCCCTCTTTGCGGCTGCGCGGTATTTACCTCGCACTTGCCACAATTGCCTTCATCGAGATTTTGCGCGTCTTCGCCTTGAATCAGCCGTGGTTAGGCGGTGCGGTTGGCATTTATAACATTCCGCAGCCGTTCTTCAGCGCAACGCGCATCGAATACCTTTTGTTGGCGCTGCCGCTGCTGTTCGGCGCGATGTTCTTCGTGGCGCGCCTAGAGCGCTCGCGGGTTGGGCGTGCGTTTATTGCCCTGCGTGAAGATGAACTGGCTGCCAGCGCGATGGGTGTGCGCCCAACCTACTACAAAGTGCTTGCCTTCACGCTAGGTGCTGTGCTGGCAGGGATGGCAGGCGCCCTGAACGCACACATTTTGAACACCTGGAATGCGCGGCAAGGGACGTTCGATCTCTCAATCCTGATCCTTGCCTATGTGCTGGTTGGCGGATCGCGCACCTTTTTGGGTCCCGTGATCGGCGGTGCGTTTTTGGTGGCGCTGCCGGAGATCATCTTGCGTGAAATCGCCGGCGCGCCGGGCTTGAATCCTGTGATTGCCACCTTCTTGCGGGATGGGCGCTTGATCCTTTTCGGCGTGCTGATTGCGGTGAGCGTCTTTTTCTTTCCCTATGGGCTGATCACACCCGAACTATTCAAGCGGCGGCGCAAAAAGCCTGAAAAGGTGACGGTTGAGGCAGCCAAGCCAACGCCGAATGTGCGTGGAGGCAATCTCTGACCATGAGCGCTGAAATTATGCTTGAAGCACGCAACATGACGCGGCGTTTCGGTGGCTTGTACGCCGTGGATAACGTCTCCTTTGAGGTGCAGCGCGGCGAGATTTTCGGCTTGATCGGACCGAACGGCGCGGGCAAGACCACATTGTTCAACCTGATCACCGGCATGACGCCACCCACGCATGGCGAACTGGTCTACAAGGGCGAGAACATCACCGCCAAGCGCCCACACGAGATCGCCATGCGCGGCATTGCGCGCACCTTCCAAAACATCCGCTTGTTCGGCAGCCTCAGCGCCCTTGAAAACGTCATGATCGCACGGCATATCCACACCAAAAGCGGCGTGATTGAAGGTGTGCTTGGGCTGCGCCCGGCGCCACAAGAAGAGCGCGCCACACGGCAGCGTGCGCTCGAACTGCTTGATCTGGTTGGTTTGGCAGATTCGGCAGAGACGAAGGCACGCAACTTTGCCTATGGCGATCAGCGCCGCTTGGAAATTGCCCGTGCGCTCTCGCTGGAGCCTGAACTGCTGCTGCTGGATGAGCCAGCCGCAGGCATGAATCAGAGCGAAAAGAGCAGCCTGAGCGAGTTTATACGGCGCATCCGTGAGCAGTTTAACCTCACCATTGTGCTGATCGAACACTATGTGCCGTTGGTGATGGGCTTGTGCGACCGAATCGCCGTCTTGAACTTTGGGCAGTTGATCGCCTTAGGTGCGCCTGAAAAAGTGCAAAACGATCCAGCGGTCATAGAGGCATACTTAGGAGATTAGCGCGCATGGCACTGCTAGAGATTGAGAACCTGAGCGTTAACTACGGCGGCATTCAGGCGTTGCAAGCGCTCAGCCTGAGCATTGCACAAGGCGAAGTGGTCACCCTGATTGGCGCGAATGGCGCTGGTAAAAGCACCACGCTGCGCGCCATCTCGCGCATTGTGAACGCACGGCAAGGGCGCATCCTGTTTGAAGGGAAAGACATTAGCCGCCTCAGCCCGCATGAAGTGGTGCGGCTGGGCGTGGCGCACTCGCCGGAAGGGCGCCGCGTGCTGACGCGCCAATCGGTCTATGATAACCTGATGCTCGGCGCGTACATTCGTAACGATACAGCGAACATTAAAGCGGATATTGACCTACAGTTTAAGCGCTTTCCGCGCCTGCAAGAGCGCCGCAATCAGTTGGCAGGCACGCTTAGCGGCGGTGAGCAGCAAATGCTTGCCATTGCCCGTGCGCTGATGAGCCGTCCGCGTTTGTTGCTGCTGGATGAGCCAAGCCTTGGGCTTGCGCCGCTGATCGTGCGCGAAATCTTCAGCATTATCCGCGAACTGCACGCTGAGGGCGTCACCATCCTGTTGGTGGAGCAAAACGCCAGCCTTGCGCTGCAAAACGCGGATCGCGGCTATGTGCTGGAGGCGGGCATTCTCACCATCACCGGCAAATCGAGCGAACTGCTGGATGATGACCGCGTGCGCCAAGCCTACTTGGGCTAGGCAAGGCGCACACAGCTTGGCTTGCCGCCAATCTGCCGAGCATGTTTGGCGGCAAGTGCTAACCAGCTTGCAGGGTTACTCGATCACCTCGTAGGCGATGCCGTCCATAACCACCAACACACGCACACCAAGCGCGAAGAAATCCTTCAATTCGGGATATTTTTCGAGCAGGGCGAAGTAGTCAGCACTCAGAAACGTCACGCGCACCAAAGGAATATCTGTCGAGTTATAGCGCGTATCAACCCACACACCGTTGCGCGAGACAAAGCTGCGATCACGCACCTGCACCAGTGGATCGCGGACGGGAACACCACGCCCTGCATTGGCGCCTGCTGTTGCCGTTGGCGCAGCGGCTGCCGCTTCGGCAGCACCCATCTGTGAGAGCGCTGAGGCAGTTGCCACAGCCGGCGCACCGCTGCGCTGATCACGGTTAATGCCACCACCATCAGCATCGGCAGGCGGCGCTACAGGCACAATAATCAGCGGGACAGCGGTGCCGCCAACCGGTGCAGTTGGACGGACGCCTGGCTCGCTGCGTGCAAAGTCATCTTCCTGAATCAGGTAAGAGGTATAGGGCGTGATGATGCCATAGCGCACGCTGAGCAGCCGCACACTCTCCACCAATTCACGGGTTTCGCCGCGCAGCCGAATGGTGTTCAGCAGCGCGCCGATTTTGCGGGTTGCCCACAGGCGCGCTACAAATGCCTCGCCGCCGGCATTTTCAGGGAACACTAGGCGGCTGTAGGTGAAGCTGCGCGATGTGCCGTCCACATCACCACTCAGTGTAACATTTACTGTGCCTGCACCGCGATAGCGCCCGGTCACGATGAGCTGCGTCCCAGCAAATAGATCGGGTAAGGGCAGCGCGGGATAGGTATCCTCAAGGATGACATTGCCATCTGCTACAAGGCGCGGCGAGGCGAGGATCGGCGCACTGATCTTGCTGTACAAGGCGCTCACCGATGCCTCGATATTCTCTTGCGGGCGCACATAGGTGCTTGTGCCGCCATAGGTGCTGGAGAGCGTATCCAGCAGCACGGTATCCACATCATCTCCCACGCCGAAGGCGAAAAGGCGCGTATTGCGGTTTGCCGCCGCGCCAAAGTTAGCGATGATCTGATCCGAGTTGGTCACACCTTCCGTCGCCAAGCCATCGGTCAGGAACAGCACCACACTTTTGCGCTCAGGGTCAGCTTGGCGCAGTGCTTCCAGCAATGCAGCGTTGATATCCGTGCCGCCGACTGCCTCCAGCGAATTAATCCACATATTGGCACGTTCCACCTCACTGACAGGCTGCAAGCCACGTCCGTAGACGCGGAAGCCGCTGCTGAAGGCGACCACATTAAAGCGATCTTGTGGTTGCAGCGCGCCCAACACAAAGCGTGCCGCCGCTTGTGCCTGAGTCCATTTGGCGCCTGCCATGCTGCCTGATTGATCCAGCACGATCAGCACATCTTTAGGGATAGCGCGAGCGCTATCCACGCTCAGCGGCGGCGTCAGCGCCAACATGAAAAAACCATCTTCGGTGGCGCTGGCGCGGTAAGTGAGCAGCGCCGCGTTAATTTCCTCAGAACGGTAGCTATAGAATACGCTGAAATCTTCACGGGCGCGGAAGTCATTCAGCTCCATGCCCGCACGGAAGCGCTTCTCGTCAAGGCGCGTGATGGCTACTTGCGCGTTCGGACTGTAGAGGTTGGCAATCGGCGCGCTGGATTCCGCCATGAGCGAGACCGAGACCTCACGGACTGGCAAAGCGCTCACATAATCGGTCTTCAGCGGATAGTCGTAGCGCAGCACGCCATTTTCGGCACGCAGCACATGGCTGTAGGTGATCTCAACCTTGCGCTCACTGCGCGGCGGAATGGGGAAGATATTTAGCTTAACAGCACGCCTGCCAACATATTGCAGCAGGACAGGGTCGCGCAGTTGGCGCACGATGTTCTCGTAGATTTGGCGCGCCTGACCGGCATCCAAAAGCTGCCCTTTGATCGGCTGACCGTCAAGGTACAGCACCAAATCGCTGACGGCTGCCTCATCCGGCAGTGGAAACAGATACTCACCTTCGGCAGGCGCGTTGGTGCTGTTCACAAAAACTTGCTGCACAGTCGTCACAGCCAGTTGATCGCGGATGTTGACTGAAACGCGGTGCGCTTGCAAAAAGACGCCAGCGTTGAGCTGAGCGCGGGCGGGTGTCATCAGCGGCAGAGCAGCAAGGCTTGCCAGCACCACTGCCACGCTGAAAAAGAAAATTCTACGTAACCACATAAAGCACCTCTCTGGATTTTGCGGTTGCTAAACAGAGAGACGCGGGCGGCGGCAAGGAAGTTCCCGACGTGCCGACTTTGGCGGTAATGCTATGCACGGCAACCTCACCGATCAGGCAGGCTTTCCGAACAAGTGCACAGCTCCTGTTTGTGCAGTTGACCAAATGCGGCTAGAAAAATGAACGTTTGGTAGAAATTTGAGCAGATTCTGGTTAAAGTCTGTTGCAATCGTTTAACAGATATTGGAAGCGATGCACAAAACCTTTGTTCAGTTGGTTGTGTGTGGTTTCAGCGTAGCGGTGCTGCTCAGCACCGTTAGCGCGCTATCGCTCACTGCCGCCGTTGCTCAAGGTCTTGAAACACCAAATGCACCACAAGGCACAGCCAATCAGCGCCGCGTGATCGTTGAGCTAAGCGCGCCGCCGCTCTCGGTTGTGTTTGGTGGTGTGGCAAACGCGCCTGCTTTGCAGCGCGATCTTGCCCTGCGCGTGGCGCAGGTGCGGATTGCCCTAGAGCAGGCGTTGTTTATTGCGCGGGTGACGGATCAAAGCATTGGCGCCGTGCTGACGGGGCGTGCACAGATGACAGTGAATAGTGTTTCGTTGCTGGTGAGTGCCGAAAAACTGCCGCTGATTATCGCCCTACCCAACGTGAAGGCAATCCATCCTGACCTGACTGTTGAACGGAATAGACCCTAATTAGTCCAATTGAGGGATGTAGTAATGATGAATGGTGTTTCGCGTAAGTCCGTTGTATTCGGACTGATCGTCGCCCTTGTTGCGGGCTTGCTGGCGATGAACGTCAGCGCGCCGGCAATGGCACAGGATGGCGGTAATGTGAAGCGTCCGGGCGTCTCCCCAGACTATAGCGGCTTGCTTCCAGAGCTGGCTGCTGATGATCTGTGGGTGCAGGCGAATGGGCGCACGCGCATTATCGTAGAGATGAGCCAACCGCCAACGGCACTCGCCTTTGGCATGATGGCTGATGGCGCTTCGGTGGATGCCGTCGCAGCCAATATGAGCGCTGCTGTTGAGGCGGAACAGACGCTTGCCACGAACTTCATGGCGAACCTGCCCGGCAACGTGCGCGTGCTGAACACGCTGCGCGCTGCGGTGAACGCCATCGTGGTGGAAGTGGACGCAGCAAATGTTAATGCACTGCGCCAGATTCCCGGCGTCAAGAATTTGTATCCTGATAGCATTGTTGAGCGCGCTAACGCGGACGCGGCTACGCGCATTGTCGCACCGCCCGTCTGGCAGAGCGGCTACACTGGTGCAGGTATTCGCGTGGGCGTGATTGATGACGGTCTCGACTACCGCCATGCACACTTCGGTGGCACGCCCGCCGCAACGTGGGGCAGCTTCACCGGTCCCTTGGCAGCTAAGGTTGTGGGCGGTTTTGACTTCGTGGGCGATGCCTACGATGCACGCGATCCGCTCTCAGTGCCAGCCCCTGATCCTGACCCATTGACCTGCTGGCCCAGCCCAACCTATCCCATTGGCTTTGGCGGCGAGACCTCACCTGTCCATCACGGCACGCATGTGGCAGGCTCGTTGATTGGCTATGGTGTTGCCTCAGATGGCTCGACCTACCTCGGGCCCTATGACACCACCACACCTCTCGGCACCATGCGGATCGGGCCTGGTATTGCGCCTCTGGCACAACTGTACGTCTACCGCGTCTTTGGTTGCTATGGCTCAACAGCAACCGTCAATGTGGTGGCAGCTATTGATCGTTCCGTTGATCCCAATGGTGACTTTTCGCCTGCAGACCGTCTGGATGTGATCAATATGTCGCTCGGCTCGAATTACGGCAGCGGCTTGGGCATTTACGAGGCGGCTATCAACAATGCAACGACCGCCGGTGTGGTGGTGGTTGCCTCTGCGGGCAATGGTGGCGATAGCTTCTTCGTGACGGGTAGTCCCGCTGCTGCATCGTCGGCGATCAGCGTCGCCAACACCAGCCTGTTTGCGCCTGTTTTCACCCTGAATGCGCCTTTCTCAAAGACTTACCCTGCCTTTGGGGCAGCCTTCGGTCCTCAAGTCTTTAGCGTGACGGGTAACATTGTCCTTGCTGACCCGATCCTTGCCTGCGGCACAGGTCCGTTGACGAATGCCTCCGCCATCGCAGGCAACATCGCATTGATTGACCGTGGTACTTGCCCGTTCGTCGAAAAGGTAAAGCGCGCTCAGGACTCTGGCGCGATTGCGGCGTTGGTTTGCTCTGTGACGGGTGCTGCTGTAACGATGGGTGGCTCTGATCCAACCATCACTATCCCGTCTATCCAGCTTGAGGGGCCAGCCTGTTCTGAGTTCCGCACACTGTCGGGCATCAATGGCACGATGAGCGTTAGCACGCAGGACGGCTTGAACAGCAGTTCGTCACGTGGTCCACGGCGCGGCACCAACATCAGCCCAATGGTGCTGAAACCTGACGTAGCAGCGCCCGGCACAAACATCCTCTCGTCGGTCGGCCCTGCCCTGCCCGGCCCAGCCTTTAATCAGAGCGCACGTTACAGCGGCACTTCAATGGCTGCACCGATGGTCGCTGGTATGGCTGCCGCGCTGCGCCAGAAATACCCAACCTGGACGCCTGCTCAAATCAAGGCGTTGATTATGAACACAGCAGATGCTGATGTGTTCGTGCAACCTGGCATTCTGCCAGATATTTTCGGTGTTGGCCGCGCTGGCAGCGGTCGCGCCAACCTCTCCAAGGCTGAACAGGCACCTGCTATCGCCTACGATTCGGCAGCGCCAGAGCGCGTGAGCGTCTCGTTTGGCTTGTTGGAAGTGGTCGGCAGCGGTGTCTACTCGCGCACGATCACGGTCAAGAACATGAGCGCTGTGCCGCAGACCTACGCGGTTTCGGTGCAGAACATCGTGAACCAAAACGGCACAACAGTTAGCGCTTCACCAAGCAACATTGTGGTGCCAGTGGCAGGCACGGCAACCGTGACCGTCACCATCACAGCCAATCCTGTAACACCCGGTTCGCTCAACCGCGATCCCTCGACGCCAGCCGTTCAGGCGGGTGTGCGCCGTGAATGGCTGCCCGAAGTGAACGGCAATGTCCTGCTGACGCCTGCCTCCGGTCCGGTGCTGCGCGTGCCTTACCACGCAGCGGTGCGTCCTGTCTCTACCATGAAAGCAGATAGCAGCCATCTCGTGCTGCCAAGCACCAGCGGCACGGCAAACCTTTCCCAAAGCGGCACGACCTTCTCCACCGGCTCGCTCATTGCAACAGGCTTTGAGTTCAACGCTGAGGCAATGGTTTCGCCCTTCCGCCTGATGTACCAAAGCCCGAACGAACCCAATGTTTTGGGCGCACCTGAAAACCATGCCGACATCCGCTATGTGGGCGTGACTAGCGACTACGGCGCACGCAGCGGCAACCTTGGCACAACGCAGATTTACTTTGCCATTGTGCCGTGGAGCAATGTGACCACGCCGAAGGAAGTGGAGTACGCCGTCTACATTGACGTGGATCAGAACGGTATAGATGACTACATCCTGTGGAATGCACGCTTCAGTGTCTCCAACGTCCAGGTGGATTTCCACGGCTCGAATCTGGGTGTGGCAGGCGGCATTGGCGTAGCGCCAGTCGGTATTCAGGATTTTGTGAACCCGCTTGAGTTTGCTGATCCGCTCGGTCCCGTCCAGACCTACAAGTTCCTGAACAACACCTATGTGATGGGTGTGGCTGCTGGCGGCGCCGGCGCAAGCCCCTTCGGTGGCGGTGGCTTGAAACTGACCCCCGGTCAGCCCTTCAACTTCCGCGTCGAGGCGTTCAGCTACGAATACTTCGAGGTGATCGACTCCACACCCTACATGACCTACAACCCGACCGCAGACATCTTCGACTTCACCGGCGCCAGCGCGGGTGGTCCGTTCACAGGTGTGCCGTGGTACTTTGCCCGCCCCACAGACCAAATCCCTGTGGATTACAACCTTGCCAACTACGTGCCGGGCAGCGGTATCGCACGCATTCTGCTGCTGTACTACCACAACGCCAGCAGCTTCGGGCGCGCTCAGGTCATTGACGTGAGCGGTCCCGGCTTGCCGAACCCACTCACGGGCGATACCATCGGCGTTCGCCGCGATAGCAACCTCACCTTCTACCTACGCAGCAGCCTGAGCAGCGGTCCCGCCAACTACCTCGGCGTGATGGGCGCATCGGGCATCATTGCACTCGCAGGCGACTGGAACGGTGACGGCACCGACACACCCGGCATCTACGATCCAAGCACGGGCTTCGTGGCGCTCAGCAACAGCATCAACGGCGCACCGCCCTATATTGAATTCGCCTTCGGTCTCGGCGGCGACTATCCAATCGTGGGCGACTGGAACGGGGATGGCATTGATACAATGGGCGTTTATCGTCAGTCCACTGGTCAACTGCTGCTGCGGAATGACAACAGCACGGGCTTTGCCGACTTCGATATGATCTTCGGCGATCCGGGCGATATTCCGTTCGCGGGTGACTGGGATGGCAACGGTGCGGATTCGCCCGGTGTCTTCCGTCCGTCCACCTCGATCATGTACCTGCTCAACTCGGTGACGAACGGCATTGTCTTTGCCGACGAAAGCGTGGCATTCGGCAGTTCAGGTGATGAACCAGTCGCCGGTGACTGGGATGGCAACGGCATTACCGACTTGGGCATTTACCGTCCTTCGATGGGCATGTTCTTCCTGCGGATGCCAGACACTACCACGACGGGCGGCGGTCACTATGTGCTGCCAATCGCTTATGGTATGCCTGGTGACTTTGGTTTGGCAGGGCGTTGGTTCCCGCCACAGCCGGACGCACCGAATGCGCCTGAGGTGGCACCCACCTTCGTGCCGCGTCAGTAAGCGAGTTTGCGTGCAGTGTGCCTAACCGCACACTGCATCTAAACAATCACACACTAATCAGGGCAGGGCAAACGCGCTGCCCTGATTTTTTGTGCCATCCGCGCAGACGCGGTAAAACAGGGTGACCGCTCACGCAAATGAGGATTTTTACCCATGCACCGCGCCCTGATCGCCTTGCTCTGCGCTTGTCTGTTGATAACTGCGCTGCCCACCTTTGCCCAAACAGCGGCTTGCACCGAAACGGACGGCAGCGTGACCGAATACAGCTTCCGCAGCACGTTGATCGGTCAGCCTGTGCGCTATGCCCTCTACACGCCGCCGTGTTTCGAGGCGCCTGAGCGCGCCACTTGGCGCTACCCAATCCTCTACTTGCTGCATGGCTCGGATGCCACAGGCACCGATTATTGGCTGAAGCTGAACCTTGCCGCTGCGCTTGATGCAGGCATTCGTGATGGCTGGCTGCCGCCTATGTTGGTGGTGCTGCCTTATGGCGGTGAGCTTGCCAACCTGAACCAGTTCGGCGCGGTCAGCTTTGGCAACCTGCTGCTCACCGAGTTGATCCCAAATGTGGAGCCAACCTTCCGTGCTGACGGTCAGCGTGAGACACGCGCCATCGGCGGCATTTCACGCGGTGGCTTTTGGGCGTTTCACCTTGCCTTTCGCTATCCGGGCGTTTTTGGTGCGGTGGGCGGGCATAGCGCCTTCTTCAGCCTAGAGCATCTGCGGACGGCAAATCCGCTCTTTCTGGCGCAAAGCGCGCCCGATCTGGATACGCTGCGTATCTGGCTTGACCATGGGCGGAACGACTACGCCGCACCGAATATTGCCTTGCTCAGCAGGCGCTTGGCAGCTCGCGAAATTCCACATCAGTATATGGTTTACCCTGAAGGGCGGCACACTGCCGAGTATTGGCGCTCGCACGTCACCGATTACCTTGCCTTTTATGGCGCAGCATGGCTAACCTTTCAGCACGCACCACCTGCCGCACCTAGCCCAACGCCAAGCGCACATGATTTGCCCGCACGCCGTGCGGCTGAATCCTACGCGCTGTTTGTGCCAGCCGCCGCCTATAAAAGCACGCACGCCAGCCTTGCGGCTGCCCACTTGCGTGCTGTGCGCGAAGGTGCTTATGATCCGCAGTTGGTGGTGGATTCAATCACCCTTGAGAAATTGAGCGCGCATGGCATACGCCTGCACAGCGAGACGCTCAGTCTGCCTCCTGACGAATTGCTGCCGCTGCTGGAGCGTGAACGGGGACGCTATACGCTGCGCGCATGGGAAGATTTAACGCCGCGTTGGCGCGTGCTGCGCGTGGATGAGGCACATCCGATTGACTGGTTGTTAGATGGCGATGCAGCGTCCTATCCGTTGGCGCTGCCAAGCCCAACGCCAACTTTCACAGCCGATAAACTGACACGGGCGACCTTCTCCGGCGTGACGGCATTGGTGCGCGGCACACAAGCTGCCCTTGATAAATACGGTGCGGATTGGGCAGCCGAAGGCTTACGCGGCTTCACGCGCCGCGCCGATTTCTTCCATATCAGCAACGAGGTATCCTTTCACCCAACCTGTCCGCGCTTTGAGGGCCGGCGTCCGCCGGGTGCCTTTTGTGCCAAAGAAGACCATTTCGCGCTTTTGGAAGCGCTTGGCGTGGATGTGGTGGAACTGTCAGGCAATCACAATAACGATTACGGTCAGGCTGCCTACCTCAGCACGCTGGCGCGCTATCAGTCAGCGGGAATGCTGACTTACGGCGGCGGCGAGACGTTGGCACAGGCGCGGCAGGCGCTCTCGCTGGCACATAACGGCAATACATTCGCGCTGCTGGCGTGTAATTGGGCAGGTCCGCAGATGGCGCTTGCCACCGAAAACACGCCCGGCGCTACCTTCTGCGATTTAGATTGGCTGCAAGCGGTTCTACCGCAGCTAAAAGCAGCGCACGACGCCGTGATTGTGAGCGTGCAGTACCGTGAATTTGACACTTTCACGCCAACGGCGCAGCAGCGCGCCGATTTTCAGCGGCTTGCCGATCTGGGCGCGGATGTGGTGCTTGGCACACAAGCGCACGTGCCACAAACGTTTGCCTTCCACAAAACACCTGACGGGCGTGAAGCGTTCATCCACTTTGGCTTGGGCAATGTGTACTTTGATCAGACCTATTTCCAGATGCGCTTTTTCATGCCGACGGTCTACCTATATGATAGGCAAATCGTCTCGGTTGATTTGTTCGTCGGTATCATTGATTCACTAGGGCGTCCGCGCCCGATGGATGCGCACAACCGCACGCATTTCCTAAACCATATGTTTGCCCGCTAACTGCTATCAACCTTCGCCTGTGGTGGCGCGGTCAATCAGGTCGTCCGCGATGTTAAAGAGGATGACCTGTGAGTCGTCTGCCTCGTCAAGGCGCTTGTCGCGTGCGTTCAGGAACAGATGCGCCGTCTCCACCATGTCCTCACGCGGCATGGTCACCCGCGAATTGGCGAATAAGCCGCCAAGCGCCAAAGGCAACCAAGCGCGGTTGAGGTTCAAGGCTGAATCAAGACCAATCAGCGCGCCCACCAATTCATCAAGATAGCCTTGCAGTTCTTCATCGGTGCCAAAGCTCTCGCTGGTGAGCGTGCCAAGCATCGAGAAGGCAATCATGCCTGCATCGTAGATCAGATCGGCAAACAGCGCCCGTGTCACCAACATTTCAACCGCGTTCGGGTGCGCCAAATCAGGATCGTTGAGCAGCGTTTGGCTGAGCGTGGCGTACCAGCGTGGGTAGATCGGCGCATCTTGCCCAGCAATGGTGATCGGCGCGCCCATCTCCAGCGTGAGCGTCAGCATCTTAGCGATCATGACTGCTTCACCTGCCCACAGCCGATAGCCAGCAGCATCAAAACGCGCTTGGACGGCTTTTAAGAGTGGGAAAAAGGCGCGATCACGGCGCAGCAGCGGCAGCGTCTTCTTCACAATCTCGCCCGCCTGTGCCGTTAGGAAGCGTGGATCGCGGTAATCGGCATCCGTCCACAGCGTGACGTAGTTTGGGCGCATTTCGCCGGGCAAGCCAGCAATAGTCGGCGGCAGGACAGTGAACGGGGCGCTCACAAACATGCCTGTGCGCGTTTTTGTGCCTGCTTCTGCGGCAAAAGGCAAGCCGTGAATTGCCTCATAAATTGGGTGGCGCTCAAGCGAGACATCATGAATACCGAATTTTGCGGGATGGTCAAGATCGCGCACGCGCTCAGCACCGTGCTTTTTCACCTCGCAGACAACCTCGATCTGCACTTTGTATTCACCTGCCTGCGCCTGATGCCCAACCAACATCGGGAGAGTCGCATAGCCAACTTCGCCCGCACGCAGCCCAACGCGCACCACCTTTTGCAGCGGCGTGGAAAAGCGTCCCTGCTTGCCGGCAAGGTCTTTTTCAGGCACCACAAGGCGCAGCACGGCGTCCGTCTCGCCACCGAGCAAGTTTTGCAGCAGCACCACCACCTCAACCGATTTGCCAGCAGGCACAGGCGTTGGGCGCACGGCAAGGGCAACCTGAAGTGAGTCTACCGTTTGGCGGGCAGGGCTATACCAACCCAGCACATCGGGATAATTCAAAGGGACGGGCATTTGGGCAGAAGAGCGTTTGCTCATGGTGAAATTCGCGCCTCATCGAATGCTTTTCGCGCTGCGTATTGAGGTCATTATAGCGCAGCACGCGGATTTGGCTAACAAAGCACTGAGGTTACATCCAAGCGAAGATGAACAGGCGCAACACCAACGCCAACCGCTTGACACACCACAGGCGTGTGCCAGATACGCCACAGCGTAGCGCATATAGCACACGCCCGATCACGCTGATCATGATCGGGCATGCGCTCTAGGTGCTTATCTGCGCTCAGGCAGTTGGAACAGTGCGTCCCATAATCTCATCAATTTGGCGCATTTGCTCAGCGTTCAGCGCGCCGAACTGCAAGGCGGCGGCGTTCTCGGTGCATTGGGCAACGGTGCGAATGCCGGGAATCGGCACAGTGATCGGGCTGCGCGCCCAAATCCACGCCAGCGCGCCTTGCGTCAGAGTGCGTCCATCACTGGTCAGCACATCGCGCAGCGCATTCAGCTTCTCCAATGTTGGTTCAAAGAACGTTTCCCAAGACCATGTGTCGCGGCGAACATCGTTGGTGGGAAAGGTGGTCGCCTTGCTATATTTGCCCGTGAGCGCGCCACGCGCCAGTGGGCTACGGTTCACGCTGGCAAGCTGCAACTGCTCGCAAAGCGCCAGCATTTGCGGTGCATCCTTCACGACATTCAAATCGTGCTGAATGGCAACGCAGTGCTGCCCTTCGGCAAAGGCGCGTGCGCCTTCCACCGAGTCTGTACTCCAGCCATAGGTGCGGATTTTGCCCTCGCGCACCAACGCTTCCAGCACGTCCAGCAGGGCAGGCACCTGTGCAACAGGATAATCCCACACATGCAGTTGGTAGAGATCAATGTAATCGGTGTTCAGGCGGCGCAGGCTTGCCTCACATTCGGCGCGCACATTCTGCACAATGTCCTCAACATTCGGATAGTGCTTGACGTGCTTTGCTACTGAATCCGTGTGCCAACCAAACTTAGTGGCGATGATTGCCTGATCGCGCTGCCCTTCCAACGCCTTGCCCAGAATATATTCGCTGTGACCTGTGCCATAGCTGACGGCGGTGTCAAAGAAGGTGATGCCGCTGGCTAAGGCGTGCTGCACAGTGCGGATCGACTCGGCGTCATCCACCTCACCCCAGCCTGCCTCAATATCAATGAACCTAAAAGGACCGCCAATTGCCCAGCAGCCCATACCCAACGCGGAAACCTCAATGTTGGAGCGTCCTAGCGTGCGCTTATTCATACTGTTTATTCCCTCACTCAGGTCTTAAAAGCCAACGCTGGTATCACTGTACACTTTAGAGCGCGCTCGAAGTCAAGCCCTGAACTTTGAAAGGCTTCGCCACACAAAGGCGACAAAATACGCCTTTCCGTAGGGCAAGGGTAGGTTGCCAATTTGCCTTTGAGCGGTTAGGCTTAGGGCAGCAAACAAACACATGCGCTAGGCAGTTTGGCGCATTCACACCATTTCCCAAATGCAGGAGTTTCCTATGCACGTCCATACTGTGATTTACACCGATCACTTACCTGAAGTAGAGGCGTTCTACCGCCGCATTTTCCCAAATATTGCCCTTGATTCACAAGAGGGCATGTTCACCGTGCGCTGGGCATCCAACGGCTGGCTGCACTTTGTGCGCGCCGATGACCAACATCCGCCAAGCGCCGTCGCCCTGATGCGAATGCACTTGCCGCATGTTGCCCTTGAACACGAACGCCTGACCGAACTGGGCGTTGCCTGTGGTGAACTGACCGTTGAGGCCTGGGGCGATTGGTACGGTGGCAACGTTCAATATTTCGAGATCGTTGATCCAACCGGCACACATTTGCACTTTTATGAGCCAAACTACGGCGTGAAGCGCCAACTGATGACGACTGGCGATGGCACCGATACGCGCAAATCCCACCTCTAGAGCCAGCCGCCTAACCATGCGATACGCCATGCGAGTTATCTTTGCGCTCTGCCTGTTGGCGGCACTGCTGCTGCCAAATACGCTGAATACTGCCCAAACGATTTCGGCAAGCGTGCTGCTGCCGCCTTTCGGCAGCCTTGATCCGGTTGCCCTTGCCCCAACCGACCTAAGCGGGCGCGATGTGGTGGAGAATCTGTTTGCAGGCTTAACGCGCTACGATCCATCGAGCAATCAGGTTGTGCCTGCCCTTGCCGAAAGATGGTCAGTCAGCGCCGATGGGCGGGAATGGACGTTCACACTGCGCGCTGAGGCACAATGGGTGCGCGTTCAAGATGGCAAGGTCGAAGCGGTGCGCCCAATTGTCGCCGGCGATTTCGTATTCGGCTTGCGGCGCGCCTGTGATGCTGCCATCCCGAATCCGGTTGCCAAGACGGTTTACATCATCAGCGGCTGCCGTAAGATTGCCACGGCAAATCCACTCTTGGTAGATGATGTGTTCATCGCCCGTGAGCTTGGCGCACGGGTCGTCAATGCGCGCACGCTCAGCCTGCGGCTAGAATTTCCCGCGCCAATGCTGCCCTACCTGCTGACACTGCCTGAGTTCCGTCCCGTCCCGCGTGAGTCGGTTGCCCTTGCGCCAAACGGCGGCGATTGGGCGATCCCGAATGCCGTGTTGTCCAGCGGTGCTTATGCGCTTGCCGCCCGCGATGCCGAGAGCCTCACGCTGCTGCGTAATCCGTTCTGGCACGAACAAGCAGGTAGCATTCAACAGGTGACCATTACCTTTGCCGCAGCAGAGGCCATCCCCGACTTGTTCACAGCGCGCAACGCCGATTTTGCCCGCTTGGATCGAAACGGCGCGGCACGCCTTGCCGCCACAACGCCCGATTTTATCATCAGCGCGCCAAGCCCTGCTGTAACGATGCTCGGCTTTGCCGCCGAACGTTCAATCAGCTTGAATGAGTCTTTTCGGCGTGCGTTGGCGCTCGCCATAGATCGGAATGCGTTGGCGGCTGCCATCGGCGCGGTGCAGCCGACGTGGCGGCTAACGACGGCAGCCGCTGCCGATATGCGCTTGCTGCCAGAAGCAGGCGTTTTCGCGCCAGAGGCGGCAAAGGCACAGCTTGCGGCAGCAGGCTATGCGAACTGCCGTCTGCCCGAACGGGTTGATCTGGTCATTGAAGATACGCCGCTGATGGAAGCGCTTGCGAACGCCCTTTTGGTGCAGTGGCAAGCAAATCTGGGCTGCCCAACCTCAAGTTTCCGCGTGGTGAAGCGCAATGCCGAAGGTGTGCGCCGCCTTGCCGATGGCACCTTCAGCACCATCCGCAGCACAGACCCAATCCGTCCGCATATGTGGCTCTACACCTGGTCGCCCGATCACCTCGATGTGACGGCATGGACGGGTGATGGCATCCACTGCCGCTATGGCTTCCTCAAGAGCTATGTGCCGTGCGGTGAGGCAGATCAAGTGGTGGATACGGCACTCTTGCAGCCCGATCTTGAAATCCGCGCCGGCAGCATCGAACAGGCAGAGGCGCTCTACTTTGGCGAAAACGGCACCTTTCCTGTCGTGCCGCTGCTCTCTGAAGCGCGTTTCGCCGCCCGCCGCCTTGCCTTGCAAGGTACAAGTGCTGCCGCGCCGCTGTGGTTTGCGGCTTGGTCGCGCTGATCGCCCTAAATCTTAGGAGTTACGTACCGTCCTGCAATCCATACAATCATGGGTAACTGTTCACATAAGAGGAGTTACCCATGAGCTACCCATCTTTCTACAATCCCAAGCAGGTCGGGCAGATTTATGAGCCTGACCTCCAGCGCGCCTATGAAGCAGGCGTTGCCGATTTCAAGTCCGCTGCCAGTGCAGATCGTCCGCGTGTGCTGCTGTGGTTGGTGGATATGCAGAACGACTTCATCCTGCCCGCGCCACTCGGGCGCCTGCCCGTCCCCGGCGCCGTGGAAGATGCACAGCGCACCGTCGAGTGGATTTACCGCAATGTCCACCACATCACGCAGATTACCGCCTCGCTGGATACGCACACGCCCTTCCAAATCTTCTACCCGACATGGTGGCGCAACGCCAAAGGCGAGCGTCCCGCGCCCTACACCGTCATCACGGCGGAGGATGTTTCCAAGGGCGTGTGGATGCCCGTCACTGAGCCTTTGTGGTCGGTGCAGTATGTAGAAGAACTGGAGAAGGTCGGTAAGAAGCAGCTTATGATTTGGCCCTTCCACTGCATGGAAGGCACCGCCGGACGCGCTTTGCTGCCTGCCCTCTCAGAGGCGATCATGTATCACAGCGGCGCACGCACCGCACAGCCAACTTACCTGACCAAAGGCACCATCGCGCACACCGAGTTTTACTCTGTGGTAGAGCCGGAGGTGAAGTATGCCAAGCATCCTGAAGGCGGCTTGAACACGCGCTTTTTGGAGGTGGTCGCCAGCTTTGACCTGATCTACGTAGCCGGCGAGGCGCGCAGCCACTGTGTGTTGGCAACCATGAATTCTGTGCTGCGCTATTTCGCCTCTCAGCCTGAGGTGATTGCCAAACTGCGCTTCTTGGATGATTGCACCTCGTCCATCCCCGGCTTCGAGCAATCTACCGAACAGCGGCTTGGCGAAATGGCAGCGCAGGGAATGCGCCTTGTGAAATCTACGGAAACAATAGGCTAGGTACAAGGGAAGGAACATCAATCATGAGCGATCTCGATTCATTGTTTCAGAGCAGCGCACAGAGCGGGCTGAGCCAGCAAACGGTGGATATGCTGGTGCAAAATCTGGACGCGCAAACGGGCTTGGGCTGTGTGGGCGCGCAAGTGGACGACCTGAACACAGATGATGTAACGCTGCTGGTGGTGGTGCTGGATGAGAGCGGTTCGATGAGTAGTGTGCAAAGTGCCGTGATCAGCGCCTTCAACGACATGATCCGTGCGCTGGATAGCTCCAAAGCACGCGATAGCATCTTGGTCAGTGCTTGGACGTTTGCCGATACGCCAAAGCTGCTCTTTGGCTATACACCGCTGGCACGTGCGCCGCAGCTTAGCACAGCAACCTACGCACCTAATGGCGCTACGGCGCTCTATGATGCGACACTAGATGCCTTCACCGGCTTGGTTGGCTATGGGCAAGCCCTGCGTAACGGCGGCATTCGGACGCGCTGCATTGTGGTGGTGCTGAGCGATGGTGAGGATAACCAGTCCGCGCACCGTGCCGCACAGGTGAAGCAAGTAGCACAGGACTTGCTGCGCCAAGAGATTTATACGCTCGCCTTTGTTGGCTTTGGCGATCAAAGCACCTTTGCGCCGATTGCGGCGGATATGGGCTTCCCATCACTGCTGACGACCGCCAATACCGCGCAGGAGGTGCGTCGGGCGCTCAACCTGATCTCGAACAGCGTGGTGCGTGCCAGCCAAGCCCAAGTGACGCAGAGCAATGCGGGCTTCTTCACGCCGTAAGCATGAGTCATCTGTAAGCGGGCGGGACTTCTCTCTCGCCCGTCTTGTTAGGTTTGTCTGTTTGCCATAGGCGCGCCCCGATCGTGACCGCCCCTCTCCGCAGTTAAGCCTGCCGCTTCCGTGTGTCTTATGCTATGATTTACCGTAAGGCACGGTAAGCCTGCCTCCCAGACGATACACGAGACGGCGTGCGCTGCCGCCAGAAGGCTGCGCTAAGGCAAGGATTTGAGATGGAATTAGCGAAGATTCGGAACTTTTGCATCATCGCGCACATTGATCACGGCAAAAGCACGCTGGCTGACCGCCTGTTGCAGATCACCGGCACCATTAGCGACCGTGAAATGCAGGCGCAGGTGCTAGATAGCATGGACTTGGAGCGTGAGCGCGGCGTCACCATCAAGGCGTCGGCAGTGCGGATGACCTACACTGCCCTAGATGGCGAGACCTATGAGATCAACCTGATTGATACGCCCGGTCACGTAGATTTTGCCTATGAGGTCAGCCGTGCGCTGCAAGCCTGCGAAGGCGCGATCCTCGTTGTGGACGCCAGCCAAGGCATCGAGGCGCAGACGCTTGCCAACCTCTATCTGGCGCTGGAAAACGACCTTGAGATCATCCCCGTCATCAACAAGATTGACCTGCCCGCCGCACGCCCTGATGAAATTGCTAAAGACCTTGAGGATTTACTCGGCATTCCCGCTTCAGAGATGGTACAGGTCAGCGCTAAGACAGGGCATAACGTGCAGGCAGTGCTAGAGGCAGTGGTGAAGCGTGTGCCGCCGCCTAAAGGTGATCGGTCTGCGCCGCTGCAAGCGCTCATCTTTGACAGTCACTATGACAGCTACAAAGGCGTGATCGCCTACGTGCGTGTGGTGAACGGCGCGCTTAATCGGCGCACTGCGCTGCGGATGATGTCCACAGGCATTGATTATGAGCCAGTGGAGATGGGTGTTTTCGCGCCGATCATGCGCGAAGTGGATCGCCTTGAGGCAGGTGAAGTCGGCTACGTTGCCACCGGACTTAAGACAGTGCAAGAGTGCCGCGTTGGCGATACGATCACCAGTAAGGTTAACGGTGCTGCGGAGCCGCTACCCGGCTATCGGCGCGCTAAGCCGATGGTCTTTGCCGGCGTCTATCCGGTGGATGCCGAAGATTATCCCGCTTTGCGCGATGCGCTGGACAAACTGCAACTCAACGATGCCTCATTGGTCTTTGAGCCTGAGAACTCACAGGCGCTGAACTTTGGTTTCCGTGTTGGCTTCTTGGGTCTGTTCCACATGGATATTGTGCAGGAACGCCTTGAACGCGAGTATGACCTTGATATTTTGGTGACCGCGCCAAGCGTGGAATATGAGGTGAAACTGCGGAACGGCGAGACGCGCCTTGTGGATAGCCCTGCCCAAATGCCCGATGAAAGCGGCATTGAGGAAGTGCGCGAACCATGGATGAAGATCAGCATTTTCACACCGGACACCTACATCGGCGCGATTATGGAGTTGGTGACCAAGCGGCGCGGCAAATACCTGAACATGGAATATGTAGACCGTTCGCGGGTGAACGTCACTTACTTGATGCCGCTCTCAGAGCTGATCGTAGATTTCTACGACAGGTTGAAGTCTTCCACCAAAGGCTACGCCAGCCTTGACTATACCTTTGACGGCTATTACGCCGATAAATTGGTGAAGCTGGATGTGCTGGTCAACGGCACGCCGGTAGATGCACTCGCCATGATCGTCCACCGTGATGAGGCGCACCATAAAGGGCAGCGCATCGTCTCCAAGCTGAAAGACCTGATTCCGCGCCAAATGTTTGTGGTGCCGCTGCAAGCTGCCATTGGCGGAAAGATCGTCAGCCGCGCCGATGTGAAGGCAGTCCGTAAGGACGTGCTGGCGAAGTGCTATGGCGGCGACATCACGCGCAAGAAAAAGCTGCTGGAAAAGCAGAAGAAGGGCAAGCGCCGCCTGAAGATGATCGGCAATGTAGAAGTGCCGCAAGAGGCATTCATGGCGGTGCTGAAGCTGGACGACGAAGATTAGCGCACGTTCTAAAACCGCCTGTGGAGCGCGTGAAGCGCCCTCTAGTGTGTGGATAGGTGTGCTGCTCTTAGGCTGCACTTTGTCAAGTGTCGCACTCATGCCAAAAAGGTGACATTCGTCACTGCAACGCCCTTAAGCGGCGCAGTGTTTTCCCTTATAGCGTGAATAGCGAAAGGCATGAGACAAGAATGACTCTCCCCAAAATTATTCAAGGCGGCATGGGTGTCGCTATTTCAGATTGGAAGTTGGCACGCGCTGTCGCGCTGCAAGGGCAGCTTGGCGTCGTCTCTGGCACGGGTTTGGCAATCGTGCTGACGGCGCGCCTGCAAGAAGGCGACCGCGGCGGCAATATGCGGCGTGCGCTGGCGCACTTTCCCTTTCAAGCAGCGGCGCAGCGCGTGCTAGAGCGCTATTTTGTGGAGGACGGCATTCCCAAAGGGCAGCCCTACCGCCGCCCGCCAATGTGGAGCATGACACCTGCCCGTGATTTGGAAGAACTGACTGTTATCGCCAATTTCATTGAAGTATTCCTCGCCAAAGAAGGGCATACCAACGCGGTTGGCATTAACCTGCTGGAAAAGGTGCAAATGCCCACGATGGCGTCGCTCTATGGCGCGATGCTGGCAGGTGTGGATTACGTGCTGATGGGCGCGGGCATTCCGCTGCAAATTGGCGGCATTCTGGATAAATTCACACAGCATGAGGCAACCAGCTACCGCCTTGACGTGATAGATGCACACGGCGATCACCTTCTCCACTTCGATCCGCGTGCGCTGTTTCCCGAAGTAAGCGGTACGCTTAAACGCCCGATGTTCCTGCCGATTATCTCATCTTTTGTGCTGGCACAGGCGCTCTTAAAACGCACCAGCGGGCGTATTGATGGCTTTGTGGTCGAGACGCCCATTGCCGGCGGTCACAACGCGCCGCCACGCGGTCAGATGCAGTTGAATGAGAAAGGTGAGCCGATTTACACTGAGAAAGATACCGTAGACCTAGAAAAACTTGGCAAACTTGGCTTGCCGTTTTGGTTAGGTGGCGGCTACGGCAACGCCGAGAAGTTGGTAGAGGCGCTGGCGCTTGGCGCGGCGGGCATTCAGGTTGGCACTGCCTTCGCCTACTGCGACGAATCCGGCATGGCAGCACCACTCAGGGCGCGCATTCTCCAGCAGGTTATGGCGGGTGATGTCCGCGTGCAGACTAGCCCCTTTGTCTCGCCGACGGGCTTTCCGTTCAAGGTAGTGCAGCTTGAAGGCACACTCTCCGAGGCGTCCGTTTACAATGATCGTAAGCGCATTTGCGATATTGGCTATCTGCGCCACATTTATGAGGAAGGTGAGGGTGAGGTTGGCTTCCGCTGCCCTGCCGAACCAGTTGATCAATATGTGCGGAAAGGTGGCGCGCCTGAGGATACGGTTGGGCGAGTTTGCCTATGCAACGCACTCGGCTCTGCGACGGGTTATATTCAACATCATCGGGATGGCACGCAAGAGCCTGCTATCGTCACTTCGGGCGATGATCTGGTAAACTTGCGAAAATTCTTACCAGAGGGCACCACGCACTACACCGCTGCTGATGTGATCGCGCAGTTGCTTAGTAAATTGCCTTCGGAGAGCGCCTAAGACGCCTATGTACCTGAGCCTTGAGAACATCTCCAAAACATTTATCGGTGAGCGCCACACAGTGCAGGCACTCACCGAGATCAGCTTTGGCGTGGCAAAAGGCGAGTTCGTCAGCCTGATCGGGCAGAGCGGCAGCGGCAAAAGCACGCTCTGCAACTTGATTGCAGGGCTAATCACGCCCGATTCGGGCGAAATTCGCCTGAACGGCCAACGAATCAACGGGCAAGCAGGGCATGTTGGCTATATGCCACAGCGCGATTTGCTGATGCCGTGGCGCACCGTGCTGCAAAACGTCACGCTTGGCGCAGAGATCAGGCGGCAGCCGACCAAAGCCGCTTATGCACGCGCTTTGGAGTTGCTGCCACTCTTTGGGCTGGCAGGCTTTGCCGATGCCTTCCCGAACGCGCTTTCGGGCGGAATGCGCCAACGTGCTGCGCTGCTACGCACCTTTCTGCTAGAGCGCCCTGTGCTGCTCTTGGATGAGCCGTTCGGTGCATTAGATGCCCTGACGCGTCGCGAAATGCAGCGGTGGTTAATTAGCGTTTGGGAACACCTTCAGCCAACGGTGCTGTTCATCACCCACGATGTGCGCGAGGCTGCCCTGCTCTCGGATCGCGTTTTGGTGCTAAGCCCGCGTCCGGGGCGTTTGGTGGCAGATGTGCCAATTGCACTAACGCGCCCACGCCGTGAGGAAGACGAGTCCTTTGTGCGCCTGCAAACAACGCTGCTGCGCGCCTTAGCTGCCTCTGCCGCCTAGCCACCTTCCCGCGCTTTGTGCGTTTTGCCCACGCCGCACAGCCGACCGAGTGCGTGCTATAATCATAACCACCTTTTATAGATGCGCTTTTTAGGAGAACACTGCTATGGCAGAGCCGCTAAAAGTTGGGTTGCTTGTTGGGCGTGAATGGTCTATGCCGCCCGCGCTGATTGAAGAAATCCGCAGCCGTGAGGCGGGCGTGATCGCAGAGTTTGTGAAGCTCGGCGGCACGCGCATGGATGAGCCGACGCCCTACCGCGTCATTGTGGATCGCATCTCGCACGAGGTGCCATACTACCGCACCTACCTCAAAAATGCGGCACTGCAAGGCGTGAAGATCATCAATGATCCGTTTATGTGGTGCGCGGATGATAAATTCTTTGATGCTTCGCTTGCCGTGCGGATGGGCGTTGCCTCACCCAAGACCATAGCCCTGCCCAACAAGGACTATGTGCCGGGTATTGTGCATGACGAAAGCCTGCGGAATCTGATGTATCCGTTGGATTGGGATTGGATCATCAGCTACATCGGAATGCCTTGCGTGTTGAAGGATGCTCACGGCGGCGGCTGGAAGGATGTCTATGTTGTTCACAGCATGGAAGAGCTGATTGCGCGCTACAATCAAAGCGGCACGCTCAATATGATTCTGCAAGAGTTCATCCAGTGGGATGAATATGCCCGCTGTATGGTGCTTGGGCAAGAGCGCGTCCATGTCATGCGCTACGATCCGCGCACGCGCTACTATTCGCCTGAACACGGCTTCTCCACCGAGATGTACACGCGCCTGATGGAAGATTCGCTCAAGCTGTGCCGTGCGCTTGGCTATGATATGAATACTTGCGAGTTCGCCATCAAGGACGGTGTGCCATACGCCATTGATTTTATGAACTGCGCGCCTGATATGGATATTTACTCGCTTGGTGAGCCAAACTTCCGTTGGTGCGTGCAGAACATGGCAGACCTGTGCATTGCGCTTGCCAAAGGTGAGGCAATGACCGCAGATCGCTATACATGGCGCACCCATGCCAAAGTGAAGCGGAACACTTAGCCATGCTGCGCGATGCTATCGCCTTCTATAACAACTTGCTGGACGACCAATCAGCGGTTGAGGCGCAGGCAACGCTCAATGCACAGATGCGCGCCCGCCGTTTGTTCTTTGGTGAGCGCGCTGTGTGCAATGTGCTGCGTCCGCACTTTTATCAGCCACAGCAATGGGAATACCTTCGCAGCGAGACGGAAACACTGCTGCTTGCCTTCGCTAAGGCGCACCATGCCTGCTTGCAGGATGCCGAGCTGCGCGCACAGCTTGACCTAGAACCTTATGAAGAAGCGCTGTTCACCCTTGAGATCGGCTACACGGCACCTTGGAACACTTCCCGCCTCGATTCCTTCTACGATCCTGATGCAGGACGCCTTAAGTTTGTGGAATACAACGCTGAGACGCCTGCCGGCATGGGCTATGTCGATCAAACCGCCGAGTCGTTCCTCGCCTTAGAGGTGATGCGCCGTTTTCAGCAGCACTACACAGTTCGCAGCTTTACGTTGGTTCGCAGCCTGTTGGCAACCTTGCTAGAGGCATACCGCCAATGGTCGGGCAAGGATCGCCCTGCGCGCCCACAAATTGCCATCGCCGATTGGCAAGACGTGCAGACGCTCAACGAGCATCAGATCATCCGTGATTACATGGCAGAAGCAGGTCTTGAGGCAATCCTGTGCGATCCACGTGCGATGGAACTGCGCGAGGGCAGCCTTTATGTGGGCGATTTCCGCGTAGACCTGATCTATAAGCGTGTGCTTGCCAGCGAGCTGATTCAGCGGATGGGCATGGATAATCCGATTGTGCAGGCATTGCGGCAGCGTGCTGTGTGCATGTGCAACGCTTTTAGCGCTAAGCTGATGGCGAAAAAGGCGAGCTTTGCCCTGCTTAGCGATGAGCAGAACGCGCACCTGTTCACGCCAGCAGAGCGCGCCGCTATTGAAGCTCACATCCCATGGACGCGCCGCGTCAGCGAACGCCACACACACTTTCATGGGCAACCTATAGACCTTGTGCCGTTCATCGCAGAAAACAAAGAACGCCTTGTGCTGAAGCCAAACGATGAATACGGCGGCAAGGGCGTCACCATTGGCTGGGAAGCCACGGATGCGGAATGGTCTGCCACACTGCGGCAAGCACTGCGTGATTCCTATGTGGTGCAAGAGCGCGTCGAGGCTGCCTTTGAAGATTATCCAACGTTGGTAGATGGCAAACTGCACATCGCACGCCGCTTGGTAGATGCCGATCCGTACATCTTTCACGGGAAAACGGTCAGTGGCGGCTTAACGCGCCTTTCAGCGGCGGCACTACTCAATGTGACCGCTGGTGGCGGTTCCATCACGCCAACCTTCATCATCGAAAAGCGCGCCTAACCTGATTTGTTTGGTGTGGGCGGGAGTTGTCTCGCCCTTTCTGTAGGTGTTGCCGAAAGGGTAGGCGCTGCTCACCGCTGCTGCTTCCGCAAGACCGCCATCGGCGCGCAGTCTGGCAAGGCAGGGTGCTGGTGGATTGCTCAGTTTGTGTTGCAGGCTATAATGGCACATGGTATCGCTTCCACACAAGAGAGACTAACCCGACTTTGTTCACAGCCAATTTCCCATACGAGGGACAGACACCGCACATCCTGCCGCTGCACACGCGCACAGGCGCACGGGCAGAGTTCAGCGGGCGCGGTGTGGTGATCGCCTTCCTCGACTCCGGCTTTTACCCACATCCTGATCTGCGTGGGCGCATCCTTGCCCATGTGGATGCCGCCACACAGCGCGTGATCGGCGGCGATAAATTCTTCCACGATCATGATCTAAGCTGGCACGGGCAGATGACCAGTGTCATTGCCTGTGGTGATGGCACAACCTCTGATGGTTTGTATCGCGGTTTGGCGCACGGCGCACGGGTCGTCCTAATCAAGGTGAGCGATTTTCACAACAACATCAAAGAGCGCGATATTTTGCGCGGCTTGCTGTGGCTGATCGAAAATCACCGCGCTTATAACATTCGGCTATGCAATATCTCCGTCGGTGGCGATTTTCCCAGCAGCGATCCCGATCATCCGCTGTATGCTGCGGTGCGCGCCCTCTATGAAGAAAATGTGCTAACGCTCTGCGCGGCGGGCAACGGCGGCACAGAGCAGCTTGTGCCACCTGCCAGCGCGCCGGAAGTGCTAACCGTTGGCGGTGTGGATGACCACAACAGCACGGATGTGACGTGCTGGACGCCTTACAACCACAACTACGGCACTGCCTACGACGGTTCGCCCAAGCCCGAGATTTTGGCGACAGCGCGCTGGATCGCCTCACCGATCCTGCCCTACTCCATCATGGCGCGTGAGGCGCGCTGGCTGGCGCCGTTGCTGCACGCGCAAACACCTGCTGAGGTTGCGGCGATCCTGACCGAAGGCTGTGCCGACTTAAGTATTGAAGGCGTATTGCCTTGTTCGGCGGAAGGCGAAGCAGATCGGGCAGTTATTCAGGCGCGCCTGAATAAATACAAGCTGATTGACAGACACCATCAGCATGTGGACGGTACATCTGTTTCAGTTGCGGTTGCGACATCGGTTGCGGCCCAAATGCTGGAGGCAAATCCGCGCTTGCGGGCAGGTGCTATCCGTGCCATCCTGCGGGCGACTGCCGTCGCTTTCCCTGACGTATCAGATGAGGTGCAGGGTGGCGGCATCCTGGATGCGGCGGCAGCCGTTGAGGCGGCGCTGGAACATCCCTAAGAAGCACAAGGCACGTCGGGATTTTAGTACATCACATAACGGCGGACGGCATCTAGCGCTTGCAGCGCGACCAGATTACGGATGGTGTAGCCATAGCGCAGGTTTTCCGTCGTAAAGCGCCCGGTTGCCTCGTTAGGCGGCACAGAGGGATGAATGCCATCTTCACCAATGCCGTTGTTTGGCACGTTTTGCAGGGCAAGCCAATAATCCATCAGCGGCACGTCGTAGCGGCGCGCCACATTCTTGATGATGCCGTTCCACTGCACAGCGCGCTGTCCATTCCATGCATCGTTCAGCTTAGGTGGAATGGTGCTTAGGATGGGAATAACGCCCATCTCAATCGAGATTTCCACAATACGGCTCAGGTTGCGCTCATAGACGGCGGGATCAACACCGCCAGAGTCATTCGTGCCGATCATGATCAGGGCGACGGCGGGCTTGCGAATGCGATACTCGCATACCAACGGTGAGTCGCTGCCGCACACATCCGGCGCGTTATAGCCTGCCTGCAAGATGCGATCCGCGCCCCAGCCGTTGCCGGCTGCCAGTGAAGCGCTGCCGAATGTGCTGTAGAAGCGCACCACATCCCACAATTCGTTCTGATAAGCGCCTAAGTCGTAGCCGCCGCTGCCAAAGGGCGTCAGAAAGTAGGGCGAGGCAGTGATGCTATCGCCCACCCGTGTAAAGACATGCGCCTGATTGCCCAACGCCTGCCCGCGCACAAAAATCTCACGGGCTTTAGCGGTCACGCCGCTAACCACACCGCTGTTGCTGGCAATGCTCAGCGGCGCGGGCGTTGCGTCTACCACGCTGCCCGTCACAGGCAGCATCGAGACATCTGCCTCGCGCAGGGCGGTCAGATCACGAAAGACCCAGCCAAAACGTCGGCGTGGATCATTGGTCAGGTTGACTTGCAGCCAGGTGCTATCCTCACTGCGCCCAACCGCCTGAAAGGTGATCTTTTCGTCCAACCTGCCCAGTATCTTGCCTGCGGTGCCGGGCGATTCGCGCAAGTAAGGCTGGCAAGTGACGCAAATCTGAGACTCTATCGCACCGCCGATCAAGGCAATGGCAGCAGGCGTTTCCGTTGGTGGTATGGCTGTGGGTAGCTGCGTCTCGCTAGGGAGGGGCGTAAGCGTAGGCGTCAGTGTAATGGTTGGTGTGGCAGTGATGGTCGGTGTAAGGCTGGGTGTGGGCGTTGGCACGAAGGTTTCGCCCGGCGGCAAGATCAGCACTTCAAAGGGTGTGGGTGTGGGCATGGCAAGTGGTGCGCTGCCGCCGCACGCACTGAGCAGCAGCATGAAGGCAATCCCAAACCGTTGGCACGTTTTCTGCAAAAGGCAGCACCTGCTTTCATACACTATCGGGCGCAAATCATAGCCCGAAGTGGTATATAGGGCAAGGGTGTGTAGGTGAGGATGTGGTGAAAAGTGCGGCTGGCACAAGTGCATGAGGGCGGAATATATCCCGCCCTCACAAGGAGTGTTCGTGCTTCCCAGCACCAAAAGCCTTTGATGATGGGGAAATAGGCGATGCCGCGCTGACGGCTCACCCACTACGGTTGGATGTATCTTCCACTCAAAGGTAGATCGCCCGTTGCGCCGAAGTTGAACGAAATCTGCGCCGGACCTGTTGACAGTGTGTTGCGTAAGAAGATGCTGCTGGCAGAGCCGCGGAACACACCAATGCCATCTATACCGTCGCCGTCCCAGTCACCGGCAATGGGCGTATCACCATTCGCGCCAAACGCCAGCGAGAGATCGGCAAAGAATATGCCGTTTTGCTGCGCGTTGTTCAGCAGATAGAAGGTACCCGTTGAAGGACGGAACACACCAATGCCATCCCGACCGTTGCCGTTCCAATCGCCCGCTACGGGCAGATCGCCCGGATTGCCTAGCACAAGTGTGTAGTCCGCAATGCCTGTGGTGAGCGTGCTTCGGATGTAGATTAAGCCATTGGACGGGCGGAACACACCGACGCCATCTCTACCGTCGCCGTCCCAGTCACCCACCATCGGGATATCATTCGGGCTACCTAACACAAAACTATAGACGACAGGTGCGCCGCTTGCGTTGGAATCCTTCAGGAAGAATTCGCCTGTTGTGCGGCGGTAAACACCGATGGTATCCACACCATCGCCGTTCCAGTCACCTGCAATTGGATAGTCGTTCGGTCCGCCAAAGAGATGAATCAGATCGGCTGGACCCGTTGAGAGGCTGTTTCGTAAGAACATTTGTGAAGTGGATGGGCGGTACAGTCCGATTGTATCCACAAGCCCATTGGTTCGGAACGCGGCAACCGTTGCGGCAGTGTTACCCAGCGATAGGCGGTTGTTCTGATTGGCGTTTCCCATTGGATCGCCCAGATAGTTGAAGATGGTATTTGACCAATAGTTGACGCGTGGGCAGCTTGCACCAGAGCAAGCATAGGCCATCACCGTGCGGAAGCGCACTGGGTCAACATTATCACGGTAGCCGTAGCTGTAGCTGTAGGCACCACCACTGCCATCTTCAGGGTTGTGTTGGCTACCCATATTATGCCCTAGCTCATGCCCAAAGCTGAAATTGGTGATGCAGCCGCGTGCTGTAACGCTGAAAGCGTTGGGCGCAAAGCCTGTTGTCACACTGGTCATCAGCCACGCCAAGCCGCAGAAGCCGCCGCCATTTTGCGTCAGCATGGCAACCATATCTGCTTTGTAGAGATTGCGCCAGGTATGCACCTGATCCATGAATCCATCGGTTGTCCCGGTGATGCGATCCAAGTCGGTGTACATATTGCCTGTCTCGGTGTAAGTGACTTCCGCCGTATAGACCAAACGCACACGCTGAGTGATGCCAGTGTTGGCGTAGCTCTGGTTGGTGATAGCAATGGCGCTGTTCACCTCATTCAGCATTGCTTGTGTGCCACCTGCTGCACTCCTTGCATCGGCTGTGTAAACAACGATTACATCGATGATTGGGTTGCCGTACAGGTCGGAGGCAACGGGGAACAGCGCGCCGTCCAGCTCAACAGCGGGGGCGGGCTGTGCAGGTGGCTGCGTCGTAGCAGGCGGCACTAAAGCGCCACCACACGGATCAAATTGGGAAGCGTCCAGCTCCAGGATGTAGTGCAGGCTGCCGCTGCCGCTGTATTCCACAGCGAAAAGCTGATCGACGCTGCTGATATAGCCATGCATGGTGCCTTGATCAAAGCTGAGAACAACTTCGCTGGCAGGCTTGTTCAACAGACGCCCGATCCAGGTATAGCCAGTGGTGGATGCCGCGTGCTGCTCGATCCGATCATTAACGGCAAGCCACGTCGTGTCGCCGAACAGGTCGAGGATGAAGCTGCTGCCGGTGGCGCCCTGTGCCGCAACAGCAAAGGCTGCGTTGAAATCCACCTCTGTAAAGCGTGCGCGGCTGACTTCCTTGCGGCTATTTACGCTTGGTGGCAAGGCAGGCGGATTGCTGGGCATGATGAACAGCCCGGCAGCGCTCTGCAACGCCAAAAGCTCAGCAGGTGGCAGCGTGGGTGATCGCATAGCGCACGCAGCACTCAAGGTCGGGTCGGATTCGGCAACCTCAGCCGCGGCAACTTGCACACTGAGCGTATCGGCGCTGAAATTTTGCGCCTCAATGCGTGGTGCATTACCACCCCACCAGTTGCCGTTTGCCTCTACAGCGCTGCTAGCAAAGATGGCGCCGCCGCCATTCGCCTGATTGCCCGTGAAGGCGCTCTGCGCCACGAAAAGCTGAGCGCCATAGTCGTTGAAAATGGCGCCGCCGCGTTCGGCGCGGTTGTCCTCAAAGCGCGTGCAGGTAAGGCTTGCCTTGCCCACATTCCGCAGCGCGCCGCCCGGCTCAATCGTCGAGAGGCTCTGGTTGCGGGCAAATAGGCTGCGGGCAACCGTTAGCTCACCATTGTTGTGAATGCCACTTAAGCCTGGATTGCTATCCAACTGCGCGCCACTGGGTTCACCGTCAAAGAACTGGCTGTCGTAAACGGCAAGGCTGCCATGATTCACGATAGCGCGTCCATTGTTGCGCTCGCCACGAAAGGTGACGTTATGTAGTTCAAGGCTTGCGCCCTCTTGCACAACCAGTTGGGCGGGCGTGGTGCTGCCTGACCCGGAAAGTACAATCTCGCTGTTCTGCCCATAGAGGATGACCTTGCCCTGAATGGCAGGCAGCCATGCACGGGTGATCTCGCCTGCAGTGTGGAATGTATAAGTGCCGTCTGCCAGATAGATGCGATACGGCGCGCTTTCGGCAGGGCGCGCATTGGCGACGTTGATCGCCTGCATCAAACCGAACGAGTCACCGCTGGTGACGAGTGCCGCATCAGCCGTTCGTGCGCCGCTGCGGGCAGGCAGTGCGCCTGCTGTTTGAGGTGTACCAGCCGAGAGCGCTCGCCCGCCGCTGCGAAGCAGCATAAATGCGCCGACGACTATCACAAAGAACAAGACTGCTGTTGCAAACCTTCTGTTTTGCAAACGCATAAAAACCCTCCACTTCATTAATGTGGTCACCCTTAATTGTAAGCAGTGTGGCACATGCACGCATTAAATGTAATTCAATTTTTACAATCTCGAATTTTGTATATTTAAGAAAGGTTCTCGTGGTGGGATGATTGTGGCGCTTTCACGGTTCGGACAAAGCCAACGCTTAAAAAGGCGAAAGATCGTATTCTGGTATGTATCAGTCTCATCTAGTCTCAGTAGGGCAATCCGCGCGGCATCGGCTATACTTGAGCATATCTATTCAGCGGGTGACGCAATACACAACTAGCCCAATCATGCGCTCCCGCCGCGTGGTTGCGCTCTGATGTCACCCACCCATGGAGGACTTTTTGAAAACATGGCAACGCGAATCGGTTTAATTCGGCATGGCGAAACGTTCTGGAACCGCATGGGACGTTGGCAAGGTCATGCTGCTGTGCCGCTGAACGAGGAAGGGATGCACCAAGCACGCCTGCTGGCAGATTATCTGCTGCCGCAGAGTAATCAAATCACCGCCATTTATGCCAGCGACCTGAAACGTGCCAGCGATACAGCGCAAGCGCTGGCAGACCGTTTGAAGAAACCACTGCACCATGATGCACGCCTGCGCGAGATTGACGTTGGCGAGTGGCAAGGACTTACTGGAGACGAAATTCGGGCGTGGGATGGCGAACGCTTTGAGACCGTGCAGCGCGATCCGTTTGGCACACAGCGTCCCGGTGGTGAAAGCCTTGATCAGGTGGCGGAGCGTGCGCTTGCCTTCCTAAAAGAGGTGGTGCAGCAACACACCGAAGGCTATGTGTTGGTCATCTCGCATGGCGGCACCATCCGCACCATTTTGCAGCGCTTGGCAGTCGTTGGTGAAGGGCGCATTTGGGTGGATAACACCTCGATCACACTGTTGCGCTATCTTCATGCCGATAACCGCTGGATGCTGGATGCCTTCAATGTGCTGGAGCATCTTGGCACGCGGCGCATTGTGCCGGGCAGCGATGGCTGATAGGCTGCACGGGAGGGGCGGGAAGTGCACCCGCCCTATTTTATAAATTCTTAAACGCACCATAATTCAAAATCAATCCTATCGTTGTGATTCATAAGCGGCTGAAACAAAAGTGTGGATAACTGAAAGTTTGTGACAAATTTCCCAATCTTGCTGCTAAATGTCATCACATGCCTTGAATGCGCCAAAGGCTGTGATACACTTCTTGATGTAAAGTGCTTCCCAAAGGCTTGAAGCAGTAGAGATAAGGAAAAGAACGAATGGTTATCCACGAGCATGAACATACCGTAGGGCGTAGCCATATCGGGCTAGAAGCGCTCGGCTTGACCAATCTTGGGCAACAACTTTGGAACTTGACCGCACCCGCGCTTTATGAACGCGCTATCCGTACCCGTGAAGCAACCCTCGCGCACTTAGGTCCGCTCGTCTGCCGCACCGGCAGCCACACCGGACGCTCGCCTAACGATAAGTTTGTGGTGAAAGAACCAACCAGCGAAGCAAACATCTGGTGGGGAACTGTCAATAAACCCTTCAGCGAAGAAAACTTTGAACACATCTTCAAAAGGATGCGCTCTTACCTCGAAAACCAAGATGTTTACATCCAAGATTGCTATGTCGGTGCCGATCCCAAATACCGCCTGCCTTTGCGCGTCGTCACACAGCGCGCTTGGCACAGCCTCTTTGCGCGCACCATGTTCATCCGCCCCAGCCGCGAAGAACTCAATTCGCATGTGCCAGAATTCACCATCATTGATGTGCCTGCCTTTACTGCCAACCCAGAAGAAGATGGCACTAACAGCGGCACCTTCATCCTGCTGAACATTGCGCGCCGCCTTGTGCTGATCGGCGGCACGGAATACGCCGGTGAGATCAAGAAATCCGCCTTCACGCTGATGAACTACCTGATGCCGCTGCGTGGCGTGATGTCTATGCATTGCTCTGCCAACTACGGCGCAACCAAAGATGATGCAGCTGTGTTCTTCGGCTTGAGTGGCACGGGCAAGACCACGCTCAGCGCTGATCCAAAACGCACCCTCATCGGTGATGACGAACACGGCTGGAGCGACGACGGCATTTTTAACTATGAAGGCGGCTGCTACGCCAAAGTGATCCGCCTTAGCCCAACCGGCGAGCCTGAAATCTACCAAACAACACGCCGCTTTGGCACGATCCTCGAAAACGTGACGATTGACGCCGAGACGCGCCGCCTCGATCTAAATGACGACTCGCTGACCGAGAACACCCGCGCTGCCTACCCGATCTCGCACATCTCCAACGCTGATCTGAGCGGCATGTGCGGACATCCAAAGCATGTCATCTTCCTCACCGCCGATGCCTTCGGTGTGTTACCTCCCATTGCCAAGCTGACGCACGAACAGGCAATGTACCACTTCATCAGCGGCTACACCGCAAAGGTCGCCGGCACTGAGCGCGGTGTGAGCGAGCCACAGGCAACCTTCAGCACCTGCTTTGGCGCGCCGTTCATGGCGCTGCATCCGATGGTCTACGCCGAACTGCTGCGCGAGAAGCTGCGTAAGCACGGCTCTCAGGTGTGGCTGATCAACACAGGTTGGACGGGCGGCGCTTATGGTGTTGGCAGCCGCATGAAGCTGGAATACACCCGCGCCATGATCACAGCAGTGTTGGAAGGTGCGCTTGCTAACGTGCCAACCCACGCCGACCCGATCTTTGGCTTGCACATTCCCGAAAGCGTGCCGAACGTGCCAAGCGAACTGCTCAACCCCCGCAATACGTGGGCTGATCCTGCCGCTTACGACGCCGCCGCGCTTGATCTGGCGCGCCGCTTCCACGCCAACTTCGAGAAATACGCAGACCGCGCCACAGATGAGGTGAAGATCGCCGCACCTGTAGCAAAATAAACTAATAAGCGGCAGGCAAGCCTGACCGATCACCTTATCCCGCTCTGTAGGCAGGGCGGGATTTTTTCATGCTGCCAAACACCCCTTTCACCCAAGCCCTCACTCGCATTGGCACGCCACCTTACGCTATAATTTCCTCAAAATTCGTGAGCATTTTTAGAGGATTTCCTGATGGCTGTTCAAACTAATCCCGATGCGCTGAACCTGACGCTTTCGGCAGAACATGAAGAATTGCGCCGCGCCGTGCGCGATTTCGCCCGTAAAGAGATTTTGCCCGTTGCCGCACACTTTGATGAGACGGGTGACTTTCCGATGGATGTAGTGCGGAAGATGGGCGCGATGGGCTTGATGGGCATTGAAGTGCCTGAAGAATACGGCGGCGCGGGCATGGATACCATCGCCTATGTGCTGACGATGGAAGAAGTGGCAAAGGCAGATGCCGCCACCAGTACGATCCTGAGCGTGAACAACAGCCTTGTTTGTCATGGCTTGCTAAAATTCGGCACAGAGCCGCAGAAGCAGAAGTACCTGCGCGACATTGCCAGCGGCGCAAAGATTGGCGCTTACAGCCTGACCGAACCCATGAGCGGCAGCGACGCCGGCACCATGAAAAGCCGCGCCGTGCTAAACGACGACGGCACACATTACATCATCAACGGGCGTAAAAGCTGGGTGACTTCAGGACCCGTTGCCGACTATGTGATCCTGTTCACCATGACTGAGCCTGAGAAGAAGCACAACGGCATCACCGCCTTTATCATTGAGACCGATAAACAGGGCTTTGCGGCAGGCAAAAAAGAGCCAAAGCTCGGCATACGTGCCAGCGCCACCAGCGAGCTGATCTTTGAGGATTATCGCTGCCCTATCGAGAATGTGCTTGGCACGGTCGGGCAAGGCTTCAAGATCGCCATGACGGTGCTGGATGCGGGCAGAATCGGCATCGCAGCGCAAGCGCTAGGCATCGCAGAGGCAGCCTATGAAGCATCGCTGGACTATGCGCGGCAGCGTGAGGCGTTCGGCGTCCCAATTGGCAGCTTCCAGATGACTCAGGCGAAGATCGCCGATATGAAAACGCGCATTGAAGCATCACGCCTGCTGATCTACAGCGCTGCCCTTGCCAAAGAGCGCGCTAAGAGCAGCGGCGCACGCTATACCACTGAAGCAAGCATGGCGAAGCTCTTTGCCAGCGAAACGGCGATGTTCTGCGCGCATACTGCCGTCCAAATCCACGGCGGCATGGGCTACAGCCGCGAACTGCCCATTGAGCGCTACTTCCGCGATGCGAAAATCACCGAAATTTACGAAGGTACTAGCGAGATTCAACGCTTGGTGATTGCCCGTAACGAACTTGGTTTACGTTAGCAGGTTGGTTTAGTCAGGGGTCGGCTGAAGCTGACCCCTTATCATGTGCCTTATCGAATGTGAGGGAAAGACCTTGAGCGAGATTCTCGCCAAACTATATGCCACCATACAGGATCGGCAAGCAAATCCGCGTGAAGGCTCGTACACCACGCAGCTTTTCAATGCGGGCTTAGATGAGATCGTCAAAAAAGTTGGCGAAGAGGCTGTTGAAGTAGTTCTGGCTGCCGCACGGCAAGGCACAGAACGCACCGTCAGCGAACTTGCCGACCTTGCCTACCATGCCCTAGTGCTGATGGCACAGCTTGGCATCACGCCCGATCAGGTTGCCGCCGAGTTGGAGCGCCGCCACCGATGAACGATCCCTTTGCCGCACTTTACCACGCTGTCTATGAAGAAGGGCAGCTTTTTGGTGTCGATCAGCCTTTGGCGTCCGATCCGCTGCGCGATGTGCCGCACGGCGTCCGCCCGAACAGCATCGCTATTGGCGGCGGCGCCTTTGGCGACGAAGGCAAAGGGCGCGTTGTGGATGAACTGTGTGGCATTTTGGCGCACCGCACAGGGCAATTGGTCGTCTACCGCTGGAATGGCGGCGCCAACGCCGGGCATACCGTCATCGTGGACGATCAACGCCTTGCCCTGCACCAAATGCCAAGCGGTGCGCTGCACGCGGCTGCCGTTGGCGTTTTAGGTAAGGGCATGGTCATTCACCCTGAGGATTTGGTGGAGGAAAGCCTGCAAGTGGCGCGCGCCATCAATCGCCCTCTTGATGCTGAAACACCCGCCGCACTTGTAGACCTGAACGCTGTACTTGCCCTTGATACACACCGTGCCTTCGAAGCGGCTTTGAAGGCATGGGAACGCGGCGGCTCTGGCGCCACCGGACGCGGAATCTCGCCCGCCTATGCCGATGTGCTGCTGCGGCATCCCATGCGCGTGCGTGATTTGGTGGCAGACGATTGGCGCGAACGGCTGAGCCAGCACTACGAACTCTACGCGGCGCTCATTAATGGCTTGGGCAGGCATATCGCGGAAATCAGCGTGCCATCGCTGCGCGGCATACGCGAAGTTGGCGATCAAAGCACCTTTCTAGAGCGTTTGCGCCTTGCCCGTGAAGTACTGCATTGGTCGGTAGTGGACGCCTACCCATACCTTGCTGAGCGTTGGGCGCAGCCCGATCAGTTCGGCTTCATCTTTGAGGGCGCACAGGCAGTCGGGCTTGATCCGCGCTTTGGCGTCTACCCTGATGTAACGGCAAGTGACCCAACCTTTGGCGGCATCCTCGCCTCGACAGAAGGCTTGATCGCCCCTGAACAGATCGCCGTGCGCGCTAACACGCTCAAGGCAACCTACAGCAGCAGCGTTGGCACACGGCGCTTGCCCACGCACATGCCCGATCTGTTGGCGATGCGTATCCGTGAGGATGCCCACGAGTACGGTGCAACCACGCGCCGCCCACGCGATATTCTCTATTTTGACTTGCCCTGCTTAGGTTATTTTGCGCGTGTCAGCGGTGCGACGCACCTCGTCCTGACGCACCTCGATATTGCCTACCCTGATCAACCTATCCAAATCTGCACGCACTACACCGACTCGAATGGCAATCCTGCCCCATACCGTCCCGATCAGGCGTATTTGAACGGCGTCACCGCCCAATTCCGCGATCTGCCCTCGTGGGATGGCGCAGCGTTGCGCGGCGCGAAACGCCTTGCCGATTTGCCGCATAGCGCTTTACAATATATCGCATTCATCACGCAAGCGTTAGGCGCGGCGCCGCTCATGGCAACCACAGGCGCACAGCGCGACGCGCTCATCAGTTGGCTACCTTAGACGAAAAAGACGAACACCTACAAAGGAGACATCACCATGCCACGCGCACTACTCAGTGTCTATAACAAAAGCGGCTTAGTGGAACTTGCCCGCGGGCTAACCGCGCTCGGTTGGGAATTGATCGCCAGCGGCGGCACCGCCCACATTCTGGATGGTGCCGGCTTAAATGTGAAAACGGTTGGTCAGGTGACGGGCGCGCCGGAAATGCTCAATGGGCGCGTTAAGACGCTGCACCCAATCTTGCACGGCGCTATCCTTGCCCGCGACCGTGACGAGGACTATGCAGAGCTATCTGCCTATGGCATCACGCCCATTGATCTGGTCGTCTGCAATTTGTATCCCTTCCGCGAGGCAATTCAGCGTCCAAACATCAGCTTGGCAGAGGCGCTTGAGCAAATAGACATCGGCGGTGTGGCGCTGTTGCGCGCTGCGGCGAAGAACTTTCCGCGTGTGGCAGTTGTCTGTGATCCGAATGACTATCAGAGCGTGTTTGCTGCGCTCAAGCTCGGCACGTTGGACGAACATGCACGGCGCGCTCTAGCTGTGAAGGCATTTGCCCACACCCGTGACTACGATACTGCCATTCACGGCTATCTGGCTGGTGAGGCAGAAGGCGGGCTTGTGGTTGATGAGCGGCTCTCGCTCTCGCTGGAATTGGTGGAAACGCTGCGCTATGGTGAAAATCCACACCAGCAAGGCGCCTTTTACGCACCGCAAGGCGTCGGGATGCTCGGCGGCACGTTGCTGGGTGGCAACAAACAGCTCTCCTATAACAACATGCTCGATCTGGATGCGGCGTGGCGCGCCGTAGACCTTTTCGAGGCGCCAAGCGTGGTGATCGTCAAGCACCTGAATCCATGCGGCGTTGCCAGTGCAGCCAGCGCGGATGTTGCGTTCAGCCTTGCTTTGGCGTCTGATCCTGTCTCTGCCTTTGGCGGCGTGATCGCGCTCAATCAGGTGGCGGATGCCGCTTTTGTGGAGGCGATGGGTGATCTGTTCGTGGAGGCGATTGCCGCGCCCGACTTTACGCCTGAAGCGCTTGACCTGCTCCAGCGCCGCCGCAAGAACTGCCGCCTGCTGCGCGTTGATCCGCTGCCACAAGCGCCTTTTGAGCTACGCAGTGTGCGCGGCGGCATGTTGGTGCAGACGGTTGATCGCGGCGATCCTGCTGAGGCGGCGTGGCAAGTTGTCTCGCGGCGCGCACCGACCAATTCTGAGTATGCGGCACTGCGCTTTACATGGCAAGCCTGCCAAGCTGTAAAGTCGAACGCGATTGTGTTGGCGCGGGCGCTGCCCGAAGGCTTTGCAACGGTTGGCATTGGTGGTGGCTTGCCAAGCCGCGTGGATGCCGCTAAGCTGGCGGTTGAAAAAGCAGGTGCGCGTGCTAATGGCGCTGTGATGGCGAGCGATGCTTTCTTCCCGTTCAGCGATGGGCTGGAAGTTGGCACAGCCGCAGGAGTCACAGCCATTATTGCGACGGGCGGCTCTGTGCGCGATGACGAAGTGATCGCGGCAGCCGACGCGGCAAACGCTGCGCTCATCTTCACGGGCGTGCGGCACTTCCGCCACTAAGGATTAGCGGTCAGCGGCGCGCCTTGAAAGGTTGTTGCGGCGCGCCCTTGCACCGCCTCTGCTGCGAAGGTTTGCCATGCCTTAAGCAAATCGCTGCGAACTGCTGCGCCGCGCCAATCGTGAAAGAATGACCAATAATGATTGCCGATGATCAGCATTTCGGCGCTTTGCAAGCGCGCACGGGCATTAGCAAGGCAGTTCTCGGCTGTATCGCGGTGGTGGAATAAGTATTCATCACAGGTGAACAGCCGTGCGCCGTTTGCCAACTGTGTGCCGTGATAGGTTGGCAAGTTGGGCAGATCGGGCGACGGCGGCAAATTAGTAGCCGCCGTGCAAAGGCTGAGTCCTGCCTCTAGCACGACGCGGATCGCCTCTGGCGACATCACATCATAAGGCGCGATGAAAGTGCGAATGGCAGCCTTTGGAAATGCCTCACGCAGGATGGCTAGCCCATCGCGCACTTTGGCAGCCAGCAAGGCGGCATCGCGGCTGGCAAATTCATGGTAGGTGTGCATGTAGCCGTGTAGGCAAATTTCCACCAAGCCTTGCTGAATTTTCGCATTGAGATAAGCGCACAGCGACCGATTCTCGGTGACGAGGAACGTTTTTGGAATGCCGCGATATTCCGGCGGAATGGCAGGATCATAAGGCGCACCTTCGCGGTGCAGAATTTGCACATCGCAGTGCTGAGAGGGAATCACCGCCAAGCTGACGGGAATATTTTGTGACCAGAGTGCGCCGTAAACTGCTTCCAGCTTTTCAATAGGCGTGAAGTAGCAGGTGTCGTCGTCTCGGATGATCATTGGGCGCATAGATGGGCTTTATTCGGGCTTGCTTTCCGCACCCACTTCAACACTCACCTCAGACGGTTTGGGCGCAACAGATGGCGTCTGCGCTGCCGAACGGCTGGGTGGCGGTGCTTTGGGCGCTTCGGCAGGCGGTGTGGCGGCTGCCTCAGCAGCGGCACGCGCACGGGCAACATCCCGATCTTGCACAATCTTGCTAATGCCGTTCCGCACAATGCTGAGCGTCTTGACGAGGTGATTCTCAAATTCGCGCAGCACCTCCAGCACGTAGTTATCAGCATCGGCGCGCATTTGTTCCGCCTCTTGGCGCGCCTGCTCGATAATGTTGGCGGCACGGTTCTGGGCAGATTGAGTGATGGCATCGCGCTGGATGAGCGTCTCTGCCTTTTCACGGGCAAGGTCAATAATGCGGGCAGCCTCTTCGTTCGCCTGCGCCAGGATGCGATCCCGCTGATTCAGCACACGGCTTGCCTTGTCCACTTCCTCAGGGATGGAGATACGCATCTGATCAATGATCTCAAGGGCGCGTTCTTCATCAATCATGGTCATTTTGGTCAGCCATACATGCCGACCTTCATCAATCAGTTCTTCAAGGCGATCTACAAGATGCTGAATGTCCATAATCTTCCCCTTCGTTTACAAAGCCTAATCGTGCAGGCTGGTCATATAGTCCGTTTCAACGCCGTTTTGGTGGCGCTCTTTGAACTTTGCCGTCAATGCCGCTGTGACGATGGGCGGCACCATCGTCGAAACGTCACCACCTAACGAGGCGATCTCGCGCACCGTGCTAGAGCTAATGTGCAGGTGGCGCTCATCAGCAATGAAAGTGACCACCTCGATCTCTGGCGCAAGGCGGCGGTTGGCAAGCGCCATGCGGAACTCTAGCTCGAAATCGGAAAAGACGCGCAAGCCACGAATGACTGCCATCGCGCCCACTTGCCGCACATAGTCTACTGTCAAGCCGTAGTATGGCGCAACTTTTACGGTGGGCATATGCCCTAGCACATCACGCAACATTCCAACGCGCTCATCCACGCTGAACAGCACACTTTTCGCCTTTGCCGGGTTCGCATAAACTGCTACAATCACCTCATCAAAAACGCGAGCAGCGCGTGTAACAATATCAATATGCCCGTAATGCGCTGGGTCGAATGAACCGGGATAAACAGCGCGGCGAATGCTCATGACGGATACTCTTTCTCAAGGCAAACCTGTTTTTCAAACTTTTCTAATGGCGCTTAACAATATCACTCCTTCGCAAAGTGGGCAAATTACAAAAAGCGATCAGCCATCTTTAAGACACACGCACTAGGATTACCATAAAGGCGTTTTGCCGTTTCCCAAAACTTTATCAAAAGCCTTTTCAGGGCAGTCCAAGTCTTTTCAGGCGGTAAAATAGGGTGTTAGCGGTTATTTCAAAACTTGTGTAAGGCAGAATCTTTTGTCTGTGGCGCGCTACACAACCCACAGATGGCGATTCTGAGAGGGCTTCCCTCTCAAACTTACCCTTTATTCGTTTTTTGAAATGCATTCTAGATCAGCTATTATCTTTAGAGTGAGCATCGTATGCCCGCCCAGCCTGATGCATTCCTTGCCGCATTGCTATATGGCAGCGCACTAATCAGTGCGTTGGTTGTCTCGTGCGCCATGCTCATTTACATCGCCTTCAACCGCCACATTGTTATGCGCCGTTATATGATAGCGGCAGTCAGCGGCGGACTCATCATTAATCTGCTCTTTTTGCTGATGGCTGTTCTGCCCGATGAGAATGCTGCCTATCTGGTAGCACGCTTACGGTTTAGCGCATTCGCCGTTGCCAGCCTAATCTGGTTCTTCGCCCTGATGGCATACAGCGGACGCTACGAACTGCTCAGTTGGCGCTGGGTGGCTTTGCTTGCCATTGTGCCGCTGGTGGCACAGATCGTCTTGTGGACGAATGACGCGCACGGCGAGTTTCTGCGCGCATGGTCTCGCCAGCCGCTCAGCTTCCTCTGGCTAGAAATGCCTACCTTCGGCAGTTGGTATTGGGTACACAACGCCTACCTGAACCTGATCGTCATCATTGCCAATCTCAGGCTGCTCTATTTTTTCTGGATGCGCCCAGATACCTATCGTGGCTCGTTTGTGATCTTGCTCATTGTTGCGATAGTGGCAACGGCGCTCAGCACCGTAAGCATGTTCAACGCACCGCCGGAGCGCGTACTGCCCAACCTGACGCCGCTTGCCTTCACCCTTGTGAACATCTTCCTGTTTTTTGCTTTTGCGCGCCACCGTGTTCTGGATGTGACACCGATTGCTTACCATTCAGTGGTGCTGAATCTGAGCGATCCTGTCTTTGTGATTGATGAGGCAGGGCGTCTTGCGATGATCAATCCATCTGGCGAGGCGCTTTTGGGCAAGCCTGCCGAGAAACTGGTTGGCAACCTTGCCCAGTCTGTTTTTCCGCAACCCTATCACAGCTTGCTGAACAACACGCACCTAGAGAGTTTTCGCCTTGAACTGGCGCTGACCGTTGGCGAAAAACAGCGCTACTACGATGCTCATCTAAGCGCGCTGCGCCACAACGGACGGCGCATCGGCAGCATTATGGTCATGCGCGATATTACGCTGCGGAAAAAAGCAGAGATTGAGCGCGAATACTTGATCGCCGATTTGCAGGCATACGCGCACATTGTGGCGCACGATCTGAAAAATCCGCTGAGCGTGATCGCCGGTTACCTTGAACTGCTAACGCTGATCGATCCGAATGCGCGTGAGGAATGGCAAGAATATCTGCAACACCTGATTAAAATGCAGCGCAAGATGACCGACATCATCCATGATCTGCTGACTCTGGCAACTGTGCGGCAAGGTGTTAGCGTGCCTTCGGAGATGGTGAACATTCACACCACACTGCACAATGCCCTGCAACGTCTTCAGCAGCCGATAGCCGAGTCAGGCGCGCACATCGAAATCACCTCTGATTTGCCAGATGCCTACGGCTACGCAGCCTGGATTGAGCAAGTGTGGATCAACATCCTCAGTAATGCGATTAAGTTTGGCGGCAAGCCGCCGCATATTCAGGTGAGCGCACGCCGTGAAGGTGCCATGATCCGCTACTGCGTGCAGGATAATGGCAAAGGTTTAACCACAGCACAAATCGCGCAGGTATTCAAACCTTTCACGCGCTATGATGACGGCAGGATTGAAGGGCATGGCGTTGGACTGTCCATCGTCAAAAGCATCCTAGAAAAGCTGAAGGGTGAGGTTGGCGCCGAAAGCGTTGTGGGCAGTGGTAGCACCTTTTACTTCTGCTTGCCTGCTGCCCAAACGCCCGAGACTGCCCTGCTTGAACACGCCAAGTAGGACAGTTGAAATTGCCCGTTATGCCAGTTGCAGCCGCAGCAGGTAGAGTCCGCTGCCGCTGGCAACCATGACCCGTTCGCCATTCGGCAAGAAGGCAATATTCGTCACGCCGCGATCAATAAAGACGCTGTGAACACAGGCATGATCTGCCATACGCCACAGCCGCAAGCCGCCGTTGCGCGCACCAGAGAGCAGCCACTCACCATTCGGTGTGAAGGCGAGCGCCTGAACATTATGTGTATGCCCTTCAAGGGTTGCCAGCAGGTTGCCTGTCTCCACTTCCCATAGCTTGATCTTCTTGTCGTAAGCGCCGGTCACCAAAAAGCGGTTATCAGGGCTGAAGGTGCAGACCAGCACAGAACTATCGCCATGCCCATTCAGCGTAGCATGATCAGCGCCATCTTCGGCGTACCACAGCCGTGCGATGCCATCCGCGCCCGCGCTGGCGATGTAGCGCCCGTTCGGGCTGATAGCACAGCCATTTACCTGATCACTGTGTGCAGTGAAGATATGGCGCACTTCGCCCGTCTCAACATCCCAAACGCGCAAGCTCTGATCAGCAGAGGCAGAGATAAACCATGTGCCATCAGGGCTGATCGCACAGCGCCAAATGCTATTGGAATGCCCTTCAAAGGTGCGCTGCACTTTGCCTGTGGCAACTTCCCACTGGCGCAAGGTGTGATCATGACCACCACTGAGCGCCCATGTGCCATCAGGGCTGATGGCGCAGCCCAAAATCTCGCCTGTGTGCGCCGCGTCAAAGGTGCGAATCGGCAACCCCGACTCTGTATCCCACAAGATCAGGCGCTCGTTATCATCACTGAGCGCTAGGCGCCCATCATCGCTGAGCGTGCCATACCACATCGGTACGGCACGTGGGTGCGCCGCAGGCTTTTGCAGAAGGCGCGCAACATCCCACACCTTCACATCTTTATCTTCAGAGGAAGTTGCCATTTGGCTGCCGTTCGGGCTGAATGCAACGCCGCGTGTTGGCTGCAAATGCCCGCGCAAGGTCAGGTGCGCCTGATTTTCGGTGCGCCACCGCCACAGCCGCACGCTGCTATCGCTGCTGGTGGAAGCCAACCACTCACCATCCGGGCTGAAAGCCACCCGATGGATGGTATGATCATGCCCAGTGAGTGTTCGTGGCTGTGCGTCAGGCTTGGCATCTGAAGGCAGGATAAACACTTCACGGCTATCGCCTGCCGCGGCGATGAAATCTCCACGTGGGCTAAAGGCAGCCGTCCGCAGCGTCCGCGAGGAGAGCGCATAACGGTGCAGCAGTTCAAAGGTCTGTGGCTGCCACACTTGCAGCGTGCCGTCCTGATGTGCTGAGCAAAAGCGCGATCCATCAGGGTGATAAGCGACTGTGGTTGGCTCTCGCCCAGATTGTGCATCAGTGCGGCTCAGTTCTGCACCGCTTTCAACATCCCACAGGCGGATGGTGCCATCGTTGCCGGCGGAAAGCGCTTGTGTGCCGTTTGGGTGAAAGGCGCTGTCCACAACGGTGTTGCCATGCCCACTGAACAGCCGCACGCGCACACCACGTGCCATATCCCACAACTGTAAATGCTGCCAGCCGCTGGTGAGCAGCCACTTGCCGTCACGGCTGATGTCACAGCTATATTGGCGGTGGTTCAAGCCACGCAGCGTAAAGCGCATGTTGCCGTTCTGCATATCCCACACACGGGCAGATTGATCCTCTGCCACAGTTGCCAACCAACGCCCATCTGCGCTGAAAGTGCAATCGCCCACTGTTTCGCTATGCCCGCGCAAGGTGCGGATCAAGGCAGGGTGCGAGGATGGCAAATCATGCCAAAGCGCTAGGCGTGGTGCGATCTGCTCACGCTCATAGGACTCTGCCAATGCCGCCAATTCAGGGATATTTCTCAGCCACAGGTAAAGCGTAGCTGTGGTTTCATCTGATTTTTGCGCCATGCCCAATACATGATGCACCCGCGCATATTCACGGCGCAAAGCGGCAATTTGCACGTCCTGCGGCGCATACTCAGCGGCAAGGTTCAAGTCCGCCTCAACCGCGTAGGGACGGCGCAAGGCAGTTTTGGCGGCAAGGTAGCGCAAATCCTTCACGGTTTCTAGCAACTTTTCGCCCTGCCCAATACGGATGAGGTGGCGCGCCAAGAAGTCCCACAGGTAGGGCGTTTCATTGGGCAGCGATTGCCACTCGTCGTAGCGGTAAGGTTTTACCTCAAAGTTGCGCGCCGCCTTAACCATATTATTCACCAAAAGGCGTGCAGTGTAGTTGCCAACACGCCAATGTGGCTGCTGCCACTGAAATTGAAGGTTGGTATCGCTTTCGGTCAGGCTGTGGCGTGTTTCGCTAAGGACTAGCTCGCCTTCGTCGGGCGTGCCGTACCACACCTCACCACGCAGTTCTGTGCCAAGCGGCGTTGCTGAAAGGCGCAGTGTGAAATAGATCGTCTCTACATATTCGACGATCAAGTTCGTCTCTTGGCTGAGCGGGCTGTTGCTTAACGAAACACGAATGTTTTCCACACGCAGATCGGAAACAAAGGAAAATTCCTGCGTGCCGATTGGCTCATCCAAGCCCGTCACTTCGTCCAGTACGTGCATCACTGCGGTATAGCCGCCGGGCTGCCATGCCTGTGTTAGCTCAGCGCTAAGCTGCACCCACAGCGCACCAGAGCGCGACTCAAGGTTGACCGATGGGATCGGCGCAGCCCGATCTGACGTGCTGTCCTCATCGAATTCGTCGTTATCCTCATATTCGTCACTGTCATCGTTGTCATCATCGTCGTCATAGGCAGTGCTGGCAGTGATGGTGCTTGGCGCGCCGCCAAATGGGCTGGCAATCGGCAGTTCGCCTTGCGCTTCCAACTCGGCGCGCAAGCGTTCCGTCGCGGCGGCAAATTCAACGTAGCTTAGGCTGAGACGATAGCATTCTGCGCCTTCGCCATCCGTGACGGTGAACAAAAGGCGCGTATTGTCTTTAGCGCCACTCAGGTTACCCACGAACAGCACAGGCTCGCCGTGCCAATAGAGCGTGGCAGCCTTGTGCGCTGCATCATGCGGACGCAAGGCATTCCAACTGGTTAGCTTTGGTAGCGGGAAGCGCTGATCGATCTCACGGATGGCGCGTTGGAGCGCATCGTGAATGCTCATCTCCATCAGCGTGTAGCCTTCTAGCGTCTTACGCAGCGCGGGCAAAGCACGCCGATCTCCGATCTTGCCAAGTGCCGTCACCACACTCCAGCGCAGATCGTTATCAGAGTCTTCCAGCATAGGGATCAGCAGCGGCGTCAGGTTTTCCACCTTAAGGTGCGCTGCGGTCTCCACTAGCACGCGCCGTGTATCGGGATCGCGTTCGGCGCTGATCAGATCAAGCGCCTTTTCGGCAAAACTAGCGGGCAGTTCTTTCTGGCGGCTGAGCATTGCAGCTGCTTGCCAGCGCACAAAGGCATTTTCGCTGTTCAAGGCTGTCATAAGCGGTGTTGTGTCGCTCACTTCGGTGAAGCGGTTCAAGGTGGCAATCGCCAACATTTGCAGGCGTGTATCGCTGCTTTTCAGCGCTTGCAGCAGCGGCTTGATCAGGCGCATTTTGGTTGCCGCTTGAATGATCAGCGGCAAATGATCAGGCGGTGCGCTTGCCAAACGCCCTGTCAGCATCGCTTCGCTGCCGCCCATCACTAACACTTCATCATAGAGTTTATCCAGAAGCGGATCGCGTTCGCCACCGTTGCGTTCACTTGTCAGCAGATCAAAGGCAAGGCGCGCTTGATTCTCACAGACGCCACAGCCGGCAGCGCGCTGTGCAGATAACGCTCTCTTGTAGAACGCCTCGGCTGCCTCAAAGTCACCCTTGCGCTGCGCGGCAACGCCACGCTTGAGCAATACAGCGCCCTCGCGGCTATCCACAAAGCGCTGCTCCGCCGCCGTGAATGGATAGCCATCTTGCCGCGCCTCTGCGATGAGTGCATCGCACAAGTTGAACTCACTACGGCGCAGCAGGTGGTTGAACTGATCAAACCAATAGCACAGCCCATAGTAGAGGTTATCCACAAAGGCGCGCCGCGCTTGGTTGATGACGCGCTGTGTGAGGATAGCGCTCACATCGGCACGTTCTGCCTCGTTGCGTGTGGCGTAACGGTTCTCCAGCAGGTAAATGCGCTTGTCAAAGCCGAATGAACCGATGAAGCGCCCATCTTCGGTAATGTCCACCACATAGACTTGATTGGCAGTTCGCTGTTTCTCCAGCAAATCGCCTTCGCGGTTGAATAGGTAGATAAACCGATCATAAGAGGCAGCAGCGATAAATTCGCCGTCGTTGCTCATGCTCACGCCGTAAATGCTATCGCCCGTGCGATATTTCCAGAGCAACTGCCCTGTGCCGCTGAACAAATAAACGTGCGAATCGGTTGATCCCGCCGCAATAAAAGTGCCGTCTGGCGTTGGATAGGTGATGTTAACGTTTCCCACCAATTTATAGCGCCACTCAAGGTTGCCGTGTGCATCCAGCACATAAACATGCTGATCGTTCGATCCGCCGATGATCCGCGAGCCATCCGGCAGAATGCGCGCCCCAGCCCATACTTCGCCACCCGTTCGATACTTCCAGAGCAGATCGCCTGAACCATTCAGGCAATAGATGTGATCGTTGCCGCCGAACACAATACGCTCACCGTCAGGCGTCATGCCCAGCCGCGCAATCTTCTTATGGCTGCATTCATAGGTCCAGATGAGCGTGCCATCCCGTGCGAAAGCGCGAATTTTGCCTTCATCATCACCACTGACCACACGCTCACCATCCGCACTGACGGCAACGCCAGCTTTGGTCTGCGAATCACCGCTGAATTTCCAGAGCAGTTCACCTGTTTCATAATTCAACACGCTGGTGTCCGCGCCGCGAATGGTGCCAATCGCAAGCAGGCTGCCCTGCTGCGAAAGCGCAAAGCGAAACGCTTCACCCTCAATCTTATGAGTCCAGCGTTGGTTGCCTGCTAAATCAAAAGCATAAATGGTGCCATCTTCAGCACCCGCGATCAGCGTTTGCGCGTTAGGCGTGAAGGCACACACTAAGCCTTGCGCCTCTGCCTCGAACTGCCACAATAAGCGGAACAATGAAGTCATGAGGCTACTCCCAAGTCAGTGTAGAGGTGATAGGCAAGGCAAGGCACAATCTGACCATTTTTCCATTGAAAGAAAAGGCTTTTTCCCCACGGATCCAGCACTAAGGCAACATACCACTCATCAGGAAAGAACTGTGTGTGCAGAAACACATCATGCTGCGAGAAAAACATGGTGGTGCCGCCGCCAACCAGTTCATCTTCGGATTGTGTGGCGACGCTCTCGCTTTCGTTGGTCGGCATGGTGATCACATGCGTGTGATACCAGCCCACAATGCGTTTGCCGGGAAACTGTTCGCGCAGTTGCGCCTGATGGCTTTGCCAGCTCTCAAAGGTGTAGCGCAGCTCAGTCACGCTGGAGACCAGCCCTTCGCTGATGATAAAATCGCTCACTTCCACGATCAGCCGTCCACCGTCCGTGGCGCGGTAGACGCTGCCAACCAAGATGCCGCCAACCTCGACCTGATCGCTAATCTTAGCGGCTTCTAGCAGCGCGTCGTAGGTGCTGCGCCGCACGAAAATACGCAGATCATCGGGTTGTGGCAGCCCGCGCCCAACGGCAATCACGCTCGGATAGGCGCTTGGATCGCGGAATGGGAAGGCGGGTGCATCAGATTCTTCGGAGAGGAATTCGATCAGGCTAGTTGCCTGCTGTTCAAGGGTTGGCAGGTGTTCCTTATCAAACTGCGCGTTGGCATCATCTTTGGCATAGAAGCGAATGCGGTAGAGCTGTCCATTTTTCAGCACGCCAAGGCTCAGCAGCGCTTGTTCAACGCCATAGGCAATAAAATCAGCGCTCAGGTCTTGCGGATGGAAATCGTGTTCAATCAGCAAGCCGCGCTCACGGACGTGCAGTTCAAGTGTGAAGTAGGTGATCGGCTGATCAGGCGCGGCATCTGCCTCATAGCGCAGCGCGATCCATGTTTCTTGTAGTGGCGGTGTGGCGGTGGCGGCAACTTTGCCCTGCTGCCGCATGGTGCTGCCATAATGTGGCGTAATCTGGACGGTATAGTGTTCGCCTGTGTGGATGACGTTTTGAGCAACTAAACTTGAAACGAGCCGACGGATGAATGTTTCGCAGAGGTTGGCAGCGTCTACATCTTTTGCGTAGAGCAGGTCACCTTCATTGGTGGTGATGTTCAGCGTAAGGTATTTCATAGTGAGGCTTGCGCGGACTCCTCAATAGACAAGACGAGAAAGACCGACGAGAAGCGGTGTGGAAAAAATGCGCCCGCCCAAACCATGCGGCTTGCAGCGAGCGCCTTCCCTGTTACACAACAGACTGTGAGCGGCAGCCAGCCAAGATTAGCCGGCGGTCATCTCTGGCACCATCGTTAGCACCGCGCCTTCGACCACACCTGCTGTTTCGAGCGTCTCTTCCATCTGAAGCTGACGGTTCTCATAGGCAAGGTGGTACTGTTGCGGGCGACCGCGCGGGTCGGTGGTTGCCAAGCCTAGCGCGGTGATAAGTGCCGGCACCAGTTCGCGCACAGGCGCCTCAGCGGCGATGCGCGCTTCACGGCGCTTGTTGCCCGTATGATCTTCTAGGAACAAACGAACCTTGTTGGGAGTAGCAGTTGCCGACATGAGCCGAATCTCCTTTTACAAACGACCTTTGAGATTGGTTTCACTATCACCGTTTCACCGCGCACGGGAAAGCGGAGAATAGCCCACATTGATATAGTATACTCACAAATTTGATCTTTTTCAATCTGCGAAAGTAAACCAACAATCTTCAAACACTTTACTATACCTTCACAATCTGTCATACAATCATTTCAAAAATGCCGACTGATAGTAAAATCGTAGCCTGAGCAGACCTAACCTAACAGATGACTGCTGAGTGGTACTTGAACCGCTCATTCCAGAGCGTGCCAGGTTGGCGCGTATTTTGGAAATATCTATGAAAAAAGTTACGGTCTCGTCTTATGAACATATCTAAAACGATTCAGATAGGGTAGATACTTAATGGTTATACTATAAAAAAGTTAAAATGATTGTGCAGCACATAGAATGCTATGCCTAGAATCCTGCCACGCCGCGCTTGATTTGGTTAAAATCAGGTTATAATGACCACAAGCCACTGCAACTTGTGAGGACGTGCCATGCCCGACAAACGCGATGTATTCGTCAGCTATTCTCGCGCCAACACCGCCTTTGCCCGCGACCTGTACGCCAAGCTGAGCGCGCTCGGCTTCACGCTGTGGCACGACCGCAGCGATATGGAAGGCGGCGAGGATTGGTGGCGGCAAATCCAAGCGGCGATTGAGAACGTGGATACCATGATCCTCGTCCTCTCACCTAAAGCCCTTGAGTCCGCTGTCGTGGCACAGGAATGGCACTATGCGCGCCAAAAAGGTACGCGAGTCATACCAATCCTTGCTGAGGCTGTGAACTTCGACGCCGTGCCGCGCTGGATGAAACGCCTCGACTGGCTGGACTTGCGTCCTGATGCCCCTGAACTGGATGCGACATGGCACAGGCTGCTCACACAGCTCCGCACGCCGTATGAGCGCCGCCATGTGCCATTTCCAGAGGCAGAGAAGCTGCCGCCTGACTTTGTGGCGCGACCGGGCGTGTTCGAGCCGCTGCTCAAAGCGCTGGTGGATGAGACGCACGGCGCGGTTGCTATTTCGGCGGCACTGCGCGGTGCAGGCGGCTACGGCAAGACGACGCTTGCCAAGGCGCTTATCCACGATGTGCGCGTGCGCGGCGCCTTCGATGACGGCATCCTGTGGATTACACTCGGCGAAAATCCTGAGAACCTGCTTGGCAAGCTGCAAGATTTGATTTTGCAAGTCACAGGCGCGCCGTCAGCACACCAAACGTTGGAAGGCGCAAAGAACGCACTCGCCGAACTGCTCAAAGATCGCTATGTGCTGCTTGTGATTGACGATGTGTGGAATGCCGACCACCTCAAGCCATTCATGGTTGGTGGGCAACACTGCGCGCACCTCATCAGCACGCGCTACACCGAGACACTGCCGAGCGAAGTGGGCTTCAGGCAGCCCGTGGATGCCATGCAGCCTGAGGAAGCTGCCGCACTCTTGGCGTATGGCTTCTCAGAGGCTGCCGTGAATCAGAACGCACAGGCATTGAAAGCCTTAGCAGAGCGGCTGTACTGCTGGGCGCAGCCGCTGAAGCTGGGAAACGGCTTCCTGCGCGATTATGGCGAGGCGGCGCTTGCGGAAGGGCTGCGTGATTTGAACGAACTGCTTGATCAGGCGGGCATCAGCGGCTTGGACGGCGCAGCACTGATCGAGAAGGTGTTGGAGGCGACCTTTAAGCGCCTGAAGTCTGACGAGGTGGAGCGCTTCCGCGATTTGCGCGTCTTCCCTGAGGATGTGCGCGTGCCGCTGGACGCTATTCAGAAGCTGTGGCGCGCCACAGGCGGACTAGCACCTATCTTGTGCAAGCGCCTGCTGGATCGCTTTGAGAAGCTCTCGCTGCTGCTGGAATACGACCACGCCGCGGGCATGGTGCGTCTGCACGACGCCATCCGTGCGGCGGCGCTCGCCTACAAGCTGACTGACCTGCCCAGCCTGCACACCAAGTTCCTGAGTGCCTACGGCGCGACGCACTGGGCAGACCTACCCGCCGACGAGCCGTACCTGTGGGACTACCTCGCCTACCACCTGCTTGAGGCGAACCAGCGCGACGGTCTGCGCGCAGCCCTGCTCGATTACCGCTATCTACAAGCAAAGCTAAACGCACGGGACACCAACGCCCTGCTGTCCGATTGCGACACCTATCTGAACGGCGGTGCCGATGAGCCAATTCGCTTGGTGCGCTCCGCCCTTTCGATGAGCGGGCATATCTTGGCGGAAGATAAGCGTGCCTTGTCACACCAATTAGCGGGGCGCCTGATGACACATCGGCGCAGCTACCCTGAGATCGTGCCACTGACCGAGATAGTTGAACCACCAAGCCTCGTGCTACGCTTCCTCAATAGCGACTACGCCACCCACGAACAGGCAGGCGGCGCCATTATCCGCACCTTGCGCGGGCATACGGGTTGGGTGACTGCCGTCGCCTACGCGCCGGACGGGGCGTGTTTGGTCAGCGCGTCAGATGACAAAACGCTGATCGTGTGGGACGCCGCGACGGGGAAGGCGCTGAGGGCATTAGAAGGGCATACAGCCTCTGTGCGCGCTGTCGCCTACGCGCCGGAT
>QWHC01000024.1 GCA_021404685.1 Chloroflexi bacterium CFX4 | reverse complement strand
TGGCGGCTGTCAGCGAGGTCTTGCCGTGGTCAACGTGACCAATCGTGCCGATGTTGCAGTGCGGCTTCGTCCGCTCGAATTTGCTCTTTGCCATGGTTGGTTTCTTTACCTCCGTAGTCAGTTGCCGAATTTACTTGGCGACGCGCCCTTTGATCACTTCTTCAGCGATGCTGGTTGGCGCGGGATTGTACTTATAGAATTCCATTGTGAACGAGCCACGCCCTTGCGACATATTGCGCAGGTCAGTGGCGTAGCCGAACATCTCACCGAGCGGCACAATCGCCTTGATGGACGACGAACCGCCAGCGCGTGGCTCCATGCCTTCGATCAAGGCGCGGCGTGACGACAAATTGCCGACCACTGAGCCGGTGTAGTCATCTGGCACCACGACCTCGACGCGCATCATCGGCTCTAGGATGACGGGACCGCCGCGCTGCACAGCTTCCTTAAGCGCCATCGAGCCGGCAATATGGAACGCCATTTCAGACGAGTCCACATCATGGAAGGCACCATCCACAAGGCGCACCTTCACACCGACCACCGGGTAGCCGGCAATCACGCCGCCTTGCATCGCTTCACGGATGCCTTCTTCGGTCGGCTTGATGAATTCACGTGGGATAGCACCAGCGCGGATTTCATCAACAAACTGATAGGTCTCGGTGCTGTCTTCGGGCAGCGGCTCAACTTCAATAACCACACGCGCATACTGACCTTTACCGCCCGATTGGCGCTTGAAGGTCTCATCAATGCGCGTGGCGCGGGTGATTGTCTCGCGGTAGGCAACACGCGGACGCCCGACAACGGCATCCACACCGTGTTCACGGCGCATACGCTCTACCAGCACTTCAAGGTGCAATTCGCCCATGCCATAGATGAGCGTCTGACCGAGTGTCTCATCAGAGCGCACATGGAAGGTTGGGTCTTCCTCAGCCAGCTTGCGAAGTGCCTCGCCCATCTTGTCTTGGTCAGCCTTCGTCTTTGGCTCGATGGCAACGTTGATGACAGGCTCCGGGAAGCTGATCTTCTCTAACAGGATCGGATTATCGGGATCGGTGAGTGTTTCGCCGGTAAAGGTATCCTTCAAGCCCAGAATAGCAGCGATATCGCCAGCGCGCACTTCCTCAACGTCCTCGCGTTTATCGGCGAACATACGCACCATACGCCCGATGCGCTCACGCTTGCCCTTCGTGCTGTTCAGCACGCCCGTGCCAGACTTGATCACACCCGAATAGACGCGGAAGAATGCCAAACGTCCCACATAGGGATCGGTGATGATCTTAAAGACCAACGCCGCGAGTGGTTCATCATCGCTGGCGTGGCGCTCAACATCCTCGCCAGTGTTTGGGTTGGTGCCGCGCACGGCGGGAATATCCAGCGGCGAAGGCAGATAGGTGACAACGGCATCCAACAGCAATTGGACGCCTTTATTCTTGAGCGCCGAACCGCACAGGATCGGGTGGCATTTGCCATCAATGGTGGCGCGCCGCAGCACGGGAATTAGCTCCTCCGTGCTGATTGGCTCTTCGAGCAGATAGCGCTCCATGAGTGCCTCATCGGTCTCGACGATTGCCTCAAGCGTCTCGGCGCGGACGGTCTCTGCCTGTTCACGAATATCTTCGGGCAGATCGTGCGTCTGAATATCGGTGCCAACATCGTTCCCATAGACGATCAGCTTCTGGTTTAGCACGTCTACCAAGCCAGCAAAGCGATCTCCTTCACCGTAAGGGAAGTAGAGGATAACAGGCTTGCCACCGAGCCGATCAACAATCATATCCACACAGCGCTGGAAATTTGCGCCGGTGCGATCCATTTTGTTCACAAAGCAGATGCGCGGCACACCATATTTATCCGCCTGCCGCCAGACTGTCTCCGACTGCGGCTCGACGCCTGCCACGCCGTCGAAAACGACGACGCCGCCATCTAGCACGCGCAGTGAACGCTGCACTTCAGCGGTAAAGTCAATGTGACCGGGCGTATCAATCACGTTAATTTGATGCCCAAGCCAGCTAGAGGTGACCGCTGCTGCGGTGATGGTGATGCCGCGCTCACGCTCCTGATCCATGTAGTCAGTCGTGGCGGCACCATCATGCACTTCGCCAATGCGATGCACCATGCCAGTGTAGTAAAGGATACGTTCGGTGGTGGTCGTTTTACCGGCGTCAATATGGGCAATAATGCCGATATTGCGAACCTTATTCAGGTCATAGGCGCCGTATTTCTCGTTTTTCGCCATAGCTTTAGAAGGCTTTCTCCTGTTAGTCCCTACGTGCGATGCACAGCCCGCTTACCAGCGGTAGTGGGCAAAGGCGCGGTTTGCCTCTGCCATGCGGTGCGTCTCTTCCTTTTTCTTCACCGCAGCACCCGTGTTGTTGAAGGCGTCCATAATTTCGGCTGCCAATTTTTCTGCCATGCTGCGTCCGCTGCGCGCACGGGCAGCGCTCAAAATCCAGCGCATGGCAAGCGCTTCACCGCGCTCTTTGTCTACGTCCATAGGCACTTGGTAGGTAGAGCCACCAACGCGCTTGGGCTTCACTTCAACCGTCGGTGTGGCGTTCCGCAGGGCGCTCTCCAGCACTTCCATTGGGTCGCGCTTGGCACGGTCGCCCACCAAATCCATCGCCGTGTAGAAAATCTTGCGGGCGGTGCTTTTCTTGCCGCTATACATCATACGGTTGATGATCATGCCGATCAGGACGCTGTTATAGCGAATATCGGGCAGGGTTGGGCGGGGCAGTGGTCTGAATCTTCTTGGCATTGAGCAATCCTCTTACTTCTTCTTCGCCGGTGCAGCCGCTGCGCCCTTCTTCGGACGTTTCGCGCCGTACTTGCTGCGCCCTTGCTGGCGGTTCTTCACGCCGTCGCAGTCCAGCTTGCCACGCACAATGTGGTAGCGCACGCCGGGCAGGTCTTTCACACGCCCGCCGCGGATCATCACGACGCTGTGTTCTTGCAAGCCATGCCCTTCGCCGGGAATATAGGCGGTTACCTCAATTTGGTTGGTGAGGCGCACACGGGCAATCTTCCGCAACGCCGAATTGGGTTTCTTGGGCGTCATGGTACGCACGACGGTGCAAACGCCGCGCTTTTGGGGCGAACCCTTCGGCTGGCGTGTGCGCGTCTGGCTATAGGAATTAAAAGTGTATTGTAGGGCGGGGGACTTGCTCTTGCCCTTCTTCGGGCGGCGTCCCTTCCGCACAAGCTGATTAATTGTCGGCATGAAGCACTCCGTAGCTCATTTCTCTTTCGGGCGCGCAAACGGGCGTATGGCTGCTTATGGCGCTACGCCCGTCTTCTCCAACCAAAACGGTGAGCCATCACGCAAGGCTGCAAAGCAGGCGGGATGGCTCCACCGACGGTGACCAAACTCAATTCGGAAGCCATTGCCTTGTCACGCAAGGTTGGGTTCCGCCCAGTAACAGCAATAGGGGATTATAGTGCGAGGCGAGACGCACGTCAAGGTGCGATTCGGCAAGTTTTCGGCAACATCTTAGGCGGATGCGCTTTGGGCAAGCGCGATCAACAAGTCAGCAGCGCGAACTTTACCGCCTAGCGCCGCCAAATCTGCTGCTAAACGGCGTGCGTTATGCAAGACTGCCTGATCGGTGGTCACGGCGCGGATGGCGGGCAAGAGCTGCCCGTTTCGCACGTCGTGCGCGCTCAGGTTCAAGCCGACCTTCGCCTGTGCCACGCGGCGCGCCTGCCCACGCTGATCAGCGGCGTGCGGCACAACGACCTGCGGAATGCCCTGTACGGCAGCGCGGTGCGTCGTTCCCATACCGCCGTGATGCACAATCACCGTTAAGCGCGGAAAGACGTGATCATAATCTACCCAGGAGAGCAGCCGTGTGCCGTGTGGCAGTGCTGCTATCAATTCCGCCTTCTTCTCAGGCGCCAGCGGATTTTTGCCCAGCACGACAATGGGAATCATGCCCAGCCGTGCCGCTGCTTGTGCTGCCCAACTGTAGAAGCCAAGATCGCCGGTGAACACGCTGCCTAAGGTGATGAGCGCTAACGGCGCATTTTCGGGAATGTCTGCCAACCAGTGCGGCACAGGTGTTGTGGGTGCATCAACTGAGCCACCCACAAAGTGAGTCTGCGGCAGTGGCGCTGGATCAGCCTGATACCACGCACGGTTGAAATAGCTGATGTGCAAATGCGGTGATTGCACGGAAGGTGCAGCACCTTCCGAAAAGTTGATGCCGCGCACACCGAACAACACCTTAAGCCGCTCAATGCGCTCGCGGCTCAGCTTGCTCAGGTCGCTCTGAACGGCATACATTCTATCTTCATCCAAAGGCTGACCGGCAACCCACCCTGTGACTGCCATTGGGACGCTGAGTTTTTCGGCGGCGAAGGCGACTGCACTCAGAAACGGATCGGTCACGATCAAATCAGGTGCGCCACGTTCGGCGGCAAGGGCGAGGATCGCCTCGAAGGCGGGCGGCATAAGGTCTTCGCTCAGCCACGTATCAAGGGCGCGCCGATAGCGCAGGAACATCGACTCGGCTGGATTCATGCTGCGAAGATCGGCGGGCGGCGGCGCAAGCCACGCCCAACCGCTGGCGGCAATCGGTGCGAAGGGAATGCCCGCCCCACTGATTAGGCTCTCCAACGGTGGCTCGGAAACCCACCGCACAGCATGACCATTCGCGTGCAGGTGCTGCGCCGTTTTGAGCATTCCGCCCCAATCGGTGTGACCTGCTAAGGGCGCAGAGATGAACCAAAAAGATGCCATAAGCTTATGCTGGGATGTTGTGGGCGGGAAAAATCCCGCCCATTTGCGTCATTGTGCTAGGCTTGCGCCAAGAAGTCGTTCATGGCGGCAAAAAGTTCGTTCATATCGGTGGGCATAAGATCGCCCATGTGCGCGATGCGGAAGGTTTTATCCTTCAGCTTGCCATAGCCATCCGAGATCGTCATGCCACGCGCTTTGAGGAACTTGTTAAGCGCCTTCACATCAATGCCGCGTGTGTTGGCAACCGTCGTCACAGTGGGCGAGTGGTAACCTTCCTCAGAGAACATGCCGAAGCCTGCTTCCGCCACCCAATCCCGCGTTGCCTGCGCCATCTGTTCGTGGCGGGCGAAGCGTGCTTCCAAGCCCTCTGCCAGCATGAAATCAAGCTGCTGATCAGTGGCATACAGCAGCGAGATGTTCGGTGTGGAAGGCGTGTTGTTCTTGACGAGGAACTTCTCCAGCTCCACAAAGTCGAAGTAGTAGCCGCGATATGGCACTTGCTTGGCACGTTCCAAAACGCGGTCGGAGACAGCAGCGAACGCCAAGCCAGGCGGCAGCGCCATCGCCTTTTGCGTTGAGGTCAGCAGCACATCCAAGCCGAGCGCGTCAAAGTCAATCTTGTAGCCGCCCAAAATGCTGACAGCATCCACCAAAATCAGCGTCTCAGGATATTGGCGGATGATGGCTGCCATTTCCTCAAGCGGATTCTTGACACCGGTGCTGGTCTCGTTCAGCACAATTGCCACCGCATCATAGTGTTCAGCGCGTAGACGTTCTGCCAACTGATCAGGCTTGACGGCAAGTCCCCAGTCCACCTCAATCGCCTCTGCCTGCTTGCCGTTGGACTTGCTGATCTCATACCAGCGCTCGCTGAATGAGCCATTGACCAAGTGCAGCACTTTCTTGTCATCACGAATGCAGTTGCGTGAGGCAGCTTCCCACAGCCCGGTGCCAGATGAGGTAGAGACATAGACACGCGACTGCGTGTAGAACAACTGGCGCAGTTTGCCCTGCACGCTGGCAAAAAGTGCCTCAAAATCCGAGCCGCGATGCCCGATCATCCAGCGGCTTTGCGCCTCTAGAATCTCGCGCCGCACCTCAGTCGGACCCGGAATAAACAGGCGGACATGGTCAGGTTTCACCGTGTCGGTCATGCGTTTCATCTCCCAATGAACATGCCACAAATGCCGATCAACAAAGTTGTGCTGTGGCTTTCTTAAAAAGATTTATCGTACGCTGTGTAAGTGATCAATTAGCCGTGCGATGCTTGGCGTTGGTGTTGGGTCAACCTGATAGAGCGCCGCCAGATAGCAACTGACATAATCGCCATATTGCGCGGCGGTGATTGCCTGAGCAAGCGCGCTCTCGCCCAAGCCCGTCACTGTATCTGGCACAATGCCCTCTTCCATCAAGGCACGGCGCGTCAGTTCTTGGCGCAGCACCACACGCGGATGATCATAACGCGGCGCGGCAAGGTTCACGGCGGCAATCCGCACAGGCTCAGGCAGGTTGGTCAGGCTTTGCAGCAGATTATAATCAAGGTTGGGCAATTCATCACACAAGGCAAATGCCTTAGCGTTCTGTTGAAGGCTGAGCTGCCAACGGCGCGCCACAGGCGCCATGAAACCTGCACCGTAGATCAGCGGCACGCGCCCGATCATCTGCCCTGCCAGCCGCTTGGCAGAATTGCGCGTCGGCTCGGCGGTGATGCCGAAATCGCCTGCGGTTTGGTGCATCATCAAAATCGTCCCCAGCCGATCCGTGCTAAGATCGCGCACTAGACCGAGCTTTTCCACCAGCGTGAGCAGCAGGGCTACCTGACTGTAAAAGGCAAGCCGCGAAACGCCGTCCAGCGCGTAGCGCCACAGCGTAATGCCTGATTGCAGGGCGTATTCGGCTAAAGCACCGCCACTTGTGATCGCCAAAATTTGCGTGCCGCGTGCATCTGCCAGCTCAAAGGCGCTGAACGTCTCTTCGGTATCGCCACTGTGATCGAGCAGGACGACAAGCGTCGCCTGTCCGTCGGCATGGGCAGGCAGTTCGTAGCTGCGGCAGACCGTGATTGGCAAGTTGAGTGAGTCGGCAACCAGTGCCGCGAATAGATCCGCCGCCACAGCGGCATCACTGACTGCTGCGATCACAATCTTATCTATGAAGCGGTAGCTTTCGGGCAGCGGCAAGGCGTCCTGCATTTGCCAAACGGCGTGCATGTCGTCCGCGGCGCGGTCAAGGCGGCTGAACATGCCGTAAGTATCTAAGGCGCGCAGGGCGTCGGGATCATCGAGAATCATGCAGGGCAAAGGCTCCGAGTCTGCAAAAATCTGGTAGGCGCTCAAGAACATACCACGTCTTGGGCAAGACTTCAACAAAAGAGACGTGGTGAGGCTGGGGAGGATGCCGAATTTTGTGCCGATAATTGACGGGTCGGACAAGTCCGACCCGTCAGTGCTTATGAAACACGCTAACTGAACATAGGGGTGATGCCGGCTTCCCGCATCAGGTTTTGCATAGCCTCCTCGCTAGGTGTGCTTTCAAAGCGTTTGGCTGCATCCAGCACTTTGGGCAGCAAGTTCAGATCGCCAACCGTGTTCAAAAAGATGTTAGGACGGCTTAGCACCCAATGCACTGCCAGATCAATATGCGCTTGTTCGGTAAGCGGCTCATACCACACACTGGCATGGCGCGGCGCGCTGTGCTGCCATAAGCCGCGGGCGATGCTCTTGATGGTCTGCACAGCGATGTTATCCGCCGCACAGGTTGCCATGAGCGCCTTGAAGCCGCTCGCATACTCAGCGTTCTGCATCAGAAGATAGTTATACGGCAGCAGGATTGAATCAAAGGTGAAGCGCTCTAAGGATTGCATGTGGCGTTTCACGACGATTAAATCATGCCCTGTCACACCAATATAGCGCACCAAACCTTCCGCACGGGCGTCAATAGCAGCTTCCAAGGCGCCGCCAGCACCCATTGCCACTTGCCATTCTGTCTCGTCTACGAGGTAGTGGAGTTGGATTAGATCGAGGTGATCGGTTTGCAGACGGTCCAGCGAGCGCCGAATTTGATCGCGTGCGGCGCTGTAGGTGCGCTCTTGCGTCTTGGTGGCAAGGAAAAAGCGGTCGCGGTAGCGCGGCATCCACGGTCCAATCCGTAGTTCTGAGTCACCGTAGTTAGCTGCTGTATCAATATGGTTGATACCATATTCAAAGAGCAGTTCTAAGGTGCGGTCCGCCTCGGCTTGCGTGCAGTAGGCAAGCGCAAAACCGCCGAAAATGATCCGTGTACTGAGGTGATTCGTCCGTCCGAAGGGCAAAGTCGGAATCATGAGTCAAACCTCCATATTAGGCGCAAACACTGCACCACGAAAGATAGCGCTAATTAGAGCGCTTTTTAGGCAAGTGTGCGAGTGTGATGGGAGTGGCGAATTATGTGCGTAATGAATTTCGCTGGATAGTTAATGGCGCTAAACTTGAACATGCTCTATCCTCAGTTTCAGCACGCCCAACTGCCCAGCGCGCTTGACTTCTCCCTTAAAACGTGCGACACTTACCGAACACTTGTCTTATCCCAAAGCGTGCGAGGTGGCTGTGAGTGAGACCTTTCAAAACAGGCTGTTTTGCGGTGATAACTTAGAGATTTTGCGCGAATACATCCCCGATGCCAGCGTGGACTTGATCTACCTTGATCCACCCTTCAACAGCAACCGCAATTACAATGTGCTGTTCCGTGATGAAAGCGGCATCGAGGCAGACGCGCAAATCATCGCCTTTGAGGACACTTGGCACTGGGATCGGAATGCGCGCAACACCTACGAAAACCTGTTGACCGAGACGCCCGACCGCATTTCGCGCATGATTGAAGCACTGCGTACCATCATCGGCGCTAACCAGATGATGGCATACCTTGTCATGATGACGGCACGCCTGCTGGAACTGCACCGCGTGCTGAAGCCAACGGGCAGTTTATATCTGCATTGCGATGCCACTGCCAGCCACTACCTTAGAATAGTTCTGGACACGATCTTTGGCGTCAAAAATTTTCGTGGGCAGATCATCTGGAAACGCACAACAGGGCGCAGCCACACCAATAAACCAATGAAACGCTGGGGCGAAATGACCGATTTCATTCTACACTATGCCCGTAGCGAAGCGGCACCTTTGCAACCTGTCTATAGAAGAAATGATCCGAACTATATTGAGAAGTTTTTCAGACATATAGACGACAAAGGTCGCCGCTACCGCATTGATAACCTAGCCAGCCCATCAAAACGCCCAAACCTGATGTATGAATATAAAGGCTATAAGCCACCTGAGAATGGTTGGGCAATTTCCAAAGCAGTGATGGAGCAATGGGATAAAGAAGAGCGCTTACATTTCCCAAAATCTAAAAGCGGGCGCATTCAACGTAAACGTTATCTTGATGAACTTGCTGGTGAAGTAGTTCAAAACCTCTGGGATGACATTCCACCTGTTAGCGCGCACGCCGCAGAACGGACAGGCTATCCAACACAGAAGCCGTTGGCACTCCTAGAGCGAATTATCGCCGCCAGCAGCCAACCCGGTGATCTCGTCCTCGATCCGTTTTGCGGCTGCGGCACAGCCATTGTTGCCGCGCAGCAGCTTGGCAGGCGTTGGATTGGCATAGACATTACGCACCTTGCTATTGCCATGAATCGTTTCCGCCTGCATGATCGCTTTGACAACGCTGTGCAGTACGAAGTGGTGCGCGTGCCAAAAGACCTGCCCACTGCCCGCGAACTGGCTAAGGCAGACCGTTATCAATTCCAGTGGTGGGCGCTCTCGCTTATCAAGGCACGCCCTGCCGGCGGTGAACTTGACAGCAAGAAGGGCAAAAAAGGCGCTGATAGCGGCATAGATGGCACGCTTGTTTTCGTGGATGACGCGGACGAAAAGGCAAAGCGCGTCGTTATTCAGGTAAAAAGCGGCGCGGTCAAGGTTGGTGATATACGCGATTTGAAAGGTGTGCTGGAGCGCGAAAAAGCTGCGATTGCCATCTTCATCACATTGGAGCCGCCGACTGCACCCATGCGCCAAGAGGCACTCGAAGCCGGCAGCTACTACTCGGTTGGCATGAACAAACGCTATCCGCGCCTGCAAATCTTGACCATTGAAGAACTGCTCGAAGGCACAATGCCCGAACTGCCGCCTAGTAACATCACCTTCAAGCGAGATCGGCGTGCGCCCATCAATGGTGACCAACAGCCGTTGGTCTGAGTTTCTGCCCGTTTCGCGCTATAATCGGCGCATTGTTCAAAATTTTCCTCAATGGAGCTTTTACCAATGCGTGATGCAACCATTCAGCGCGAAAAACTCGCTCAGGCGGTCGAGATTTTGCGCGAACAAAACGTAGATTGCTGGCTTACCTTTGTCCGCGAGACCGAACACAACGCCGATCCTGCCTTGCGCCTGATCTCGGATAGCAACGTGACGTGGCACACGGCGCTGATCGTGACCCAAAAAGGCGAGCGCATTGTGATCGTTGGGCGCTATGAGGTGGAAAACTTCAAGCGCATGGGCTGTTGGGATGAGGTGATCAGCTACGATCAGAGCATTCAGCCCGCCCTTGTCAGCGTGATGGATCGCCTTGCGCCGCGCCAAATTGCCCTCAATTACTCTGAGAGCGATACGGCAGCCGACGGACTTTCGCATGGCATGTACCTCTCGTTGCAACGCTATTTGCAGGGCAAGCCTTACGAACTGATCTCGGCAGAGCGCGTGCTGAACCCGCTGCGCGGACGCAAGACGCCTACTGAAGTAGCGCGCATTCGTGCCGCTGTGCGCCTGACTGAACAGATCATTGATACCATCACTGCCACGCTCAAAGTCGGCATGACCGAACGCCAGATCGCCGATTTCATCCATGCCGAAATGCGGCGGCACGGCGTGGTGCCATCTTGGGATGCCGGACACTGCCCAACGGTTACCTGCGGCGCGGAATCGCCCGTCGGTCACGTCTCGCCCTCTGATCAATACGCGGTGAAGGCGGGCGAATTGGTGCGGATTGATATGGGCGTCATCTTGGATGAATACATCTCGGATATGCAGCGCGTGTGGTACATCCAGCCGCAGGGCGAGACGGACATTCCCGCGCCCGTGCGCCACGCCTTTGATTCGGTGCGCGCCGCCATTGAGGCAGCCGCTGCCGCGCTCAAGCCGGGCGTGGAAGGCTGGACGGTGGACGAGGCAGCCCGCCAGACCATTGTCGGGCGCGGCTACCCCGAATACCAGCACGCGGTTGGGCATGGCATCGGGCGCACTGTGCATGACGGCGCGACGCTGCTTGGTCCGCGCTGGGAGCGCTATGGCAACACACCTTATGGCATTGTGGAGGCGGGCAACTGCTTCACGCTGGAACTGGGTGTGCAAGTGCCGAACTATGGCTTGGTCAGCCTTGAAGAAGACGTTCTGGTGACGGCGAACGGCTTAGAGTGGCTGGGCGCACCACAGACCGATCTGATTGTGGTGAAGGCGTAGCGCAGGGACACCATAGTTCTACCTCATTCTCAAGTCCCGCTCCACACAGAGAGCGGGACTTTGATTGCATAGATGTTCTATAGTGGCACAAGGTCTATTCCGCCACCGAGCCAACTTCCACACAGAGCGCTAAACCCAACAAGCCGATCTCGGCAGGGAAGCGCGTCCGATCCGCCAAGTTTAGGGTGAGCAGCGGACAGCACAACATGGCTGCACTCATCAACTGCATCAGCGCCCATGGTGATTCACCGCGCCGCACCAGCTCCACCAAAATTGGGTGCAGCACACGATCCGCCTTGCTATCGCGGAACATGCTACGCACCGCAGAAGGGGCATAGTCGTGCTGCACCTTCAGCGTCTCGCCATCATCCTGATAGCTGATCTGAAGGGTTGCCGCCACCTCTTGCGGATGATACATCCACGTGGCAAGCACATTGTGGAACATTGGCTTGGTCAGGTCGAGCAGCGGATGGTGCCTACCGCCAAAGGCAGGGTCAAAATAGCGCAAGCCGCCGGGCGTGAAGAAAACGTTGCCGTTGTGTGCATCGCCATGCCCAACAATGCTCCAGGTGGGTTGATCAGGCTCAAGCGTGCGTTTGGCGCGCTCAATCAGGCTGCCAAGCGTTTCAGGATATGCCTTGCCGTTGATGATCCAGCGCCGCGTGAGCAAATCTGCCCAATCAAGGCTGCTGTCAGGCAGTTCAAACGGCTTGTTTACATAAAATTCGGTGTAGCGTTCGCCTGCCAAGCGGTGATAGAAAAGCTGGTGAATAGGTGCGTTAGCGTTTTCTTCCGCCGTGATTGGGCGCAAGGTGGCGCGGTAAATCTCGATCAGATGGCTATCTGCAGCGTTTTGGGCAGCCGTCAGCGCGCCCAGATCGCGCCGTTCGCCATGCTCCAGGGCGTGTGCCACATCAAAGACGCTTGGCGCGTTGATCAGGTCATAGATCAAGAACTGCTTGCCATACTCGGTGGAAGCGTGCAGCGGTGCAATGACAGGGTAGCCCACTTCGGCAAGGGCGCGGGCATTGTAATATTCACCGATCACGCTGTTCGGCTCGACATGCGTCTTGAAGAAAAGGCGGCGCCCATCGGCAAGCGTTAGGTAGCCGTTAAAGGAATTGAGCGAGACAGCTTGCGGACGCAGCTCGACGCGGATAGCAGCCAGCTTCGGGAACAGTTCGCGCACAAAGCTGAGCAGCAGTCCTTCCGCAGCCGCCTTATCGGTGAATTGCAAGGTTTGAATGCGTTGCAGACGTGCATCGTTCATGGTTTAGGCATCTCTCCACCACAGCGCAGTGCATTCAGGCAAAATCGGCTGGCTGGCATTATCCAAATGCGCGACCATTTCCGCACCAAAGAAGAAGGTGATCAGCTCCTCTGCCTCTATGCGCGATTCAAAGCGATAATCGGTGCGAATCCACTTTGAATGGAAGCCGAGATCAGTCAGGACGCCGAAATAGGGTGCCAAATTCGCAGGCGGGCAAGGTGTTTCGCAGCCTGTGCCGAACGTCTCTAGGATGATGATCTTACCGTTCGGGCGCAGCAGGCGGCGCGCTTCCTCAACGGCATGGGCAACGCTGGCGTTTGGATCACCTTCGGGCGAAAGGAAAGTGTAGCAAAAACTCCAACCGACAAGGTAGAGGTCGGCGCAGGCGTCGGGCAAGGGCAAGCTGTGATGTGCGGCGACGCGCAGCGTGACGTTGGGCGCGCCTTGCAGCGTTTCAGCGGCGTGCGCCAACATGGCAGGCGAGGCATCAAAGGCGTGCAGAGTCCGCACGTGCGGCGCCAGCAAGCGCGTTAACCGACCGGTGCCAGCGCCTGACTCGACCACCTCCACGCCGTCAAGGGCGCAGAGGTCACGCAAGGCAGGCAGGATGTTCCCTTCGTAATCCTCACGCACCACAAGGCGATCATATGGCTCAGGGTGCGCGGCATAAATTTCAGCATAATCCAACACTTAAGCAGTCCTCTCCATGTGGTGGGCGCACTGAATGAGAGGGAATGTATACCGTGCAACGCGCCTAACTGCAACACCTGTTGGGCAAACCGTTCCTCTCTCCCAAAGCCCCTAGCGATTCTTGCATGATTCTTGCACAGACTCGCTACACTTTTAGCAGATTTGAACCTAAATTCCCGAACGAGGCTGTATCTTATGACTGCACCGACTGCACAAACCTATGAATTTCGCGCAGAGATTCAGCAGCTTTTGCATATCCTGATCCATGCGCTGTACACCGACCGCGAGATTTTCCTGCGCGAGCTAATCTCAAACGCCTCCGACGCCCTCAATCGGCTGCGCTTTGAGCAACTGACCAACGCTGAGGTGATCGATCCTGATGTTGAACTTGCCATCCGCCTGAGCTTTGATCCTGATGCGCGCACCCTAACCGTGACCGACACAGGCATCGGCATGAACCGTGACGAGATTGTTGAAAATCTTGGCACCATCGCTCACAGCGGCGCCATGGCATTTATGAAGGCGCTTCAAGAGCGCGGCAGCCAATCGCCCACTGAGATTATCGGTCAGTTCGGCGTCGGCTTCTATTCTGTCTTTATGGTGGCGGAAAAGGTCGAGGTGCTTTCGCGCTCTTTCCGCCCGAATGATCAAGCCGTGCTATGGACGAGCAGCGGCGGCACGGATTACACCATTGCGCCCGCTGAGCGCGCCGAACGCGGCACGCAGATCACCATCTACTTCAAAGAGGAGGCGGCGGAACTCCTCAACGAGCGTACCTTAAAGCGCATTGTCACCACACATTCCAACTACGTCGCCTTCCCGATCTATCTCGGTGAGAACATCGTCAACGCTCAAACTGCACTGTGGCGGCGCACGCCGCGTGAGGTGGAGGCGAAAGAATATCAGGACTTTTACCAACAACTCACCTTTGATGCCAACCCACCAACGCTGACCATTCATCAGGTCGCCGATGCGCCTGTGCAGTTCTACAGCTTGCTCTTTGTGCCAGCCAAGTTGGATCGGGGCATGTTGGCAGGTGAAGGGCAGGGCAAACTGCGCCTGTATGCCCGTAAGGTGCTGATCCAAGACCACGCCAAAGAACTGCTGCCCGAATGGATGCGCTTTGTAGAAGGTGTGATTGACTCTGAAGATTTGCCGCTGAACATCTCGCGGGAAACTGTGCAATCCAACCGCCTGATGCAACGCCTAAAGCAAACCATCACCAACCGCGTGCTAAGCGAGCTGGAAGCGCTCTCCGAAAAGACGCCCGAACGTTTCCACACCTTCTGGAGCGAGTTTGGACGCCTGCTCAAAGAAGGCACCATCACCGATTCTAGCAACCGTGATCGCCTGCTGCCACTGCTGCGCTTCCGCACCCTGCACCACTTTGACCAGCCGATCAGCTTGCGCCAATACATCGCCGAGATGGTTGCCGATCAAGAGCATATCTACTACTTGTTCGGTGATGATCCGCAAGCCATCCTACGCAGCCCACACCTCGACGTATTCCGTGCGCGCAAGGTAGACGTGCTGCTGCTGACCGATACGATGGACAGCTTCCTTGTCAACGCCATCGGCATTTTTGAGGAAAAGAAGCTGCACAACGGCGCCGATGCCGACTTGAAGCTGCCCGAAAGCGCTGAGGACGACGCACAAAGCGCCGAAACACTGCCCACTGAAGCGCAGGAATCGCTCATTGAGCGCTTTAAGCGCGTGCTTGGTGAGCGCGTGCAAGATGTGCGGACAACTGATTTGCTGCGCGAAAATGCTGTGCGCTTGGTCGCGCCGGATCAGGGCTTTGGCGCAGATATGGAGCGCGTCTACCGCATTCTGGATAAAGATTTTAAGCTGCCCACACGCATTTTGGAGATCAATCCGCGCCATGCGCTCATCCGCAACCTGAGCGCCATGCCTAACGATCCGCTGGCTGATCAGGTGATGGAACAGCTTTTTGAAGGCGCGCTGCTGATGGAAGGCATTCATCCGCGCCCTGTGGATATGCTGCCGCGCCTGCTGGCAATTATGGAGGCTGCCACACGCCGCAGCGCCGATTCTGAATAGGTGCTAGTTCACGGTAGGCGAACGGCGCGCCGCCCAGGTTGCCCACAGGCTGGCAATCAGGAAGTGACCGCCATCGCCTGCCGTCCACCACAAGCGCGAGAGCAGCGCGGCTGCCAATGCCTCTGCCGCGCCGATGCTTGGGCTAAGCAGCAGCACAAGCATCGCCTCTCGCGGACCCATCCCAACTGGCGTCAGAAAGACCAAAAAACCAACCACCCACGCCACTGCAAACATACTGCCCGCTTCCAGCACATTCAGCCGTTCGCCCGCACCAACTGATGCCAACAGCAGATAGAAGCCCAGCCCAACGATGAGCCACGCCACCACCGAGACGGCGGTCAGGTGCAGCATGAGCGTGTAGCGCCGCCCGCCCAGCGCAGCCAACGCCTTCGCCATACCTGTCGCCCGTTTAATGCCAAAGCGCGCCAGCAGACGCCAAAAACTGCCTTGCAGCGAGAGCAAGACCGCCGCCAATAGCGCCGCACCACTGAGCGCCACTGCCAGCGCCCAGTTGCTCTGCCCAAGCTGCCCAACCAACGCCAGCCCTGCGAGAATGCCGCCCGTCAGCACCGCCACAATCTCCCAAAGCGTGCAGGCACTCGCCAACAGCAGCGGCATTCCCTCGCGCCTATAGAAGAAAATGCGCGCCGGTGCTAACCAAATGCCGCCCGGCAGATATTTGGCAATCTGGGCGATGAACCAAAACCGATAGGCTTTGGCACGGCTCAGGGTATGATCAAGCCGTTGGTGGCTTACATAGCTTATCTGCGAAAAGACCACTTGCCCTAGATACAGCGCCAGCAGCGAGACCAGCAGCGTGCCAAGCTCTAGCCGATTTCCCAACAGCCGCCAACTCACTTCTTCTTGCAGCATCTGCCGAAAGAACAGCACCAAAAACGCAATGCCCACACCCCACCCGATCAGGCTGAGCCATTTCATTACTGCACATCCTTGTATCTTAAAGGTTGTTTAGCGCCGCATTGATCTTTCCGAACATCTGCGGCTATACTTTCTTCACATAAGCCCTTCAGTGCTGCACCTCGCCCTAAAAAGAGAATAGTCTATCGCACTTTGCATGGTAACATTTGCTTTGCTGCCTTAGTGCGCGCAACCGATAAGGAGTTGACCATGCCCAAACGGGAACGGCAAGCTGCCCAGCTGCCCAGCCTCTCGCTCATTGTGCCTGTCTACGATGAGTATGAGAGCCTTGCCCTGCTGCACCAGCAAATTCAAGCAGCACTTTCTACCTATGACGGCATATGGGAAGTCATCTATATTGATGATGGCAGTCGGGACAGCTCGCTGGAAGTGCTGCAAGCGCTCCAACTGGCTGATCCGCGTGTAGTGCTGGCAGTGCAGCGCCGCAATTTTGGCAAAAGCTTAGCCCTTGCGGTTGGTTTTACCCTTGCTCAAGGGCAAATCGTGGTGACGCTGGACGCTGACTTACAAGACGATCCACAGGAAATTCATGCCTTGCTGGCAAAGCTGGACGAAGGCTTTGACGTGGCAGTTGGCTGGCGGCACAAGCGCCATGATCGTTTGAGCAAGCGGTTGCCTTCATGGCTGGCAAACACCGTCACGGCATGGACAACCGGGCTAAGGCTGCATGATATGAACTGTGGCTTGAAGGCATACCGCGCTGAGTGTGTCCGCACCATTCGGCTCTATGGCGACCTACACCGTTACATCCCGATCATGGCACACTTTGAGGGCTTTCGCGTGGCAGAAGTGCAGATTACGCACCGCGAACGGCGCTTCGGCAAGAGCAAATATGGTGTTGGCAGGCTCATTCGTGGCGGCTTGGACTTGCTGACGGTGATCTTCCTCAAGCGCTATGGCAGGCGTCCGCTGCACTTATTCGGCGTGGTAGGCGGCTTGATGTTTGGGCTTGGCACGCTGATCAACCTCTTGCTCACTATTGAGTGGCTGCAAGGGGAGCGCATTGGGACGCGCCCGCTGCTGCTGCTTGGCGTGCTGCTGATGGTGATGGGCGTGCAGGTGCTGAGCGTCGGCTTGATTGGCGAGTTGGTAGTGGCGCACATGCAGCGCGGCGAATATCCACTTAGCTCGCTACGTGCTGTGCATCGCGCTGATGTTAGGTTGGCAAGCGCGATGGACTTTGAAGGCAGCACCCGATGATACCAACGCGGAAAGCCGCCGTTGCGTGGCAGCATAAAGCGCTCATCGTGTTGCTGTGTGCGTTGTGTGTGGTTCAGGTGGTGCTTTTCATAGATGCCTACGCTGTGAATATGGTTGCTTTTGATGAATGGGGATTTCTGAATAGCTATCTCGGAATGCCCAGTGCCAGTGTTTTCGAGCGCTTCTATGATCTTCACAATGAACACCGCATTTTTGTGCCGCGCCTAATCGCCAACATCGTGCTAGAAGCTGCCAATTATGACTACCGCGCCTTGTTCTATTTCAATCTGTTTCTGGCGGCAAGCTGCGGTGTGTTGCTCTACCTGATCTACCGTCGGTGGGCAGAGTCAGACAGCCGCAGCGTGATGGCGCTCATTGCGGTGGCGCTCATGCTCTCATTGTGGCATTGGCATCGCTGGATCGATCCGCGCCCGAATGCCATCTACACCGTATTGGTGCTGTGCTTGGCAGCCTTCTACACGCTGACTGCCTTCAAGGTCGGCTGGCGGACGCTGTTGATCACCGCCTTGCTGACCTATCTCGCCACGCTGTCCTATTTTCCCGGCAATGTGGCATGGATTGCGCCTGGCGTGCTGCTGTGGTTTGTTGGGTATCGGCAAGTGCGCTATCTGGCAGTGTGGGGCGTTTTTTCTGTGTTGGCGCTGGCGCAATATGTGGTGGACTATCTAGCAAAGCCAACGCTCACCCGCGACTCAGGTGTGGTGGACACCCACATTATCCCGTTTGCCTTGGCAATGCTCGGTTCGCCTTTCATCGGAGGGGAAGCGCGCCGCCAGCCCGAAAGCGCTGAGCCTGCCATACTGATCGGTGTGGTGGGCGTGTGTGCGCTGCTTGCCTTCAGCGCTTTGATCAGCCATTCGGTCGTTCAGGGGTGGCGAAAATGCTTGCCGTGGCTGGGCATTGCGTTGTGGCTGGGTGGTAATACGCTTGCCACTGGCATTGGCAGGCAGCAGCTAGGTGATCTGACCGTTGCCCTCGACGAGCGCTTTACGCCGTATGGCAGCCTGTTTTGGGTGTGTGTGCTGGCGCTGGCATGGCTGCTTTTTAGCGAGCCGCGCCGCACAGTGCAGAACGGCGCTGTGCTATCTGCGCTTGTCACTGGCTCAGCTGGCTTCGTGCTGGTTGGTGCGGGCTTCGGTTATGTGCATAGCAGTCTGCACAGCACAATGGGCAACTGGCTAACGCACTATGCGGATGAGCGCCGCCAAGAGCAGTTTTGCCTTAGCAATTTTGAAGTGATGCCTGCCACCTGCTTTTACCCAGAGGCGATTCAGGGCTATATCGAAAATATACGCCATATAGGCTACCTGCTTTTGCAGCGCGGCGCACCGCTCATCTTGCGTGAAGCGCGCACGCTGCCGCTTGCCTTCAGCCGAACCGAGTCACCCTTTGAGGATTTTGTGCGCGAATTCAGCGTGCAGGGCGAGAAGCACCTCTTTCTGCACGCGCCCGCCGCTGCCACCTGGCAAATGCACTTGCCCGCCCATGATGGGCAGATCATCTTTGAGTGTGGCTTGAGTTTGCCGATCTTGGCAGAGGTGGACACAGACCGCCAGAGCGATGGTGTGCTATTTCGGATTGTGATAACCACTGCCGAAGGCAATCAGGTGGAAGTGCTAAATCGCTTTCTGCTGCCCAGCGAAGACCTCACGCCTATTGCGGTTGATCTCAGCCTGTTCAGCGGCACCTCATTCGCCTTCACGCTAGAGACGCTCAGCGGCGAGACGCCAGCGGCAAATAACCAGTACGATCTTGCCACTTGGCTTAATCCGCGCATTGTGTATCGCTAATAGGCTTTGCGTGGTGAAAAGCGCTGCATGATTCGGCGCACTATACAACCAAAAGTCGCTGTGCCTACGTAAAGATGTTATAATGGGTGAAAACTTGGGGCTGTTGCCCAACAGGAGTGGAACAATGAGTCTCGGTCCAACCGAATTATTGATCATTTTGGTGATTGTGGTGGTGTTGTTTGGCGCCGGTCGGATTGGTCGGCTTGGGCGCGAACTCGGCACTGCTGTGCGTGAATTTCGGCGCGGTGTGAATGATGGCGATAAGCCCACTGAGGACGCTAACCGCAACCTAGCCGATCCCAAAGCCTAGCATATAGCGCTATGCAGGGCTACTAAGAATGGCGGCTGGCACATTGCAAGCCGCCATTTGCTTCCTAGTCCAACTGCCAATTGACAGATTTTGTGAGCGAAAGCACAATCTTGCCTTACGAACCACTTTGCAACGGCAGGAGCTTGAACCGTGACGCAATCCCTCACCTCAAATTCGCCTGACAGCCCCATTTTCAGCGTGCCAGATCAGGCATTGGTGCCTGTGAATGACTATCCATCTATACAGGTGGATATTCCACAGTCGCGCATGTTCATCATCAAAAAGCTGTTGACTGCCTTCCGCGAAAAGCACTCCGATCTGCCTGCCTACGATGCCTCGCAAGGCGATGGTGGCGCCAGCCTGCCCGGCGTGCCGCACAATTTACTGGAACGTGCATTTGAACTGCTGAAACAGAACGGCACCGCCTACGATCCACCCACCGGCACGGCTGCCTTCAGCAAGGCAACCGCAGAGCAGTATTGGCAGTTCAACGCTGATCTTGGCTACAACGCCGAAAACATCGCCGCCACGGACGGCGGGCGCGATGCGCTCATCAAAGCCTATCAGGTGATGACCGCGCTAGGCACAGGGCGCATTGGCGATGTTTTGTTGGTCTCCCGCGTGCCGTGGATTAGCTATATGTGGGGACCGTATGGCGTAGGCATGAACATCCTGTTAGCGCCGGGCAGCGAGGCAAACGGCTGGGAATACACCGAAGATGGTCTGGCTGCCAGTGCCGAATTTTGCACCAAGCATGGCGGCGGCAGGCGCATTGCAGGCTTGGTGATCACCTCTCCAGATAACCCGACCGGGCGCACGCTCCCAATGGCACGCCAAATTGCATTGGCGCAGAAAGCTTTCTCGCTCGGCGTTCCTTTTGTGCTGTTCGACTGGATTTACCATCAGGTGACGGAAGGTGCGCCCGCCGATATTAACGCTTTGCTCAGCGCCTTCGACCCGAAAGACCGCGAACGGATCATTGTGCTGGACGGCTTGACCAAATCGCTAGGCGCCTCAAATGTGCGTGCCGCGCACTTGGTTGCCTCTAAAAAAGTGATTGAATTCGTCGCTAGCCGCAGTTCGCACGGCGTGATGCCGAACTTCCTTGGGCAGGCAGTTGCACAGGCAGCCTATGAGATCGGCTTCCGCAAGGCGGCGGCATCCATCATCGAGCCGACCAACGCCAGCCGCAAAGTGGTGCGGAACTTTGTGAAGGAAAAAGGCTACCGTGCCATTGTGGGCGATGGCGGCTACTACGCCTTCATTGACTGCACCGAGCCGATTCAGCGCGGCAAACTGGCAGATTCAGTGGCGCTGGTGGAACATATGGCAGGCAATCACGGCATCACGGCGATTGCTGGCAGCTACTTCTCGGAGGCGGGCAAGAACTGGATACGCTTCTCTTACGCGCTGCCGCCGGAAATCACGGCGAAGGCGCTCGAACGCTTTGACGAAGCCATGCGCGCCCTTTAACGACCACGTAAATCATGGGTGGGATACCTCTATCCCGCCCAGCTATAACTGTCAGCACAGCTGCGCTTTTACCGCACCACACTAAGCAACCCTGCTGCGGCATTTCCAACGTATGTTATAATGCGAAGTTAGGGTACGGTCGGGATTAATTGTGTGCGGCACAGGTAAAACAACACGAGTTCACCTATGAACGTTTCAGATAAATCGCACGTCGAGATGCTGGTTCAAATTGCGCGCCTACTGGCGACGCTTGATCTGGACGATGTGCTGTGGCAGACCATCAGCCTCACCACACAAACAGTTGGTGCAGCACGCGGGACGTTCTTTTTGTTGGATGAGCATGGCGAGACGCTCCAACGCTTCATTGCCGCCCAAAATTATGATCCTGAAACGCGCCAGATCGTCTCGCGCCGCATTCTGGAGCAAGGTCTAGCCGGCTGGGTGATGGCACACCAACAATCGGCGCTGATTGACGATACCGCCACTGATCCACGCTGGGTGGTTTTGGACGCCGAAAAAGAACTGCTACGCGTCCGTTCAGTGCTGTGCGTGCCGTTCTTTGTGGAAGGTGAACTGCGCGGCGTGATGACCCTTGAGCATCCGCAGCCGCGCCATTTCACCCCTGAGCATTTGCGGCTTGTGGAAGCCGCCGCCCATCAGGCAGCTGCCTCGCTGCGGAACGCCCAACTCTTTGACCGTGTGCAAGCGCAACAGCGCCAACTTCAGGCCGTGTTGGATGGCATCTCGGAAGGCTTGCTTGTGCTGGATACCGAACTCTGTGTGCGCTTGGTCAACCCGGCAGCCCTAACGCTCTTTGGCGTCACAGAGGCGGACGTCCTCGGCTTCAACTTAGAAGTGCTTGCCGAACAGCTTGCCAACCCATTTTATGCGCGCCTTGCCGAAGGGGTGAAGGCTGCCGTTCAGGACACTGCCAACAATCGTTTTGAGCTGCGCGACGACCTGACCAAGCGCGATTTTGTGGTGAACGTTGCTAACGTTAGTGCTAAGCGCACCGCCGAGAGCGGCATTGTGATCGCGTTGAATGATGTTAGTTCTTTGAAAGACCTAACGCGCCTAAAAACGCATATGATTCAAATGGCATCGCACGATTTGAAGAATCCAATCGGCGTGCTGCGGAATTACCTTGATGTCATCCGTGCTGAGGTGAAAAGCGGTGTATTGCCTGATCCGATGTTTTTGGAGAATATGTATAAATCGCTGGCGCGTATGGAGTCTTTGGTTGTCAATCTGTTGGATATTCAGCGCGCAGAAGATGCTGAGCCATTGAAGCGTGAGCCGTTCGATCCTTACGATTTGATTAATGCTTCTTTGGAAGATATGACACCTTCCGTCCGAATGCGCCAACAAAGCCTTGTGCAGAATATTCAGCCGAATCTGCGCCCACTCAAGGGCGATTTTGACCGCCTGCGCGAAGTGATCAACAATCTGATTGATAACGCCGTGAAATACACGCCGGACGGTGGCACGATCAGCATCAGTGCCTACGCTGAAGATGAGCGCTTCACCTTCAGTGTGAAGGATACAGGGTATGGCATTCCCGCCGATCAGCAAGCCTCCATCTTTCAGCCGTACTTCCGCGCCACACAGGCTTCCACCGCACACATCAGCGGCACTGGTGTAGGTTTAAGTTTGGTGAAAGAAGTCATCGAGCGGCATGGTGGGCAAGTCTGGTTCATCAGCAAAGAAGGGCAGGGCAGCACCTTTGGCTTTTGGCTGCCCATCTTAACTTAAGAAAGGATGTGCCACCGAATGGCTACCGAACACAGCAATTCAACCAGCACCACGCTGCCGCCTGAGCCGCCTGAGATTGACCTGATCGATCTGGCGGAAACTGCCCCACAAGCTGACTATATCCCACCTGCACCACCGCCCGAAAGCGCGCCCGCGCCTGCCGTCAATCCGCATGTTGCCCATTCTTACCAGCCTGAGCGCTTTGCATGCGTTCGCTGTGGATCAACCAACCTTGCGCGTGGTGTGATTGTGGACTATGGTGGTGAAAAATTTGAGCAAGTGCGCTTTGCGCCGCGCCGCATCTCGCTTAACTGGCTCAATTCGCTCTTGAACCTGCGTCCATGGCGTGCGCTGCTGAAGCTTGAAGCGGTTGCCTGCCGCGATTGCGGCGCAGTAGTCTTGGTGGTTGATCCAGAGGCACTACGGCGCGCCGAACGCACCCGCGACACCTAAAAATCGCCGTGAAACTGCACGAATATCAATCCAAAGCGATTTTGGCGCGCTATGGCGTGCCAACGCCGGGCGGCATGGTCGTCACATCGCCGCAAGATGCCTACGACACTGCCCGTGAACTTGGCGGCGAAGTTGTTATCAAGGCACAGGCGCTGACCAAAGGGCGCGGCAAAGCAGGTGGCATTCGGCTGGCGCGCAGCGCTGATCAGGCACGCGAAATGACCGAGGCAGTGCTAGGGCTGACCATACGCGGCATGAGTGTGCATAAAGTGCTGGTTGAGCCAAGTGCCGAAATCTACCAAGAATTCTACTTGGGCATTCACAATGATCGGGCAACTGAGCAGCCGACCATCACGGCGGCAACCGGCGCCGTTGGCATGAGCATCTCTGCCAGCCGCCACACTGGACGGCTTGCCCGTGAGGTGATCGATCCACTGCTCGGCTTGCAAGAGCATCAGGTGCGCCACTTGCTGGTAAGCCTTGAGTTGCCGCGCCATTTGTGGAAGCCATTCAGCCGCATTGCCCATCAGCTCTACCAATGTTTTGATGAAAATGACGCCACCCGTGCCGAAATCGATCCGCTTGCCCTCACCCGCGATGGGCATTTCGTGGCGCTGGATGGCAACCTCGTCATTGATGATAGCGCCCTCTTCCGCCACCCCGAGCTTGCCGATATGCGCGACCTGCACGCCGAAACGCCCGAAGAAATGCGTGCGCGTGCGCTTGGGCTGAGCTATGTGCCGTTGGATGGCGAGATCGGCTGCTTGGTGAATGGCGCAGGGCTTGGCATGGCCGTTATGGATATGACTCGTGCGGCTGCCATGCGGCTTGGCTTGCCTTCCGTCAGCCTTGCCAACTTCATTGATGTAGGTGGCGGCGCACGCGCTGATAAAGTCATCGCCGCGATGCAGATCATCACCAGCCAGCCGCGTGTGCGTGCGCTGCTGTTCAGCATCTTTGGCGGCATCACGCGCTGCGATGAGGTTGCCTATGGCATTGTGCAGGCGATCAGCACGCTGCATTTGCACTTGCCAATGGTGGTGCGCTTGGCTGGCACCAATGCTGAACAAGGGCGTTTGTTGATCGACTCGGCAAACTTACCTAATTTGCAGAATGCCACCTCGCTAACTGAAGCGGCAGAAAAAGTGGTGCGCGCTGCGCGGGAAGTCTCACTATGAGTAGTGCTATCAACGCCATGAACTGGCTGCCGAACCGCGAGACGCGCATTTTGGTGCAGGGCATCACCGGGCGGGAAGGCGCTTACCACACCGAGCAAATGATCGCTTCTGGCGCGAACATTGTGGCGGGCGTAACGCCCGGCAAAGGTGGCGAATGGCTCTTTGATCGCATCCCGATCTTTGATTCAGTGCGCGAGGCGCGCCATGCCACTGATGCAAGCGTCTCGGTCATGTTTGTGCCGCCACGCGCTGCTGTAGATGCTCTGTATGAGGCGATCAGCGCTGATCTGGCGTTGATCGTATGCATCACCGAGAATATTCCCATCCGCGATATGATGCATGTGCGGCGTGCGTTGGCTGCCAGCCAAACGCGCTTGCTCGGACCTAGCTCACCGGGCTTGATTGTGCCTGGTCAACTTAAGCTAGGCATTATTCCGACGCATATCACCTTAGCGGGCAGTGTTGGCATGGTCTCGCGCAGCAGCACGTTGCTCTACGAGGCAACCGACGCGCTTACACGCAGCGGAATCGGGCAGCGCGCCTGCATCGGCTTGGGCGGCGATACGGTCTCTGGCACACACTTTGTAGATGTGCTGGCATTCTTTGAGGAGGATCCGCACACGGATCGCATCGTGTTGATCGGTGAGATCGGCGGCATGGGCGAACAGCACGCGGCACGCTTCATCCGTGAGCAAATGACCAAACCGATTGTGGCATACGTTGCTGGGAAAACCTCACCCAAAAATCAGCGCATGGGACATGCCGGCGCGATCATTGAAGATGAAATCGGCGGCTATGATGAGAAGATCGAGGCACTGCGGCAAGCGGGCGTGCGCCTTGCCGAATCGCCCGATCACATTACAGCGCTGTTGAAATAGGTTGGGTGGCGCACAAACCGCCCAAGCCTTTAGGTTTGTGGCAGCGGCGCAACCATATAGCCCACGCCGTGAATGGTGCGGATGAAGCGGTTAGCGTCTGCCTCATCGCCCAGCTTAGCGCGCAAATTGCGAATGTGAGCGCGCACGAGGTCAGGGTCGCCTGTGCGTGGCGGATAGTCCCAAACTGCCTCCAGCAGGCGGAAAGGCGAGAGCGCCTGATTGGGATGCTCCATCAGATAGCGCAGCAATTTGTGTTCCGTGGCGGTGAGCTGCACAGCATGTTCGTCAATCTGCACCTGATAGGTGGATGAATCGAGGCGCACGTTGCCGATCTCAAGGATCACATTGTCTGCCTCAGAGCGTTGGTGGCGGCGCAGCAGCGCACGCACGCGGGCATTCAGTTCGGTTAACTCAAAGGGTTTGGTCACATAGTCATCGCCGCCGGCGTCCAAGCCTGCGATCACATCGTCGGTTTGGGTGTGCGCGGTGAGAAATAAAATGAGCAGGTCAATATAGCGCGTATCGCTGCGAAGCTGTTTGCAGAGCGCCAGCCCGTCCATACCGGGCATGGTAATATCGAGGATGAGCAAGTCCGGGCGGCGGTTCACAATTTTCTGCCATGCTTCTTGCGCCGAAAGTGCCTGCCCAACCTCATAGCCCTCACGCCGCAGGGCGCGCCCAAGCGTGCCAAGTACGTCAGGTTCGTCATCAACAGTTAGGATATAGTGAGTCATAAGCACCCGCCTTTGCGTGATTGTATAGCCAATTATAGCGAAAACCAGAATTTTTGCGTGAGGGCGTGCTGAAGATCGCGGTATACACGCTGAACGCGATAAACCCCACGCAATTGTGATTGTTCCTAGAGCCATGCTTTTCACCCATAGGCTCTGACGTATTGCCAATTAACTTCACCCATGTTAAACTGATGTTTCAATGCTGTGAAATTCTTGGCAGGTTGCCCACCTGCTGCCCGATCAACAACACATAGGGTATAGATACTTATGACCGAACACAGCCTTAGCACCCCAAACACGGCTACTACAGAAACCAACACCCTACGTCTGCCCGCCTTCCTTTCCACAGAGCGCCTAGAGCGTGCCTTTGTGGTGCTGACTGCCCTCAACATCGCTGCCAGCTTGCTCAGCGAGCGCCTGGACGCGCCCGAAAGCCTAACGCTCGTCTTTAACCTGCTCTCCTACTTTTTTGGCGGCACCTTCGGCGTGATTGAAGGCGTAAAAAGCCTGCTGCACCGCGAGATCAACGTAGATTTGCTGATGGTGTTGGCAGCCACCGGCGCGGCAATTGTTAACCAATGGCACGAAGGCGCGATCTTGCTCTTTCTGTTTTCGCTGAGCAACGTGCTGCAAGCCTATGCAATGGATCGCAGCCGTAACGCCATTCGTGCGCTGCTCAAGCTGCGCCCTGATAAAGCGACGGTGCGGCGTGGTGAGGGATCGGCTGTGCTGCCGATTGAGTCGCTCCAAATTGGTGATGTGGTGCTGATCAAGCCCGGCGAACGGTTGCCCATTGATGGTGAGGTGATCGAGGGTAGCAGCAGCGTTGACCAAGCTGCTATCACGGGTGAGTCTATGCCTGTCAATAAACAAGTCGGCGATGAGGTCTTCGCTGGCACCGTGAACCAGAATGGCAGCCTGGATGTGCGTGTGACGCGCCTTGCCAGCCAAAGCACCCTCTCGCGCATCATCCAGATGGTGGAAAATGCCCAAGAGAGCCGCGCTAAAACGCAGAGCTTCATGGAAGCCTTTGAGCAGCGCTACGCATTATTCGTCATTTTGGCAGTGGCGCTCTATATTGTGCTGCCGCCCCTGCTGTTCGGCGTAGAGTTCAACGAAAACTTCTACCGTGCTATGGTGCTGATCACGGTTGCTTCACCCTGCGCGTTGGTCATCTCAATCCCAGCGGCGATCCTCTCGGCAATTGCGAACGCCGCACGGCGTGGCATCCTGTTCAAAGGCGGCGCTTACCTTGAGCAAATGGCGACCATTAAGGCGGTCGCTTTTGATAAAACGGGTACGCTTACCACAGGCAAACTTAGCCTGACCGACGCGCTGCCAAACGGCATCTCGCGTGCTGACTTGCTCAGCCTTGTGGCAAGTGCCGAAGTGCGCTCCGAGCATCCAATTGCGCTTGCCATTTTGGCAGCCGCCAAAGCTGAAGCTATCCCGATCCACGAGCCGCAGCATTTTGAGGCGATTCCAGGTCAAGGTGTACGTGCTATGCTGGACTCGGCACAAGTGCTGGTTGGCACAGAACGCCTGATGAATGCCGAAGGGCTGTCGCTGCCGCCGGAGATTAGCGCACAGCGCGATCAGCTTGAAAGCGAGGGTAAGAGCGCTTTAATTGTGCATCACCGTGAGCGCGGTTGGGTAGGTGTGATCGGTGTAGCGGATACGCTGCGCCCGAATGCAGCTGCTTTTGTACAGGCACTGCGCGCTGAGGGCATCCAAAAAGTGATCGTCTTAACGGGTGACAATCAGCGTGTGGCAAACGCCATTGCAGCGCGTGTTGGCGCGGATGAAGTGCGTGCCGAGCTGTTGCCAGCGGACAAAGTGATAGCCGTCAAGGCGCTGATGCAAACTTACGGCAAGGTGGCAATGGTTGGTGATGGCGTCAACGATGCGCCAGCGCTCGCCTCTGCCTCAATTGGGATTGCGATGGGCGCCGCTGGCACGGACGTTGCCCTCGAAACTGCTGATTTGGTGCTGATGGCAGATGATCTGAGCCGCATTGCTTATGCCATGCACCTGAGCCGCCGTGCGCGCCGAATCATGTTCCAGAACATCACCTTCTCGCTGGGCGTGATTGTGGTGCTGGTTATTGGCGCGCTCGGCTTTAATTTGGCGCTGCCGCTGGGTGTTATTGGGCATGAGGGCAGCACGATCATCGTGGTGTTGAACGGCTTGCGCCTGCTAACGCACCGCGCCTAGTCTCTTAGGCACACAGGATTATGCGCCTAAGGGCAGAAGATGCATCACCGTGACTCGCGGTAGAGCGCGTGCCGCCGCAGAATCGGGTCATACTTACGCAGTTCAAGCCGCTGTGGGTCGTTGCGCTTGCTCTTCTGCGAGTAGTAAACATGCCCGCTTTCTGTGCTAACCAGCTTGATGACGATGCGAACATCTTTTTTTGCCATTAAAGGTAGCCTTTCTGCCTAACGCCATTTAGGGAAGGGATCACGTAAGGTGTGCCACTTGCCGCGCTCAATTTCTTGCGGTGTGAGCAAGCATGACTCAAGACGTGCCGTGATTTCTGCTTGATCCATATGCACACCGATGAAAACGACTTCTTGCCGCCGATCTCCGTAAGGGTCACGCCAATACTTGGCAAGGTATGCCTGAAATTCGGGATCATCAGCGGGACGCTGATCGTCGGGTACGCTTGCCCACCAAAAACTGGAGGCGCCCATCCGCTTTACACCGCCTGCCTGTGAGTACAGCACTGGATAATCGCGTGTGGCAAGCCATAGATAGCCTTTCGCACGCAGAACCTGTGCCAATGTGCCACTGCGGAGCAGTTTCATAAAGCGTTCAGGATGCATAGGTGCATGAGCGTGGTAGACAAAACTTGTGATGCCATATTCTTCGGTCTCTGGCACATGCTGCCCTTGTAGCTCTTTTAGCCAACCGGCAGATTGTGCGGCGCGATCCATATCAAAGCTGCCAGTGGCAAGAATTTTCGCAGGATCAATGGCACCTTCACGGCATTCGATCAGGCGCGCCTCTGGATTCAAATGGTGAAGAATGCCTTTCAAGCGTTCAAGCTCAGCCACCGTGACCAAATCAATCTTGTTAATCAAGATGATGTTGGCAAATTCAACCTGATCAATGAGCAAATCAACCACCGTGCGCTGGTCTTCAGCACCGGTTGCCATGCCGCGCTGATGCAGCATATCTGCCGAGCCGTAATCACGCAGGAAGTTGTAAGCATCAATGACCGTCACCATGGTGTCCAGTTTTGCCAACTGTCCAAGTGATTCGCCCTCGGCCGTTTCAAAACTAAAAGTCATGGCAACCGGCAGTGGCTCCGAGATGCCCGTTGATTCGATCAGCAGGTAATCAAAGCGCCCTTCGCGGGCAAGGGCTGCCACTTCGCGCAGCAAGTCATCGCGCAATGTACAGCAAATGCAGCCATTGTTCATCTCAATTAAGCGTTCTTCGGTACGGCTGAGTGCTGCACCACCTTCACGCACCAACTGGGCATCAATGTTCACTTCGCTCATGTCGTTGACAATGACGGCGACCTTCATCCCTTGCCGATTGTTCAAGACATGATTCAGGACAGTGGTTTTTCCCGCACCGAGAAAACCTGAAAGTACTGTCACAGGCAGTGGCGCATGGTTCATTTGCATAAGAGATATCCTCTAGCCCTTTGAATAGAGTAAATGATACTAAATCTCATTTATTTCGTCAAGGCGTTGTGTGCAACACTTTACAGAGTCAGCAGATAATGATACAATGTATCAAAATTATCGAGCGGTGTAGTTGCCATGCCTCTCTATGTTTTTATCTGCCCTGAGTGTGCTATTGAAATCGAGGAGCGCCGCTCTGTCGAAGCGGTGGATGATCCGCTTGCTTGCCCACTGTGTGGCATGCCCTGCCAACGGCAAATGACGTTTGCCAGCTTTTTCACGCGCCGCAGCGAAATGCCGCCGCCAATCGAAAATGCACCGCGCCGCACGCATCCCGCCAACTGCGTATGCTGTGCATCACCAAGCAAAGGAAGTGCTATATGAGTGAACCACAACCGATTCCAATTACGCTACTAACAGGTTTTTTAGGTGCAGGCAAAACTACGCTGTTGAATCACATTTTGCACGCTGACCATGGCTTACGAATCGCCGTCTTGGTCAACGACTTTGGTGCGATCAACATTGACGCGCAGCTTGTGGTTGGCGTGCAAGGTGATGATATGATCAACCTTGCCAACGGTTGCATCTGCTGCACCATTCGTGGTGATCTGCTGCGTGCAGTGTTGCAATTAGTCAGCCGCGACGAACCGCCGGAATACATCATTATTGAGCCAAGCGGCGTTTCTGATCCTGTCGCGGTTGCCCAAACGTTTTTGCTGCCCGAACTGCGCCCGATTCTGCGGCTAGATAGCATCATCGCTGTTGTAGATGCCGAACAGTTTCAGCATCTGAAGGGCAACGATTCCTACCTTGCCTACGAACAGCTTGTAACGGCAGATATTATCGTGATTAACAAGACAGATTTGGTTACGCCTGAACAAGTGCAGGCACTCAAAACGCGCTGGACATATCCACGTGCGCGCATTATTGAGACGACTTATGGGCAGGTGCCGCTTGAGCTGGTGTTCGGCGTGGGACGTTACGCACCAGAGGCGCTCTTGGAGCGCCAAAGCAAAGATATTCATGTACACGAGGCAGGCGTACCAGTAGACCATGAGCATGACCATCACGACCATGCTGAGGCGGATCACGATCACCATGATCACGATCATACGCTTGTCTACAATGCATGGAGTTGGACGCAGCACGTGCCGCTCTCCATGCAGGCACTCAAGCGCGCTGTGAGCAGTTTGCCCGTTGGCATTTTCCGCTGTAAGGGCGTGGTCTATATGAAGGAAGCCCCTGAACGGCGCGTGGTGTTGCAAGTGGTGGGCAGCCGCGCTTCTTACACACTTGGCGAGGCATGGGGCGACGAACTGCCCCGCACGCAGCTAGTTGCCATTGGCGCACCAGAGAGCTTCACCGCTGAACAACTCAATGCCCACTTTGAAGGATGCCTTGTCAATGGGCAGCGGGCTGCCATTGCCGAGCAGATCATGCGGCAAGTTGAGACATGGTTTCGGAATGACTACAGCACAAGCGCATGATAGGTGATCACCGTCCGTTGCACCGGCTCGGATGGAAGGCATCTCACTCTCCCCGACAAAACGGTTGCGCGGGTCGAACTTATCAGTCCCGTGCAGCCACCCTACAAAATGCGCTACACTCCACCACTTCTCAGGCACTTTCAGAGTAGCCAATGTGTGCAGTCTGTGGGTAAAATAGGCGTACTTTACCGCTACCTTTGATTGTGCTACCAGCAGCTAGACACGCAAGGTTAACCATGCGAATTGGCTTTATCACCGGCGAATACCCACCTATGGAAGGCGGCGTGGGCGCCTTCACCCGCGAACTGGCAGTGGCATTGGCAGGGCTTGGGCATGAAGTGCATATCCTGACCCACCAACAGGCAAGCCACGCCAGCGAGGCAGGTATCCGCGTGGCGGGCGAAGTGCGCGATTGGAATTGGGCAGCCTTGATGCAAGCGCAACGTTGGGCACAGCAGCACCGCCTAGAAGCTGTCAACATTCAGTATGAAGCAGCCGCCTTTGGCAAAAGCGCGCCGCTGGTACATTTGCTGCCCAGCCGCCTGAGCAACTTTGCCACCATTACTACCTTTCACGATTTACTTGTGCCATATCTGTTCCCTAAAGCCGGCGGCTTGCGCTATCAGGCACTGCTCAACCTTGCCCGCACTGCCAAAGGCGTTATTGTCACGAATATTCAGGATGAGCAGCAGCTTGCCGAAGAACAAGGCATCGCCCCTGTCCGCCGCATCCCGATTGGCTCTAACATCGCGCCGACGCCGCCCGCAGATTACGACCGTGCCGCGCTACGGGCTGCGCTTGGCATTCCCGCCGACGGCATCTTGATCGGCTATTTTGGCTTTCTAAATGCCAGCAAAGGCGCTGCTTGCCTGCTGCGCGGCGTGGCACACGCGGTGCGGCAAGGCGTAAACGCCTACCTGATCTTGATCGGTGGGCGCGTTGGCAGCAGCGACCCAACCAATGCCGATTATGCTGAAAGCGTAGACGATCTGATTATCCGCCTGCACCTGCGTGAGCGCGTCAAACGCACCGGTTTTGTGGAGAGCGCCGCCGTCAGCGCGCACCTGCTGGCGTGCGATATGTTGGCGCTGCCCTATGTAGATGGAGTCTCCTTCCGACGCGGATCATTCATGGCAGGTTTGGCGCATGGCTGCCCAATCATCACCAGCACGCCCGCCTTGCCCATGCCCGAATTACATCACGGCGACCATGTCTACCTTGTGCCGCCGGAACAGCCCGAAGCACTCGGCGAGGCAATTCGGACGTTGGCAATAGACGCTAAGCTGCGAATGCGGCTCAGCGACTATGCGCGCCTGCTCTCAGAGCAGTTCACCTGGACGCGCATCGCCCAGCGCACTGCCGATTTCTTTCTTGAAGTGCTGACCGGAAACGCCGATTTATGACTCCACTGGCACGCCTCATTTTAATCACCTATTTCTTGTTTGCATTACTCTACAGCTTTGTGACACCGCTCTTGGAAGCATCCGATGAGTTGTGGCACTACCCGATGGTGCAGTACATCGCCAACAATGGGTTTGGGCTGCCTGTGCAGCAAGCGGGCATCGAAACGGCATGGCGGCAAGAGGGCAGCCAGCCGCCACTCTACTACATGCTGGCGGCTGCGCTCACCTTCTGGGTAGACACAAGCGATCTACCGCAAATCAGGTATATCAATCCGCACGCGGATATTGGCGTGGTGGTGCCAGATCGCAACACCAACATGACCATTCACACAGCGGCGCGCCGCACTGTATTCAGCGGCGCGGCATTGGCGATCTACCTCTCGCGCTGGTTCTCGGTGGCGCTAGGCGCGCTGACTGTATGGCTGACCTATCGGCTGGGACGTGAACTCTTTCCCGACCGTGAAGGCGTTGCACTGTTAGGAATGGCGATCACTGCCTTCAACCCGATGTTCTTGTTCATCAGCGCCAGTGTGAATAACGACAACCTCTCTACCCTGTTGGCGACGGCGCTTTTGCTGTGCATCGCACGCCTGCTCAAACGGAGCGACGCACCACCTCTCCGCGATTTGATCCTGATCGGCGCGCTAAGCGGCGCAGGAATGCTTGCCAAGTTCAACATCGGCTTTCTGCTGCCGATCATCGCGGCGGTGCTGGCGTTGAACGCTTACCGCATCCGCAGTTGGCGCGCCTTCCTGATCGGCGCAGCGATCACAGGCGGCTTGACGATTTTGATCGGCGCGTGGTGGTATATCCGCAATTGGCAGCTCTACGGCGATCCAACTGGGCTGAATATTTTTCTGGATATTGTGGGCAGGCGCGGAATCCCTGCCAATGCCGCACAGCTATGGGCAGAGCGCCACACTTTCCTGATGAGCTATTGGGGCTTCTTCGGCGGCGTGAATGTGCCATTTGCCGAATTCATCTATACCATTTTTAACAGCGTGGCGGCGGTTGGCGTGCTAGGGCTTGTGGTGAGCGCCTTTGGCAAGCCGCTTCGGCAGGTGAACGCGCTGTGGCTGGCGCGTGCCGTCACAGTGCTGTGGATTGTGGTGCTGTTTGGTGGCTTGCTGCGCTGGACAAGCGAGACGTGGGCATCGCAAGGGCGCTTGATGTTCGCTGCCATTGCGCCGATCAGCCTGTGGTTAGCGCTTGGCATAGGGCGGATCGGCGGCAGGTGGCTGAGCTGCGGCGTGGCGGCGTGGCATGTTGCGGCGGCCGCCACGGGCTTGATTACAATTGCCTTTGCCTACCGTCCGCCGATGCTCTCACCCTTCCCACCTGATTCCGACTGGCGCGCCGTCCTGACTTTTGCCGAGCCTGAATCACCGCAGCAACCGTCGCTTGCTTTTTATAGCTGGCGTGATTTGGACTTGCAAGCGCAGCCTGCTGAATACGTAGAGTTCTGGGTTGCTTTTCAGCAAACGGCAGCCATGCGCCGCGATTGGAGCGCCTTCCTCCACCTTGAGAACGCCGACGGCACCATTGTGGCACAGCGCGATGTCTTTTTAGGGAATGGTTTGTGGGCAACCAGCCAGATGCAGTACATTGATCAGCATTGGTTGAACCAGTTTGCTGTGCGCCTGCCTGAACACGCCTACGCGCCGCAAGACCTGACGATTTGGCTAGGCTTCTATGACCTAAAGACGGGCGAACGCATGATCGCGGCGGGACGTGAGGCGACCGAGAATCGCATCAAACTGGGCAGGGTGCGTGTGCTGCCGCGCCAAGCGGATTCTGCCATCCCGAATCCGATGCGCGTTAATTTAGGCGATGCCGTGGCACTGATCGGCTATGCTGTGCAGCCATTTGCCGCCGCCGAAGGTGAGCCGATCACGCTAACGCTCTATTGGCAGCGGCTGCGCCCACTCAGCACCGACTACCGTGTGTTCGCGCAGTTGGTGCAGCCGAATACGACCAACGTCTACGCGCAAAGTGACGGAATGCCCGCTGCGTGGACGCGCCCAACCAGCACATGGGCAGCCGACGAGGTTATCGTAGATCAGCACACGCTCACGGTGCGCGAAGGCACACCTAACGGCGATTGGACGCTGATCGTCGGCATGTATGTGCTGCACGAAAGTGCTGAAGGGCAGCAGTTTGTTCGCCTGCGCGTCCTGACGCCTGATGGCGCACAGGCGGAAGATTTCGTGACACTTTCACGCCTGCGTGTGCGGTAAAGCATTCGGGAGCGCGTTATAGTAGTGATGACGCGCTCAACCTTCCACCAGCGGCACACGCCCAGAAAGGACACACCATGCAACAGCGGCGCTCCGCCCTGCGCTTTGCCTTAGATAACATCGGCTGGCTGATCAGTTCGCTGCTGTTGGCGTTTGTGGTCTGGTATGCGGCGTTGGCTGCCCGCGATCCGATTGAACAGCGCCGCCTGAATGGGCAAGTGCCAATTGAGATACGCTATGATGAAGGCTTGATTGTGGCAAACCGTCCACCGACGACTGCCCAAGTCACCGTGCGTGGCTTGCAAACCACGCTAGAGGTGCTGGAACTGCGGAATGTGAAGGTCGTGGCAGATTTAACTAACTTAACGCCGCGCCCTGAGCCTTACACAATCGAGCTGAGCGGTCTGCTTTCTGCTGAGGTGCGCGGCGCAGCTGTGGTAAGCGTTCAGCCAAGCCGCATCAGCGTGCAGTTGGCGCGCCGCGCCGAGCAACTTAAGGATATTAGCATCCGCTTTGATCAGGAGGCGCCAATTGGCTATACCGTGACGGCGGTGCCGGCGCAGACCGAAGTGCTGATCGTGGGTGCCGCAGAGCGTGTCGCACAGGTGACGGCAGTTCAAGCAAGGGTGAATGTGCAAAATCAGCGTGGCATTTTCACGGTGACTGTGCCGCTTAGCGCGGTGGATGAAGACGGGCGCACGATTACCGATGTGACGCTTACACCAACGGAAGTTGCCGTGACGGTAGACGTGCAGCAGCGCTCTGATGTGACCGAACTCGCCATAGAGCCGCGCCTGATTGGTGACCTGCCGAGCGGCTATCTGCGTGTGAATCAGACGTGGTCGCCGCGCCGCGTCTTTGTACGTGGCAATCGCCGTGTGATCGAAGCGCTGAACGGTGTCATCTTCACTGAGCCAATTGATCTGAGCAACCGTACCGAGACGTTCACGCAAACGGTGCGCCTAAGTGTGCCGACAGGCGTTGTGCTTTTGGAAGCACGTGATATTGCCGTGACAGTAGAGATTGAGGCAGTGCAAGGCAGCCGTGAGTTCACGAACATTCCGGTGCAGGTGCAGGGCATTGATCCGGCGGACTTCACAATCACGGTGCAGCCTGAGCGCGTCAATATCATTGTACGCGGCGCACAGGTGGCGCTTGAGGCACTCGGCGCAGACGATGTGCGCGTTTTCGCGCCGCTGAATGGGCTAGGCGTCGGTGTGCATCAGGTGGCGTTGCAGGCAGCCATCGCACGCGAAGGCTTCAGCGGCGAGAATGTGGTCATCCCGAATAATGTGGTGGAAGTGACCATCACGGCGCGCAACCCAACGCCCACAGCAACCTTCACGCCGACGGCGCGCCCTGCCCCTTAGAAGCGCTCTTTTAGGCGCACTTGTGGCGCGCCTGGCGCACCGGGAAAGAGTTTCGGCAGCAGGTCTGGCACATACTGCGCGATAATCTCGGCGCTGATGCCGTTGTGCGCGCAAATCTCGCGGTAAAGGACGGCGCTCATGCGCTGCGTGCGTGCTTGCGTCTCAAAGTTGGTGCGGAACAGCCCAAAGCTAAAGCGCGGATCATAGCCTTCTGCCCACTCGAAATTATCCAAGAGCGACCAAAAGAAATAGCCCTGCACAGGATAATTGAAGCCAAGCGCCCGCCAAATAGCGCGCACACTCTCCGCAAGGTAGCGCGGACGCAGCGTATCATCAGGATCAGGCACACCGCTCTCGGTGACGTAAATGGGCTTGCCATAGCGCTTATAGAGCCGTTCAATGACCTTGAACAAGTTCTCAGGCACAATGCCGCCCCAGTCATCGGGACCGACTGGCACGCCTGGCGGCTTTTGCGTGCCGATGGCATTGCCTAGCTTCAGCGGATTGAAGGTTGCTAAGCGCTCTTGATAGTATTGCACGCCAAGCCAATCCAAGGCACCTTTGGCGCTGGCAACCGTCACCGGTTGGCTGAACGGCAGCTTGAAGACGCCGGTCAGGAAGGCATCGTTGAAGGCGTTGTTCATGAGTTGATCAGCGGCTTGGGCAGCAAAGCGATTCCAGAAGGCAGGCGCTTTCGGCTGAATGCCAAGATGATGATGGGCGTAGCCAACTTGGCTGTTGGGCTGCACCGCTTTAATGGCGTGGTAGGCGGCGGCATGTGCGCGCAGCAGGTTGGCGGCAACTTGTGCGGCTGCCTTCAGGCGCTTGATGCCCGGTGTCCAGTAGCCGAACAGGTAGCCTTGTGTGGCAAGCACCATTGGCTCGTTGATGGTACACCACAGCGCACACAAATCGCCCAGCGACTCCACCACACGGCGTGCATAGCGCACAAAGAGCGACGGCGCATCATCTGCTTGCCAGCCGCCGCGATCTGCAAACCAGATCGGGTTGGTGAAGTGGTGCAGTGTGACCATTGGCTTCATGCCGCGCTCGTGCAGCGCTAAGAGCATCTCGCGGTAGCGCCCTAGCGCTGCCTCGTCAAACTGCCCTTCGGTCGGCTCAATACGGCTCCATGCCACCGAGATGCGCTGCGCGTTGTTCCGCATGGTAGCGGCGCGGTCAAAATCTTCGGCAAAGCGCCCCCGCCACCACTCACAGGCGGCGCCGCTGCGCTGATCTTGGTAGATTCTGCCCACACCTTCTTCCCAAAGCGACCAGTCGTCTACCGAATCACCTTCAACCTGGTGGGCGGCTGTGGCGCAGCCCCACAAGAACCCTTCCGTCATCTGCATAGAGGCTTTGACGCTCACAGATGCGCTTCCTTTCGGGCAGGATGCCCAACATAAACCGCCTCAGCAAAGATTTGGCGCGCACCTGTATCGCGGTAGCCGATGCTCTCCGCCAGCTTTACCGATTCGGTGTTGCTCGGCTCTACCAGATAGATCGGCAGGCGTCCACTGGCGCGCACACGCTCGGTGCAGGCGGCTGCCACACTGCGTCCCCAGCCGCGCCCGCGCACCTCCGGATCGGTCTGCACGTACAGCTCGGCAAAGCCCGGCGATTGCCAATTGACACCTGCCGTCGCCCGATAGCCACCGTTACTGATCTCGGCGCGTGGCGTGCCGTCGGGCGTGCTTTTGAACTGCACCAACACATTGATCTCGGGCTTGAAGCGCGCCAAATCCAGCACGTAGATGGAGAGGATGCGCTCGCTGCTCATCTGCAAACTGCCACCCACAAGGTTAAGCTGATTCAGGTTGCTGAAAAAGAGGTATTGCCGCCCAACCGTTAGCGACTCGGCAAGTAGATCGGCGGCAATCTCCGCTTGGCGACAGGCCATCACCACCAACGGGCGAAACAGATCAACGCCCGTCTGAAAGCGCCCGACGAAGCCTAGCGGCGTGCCATTATCAGCGGTGCGTAGGGCAAGCGCCGAGCGTTTCGGATCGTGATAGAGCGCGTAGTATGCTGTTGGCGCATCAATCGGACTGGTAATGTCCAAGAGTGCGCTTAGGCGTGTGCGTTGTTCGCGCAGGGAAAGTGCCGCCATATGCCCTCAAGCAGGTTAACGCCGACGGAAACCGTACAACACGCCGTAGATGAGCAGCACGATTACCGCGCCGATGAATGCCACGATAATATCAATCCAGCGGATGGTAATGCCGCCCTGCAAATCGGCTGGCACACCGACATTGAGGATGCTGAACAAGAAGCCGCCGACGAACGCGCCCAACAAGCCAATGATCAGGCTGGAGAGCATACTATAGCGCCTGCCGCGCACCAAAGTGCTTGCCAGCACACCGGCAATCAAGCCGATAATCACCCATGTGATCAATGCGGTGATGTCAATGGTGAAGCCCGGGACCGTTACGGTTTGAAACATGATTTTAGCTGCCTTTCTAAAACGTTATGGATACATGCGTTTGAGCATACGCGGATAGGGAATCGTCTCGCGGATGTGTGGTAAGCCGCACAGCCATGCAACGGTGCGCTCCACACCCAAGCCAAAGCCGGCGTGTGGCACGCTGCCAAAGCGCCGCAGGTCAAGATACCAGGCGTAATTTTCGCGGTTGATGCCGATGTGTGCGATGCGTTGTTCGATCAGATCGCGGTCGTAGATGCGTTCGCTGCCGCCAGTGATCTCGCCATAGCCTTCCGGCGCCAGCAGGTCTACACTGCGGCAAACCTCAGGGCGATCTGCCACCGGCTGCATATAGAATGCCTTCACTGCCGTTGGGTAGTGGTAGACGAACACTGGGCGATCAAACTGCTGGGTCAGCGCCGTCTCGTGCGGCGAGCCGAAATCGTTGCCCCACTCGATGCGAAGGGCTGCCTGCTGTTCAGGATCAGCCGTTTCGGCGGCAAGTTTGTTCAGGCGCGCCACTGCCTCATCATAGCTGATGCGCGGAAAGGGTGCGCTCACGCGCTCTAGGAAGGTGGTGTCGCGCTCTAGGATGTCTAGCTCCATGCGGTGCTTTTCAAGCACGCGCCCGACAATAGCGCTGATGAACTGTTCTTCCATGTCCATTAGGTCTTCCAGCGAGAAGAACGCCATCTCAGGCTCAACCATCCAAAACTCGGTCAGGTGGCGGCGTGTCTTAGATTTTTCCGAACGGAAAGTCGGTCCGAAGCAGTAAACTTTACCAAAGCTCATCATGTTGGCTTCATTGTAAAGCTGCCCGGTCTGCGCCAAATACGCCTTATCTTCAAAGTAGGTGATCTCGAAAAGCTCGGTGGTGGATTCACCAGCAGCAGGCGTGATGATCGGCGTATCCACCAACAGGTAGCCGTTGTCATCCAACCAGTTGCGGATGGTGTTGATCACGGTGGCGCGAATGCGTAAAATTGCCCACTGGCGTGAAGAACGCACCCACAAATGGCGGTGATCCATCAGGAACTCGACGCCATGCTCTTTGGGCGTGATCGGATACTCATCAGCAATTTGGATAACTTGAGCATCGCTAATACCGATCTCGTAGCCGCCCGGATAGCCCGGCGCACGCTTATCGGCGCGCACTGTGCCTGTGATGATCAGTGAGGATTCTTGGGAAAGGCTGCGGAGTACCTCAAAGGTTGCTTCGGGCAGCTCTTTCTGAAAGGCAACTGCCTGTGCGATGCCCGAACCATCCCGCACCTTCAAAAATTGCAGTTTGCCCTTGTCAGTGCGATCATAGAGCCAGCCGCGCACAGTGACGGTCTGCCCTTCGTAACGGTGCAGATCAGCAATCAAAACGGTTGGTGTCACAGATGAACATCCTTTAGGGGTAGGGAAACACGCTTTCTCATGGTTGCCATTATAGCGCAGATGGGCAAGGCGCGTGTAGAAGTGGTCAACTCGGCGGCTTTCTGCGATCTTTGAAAAGAGGGAGAACACTTATGCTGGTAACGACAACGCCCATTTTAGAAGGCAAGACCATTCGCAAGTATCTAGGGTTGGTCAGCGGCGAGACAATACTCGGCGCGAATATATTCCGCGATATTGGTGCAGGTTTCCGCGATATTCTTGGCGGGCGCGCCAAGAGCTATGAGCGTTCGTTGACGGAAGCGAAACAGTCTGCCATTAATGAGATGATTGCACAGGCAGCGCAAATGGGCGCGAATGCCGTCATCGGTGTTGATCTGGACTTTGAAACAGTCGGCGCAAACGGCAGTATGTTGATGGTGAGTGCCAGTGGCACAGCGGTGATCGTCGAATGAGTGATCAGACCATACCGCGCACCGCGGTGCTTTATGATGGCATGTGTGTGCTGTGCGTGAAATCAGTGCGGCTGTGGCAACGGCTGGATTGGCGCAAGCGGCTTGAATTCATAGACGTGCAGGCGTGGGAGCGCGTGCAGCGGCGCTTTCCGCAGGTAGAGCGCAGCGCAGCACTCGGCGCTATTCATGTGATTGCACCGAATGGCGCGCTCTACACAGGCTATGAAGGCGTGCGCCACATGGCGCACCATGCCCCCCTGCTGGCATGGCTGACGCCAATCCTGCATTTGCCACCCATTGCGTGGCTTGGCAGGCGCATTTATGGCTGGATTGCGCGGCGGCGGTACGCCATCAACCGTTTGTTTGGGCGCCCTGTCTGCGAAGATGCCTGCCGCCCGCCTAACCGCCCGTAATGGCGGCGCGCACGCTGGCGATCCGCCCTTCGGGATCAGCGGCGGCAAGTGCATCGAAAAGGCGTGTGGAAAGCGCTGCCAAGCCCGCACCGTTGTTTGCCTGATAGGCAGCCCGATAAGCAGTGATTGCCGCCTCTAGGTTGGTGGCACGCGGTCCGGCGCCAACCACTGCCAGCCCGCTGAATGCCAAGCCTTGCGCGGCAAGCGCATCCTGATTATTTTCATTGTGTTCAAGGGCAATGCGCGCCTGCTCAATTGCCTCTGTGAAGGCATCCCGTGCGGCATTTTCATCGCCCTGACGGACGGCAATCACGCCCAGGATTGCCGTCACATTGTGATTGTTCTGCGGTGTGTCGTAAAGGCGTGCCGCTTCAGCCGCAGCGCGTGCCTGTGCCAACTCACCTTGCAACAGGTAAGCACGCGCCAGAGATGAGCCTTTATAATTTTTGCCGCGTGCCGAACCAGTTTCATCATCTAGCTGCAAACCAAGTTGCAGGTTGTCAATTGCCTCTGCATAATGTTCACCGATGATCAGTGCATCGGCAAGGCTGCCCAGTCGGCGTGCTTCTTCCACGCGGCTGCCCATCTGGCGGGCAATCTCAAGCGCCTGATCGTGAGCAGCGATAGCGCGTGTTGCCTGCCCAAGCGAGGCGTAGATGTTGCCCAAATTGCTCAGGCAAAAGCCTTCCATGCTCAAATCGTTCAGTTCACGGGCAATGCCGCGCCCCTGATCATAGTATTCAATGGCTTTTTCCATCTGCCCAAGATAGGCGTAGCAAGTGCCAAGCGAGGCGATGTTAAGCGCTTCAGCGCGCCTATCACGCTGATCACGGGCGATGACGAGCGCTTGTTCATAGTACGGCACGGCACGTGGCGTCTGCCCAAGATTTACGTAACGGTTGCCCAGATTCGTCAGCCAGACGCCTTCATTGACGCGATCTCGTGTGCGGCGCGCAATCACAAGCGCACGCTCTTGGCAGGTGATGGCTTTCTCCATTTCGCCCAGATAAGCGTAGGCGCTGCCGAGTTCACCTAAATTTGCCTGCGCCAGTTTCGGATCATCCAGCTTATCCACAAGGCGTTCGCGCATTTCAACCACCAGCCGATGGTGCCCCCAGCGCAGCAGATAGTTAAAGGAAATTTCGTTGAGCAAGGCAGCGGCTACCTCATAATCCTCACCTTGGATGCGAAGATCGAACTCGGCAAGCTGCGCGGAAATGTCCTCAAGGCTCTGCCATGCCTTGCGTGGCTTGCGGCGCTGCTTGAAGTGATCAGCGGCGCGGTCGAGTAAGGTATAGCGCGTATAGAGTGGTTCGCCACGTTCATAGCGGTCGGAAGGCTCACCTTCTTCCACTGTGGTAAGGGCAGCGCGGCAGTCTTCCGCTGTCAGGAAATAATGCCCTGTCTCGCGCTGCACCAACTGTGGATGATCATCGGCAAGCTGCTCTAAGCGCCCCTCTGTGCGGATTGTATCCAGCGTGGGCTGGAACGGACGCAACAGATGGCTCACTGCACGGGCTGTCACAGGGCGTCCATAGATGGCGAGTGCCTGTAGGATTTTCTGTGCCTCAATATCTAAGCGCCCAAAAGTCTGTTCAAAAGTCATAGCATTCCCTGCCGCGTGTGCCTTGTGCCTCATCTTATGTGTTAAGTATGTTCAGATGTGTGCCACTGGTCAAGGTGCAAGGCAAGGCGTACCAAGATGTGGTACAGTTTGTAGGCATAGCTAGCAACCGAACGATACTCGCAGAAAGATTTCAGACCATGAGCTTTGAGACGCTGATTGCCAGTTTGCGCCGCCTGACTCAACAGGCAGACGCTGAGCCTTCATCGGCTGTGCCAAGCACTTATGAGGACGCTTTGCGCGATCTGTTTAAGGCGTTGGGAATCTTCGCCGATGATGGGCAAACATTCAGCACGCGCACCGCTCAATTTTTTGCCCAAAGCCTGCTGCGCTGCGTCGAAGAAGATGCGCTAACAGCGGGCGCGTGGCATGGCACACCCGATGAGCCGTGCAGCGGCATTGGTGCGCTGCTCACACAGGCATTGGAGCAGCATCGGCGCGTTTGCTCGCCACATCCGCAACCACTGCGTGTGATCCGTGCTGTGGTTGCCATTATCAAGGCGCGCCGTAAGGGCGAAGATGTCTATCTGATGCAATATGATGAGCCAGCCCGTCAATTTCAGCCACTTGGCGGCAAGCGCGAGCGCGAGGACGACTCGAACGCGGCAACGCTCATCCGCGAACTGCGCGAAGAACTTTTCATGGATCATCTGCTGCCGGGACGCGATTTCACCTTGTATCCATTGGTGGAAGGTATCCGCGAAACCAGCGTTTCGGATAGTGTGTATGTGCTTTCTGCCTATGAACACAGCTTCTATCAACTGCTGGATGTGCGCTTCAACCTGCCCACGGATGATCAGACGCGCTGGCTGACCACACAAGAGCTGGTGCGCGGGCAAACACATGATGGACTGAAGGTCTCGCGCCTGATTGCCACCTACCTTGCCGAGATTTTGCCCAGCCTGCGCTACAGCCTGAGCGCGGCTTTGGAGTGAGCTATCCTGATTAAGATTTGCCACATGCCATAGCTTTACGCCATAATAGCCCGCTGATACAAACTTTTGTCAAGAGCGCTGAGGATGCCAGCGCGGGATATGTGCCATGTCTGACCAAACATCGTCTTATTTTGGCAGCCCTACACTAGGGAATGATGTTGCTATTCAGAAGTACCTACAACTGATGGCACGTTATGAGCGCCTGATGGAGATCAGCCGACAGCTCAACTCCACGCTCGACCTTAGCACGCTGCTCAACCGCATTATTCACGCCGCCACCGAACTCACCGATACCGAAACAGCCTCTATCATGCTGATTGATCCCAAAACGGGCGAACTGCGCTTTGAGGCTTCCTCACAGCCGACCATGACGCCCGGTGCAATGGAGGCGATCATTGTGCCAATTGACAACAGCTTGGCAGGCTGGGTGGTGCGGAATGGTGAGCCAAGCCTTGTGGAAGATGCGCGTAACGATCCGCGCTTCTTTCGTGGTGTGGATGAGACCATAGATTTTGAGACGCGCAACTTGCTGGGTGTGCCAATGATTGCCCATAACCGCGTGATCGGCGTTGTGCAGGCAGTCAACAAACGCGCCGGCGCACAGTGGACGGAAGATGACATTAACACCCTGACGACGCTTGCCGCGCAGGCAGCCATTGCCATCGAAAATGCGCGTTTGTTTCAACAGAGCGATTTGATCGAGGAGATGGTGCATGAACTGCGTGCGCCACTGATGGGCTTGCGCGCCAGCACAACACTGCTGATGCGCCCTGAACTGCCCGAAACGCGCCGCCGTGATATTATTTCTACTATTCAGGGTGAGGCAGATCGGCTGACACGCATGACCACCGAATTCCTCGATCTGGCGCGCCTTGAGTCCGGGCGGGCGCGGCTGGATACCAGCCATTTCGACGGTGCTTCCCTCATCGAAGAAACGGTTGAGATCGTCCGCCAGCAGGCGGCAGAGCGGCATATCGTCATCCACATTGATGCGGATCCGCTCACCTTCGATGCAGATCGCGGCAAGGTGAAGCGCGTCGTGCTGAACTTGCTGACCAACGCGATTAAGTACAACCGCGATCACGGCGAGATTTTCGTGCGCGCCAAACCTATTTTGCAGGGCGACCACGCGCCAAGGCTGGCACGCCTTGAGGTGCAAGATACCGGGCGCGGCATGAGCGAAGAGAGCCAACAGCATATGTTCGAGAAGTTCTACCGTGCCGCCGATACCGCGGGCTATACGCAAGGCACGGGCTTAGGCTTGGTGATTGCCAAGCGTATTGTCGAGGCGCACGGCGGCGAAATCGGCTTCCACAGCGAGCTAGGCGTTGGCACAACTTTCTATTTCAGCCTGCCGCTCCACATCGCGCCTGCTGCTGAGCCTGACGCGCCTGCTCAACAAGGATAGTTGCCCATGCGAACGGAGACGCTCACTGTGATGGTGGTGGATGTGGTTGGCTCTACAGAGTTGGTCGCCAGTGCTTCACGCGATCAACTGGTCAGCCTGATGGAAGACTTGATGTTGCCTATTCGGCATATCATTCACCAATACGGTGGCACCGTTGTGAAATTTACCGGCGATGGCAGCCTGAACACCTTCCGCAGTGCCAGCGATGCACTGCGCGCCGCGGCGCGTGTGGTAGAAGTCTTTTCCGAACACACGGTTTTGCCAAGCGGCAGCAGGTTTGAAGGCGTGCGTGTGGCGCTCCACACCGCCGATCTGGTCGTGCAAGATGGCGATGTACTCGGTGAAGGTGTTATCACAGCAGTGCGCCTTGAGAAGCACGTCCCGAATAACATGGTCTACCTGACAGGTACTGTGAAAGATATTGCTAAAACTGCCGAGTTTGAGTTTGCCTCGGTGGGTGAGATTATGCTGCGCGGGCTGAGCGATGCGGTGCGCGTTTTCCGCCTCGTCACCGATCCGCTGAGTGGCATTGAGCGTGGCGTTTACCTGTGTATTGCCGATCTGCTTGGCATGAGCCGCTTTATGACCGAAGCGCCCATTGAAACGGTCAACCGCACCCTGATGCGTTGGGTTGCCCTTCAGCGTGAGGCGACCGCTGACTACGGCGGCAGGCTGCGCGCCATTGTCGGCGATAATTTGGTCACAACCTTTGAACGGGCAGACGATGCCATCCACGCCCTGAGCGAACTTGATCAGTTGCTCATCGAATACAACGCCGAACGTGGCGATCTGCCTGAACTGCGCTATTCGGCAATCATCTGCAAGGGCGATTTGTTTGTGCTGAGCTTTGGTGTGAATGGCACATTGGTACATCACGCCTTTCGCCTGTTAAATCAGGTGCCACACGCGCAAAAGCTGATCTCAACAGAGGTGCGCCAAGATTCAGGGCTGCCTGATGAACATTTCATGCTGCACGGTGAAATTGAAGGCGGCACCTTTTATCGAATTCGCTAAAAATTGGCGTGCCCCTAGCGCAAAGAATACCACTGCGCGTTATAATGGTTGAAACGCTAATTTAACAGCTAAACATCGGCGCAGCGGTCACGGGTAAAGGCACAATGGCTGATCCACTCATCGGAAAAAAATTAGGCGATTACATTATCCAAGAGCTTTTGGGTAAAGGCGGCATGGCGCGTGTTTATAAGGGCTATGACGAACGCCTGCAACGCTATGCTGCCGTAAAAGTGATCGACTCTGAGCTGGCAACCTCAGATCAGGTCGAGTATAAAATGCGCTTTGAGCGCGAAGCACGTGCCATTGCCAAGCTGGATCAGCACCCAAACATTGTGAAGGTTTACCAATTCGGCGATTATGAGTTGGTCTACTTTATGGCAATGGCATTCATTGACGGCAAAGACCTGCGCCAAGTCCTGCGCGAATACAATGAGCGCGCCATGCGAATGCCCCACGCCGAAGTGATCAGTGTGGTGCAAGGCATTGGTGATGCCCTTGATTATGCACACAGCCTTGGCGTTATCCACCGCGACGTGAAGCCTTCCAACATCATGATCACGCCGCAAAAGCAGGCTGTCCTCACTGATTTCGGCTTGGTGCTGAGCGCTTCCGATGGCACGCTTGGCGATACCTTCGGCAGCGCGCACTACATCGCGCCCGAACAGGCTGTTTCTTCCAAAAATTCCGTGGCGCAAAGCGATTTGTACTCATTAGGCATCTGTACCTACGAAATGCTGGCAGGCAGGGTGCCATTTGACGATCCTTCGGCAATGAGCGTCGCCTTGAAGCACCTGCATGATATGCCACCTTCGCCGCTCAGCTTTGCGCCCGATTTGCCACACGGTGTGGAACCAGTCATCTTCAAGGTACTCGATAAAGACCCTGAACGCCGCTACGCAACGGGCGCTGAATTTGCCCGTGCGTTGGCGTTGGCGCTCTTCGGTGGTGAGACAGAACATCTGCCCATTATGCGCGGTGTGCCGCTCACGCCGCCAACCTTGCTAACCGACTCATCTGCTTCGCGCCGTTTTACGCCCGCCGATGATTGGGTGGAAGTGGAAGACGACCGCGATACGCTCGATATGCGCCCTTCGCAGCTTAGCAAACCTGCCGAAACTGCCAAGCCGACCCAACCGCGCCGTGCCTCCGCGCTACCGCTTATCCTGATTGTGCTGCTGGTTGTCGCTGTGGTGATTGGTGCATTTTTGCTCTCGCGTTCGGCTGAAACACCCGCCGTGGCGCTCACCGAAACGGCACTTGCCGTCTTGCCCAGCGGCACGGCAACCACCACGCCTACCGAGACACTGCCCACCCTTCAAATTGGCGGACCAACGCTGGTTGGGCAAGGCACAACGCCAAGCGCCACACCAAGCCGCACACCCTCCCTAACACGCACGCCTACCGCCCTAAGCACTCACACCCTGACGCATACCGTAACGCGCTCACCAACCACTAGCGGCACCCCTTCACGGACTCTCAGCAACACACAGACCCACACGCCTAGCCCGATCAGTAGCCCAACCAACAGCAGTGCCGCTTTAAGCGCCTCTGCCACGCGCACGCCCACGCTGACCCGCACGCCGACGCCTAGCCGCACACCAACACCTCCCGTGCTGCGAACTGTCGTGCGGACGCCAACTGCCACGCCCACGCTGACCCGCACGCCGTTCAGCTTACCAAGCGCCACAGCGCCCAGCACCGATATTTTGCTCGTTTATGATGATGATCAGCTTAACCTGATCAATACCAGCCGCCGCACGCTCAACATCCTCGATCTCAGCTTTGTGCAAGCAGGCGCGGAGCCGTATATCTTCAACGCTGTGGAATGGGCGTTAACCGGTGCAGCGCGCCAACCGAGCAGTTTTCCCGATGGGTGGTGCATGAAAGTTGGGCGGATCGAACGGCAAGTTGAAACGCGCTTTAGCGAGTGCCGCGCCCAAGCCTCGTTTCGCTATACTGCGCCCAGCAAACAGTTTTGGCGCGTTCACGGCGAGGCGCAGACCACCTTTAGCGTCCGCTTTGGCGAGCAAGAGATTGCCGTTTGCACCATTGCTGCCGGGCGCTGCACATTCTCGCTGCCTAACCGCGCCACGCAGTAAGTGTATGCTGCCGTAACAAGCTAAAGAATTTACCCTGCCCTATAAGGGGTCAGGTGGGGGATACAAGCGCAGCCACCTGACCCGTCTGAAATACCTTCATTCGGTGGATTTGCGGTCGGCACTTTGCGCGTATCATGAGCATAGTGTTCTACGGAATTCACCGACTAAGAAGGAGCAAATCTCATGCTAAGTTGGGCGCTTTTCTTCCTGATTGTGGCTGTGGTTGCCGCCGTGTTTGGTTTCGGTGGCATCGCCGGCGCAGCAGCGGGCATCGCACAGATACTGTTCTTCCTGTTCCTTGTGCTGTTCGTTGCAGCACTGCTTTTTGGGCGCCGTCTGGTGCGCTAAGACCGCCTTACGATAGTCTATGACGCACAACGGGAGGTCGCCTGAAAAGGCAGACCTCTCACTTTTTACGGAAGAGGAGTCTTGCCTTTATGACGTTTCCCTACCAAAAGATCACGGTCATCATCAACCCTGTATCGGGCTTGGAAAACCAAGCACAGACCGTCATCAGCCAGTATCTGGCTGCGCTACCGCACCTGGATATTACCTACTGCTTCACCCGCCCTGAGCAGACCGCCTATTCTTTTGCAAAGCAGGCGCTTGAATCGGGCAGCCAGCTCGTGGTTGCTTACGGTGGCGATGGCACACAGGCACAGGTAGCAACTGCGCTGAAAGGCTCATCTGTGCCGATGGGCGTTTTGGCGGGTGGCACCGGCAACGTTATGGCGGCAGAGCTAGGTATTCCCACCGATTTGCGGCAAGCGCTCGACCTCATCTTCCAGCAGCCACACCACATTCGGCAAGTGGATATGGGTTGCCTAGATAACCAGCCCTTTCTGCTGCGGGCGGGCATCGGCTACGAAGCACAGGCAACTGCCACTGCGCCGCGTGCTGCCAAGCGCAAACATGGTCGGTTGGCATATGTGCAGCATGCCCTTGCCCAGCTTAAAAAGCTCCGCAGGGCGCGCTATGTAATCACAGTAGATGGGCAAACGCATGTGGTACGCGGCATCACCTGCCTGATCTGTAACTCGACCAACGTCGGTATGAAGCGTCTGAAGCTGCTGCATGAATCTAGTGTGAGCGATGGCTTGCTCGATGTTGTGGTCAGCGAAGGCTTAGGCGTTGGCGCACTGCTGCGGATGGCGCTCAGCATCTTTCAGAGCGTTTTGCCCAGTCGGTTGGCTGCTAAATCACCAATTCGCCACTGGCAGGGGAAAAACATCACGGTTGAGATTCGCCCATCGCAGTTGGTGGGCTATGACGGCGAGAAACTGAAACAGGCGCGCCGTGTGAGCGCCTATGTGATCCCAAACGCTGTTCGGATGCTTGTGCCTATCGGCGCAGAAACTTGATCATGAAACCATTGGAGCGATACAGACCTATGCGCTTATGGACTGAGATCAGCCGCCTGATTCAACAATTGCGGCAGCAAGGCTTGCGGCTTACCTTCATGGCTGCCGTAGATAAGTTTGGGCGCAAGCTGCTAGGGCGCCCGATTTGGCGCTACAGCTGGATAACGCCTAATATTTTGTTGGGCGGGCAGCCAGCGCGCCGCCTACAGCGCCAGCTACACGCGATTGGCGTCACCGGTGTCATCAACATGCGTGAAGAATACGACTATGCCGATCACGTCAGCACTTTGGCACACCAATTCAAATACCTCTACCTGCCGACTGCCGATAACACAGCACCACTGCTTGAACATTTACAGCAGGGTGTGGCGTTTATGCAAGAAGTGCTGCGGGACAAGGGCAAGCTGTACATCCACTGTTGGGAAGGGTTGGGCAGAGGTCCGACGATGGTTGCCGCCTATTTGGTCAGCACGGGCTTAATGCCTGATGAAGCCTGGGACTACATCTGCAAGGTGCGTCCGTTCATTCGCCCTGTGCCAGAGCAGAAGGCGCGCCTAGAGGAATTTGCGAAAGTTATTCAGCAGCCAGCCCTCTAAACAAAGTGCTAAGCGTAATTGGTGAAGGGGTGGCGACCAGCCTAGCCACCCCTATCCCTTTCCCCGCAGGCAACTGAGGGGGCGACAGTAACTTTTGAGGCGAGCGGGTGGGCAAGGGTCAGCGTTTGGCGGATTTGCTGAAAGGCGTGCGAGGGCATAGATGTGTGGCAGTTTTTCGCGGTGTGGACGGCGAGTCTGGTGCGCGCCCTGCGGCTGAAAGAGCTGGTGCTGGCGGTGGATGAGACGA
>QWHC01000036.1 GCA_021404685.1 Chloroflexi bacterium CFX4 | reverse complement strand
CCGAAGGCGAAGACTCTGCCTTCAACCCTGACTGGTTGAGCGGCGCGCCCGATCTGAGCGCAGAGAGTGCCGACGTTGCGCCCGTCGCAGACCTGCCCGATTTCAACATGGCGTTTGGCACAGAGACGGATGAGTCGCCTATCGGTTTAGATTGGCTTGCCACACCTCTCGAAGGGGACGATCGAGCGCCCGATAGCCTTGACTGGCTGGCAGATGAACCCGTTCAATCCGATGCAATGCCCGCGCTAGAGGATTCCGAGTTAGCTGCCATAGAGGCAGATCCGCTGGCGTGGATGGCAGACTTTGGGCTTAGCCCAGTGCCAGAGCCATCCGCACCGCAGGCTGACCTAGACGTGGCGGATTTGGCGGAATTTGAGGCACAGCGCGCCTCCACAGGCGATCTTGCCGCCTTTGAAGGGCTTCCCGAAGCGGAAAGCACTGCCGAAGGCACGCCGCAAAGCGTGGCGCAAATTGCGGGCGAGATGACTGCCGAAGCAATGTTGGCGTGGCTGCAAGAAAATACACCCACACCAGAGCAGATCGAGGCGGAAGGACGCGCCATGCTCAGCCTTGAGGCAGAGGATGAGGCTATGTTCGGTTTGCCTAGCCTTACGCCTGCCGCCGCCGAACTACCCGCCCCAGACTCGATTGAATTGGAAGACGATTGGCTAACTTCCTTTGAGGGCGATGCAGCGCAAACGCCCTTGCCCGCGCCGCCCGCTGCCTCGTCAAGTGCTGCGGATTGGTTGGATACCCAACCCGATGCGGACGAATTTTTTGCCGATTCGCCTGAGTGGTTGATCGGTGCGGAACAGGCTACCGGGCAGACGGGCTTGCTTGCCGCTGAGGCAGATCACGCCTTTGATCAGCTTCTGGAGCAGGCGCGCAACGCTGCCAACACGCCGCGCAAAATTGGTGACACGGGCATTCTCTCGCCTGGCGACGCACCTGACTGGCTCTCTGCCTTTGATGCAGACGCACCGCTTGACGAAATCGAAGCGAGCGGTGCCGACCAACCGCAAGCGGCTGAATGGCTCTCAGAGTCACTGGCTGATTTGGCACTACCAGAGGCTGAAACGCTGCCCGAACCCGACGGACTGCCAGAACTGGTATCCGATGCACCCACCGAGACCTTCGCACCTGATTGGTTGAGTGAGTCACCTGAGCAAACTGTCGAGGGCGCGCTTGCCGATCTGTGGGACTCTGCGCCGCTTGCATCATTGGCAGATTTGGCTGATACTACAGAAGCGCCATCAAGCACCGCAGAGACGGAGGCGGAAGACGAACCTTTGACGTTCACTTTCCGCAAGCCGCCTGTTTGGAAACGCAAACGTTCTAGCGGCATGGAGTAATCGGCGCTATGCTAATAGGCACTAGTCATTTTGTAATTATCTGTACCTGTGAGCGTGACTCTTTCTGCGCGCAAATCGAGAGGCACAAGGCATGACACCTCCACCCAATGGCGATGGCACAAATAAGCCTGAAGATGATCCACTCGGCGGCATGGATCCGATGGCATGGCTGGAAAGCCTTGCCCGTCGGCAAGGTGCCAACCCAGATGAACTGACGACGGCTGCCGATCTGGATGTGCCGATGCCGTCGGCGGATACCCAAGTTGATGCGCCGGGTTACACGCCGGGCTACGAATCGGCAGCGAAACCTGCCGCGGCAGCCGAGCCGCCGCCTGTGCCTGAACCTGCACCACCACCTGCCCCTGCTGCCGTTGATCCTTCTGATCCACTGGGTGGCATGGATCCGATGGCGTGGCTGGAAAGCCTTGCCCGTCGGCAGGGTGCCAATGTGGACGAACTGACCACCGCTGCCGACCTGGATGTGCCGATGCCCGCGGCGGATACCGTCTTGGATGAACCGGGCTATACGCCCGGCTACGACTCCGCGCCGAAGAAGAAAGACGCTGAGCAGCCTACTGAGACAGGCATTAAACCGCCTGAACCTACGCCACTACCGCCAACGCCGCCACACCCAAAGCCCACGCCGGCGGCGCCACCACCGCCTTCACCTGAGCCTGCGCCTGATCTTACATTTGATGATCCGCTGGGCGGCGCTGACCCAATGGCGTGGCTGGAAAGCCTTGCCCGTCGGCAGGGCGCCAATGTGGACGAACTGACCACCGCCGCCGATCTGGATGTGCCAATGCCCGCAGCGGATGCCCAAAGCACCGCGCCCGGCTACACCGATTTTGACCCATTCAGTGCAGGCACGCTTAGCCCAAGCGCCCGCGCCCTTGAACAGCCGCCGCCCGCTGCCGCTCAGCCTGAAAGCACTTCAGAGGACGCCCTCGGCGGCGCTGATCCGATGGCGTGGCTGGAAAGCCTTGCCGCCAAACAAGGCGCACCTTTAGAAGAACTGCCAACCATGCGTGCTGAGGCGGCTCCGAGTACGCCACCTGAGAGTGTGCCGCTCAGCGATGAGAGCGACCCAATGGCGTGGCTTGCCAGCTTTGGCGATCCGACACCCTACGACAGCGTCAGTGATTTCGCCTCTCCCAGCACCGATAAGTTTACAATAGAGAGCATGACGCCTGATGCAGCGCTCTCATGGCTTGATTCGCTCTCCGCTGAGGTTGAGGCTGCCAGCCCGCCGCCAAGCGCACCAGAAGGCATATCGCCCATTGAGGCAGGCGGACTCTCCAATGATCCGCAAGAGGTGCAGGCCTGGCTGACCTCGCAGCTTGGCAGCCTGATGCAAGTGCGCGCTGAGGAAGATGAGCTGACGCTGCCCATTGATGACTCGCCGGCTGAGCCAAGTAGTTCCCTGCCCGATTGGCTGAGCGAGGCAATTGTAGACCCAACCTTGCCAGCGGCACGCGGCGCGCTTGATCCTGACATCAAGCTGCCAACACCACCCGCCGATCTGCCAACGTGGTTGCTTGAATCGGCTGAACCGGCGGCGCTCGATCTCGATCTCGGTGAGGATTTCTTGCCCGAAGAAACACCCGCACTGGAAGCTATTCCAGAGATGGCAATCGAGCTAGATCCACAAGAGATCGAGCGCATGATCAAGCCAACCTCGCCCGAAGAGGTAGATGATCTGGCAGAATATTTCAACGAGGAATATGACCGCCGCCGCGCCGGTGACGAGACTATCCCCCTGTGGTATCTAGAGGCGCTCCAACGTGCCGAGAGCGCGCCGCTGCCGGAGCCAACCGCGCAGCCGCCTGCCGAACCTGAGCCAGAATTCACCTTTGCGCCGCTTGGCGAAGGTGATATGCCCGACTGGTTGAAGATGATGCAGCCTGAGCCAGAGGTGCCCGTTGCCCCTGAACCTGCCTTGCCCGCCGCTGTTGGCACAGAGGGCATAGATTGGTTGGACGCCCTGACGGAAGGAATGTCCGAAGAAGAACCCGCGCCCGCCACTGAACGCCCTGAATGGTTAGCCCCAACTGGCAGCCTTGATCCAAGCGTGGTGGAGCGCTTTGAGGCAGAGCAGGCAGCCCGCACGCCCGAGCCGCCACCCGCACCCGTTGCACAGCCCGCACCTGCCTATGTGCCACCGACGCCACCACCAACACCGCCTGCCCCTGCACCCGCGCCAATGCGTTCAGCAGCAGTGGCTGCCAGCTTAGGTCAGGCACGTCAGCAAGTTGCCGCCGGGCAAGTGCTGCCCGCCCTAGAGAGCTATCAGGCATTGGTGGACAGCATGGAAAACCTTGAGGATGTGCGCGCCGATTTGCGCCAGCTTGCCGAACAGCATCCCAAAGAACCAAAGGTGCGCCGCTTGCTTGGCGATACGCACATGCGGCTGGGCGATTTACAAGCTGCCCTTGATACGTATCTGAATGCCTTGAAAGAACTCTAACGCGCACGGCGCACACTGCTAAGTTGCGGTGTGCGCCACACACACATCAGCTACCCAAGAGTGAGGCGCGCCTTGCCTGAACAAACCATCGCCCTGATTGCCCATGACGGCAAAAAAGCCGATATGATCGCCTTTGCCCTGCAAAACCGTGAGCGCCTAAGCCGCTATCACCTGATTGCGACTGCCACCACCGGTAAGCTGATCCACGAAAAGTGCGGCGTGCCTGTCCAGAGTATGCTATCAGGGCCGCTAGGCGGCGATGCCCAAATTGCCGCAATGGTCGCCACAGGGCAAGTTGCCGCTGTCTTCTTCTTCGTAGACCCACTGGCAGCCCAAGCGCACGATCCTGATATTCAATCCCTGCTGCGGATTTGCAATGTGCATAATGTGCCGCTGGCAACCAACGCTGCCACTGCGACCTACATCATCAGCGAAAAAACGCTGTGATTTAGCCCGGTAGCACCGCAATCAGCGCGCCCGACTCTGCCTCGTAGCCTGCTAAATGGGCGCCGCTGAGTGTATTGCTCAGCACCTGCGGCACGGTGCAGCGCACGCGCAAGAAGTTATCGGTGTAACCGTTATTCACGAAACCCTCATCTGTCGCCGCGCTGATCGCCTCCCACAGCACAGGGCGCGTCTGCCCGATGTGCCGTTCGGCAAAACGCCGCGCACTGTGTTCACCGAGCGCGATCAGTGTTTCGGCGCGCTCACGCTTCACAGCATCTGGAACGTGATTTGGCATTCGTGCGGCGGCTGTCCCTTCGCGCAGGCTGTAGCGAAAGACGTGCAGCGCGGCAAAGTCCATCTCCTCGATAAAGGCACGGCTGATAGCAAATTCTTCGTCCGTCTCGGCAGGAAAGCCAACGATCACATCAGTGGCGATGGCAGCATCAGGCATGATGGCGCGCACCTCTGCCACCAAAGCGCGAAAAGCTGCTTGTGAGGTGCGGCGCACCATGCGCTTTAGAGTCGCATCGCAGCCGCTTTGCAACGGCAAGTGCAAATGGCGGCACAAGCGCGGATTTTCCCACAGGTGGAACAGATCGAGCGGCAAATCCCACGGCTCTAGTGAGGAGAGGCGCAAGCGCGGCACGTCGGTATCGCTAAGCAAGGCGCGCAGCAGATGGACTAGCCCATCAGGCTGCCCCAGATCGTGTCCGTAGCTGCCCAAATGAACACCTGTCAGCACCAACTCTTGGTAGCCCGCCGCAAGCAAGAACTGCGCCTCTGCCACCACTTCGGCAAGGTTGCGGCTGCTGCCTTTGCCACGCGCCACTCGCGTAATGCAGAAGGTGCAGTGCCGATCACAACCATCCTGCACTTTGAGGAAGGCGCGTGTTTTGCCGCCAGCGCCCACCAACGCTTGGCGCGCTAATGGCTCAGCGTCGAACGTTTCGGCGGCTGCCAGTGGCTCACCCGTCACGATGGAGACCAGCGACTCCTTAGCGTAGTTGTCTACCACATGCGCTACGCCTGCCATTTGGCGAACTGCCTCAGGTGCAAGGTGCGCGTAGCAGCCCGTCACTGCGATTTGCGCGTTTGGGTTGGCGCGGTGCAGACGGTAAATGCTCTGGCGGCTGCTGCGGACAGCCTCTTGAGTCACGGCGCACGTATTGACGACCATCAGATCAGCGTCAGCGGGCGCGTCCGTCAGCGAATCGCCGCGCCGAACGAACTGGCGCGCCAGGCTGTCCATCTCGCTTTGGTTTAGGCGGCAGCCCAACGTTTTCAGGTGAACTTTCATAGGGAACTCTCAGGGTCTTTTAGGACGTGCAGGCTGAGATAGTGGACTGACTCCAAGCCTTGCCCTAAATCTAACAAAAGTGTGCGGTCAAGGCGAAAGCCAAGCCGCTGGTAAAGCGCCAATGCACGCGGATTGCTGCCTGCTGCGCCGATCTCGATCATGTTGCGCTGCGCGGCACCAAGCGCGATCAAGTGCTGGATGAGCGCCGTGCCGATGCCGCGTCCGCGCTGTGGCTCTGCCACGATCAGATCGCCAATTTCTGCCACACGCGCCCAGAAGGTAATCTGCCCAAAGCCAACGATCTGGTCATCCAAGCAGGCAACCAGCCCAACACCGCGCCCATGCTGCATGGCAGAGGCGGTGCGCGCCAACATCTGGCGGACGCTTTCGCGTGCGGCGTGCGGATAGCAGGCGTGCTGCAAAGCGTCAGCATCTTGCAGTGTGCAAAGGCGCAACGCCAGTCCTGCTAACATCACAGCACCTGTTAAAATCACATTGCCTGTGAAAGCGCTGCCAAAACAGCAGGCAAAAGCTGCTTCTTGCGCGAGACGACGCCGCGTGCATCAAGCGTGCCATCGTCAAGGCGCGGATAAGGCAGTGCCGCCGCCAGCCGCGCCTGACCTGCTACCACAAGGCGGCTGTTGCCGCGCACGACATCCGTCACAAGCAGCATGGCAAGGGCGAGCTTGTTCGTCTCGGCAAGGTGTTCCAAGGCACGTGCCAGATCGGGCAGGCGCGGCGTCAGTTCGCCGAACGAGGTTACTTCCACCTGTGCGATGCCTGCCGCCAAGCCGTTTGTATCATAAAATTTCAGGTCGGCGTTGATGACATCTTCGGCGCTGCGCTCGCCCAAACCTGCCCCTGCCGAGAGCAGGTCGCGCCCTAGTGCCTCAATTGCCACTTGCGCGTTGCTCTCGTCGGCAAGCCCTGCCATCTGCACAAGGCGTACGGCAGCGCGTTCATCGCGCTTGGTGGTGGTTGGTGAGCGCAACACCAACGTATCCGAGAGGATGCCGCACAGCAGCAAGCCAGCAAGGGCAGGCGGGAAACCCTGTTCATGCTCAAAGGCAGTCTCGGCAACCAACGTCGAACAACTGCCAACCGGCTCGACGCGAAAGCGGATCGGCATGGCGGTAGGCATGTTGCCCAGTCGGTGATGATCTAGCACTTCCAGTAGATCGGCATCTTCCAAGCCCGGCACGGCTTGCTGCTGCTCATTGTGATCTACGATCACCAGTTTTCGGCGTGGCGGCGCTAACAAACTCGATTTGCGCACCAAGCCGCTGTAGGTATTTTGCTCATCCACCACCAAAAATTCATCTTGAGTGGCGCGTAGCACCTGACCCAACACATCGCGGATGCGCTCGTTGGCGCGCAGCGCGATGCTGGTGCTATCTAGCACACTCTCCACCTTCTGATCGAGGCTGCGCGCCAATTCCAGCACAGAGGTGGAGCTGAGCGCGGCAGCAAGGCTGGCAAAAAGCGCCTCGCCGGAGAGCAAGCCGAGTGGCTTTGCGTCGGCATCCACAATTGGTACAGGGTGGCGCGTGGCGGCGATGCGCTGCACGGCTGCCAAGAGCGTTTCACCGCGCCGCAGTGCCTCCAATGGCTCGGCAAGGTCGCCCACGCGCCCGTAGACATCCGCGACTAAAGGCGGAGCTTCTGCGCCAAAGCGGGCAAGGGCGAAGGCGGTCTGTGCGTTGACCTCGCCGGTGCGCCCTGCGCTGTAGGGTGCGTTGTGCAGCGTGCTGAGCAGCCATGCGTAGCCCATTGCAGAGGCAATCGCGTCCATATCTGGGTTGCGATGCCCAATCACCAAAATCGCTTCTTTTTCGCTCATATTGCCCCATATACCCATGCCGAATCAGTTGAGTGGTACACCTAATGATAGCCCAGTCGCGTTGTTTTGGGCAGGTTCAGAAAGGCGGGACTACGCAAAGCGTGCCTTGTGGTACAATCTGTGCGCGGCACACAGAAAGAGGGACGCAGCGTGACGACCATCGAACGCCTACAAGCCATCGCACCAATTCTTGTGGCAGTCCTGCTTGGGCTTGGGCTGCTGATGTTGGCTGTCTCGGTTGTGATGTTCCGCCGCAGCCGCCGCAACGCCTACTGGCGGCAGCGCCGTGCTGCTGGGCAGGCAGGCTTCCGTTTCTTCATTTGGGCAGTGGTGATGACCTTTGCCGGCGCCATGCTGTGGATCACGACTGCGCTTGCCACGTGGCTTGCCTTCCCTGCTGGCGTGCCAACCGCCGTGCTAGACCTGCCCAGCCCAACGCCGACCCTTGCCCCGAGCGCAACCTTCACAGAGACGCTGCCGCCAACCCTGACCCTGATCGCCACACTGCCTATCCCAACCACAGACAGCGCGCCATTTATCAGCATCACCGAGACGCCCGATCTGACGCGGACTCAAATTGCCTTGCCCGCCACCCAGACGGCACTCCCTAGCCCCACCGCCACGCCGACGGCAACCCTGACTCCATCGCGCACGCCGACGCGCACGCCATCCCTAACGCCGACGCGCACAGCGTCCCCAACGCGCACTTTCACACCAACCCTAACGCCCAGCTTCACGGCAACACCAAGCCCAACGCTCACCCTTAGCCCAACGGCAACGCCCACCGAGACCGAGACGCCAACACCCACTTCTACACCAAGCCCAACCTTAGTATCGTTGGAATTGCTGAGCGCGCCGACTCTTGAATCGAGCGTGACGCCTGCTGCTGAGGCACGTTTAGCGATCACGGCGGTCGGCACGCGCCTAACGGCTGATGGCAGCGCCATTGCCGATGCTGCCCAGCGCCTTGCGCCGCCCTTCACGCGCCTTTATTTCACGGTGCGCTATGTGAACCTGCAAAGCGGCGTGCTATGGCGGCGCGAACTGCTCTATAACGGTGTGGTGGTGCAGCAGGCAAGCTACTTGTGGGGCTTGCGCGCTGAAGGGCGGGCAAATTTCTTCTTTGGGCAGGCAGAAGGCTTTCCCGTTGGTGAGTACGAAATTCGCCTTTACCTTGGCGCAGGCGATGCAGTTGCCGCACGCAGCGTCTTTCGCGTCGAGTAAGCCGACCTCACCCACACCGGCAGCCGTTCCGCCGCAGGGCATCCTCGATCAGCTTGCGGTCGCGCTCGCGGGCGATGAAGTTAGCGCCCATGCCTGCACCTTCAAAAAAATGACTTGCCCATTCGCGCAGCCGAGCGCAATTACTTCGCCGCCTTGTAAGAAGCGTGCAACTTTAATCTCACTCTCTGTGTGGAAGGTGGCAAGCTGTTCGCCCGTCTCGGCACGGCACAGCCAAAGCGCGTTACCATTCCGCCATGCCAGCAAACCGCGTTCAGGCGCAAGCGCGTACCACTCCCAATTTTGGATGAATGCCTGCCAATTTATATTGTGCTTGTCCAGCCACATTCGCAAGTCATTCGGCGTCACAGTATTATAGATAAGGGTATCATTTAGATTTCTGTTTACATCCCAAAGCCGCATTGTACTATAGTCCCAAGAAAGCAACATTTTATCTGAAAGTGCCCATACGCCTTTTATTTCGCCTTCATGTGCAGGCAAAGGGTCTGTTCCTCTCCCCTCGGCAGACCATATGCGTAGTATGTTGTAATCCCACGAAATCAAATACCCGTCTAGTATTTGTAAACCCTCCACACTCTTTTCATGCCCTGATAGCGATATTTTAATCCCGTGTGCTGTCCATAATCGTAGAGTTCCATCATCAGACCACGAGAGCAACTGATCATTCGGTAACTCTAATGCACCATTCACAGCATCATCATGATTTAACACCGCTTTTTCATTTCCATCTGTATCCCATAATCGTAGAGTTCCATCATCTAATGCACCATTCACAGCACCATCATGATTTAACACCGCTTTTTCATTTCCATCTGTATCCCATAATCGTAGAGTTCTATCATCAGACCACGAAAGTAGCCAACCATTATGCAACTCAAGCGCGCCACGCACTCTCTCCTCATGCTCAGCTAAGGTGGTTTGCGCTATCCCATCCTCAGTCCACAGACAGAGCGTCTTGTCATCAGACCATGAAAGCAATCGCCTATTTCTCAGCTGAACTGTACCATTTACTTTTTTTTATGTGTTTTTCTAAAATCTTCGGCTCGTTTCCGTTTGTGTCCCAAAGTCTTAGCATTTTGTCATCCGACCATGAGAGCAACCGCCCATCATGCAATTCGAGCGCACCGCGCACGCCCTTATCATGCCCAGCTAAGGTGGCTTGCATTGTCCCATCCGCCGTCCACAGACGGAGCGTTTTATC
>QWHC01000007.1 GCA_021404685.1 Chloroflexi bacterium CFX4 | reverse complement strand
CCCATCATGCAATTCGAGCGCACCGCGCACGCCCTTATCATGCCCAGCTAAGGTGGCTTGCATTGTCCCATCCGCCGTCCACAGACGGAGCGTTTTATCCTCCGACCATGAGAGCAACCGCCCATCATGCAATTCGAGCGCACCGCGCACGCCCTTATCATGCCCAGCTAAGGTGGCTTGCATTGTCCTATCCGCCGTCCACAGACGGAGCGTTTTATCCTCCGACCATGAGAGCAACCGACCATTGGTCAAAACAAGCACACCCCAAACCTCTTTCTTATGCTCAGCCAGTGTTCGCAGCAGATGCCCTCCTGTTTGCATGTGCGTTGGTTCTCCTAGTGGAGAGAGTGGTAATTTAGGTTCAATGTACTGGCGCAAATTGACAACATCACTTAACTCGCGGTGGCTGTACAAGCGACCATAGAGTTGATGCGCTAACGCTTTCTGATCCACACTCAGAACATGTGCGCTCATCTCAATTGCCCCCCGCACCAAGCGGACAGCCTTGTCATCATCTTCTTTCAGGTAGGCGTCGAAATCGCTTAGCAGCGCATTAACATCACGGACGTTCAGCTTTGCCTGCAAGTAGCGATAGTCCAGCAGGATCGCACGCAGCTCGTCGCGCTGGTTCGCCTCAAGCAGGTGGTAGGCGAGGTAGTCCCACAGGTACGGCTCATCAGCGGGTAGGTCTGCCCATGTGGTCACGCCGTAGGCACTCAGGAACTTGGTGTGCAGGCTGGGCAAGGTTTCACGCTGTTTGCCTTGCAAATAGAGACGGATTACATCATGTAGGCGCAGTGTAGCGGGGCGTTCGGCACTGGAGCCATCCGTACCCAAGTCGAGATTCTCCAGCAATGCCAAGTGATTCAATCTCCTGCATAGCGTTCTAATATTAGAGAGGTCTTCTATCCCGCCCGTTTTTTTCCACAACACACGAACTGCCTCCAATGGCACATTCACAGCACCTGCGAAAACCACCAACTCGAAAAAACGCTTAGTGTCTTCTCCATCAAGCCGTTTCAGTGCTACACCAAGTGAGGCATCTAGCGTGCGGTTACGCTCATCAGGATCGTCGGGGTTGGTAAATTCGCCAACCCCAACGGTAGTCAAGCCTTGCTCCACATCGCTCAACCCATCGGTTAGGTTCTCTCCGTAATCGTGGAGGGTGCGGTTAATGATCTTCAAGAACAATGCCTGATAGCCCAGCCGCTTTGCGAGTGCTTCAAGGCGTTTCTGTTGGTCGTCACGGTGCGGCGATAAATCACTGGCGAGCAACTTGTACCCCTCCGCTGGTGTCATCTGGGAAACGTGGACTCGAACGGCGTTTTTGGGCAGTTTTTTATCAAAACGAGTTGTCAGCAGGCATGAACAGACTTCCGAAACTTGTAAGAATGGATCAAGGTCGCTTGTATCCCATATGTCGTCAATTACTAAAAGATATTTCCCGTCTTCTAGCTTTTTGCGTAGTTCATCCCACAGACTTTCGAGTGATTCTGCCTCTGACTTTACTGCCGATACATTCCAAATCAGCGTTCGCAACCTTTCTTTCAGGTTTTCTTCGGTCAGGTTGTCGCCCAGTGTTACCCACAGAATACCATCCGAGAAGTAGGCTTTGACGGTAGCCTCGTGGCAGATAGCGATGGCTAGGGCTGTCTTTCCAAAGCCACCTGCGCCTACCAACGCGGCTGTGATGACAACCGGATTTTCCGAATTGGACCGCAACAAGGCATCACGCACCTCGCGTATCTCGCGCTCACGGCGCACAAAGTTAATGGGCAGTTGCTTTGCCATAAAGATTTTTTTGTTCGGCTGTTTAGTGTTTGCCTTCGATACGTCACGGCGTTTGGGCATGGCACGTCCTCACAAGTTGCAGTGGCTTGTGGTCATTATAACCTGATTTTAACCAAATCAAGCGTGCTGTGACAGCAGCTTGGGCATAGGGCGCCCCGCGCACTAGGTATGGCTGGCAGGGATCGGCAGCATCACCGTGATGGTGCTGCCACGTCCGGCGCGGCTGGCAATCTCAACGCTGCCATCCAGTTGGCGGGCGCGCTGCCGAATGTTCCGCAGACCAATGCCGGGCGGCACACTTTTCGGATCAAAGCCTTTGCCGTTATCCGAGATGACCAGCGTGATGTGCGTCGGTGTTTCGTGCAAATCCACATAGACTTCGCTCGCGTTGGCGTGCCGCACCGTGTTCGAGAGCGACTCGCGGGTGATTTGCAGCAGGGCGTGCAGGCGATCTTCATTGAGGTGCGTCACGCTGGAAATATCCATCACCAGCCGCGCCGAACTCACCTCACGGAAGCGCGTGGCAAGCTCATTCATCTGCTCGCGCAGCGTCAGGCTCAGCTCCACGCCAACGCGCAAATCACGGATGTAACGGCGCAAATCTTCAATGACGCGGTTCAAATCGCTGTTCACGGCGGCAATTTGGGCAGATTGCTCAGGCACGCTCAGGCGCATTAGCTCTAGCTTAATGCCGATGGCGTAGATAGACTGGATGATGCCGTCGTGCAGTTCCATACTGATGCGGTCGCGTTCTTCCAGCACGGCAAGGCGGCGCAGTTGGTCGGAGAGGGTGGCGTTTTCAATGGCGATGGCGGCGTGGGCTGCCAGCAGGCTGATCATGCGCTCATCGTCTTCATTGAAGGGCAACCCATCCAGCCGATCACACAGGTAAAGTGAGCCAAGCACCTGCCCTTTGGAGACAATCGGCACGCCTAAGAAGCGCGTCATGTGCGGATGATGCTCCGGAAAGCCGACCGACTGCGGGTGATCTTGCAGGCGTGGCAGGCGGATCGGGTGTTCGCTGTTGAGCAGCACACCAAGCAAGCCATGCCCTTCCGGCGGATGATCAACTTGGGCAATTTCCTCTTCAGACATGCCATAGACGAGGAATTGCGATAAGCCTTGCATACTGTCCGGCACGCCGAAGGCAGCGTAACGCGCACCAACCATGCGCGCTGCAATCTCGGCAAGGCGCTTCAAAATGCGCTCTAAGGTGAATTCAGCGGTGATAGCGCGCACCGCTTCACTGAGCGCGTGCAGCTTTTCTTCGCTGCGGTCGGCGCGTGGGTTTTCGCCGCCGCTGCGAGTGTTACGCGAATGCTGAAGGTTAGGCATGAAGGCATCCGAAATTTCTGTTAATGGGTCGTTTTTACCTGTGACACTTAGGCGAGCATAACATACCACAGCGCAGTGGCTGAAATCAAGCGACATTCATCACCTAAAACTACTCACATTTGTCCCTGACTTTTCAGGCGAGATGTATTTATCCTATAATAAGTAACCGAATCTGAAGAGATCGGAGGGCGCTGTGTATTTTGCAATCAGTGCTGTGCCGTTTACCTATTGGGATAGCCAAAACGAGGAAGCCATGAGCCAGACACCTCACCCAATCCGAGTCCTGATCGCTGACGACCACGAAGTTGTTCGCATGGGCATTCGAGCGCTCATCCAACAGCAGCCACACCTGCGCGTGGTGGCGGAGGCTGCTACGGGCGAAGAAGCAGTCGAGTTAGCGCTGCTGCACAAGCCCGATGTGGTGGTCATGGATGTGCGGATGCCCGGTATGCTTGGCGTAGAAGCCTGCCAAAAAATTGTGCAGCAACTGCCGGAGACACGCGTTGTAATGCTGACGAGCTATGCTGAGGATGATCTGCTCTTTGCAGCCATTCGGGCGGGTGCTTCCGGCTACGTGCTGAAGCGCATCGGCAGCGATGACCTGATCCACACCATTGATGCCGTTGGGCGCGGCGAATCCGCTATTGATCCATCCATGACGGAAGCCATTTTCCGCGAGCTGCGCCACACTGAAAAGAACAAAGAGGCGGCGCTCTTTTCAGAGCTGACCTCGCAAGAAATGCGCGTGCTGGCACTGATTGCCGATGGACTGACCAACCGTGAGATCGCCAGCCGTCTCTTTTTAGGAGAAGGCACTGTGCGGAATTATGTGAGCAACCTGCTTAGTAAGTTGCACCTCTCCAACCGTGCGGAAGCGGCTGCCTTTGCCGTGCATCATCACGTCAAAGAGCATCTTGCCTCTGAATAACTGCGCCGCGCAAAAATGCCGCATCTGCCTGCCTTAGCCAGTAGGTGTGGCAACGCCGCGAATAAAATCTGCCCTCGCTCTAGCCCACCTACACAGCGTGCTATAATAGCTCCCTGACCTAATTGTGAAGCCACACCTAGTCAGGGACTTTTTATGACGAGCCAGCAAATGCTTTTTCAAAATGTCATCATGGCGCTGCATCAGTTCTGGGCAGCGAATGGCTGCTTGCTCTGGCAGCCTCACAATGTACAAGTCGGTGCCGGCACCGGCAACCCTGCCACCTTTCTGCGTGTGCTTGGTCCCGAGCCTTGGCGCGTCGCTTATGTTGAGCCTAGCGTGCGCCCAGATGACGGGCGTTATGGCGAAAATCCGAACCGAATGCAGAGCTACTATCAATATCAGGTCATCCTGAAGCCTGAGCCGGGTAACCCACAAGAACTCTACCTCAAAAGCCTAGAGGCAATCGGTATTGATCTGCGCCGCCATGATGTGCGCTTTGTGGAAGATAACTGGAAATCGCCGGCGTTGGGCGCCTGGGGCTTGGGTTGGGAAGTCTGGCTGGATGGGCAAGAGATCACGCAGTACACCTATTTCCAGCAGAGCGGCGGCATTCGGCTCGATCCGATCAGCGTTGAGATCACCTATGGTATAGAGCGCATTGTGCTGGCGTTGCAAGGGCGCGATGCGGCGTGGAACATCCAGTGGACGGATGACGTGATGTACCGCGATATTTTCTTGCAGAGCGAGATCGAACACTGCCGCTATTATTTCGACGTGGCGGATGTCGAGTCGCTCAAGACGGTCTACGACGCCTATGAGCGCGAACACGCCCGCGCCCTTGAACACAACCTAATCGCGCCTGCTTACGACTATGTGCTGAAGTGCAGCCATCTCTTTAATGTACTGGATACACGCGGCGCCATCGGCGTGACAGAGCGCGCCGCCTACTTCCGCCGCATGGCAGCCATGAGCCGCAACGTGGCAAAGGCATATCTGGCGCAGCGTGAGCAACTTGGCTATCCGCTCAGCGAGAACGGCAAGAGCTGGCAATATGCCGAGAAAAAGACCTCAGTTGGCATGTCTACCTTCAGCGCGCCGCCAGCACCTGCCGATTTTTTGCTAGAGATTGGTACGGAAGAACTGCCGGCTGCCGATTTGGATCACGCCCTCGCGCACTTGCAAGAGGCTGCACCCAAGTGGCTTGCCGAACTGCGCCTCGCGCACAACGGCGTTGAGATTTACGGCACGCCACGCCGCCTGATTGTCATGGTGCGTAGCCTTGCGCCTAAACAACCCGATGAGGATCGCCTTGTGCGCGGACCGTCTGCCAACATCGCCTTTGACGCGGAAGGCAAGCCGACTCAGGCAGCGCTTGGCTTTGCCCGCAAACAAGGCATTGATCCTGCCCTGCTGCAACCGACTGAGATTGAAGGCGGCATTTATGCGGCGGCGCGTGTGCGGGTAGCAGGCAAATCTGCGCTAGAAGTGCTGAGCGAAGGGCTGGCTAGCTTCATTAACGGCATTCGCTTTGCCGAGTCCATGCGTTGGAACAGTGGCGGCATCGCCTTCTCACGCCCGATTCGGTGGTTGGTGGCGCTCTTTGGCGATCTGCCGATCTCGTTTGCCTATGCCGAAGTGTGGAGTACCCAGTTTACACGCGGCACACGCCCAAAAGGCTCACCAGATTTGGCGATCAGCAATCCTGCTGAATATTTCGCTGTGATGCGCCGCGAAGGCATTCTGGTTGATCCGCGTGAGCGCCGTGCCACTATCCTTGCACAGGCAGAAAGCCTTGCTGCACAGGTGAATGGCACATTGCTCTATGATGAAAGCCTGCTAAATGAGGTGGTGAACCTTGTGGAGCAGCCAACTGCTTTACGCGGCACGTTCGCGGCGCGCTTTCTGCAACTCCCGCGTGACGTGCTGATCACCGTGATGCGCGATAAGCAGCGCTACTTTGCCGTTGAGGATGCCCATGGCAACCTGATGCCATACTTCATTGCCGTGCGGAATGGCGACGCACAGTTCCTTGAGGAAGTGGTGCAAGGCAATGAGCATGTGCTGACGGCGCGCTTTGCCGATGCCGATTTCTTCTTCAAGGAAGACTTGAAGCGCCCACTCGCAGATCGTGCCGACCGCCTTAAGACGATGACCTTTCAGGAAAAGCTCGGCTCGCTCTACGACAAAAATGTGCGCCTTACGCACTACATGCAGCCGCTTGGCACACTGCTAGGCGTTTCCGCCGCCGATCTAGACGTTGCCGCGCAAGCTGCCGCGCTTGCCAAAGCTGATCAAGGCACGCAGATGGTCGTCGAGATGACCTCGCTTGAGGGCGTCATGGGACGCGAATACGCGCTGCGGGAAGGGAAATCGCCCGCTGTGGCGCAAGCCATCTTTGAGGGCTATCTGCCGCGCAGCGCAGGCGATGCCCTGCCCGAAAGCGCCGCCGGCACCCTGATCGCCTTAGCAGATCGGCTGGATAGCTTGGTTGGCTTGTTCGCAGTTGGCTTGGCGCCAACTGCCAGCGCCGATCCGTTTGCACTGCGGCGCGCTGCGCTTGGTGTGGTGCAAATTCTGATCAAGCATCGCATCAGCGTTAGCCTTGCGGACGTGCTGCCAATTTTCGCTGCCCAGCAGCCCGTGCCAGCCTCGCAAGAGGTGCTGGATCAGGTACAACACTTCATCACAGGCAGGCTGGAAACATTGCTGCGGGATGAATATGCTCTGCCCTTTGATGTGGTGGCGGCTGTGTTGCGCGAACAGGGCGATAATCCGTACCGTGCTTTGATCGCTGGGCGCGAACTGGCAGACTGGGTTGCCAAGCCCGATTGGCGCACCACCCTCGACTCGTTCGCCCGTTGTGCGCGCATTACCCGCGATAAGCCGCGCTACACTTTGCAGCCTGAGGCGCTGACGCCACAGGAATCACAAGCGCTATATGCGGCAGCACAGCAGGCACACGCCGCGCTTACGCCTGACTCGAACGTGGACGCCTTCCTAAGCGCCTTTGCCGCCATCGTGCCGCAGGTGACCACCTTTTTCGATAAAGTGTTGGTGATGGATGAGAACGCTGCCGTGCGCGAGAACCGCCTAGCGCTGCTGCAATATATTACCGCCTTAGCAGATGGGCGTGCCGATCTAAGCCAGCTTAGCGGCTTCTAACAGGCATAACACAGAGGCGGGACACTATCCCGCCTCGCTATATTTATAGGCAGTTTGTAAGCACTTAGCGCGGGAAAATCACGCCGAAGATCACATAGGCAATGCCTAACGCGATGATCGTGTTAAACACTGTTGCCGCCATATAGACCGCGATGGGACGCCAGCCCGCTTCTCGCAGGTCTTTGAGCGAAAAATCCAGCCCGATGCACACGAACGAAAGCGTGAACAGCCACTTAGAGGCTGTATCCACCACTTTGGCAGCATCCTTGCTGATTAGCCCAACCGAGACCAGTAGCGAGACCAGCGCAAAGCCCAACACAAACTTCGGGAAGCGCTGCCAGATCACCCGCAAGCCCGGACGTGGCTCATCCTCATTCTTCTTGACTACCATCGCAAAATAGACCGCCAAGCCAAACGCGACAAAGCCGATCAACACATTTTGGGTGAGTTTGACCACGGCGGCAACTTCTTGCGCCTTCGGATCAAAAATGGTGCCGGCGCCCACCACTGCGGCGGTGGTATCAATATTGCCGCCAAACCACGCGCCTGCCACCGTGGGCGTAAGCTGCAAAGCACCTGCCAAAATAGGCATCAGCACCATCAGCGGCAGCGCGGTGAGGATCACCAACGTTGTGATGTAGGTGACCTCCTCTTTGCGTGCTTGGACGGCGCCTGCCGCCGCAATCGCGGCTGATACGCCGCACACCGAAACGGCGGTTGCCATCACAGCGCGCAATGTATCAGGCAGTTTCAACTTTCCGCCTAGCCACCAGGTGAAGCCAAAGACGGCAGCGACCATAATCAAGGCTTGGATCAAGCCACCGACGCCGGTTGCCAGCAGATCGCCAAAGCTGATGCGTGCGCCTAACAGCACCAGCCCAACCTTCAGGTAGAACTCGGTGCGGATGGCGGGACGAATTGCCTCGTAGGTGCGCGTCACGCGCAGGAGAAAATTGACCAGCAAGCCGATTAGCACCGCGGTCAGTGGATATTCCAGCGGATTATTTCGGAAGCCGTTTGCCTTGAACAGATTGCCTATCGCGCCGTCTAGTTCGGCAACCAAGAGGGTGAGCGCAATCAGCAGCAGGCTGCCAAGCAAGAATTGCACCGTCCCGTTGCGCGCCAAAGCGTTTGGCGCCTTGCCAACCAAAGGGTTTGAGGTTGTCATGTGGCTGTTCCTTTGTGCGGTGAATCAAAACAGGTTAAAGAGTGGGTAGGGAATCGCAGCGATGCCGCCCAACGCAAGGACGAGGACGACGATTAGCCCAATGATGGTTGCCAGCCAATCTTCGTTAAGGGTGAAACGTTCGCTTGTGGGAGGATGATTTTTGTCGGTCATTTCCTTCTTTGCCTTTGTGGATGTTAGCCAAGCACACTGTGCTTTTCTCCAAGCGGCTATTGTAACAGAAACAACCTATAATTCCTATGGAGAAAGTCGGGATACATAATCACAACTAATCAGTAAGGCACATCAGGACGCCGAGGGATGTGTTAAGCGGGATGAATTTCCACTGCGCCCTAAACTTAGGTGTTACTCAGCCCAAGCACACGGTACATCGTCGGTGCTTCTTCGTGCGGATCGAGGGCGCGGCGCGGCGTGGCGGGCGCGACCTGAACATAGCGCCCAATGCGCTCATAGGTTGCCGCACTGATGATCACTTCGCCACCCGGTGCTAATTCTTGCAGGTATTTCGCAGTTTGCACGGTCGCACCAATGGCGGTGAACTCCTTGCGGCGTGGACTGCCAACATTCCCAAGCACCGATACGCCGCTGTGAACGCCAATGCCATACTCAAGGCAGTGATCAGCAGGCAGTGCCGCGTGCAGCACTTGCACATCTTCCAACAGCTTCATGGCAGCCTTCACAGCGCGCAAGGCGTGATCTTCGGATGGATTAAACTGTGTATTGAACAAACCGACCGCCGCATCGCCCATATATTTATCCACAATGCCGCTGAACGCCTCAATCGCGCCGCTGCTGACGGTGAGATACTGATTGATGATCAACATCAATTCTTCGGGCGGCAGTTGCTCGCTGAAGGCGGTGAAGCCGCGCACGTCACAGAAAAGCACGCTAATTTCGCGCTCCACACCGCTTAGCTCTAATTCATCAATTGCCTGAATGCTATCGGCGGCGGGCAAATAGCGGCGCACTGCGCTGAGCGTTGCCTGCTGCTGCTTGAGTGTAGTTAGATCGTCTAGCACAATGGCAACGCCTTGTGTGGTTTGCGATTCATCACGGAAAGGGCTGAGGCGCAGATTGAGGTTAATCTGACCGCGCCGCGCCAAAACAGGCTCAACCTCAATGGTCTGTTCAAGGTTGCGTGTGCGAACTTCTGCCACCAACTGTTGAAAGCCTTCATACAACGTTGGCAGCACTGCCCACAGCGGCTTGCCCTGTGTATAGTGTCCTTCAATATCCAAGATGCGCGCCGCTGCCTCGTTGATGAGCATGATCACATCATGATCATCCGCCGTGATGACGCCACTGGCAATCGAGGCAAACACATTATCCATAAAATCGCGGATAGCAGTCACTTCGGCAAGGGCGGCGCGTACATCATCGAACAAGCGCGCATTTTCAATGGCGATGGCAGCCTGATTGGCAAAGGCAGAGACAAGGCGCTGATCCTGATCAGTGAACACAGCGTTCACAGCGCGGTTATCCACATAAATGGCGCCGATAACTTGCCCTTTAAGCTTGAGCGGCACGCACAGCAGGCTCCGCAGCCGCAGATCAAAAACGCTCTCGGCATCGGCAAAGCGCGGATCATCTTGTGCGTTCGTGGTCAGGATTGGCACGCCTTCTTCGACCACGCGCTGAATAACCGTGCGGCTAACGCTCATCTCCTCAGCCTCAAGATCGCTTTGGTTGATCTTGCGCGCCACGCTGATTTCAAAATGACCGCCCTCATGATCTTGCAGCATGATGAAGCCGCGTTCAGCGTTGGTGAGCGTGATAACAGTATCAATCACGTCATTCAGCACCTGATCAAGGCGCACTTTGGAGTTGATGATCTGCGCGGTGCGGGCAAGTTCGCGCAACCGCTGCAACTCGACGCCGCTATCAGAAGCAAGCTGGGAAAAGGCATACAAGTCGGCGCTCACTTTTTCAAGGTCTTGCAAGGGTTCGGTGGGCAGGTCAATCTCGCGTTGGGCAAGCAGTTCGCGCTGTGCATAGAGCGCCTGAGCAAGATCGGCAGTGAGGGTATGCAGCCGCTGCAACTTCTCGCGCAGTGTTTCCTGTTTTTCACGGTTGATCGGCGTCGTCATAAGGCTAGGCATCCTCACGGTAGAAACGGTAAACGTGCAAAGGCTCACGCCGATTTTTGACGAAAAGCTGTTCTTGTCCGCGGAGCATTAGGCGCGGAATCTGGTTGAGGACAGCAGCGCAGGCTTGGTAGGTCGCTTCGCTGATCACAATTTCGCCATCTTGGGCGTTTTCCAGCAAGCGGTGCGCCGAATTGATTGAGTCGCCAACGGCGGTGAATTCGCGGCGTGTAGCACTACCGACATTGCCAAGCGTTGCAATGCCGGTATTGATGCCAACACGGAAATAGCGCACGCCAGTAGGTTCGCCAAACTGTGCATAGAGCGCACGGAAATCATCCGCCATATCCAGGGCAGCCAAAACAGCGCGTAAAGCGTGATCCTCACTTGGATTTAACTGTGTGTTGAACAAGCCGAGAATCTCGTTTGCCATATATTTATCTATGATGCCATTGCGCTGTGTGATCGCATCCGCCGCGACGGTTAGGTAGCGGTTAAGGTACGCCATCAGTTCGCGTGGCGTCAGGTGCTGTGGGAAACGCTTGAAGTTCCGCACGTCCACAAACAGGGAAGTGATAATCCGCCGTTCACCACCTAAGCCTAGTGCTTCGATGCTGCGGATGTTATCCACCATCGCCGGCGTCAGGTAGCGCCGCACGGTGTTCAGTTGGCTTTCGCGCTGCTTCTGCTCAGTCAGATCGTCCACCACAATTGCCACGCCTTCGGTTTGCCCCACGGCATTCCGCAGCGGACTCAGGCTGATGTTTAGGTTTAGTGTGCCTTTGCCCGCCACTTCGACATCTACCTCAACAGACTCGGACATGCCATCCTCACGAATAGCGTGGAGCGTATTGGCAGGGATTAACTCCCAGACTTGCCAAAGCGGCTTACCAAGGCAGGCTTCTGCCTCAAGGTTCAGGGTGCGGCAGGCGGCAGGGTTCATCGTGGTGATGCAATCTTGGGCATCGGTGGTGATAACGCCGCTGGCAATTGAAGCAAAGACGTTGCTCAGCAAATTTTGCATGGCGGTGATGTTGGCAAGGTTGGCGCGCAGCGTCTCGTAAAGGCGTGCATTTTCAATGGCAACGGCTGATTGGTTGGCAAAGTTTTGCAGCAGTTGCAGCTCTTGTTCGGCAAACATACCTGTCTTAACGCGGTTATCGGCATAAATAACGCCGGTGACCGTCTCTTTGAGCAGCAGCGGCACACACACAATGCTGCGAAGCCCATGCCGAATAATGCTCTGCTGCGAGTCGAAGCGCTCGTCTGCACCGGCATCCGTTGTGATAATCGGAACGCCTGTCCGTGCCACATCTGCCACGATGGTGCGGCTGATGATGAATTCGTTCTCCATCAGGGTGCGGTGTTCAATGTTGCGCGCAATGGTGAATTCGAGTTCGCCGCTGTGTGGGTTACGCAGCATCAGGTAGCCGCGTTCGGCGCGGGTGAGCGCGATTACCGTATCCATCACTTCGTTTAGCACGTCGTTCAGGTCAAGCGTGGAGTTGATCAGCTCAGCGGTGCGCCCTAGTTCGCGCAGGCGGCTAACCTCACGGGCAGCTTCTTCATAAGCACTAAGCGAGGCTTCGAGATCGGTGCGTGCTTGCTGAATGCCGTTTAGCGTGCCGGGTGGCAGGCTCATGCCGCGCCGCTGCAAAACAGCACGCTGCTGGCGGAACTGCCCTTCAAGCACATCAAGCGCTTTGATCAGGCGCTGAAGTTCGAGTGTCTCAGCGGTACGAACAGTGCTGGTTGCTTCCGACATGGTCTGCCAATCCAAAGTTTGATTAGGTTCACAGTATAGCACATTTAGGTCAGATAGGGTGCGTTTCGCGCATTATTCTGCCGCCACGTGCAGCGAGTCACTGCCAGCGGCTCCACCGCATAGTCCGAATGTCCATCCGAAGGCATTGTGCTTACTCTCATTGAACCAATTGCAGCTTACCACTTTATAGCCCTTTATAAATTTTTTATGCGAATTTGCAGCGTTTTTATGAAAAATACACACAACCTTAAAGTAAGATAAGCCTAGCCAGCCTATACCAAAGGTGCGCAGTGCGAATCACTTAGAAAAATAATGATCTAAGTGATATTTCAAAACTTGGAAAAATGCATTTGACATTCTTTACTTTCCAAGTCTGTGCGGAAATTCAGTGCTGTTTGAAAGGAGAGACGCTGATAAGCAACGCTAAGGAACTTTAGCAACACGCTTAGATCATCGTGCTAGGGCAGTATTTCCCCACCATCCCTGCCACACTGAAAGCCCTTGAGAGCTAACGTTTGCGGCTTAACGCTTAAGTCAGCGGCGTTTAGACCACCTATTCTCGTGTTTCAGAGCCTCAGGCTCACAGGATAGTCTCTAAACCTACTCAGGAGTCAATGCCATGAAGCAAACTTTATACAAGCTGTGCGCTGCCGCTATGGTTGTTGCGTTGTTGATCAGTGGTCTTTCGGTTGCGAACGCGCAAGGTGGCTCAACCATTGTTGGGCGTGGTGGCATTCGCCATATGGCTGCCTCTGCCGATGGCAAATATCTGGCGGTTGCCAGCACCATTGGCATCTGGTTATATGATGCGACCGATGTAACGGCTGCACCACGCTTTGTCGGCGGGCATAGCGAAGAAGTGATGCAAGTTGCCTTTAGCCCAGATAGCACCAAACTTGCCTCTGTCAGCTTGGATCGCACAGTGGGTCTTTGGGATGTGGAAAGCGGCGAGCGCCTAGAGACTTTTGAGGGCGTGCGTTCAGGCTTCTACAGCGTTGCCTACAGCCCTGACGGCAAGACCATCGCGGCTGGCACGGTTGACCAAAACACGATCCGCTTGTGGGACGTTGAGACAGGGCGTGCTGGCGGCATTTTGCAGGGGCACCGTAACTTTCCCAATACACTTTCCTTCAGCGCTGATGGCAAGCAGCTTGCCTCTGGCTCTTCCGAGCAGAGCGTGCGTATTTGGGATGTCGAGAGCGGTAGCGAACTGCGCCTGCTGGACGAAATCAAGGCACGGGTGAACATCGTTGCCTACAGCCCTGATGGTTCGCTGTTGGCAGTGGGTGGCTCCGGTGGCAACGTGCTGGTCTACGAGACGGGTGATTACACCGTTGTGCAGACCTTGGAGATGGAACGCGCCAATATTGGCAGCCTGTCCTTCAGCCCTGATGGTGAGACTTTAGCAGTCGGTGCTGCGTTGAAAATCTTCCTGTGGGAAGTTTCAACGGGCAAGAACCTGACCAGCTTTGATGCCCATCGCGGCTCGGTGATCAGCCTTGTGTTCAGCGCCGATGGCAGCCAAATCATCAGCGGTGCCTTTGATAACGCCATCCGCGTTTTCAACGCCAACAACACCCGCGAAGTGGCACAAACACGCGCCGAACATGCCCGTGAACTGCTGTACACCACCTTCAGCGCGGATGGGCGCTTTAGCGCTTACGCCACCTCTGGCGATCCATTCATTCGCCTTGTAACGCTTGCCGATGGCAGCACCCAGTTGATTGACAACACCAACACCACTTCTGCGCTCACTTTCAGCCGCGATGCCAGCCTGTTGGCAGCCTCTTCCAGCGGCAGCGTGATCCTCTACGACACGGCAACGCTGCGTGCAGGAAATACCTTGCGCGCCAGCAACCAAACCGGCGGCATCGCCTCGCTTGCCTTTAACAGTGATAGCAGCCTGCTGGCAGTTGGCTATAGCCAAGGCGTCATCGTCATCTACAATGTGGCGAACGGACGCACGGTGAACGAACTGATTGGACATACCCAAAGCGTGCGTTCGCTCTCCTTCAGCGCCGACGACAAAACGCTCTACAGCACCTCCTCAGATGGTTCGCTGCGAATTTGGTCGCTTGAGTAACCTGCAACGCACCGCGTAAGCGATGCACCTGAGGCAGCCTGTGATGTTCCATAGGCTGCCTTTTTGATCAGTGCGTTGTTGCCGCGCCGCCATTCTAGGAAGCGTGGAGAATCAGCCAACCCCTCGCTCTTTCCCGCCAGCAGGGAAAAGGAATCAGAGCATGTGGGAGTGGTTTTTAGCCGCACAGACCCTTGATCTTCACCACTCCCACCCAATTCCCCTATTGACAAGATCGCTATTGCTGATATAATCTAGTGTTTACTATGCAGGCAGCAGGCAAAAGGTTAAACACCGTTGAAAACTACGTGGGAAAGCCATCTCATGTTTGGGTGTTTTATGCGCCGCTGGCTATGCGTTTAAGTTAGCCACCCACAAGACCTCTGATCAGCACGCCGTGCTGGATAAGTGGTCTTTTTTATTGGCAGGCAGTTGCCAAACCGTCTCAGTCCATCGTTTTTTCGTATCCGTCACTAGCGCAGAGGAGGAAACGCCTTGGAGGCGAAAGATTTTAGCGCACTGCGTATCAGTCTAGCTTCACCAGAGCAGATCAAGTCGTGGTCGTATGGAGAAGTCCTCAAACCGGAGACGATTAATTATCGCCGCCTGCGCCCTGAAAAAGATGGGCTATTTTGCGAGGCAATCTTTGGACCCACCAAAGATTGGCAATGCTACTGCGGCAAGTATAAGAATGTGCGGCACAAGGGCATCACCTGTGATAAGTGCGGTGTTGAGGTGACACGCGCTGCCGTGCGCCGTGAGCGCATGGGACATATTGAGCTTGCCGCACCAGTTGCCCATGTGTGGTATACGCGCCGCGTGCCAAGCTACATGGGCATGTTGCTGGATGTTAGCCGCCGCAACCTTGATCGCGTTCTTTATTTCGCGCAGCACGTTATCACCTTTATTGATGAGGAAGCACGCGCTAAGGCGCTGCGCCGCATTGACGAAGAAATTGCCCGCCAAGAAAATGACGCAGGCAGCGACCTTGACACACAAATTGAGCGCATTAAGGAGTCGCGTGATGTAGACCTCAACGAACTCCAAGCGCAGATTGACGAGATCAATGATCGCTACAACGAAGAGCGTGATCGCCTGACGGACGAGGTGATGCGTGAGGCACAGAGTCTTCAGCGCCGTGTCGAGACGCTGCGCGGGCAAGCCCTTAGCGAGCCGCTGCTCTTTGAGAGCGCTGCCGAATTGATCGCCGATTCGGGTGAGGTCGTCGGTAACGAATTTTTCAGCCGCATTCAGGCAATTGTGACGGCGCGCCTCAGCGAGATTCAGGCAGAGATCGAGGATCGCCGCCGCCAAGAGATTGATCGGCTGGACGTGCTTGCTGACGCACGCACTGCCACCGCTGCCGAAGAGATTGACGTGCTGCAAGACGAGCGCCGTTCGCGGCTTGGCAAGGCACGCGCCTTGGCTGTGGAAGCCCGCCAAGAATTGCAGAGCCTGCAAGTGCTGATGTTCTTGCCTGATGCGCGCTATACGGAGCTGAAGCGCCGCTATGGCAATGTTTTCCGTGCCGATATGGGCGCGGAGGCGTTCCACGAAATCTTGAAGAACATGGATTTGGAAAAACTCTCGCGGGAGCTGTGGGAAGAAGTGCGTACAACGCGCTCTAAGCAGCGTAAGAAGAAGGCGACCAAGCGCCTGCGCGTGATCGAGAGCCTGCGTAAGAGCAGCAACCGCCCGGAGTGGATGATCCTAACCGTCCTGCCCGTCATTCCGCCTGATCTGCGCCCAATGGTGCAGCTTGATGGTGGGCGCTTTGCCACCAGCGATCTAAACGACTTGTATCGGCGTGTGATCAACCGCAACAATCGCCTTAAGCGCCTGATGGAACTTGGCGCGCCGGATGTGATCGTGCGGAACGAAAAGCGCATGTTGCAAGAGGCAGTGGATAGCCTGATTGACAACAGCCAGCGCGGCAAGGCGCTCTCGCGGCGCGGACGCCGTGAGCTGAAGTCGCTCTCGGATATGCTGAAAGGCAAGAAGGGACGCTTCCGCCGCAACCTGCTTGGCAAGCGCGTGGATTATTCTGGACGTTCGGTGATTGTGATCGGTCCAAAGCTCAAGCTGCATCAGTGTGGCTTGCCCAAGACGATGGCGCTTGAACTCTACCGTCCATTCGTGATCAGCCGCCTTGTGCAGTATGGGCATACCAGCAACGTGAAGGGCGCCAAGCGCCTGATCGAGAAAGAGCGTCCCGAAGTCTGGGAAGTGCTTGAGGAAGTTATCAAAGAGCGTCCCGTGCTGCTGAACCGTGCGCCAACGCTGCATCGCTTGGGCATTCAGGCGTTTGAGCCGCAGCTTGTCGAAGGCAAGGCAATTCAGATTCACCCGTTGGTGTGTTCTGCCTTCAATGCCGACTTTGACGGTGACCAAATGGCAGTGCATGTGCCGCTTTCCAAGCGCGCCGTCGAAGAAGCGCGCACGCTGATGCTCTCTACCAAGAATTTGCTAAAGCCTGCTGATGGTCAGCCGATTGTCGGTCCTGCTAAGGATATGGTGCTAGGCGCTTACTACCTGACCATGGATCCAACGGCGGACATTGTGGCACGCAAAGAGCGCGCCGAAGAATTCCGCCGTCAGGCAGAGACGAAGAATCGCGGCTATAAAGTTGGCGTGGCGCGCAACAGCAGCGGTCAGAACTGGCTGATGCAGCACGAACTCTACGACGGCAACGAGGTGATCGTCTTCACGGCTGCCGAGCCACCTGTGAATGAGCAAGGGCAGAAGGTTGGCAAGGCAACGCCTGCCGATGTTGTCTTGCTGAACGCTGTTATGAACGGTGAAGTGGATTTCGGGCTGATCAATGGCTACGATTTCCAGCAACTGTGCAAGAAGCGCCCTGAATTTGCCGACGGGCTGATGCTGACCAACCTTGCCGACCGCCGTAAGGTGGTGGATATGGATGAGGTCGAATACCTCTATAACTTGGGCTTGGTCACGCTCCACACACCGATTCTGCTTGGCAACATCTACGACACACGCGATCCGCAGCCTAAGCCCGAACTGACCACGGTCGGACGTGCGCTCTTTAACCGCATTCTGCCGGATGATGCGCGCTTTGTGCAGATCACGATGGGCAAGAAGCAGTTGCAGGAATTGGTGGCGAAGCTCTATCAGCGCTTTGGCGCAGACCGCACCACCGATATTGTGGACGCCATTAAAGATATTGGCTTCCACTACGCCACCATCAGCGGCACAACCATCGCCGTGAGCGACCTGACCGTGCCGACTGAACGTGAGGAAGTGCTGCGCGAAGCAAACGCCGAAATTGACATGCTGGATCGTGACTTTCGGCGTGGAATGCTCACTGAAGAGGAGCGCTACCAACGCACAGTGGATAAGTGGAAGGACTCGAAGGATCGCTTGGGCGACATCATCCGTGATACGCTCGATCCATTCGGTCATATCGCCATCATGGCGATCAGCGGTGCTACCAAAGGCGGTTTCGGTCCCATCACGCAGCTTGCCGGTATGCGCGGCTTGATGACCGACCCCAGCGGACGCATCATCGAACTGCCCATCCGCAGCCATTTCCGCATGGGCTTAACAGCGCTGGAATACTTCATCAGCACGCACGGCACGCGCAAGGGCTTGGCGGATACTGCTTTGCGGACTGCCGATGCGGGCTACCTAACGCGCCGTTTGGTGGATGTGGCGCAAGATGTGATCGTGAACCGCATGGATTGCGGCACAGAGCGCGGCATCACCATCCGCAAGAGCGATAATGTTGCTGGGCAAACCGTGCAGGAGCGCATTGTTGGGCGCTGCGCCTCTCACTCGCACTATCATCCCAAGACGGGCGAGTTGATCATCGAGCGCAACGGCATGATTGACGAGGATAAGGCGGATGAGTTGGTCGCCAGCGGCTTGGAGGAATTCAACGTCCGCAGTCCACTGACCTGCGCGCTGATTCACGGCATTTGTGCCTACTGCTATGGGCGTGATTTGGGACGTGGTGAACTGGTTGAGATCGGCGCGGCAGTTGGCATTGTGGCAGCTCAATCCATTGGTGAACCAGGGACGCAGCTCACGCTCCGCACGTTCCATACCGGTGGCGCGGCGCAAGCCTCAGGCGATATCACCAGCGGTCTGCCGCGTGTGGAAGAACTCTTTGAAGCGCGCAAGAAGCCAAAGGGCGAGGCGGTCATGACCGATATTGGCGGTACGCTGCGCCTGCTCAAGCAGGATGGTGTGCGTATCGCACGGGTCATTCAATCGCAGGTCTTCCGCGATGAGTTCAACATTCCCTCTGATTGGGAGATCGTCGTTGACGATGAACAGACCGTCAAAGAAGGGCAGGTGCTTGCCCGCCGCCTGAATGAAGAAGGCGGTGAAGCAGAGACGGTAGTTGCCAAGTTTGGCGGCACAATCCATCGCGAAGGGCAAACGCTCTATCTGCGTTATGAGCGCAAGGAAGTTTCCGATCAAGAACTGCCCAACAGCGCACGCCTGATGAATGGCATTCACGATGGCATGGAAGTCTATGCCGGGCAGCAACTTACCGAAGGTGCGAAGAATCCGCACCGCATCCTACGCATTCAGGGCAAGGAAGCCTGCGAGATGTACCTGCTCTCCGAAGTGCAGGATGTCTACCGCAATCAGGGCGTGAACATTGCCGATAAGCACTTTGAGATCATGATCCGCAAGATGCTCTCTAAAGTGCAGATCACCAAGAGCGGCGGCAGCACGCTGCTGCCTGGTGAGCTGGTTGATCACTTGCAGCTGCTTTCGATGAATGATGAGTTGATCAAAGAGGGCAAGGAGCCAGCGCAAGGCGTGCCGGTGCTGCTGGGCATCACCAAATCTGCCCTCAGCACGGATAGCTTCCTCTCGGCATCCAGCTTCCAACACACCATCAAGGTGTTGGCGGGCGCTGCCATTGAAGGCAAGGAAGATCGGCTCTACGGCTTGAAGGAAAACGTGATCATTGGCAAGCTGATCCCAGCTGGCACGGGCTTCCACACCTACCGTGACCGTGAGTTGGTCGCGCCGAGCGTCACGCTTGAGGCACAAGGCGCGCTTGACCGCGAGGCAGAGGTAGACTACGACATGATGCCGGATACCTCTGGGTTGGGCGATGATGGTGATACTGCCGGACTGTAACGCCTCAGCCTAACGAGGCTGCCTAACAGAGACGAAAAGCGCGTGGGGTTTAGTCCGCACGCGCTTTTCGTTTGGCAAAATACGTGGAGACTATGGCTTAGCCGACGGGCAGGATCGGACGGAACTTATAGCCGTACAGGATCACGCCGTCAGTGCCATCGGTGCGAAGTTTGCGCGTCACCATCTCAACGCGCATTCCAATTTCTGGCACACCGTCTAAATCAGTTAGTTGGGCGGTCAGCATCGGACCTTCGTCCAGCTTGATCAGCGCCAGCACATAGGGTGCTTGTTCCTCAAAGCCTGCTGGCGCATCTTGCACCACAGTGTAGCTGAACACCTCACCCTTGCCACTTAGAAAATGCTCTGTTTTTGCTTCGGCGGCGCAGTCAGGGCAAACATCCCGCGGCGGAAAAATAAAGGTGCCGCAAGATGGGCATTTCTCACCGATCAAGGTGTAGCGCTGCGTTTTAATGCGCCAGTTCTGAGAGATGTGCATGGCTGCTGTTCCTTTCTTTTCTGTGCTTGCCGCTTAGCGCGAAACGCGCACCGCTTGGGCAGGCATGGTCACAGCGACAGGCGATTCTTGCCGTGCTTCGGCAGCACGCTCACGGCAGGTTGGGCAAACCGCACGCGGCGGAAAATAGACAGTCTGGCACGTTTCGCAGCGAACAGCCTTCAAAGCATAGCGCTGTCCCTTCAAGCGCCAATTCTGTGCAATGTGCATGAGTTTCACTCCCTAACGGTATCTGGTATAGCTTCTCGCGTCGCTCATGTGGAGTAGGGCGCGATTACTTGTGCGTTATGTCACAAATATAGCGCGCCTAGACTCTCAAAACCTCTCAGATAGCTTTTTTTAGCTTGCAAAATCACTCAAAGGCAGCGGCAAGCATCCTTTTGGATAAGTGTAGCTTATGCGCCGCTCATCTAAATATCATCAGCTGCTAAGCGTAAGCATTAACGACTGTAGCTAAAATCTAAGGGTATGTTTTAGGTTAGCTTACGGAGGTTATGGTTATGGAGAAGCTCTCTCGGCGCGACATGCTCAAGATGATCGGCGTTGGCGCGCTCGGCGCAACGGTTGCCAGCCAAGTTGCTTTTGTGCCACGCGCAGTCCGCGCACAAGGCGCACCTGCCACCACGCCCATTGCGTTCTTCAGCTTTGCGCTTGGCGCGATGCAGCTTACCGTCATTCGGGATGCCGCACGCACCCAAGACCCAAACATCTTAGGGCGCAACGCACCAGAAGGCGGCATTGCCCAAGTATTGCAGGCAAATAACTTCCCTGCACCGATCAATTCAACCTTCAATGTGCTGGTGGCGCGTAATGGTGATAAGACCATCTTATTTGATACAGGCTTGGGTGCAGGTGCTGGCGGCGCGCTGCTCTCGACGCTGGCGCTGCTCGGCATTGAGCGTGAGTCGGTCACGGATGTCGTCTTTTCGCACCTACATCCCGATCATGTGGGTGGCGCGCTGACGGACGGTGCGCTCACCTTCTCAAACGCCACCTACCACTATCCACAGGCAGAATATGATTTTGTGAGCAACATCGCCGCCGATTCACCACTGGCAGGCGCTGCCAACACCAGCAAGGCAATCTTTGAGGCAGCGGGCGACAAGCTGAACGTCTATGCGGCTGAGACAGAAGTGCTGCCCGGCATTACGCCCATCGCTGCTTACGGACACACGCCCGGTCACACTGCTTTCCGCCTCACCTCTGATGGACAGAGTATGGTTCACATTGTGGATGCAGCAATCAACAGCGTCGTTTCGCTGGCACGCCCGGATTGGCAAGCAAACTTTGACGCTGATGGCGATATGGCAGTCGAGACGCGCCGTAAGCTGTTCGGTGAAGCTGCCAGCAGCGGCACCCGCGTCTTTGGCTATCACTTCCCCTTCCCCGGCACGGGCTTTGTGATTGCCGAAGGCGAAGGCTTCCGCTTCATCCCTGCCATGTAGTTTTACCAACCCAAGTATCTGTGCGCCTGATCTCGATCAGGCGCACGCTTTTCTGTCCCTCAATCAGCCGCTGATTCGCGCATTTTGGCAAGCCGCGCAATCTCAGGATCGGCAACCACTGCGCCGCCGCGCACCGTCGCCCCGATCACCAAGCCTGCTGCTGCCAACACAACATTTTTGATGATGTACTGCCCTTCGAGCGTCGGCGCATAGGGAAACTGGGTGAACGTCTCACTGGGGAACAGCACCAACGGCGTGACCGTGCCAAGCATTTGGAACAAGAGCAGCAGCAGCGTGATCCGCATAAATTTGCCCGTGATCAAGCCCAGCCCGATCAGCGTTTCAAGCGTCGCCAGCATCGGCAACGAGAGATCAGGCTGAACAATGCCAAACGTCAGTGTTTGGATGGTTTTGGTTGCCAGTTCTTCAGCCGGGCTGAGGTTTGGGAAGAATTTCAGCACGCCGAACCACAAGAAGATCACCCCCAACCCAACGCGCAGAATCACTACCCCATAACGCGCCATCCAGCGCGTAACTTTCACATCTATTGCCGTGAAAAGCTGCACCGCACGATTCATGGACACACCTCCTGCCTAAACTTTGTGCATCTTTTCACAAAATTTAGCAGAAGGTGCGTAAACTGCCAAAAAACAGGCGTCAGATTCAGACTGTGACTTGTTCTGCCAAGCGTGCGCCGCTTGCCAATGCCTCAAAGTTATCCTTCAGCAGGTGGCGGCGGTGCGCAGGAATGTGTGCTTCTAGTGCCGCTTTGAGCGCATCGAGCGTTAGGATCGGCTTTACAGTGAGCAGCGCACCCATCATCACCATGTTGGTGAGCTGTGGTGCGGGCGCATTTTCGGTAGCCGACACGGGCAAAATCAGCAGATCGTCGCGTGTGGTGCTTTGCGGAATGAGGGACTGATTGTAGACCAACAGACCGTTTGGCTGAAGCATTGGCACAAATTTATCAAAAGATGGCGCATTGAAGATCATACCAATGCTGGGATGTTTCACGACGGGCGATCCAATTGGCTGATCGCTGATCACAACGGTGCAGTAGGCTGTGCCGCCGCGCATCTCAGGTCCGTAGGATGGAATCCACGTCACATGGTAGCCCTGATCCATGGCGGCATATGCTAAAAGCTGCCCAGCGAACATAATGCCCTGTCCGCCGAAGCCGGCGAAGATGAGTTCATGCTGCATGGCTAAAGCTCCTTTACCGCGTCTAGCACTTTGTAGTCACCCACTGGGAAGGCGGGCAGCATATTGGTCTCAATCCATTGCAGGGCTTGCGGTGGCGTTAAGCCCCAGTTGGTTGGGCAGCTGGAGAGCAACTCGACCATGCCAAAGCCTAGCCCTGCTTGCTGCACCTTAAGCGCAGTCAGAATTGCCTTCTTCGCCTTGCGGATATTGGCAGGATTATGCAGCGAACGGCGCACAATATAGGCGGCGCCCGGTAGCACGGATAACAATTCGCTCATTTGGAGCGGCACGCCTTCACGCCCAAAGGGTGAGGAAACTGTGCGCTGCCCCGTGAGTGAGGTTGGCGCAACCTGACCGCCCGTCATGCCATAGATGGCGTTGTTCACAAAGATGACCGTGATCGCCTCGCCGCGTGCGGCTGCGTGCAAAATCTCGCCCGCGCCAATCGAGGCAAGATCGCCATCCCCTTGATAGGTAATCACGATGTTTTCAGGCTGCACGCGCTTGATGCCAGTCGCCATCGCTGGCGCACGCCCGTGCGGCGCTTCGCAGCCGTCCATCTCAAAGTACTGGTAGGCAAAGACAGCGCAGCCCACCGGCGCAACCAAGATTGCCCGTTCGCGCAAGTTAAGCTCGTCAAGCGCTTCTGCCAACAGACGGTGTGCCACGCCATGCGTGCAGCCTGGGCAGTAGTGCGTTGGCTGGCTGCCCAGCGCCTGTGGCATACAATAGACCGTCTCCATTGGGACTGTGGTTGGCTCTAAAAGCAGGTCGGTCATGATAGCACCTCCGTTGGCAGCAGTTTGAGCAAGGCGTTCTCAATTTCCTCTGGCACAGGGATAGCACCACCCATCCGCCCGTAAAAGTGAATCGGTGTATGCTCGGCAACCGTTAAGCGCACATCTTCCAACATTTGCCCGGCGTTCATCTCCACAACCAAAATTGCCGAAACTTGGGCTGCCAATTGGCGCAAGCGCACCTCTGGGAAAGGATAGAGCGAGATCGGGCGGAATAAGCCAACTGGCACGCCCTGAGCGCGCAATTTTTGCACAGCACTCAAAGCGATGCGTCCGGCACTGCCATAGCCAACTACTAATAATTGCGCGTCCTCTGTGAAGTATTCGGTGCTGCGCTGTTCAGCAGCACGGATGCGCGCCAAACGTGCTTGGATGTGCAGGTTATATGCCTCTTCCGCCTCTGCTTGCAGGTAGAAAGAGGCGATGCGGCGCGGTGCGCGCCCTTTGGCGCCTGTCAGCGCGTAAGCAGGGCGCTCGTCCGACAAATCGCGCATGGGTGGCAGTTCAGCCGGCTCCATCATTTGCCCAATCAAGCCGTCGGCGGCAAGGATCACTAAATGCCGATAGTGATCAGCAAGATCGAAGGCAAGGATGGTGAGGTCAACCGCCTCTTGCACAGAAGCAGGCGCTAGGACGATGGGATGATAATCGCCATGCCCTGCTGAGCGCGTCACCTGAAAATAATCTCCTTGTGAGGGCAGGATGTTGCCTAGCCCAGGTCCGCCGCGCATAACATCTACCACCACACACGGCAAATCAGAGGCGGCGATGTAGGACATGCCCTCTTGCATAAGGCTGATGCCAGGCCCTGAGGAACTGGTCATCGTCCGCACGCCCGTACAAGCTGCCCCATAGACCATATTGATCGCGGCGATCTCGCTCTCTGCTTGCAAAAAGGTGCGCCCCAATTCGGGCATACGGCGGGCAAGATGCTCCAGCAGTTCGGTCTGCGGCGTGATCGGATAGCCAAAGTAGGCTGTCATGCCGGCGCGCAGTGCCGCCTCTGCAATAGCGACGTTACCCTTCAGTAATTCGCGGCTCATCTCAACCTCCCTGCGGTGTGGCAGCGCCCGCTTTAGCGTGTACTTCACGGTAAACGGTGATGCAGACATCAGGACAGACCAACGCACAAATGGCACAGCCCGTGCAGCGCTGCTCAGCGTCGGTCAGCAATGCAGGGTGATAACCTTTGCGGTTAAGCTGCTCAGTGGCCATCGTGATGACCTGCTGTGGGCAGGCGAGCGCGCATAAAGTGCAGCCTTTGCAGTGTTCAGCATCTATGAAGATCGTACCTTTTGCCATCTAAAAATCTCCCCGAAAAAGTTTCTTAAAGATAAGTATAGGCTTATGAACTAACGCTTGTTAGTAAGCAAAGTCATCAAAAAGCGTGCTGAGTGTCATATTTTGGAAAAGTTTTGGAAAAGTGCGCTTGACAACTGTAACCTCACCTTCTATACTCATTCATATGCACGATTGCTTATATGATGAAGTGTTCTATGATAGCTGATCAAACGACCTGTTCAGGTCATCACACTGAGGCAGAATCCCTTCAAAATGCTCCGATCAGCCCCCAGATAGCGCTGGCAGTTGCTGATTTCTTCAAAGCGTTGGCAGACCCAACCCGTGTACGGATTATCAGCCTGCTGGTGGATGCTGAGATATGCGTTGGCGATTTATGCCGTCTGCTGGGCATGTCTCAGCCGTCAATCTCGCAGCAGCTACGCACCCTGCGGGCGGCAAATCTCGTCACCATGCGGCGTGAAGGCAAGCACATCTTCTACACGCTCAGCGATGATCACGTTCGCACCGTTTTTCGCCAATGTCTCGATCACATTCAGGAATGACCTTAAAAATATGTCTGCTACAACGCTTCCTTCCCAAACTTTAGAGATACCCATTCGCGGCATGGATTGCCACGAGTGTACGCTGCATGTGCAGAGCGCCTTAGCGGCACTGAAGGGCGTGCAAAGCGTGAATGTCTTCCTCGCCAGCGAGAAAGCCGCCATCACCCTTGATCCTGCCCAAGTGACCCTTGAGGCGATCCGTGCAGCAGTGCAAGGCGCGGGCTACAGCGTGCCAAGCACCGACCCTGAAACGGCTGAGGTAGCGCAGCGCCAAGCACAGGCAAATGCCTTCGCACGGCGCGTTTTGGTGCTGTTCGGCGTTGTGATCGGCATTGTGCTGTTCGTGGTTGTGGTTGGCGAATGGCTGGGTCTGTTCGAGTCACTCACGGCGCTCATCCCATATCCTGTCGGCGCGGCTGCCGTGACCGTCGCCGCTTTGCCCATCCTTCGGAATGTGCTGCGTGCGGCGCTCCGTCGGCAAATCATCGCGCACACGCTGATGAGCGTTGGTGCTTTGGCGGCGCTTTTGGTCGGTGAGTGGGCAACGGCGGGCGTGGTTGTCTTTTTGATGTACGTTGGCAGCACCATTGAACACCTTACCGCTGAGCGTACACGCCGTGCCGTGAAAGACCTAGCCGCACTCGCACCGCAAAAGGCACGCCTGCTGCGCGACGGCACTGAGCAAGAAGTGCCAATTAGCGCTGTGACGGTTGGCGATGAGGTGATTGTGCGCCCCGGCGAGCAAATTCCGACGGATGGCGTAGTGCGCGACGGGCAAGCAACCGTCAATCAGGCAGCAATCACGGGCGAATCATTGCCGATAGAAGTCAGTTGTGGCGCACAGGTCTATGCGGCAACGCTCATTCAGCACGGCTATCTGCGCGTGCAGGTGACTGCTATCGGCGCGGAAAGCACCTTTGGTCGGATCATCAAGCTGGTGGAGAATGCTGAGGCACACCGTGCTGATGTGCAGCGCCTTGCCGATAAATTTGCGGGCTATTACCTGCCTGTGGTGTTGTTGATCGCCGCGCTCACGCTGCTTTTGAGCGGCAACGCGCTGGCGATGGCAGCTGTGCTGGTGGTGGCGTGTTCGTGTTCGTTTGCGCTTGCCACACCGATTGCCATGCTGGCAAGCATCGGCGCCAGTGCGCGGCGCGGCGTGCTGATCAAGGGCGGCAAGTATGTTGAGTTGCTGGCGCGTGCCGATGTGCTGCTGATTGATAAAACAGGCACGCTCACGTTGGGCAAGCCGCGCCTGACAGATGTCATTTCATTGGTAGACATGCCGTCGGACGCCTTGCTGCGCCTTGCGGCAGCGGCTGAACGCTACTCGGAACATCCGCTTGCTGAGGCTGTGCGCGGCGCGGCGGCTGAAAAAGGGCTTGCAGTGCCACCCACCGAACACTTTGAGGCTGTGGCAGGCATGGGTGTGCGTGCAAGCATTGAAGGGCAGGTGATCACGGTTGGCAATGCGCGATTGATCGGTAAGGAAGTCCCAGAGGCTACCGCGCTCTCAGCACAGGGCAAGGCGCTGCTCTACATAATGCGCGATGAGCAGTTGATCGGCATCTTGGCAGCCTCAGACGCACTGCGCCCTGAAGTGCCTGCCGCCTTAGAAACGCTCCGCAAGCTTGGCATCCGCCACATTGAGCTGTTGACGGGCGACAACGCACAAGCGGCAAAGACGCTGTGCGCGCCGTTGGGCGTGCCGTTCCGCGCTGGGCTGCTGCCAGAGGATAAAATCCGTGTCGTGCGCGAGTATCAGGCACGTGGGCATACGGTGGTGATGGTTGGCGATGGCGTTAACGATGCACCTTCACTTGCCCAAGCCGATATTGGCATGGCGATGGGCGCGGCTGGTTCACCCATTGCGATTGAGGCAGCGCCCATCACGCTGATGGGCGAGAATTGGGCGTTGGTGCCGCACGCCTTTCAGATCGCACGGCGGACGATGCAGGTTGTGCGCCTGAATATCGGCTTCACTGCTCTCTATAATCTGGTTGGCTTGAGTTTGGCAGCCTTTGGCATGTTGCCGCCAATGTTGGCGGCTGCCGCACAGTCTATTCCAGATATTGGCATTCTGGGCAATTCGGCGCGGCTGCTGCGGCACACGCCTACTGACCAGTAATTTCACGGTATTCGCGGCGGTTGATCAAGCCAACTTGCAGCGCCACATCCGGGTTGTTGCGGACGAAATACTGCACTGCCACCAACGCACGGTGGGTTGGTGGATAGGTCTCGGTCAGCGTTTTGATCCATTCGATAACGGCAGGCTCTAATGGAATCATCACCTCAAGATATTCCACGCCTGCCGCTAGGAAATACTCGCTGATCTCGTCATCATCACCTACCAATGTGATCATGCGGTCTAGCACGGCGCGCCAATCGCGCACATCATGCAGATAAGAGAGCAAGCGCAGCGCATGATAGCTGACACCAGCATCCGGATCGTGGATCAGGCGGCGTGCCGTATCCGCGATTTCGCGTGGGAAGCCGCGCCGTGAGGTTCGCCCTGCATCGCGCAGCAGCGCATATTTCACCTCTGGAATTTCGGTTGGTACCAGCAAAATCTGGTTCACCAGCGCCGATGCCTCATCGAAATAGCCGTCAATCATGGCGTAGAGGATGTGAAAATGCTCAGCCGCATTGATCCGCATCGCAGAATCAGGATGATGGAGCAGTTTGAGCATCAGGCGATGGTTGCGGCGCTGTGCGGCAATCTCCAGCACGTTCAGCGGATAGTCAGCCTTGCTGGCACGCGCTAAGGGCATCAGCCAATGTTCGGCAACCAAGCCCTCAAGTTGTTCGACAGGCAGTGTTGTATGAAGGTTTGCCTGCTTTGCCTCGCGCAGCACCTCGCGCACGTAGCCTTCTGGATCATTCCGCAGCTTGGCAGATTGGCGCTTGCTGTTGGCGATATTCTCTAGCTTTTGTTTCAATTCTTCTGGAATCATGAGCCACACATAAAGTTAGTAAAATGCCTTGCACAATAATAAACGCGCATGGGATGTATGGCAATGCCTGAGGGCGGGCAGATTGTGAATTGGAGCAGATTACGCCTTTACGTGCTTATGCGCGAGGTGGATCGAAATGTGACCAGCGTTGGCGGATGGGCGTGCCATTGGGATATGTGGTGGACAACACACGCTCAAGCAGCAATTCAAAGAGGATGTAACGCGCTTTAGGTTCATAGGTGGCGTATGTGTCGTATTCAGCACGGGTTTGTGCGTCTGTGATCAGCACCGCCCGACCATGAATAACAAACTCACCACCGCCGCCTTCCCAGTTTTCCACTGAGCAGTGCAGGGCATACCGTGAATCGCGGCGTAGATCATGACCTTTGGGCGAGGTTGGCTCCATGTAAAGATACAGGCGTCCGCCGCCGATGATCGGTGTTACAGGATGTACACGCGGGCTGCCATCGGCGCGAACAGTGGCGAGATAGGCAACACGACTGCTGAGGCGTTCTCTGCCGAAGGCGGCAAGCGCAGGGTTAACCTGCTCAAATTGCGACCAGTTGAACATCTGTTAGCCCTTGTGGACATAGCATTCGTATTTAGAGCATACAGTATACCTGCCCTAAGGCGATATGGCTAGACCAACCCAGACCATATCGCTTGACTCTGCTTCCCAAGCGGCGTATGGTTAGCCATAGCCTGACTGGTTTTGAGGAAGTGATCTTATGCTCAACATTGGTGTGCTTGCCCTGCAAGGTGATTTTGCCGAACACGCCGCGATGCTGCGGCGCATTGATGCCCACCCTGTCGAGGTTCGCAAAGCCGAACAGCTTGCCGATCTGCACGGCTTGATCATGCCCGGCGGCGAAAGCACAACCATCAGCCGTGTGGCACATGCCAGCGGGCTGTATGAGCCGCTGCGTGCCTTTGTGCAGCACAAGCCAACCTGGGGAACGTGCGCCGGCGCGATTTTGCTCGCCAAGCATATCACCGGACAGGCGGCGCATTTCGGTGTGATGGATATGACGGTGACGCGCAACGCCTTCGGGCGGCAGGTGGATAGCTTCAGCACCGATTTGGCGGTGGTGGGCTTTGATGCGCCGCTGCGTGCTGTGTTCATCCGTGCGCCGATCATCGAGTCGGTGGGCGCGGGCGTTAGCGTGTTGGCGCGCCTGCCCGATGGGCGCATTGTGGCAGCGCGACAAGGGCATTGGTTGGCAACTGCCTTTCATCCTGAACTGACGCCTGATACGCGCCTGCACGCCTACTTCTTGGATATGTGCTATCAGCAGCGCGTGGTGCTGTGAGAATGACTGGGACATCTGGGCTGGGCAGAGGCTCAGTGTCCCGTCAGTGCCTAGCGAATGCCCAATAGCCCTAGAAAACCGCCCACTTTTTCCGCTGCGCCACTAATGAAGTTACCGAACTCTCTGGCGCTATCGCGTACTGCCTCGCCAATGCTATCCCCAATGTTTTTGGCGAGTGCCGCGCCATGCACTAGCGTACCCACGCCGCCGCCAATGAATTCAAGACCTGCCTTTGCGATGCCCCCCGCCGCTACCATTACATCGCCCTTGGAGACGCCTTCAACAATTGCCGCTGCGGATTTATCAATCACCCCATTGAGGCTGAAGTTATTAAGGGCTCCTTGAAAAGCGGAAGCATGTTTGCGAATTTCCTGTGCGCGGGCGAGATTGTTGTAGGAGAGCGCCTCAGCATTTTCAAAGATGAGTGCAGCGCCCACAGTGCCTACAACTTGTATGCCAGCATCAGCCAGCAGTGTAATGCCTCCACCTGGTACTAGCGAAACAACAGCTTTAGCGCCACCACTCAGCATATGTGTGGCAATTGTTTCACCTGTGATGGGCGTGCCGCTTACGAGGTCTAACAAGACACCGCTCAAAGCGCCATAGGCTGTTCCACCCAGCACCTTTCCAAGTTTACCGCTAAATGTTTTAAGGATGTTGGATCCAAAATTGGACTTCAAATATTTTTCAACCATCTTCTCAGCAAGGTAACTGCCGCCTTCACGGATGCCAATTTTCCCTCCTTCCCCAAAGGCTCGTGTGAGAAAAGCTGCCAGGTCAGGTTTAGTGACGAGAGCAGCTAATATGCCCGCCGCTGCAAAGGGCAGCGCCACAGGTGCAGCGAACAGCTTGGAAGCGGTGCTTAGGGAAGCAGCTAGGGCGCCGCCTGCAATATTTCCCGCCCGCTCAACGCTGTTGCCTTCACCAAAGAAAAGTATGCCTGCTTGGCGTTCGTGTTCTTCCAATAGCACAGCCGTGCGTTTTACGGCTGTACTTGCCTCATCCAACGCGGCGCGCAGCCGCTGCATAGCAGGCAGCACCTCATGATCCATTTCAGCATAAAATTGCCGTGCGCCTTTGCCTAGCCAACTGCCGCGCAGTGCATCAAGACAGTTGCCCACCGATCTGGTTAGGGCAAAGGTTTGGTCAGCCTGTACAGCCAGTCCGGAAGCAATAGCCTTCAAACCGTCATAATCCGCTTGAATTGTAGGCGCACTCATGCTCATCTCCTTACGAGAACATACTGCTGTTTTATTAGCATAAACAGTTTTTAATCAAAAGTCAATGAAGTAAATTCTGCCAACTTCGATTTTTAGCTCAAAAATTTACCAGCAAAACAGGCAATGGGAAATTTAAATAAGATGCTCAACACAATCAGTTTGGGCGCGCAATTGCGCCACGCGCCCGAACGCGCCATAATGAACCCATACAGTGTTTCTTGAAAGGCGCTTTTTCTATGGACTCCCGTATTCAGAAAATGGCGAGCGTCCTCGTCAATTACTCCACGCGCATCAAGCCCGGTGATCGCGTCCTGTTTCGCGGCACCTCGCCCTTAGCGCAGCCGCTGATGCAAGCACTAACCGCCGAGGCGCTCAAAGCGGGTGGCATTCCCTTCAACTACCTGCACATGAGCGCCGAGAACCGCATTGCGGCGGAAAACGGCAGCCTTGACCAATTGGCAGCCGTCAATCCCATGCTCAAGCTGATGTACGACACGGCAGATGTGATCATCCGCATTGAGGCAGCCGACGACACTGCTGAGCTAAGCGGCATTCCTACCGAAAAGGTGCAGGCACGGATGCGCGCCTTTGGCGATTTGCTCAACATCCAAATGGAGCGTGAAGGCAACGGATCACTGCGCCGCTGCACAACGTTGTTTCCAACGCCCGCCTACGCCCAAGATGCCAATATGACGCTTGCCGAGTATGAGGATTTCGTCTACCGCGCCTGCATGGTCGGATCGGATGATCCCGTGGCGGGCTGGCTGAAGATGGAGGCTGAACAGCAGCGCCTTGTGGACTATCTGCGCGGCAGGCAGCGCCTGCATGTGAAGGGCAAGAACATTGATTTGCAGATGAGCGTGGCAGGGCGCACATGGGAAAATGCCAGTGGGCGCGTCAATTTTCCCGACGGCGAAATTTTCACAGGTCCCGTTGAGGACAGCGTGAACGGTTGGGTGCGCTTCACCTATCCCGCCTTTTATAATGGCGGCGTGGTGCGCGGCGCGGAACTCCACTTTGAGAACGGCGTGATCAGGCGCGCCACTGCCCAAGAAGGCGAGGCATTCCTCAACGCGGTGCTGGATACCGATGCAGGCGCACGGCGCTTGGGCGAGTTCGCCATTGGCACCAATCGCGGTGTGGATCGCTTCACAGGGCATATCCTGTTTGATGAGAAGATTCACGGCACCGTCCACATGGCGGTTGGGCGTGCCTATCCGCAGACGGGCGGCGTGAATCACTCCAGCATCCATTGGGACATGATCTGCGATATGCGTGATGGCGGGCAAATTTTTGTGGATGATGTGCTGTTCTACCAAGACGGCGAGTTTTTGGTTTAGGGTGTGCGTATGTCCTCTAAAAACATCCTCTACTATGGTGTGCCAACGGAGCCGCCGCCTTTTGTGCCGCTGCGCGCCGGCGCGCTGACGCTGTACTATCATCATGGCGATTTGCGCCACATTTGTATTGGTGAGCGTGAGGCTATCCAGCGCATGTATGTTGCCGTGCGCGATGCCAACTGGAACACTATTCCTTTCAGCGTGAGCGACCTGCACCTGGAGCGTGCCGAACGCGCCTTCCGCCTCACCTTCACCGCACAACACACCGAAGGCGAGATTAACTTCCGCTGGCAGGCTGAGATCATCGGGACGGAGGACAGCACGCTGCGCTTTAGCATGGCGGGCGAAGCACTCAGCGCCTTTCGCCGCAATCGGATCGGCTTTTGTGTGCTGCATCCCGCGTCCGAGTGCGCCGATCTGCCTGTTTGGATTGAAGCGCCAGACGGAACGCGCCACGAGCGCCGCTTTCCGCGCCTGATCGCGCCTGAACAGCCGTTCCTCAACGTGCAAGCGATGGGCTACCGCGTTGGCACGGTAGACATCGCGCTACGCTTTGCGGGCGACATTTTCGAGACCGAAGATCAGCGCAATTGGTCAGATGCTTCATTTAAGACTTACTGCACGCCGCACGCGCTGCCCAAGCCTGTAGAGATACCTGTTGGCGCGCAAGTGCAGCAGGCAGTGACCTTACATGCCGGCGGCGTGCTGCCTGAGGTAACGACCAGCACGCCTATTAGCAGCCTGCATGTGGGCGATTTTGCCCGCCGTTTGCCGCAGATCGGGCTTGGTGTGGCAAGCCATGGCAAGGCGCTGACGCCTAGCGAGATGGCGCGGCTGAAAGCGCTCAATCTCTCCCATTTGCGCGTAGACCTGCGGCTTGGCGTTCAAAATTGGCACCAGACCTTGCGGCGTGCGTCGCTAGAGGCAAAAGCGCTGGCTGTGCCGTTGGAGATTACGCTCTATTGCACAGAATCCGCTGAGGCTGAGCTGCGCGCTTTGGCAGCCGTGTTGCCAGAAATTGCGCCGCCTGTGCTGCGCTGGCTGATCTTTAGCACGCAGCAGTTTGTGACGCCACCGCCGCTGCTGAGCCTTGCGCGGCATATCCTTGCCCAAGAGGCAGTTGGCGCGCCATTTGTGGCAGGGTCGCACGCGCAGTTCACCGAACTGAACATGAATCGCCAAGCCTATCCTGATGCCGATGGCTTGGTCTACGCCTTCAATCCGCAGGTTCACGCCGATGATCACGAGAGCCTGATCGAGAATATCGCCGCGCAGCCCGCCATGGTTGCCTCTGCTCAAAGCCTTGCGCCTGAAAAGACGCTGCACGTCAGCCCTATCACACTCAAAGCACGCTTTAATCCCGCTGCCACCAGCGATGAAACGTTACCACCACCCAACCAACTGCCACCACAGGTTGATCCGCGCCAAACGGCGCTGATCGGCGCGGCGTGGACGCTTGGCAGCCTTGCAGCGCTGTGCCTGACGCCTGTGAACAGCCTGACCTACTACGAGACGACGGGTTGGCGCGGCGTTCTGGAACGCGAACAGGTGACGCCGCATCCGCGTTTTCCGTCATTAGTGGGCGCGGTGTTTCCTATGTACCACGTCTTTGCGGATGTGGGCGAGTTTGCGGCGGCTGAGGTTGCGCCGCTGCACGGCAGTTCGCCGTACTTGGTGGGCATGGCGCTGCGTGAGGACGGCAGAACGCGCTTACTGATCGCCAACCTCAGCGCTGCGCCGCACCTGCTGACGCTGCACATACAGGGCAACTATCGGCTACGCGTGCTGGATGAAAACAGCGCCTTGCAAGCCATGATGCAGCCTGAGGCATTCCGTGCAACAGGCGATCTGCACACGGTCGCGGCGGAAGGGCTGAGCCTGACCCTGCTGCCGTATGCCATTGCCACGCTGGATACGGTCAGCGCTTAGCACTGCTCGGCTATGTATGCCTTTAAGCGCTCCTGATCCCTCGCCAACTTTGGTATCTCTCCCTCCATTATGTTGTGCGTCGGGGCAGCCATACAGGTTGCCCCGATCAGATGAGCGCGTTTACTTGGCGAACTTGTACGTGATGACCTGCCCACCCGCACTAATCTGATATTCCATTGTGTTAGCGCCTGTGCAGATGAAGACGACATTACCTTCGCCCAGCCTGCCAGAAGCGGGTAAGAATCGCCGCAGCGACTCACCTATCTCCTGTATGCCTGCCACGCCGCTGATCTGCATCCAGGCTGTTGGCGTGCCGATCAGCTCCGCCGTGCCGCCAGATGGTCTGTACTTGCCGCCGCCAAGGTCGGCGAAGATTGCGCGCCCTGCATACACAACACCATTCAAGCGTAGTTGGACTTTGCGATCCGACGGCGCCCCGATCTGCCCTTGAATGCCATCTAGCCGAAACGTGAAAAAGCCCGTTGGCAGGATATCCATGCCGCTGGCGCCATAGCTCAGCACTTCGCCGTCGTTAGGGCTGTTGATGCTGAGCCACCTGGCGAGCTTCCAGTTGCCCACAAGGCAAGGTGGTGGTGCCTCCGACGTGCAATCGAAGCCTATGATTTACCTTGACCACAACACCGCGTGTTTCCAGCCCTGTGAGCCGCACAAAGTAGGGTGTGAAGGAGAATGTATCAGTGTACACGGCAAAGCTAAACGGCAATGCTTCCGGTGTTTGGATGTATTCAGGTTTATAAAGACGGGCGGGTTCGGGCTGGTAGGGAATGGCATTGTGCGCCATCAACTTGGCAAAGGTGGCAAAGACGCCTTTCGAGTCAGGCAGGCGATCTAAAATCTCGGCGGCGTTATCAGGCTCGCGCAGCAGCTGCTTGAGCAGTTCCATGGCACGGGTAACGTTCGTATGCCGCTCCAGAGCGTGCCAAAAGTACATCCCATCATAAGCGTAATTGCCGCTCAACAAGTTTTGCCCACTCTATCAACGAAGTCAGCCTGCTAGTCGCTCACCTCGGGCGCAACGCCAAATTCCGGGTAGACTTTCTGTGCCAACCATTCGGCTGAGCCTTCCACCCACCGTGCGCGTGCCGGCAAATCCAAGCGTGACGAGTCTGGGCGTATGTTAAAGCCCTGGTAGCAGTGAACCAATTCGTGAACAATTGTGATTGACAGTGCGGCGGCAATTTCGTTGCCCGGTGCGTTATAGATGGTAATAGCAGACCGTTTCGCGGTTTTTGCGATTGCTGCCAGGCACAGGGACATCTACTGTTTGTTTGCCCGCAGCAGCAAAGACATTAGCGCCCGCCGGGTGCTGTGTGGCGACGAACTCTGCAAATATCTTCATGCGGGTGAGCGCTTGGCGCAACGCTTCGGGATCGCCCCGAAAACGCGCCGCCTGACGCGGATAACTGACAACCATCTGCTTGCTAGCGATGTTGTATCCTACAACAACAAGATCGTCCCCTTGTGCCGGGCTTGGCACAGCAAGCAACAGGAGCGCAACCACAACCATACATACAATCATCAACTGAACGACGCGACGCATATCAGCTCCTGAAAATGCCAGCTTCATCACACTTGTGTAACGAACCTAGCCCAGCGTAGCGCCCTTCGGCAAAGAAGGCAAATAGAGAACGTGCTAACGTTGCCATAAATAAGCTGTAAAAAGGACTTTTTTGAAGGATAGACTAAACCTAATCAGGCATTCCGCAGAGGGCTGAAGTGCGGTATGCTTGATGGGCAAATCTCAAGACAATGCAGAATAAGGAGTATTGCCCGCACATGGGTAAAATTCATGATGTGGTGGTGAAAAAGCTAACCACGCACAGCGATGATCGCGGCTATCTGCGCGAAGTGCTGCGCGAGGATGACAACTTGCTGCGTCGCTTTGGGCAGACCACCGTCACCAAAACGTATCCGGGCGTCATTAAAGCGTTTCACTGGCATCAGCAGCAAGATGATATATGGTATGTGGCGAGCGGCATGGCGCGTGTCGTGATGTATGATCGCCGCCCTGAATCACCAACTTATAAACAGACGATGGTTGTCTACGCTGGCGAGGACAATCCCGTCTCGATCCTTATCCCATGTGGTGTGGCGCATGGCTATCAGGTGCTGGGCAACCAGCCTGTGCTGCTGTTCTATACCGTCACGCACAGCTACAATGCCGCCGCGCCGGATGAACAGCGCATCGCCTTTGATGATCCTGAGATTGGCTTTGATTGGTCAATCCAAAATCGCTGAGGTGGCAGCCGCAGCGCGTGCAAGGCGCACCACTTCGGTGTGAAAGCGCGAAAGCGGCGGCAGCGGCGCATCCGGGGCAAGCCAGCGGTAGTCTAACAGTTCTCCACTCAGGCGGATCGGGTGATCCCCTTCAGGCAAACGGCACAGATAGGCTACATCAAGGTGGTGTGGCAGCAAGTGCGAACGGGCAATCACCAACGGACGGATAATCTGCACCGGTAGCGCGGTCTCCTCAAGCAGTTCGCGGCGGACGGTTTCATCAGGCGTCTCGCCGCGATCCATGCCGCCGCCGGGCAATCCCCACGGTGTTTTTGGATGAAAGACATGCTCCACCAGCAAAAGTTGCCCATGTGCGTTGAACACAGCACCAACCGCACCAACGGTCACATGGGCATGAAAGATGCGCGTGAAGCGCAGCGGAATATGCACCAACCACGGCGCACGCCGCAAGAGGTTGGCTAGGCGGCGTGCCGTCATTGATTGAAGTTCGGGTCTATGACGGTTTGCCCTTGCGGCATGTTTGGCATACTTTGCGTTGTGCCAGTCCGCACGCCAAAGGTGAGCGTGATCTGCCCAATGCGGATTTTATCGCCAGGGTACATCACACGCTTTTCGCCAAACCGCACGATACTGCCATTCAGGTAAGCAGGGTTATGCTCGGCAAGGCTTTCGATGTAAAACTGTCCCTGATCTTCCGTCACCCGTGCATGGTAGCGTGAGACGCTCTTAGCGCCTTCGTAGCTCTCCAGGTTCACCGCCAGCAGTTCACGGCTGGCAGGATTGGTTTGATCAGGGCGACCGATAATGGCGGGCTGAAACTCGATGTTAAACATCTCGCCGCGTGAGTCCTCGCGGAAATACGGGCGTTTGTTGGTGGTAAATAGAATGCGCGACGCACCACCGCCGATGGCAGCTTCACGGCGCGGCGCACGGCGTTCGCGGGAAAAGGTAAGGCGCTCGCCCGTCTTCACGCCTTGTTGCTCTAAGGTTTTTTCACCGTCCAACACCCGTCCACTGCCCTCAATCCGCAAGGCATAGAGGGCATCTTCGGGCAGGTTGAACTCTTTGAGAGTTTCCTCAATCAACGTCCGCACGGGCAAGTTTTCGCGCACAGAGGCTTCTTGCTCGGCATTATCGAACAAATCAGAGGAAATCGTCACTACTAAGCGTGTCATAGCCGATTCTCTTTTTGCCTTTCAGGGTTTGGTTCAGTCTGCATGAGCCGTTCCTTGGGCGGTGAGCAAACACTCACCGCCCAAGCGATCTAGTCGCCACTCTGCGGTTTTGCCACGGTTTCAGGGGTAGCCGGTGCACCTTCTGCGCCGTTACCGCCACTGCCATTGCCACCGGCAGCCGCAGCTTTCTTCTTTGCCTCTGCCTCTGCCTTGCGGCGATCAATTTCCTCTTGCGTAAGCTTGACTGCCACCGGCTTCGGTGCAGCGGTCGCGGCAGCTTCCAGTTCCTTCTCCAACTCCTCAACACTCTTTTCAGCGGTGACGGCGGCAGCGGCGGACGCAGCGCGATCCTTCTCCAACTGAGCCAGGTCAACATCCGGTGCTTGGGCAGCACGACGTGCCAACTCGTCAGCGGTGATAGCGAGATTGGCTGCCACCGCCGCAAGGGCAGCTGCCACAGGCTGTGCATCTGCCGCTTGGCGCAGTTCAGGCACCAGATCAGCAAGCCATTGGGCGCGTGGACTGCCGCTGTACTTAGCACAGATTAGCTCTACCCAGCGGTCAAGCGCCTCTTCCATCGTCGCGTCGCTGTCATCTTGCGGTGTAGCAACCTGCATCAGGATGGCGCGATTGCTGCGGACGATGTAACCACGTCCGGGTGGGAATTCCTCCGTGCTGGAGCGCAAGCGCGCACCAAGCGAGTTTGCCGATTCGCCGCTATCCAAGCCGAGTGCATAGCGCGACTCCAGCGCACGGCGCAGGAAGTCATCCTGACCACGCATGATGCTGGACGAACCGCACAGCACGGCATGGAAGCCATCCGGACCATACTTATTCGCCAACGTTGCGAGGTCGCTCAGGATGCTGCCACGGCTAAAAGTGCTGCCGAAATCATCGTAGTTATCGGCGATGAAGAACACCTCGCGCAGCGGATGCCCTTCGCGCTTTTCTTCAGGCGTCTCAAACTCCACGCGCAGGTTAGCGATTGTCTGCGCCATTTCCTCAGGTGTAGAGACAGTTGCCACCACATGCGGCAGTTCGGCAAGATTATGCTTGCTCTGCCGTCCACCATAGCGGAACAACCGTTGGCGCAAGTCCACCAGAACCAGCATCACCTCTGAGGGATGATACAGGGCGGCGGTGGCAAGCGCCCACGTCCGCAGCGCGGTCGTCTTCCCGCTGAGCGGCGGTCCGATGATCACGAAGTGTGGACCGCGTGCTTGCAGGTCGAAGGCGGCTGGCTCAAGGTTGGTATCCTCAATGCCGATCAGCGCCTCTGTTGCCGCTGAGCGTGGGCGCTCTGGCAGCACAGTGCTGAGCGGGATTGCCTTACGCAGAATGTCAATGCCCGAAGGACGCGGGCGCGCTGCCCACTTATTCGCCATGACCTCGATAATCTGCGCCAACTTCTTGCTGTCGTCCAGCTTACGCACTTCCTGATCCTCTTGGGTGAGGCTCATTGGCACGGCGATCTGCATTTCGAGGATTTGCTTGTTGTGAACAAGGAAGCCGCGGCCTGGGTCTTGCGGCACGCCCTGCACACGCCCGATGACGTTCATGTACTCAGCAGCGTCGTTTACCTTCAGCGCGTAGCGTTCGGTGAACAGGTTAAACAGCTTGGTCGTAAAGACGCCAGACGCATCTGCCGTGATGACGAAGTAAACGCCGTTGGCACGCCCATCGCGAATGACGCTGATCAGGTCAGGCAGCAGCGGCTCATAGTTCTCACGGAATTCGGCGAAGTTATCAATGACGATCAACATCGCTGGGATCGCCCGATCAGGGTTGGCAGCATTGTAATCCATGATGCTATCGGCGCGTGCCTTGCTCAGCACGTCGCGGCGGCGCTCAATCTCGCTGGCGGCGCGCCGCAGCAAGCGTTGAATGCGCTCATCTTCGCCAGAGTTGATGGTTGGCGCGCTCACATGCGGCAGTTCGTTCAGCACGCTTAAGCCCTTACCGCCTAAGTCCATCACGTAGACGTGCAGTTCTTCGGGTGAGTGCGTGGCAGCCAACGCCATCACCACGGTGCGGAGGAAGAACGTCTTGCCCATGCCCGATGCGCCGATGATCACAACATGCCCTTTGGTCAGGTCAAGGTGCAGTGGCAGTTGAGATGCCTCTAGCGGATTATCCACCAAGCCGATGTTGGCGCGCATTCCGTCGCGCTTCCAATCTATGCCTTTCCAGTCGCCGCGCCCGTTCAGCCATTCGATCATGGCAGGGCTTAGCGGCAACAGTGGATTGGGCTTGCGCTCACCTTCCAAGCCGGTTTGGTCGAGGGTGAGGCGTGTCGGCAGCGGATCAGGGTATGGCTTGGGCTGCGGCTTCACTTCCTCATTTTCCTCCGCCATGCGCTTCATGATGGCGGTCAGGATGTTGGAGAGGAACAGTTCATCGGCAGCGTCTTTTTCTTCGCGCTCATGCGCTAAGAAATCGGGCAAGGTGCCGTCGTAAGGTCCGCCAGCACGGGCAACTTGCATCAGCTCAAGGTTATCGTTACCGACCTGCAAGAAGGCACGACCGGGAATGTTATTGGGCAGGAAAGCAGCATCGGCGCGCTTAAGCAGTTCTTTAGAGTCGTCGCCCGTCTCCACGCGCAAGCAGATGCGCCATTTGATGTTGGAGCGCATTTGGTCAGTCACCACGCCGGCAGGGCGCTGCGTTGCCAAGATCAGGCAGACGCCGAGCGCACGTCCCAAGCGCGTGATCGAGTCGAGGTTGCCCTTGAACTCTGGATTTTCCTTCACCATTTCGGCGAATTCGTCCACAATCACGAACAGGAACGGGAACGGCTCACGGCGCTCATGCAGGTTACGGCGGCGGTAATCCACAACGTGCTTGGTCTGCGTGACAGCCAGCAACGCCGAACGGCGGTTCATTTCCGCCTTCATAGCGGTGAAGGTGCGTGCGCCCGCCAAGCCTTGCAGGTTGGTCACGATGTCCACAGCGTGCGGCAAGCCATTGAATGGATCGAAGGCGCTACCGCCTTTGTAGTCTGCCAAGATGAAGTTGACCACACTCGGATCGTAGCGCATAGCAAGCCCTGCCACGACCGTCAGCAGTAGTTCAGATTTACCAGAGCCAGTCGTGCCGGCGACCATGCCATGCACACCGTCAATCTGCTGGTCAAAGATGAGCGAGCGCACTTTGTTGCCCGTTACCAAGCCAACGGGCGCTTTCAACCATTCAGCGTTTTCAGGCTTGCGGCTTTCGCGCCACCACTCTAGGATAGGGAAGTCCAGCACGGATTTGTATTCGCGCTTATCGAGGAACTCGAAAAGCTGCATCAGTGAGAGCTGGCGGACAAGGTCAACGCTCTGCGGCACTGGGCGTTCGCCCCATGCCTCTTGCATAATCGCCACGACCTTTGCCAGCTTCTTGGTGGCATCCAAGCCCTGCTTAGCTTCTTCTTCGCTCACGCTGAGCGGCTGCGCCACTTGCATTTCCAGTGGTTCGTTATCCACAGGGATAAAGCCGCGTCCTGGAATATCGGGCAGGTTTGGCATGTTACGCCCAACGACCATGCCATATTCAGAGGCATCTGTCAGCTTGAAGGTGAGCCGCGTCGCAAACATATTGTAGAGTTTGCTGGGCAGCGCGCCGATCTGCTGGGTCGTCACCATAAAGTGAATGCCGTTGGCACGTGCATCGCGCACAATGGCGGTCAGTTCGGGTAGCAGGTTCTCATAGTTCTCGCGGAACTCGGCAAAGTTATCAATCAGCACCAGAATGGCAGGCAGCGCCTTATCAGGATACTGTGCATTGAAGATTGCCAGATCGTCAGCACGGGCTTGGCTCAGCAATGCCTTGCGCTGCTCCAGCTCATCGGAAAGGCGGCGCAGCAAAGCAGCCACACGGTCATCTTCCGAAGGGTAGATCGAACAGGCAACGTGCGGCAGATCAAGCAGCACATCCAAGCCTTTACCGCCAAAGTCCATCATGTAGATGTGGAGTTCTTTGGGCGAGTGTGTGGCAGCCAGCGCAGAGGCAACCGTGCGGAGCAGGATTGTTTTGCCCGAACCGCTAGCGCCTGCCACCACCGCATGACCACGATTAAAGTTGAAGGTGAGCGCTAGCTGCTCAGCACGTGCCGGATTATCAATCAAGCCGACCGAGGCACGCATTCCGTTGCGCGCCCAATCAATGCCCTGCCACTTACCGCGCCCTGCCATCCACTCGGCGAGTGGGCGGCTGAGTGGCATGAGCGGATTGTCCTCAAAATCCTTCTCCAAGCGTTGCTGATCAAGGGTGAGCAGCTTGGGCAGTGGATCGGGATAAGGCTTCTTCTGCTCCAACACATCAGGGTTGGTTTCCATCATGTGGCGCATCATGTAGGAAAGCACGTCGGTGAGCGCAGGTACATCACCGCTATACTGTTCCTGCAAATAGTCAGGCAGCGCACCGCTGTAAGGACCGCCGGCACGCGCCACCTGCATCAGCTCAATGTTATCGTTACCGACCTGCACATAGCCACGACCGGGAACGGTGTTGGGCAGGTAAGCAGCATCATCACGCTTGAGCAACTCACGGGAGTCGGGTGCGGTTTCCACACGCAGGCAGACGCGCCACTTCATATTGGAGCGCATTTGGTCGGTCACCACGCCAGCCGGGCGCTGCGTCGCCAAGATCAGGAACAAGCCAAGCGCACGTCCCAAACGCGTGATCGAGTCGAGGTTACCCTTGAACTCTGGATTTTCCTTCACCATTTCGGCGAATTCGTCCACAATCACGAACAGGAACGGGAAGGGTTCGCGTGTTTCGTGCAGATTCTTCTGGCGATATTCCACAATATGCTTGGTGGAAGTGACCGCTAGAAGCGCCGAACGGCGGTTCATCTCGGCGCGCATAGCGATGAACGTGCGCGCACCTGCCATGCCTTGCAGGTTAGTCACGATATCTACGGCGTGTGGCAGTGCTTCCACAGGCGTGAAGGCGCTACCGCCTTTATAGTCCGCCAAGATGAAGTTGACCACGCTCGGATCGTAGCGCATGGCGACGCCTGCCACGAGTGTTAGCAGCAGTTCGGATTTACCCGAACCAGTCGTGCCGGCAACCATGCCATGCACACCGTCTATGTTCTGGTCAAAGATGATCGAGCGAACTTTATTGCCCGTCACCAAGCCGATGGGTGCTTTGGGCCACTCGGACTTGCTTGCCTTGCGGCTTTCGCGCCACCATTCTAGGATGGGGAACTCCAGCACGGTCTTGTAATCGCGCTTATCGAGCAGTTCAAAGAGTTCCATCAGCGAGAGCGCCTTGACAAGGTCAACGCTCTGCGGACGTGGACGGTCGCCCCAGGCTTTGTTCATGCGGTCTACTAAGAGCGCCAGCTTCTTGGTGTTATCCAAGCCCGCCTGCTCATCTTCGACCGTCAGGCTGATGGGCATGGCGATCTGCATTTCGAGCGCCTCGCCCTCATATTGAATGAAGCCGCGCCCGCCAACATCGGGGAGTTGTGAGCCAACACGCCCAACCACACCCGAATAGTCGCTTACATCGGGCAGGCGGAAGGTCATGCGCTCCGTGATCATGTTGAACATCTTGTTGGCGATGGAGTTCGGCTGCTGCGAGGTGAAGATGAAGTACACGCCGTTGGCGCGCCCATCGCGCAGGTAGGTGGTCAGTTCGGGCAGCAACGACTCGTAAGACTCGCGCAGTTCCATGAAGTTATCAATGACAACCAGCATGGCTGGCACAGGTTTTTCAGGGTGCGCCGCGTTATATTCGGCGATGTTATCGGTACGCGTTTGGCTGAGCAGGGCTTTGCGCTGTTCCAGTTCATCCTGAATGCGGCGCATGATCGCCGTGACGCGCTCATCTTGGCTGGGCAGCGCATAAGAGGCAACATGCGGCAGATCGCGCACCACGTCCAAGCCTTTGCCGCCAAAGTCAAAGATGTAAATGTGCAGTTCGGCGGGCGAGTGCGTGGCAGCCAATGACGTGATCAGCGTGCGAAGCAGGATCGTTTTACCCCAGCCACTGCCGCCGAAGACCATCGCATGACCACGATTGAAGTCCAGCGTCAGGGGCAGTTGTTCGGCGTTGGCAGGGTTATCAATCAGACCGATGCGCGCACGCATGGCACGCTCACGCCAGTCAATGGCGTTGCGCCAGTCGGGTTCTTCTTCTTCCATCCAGTCAATCACTGCGCCGTTGAGGGGCAGGTTCGGGTTGGGCTTAATATCGCCGGGCAAGCGCTCCATATCTAGCGAGAGCTTAACGGGCAGTGGATCGGGCCATGGTTTTTTCTGTGCCACCACGTCATCGTTATCAGCGGCAAGGCGTGCCATGCGCGCCACCAACAGATCGGAGATGGTTGGCACTTCAGCAGCGGCACTGCGCGCAGCAGCAGCGGCTGCCACGTCAATCACGCCGCTCAGGTTGCCCCGCGAACGCCAAATCACAGCCGGATCAGCCGCCTCTTGGTCGCCCGTGTAGGGTGCGCCGGCACGTGCCAATTGCAGCAGCTCGACGTTCTCGTTACCAACCTGCAAGTAGCCACGACCGGGAATATTGTTGGGCAAGAAGGCAGCATCAGAGCGCTTGAGCAACTCACGCGAGTCCTCAGCCGTCTCCACGCGCAAGCAGACGCGCCACTTGATGTTGGAGCGCATCTGATCGGTCACCACGCCAGCAGGGCGCTGCGTCGCAAGGATCAGCATGACGCCAAGCGCACGTCCCAAGCGTGTGATGGAGTCGAGGTAGCCCTTAAAATCAGGATTTTCCTTCACCATTTCGGCGAACTCGTCCACGATGATGAACAGGAACGGGAACGGTTCGCGTGTTTCGTGCAGGTTTTTCTGGCGGTAGTGAACAATGTGCTTGGTATTGGTATCAGCCAGCATTTTGCTGCGCCGATTCATCTCTGCTTTGGTGGCGGTGAAGGTGCGGACGCCTGCCAAGCCATTCAGACTGCTCAGCACATCTACGGCGTGTGGCAACGGCTTGAACGGATCAAATGCCGTGCCACCTTTATAGTCGGCAAGCACGAAGTTCACCACGCTTGGATCATAGCGCATTGCCAAGCCAACCACGATGGTGATGAGCAGTTCAGATTTACCTGAACCGGTTGTGCCGGCGATCATGCCATGCACACCGTCAATATCGGCGGCGTAGGTTAGCGAGCGCACCTTGTTGCCTGCCATCAAGCCAATTGGCACACGCAGCCACTCGGATTTATCGGGCTTGCGGCTATCGCGCCACCATTCCAGCAGTGGGAAAGAATTCGGGCTGTCGTAGCTGCGCTTGCCGTCCTCAAGCAAGGTGAACAGTTCCAAGAGGTTGACAGAGGTTGCCACATCCGCACCAAACGTAGCGCGCACCATCTTGGAGGCAAGTTTACGGGCAAATTTATCATCGGCGGTGCGTTCTTCGATCAGGTCTGCCCTGCCGTCGTAGCGCATTGAGTTCAAGCCGATTTCGGCATAGCGGAAGGCAGGTGATTCGCTGACCATCTCCATCTCGACGATGGCACGGCACTCACTTGGAATTTGATCGCGTTCTGGCACAACGAAAATGACGGCTGCGCCAAGCCTTGCGCCGCGTGTCAGCAGCAGGGCAACAGCTGCTTCAGTGCTAAGGCTGTGCAACGGCGAATCTTCCGCCTGCGAAAGCGCGTCAATGACCACCACCATAAAGGGCAGCGTCACGTCGCCAGCATCTTCATCTTCGGCGCGTAGGGCGCGGCGCTGGAGTTCGCCTTGCAGCAAATCCCACATACGGCGCGTCTTGCGCGGATCGAAGGCGAGCAGATCGCCCTTGCCAGAGTCGTTGCGGCTGGTGTTACAGTGCGGCAGCCAGCGCGCCCAGTCCCATGCCTTTTGACGGTCGCTGCCACCGATCACGTATACCCGCGTGTCGTTGGGCGAATGGAAGGCGGTATAGCTGACGATCATGGCGCGCACAAAATCACTGGTGCGCTCTACATCAGCGCCAGCAACCCCAATTGCATAGCGACCGACTGAAGGAATTTTAATGCCGAGAGCCGTGCTTTTGTCATCCAGTGCGCTTGGATCATCATCGCCCAAGCGTGGGCGCAGCGTGATGGTGATCGGAATATCGTGGACGATCTCGGAATCTTCTGCCAGCTTGACGGCGTCCGGCGTTTGCGGCGCGCTGGCATCCTGTGCATCCACCCGATAGACAACGGTTGAAGGCATAGACCCCATGCCCAAACGAATGGCGCCAAAGTCATTGTCATCTACACGGCGTTCCCACAAGCGCGATTCGTCAGCGCCTTCGCCGCCGCCCACCATCGCCACAATCGTATCCATATCAGGATTGTTGTGCAGGTAGAAGGCGCGCTGCTTATCATGGGAGGCGATCATTTGCCGCCGCATCTCGATCAGGCGGCGGGCATAAGCGGCTTGGCGTTCTTTATCAAGGCGGCGTTCGCGCAGCCATGTGAAAACAGCCAGCACGCTGGTTGCCATCACAGAAAGCGCCATTGGCAGCACAAACAGCACGCTGCCACCGCGACCACCACTGCCACTCACCACCAAATAGCCCAAGATTGTAATCAACGGGATGGCAACGGTGATCAGCGTTTGCTGACCGGAAGTGTTCTGTAATGGTGGCGGCTGTGGGATATCTATCTCGCCAGAGGGCAGCTCCGGCTGAATACGCGGCGGACGATTAATATACTCTGGCATGGGTTAACTTCTCCCCAAACGTCTGCTCACGGCTTGACACAACGCAGATTCGGCATTAAGTTGGAATGGGTGCATAATAGATGTCCTATCATGGCGCAAATAGCGCTATTTGTCAAACAGTGGTTTGGCTTCAGTGGGCAAAATGAGGCAAGGTGAGCTATGAAACGCTACTGTCCCAAAAGTGATACCATCACGCCCTTATTCAGCATGTGGGGCTCCTCTCGCATTTCGGAAGCGGGCGAACTTTCGGTAATTTTCGACTACGGCGAGTTCTTGGGTGATATTGAGATTGTGCGCCTTGTGCGTGTGCTAAAGACGGCTGCGCTCTATGAGGCGCGCCGCAAGGTGAAGAACAAGCCCATCCCAATTTTGATCAAGGTGGCGCACAACGGCTGTGAGGAGATCATCAAGCGCGAGGCGGCACTGATGGCGAAACTCACCAGTGCAGGTGGTCACCCGATGTTACCTGTCCTACAACCGCCCTATCTGGTGGGCGATGCCAACGCCAAACAGCGCCCCTATGGCAAAACAGTCTTTGGGAACGAGACCAAGTACTACATTGTTTACAATTTCGCTGAAGGCGAGTTCTTACGCGATCTGCTCATCAAAAATCCGCAACCGTGGTATCAGCACGCTGCATGGCTCACCATCAATATGGCAGATGTGACTGCCTTCGTCCATGTCAAAGCGCAGCACCTCATCCTAAACCTTAGCCCAGATACAATCATGGTGCGCTACGACCGTGATGGCATTCCGCGCCCGCTGCTGATGGATTTAAGCCTTGCCAATGATCCGAACGCTATTGATTTTGAGCAGCTAGAGCGCTACAGCATGGCTGCCTACATTGCGCCCGAACTGCTGATTGACGGACCCAAAGGGCAATATGGCGCACAGACCGATGTGTATGGCTTGGGCGTGCTGCTCTATGAGATGCTGAAAGGGCGTCCGCCCTACATCTTCCGCCTGCGCCGCCCTGAAGACGTTCGTCAGGAAGTGCGGACGAGTTCACCGCCGCCGCTGGATCGCACCGACCTCAGCAGCGACATCAACATGATCGTGACGCAGGCAATTGATAGGTCGCCCACGCGCCGCCATAAAGACGTGCGAACCTTTGCCAAAGAACTGCGGACGAAATTTGGTGAGGTGCCTGTGGAGCGTAAAGGACGCCGCATTCCGCCGCGCCTTGTGGCGGCTGTGGTGGCGATTGTGCTGGTGGTGGTGGCCTGGACGTTCTTCGCGGCAACGCTTCAGGCAGGCGTCTAGCCCGCCGAGAGGGCAGGGAAGAATGCCTGCCCTACGCCTTTCCTTCAGCCTGTGGCTAAGCCCAACTCGCTCAGGCGCAGCACGGCATCTTTTTCTGGCACTTCAAAGCGCGTGCTGAGGGTCAGGACGCTGCGCTGTGCCTCAGGCACTTCTTCTAGCATGTGGCGCGGCATGGCGATTGCCCGTGCCAAGGCGCGCATAGCATCATCATCATCGGCATAAGGCGCTAAGCCGCGTTCGGCGCCCCACGCACAGCGGCACATATGGCGCGCCAACAACCGCGCCACAGACATACGTGGGCTGAAGGGTTGCTCGATGCTGATGAACGATAATGAGAGTTCGCTAAGATTTACTTCGCGCCACATATTCGGGCGTGGCCGTTGCAGCATCAGCTCGATTGGCACGGGCGGACGCTCCACGTCGAAGGCAGCCATTAGATCGGCAACCACACGCTCAAACAGCGTAAGCACTTCAGAGGTTGGTTCGGGCATACAGCACGGCTCCAGCAATAACTACGCGCTTGGGCGCTCAAAAAACCAAAGTAAGGTATTGCCATACTTGCGCTCATCTATCGGGCGCAGGTTTTGCAAGTTTAACGCTTGCTGCTCTTGTGGATCAATCTGGACGATTGTCCAACCATCGGCGCACAAATGATCTGGGTTGGCATCCAGCAGCGTGAGTGTTTCCAACCACAGACCGCGATATTGCGGCGGCGCAACGTAGATTAGCTCAAAGCAATCACGCGGCGCGGCGCGCAGATAGTCGCGCACGTCGGCACGCACAATTTCGGCAAAGCCATCAAAGCCAACGTGCAGCAGGTTCGCCTCAATGGTTTGGATAGCAGCTTTCGCGTTCTCCACGAAGGTGACATGCTCTGCGCCGCGACTGATCGCCTCAATACCAACACTGCCCGTCCCAGCGTAGAGATCGAGGAAGCGCGCTTCCAGCACACGGCTGCCTAAGATGTTAAAGAGCGCTTCCTTCACCCGATCCATGATTGGGCGTGTGCTATCGCCCGGCACCAACTTGAGCTTGCGCCCTTTTGCCACACCACCAATGACACGAATAGACACTCTAATTTCCCTGTTGGCTCTTTCTAGCGCGTCGGTTCAACGGCTTGGCGCACTGCCCGAATGTTCGCAAGCGGCGTTGTGATCGGCATCACGCAGCCGGTGGAGAGGATGAAGCGCCTGCCAGTCGTCTGGTCAAGTGCCTCACGCGCCATCGCCCGTATTTCGGTCGGTGTGCCGTTATGAAGCGGATTCCACTGTCCAATGCCGCCACAGACCGCGCCTTGAAATTTCAATTTGCCCGTGGCAAGGTCAGTGCTGCTCTCACGGTCATGCCAATTGATAACCTGCACAGGATACTCAGTGAACAGGTCAAACATAGGCGCTTCCCCGTGAATGTGCAACACATTCAGCCACCAGTCGCCAGGCAGCGCGCTCAGAATGCGTAGGTCATACGGCTGCCCAAACTCACGGTATTCTGCTTGGCTCAGGCTGGCATAGCTGGCAAGCTGCGCCGCATAGAAAATGCCGCTTGGCTTGCTGCGCCGAATCGCCTCGATGAAGCGCAGCGTGCTTTCGGTGAGCGTGTTCAGCCCAGTATGCAGCCGTTCGGGCGCACTGCGAAGGTGCGTGATCAGCATCTCGCTGCCTGCAAGGTTTTTTGCCTGCGCCAGCGGGCTGTAAATGGTCATGATGTATGGCACATCCTCGCTGCCAAGCGCCTCCTTGAGCATCCGCAGTACGGCAACCTGCGTTGAGAGCGTGCCGCGTGTGGGATCCAATGGGCGCAGATCGAGCCAATCGGCGGAGCGCTGCACCACGCGCCGTGTGTAGCGGTTGGTGCCTTCCAACGAGCCGATCCACTCATCTTGCGCGCCATAGTCTGCCAAGCAATAGCTGCTGGCAGGCGTCACCTTAATCAAGTCCCAATCGTATTGGCGCTGAAAGCCAAGCAGCGACTCGACGAAATCTGGCGGGCGCTGATCATCACCGGGAAAGTGCCGCCATAGCGCTACCGGGACGCGATCTGGCAATTCGCCGCTGATGGCGCGCTCTAAGCGTGCGCGTTTGCTCATGATGCCGCGTCTTTATGTGCCATTCTTAGGCAAGCGTGGCGAGATGTTGTTCGACCATGCGCTGCAACATTTGAAAGCGCGAGGTATCGCCGCCGACGTTCTTCGCCAACTCAGACTCGATGCACGCCAACGTCTTTTGGAATTGCTCACGTGCTTTGTCGTGCTGCCCTGATGTTTTGTAGGCAAGTGCCAAGCCAAAGTTGGCATCTACATGATCTTGCCATTCATCCACCAGCCGCCTAAATTCCTGAATGGCAGCGCTATCTTGTCCGCTGGTGTGCAAGCTCCACGCCTTGCCAACACGCTCATCAAACTCCGTGAAGTCGGTGCGAATGCCTTTGCTTTTGGTCATGCTCAAAAATCCCTTCCATGAAGTGTGCAGTCTATGCCGCTAAAAAGTGCCGCAGAGTATAGCCAAGAATGGTGGCGAAGGGTAGGGCGCGAAAAGTGCGTTATACTCTTTCCATTGCCAAACGACGAGAATCGCGCCATGAAACGCCTTGCCTTGCTTGCCCTGTTCGCCCTGCTGCTAACCGCCTGCCGCAGCACCGCCGCCGCGCCCGCCCCTCAAAATGCCACACCTACGCCGCCCAATACGGGCGCCCTGCGCGACGCGCAACGCATCGCCGCCGATTTTTTGAATGCATGGCGTCTGGAGAACTTCAGCGCGATGCATAACCTGCTGGCGCTGAACAGCCGCGATGCCAACCCACTGCCCGAATTTGAGGCATTCTACCGCGCTGCACACGCACGGCTCACCCTAAAGCCCGAAGGCTTGCGCTATAGCTTTGCCAACGCCATTTTGCGCGCCTCAGAGGCAGCCATTGCCTATGATCTGCGCTTTGAGACAAGCTATTTCGGCAGCTTTGAGGATACCAACCGCCTGCTGCGCCTTGTGAACACGGAAGAAGGCTGGCGGGTGGCGTGGTCGCGTGGTGATTTGTTCACGGAAATGGCGAACGGCGCTGTGTTGGATGTGACCCAAGCGCGCCTGACACGCGGCAACATCTATGACCGTGAAGGTGAGGTCATCGCTGATATGAACGGCGTCAGCCTCGCGGTGACGCTGCTCACACGCAGCTATCCAACGGATAATCCTGCTGCCTGCTTTGCAGAATTGGCGCGCATTTTTCCCGCACGTTCCGCCGAGACGCTTGAACGGCTTTTCGGCGGCAATACAGGGCGCGATTTTGCCTACGAGATCGGCGTGATTGCCCAAGAGCGCTTCTTAGAGGAACAGGTAGCCCTAGAGCGCCACTGCACACTTAGCTATGAAACGCGCCCAACGCGCCGCTACCTGATGGGTGGTGTGGCGCCGCATGTGGTGGGCTATGTTGGCGCCATTCCTGCTGAACAGGTTGAATTTTGGGAGAGCCGCGGCTATCCGCGTGATGCCATCATCGGCATTGATGGCGTTGAACGGCAGTTGGAGAGCGCCCTCTCAGGGCAGGGTAAGGCGTCTTTGGTGCTGCGGCAAAACGGCGTCATCGTGCGGACGTTGGCAGAGCGTCCCGGCGTGGCAAGCCAGAGCGTCTACCTCACTTTAGATCGGCGGATGCAAGAGGCAACGCAGCAAATCCTGCGTGAGGCATTCACCACAGGCGGACTTGGCGGAATCTCGCCCGGTGCGGCTGTGGTGATCCTCGACGTGAAAACGGGCGCGATCCTCACCATTGCCAGCTATCCCGATTTTAACGTGGAGGCATTCAATCCGAACAGTTCGCTGCCCAACGCGCAAGCGCTCATTCAGCAGTGGGCAAATGATCCGCGCAAGCCGACCTTTAACCGTGCCACACTTGGGCAGTATCCGCCCGGCTCGGTCTTTAAGATCGTCAGCATGGCGGCTGCCATTGAAAGTGGCTTGTTCACGCCCAATACGCGCTATTACTGCGGCGGCGTGTGGAACGGCACGCCGCTTGGCGACCGCACCCGCACCGACTGGATCGCCAGCACTGCCGCTGGCAGGCACGGCTCAATCACGCTTGGGCAGGCACTCACTGGCTCATGCAACATCTACTTTTGGCATGTCGGCTGGACGCTGAGCAATGCTGACCCCGAGATTCTGCCCAAGATTGCCCGTCAGATGGGCTTTGGCAGACCAAGCGGCATGACCGACCTTGCCGAAGCGGTTGGCTTGCTGCCCGATCCCGCCCGTTATGAGCAGTTGGTTGGGCGTAAGTGGCGCAACTCGGACGCACTGAACGCGGTGATTGGTCAGGGTGATGTGGTGGTTACGCCGCTGCAAGTGGCGCGCATGACGGCAGCCGTCGCCAACGGTGGCTATCTCTATAAACCTTATGTCGTGGAGAAGATCGGCATTATCAGTGAGCCGTCCTTTGTGGCACAGCCCGAAGTGGTGGATAAGCTGGACTTCAAGCCTGAAACGCTGGCAGCCATCCGCGATGCCATGTGCGAGGTGACCGTTAACCCAACCATCGGCACGGCAACCTTTGTCTTTCAAGAGCTGCGCGGCGCGGTGGTCTGTGGTAAGACTGGCACCGCCGAAACGCCAACCGGTGGCACACACGCTTGGTTCGCTGCCTTTGCGGGCAAAACCGCTGACGCACCTGAGATTGCCATCGTGGTGATGGTGGAACGCGGCGGCGAAGGCTCCGGTGTTGCCGCACCGCTGACGCGCCGCCTGGTTGAGGCTTACTACCAACTGGATGCGTCGCTTGCCTCAGACGCGGGCAACTAGACACAGCGCTATGGACGCACAGGCTTGACGAAGTGCAGGCGCGTTCGCACCACATCCATTTCAAGGCTGCGGTAGAGGTTCACGGCGGTGCTGTTCTCGGCGTCCACATGCAGGCTTGCCGAAGTAAAGCCGTGATCGCGCAGCGTGTGCAAGCCGTGCGCCAAGAGTGCGCGTCCCAAGCCGTAGCCGCGCCACGAACGCCGCACGCCCACAATCGAGACATGCCCGTCGTGGGCGCCGCCTTGTTGGCTGGCGCCGCACAGGCATTCGCCAACCACTTCTTCGCCACGCCATGCCACAATCCACAGCGAAGGATTGTGCGGACGGCTCAGGATCATCTGCCGTTCCCACGTCGGCAGGTCACGCGGCAGTGATCCCCAGTGATCGGCGAAAATTTCGTTATCCGCCTCCACCAACGACTCTAAATCGCCACGCTCAAAGGTGCGGATGCTGATGCCCGTCGGCAGCGAGAGGTCAAAGGTGCGTTCAGGACTCAGGGCAGTCCGCATGGTGTAAAAGCGCCGTTCGACGTGGTAGCCTTTGCGGGCAAAAAGTTCTTTCACGCCCGCAATATCCTCATAGGCGCGCCCGCGCACCAAACCACCGCCATGCTGCCGCAAATAGACCTCCGCCGCAGTGAGCAAGCCGCCGCCATAGCCGCGCCGCCGAAAAGCAGGCTGCACCCAACCTTCCACTGCTAATGTTTGCTCACCTTGCAGTTGCCACCACGCAAAAGCTGCCGCCACACCATCGCCAGTCAGGGCGATCACCGCACCATCCTGCGGCAGCATGTGCGCCAATGCTTCGGCAGATATGCGCCGTGTGCGGTCAGCCTCAGCCGCCGCGTTGATCACATTCAGGGCAGCCTCACAGTCTTGGGATTGGTAAGCGCGGATAATCATCGTCTTACACCTCACTCCTAACCGATAAAATGCCGCGCCACGCTAAGGCAGTGCGCAACTGCTGCGGCGACCGAAAGACGATGCAAGGCAGCCCGATTGCCTCTGCCACATAAGTATTGCGCGTCAGGTCATCCACAAAAAGCGCCTCAGCAGGCTTCACGTCAAGCTGCTGCAGGATCAGGTGATAGATGCTCGGATCAGGTTTGGCAAGGCGTACCACGGCGGAGCTGATCGCCACCTCAAACATGCTTTCTAGTTCCACATCTGCCATCCAGCGCGGCACATCGGTTTGATGGGCATTGCTGAGTAGCGCCAAGCGGTAGTGCGGCTTCAACTCATGCAGAATTGCCATCATCTGCGGATGTATTTTCTCGCGCCCTGCGAACAGGCGCGCCATAAAGGCAACCCGTGCAGCGTGATCAGGCAGTTTGAGCGGTGCCAACGCCTGATCAAGGTATGTCTCATAGTCAATCGCACCGATCTTGACCTGCTGCCATGCCTCACTGTGGTAGATCAACTGCCAGAGCGCCTCACCACTCATGCCAAATGGCGCGGCGATCTCATCGCGCTGCGCTTGCCATGCCTCCCAGTCTTCGGGAATATCCAGCACATTGCCAAAGTCAAAGATGATCACCTTCGTTGTGGCACGCGGATCGTCCAACAACGGCAAGATGGCAGCCTCAACATCCATGCCTTCGGTGTAGCGAATGCCGTGCATCCCAAGGCTGTTGGCGCCATCTACATTGGCGGTGTTATCGTCAATGAACAGGCATTCGGGCAGGCTGACATCAAGCGCCTCTGCGGCGGCGCGGAATGCCTCTGGCTCAGGCTTCAACGCACCGATCTGCGCTGAGATGATCACGGCATCAAAGTGGCGGTAGAGATCGAGCGCGGCTAATTTTTCCGCTAAAGCAGACGAGTCGTTGCTGAGCAAGCCGAGTCGCAACCCACGCGCACGCAGGCGGTCAATCAACGCCACCAGACTTTCGTCTAGCGCATCGCCCTTGAAGTAGTCATGGCGCAGCAGGTCAAGGTCAGTGCCTTCAACGCCAAGCTGCGTGCCAACGGCGTGCCAGTAGAGTTCGGGCGAAAGGGTGCCACGCTGCGCTTCTATCCACAGGCTGCTGCCATGCACAAGGCGTTCTAGCTCACCATAGGCAAGGTCAAGGCGGCTTTCCCATTCGCGCCTGCCGGAATCATCATGCGTGCGGACCAACACGCCGCCAAAATCGAAGATGACAGCACGGATCATTTGCGCGCCTTTTTCTCTTTGCTGCGTGGACGGAAATTCGGCACGAAGGCGCCAAACAAGGAGAGTGATCCGCGTGCTTGGGCAGCCGCCTCGCTGACGTCTGGCTCGGTGCTGAACTTGTTCCGCAGGCGCGCCGCCTGCCATTCAGCATAATCGCCCATCGCCGCTTGGAACATTTCACCCAACAGCAGATCGTCATCCACTTGCAGCACCTCGCGCAGCTTTCCCAAATGCTCTATCAGCGCATCAAGGCGGTGGATCACATTTTGCCGATTGCGGTAGAGCAGCGCGCCAAGCGCTTCTGGGTTGCTCTCGATCAGGCGGTAGGTTGCCAACACAAAGGATGGATTGCCGAACCACTGTGCGTCGTCCCATGTCGGTGAGCTGTGCAGCGCCTTGAAAAGCGCCAGTTGCAGCAGCAGCGGCAAGCCTTCCATGCCGGCGGCGATGCTGTCGTGTTCGGCGGGATCGGTGAAATGCACCTTCACACCGAGCAGATCGCTCAGATCGCTGATGAGTTGCACGGCATCCGGCGGGCAATTCGGCGCGGGCGAGATGATCATCACGCCCTCCGCGAACAGATCAGCGCGTCCGCTTTCGGGCGCTTCTTCCGGCAGGCTCAGGTAAGTCGGATTCAGGATCGGGGTGATGCCGACCAAGTATGCCTGCTGATCGCCATCCGAGTCACGCAAGAGGTAGCGCTCTGCCCATTGGATTGACGGCAATTTGAGCGGTGCGCTATCCAGCACCACGGCACCGGGCTTTAAGGCGCCGCCGATTCCCTCTAGGGTTGCCTCTGTTTCGCTGTACGGCACGCACATAATGACCAAATCCGCGTTTTGGACGGCGGCTATAACATTGAAATGTTCGGCGTCTAGGGCGCCGTGCCGCGCCGCCTTACGGACGTTCTCGCTGTTTTTATCGCAGCCTGCCACAGTGAAGGTGTGCTTGTGATCAGGTTTGCCGTTCAGCGCTTTGATCGCCAAGCCGAACGACGTGCCAAGCCGATTCATGCCAATGATGCTGACATTTACATTTGCCATAGCCAGATGTATCTTTCCCTCAGTTTGCGTTATCGGCAGCTTGCAGCGCCTGCAAGAGCCGTTCATAGTCATCACGCGGCGCGCCGTTCAGCTTCTCGGCGTGGTTGGCAATCAGGCGCACCACCAACGGATCGCCACCCAGCCCTTCAACGGCTTCGGCGCTCCACTGTGGGTGCTGCTGCCGAATGGCGAACGGACGCCGCCAGCCATTCGGCGCACCTTTTCCCCACTGGACGGCACGCTTGCGCCAAATGCCGCCAATAATGACCACCATTGCCCGCTGCCAAAGCGGGAACGGATAGCGCGTTTTGCCGTAATCGTGCAGCAGGGCAGCCTGCCACGCGGCGCGGTGTGTGCAGCCGCTTTGTTGCAGCGAACGCAGCACACTCAGGCTGTGCTGGCGTTCGGCGCGCCGCATCTTCATGAACAGCGGCAGCAAATTCGGCGGCAGAATTTGCGCGGCAAGATCATCGTCTACGCGGCGCGTCCACGAGAGCAACACGCGCACGCCTTGTTTGAAGCGCGAGACGGCAGTCATAGCACGTTAAATACCCAGCAACAAACCCAGCATGAATCTGTAAGGCGGATTTAGAATTGTGCCGAGAATGTTGAACCCAACAAATGAAAGAACCAGCAAGCCCAAGAAGATGTAGAAGCTCTCTTGTTGGTAGCGCTCTAGGATGCTTGCCTCACGCGGCGGCAGCAGCTTCCGCAGCATGTGCCAGCCATCGAATGGGAAGAAGGGCAGCAAATTGAACAAAAACAGCAACAGGTTCAGGCTGAAGAACAGCGTCATGAATTGGTTAAAGTTGAATAAGAAATCGGTACGCTGAAAAAATTCAAACTGCCAAATGCCAAGCCGATAGAGCAAGGCAGCGAAGGCAGCCAGCGCCAAGTTAGAGAGCGGACCTGCCGCCACCGCCCAAAAAAAGCCCCAGCGCCTATCCCTCATGCGCCATTCGTTAATGGGTGCCGAGCCGAGAATGCCGAAGCCAATCACCACCCACATTGCCCACCCAATCCAGTTGATATGCACCAACGGGTTGAGCGTCAGGCGTCCCAGATCACGCGGCGTCGGATCGCCCATGCGGTAGCCAACGTAGTTATGGGCGAACTCATGCACTGTCATAGCGATGAGCAGCACGAAAGCAGAGGCAAGCAACTGCCCAATGATCAAATTCAATCCGCCACTGATCACGTCATGTACTCCTTAAGCACATTCTGCAAACCCTAATGTGCAAAACCTAGTCGGTCTACGCGCCATTATAGCACAAGGCAGCACTGCCCTACCCAAGCCCGCCAAGATGCGTTATAATGGGCGCGCTAAACCAACGTCTAAAGGGAAAAATTCAGCATGGGCGCGCTTAACACAGCCTTACAAATCATTCAAGTTCTGATCTCGATTGCCTTAGTTGTCCTGATTATTCTGCAATCGAAAGGCAGCGGCATTGGCAACCTGCTCGGCGGCGGCGAAGGCGGCATGGGCATCACCAAGACGCGGCGCGGGCTGGAGAAAACGCTCTTTCAGCTCACCATCATCCTCTCGGCAATCTTCCTTTTGAACGCCATCATCCAATTGGCTTCTCAGTAGGCTGCCTTGCTCAAAGGAATGCGTGCGCCGCTTTTGGCGCTGTTGCTGGCGCTGAGCCTGCTGGCGGCGGTGGTTGCTTTGCGCCTTTCCGAGTCACCGCCAAGCACACCGCCCACACAGACGCTTGCTGTTGGAAATGCTCCAAGCGCCACGCCACCGCCTACCCTGATCAGCACTGAGCTGCCGCCAACGGCGACCGCCCTTCCACCGCGCCCTTCTGTGACGCTGCCACCCGTCGAACAAGGTGTGCTGCGTGAAGCACTCATCGCGCCCAACTGTGTCATCAAACTCAATCCGTTGCTGGCAGGCTTTAATCAGGCTGACCGCGATGTTGTTGCCCTGATCTTTGAAGGGCTGATGAAGACAGATGCCTACGGCGCGGCAATCCCGAATTTGGCAGCAAGTTTGCCGCGTATTTCTGATGACGGTTTGACCTACATCTTTACGCTGCGCGAAGATGTGCGCTGGCACGACGGCGAACCATTCACCAGCACGGATGTGATCTTCACCATCAACCTGATGCAGGCGGAAGATTTTCCCGGCACGCCCGATCTGCGTAACTTTTGGCGTACCGTTGAAGCGGATGCCCTGAATGCCCAAACGGTGCGCTTTAAGTTGGCACAGCCGCTTGCTACCTTTCCCGACTATTTGCGGATTGGCATTCTGCCTGAACACGCCTTGCGCGGCACGACAGCACGCACCCTGAACAACCATCCCTTTAACCTAACACCTATCGGCACTGGCGCCTATCAGTTTGATCGCCTGCTGGGCGATGGCGCACGCTTGCGCGGTGTGCGTTTGCGTGCCGCACCAACCTACGCCGCACGCGCAGAGGCAGCCGAAGGCTACGCGCTGCGCCAGCTGGACTTGCTGTGCTACCCAACCTGGGACGAGGCGCGGGCAGCCTTCGAGCGCGGCGAGGTGAACAGCCTTTCGGATGTACCTGCGGCGGTAGTGCAATCGCTAAAGGCGCTCCCCATGACGCTCTACACCGCCTACAAGCCTGCGGTTGGTGCGGTCATCTACAATTGGGCGCGTGAATCGGTGCCATTCTTCCGCGATGTGCGCTTTCGGCAAGCCCTTGCCCGCAGCGTAGACCGTAAGGCGCTGGTCGAGCAGTTCATGGTAGATCGGGCGGTCGTTGCCAATACGCCGATCCTGCCCAGTTCGTGGGCATTTGCCCGTAATATTATCTGCCCAAGCTACGATCCGAGTGCGCCGGAAGCGGCAGCACGCAGCCTGGCCCAAGTGCAGATCACGCCGCCGCCGCCCGAATCCGACCCGAACGCGCCAGAGTCACCGCCGCCACCTAGTTCCGTGGGCTACCGCTTCCAACTGCTGCTGACCGATGACGCCGCGCAGGCAGCGCTTGGGCAAGCAGTGGCAGAGTCTTGGCGTGCGCTGGGGCTGGGTGTGGATGTGGTGGTGGTGGATCGAGTGACCTTCCGTGAGCGGCTGGCAAACGGCAGCTTTGATGCCGCGTTGGTGGAGCTTGACCTTGCGCCAAGTGCCGACCCTGATCCCTACAGCCTATGGCGGCAAGTGCCAACCGAAGGCGGCTTAAATTTTGGCAGCCTTAACGAACGGCGGATTAGTGAGTTATTAGAGGCTGCACGCCAAACCACGGATGGCAGTGCGCGGGTGACGCTCTACGCGGAATTTCAGCGCTTGTTCTGTGATCGGGCGGCAGCCTTGGTGCTGTACTACCCAATCTACTACTATGGCACTGATGCACGTTTGGCGGGCGTGCAGCTTGGGTTCGTCAGCCAGCCCGCCGAGCGTTTCCGCACCATCGGCGCATGGCGCTGGACGGAATAGCCGCCGACTCGCCAAGTACGGCACTATCGGGTAAACTTCCACAGCGCACGCGCAGCAGGCTTTAGCTGCTTGTGCTTGAGGAGGACTTACACTTGAAAGAACGGCTATTGATAAGCCGCACGCGGCTTTTTTGGGCGGTTGGGCTGGCGTTGTTGCTGACCTTTACAGCGGTTGGGCTGGCGGCTGCTCAGGGCGGCATTCCGCGCCGCCTAACGGTAGGGGAAAGCGTTAGCGGCACGCTGAGCGAGCAAACCTTTGCTCAGACCTATACCTTTGAGGCACAGAGCGGCACACCCATCACCATCACTGCCATCAGCAACACCGCAGGGCTAACCCTTGCCTTAACGCTGACCGATGCCAGCGGGTTGCCCTTAGCACAGAATGCCAACCTAACTGGTGCCGATGTTGCGCTGAGCAACCTCTCGTTGCCCACGGGCGTTTACTACGTCACCGTGCTGCGGAGCAGCGGCGCGCAAGGTGCTGTGACTGGGCAATTTACTCTCACGCTCAGCACAGGCGTTGCTGTGACGCCTACGCTTGTCCCAACCACTGCGCCGCTCACCATCAACAACATGAGTGTGGCGCTCAGTTGGGGAACGATTGACGACCTCGACCTTGAAGTGCGCGATCCCGTCGGAAATTCGGTCTTCTTCCGCAACACGGCGGCGGGCGGCGCAACGCTCAGCGGGAACGTGAACAATGGCTGCACTAATACGGTCAACAACCCAACTGAAACCATCCGTTGGGCAGCAGGGCGCGTGCCAGCCGGCAGCTACGAGATTTTGGTCTACTATAACAGTGCGTGCCGCCAGCCACCTGCACCGGTAGATTTCACGGTGACGGTGACGGTCAACGGGCGCGCTCAGACGCCTATTCAGGGACGCTTGAACCTGAATGAGCAGTATGTTGCCAGCTTCATCCTCGAATCGGCGGATGCGGTCAGTGTTCAGACGGGTGGCGCGAATCCGCTGCTGCTGAACCTGACGCCCTTTGCCGTGCAGATCAGCACGCCACAGCCACTTGGTGGGCGCACCAGCGTGCAAAGCCGCATTGATCGTAACAATCAGGCAGATGTGTGGAGCTTTGAAGGCGTTGCAGGGCAAGTCGTGAATATTGCGATGGATGCACTGGACGGCAGCCTTGATCCACAGTTGATCCTGCTCAGCCCTGATCGCGCTGTGCTTGCCTCGAACGATGATGCCAACGAAAACACGCGCAACGCGCTGATCGCCAGCCAGATATTGCCCGTCAACGGCTCGTACCTGATTGTGGCATCACGCTTTGGCAAGAACATCGGCGGCACGGAAGGCAACTACATCCTCACGTTGAGCGGCACGGGCGGTTTGGCAATCAGCCCGACCCTCGCAGTGCCACAGGCAACACCGCTGCCCGGACAACCTGCTGTGCTGCCGACGGCGGACACGGGTGGTGTTGGTTTGGCGGGCTTGCCCGTTGGTGCGCTGAACGTCAGCCTGACGTGGAATAGCCGCGCCGATGTGCGCTTATTGATCCGCGATCCCGAAAATCGCTCGCTGTTCTCGGATAACACCACTATAGGCAGCGGTGGCATTTTAGCACGCCAAGACAATCTGAACTGCGCCAGCCCAACCACCGCGCCGATCACTTATGCCGTTTGGCAGGCTGACCGCTTGTTGGCAGGCACTTATGAGGTGCAGGTCTGGCTGCGGAACCTGTGCGGCGAAACGCTGCTGCCGAGCTACGCTCTGAATGTGAATGTGCGTGGGCAGCCTGTCCTGAGTGTGCAGGAACAGCCCGACCTGAATGGCAGACTCTATGTGACGACCTTCACCATCAATGCCGATGGCTCGGTCAGCGCGGGTCAGGGCGCCATCTTCTTCAACGAGGCGGCGCGTGATCTGGGTGATATACGGGATCGGGCAGATGTGGCAGAGCCGCTCGTCTACGGGCGTCCAACGATTGGCAACATTGATGCTGCTAATCCGTTCACTGTCTACACTTTCCAGGCACGGGCAGGGGATCGCGTCCGCATTTCGATGCGGGCAACACGCGGCACGCTTGATCCGTCGCTCTACCTGCTTGACCCGTCGGGCGCGCAGCTCGCCTTCAACGACGACGCAGCCGCAGGTGACATCAATTCCCAAATTGATGCGGTCATCGCTGCCGATGGGCGCTATACCATCGTGGCAACGCGCTTCGGCGCACTGACCGGCGGCACATCGGGCAGTTTTGAAATCGCGGTGTCGCCTATTCGCTAGGCGCACACGCTAAAAGGCATGGGCGGGCAATAAAGTCCGCCCATGTTTGTTTACCACGCCTTCACGAGCAGCAGATTGCCATACAGCACCGCAATCTCGCAGACATCCGTCACGATGATCGCTGCCTCGTGGTGATCTTTTTCGCCCAAGAAAATGCCCGCAATATCGGCGTGCTCGTCGCGCTCATCAGGATGCCCCCGCACGTCCCACTGAATTGAGCGCACATCCTCAAAGAGCAGTTGGAAGGGATCGTTTTCATAGGTGCAATCAAGCTGCACTTCGGTTCCCCACAGCGAAATTTCCACGCGCTGAATGGTCAGCGCCCCTGCTTCCACACCCAGCAGGTCAAAGATTTCTTCTTGATTGGTTGTCATGATATTCAGCCCCACTGAATGGCAGCCGCACTCCATGTGTAGCCGACGCCCGCACCCGCCACCACCACCAGATCGCCTGCCTTGATTTTGCCTTGTGCAACGCCTAACTCCAGCGCCAGTGCCTGATCAGCGCTCTGCACATGCCCATAATCTTCCAAATAGACGGATTGATCAGCGTTTAGCCCAACTGCCTTCAGAATTTCCAGATAAAAAGAGCGCTTCATGTGTGTGATGCCTAAAAAGCGCACGTCCTCCAACAAGGCGCCGCCTTTCTCAACAGCGCCGCGGATGACGCGCACAAAGTTTTCCAGCGAGACAGCGCCGAGTCGTTCTGCCATATAGTCAGGCTGATTGACCTCTAGCCTGCCGCGCAGATCGCCGTGATCGGCGGCATCGCCAACCGTCTCAGGTGCACGGCTGAGCGTGACCGTCTCGGAAAGGCTACCATCGGTGATGGCGGAAACGCCGATGATGTGATTGTGCGTGGCATCGCGCTGGAGCAGCATCGCGCCTGCACCACTGCCAAAGTTATACATAAAGCGTACGCGCTCATTTTGGAAGTTGATCAGGTCGTTCTCGCGGCTGCCTGCCACAATCAGCACATACCGCAACGATTCATCTGCCAACATCATGCCGCGCGCTGCCTGCATCGCAATCGGCGCAGCAGCACACAGCGCATACAGATCAAAGGCATGGGCGTTCAGCGCGCCAATATTGTGTTGAATCTTGGCGGCAGCGCACCACACATTGTGATCCTTGTATTCGCTGCCGTGCGATATCACGAGGTCAATTTGGCTCGGTGCGATGTTTGCGTGTGCCAACGCACGTAGGGCAGCCTGAGTCGCCATGTAGGAGACGCTCTCTTGTGCGTTGGCAATATGCCGTTGGCGAATGCCCATCTTTTCGCGCAGCACCGCCTCAGGAATGCCGGTGCGCGGCGCAAGGTCGGCAGCGGTTTCAATCTGGGTGGGAAAATAGGTGCCGATGCCAACGATGCCGACGGAGGGTGTCATAAAGTTTTTTCCTTGCATTAGGCAGTCATATATTGCCAATTCTAAACGTGAGGGCAGCTCTGTGCAATGTGCCGCCCTTCCCAAGTTCGGGCTTGAAGGGCAGCCGCACTCTGTGTTATACTGTTTGTATGTTCGGGGCGTGGCGCAGTTGGTAGCGCGCTGCGTTTGGGACGCAGAGGTCGCTGGTTCGAGTCCGGTCGCCCCGACTAACAAAACACCTGCTCTTTGTGGCAGGTGTTTTTGTTTATGTGCGGTGTACGCCGTTTACTGCACGCCACGCCACACACGGTCAAGGGCTTGTAGTGCCGTGAGGTTGCGGACTGCCCAGGCGCCCTGAAAGCGCTGCCGATCATTGAACAGATTGCGCGAGAAGGTCAGGTGGAAGCCATCCTCTTGCAAGCCGTGATTGGGCAGTCCCTGAACCGCTAACCAAAAATTCCACAGCGGCACGCCATAGCTATCCGCAACACGCACAATTGCCTCATTCACACGGTGACCGCCCTCAATGTTATCCGCCTTTGTGACAAGGATCGGCACAACGCCCTGCTCAAGCAGATACTCCACAATTTGGCGCAGGTGGCGCTCATAAGCGGTCACATTGCCCGACCAGATCGTCTCCATGCTCACGAAGGCGATGCTTGGCTTGTGCAGCCGATATTCGCACATGAGCGGCGTCTCGCCAATTTCGCACTGATTCGGATCAGCCCACGTTTCCGCCAGCACTGAAGCGACGTTGAAGCCGCTGTGAACGGTCATGTTGCGCCGATCAAAGGAGCCTTTGAAGTGCTTGATGACAGCCTGTAAGTGGCTGTAGCCGCCCAGATTGTAAGCGCTCGGATTCTCAAAGCTGCCTAAGAAGAAAGCAGGCACGCTTTGGCAATCACCCACAATGGAAAAGGCATTCGGATTGTTGCCAAGCGCCAAGCCCTGTGCGTAGATTTCGCGGGCGCGCCCAAGCCTATCGGGCAGCACAGGGCGAAGCTGCCACGCCGCCACACGGCAAGCTTGCACATCTCCAGCGCGTATAAAGCCGCGTTCGCCTGTAGCGGTGTCTGTCAGGCTGATCCATTCGGCATCCACAGGCGCACTCTCGAAAAGCAGCGCATTGGCAGGGTAGTGAAATAGCACATCAGCACAGTTAGCACAGCTATAGATAGGCACAGCCTTCTGTGTGCAAAGTACCTCAACCTCTGCCGACTCAACTTGGTTACTGGGTGCGATCAGCAGCGCGCCGACTAAGATGAGGCACAACAACAGTCTCTGCATGGTCAGCCTTCCCTATGAACCGCTGTTTGAATCCGAGACGGCGCGCATAGTCTGCGAGACTCGGATGCCGTTGGCAGTGGCGCGTGGGTTGTTCGTGGCGGCGTTCGGATCATGCTCAGTGAGCAGTGCGCCGAGCCGTTCGCGGAACAGCTCTGCTTGGGCGCGTTGCAGCTTCCAAAGGCGCTCTAGGCTGTCTTGGATAGGCGTAAAGAGGGCAATTGCCTCACCGACCTTGCTGCGGAATGTCTCAAATTCTTTGTTGTTGGTGCGCCACGCCTCATCATTGGCAAGCGTAAACTGGCGGAAGCGGCGCTGATCATCGGCAAGCCAAGCGTTCCACTCTTGGCGGAAGCGCTCTTCAGAAAGGCGCTGCATTTCGGCAACCTCACTGATGCGGCGTTCTAGGCGCTCACCGATGCGCTCAAAGTCCTCAATAATCTTCTTCATCTGGCGGTATGCCTCTGCCCATGTCTCAAAGCGCTCAATGCGGCGGCGCATTTCTTCATCGTAGGCGATAAAGCTGCGCGAGAGTTCTTCCACACGCGAATCACGCTGCTGCGCGAGCAGCGTTTGCTGTTCGATGAACTGCTGTGCCTGTTCGCGGCGTTCGCGGTCTGCCGCCTGAATATCGAGGATCAGCTTTTCGTTCCGCAGCGCCAGCGACTCTAACAAATCCAGCTTTGGGCGCAGCGAATCGACATGCTTTTGCATTTCGGGCAGTTCGGTTTGAATTTCCGAGAGGCGGCGGGCATCTTGGCGGCGCTGTTCTTCAAGGAAAGCAAGGCGGCGCTCTGGCTCATCAAACATCTTGGTCACGTCTTCCATGCGCTGGGTGAGCGCGGCAATCGCGTTCGCCAGCCGATCACGCTCCACGCGGAAAGCTGCCAGTTCGTCACCAATGCGATCAAAGCGATCAAGGCGTTCGCCAAGTTCGCGGATCGGGCGCGAAAGCACTTCGCGGGCGTTTTCGGCGCGGCGCTCTGCCTCACGCTCGGCTGAGATACGCTTTGCCTCTAGCACTTCCATTTGCTGGTGAATTTCGGCGCGCATGTACTCAATGATCTCATTATCGCGCCCAATTGGGATGAAGGCAGCGCGGGCAGCCGCAAGTTCGCTCTCTAGGCTGTTCATACGCTTGGTCATGCTATCGGTATATTCGCGCTGTTGCAGCAGTTGTTCTTCCAGCTTGGCAATCTTTGCCTTATCGCGGCGGCGCTCTTCGTCCAGCCACTCGATCATTCGGGAGAGTTGATTGATGTCCATCAAAAATTCCTCGCACGCACAAAATCTAAGGGCATTGTAGCGCACTTTAAGGTGCAGATAAAGCACACGGCTAGGGGAGCGCCTAGCCGTGCAGGAAAACGCTTAAAGTGGGCGCGTGATTGAAAAGTGCCGATCTGCTTCTTCGTCGGGAATTTCAAAACGGGCAAAAACTGCCGCATGGTCTGGGTAGACAGCATCGCGGCGGCTGCTCACGTCCGAATCAATGCTCTCAATCGGCTCGACGATGCTATCGGCTTGGCGCAGGTAGAAGATCAGTTCGTGGCTAACGGCAATGTGATCAATCATCTCGCGTGATTTTAAGTAGATGCGCGAAAAGCGGCGCGGTCCGGGAATATAGTCGGCAAGGTTGTACAGGCGGATGTCGTCAAATTTATCGCGGTGGGCAAGGCTGCGGTCTTCGGGACCTAAGGTGATCTGTGTGGTGAGCGCATCGGGACTGTCGTTGAAATCGCCAAGTAGGATGGCAGGCTCATTGTTGCCGGTCATCAGTTCGTTCATCAGCACACGGACAGCAACTGCCTCTGCGGTACGGCGCAGCAGCGCGTAGCCCGTGTAGCGGGCGCGCTCCGCTTCGTCTAGTGGAAAGCGTCTGCCGCCGGGATAGGTGACCAATTTCGACTTCAGGTGGATGTTGACCACATTCACCAGCAAGCCGGGCGCTAAAACAACGGTTGTCTTGAGGATGCCGCGCCCCATGCTGGTGATTGCCCTGCTGCCATCCCCACTAGGGACGTTCACCAAGCCCTCAGGCGGCATCTCGCCCACATCGCGGGCTTGCAACAGCGGCAGGCGCGAGATGAACGCCACGCGAATACCACGCATGTCTGGCAGCCGCGAAAGGCGCGCATATGGGTAGCGGTTGCCAAGCAGACGCCGCAGGTCATCAAAGGCGTGTTCATCGCCCACTTCTTGCAGCGCCACCACATCAGGCGCAACGGCAAGGATGGTTCGGGCAAGGTTTGCCAGCTTGCGCTGATAGGTTTGCTCATCACGCGCCCCTGAGCCTGAGGGATGATCAGGGCGGAATAAGTTCTCAACATTCCACGTCACAATGCTGAAAGGAATTGCCATTGACCAAAGCTCCTTATTTGAGCAGCACCCTAAAGCGATCTCTAGGGTGCCACAATCGCTAGAGAAAGCACATAAAAACTCTTGTGTTGTGGTGCGCCAAGCAGGCGCAATTCATAGTGACCGTCCACAGGCAGCGCAAAGGTGAAGGTGGTGGGCGTCTCGAAGCTGCGCGCCGGCAGCAGCACCTGACCATTCGGCGCGATCAAGCGGGCGCTCTCGGCAGATTGTTCATCGTTCATCATCACAAAGTCGAGGTCAACCAGCAGCACCATGCCCATGCGCGGCACATTGAAGCGGTAAGCGTGCGTTGCGCCGACCAGCAGCGTACCGCTGCGTGTCACTTTGGGCTGCGCGCCAAATTCCTCTGGCGACCGAAAGATGGGCAGCGCTGGCAGCGCCTGATCAAGGCTGAATACCTCTGCCACAGGCAAGCCGAGATTTTCACCCGTGAAGACCATGACGACCAACCCGATGGCGATGATCAGAACAAAGAGCGCGCTGAGTGCCAGCACCCAGAACGGCGCGCCGCGTGCTTTACGCCGTGTTGGCGCAAGGCGGCGCGGTTTTTCCTCAAGGGTTAGGTGCTGTTCGACAGCCATACGGCGGCGCAGTTCATCCAGCATCAGGTGTGCCTGTGCGTGATTAGGCTGAAGCGCTAACACCTTTTGGCAGGCAGCCGCCGCAGCGCGCAGTGTTGGCGAGGCGTGCGCTGCCAACCACCATGCATCCGTATAATCGGGTTGCTGTGCCAAAATCGGCGCGATCAGCTCGTATGCTTCTGGGCGGCGCTCAGCTTTGATGAGTGCATAAGCTTCTTTTAGCTGCGCCTTGTGCTGTGCGCGGATGGTCTCTGTCATAGCCTCTCCCAACTGCCTTATTCCGTTGATTCTAAACGCGCTGAGGGCTGCGGGCAAGTGCGCCGCGCACACAAATGCGCTATAATGGTCTTATAGCCTTTAGATAAGCCAAACATATGTGAAATGAATAGGGCGAGGCGTGAGACTGAATTGATGACAAGCGAAAAGCGGCTGATTGCCGCTGTCTTATGCCTGATCGGGCTGCTGGTCTATGGGCTTGGCGCCGCATGGCGCATTACAGCCAGCGATCCCGATCAACCGCGTGCGCTTGCCCAAGCACCCACACCTACCGTTGTGCTGCCGACGCCGCTGCCAACCGACACACCTGCCGCCAAACCAACTCAGATGGCAACGCCAAACTTCGGTTCCGTCTCTGAGACCGCTACGCCAACACCACCGCTGCCCACTGCCCTACCAAGCGATACGCCTAGCCCCACCGACGTGCCGCCGCTGGAGATTGAAGCAATCGTCAGTGCAGAGGCGGGCTTGCTCGTCCGCACAGGACCAGGCAGAGACTTTCCGCATACAGCAGTGCTGCTGAATGGCGCACGTATTATCATTTTTCGCCGCACCGCAGATTCGGCGTGGGTGCGCGTGCGGATCCCTGCCACGCAAAGCGAGGGATGGGTCTTCGCCCAATACCTGAACCTGAACGGTGAATTGGCACGCGTGGCGGTGGCGACCGCTGCCGAGAGCGCGCCGATCCCAACTGCCGTGCCGGAGACGGGTCAGGTTGCCGTAGAGCGCCTTCCGTCGCAAGCCTGCGTTAGCGTCGTGGGCGATTCGATTGCCTACGGCGAAGTGATTTTTGAGCTAAGCGGCGTTGGCTTCATCAATGTGAAGATGGCACCCTTCAGCTTTTATATGGCGCAGCAGCTTAAACTGCGGAATGTAGACCAACCTGTCACGGATCGCAGCTATCCCGGCATTGGCATCACCTCGCCGCGCCACAAATCCTATTATGAGCTGCCCACCTACCGCGATTTATTGCGGGATCGCTGCCGTTTCACAGTGGTGCTGCCTTGGGTGAACGATCTGAGTTCAGGCATTGATCCTGTGCAATCTGCGCCCGTTCATGCCGCTAACTTGGTGACAATGGCGCAGCGGCTGATTGAGAACAATCCCGACGGACGCATTTTGTTCATCAACTACTACTACGGCGCCCCGGCGCCCTTCACGCTTGGCATGGCAGGCGGCTTCACGCCGCAGGCAATCCAGCTTTTTAACCAAGAGATGGATCGAGAATGCCGCGAAGGTGCGCTGAGCCGCTTGCGCCAAGTGACCTGTGTGGAAGCCACAAACGCCTTCCGCGATCTTGGCACAGCCTATGTGGTGCAGGGAATGCGTCGCAGTGAAATTGAGTCAGTCAAGACTGCACCGCTTTCGCCTGATCACCAAAATATGTTCAATTACTACAACTCGATGAGTCCAGATGGTGTGATGCAGGGTGATGGCGTGCATCTCAGTTCGTTGGGAAAACGCGCCCTTGCTTCCTACCTTGCCGACCTGATGCTGCGCTTGCCCGATCTGCCTAGCGAATAAACCACACAAGGCGCGCCGCATGTATGGCACGCCTTGCGTGAACTGGTGCGGCTTTATGGGCGTGGGCTAACGCATGGCGCGCTGCCCGAATCCATCACCTCGCCGCGAATGTTGATGAACTCCCAGCTATAGCCGCCACTGCCTAACACCATCTTGATCACGCCCCATGCCTCATTCTGGCGGTATTCAGTGGCAGGGAAGGGCTGTGAGCGCAACGGTGTTAGGTAGCCGCCGCCGGTGCCAACCACAAATTGGCGAATGCCATGTTCGCGGTCAATGCGCCCGTTGGCATCCATCGGCGCAAAGCGCTCGTAGTGGTGTGCATCGCCACTGATGACGACATCCACACCGAACTGCGTCATCATGCGCCAAACAGCATTCATGCGCCGTGCGACGCCATATTGCCCCGAACTATAGACGGGATGATGCCAGATAGCCAACGTGCAGGCGGTTGGATTGGCGGCAAGGGTAGCCTTTGCCCACTCGTATTGTGGTGTGCCGGCATGAGCAGGCAGCACACTGTTCATGACGATGACCAGCCAAGAGCCAGCCCCGTAGCTGTAGTAGCCCAAACCGCGTGGTCCGGCAGCTTCCTCACCGAAGTAATCGAAGTATGGGTCTGCATTGGGCGCCCGCTGATATTCATGGTTGCCCAGCGCCGGGCGCGTGCGTGCTTTGTGCCTGCCCCACGTAGGATCGTAGCACTCCATCCACACATCCCATGTGCCATCGCCCTGCACCGTATCACCAGCGGTGAACACAAGCCCCTCGATGTTATCGAGCAGGTTGGCGGTCAGGTCATCGCCTTCCGAGCCGCATGACGCAATATCGCCCGCACCAACCATTACAAAGCCATCTGCATAAGGGTGAAGCTGCGGCGGCAGCGCCATGCCCAAGGCTGTGGCAGCCAAACACCCCACCAAAATCAATGTCCGCCAATGCCGTGAAAATGCCATGATTTATCCTTTTAACTATGTGGTTTACCTAAAAAGGCAGGGGCGGGACTGTTACTTTCCCGCCCCTGCACACAAGGCACAATGTTTAACGCATTATGCCCAGCGAATCAAGCCGCGTAGGAAAGGCGTCGGCAAATCTTCATGGCTGGGCAGTACGCGCACCGAAAGCCCTTGATTGCCTGTGGTGTGATAGGCAAGGCTTGCCTTGAAGGTGTACGCGCCGCCGCCGTGTGCTTCGGCGGGCTGCATATTCACGGCATTCCCAACGAGGATGTTGCCGTGTGTATCCAGATCGCCATAGTAGACCTGCACGATTACATCTTCCGGCGTGAGGTTACCAAGCTGCACCGTCGCGCTGATCTCTTGCTCACTGCCAACTTTTAGCTCGTCAGCAGAGGTATCTACCTTCAAGACCTGCACACTGTTCCACTGGCTGTAGACCTTCTGTTTCCACTGTGCAAGGGCAACGCCGTGCGAAAGATCGGGCTGTGTCAGCCGCCAGAAGCCTTCAAGGGCAGGCATGTAATAGCGCTCTGTATATTCGGCAACCATGCGGTGTGTGTTGAAGAAAGGCGCTAGTTTGCGGATGTTGTTCTTCATGCGAGCGATCCACTCACGCGGCAGCCCGTCACGGGCGCGTGTGTAGAAGGTTGGGATGATGTCGTTTTCAAGGATGCCGTAGAGCGCTTGCGCCTCCAGATAGTCCTGATGCGCCCATTGATCGGGCGGATATTCCTCGCCGCGCCCAATTTCCCAGCCCACATGCGGATCATATGCCTCGTCCCACCAGCCATCCAGCGTGCTGAAGTTCAAGCCGCCGTTGTAGATCGCCTTCATGCCGCTGGTGCCGCTGGCTTCTTCAGGGCGGCGCGGATTGTTCAGCCAGACATCGCAGCCTTGCAGCATCATACGCGCCACTGCCATATCGTAGTTTTCGATAAAGACGATGCTGTGCCGAAACTCGGACAGCCGCGAGGTATGGACAATTTCGCGGATGAGTTCTTTGCCGGGCGTATCGTGCGGATGTGCCTTGCCCGCAAAGATGAGCTGCACCGGACGATCTGCATTGTTCAGCAAGCGCATCAGGCGCTCTTTATCGCGCATGATGAGTGTAGCGCGCTTATAGGTGGCAAAGCGGCGCGCAAAGCCGATGGTCAGGGCATCTGGGCTAAGTGCCTCTTCCGCCGCTTGGATCTCGGCAGACGGCAGCCCTAGCGCGGTATATTGCTGGCGCAGGCGTTCGCGGCAGAAGGCGACCAGTTGCTCACGGCGGCGTTCATGCGTGCGCCACAGTTCTGCATCGGGAATCTTATCCACATCCCACCAGATGTTCGGATCGGTTGGGTCTTCGCGCCACGCCGGATCAAGGTAGCGGTCATAGAGCGCCGCCATCTCATGGCTCACCCACGTTTCCACATGAATGCCGTTGGTAACATGCCCAACCGGCACGTCCTCTTGCGGCACATTCGGATACATCCAGCTAAAGAGTTTGCGGCTGACCACGCCATGCAGCTTTGCCACACCGTTCACATAGTTAGAGAGCTTGACGGCAAGCACAGGCATACTGAACAGATCGTAGTTGCCCATGTTTTCGCGCCCTAGCTCGTGGAATTGCTCACGGTTTAGCTTAAGCTGAGTCCACAGGTAGCCGAAATGCTCATCAATCAGATCGAAGCCGAAACGCTCCAAGCCAGCAGGCACTGGCGTATGCGTGGTGAAGACTGTACCAGCCGCGCAGATTTCGCGTGCCTGCTCAAAGGTCAGGTTCGGATTTGCCTCCATCAACAGACGGATGCGCTCTAAGCCCATGAAGGCGCTGTGTCCTTCGTTCATGTGGTAGACGGTTGGCTCAATGCCCAGCAAGCGCAGCACCTGAATGCCGCCGATGCCCATCAAAATTTCTTGGCGAATGCGCTGCCGCCGATCACCACCATACAGCCGATCCGTTAGATCGCGGTCTTCTGGCAGTGCATTTTCGGGAATATTCGAGTCTAGCAGATAGAGCGGCACGCGCCCAACCTGCACCACCCACACCTGTGCATAAAGCAGGCGTCCCGGCAGCGGCACTTTCACCAACACAGGACGGTTGTTGGCGTCCAGCACGCGGCGCACCGGCTGATTGGCATAGTCGTTGATCGGATATGCCTCTTGCTGCACACCATCATTATTGAGGTATTGCGAGAAGTAGCCCTCCTGATAGAGCAGCCCAACGCCGACCATCGGCAAGCCCAAATCTGAGGCACTCTTGAGATGATCGCCAGAGAGGACGCCTAAGCCGCCGCTGTAATTCCGCAAGCACTCGGTTAGCCCAAACTCCATTGAAAAATAAGCGATGCTTGGTTGCTGTGGCGCTTCGGGATAACGCTTGCTATACCACGTTGAGGTGGTGCGGCTCATATAGCGGTCAAACGCCTGACAGACGCGATCATAGTGCGCCATGAACGCCTCATCATTGGCTGCCGCGTTCAACTGCCGCTGATCGATCTGCCCAAGCATCAGGACGGGATTATGCCCGCATTTCTCCCACAAATCGCGGTCTAAGCGCCGAAAAAGCGCCAAAGTTTCTAGATTCCATGACCAACGCAGGTTATAGGCAAGTTCGAGCAAGCGCTCTAAACTGCTTGGCAAGTTTGGCACCACTGAAACGGTGACAATTGGCTTGATCATGCCAGTGATCTCCTACTCGTAGATAGCTTTAACGGTGGCTTGGACGCTTTTCGCGTCTATGCGCGCCTCGCGCATATAATCGCCACGGATGACATTCAGCAGCGACCGCAAATCCGCAATGGGGACGTTCGGCTGCCGTGCGGTGATGGTAGCGCTAGGGTGTGTAAAGACCACAATCGCATAGACTGGCACGTGCGCCAGGTTACGCGCCGCAAGATATTTGCGGAGTGCAACCACATCTGCTACACATTCACGGGTCAGGCTCAGCCGCGAAAGGGAATAGGCACCGCCACCTTTGCGCTCTAGCCAGTCGGCGCCTTCGTTCATAAAGACGCCCGGCTGATCGTGGATGCGAAAGACCAACACACCCGGCGGACCGACCAAAACGCCATCTATATAGCCCAAGCCACGCCGACTCAGATTGCGAATGAAGGTATAGTCTGCCCCTAGCCCGCTGCTCAAAGCCTGCGCCACCATTTTCGCTGGCTCGTTTTCGGTGCGGAGCGAAAGCCCACGCGCCATCAGCGCTAAGCCCGTCAGCACCACAAGCACGCCAATGCCCATAGCACCTAAGCCAAACACAGGGCTGGAGAACAACAAAACGGTGAGCAGTCCAATACTGCCGATCACCAAGCCTGCTAACAGCACAAGCGCACCGATAATCATCAGATCGCGCCCGCGCCGCACAATAATGCGCGCTGGATTTAGATTTTGCATAGGTTCTTAGCTTCTCGCACGACGCGCCGTGCTATAGTGTGCCAACCAAGCGCCTATTGTATCCGCCTTTGCCGAATGCGCCAAAAGGGTACAGGATCGGGGCTGTGGCGTGGTGTGGTGCGAGTTCGTGGCTTGGGCTTGTTCAACCTCTATGTTAAATAGGCGTGGCTTTATCCCGTCCACCTGCTCCCTTTCCGCCATAGCCTGAACGCTACGGTGTCTCTAGCGGTATCATAAAGGGCAAAAAGGAAGGTTGACCATGCCAACGCTTTTCCAAAACGGCACGCTCATCACCTCAGAAGGTGCCTACCGCGCCGACCTGCTGATCGCAGACGGGCAAATTGCCCAGATTGCACCGCACATCGCACCCACACAGGACACTGATCTAGTAGACTGCACAGACCGTTGGCTGATGCCTGGCGGTGTAGATGTCCACACGCATTTTGACCTGCCGGTGAGCGGCACGCACGCCAGCGATGATTTCTTCACGGGCGGACGCGCCGCCGCCTTTGGCGGCACCACCACACACCTCGATTTCGCCATTCAGAGCAAGGGCGAATCACTGCGGGCAGCCTACGAGGCTTGGCGGGCTAAGGCAGAAGGGCGCGCCGTGATTGATTATGGGTTGCATATGACCATCACCGACCTCAATGACGCGGTGGTTGCCGAGATACCACACATGCGCGATCTGGGCATCACCAGCCTGAAACTGCTTATGGCATATAAGGGCAGCGTGATGGTGGATGATGCGACGCTATTTCGCGTGATGCAGATCGCCGCTGCGCACGATCTGCTGGTGATGACACACTGCGAAAACGGCGATGCGATTGCCCAATTGCAGGCAGATTTCATCGCACAGGGCAAGGTCGCGCCGCACTACCACGCCCTCAGCCGTCCTGCTGCCCTAGAAGCAGAGGCAACCACACGCGCTCTATCTTTAGCAGAAGTGGCAGGTTGCAGGCTCTATGTGGTGCATATGACCTGTATCGGTGCGCTGGAGGCACTTCGCGCAGCGCGGGCGCGTGGTGTGCGCGCTATGGGCGAGACGTGCCTTCAATACCTGTACCTCACAGCAGATGCGCTTGATCAACCTGATTTTGAGGGCGCTAAGTATGTATGTTCGCCGCCGCTGCGAACGCTACACGATCAGGCAGCTTTGCGCGCCGCGCTGCGCGATGGTTCGCTGCAAGCCCTCAGCACGGATCACTGCCCATTTTGGTTTGCAGGCGGCAGGGATGGGCGCAGCGCGGGCAAAGAACTAGGGCGCGCCGCCTTCACCAAAATTCCGAACGGTGTGCCAGCCGTTGAAGAACGCCTAAAGCTCAGCGCAGCCCTCTTAGAGGCAGCGCGTTGGGTAGCGGTCAACTGCACGCAGCCAGCACGCATTTTCGGCTTGTATCCACGCAAAGGCGCGCTGGTGGTTGGCGCAGATGCTGATCTGGTGGTCTGGAATCCGCAGCAGACAGGCATCGTCAGCGCGCAAACGCACCATATGCAGGTGGATTACAGCATTTTTGAAGGTGTGCAGTATCATGGCTTACCAGAGCGCGTCTATCTGCGCGGCAGCCTGATTGTTGAGGGCGATCAGTGGCAGGGCAAGGCGGGGCAAGGCATTTACTTGGAACGCGGGACAGGCGCGCTGCTCTAATTCGGCAGCGTTGCCCATTTTTGCGTATGATATAGCCATACTTCACCGATTCGAATGGGAAAACTTCTGTGAGTTCATCTTCTAAAGCAAACCAAACGCCCGAAAGCGGCGAACCTAGCACCCGAAAGCGGCTGCTCTACTTTGTGGCATTCGGCGGCGCGGTGATCGCTATTGTGGTTGGCGCGGCGGCGCTCATGTTGGGCGATCTGTTCGGGCGCTGGAATAGCGGCACACTGCGCGAACCAAAGGGCTTGGCGCAAGGCGTTCAAATCGCACCTTTTCTCAGCCTGAATGATACACGCCTTTTTCCCTATGGCATTGCGCCTTCGGGTGAGGCGGGTGAGTTCTACCTGAGCCTATTCGGCGGCAGTGCCGTGCGGAAAGTGAGCACCGACGGCACCATGCGCTTTTTTGCCCAGCTGCAAGCACCGGGCGCTCTTGCCTTCAACGGCGGCGTGCTGTATGTAATTGACTACAGCGAGGTGGGCGCGCTGACCTCAGGATCGCTTAAGCGCATCGCCGCGGATGGCACACTTAGCAACGTGAGCGAGTCGCCAGCGGCACGTGGCTTACCACTCTTTGCCGGCTTGGTTGCGGATCGTTTAGGTCATCTCTATCTAACGCACCCTGAAAACGGCTCGGTGTGGCGGATCACAGAGGACGGCACTGCCACGCTTTTCTGGGGCGCACCGCAAGTTGCCAACACGCGCCCTAGCACAACGGCGCTGGCATATGATCGCCTTAACAACGCGCTCATCGTGGCGGACTCCGCCAACGGCACGCTTTACCGCCTGACCATTGGCGAGACTGCCGAGAGCGAGATGATCTACCGTCAGCAGGGCTTTGATCCACGTGCGCTTGCCGTAGATGCCTTTGGGCGCGTCTTGGTGGCAGCCTGGCAGGGTGATAACGGCTTCCTCTATCGTTTAGAGACTGACGGCAAACTGGTCGCTTTGGCAGAGGGCTTCCGCCAGCCGACGGGCATCCTCTACCGTGAAGGGATCGCCTATGTGGTTAGCTCTGGCACGTTCGGCTTGATTGGCGGTGTAGAGGTTGCGCCACCCTTCCGCGTGGACGCCGTGACGCTGCCAGAATAAGGCACAAAAAAGGGACGCTGCTTTAAGCGGCGTCCCTTGTGTGTTTACTGCTTAGCGAATTGCCTGTAAGCTAGTCTCGACCTTGCCGTTGGCATCAACGTACTGATCCACAACCCAGCCGCTGAAGCCGTCACTTTCGCGCTGCACCTGCCACCACCGCAAATTATCGGCAAAGACAGGCCCTGAAAGGATACGAACGGTATCGTTCGGGCGCAACATGCCGCGTGCGTTGCTGCGGTCACGCAGATACTGCGGTGAGGTGCGTACCACCACCGTATCGCCTGGCGGCACAATGGCGCGCCCGTTCACCACCAAACCAAGCGGATTCTCGCCAGCGGTGGCGCTGAGGGCTGGCACTGCGGTTGGCGCCGCAGGTGGGGCGGGCGGTAAAACAGGCGCCTGTGGCTGCACGGTGAGCAGAGTGGCGGGCATTGCCGTGAAAGTGATCGCTGGGCTGAAGACGGGCGTGCCACCATCAGCTGCCAGCACATACGGATAGCCGGGCGTGCCAATGGGCAGTGCTGCAATGCCCAGCTTAACACGTGGCGCAACGCTCAGGATGTTCTGGATGCTGTCGTTGGCGTTCACGCGCACGTTCATCGCCACTTCGGATTCGGCAATGGTGAAGGCGATCAGGGCGGCGTTTGGCGAAGGCGTGATCGCGCCGATGCTGTAGCCCTCACTGCTGTAAATTTGTTGAAGCGTGCCACCTGCCACAGGCACGGCATACAGTCCCAGCGTATAGCTCTGACCGTTGGCAAGCCCAAACTGCTGCCCAAATTGTGCGCCTGGATTCACGCCCACTTGCTGCGTAAGCTGGCGCGTGGCAAAGAGCAGCGTGCTGCTATCGCTGCTCCACCCAACCTGATCAACACCAATCGGGCTGGCAATAGGCGACACTGCGCCGTTGCTCAGGTCAACAAGCACCACACTGCCTAACTCACCCATATTGTATTGCACCGCAGCGGCACGGGTGAGGTTTGGCGCAATCTGCATACGCGAGATATCGTCTGCCAACCACAGACGCTGCCCACCGAAGGCAGTCAGTGCTAAGCCAACACTATCGCAGCGGGCAGTGTGCAAAAAGCCATTGGGTAACCACTTGAAGATCGTGTTACCACCGTTGTAACCCACCTCGCGGTAGTAATTGACTAGGGAAGGGCTAAAGCCGCCGCCGCCACAGCCAACGCCGAACGCGATCTGTCCAACAGTGGTAAGCGGACCGCCCGTCGCAGGCACTGCCTGAATAGGGTAGACGAAATTGGGCGAATCGCCAACCGGTGCACCACGTGCGGCAAAGGCGATCTGTGCGCCATCCGGTGACCATGACGGCGGAATCTCGACTGCCAAGCCGTTCGCGACTGGGAATGGCTGCCCGCCGCTGCTTGCCACATAGAGCGTCTGTGTGGTGTATTCGACGAAGGCGAGACGGCTGCCGTCCGGTGACCATCTTAAATTGCCATAATACTTGCTATAGTTTGTGTAGCCGCCATCTTCCACAACGCCGAGCGCATCGCCCGTCAGTGGCACATAGCCCAGATTGCTGCTAAGGCTAGTCACATAAACGTTACCATCCCGCCCGATGAATGCCATGATCGGCGCTTGGAAGGTGACCGCTTGGTTACTAACACCGGGCGGCGGCGGCACAGGCAATCTAGCGCCACCAACAGCGGGTGGCGGTGCCGCGGGCGGCGCCACAATGACCTGCGGCACTTCCGCGCCGATACCCACCCCTGAGCAGTATAAGATGATGCTGCTATCATTCGAGACACGGTATTCATAGCTGCCTAAGCCCGTCACCGAAACGCGAACAATCCATGCCCGCGTTTGTCCGGGCGCGTTTTGCTGCCCGTTTGGGCAACCCAAATTGTTATCATTGACCACCACGCCTTCATATGACCATGTGCCATCGAAGCGTGTACGCGAGATAACACGCCCAACGCGGGAGCTAACGTCGCTAAAAATGCGATCAAAGGCGGCTTCTGTTGGCGCGCCTTGCGCGGAAACAGAAGGCGCAGCGGCGAAATGAATCACCGCGAGCGCCATCAGCGCTACTAGACAGGCTAATTTTCTCATCACGACTCCGTATGTGCAGGCGAAGGTTTACTAGCTTAAATCATACCGTTTATAGGCAGTTAAACACAATCTCTAGCCCATAAAAAGTTGTTGAAAGGTGATAAAAATGGGCAGCTAGCGGAATGCGCCTTTCGGAGGGACATGACTTGGCATATCGGCGCAAAAAAGCGCCAGCCTCCGCTTGATCGGCAAGGTGTTCCCACGCGCCGTATCACGGGTGAGGCGGAGGCTGTGCCGTCGGGTCAGCCTTCCCGCGCAAGGACAGCAAGAGTGCGGTCGTCAAAAGAGCCGCGCCGTTCATAGCTGATGAAGCTGAGCAGGGCATTTTCGCGCTGCCGCAATGGATAGCATAAGACTCGCGCCCGTAGCGCACCAAATAGATTTGGTTGCAGCAGTTCATCGTAGGGTTCAAGATCGCTGGAGAGTCCGTCGGTCATCAGCGCGACGATGCTCAGGCGCTCGTCGAACTGGTAAACTTTGGTGCGTCGCTTCCACTGGTTCAGTGGTGCGCTGGTCAGAAAGAGGGTGCGTCCGCTGTCGTCAGGATCGGTATCTGGTTCGGTGAGTGGGTAGATTTGCCCATCTACTGCCTCTGCTACTACCAACCCATCGCCCACATGCACCACACCCACAAAGCAGCTTGTTTCTAAGGGAAAGTGGATCAGCAGTTGAAGGGTTGTGTTCAGGTCGCTCACGTCCACATTTTCGGCAGTTGCAAAGTTGAACAGGGCGTGATAGGCTGCCTCTAGCCCTGCCCAAATCGCACGCCCAAGGTCATCCGGTGAGGGGATAAGCGGCGCACTTTCACGAATGGCGGCAAGGGCGCTACTGACTGCCAGATTGGAGCCAACACGCGCTAAGGCTGCCGTGCCGGCGCCATCAGCAACGGCAAGGATATTCCAAGAGGGCGTGGTGCCAAGCGCAACGGCGTCATCGCGGAAGGTGCCGTGGTGGGCGTGCGTTTTGCCGCGATGGCTGGCGCCGATCAGGCTATAGTTTTGCGCGCCGTGTGCCGAGAGCATGACCTGATCAGGATAGGCGTAAATGTCTTGTGCATTGCTGGGCAGGTTGCGCCAGCGCGTCGCCGCAACGCGGACAGGTGGTGGTGGTGCCTCTGGCACGAAAGTAGGTTGCATTTTGTTCAGCACGCCTTCAAACCATTCTAGGGCAGAATCCAGCCCGTGTGTGGTCTGTGCAAGGATGCGATAAGGCGCCCGCGGGATCGGCTGTGTGGCGGTTAGGGCAGCCAAGCCGCGCAGGTCGGCAACTTCTGCACCGTCAAAAAAGGCGATATACAGGCGGTGCTGTTCGTTCAACCATGCCTCAAGCGGTGTCTGCCAGCCCTCTGCCAATGGGCGTGAGAGAACGAGCAGGACAACAGCTTCTTCATAAGGCAAGGTTGCCGCCCAACCTTCACCAAGCAAGCGCGTTTGAACAGTCAATGGTGTATAACCGCGCAAACGGGCTTTCATCAGGGCGGTGAGCATCTCCGCATCAGGCGGTGACGCCCATCCGCGTGGGTCTACCACAAGGTGAATGATTGGCGGCATAGGATTGGTTGGTATACGCTTCGCTTAACTAGTCGTACTGCGATCCCACTTCATGACCGGCGGCAGCGGCATTGCCTCTAGCGCGCCTTCATCAGGGCGTGCCTCAATGCGCTGGCTGGTCTTTTGAATGCTGGAGGATACCCACCGAAAGAACTGTTTAAGCGCATCAGGGCTGGTATCTTTCATGTAAAGTACATCGTTCGTGATTTCCTTCAAGATGGCGGTGTTGACGTTAGTGCCGCAGCCCAACGCCACAAATGCGCCGATCTTGCTGCCGCGCTGCGCCTTGAAGTTCGTGATCGGCGGACGCCAATCATCGGTGGGCGCGCCATCGGTCAGCAGGAAGATCAGGGGGCGGTAATCGCCTTTGCGCCCTTCGCTGTTTGGGATCAACTCGCGCTCGAATGCCTGCCCTAGCAGCGTGATCGCCGCGCCAAGCGCAGTGCTGCCTTCGGCGCGCAAGGTTGGCGGCTTGAACTCCTCCACCGAACACAGGCGCACAATCTGCTGTGCGTTATCAGCAAAGGTGATTACACTTAGATAAACCGTCTCAATCGCGTGCGGATTATTCATCAGTTCTTGGTGAATCATGGTGACGCCCTGCTGCACCGCCTGAATCGGTGCGCCGCGCATCGAACCAGAGGTATCCAGCAGCAGGTAAACCGGACGGCGGCGGATAAAGTCTTCTGTGTTCAAAACATGCCTCCTACGCCACAGCCGCTTGGATTAAGCAGCCTACCCTATAAGCATACCACGAAGGCAAGCCACTTGAAAATGGCGAGGATGTGCCAGAAATTTGTGATGATGGTTTATAAGTCGGGCAAGCCTCCCATACGCTCAGGTCGGCATGGCGGATGGATTCAACCCATCTGCCTGCAATTGTCTTTTTGCACGTCTCACTACTCCCATCCACACGGAAAAGCACATTCGCCGAATCTACGCTACACTTGGCGGCATTGTGCAAAAGAATACTTTTGAGGACATAGCTATGCTTAGCACACTTGAAAAGATCGTTTTTCTCTTGCTGGCGGCGGCATCGGTTGCCTTTGCCCTGCGCGGCTTTCGCCATATGTGGCTGGTGGTGCGGCGCGGCGGCGATAAACTCCACCTAGAGCGCTTGCCACAGCGTGCCTTACGCGCCTTGCGTATCTACCTCTCACAGCAGACTACCCTCAAAACGCGCCGCTTGGTCAGTTGGCTGCATTTGGGCGTGGTGTGGGGCTTCACCTTCTATTTCTTGGTGAATTTTGGCGATGTGCTGGAAGGCTTCTTTGGCTTCAAGTTCTTGGGCAAAGAGGGCATCCTCGCCGCAACCTACCGCCTGCTGGGCGATGTGCTGAGCCTTGCCGTGCTGATCGGCGTGGCGTATTTCCTGCTGCGGCGCTTTGTGTTCAGCGATAAGGCGCTCACCTTCCGCGAAAACGTGCTTGTGCATCCGAACGTGGCGAAGGGTCACATTCGGCGCGACTCGCTGATTGTAGGTGTGTTCATCTTGGCGCATGTTGGCGCACGCTTCTTAGGGCAATCGGTGCAGGTGGCAATGGGCGAAGGCGTGCAGCCGCAGCCGTTTGCCTCTGCCGTGGCGGCGGTATGGTCGGGCATGAGTCCTGAGCTGCTCCTGTTCCTTGATCACGCCTTTTGGTGGCTGGCGCTAGGCGGCGTTTTGCTGTTCCTGCCCTATTTTCCCTATAGCAAGCACGCACACCTGTTCATGGCGCCGCTAAATTACCTGACTAAGCCGCAGCGTACCTCGCTTGGCGAATTAGCGCCGGAAGATTTTGAAGACGAGACGCGGGAACAATTCGGCGTTGGCAAGCTGGAGCATCTGCCGCAGACGCACTTGATGGATGCCTTTGCGTGCATTATGTGCAACCGCTGCCAAGATGTTTGCCCTGCTTATGTGACGGGCAAAGAACTCTCGCCTTCCGCTTACGAGATTAACAAGCGCTTTTTGGTGAAGGAACGCATGGCAGCGCTTGCCAACGGCGCGGAATCGGCTGCGCCGCTGATGGGGACGGCGCTCAGCGAATCGGCGTTATGGGCGTGTACGGCGTGCGGCGCGTGCGTGGATATTTGCCCGGTCGGCAACGAACCAATGCTAGATATCCTCTACATCCGCCGCGATCAGGTGTTGGTGCAGGCAAATTTCCCTGCTGAGCTAAAAGGTGCCTTCAACGGCATGGAGCGGCAGGGCAATCCTTGGCAGCTCAGCGAGAGCCGCCTGAAGTGGGCAGAAGGCTTAGAGGTGCCAACTGTCGAGAGCAATCCCGATTTCGAGATTCTCTACTGGGTCGGTTGCGCGGCAAGCTACGAGCCACGCGCACAGCAAACAGCGCGTGCCTTCGTCCAGATATTGCGCGCTGCTGGCGTCAATTTTGCGGTGCTGGGCGAACAAGAGTCCTGTACAGGTGATACGGCACGGCGCGCCGGCAACGAATTCCTCTATGCAGAGATGGCAAAGGCAAATGTGGAAACGCTGAACGCCGTTGCGCCCAAGCGCATCGTGGCAACTTGCCCGCACTGCCTGCACAACATCGGCAAAGAATATCAGCAGTTTGGCGGCAACTACACAGTCATCCACCATACGGAGCTGATCGAAGAACTGATCGCCGCGGGCAAACTGCCCGCCAGCGCGCATCCAAATCGGCAGCCTAACGTCACCTTCCACGATCCATGCTATCTGGGACGGCACAACGGCATCATCGAGGCGCCGCGCACCGCATTGACACAAGGCGCAGGTGTAGGTTTGGTCGAGATGGCGCGCAACCGTCAGCAGTCCTTCTGCTGTGGGGCTGGCGGCGCGCAGTTCTGGAAGGAGGAAGAACACGGCACAGCGCGAGTCAACCTGACGCGCTTCCAAGAGGCACAGGCGACAGGCGCAAGCACGCTCGCTGTGGGCTGCCCGTTCTGTATGCGGATGTTCAGCGACGCACACGGCGAACTCGGCGGTGAGATGCAGATCAAAGATGTGGCAGAGATCATCGCGGAGCGCCTGACGCCGAAGGAAAGCTAGGGCGACAGGCGGCGCAGCCACACATCGCGGAAGCGGCACAGGCTAGAGGCGCGCTCGTAGTTGAAGGCGGCAATATACAGGCTGCCGCTGCGCTGCACCAACGCCTGATGCACCACCAGATCGCCGTTGAGGTAAACGATCACACCGTTGCCCACGGCGATCACAGTCAGGCGATTAGTGGCGCCGCTTTGTCGGTTTGCTGCCTCGCGCAGATCGTAGAAGTTGAGCAGCGCGCCGCTGCCTTCCTGCCGCACGCCCACGCCGCCGCGCTGATCGAAATAGACGAGGCTGTAAGCAACGCCTTCCGTCGCGCCGAAGCCAACGGCGCAGGCGAAGGCGTCGTTATCGCTCTCCCAGACTACATCCGCGCTAAAGATCAGGTCGCTGAACACCTCACCGCGTGCCAGCGGCGTATACAAAATACCGCCTGTGGTGTTGTTCGTCACAAATGCCTCTGGCAGGCGCAGCACACCAACACCTTGCCCTGCTGTTAAGCGCGCTTCTGCCAGTGCCGCCGTGATTTGGGCAGTGCTGCCATTCCAGTTAGGCAGGCGCTCAGGTGGCAAAATCGGTGTAGGGCTGGCTGGCGCGGCAGGCACCGTGATGATCACATTGTCCCACAGTGTGCTGACGAAATTCTCAGGCAGCGCAGCGCCACCGATCCAAATGCCAACCTGTCCCGCGTCGTTGAAGGTGGCATCGCTAAAGGTAGCAATCTCCGCACCATTCACCCAAAAGGTGAAGCGTTCGCCCTCCAGCAGCACCGCCACTGTGAACGTCGTGCCAACAGCAGGCAGCGCCACACCAAGCGGCTGCCAATCACGCAGCGGTTCACCCACACCTGCCCGAAAGGCAACCAAACGCCATTGACGCAAGTGATTCAGGGCAAGCGCATAGCCCTGCAAACGCTCGTTCGGCTCGCTGGCACGCAGCAGCAAGGCAGCCTGCCACGCGCCCGCGCTCTGAATGCGGAGATCGGTTTGTAGGTAGAAATCGCGCAGTGGATCAAGCTGCGTGGCGGTGGTGTAGGCACTGCCGTTGTTGATGGCGACCTGTGCCAACAAGCGCCCTTCGTTCAGCGCAACGCGGCGGCGCGGCTCTAGCCACGTCCGAAAGACGGTACGCCCGTCCATCGTATCGTTTAGCAGCAGTGTGGCATAGCCGTTCAGCAGGGTTAGGCGGTAATCGCCCGCGCCTTCACGGGCTGCCACGCGCAAGATATAGCGCCCTTCACGCGGCGCACGCATATTTTGCAGTGTCACGGTGGCATAGCTGCTCAGCGCACCGCGTGCCAGCAGATCACCTTCTGCTGTGTAGAGTTCAAGTGTGGGCAGCAAATTGCCACTGACTGCCTGCACCTGCGCTGCAATTGGCATTCCAAGCCGAGCATTGAATGCCCACAGCGCCTCAGACTCGGCGCTCAGCAGGCTGCCGCGCACTGAGCGTAGCGGCGTTAAATTTACCGATTGGGCAGCAGCGCCCTGCGGCAGCAGGCACAGCCCAAAGGCAAGCAGCAGAAAGGCAGTTAAGGCACGCATGGCGCACAGTGTAGCTTGTTCGGGCAGGCGCGGCAACTTACGGTATACTGAATGCTATGCGACCCTTTGCCTACCACGATCTGATTGAGGCGTTTGCAGCAGACGGCTGCCCAGTCTGCCGCCTTGCACTGCGTGCTGTCCACCGTTACCTCGATGCGCTGCTCTACGAGTTCAGCACCGACCCTGAGACACACCGTGCCTTCCGCGATGGACGCGGCTTATGCAATAGGCACAGTTGGCAGCTTACCGAGATCATGGGTGGTGCGCTCAGCACGGCGGTGTTGTTTCGTTCCGCGCTGCGGGAAGTGCAGCACCTAACCGACGCACCCAACGGCGCTCCGCGCAAACAGGCAGATCGGCTTGCGCCGCGCTGCGGCTGCCCTGCTTGCCAACAGCTACGCGACTCTGAGGCGGCGTGCCTTGAAGTCTTTCCGCGCTACCTTGATGAGCCAGCCTTCAGCGCGGCGTGGCGTGCTTCACAGGGTGTTTGTTTGCCGCACCTTCGCATGATTTTGCCGCACTTATCAGCGGGACAAGCGGCGCGCCTGTTGGCTGATCAAAAAGCAATGTGGGGACGCCTACAAGCTGACCTAGAAGCGTTCCAACGCAACTATCAGGCAGAACACAGCAGCGAGCCACTCAGTGAAGCGGAAGCAACCAGTTGGCAGCGCGTCATCGCCATGTTGACGGGTGAGCGCGGTGTGTTCAACTCAGAGGGGTGAGCGACGGATTAGGTGCAAGCGCACAGCACAAGGCTGCGCCTGCCCCTCTAAATTAGGGGTTTTCCCGACGCTTTCCCACCGTTCGGTTGCCTTGTGGGTTGGGTGGCGCTACAATTGCGGGCTAGATCGTTGTGCTGCGAGAAGGTGGGAGTAGTTGTGAACCGCCGTGCGCTGTTGGGTTTCCTTGCCCTGAATGTGCTGGTAACCTTCATTGTGATGCTGGGCGTGATCCTCGTCAACGAGGCACGTGGCAGCCTCACGCCCACGCCCGTCCGCAGTATGCTGCAAGTGGTGATCACCGCCACGCCTGACCCGAACTATACACCGCCTGTTGTCTACGTTGTGGTGACTGCCACGTTGCCGAGTGGTATCGCCATTCAGCCTACGCCCGGCGAAGGCACGCCGCAGGCAACCTTCAGCGGCGAGGGCGCGCCGCCGCTTGATCCTGCCCTGCTACCGCCCAACCTTGAGACCGCCGCGCCCGATGATCCAAACGCTTGCCCAACCTACACCATTGTGGCGGGCGATGTTGCCAGCGTGATCGCACAGCGCTTTGGTGTCTCGCTTGCCGACCTGATGCGTGCCAACAACCTGCGCGAGGCAGACCTAACGCGCCTGCAAATCGGGCAGGTCTTGGTGATCCCTGTCGGCGGCTGCGGCTTGGCAACTAACACCCCAACACCACTTGCCACGCCCACGCAGACGGCAACACCACCCTCTACCTCTACCGCCGTGCCAACCCTTGCCGCCGATCAGCTCAAGATCGAGATCACACAGATCATCAGCGCCGGCGATATTACCCAAGAAGGCATTGAGATTCGCAACATCAGCGGTAGCTTGGTGGAAATTGGTGGTTGGACGCTCAGCGATGGCAAGGGTAACACCTACACCTTCCCCGATTACCAGATGTTTGAAGGGCGGCGCGTCGTCATCTACACACGCGGCGGCGACTCCACGCCTTTGGCGCTTTTCTGGGGCTTGCCACGCGCCATTTGGGATGATCCTTCCCAAGTGGCGGTGATTTTAGACGCCAACGGCAATTTGCAGGCGCGTTACAGCCTGCGCGAAGGTGCGCCGCCGGCAGGCACACCGCTTGAAGCACTCGTGCCGACGCCGACTCCTTAGGATGATGATGTGAGGCAACCATGATGATGAGACGTGGTGTTTTCTTAATGCTGATCGGCGTGCTGTGTACTGCGCTCAGCGCGCTGAGCGTGCCTATCCACGCGCAAAGTGGCGGACTAAGCCGCCTGCTGCGCCAAACACCCAGTACAACGGCGGCGCGCACGATAATTTGGTTCGGTTCGCTTGGCGCATTGGAACGCACCCTAAGCGCGACGGTGAGCAGCCGCGAAGATGTAGATCGCCTGCCACTCACTCAGCGGGCGACCTACCTCTCGGAGATTGGACGGCTGGTCTACTATTCAGACTACAGCGGCTTGGCGCGTGCGCCGGAATGGCTGGCAACCTTCGGCATCAACAGCTTTGCCATCGAACAAGAGCTAACTGTTGGGCGTTCGCCTGATCAGGTGGCGATCCTTGAGGGCAACTTTGATGTGGCAAGCATTACAGAGTCCTTGCAGCGGCTTGGCTATCAGACGCAAGACCTGAACGGCAACACCATTTTTGCCATCGGCAACGATAACAGTTCGCCGGGCGGCAGCATTGGCAACCTTGCCGCCGACAAGCTGAATCGGCTCGCCCTCTCAGCCAATCGGATCATCGCCGCTGCCTCGACCGCTGCGCTGGCGCCTGCCCTCTCACCAACGCCCAGCCTTGCCGACGATCCCATTTACGGCGCCCTAAGTGCTGCCCTTGACGCCCGCGGTGCCTTAATTTCCGCAGTGCTGTTTGATGGTGCTTACGCTGCTGCCAACCTGATCGGCAACACGCCAAGCGCGCCAAATGGCTTAGCAGCCTATCAGGCAGGCGGCATTGCCTACTATCGCAGCGGCACAACCCGCGCCGTGACCATCGCCCTTGTCTACGCCGATGCCAACACAGCCGCGCAAGCTGGCGGTGTGTTGGTGGCGCGCTTGGGCAGCTATGTCAGCCCTGAGCAGCCTGAACGCCCACTCTTTGAAGGCTGGCAATTCAGCACTGATGTGCAGCAAATCAACGGTGTGCCTGTGTTGATGGTCAGCGCAAACATGCCCGCCGAAAGCGACGTGGCATGGGTGACTTTGGTGCAAGAGCGCGATCTCGGCTTTTTGCGCCCACAATAGCAGGCATAAGCGATGTTCCTAGAAGATACAGTCAGCGGCTTCCTACTCTTTCTGGCAACGGCGCTTGGTGCGGCGGTGACCGCTTTGTGGGCAGGCATGGCGCTCTGGACGTGGCGCGACATTCGGGCGCGCTCGCGGGATGGTCTAGCGCACGGCGCGGCAACGCTCTTGGTGGCACTGCTCAATGTCTTTGGGCTGCTGGTCTACCTGATGCTGCGCCCACGCGAGACATTGGCAGAAGCCTATGAGCGCTCGCTTGAAGAAGAAGCGCTCTTGCAGGGCATTGAGGAAAAACCAATGTGTCCCGGCTGCGGCAGGCCTTCTCAGACGGACTGGCAAGTCTGCCCATACTGCCATACGCGCCTGCGGAAACCGTGTGTGCAGTGCAACCAACTCTTAGAGTTGGCATGGACGCTCTGCCCGTATTGCGCCACTGTGCAGGTCGCAGAGTCCGCACCGCGTCCACGGCGGCGTGGCGCGCCGCAACCTGCACCGCTTGAATACATTGAGGGTGAAGGCGATTTGGAATGAAACAGGCGGGTGCTATTCCGCCGTTGCTTCTTGTGTGTTTCCACAGGCATTTTCAGATCAACGCCGCTATATTTGTATGCCTTAGATCGTTTCAAGCTGGGCAAGTTCCGCGCTGATTTCCCACAAGCGGCGCGCTGTGGCGTCATCTTTGGCAGCCTCTGCCATTGGCGCTTCTTTGCTATCGGCGAAGTATTTGCCCGTCACACGCCCGCCTTCGGCTGAGGTTGCCAAGTAAATAGAGGTCTGCGCGCCGCGATTGGGCTTGCCCACCACCGCACGGTAGATCGGCTGAAACCACTTGGGCATCGCAGCGCGCACCAAGTTCGTGCCAATCAAGCCCGGATGCAGCGCGTTGACTGTCACCGTCGCGTTGGCGCCAAGCCGCCGCGCCATCTCCCGCGTGAATAGGACATTCATCAGCTTGGTGTTGGCGTAGCAGCCCCAGCCGGCGCCACCCACCGGATTAAACTCGTAGCGCTTCTCGGATTGTAAGTTCTCAAAATCCACCTTGCCTGAATGGTGCAGCGACGACGAGACGTTCACCAGACGGGCAGGCGCGCTGCTTTGCAGCAGCGGCAGCAGCAGATTGCCCAAGATGAAGTAGGCAAGGTGATTCACTGCAAACTGCGTTTCTAAGCCATCAGGTGTGGTGGTGCGCTGCGGCGGAATAATTGCCGCATTGTTGATCAGCGCATCAAGGCGGTTGAAACGTGCCTGCACATCGGCGGCAAGTCTTTTTACCTCGCTGATCACGCTCAAATCTGCCAGCAGCAAATGCACCGCTTGGTTGCCCGTCTTTTTGATGATCTCGGCGCGGGCTGCTTCGCCTTTTTCGCGGCTGCGGGCGTGCAGGAGGACTGTGCCGCCCTGTGCTGCCAAACCTTCGGCGGTGGCGTAGCCAATGCCGCTGTTGGCGCCGGTAATCAGATAAGTTTTGCCTTGCATCGTCTTGTGCGCTCCCATTTGGATAAAATTGACCTAGCTTGCTGAACGTGGTATCCTTGTGAGTAATTACTCACATTTTCCTTGTGTGCAGTTATATGAGTAATTGCTCACAAATGCAAATGAGAGATTTCTCATAAATAATGAGGATATTTTTTATGGTTGAGACTTCTATGCGCCGCACGCCACAGCGTCTAGGTGCTAAGCAGCGCGTGGAGGCTATTCTAGACGCGGCGGAAACACGCTTTGCCGAACAGGGCTACGAATCGGTGACGACCAACGCTATTGCCGCTGCCGCGCATGTTCCCATCGGATCGGTCTACCAATATTTCCCAAACAAAGAGGCAATTCTGGCTGCGGTAGCAGCGCGCTACCGTGAAGGGCTTCTAGCGATTTATGATAGGCTGCACCAAGAGGCAGCTCAGCAGCCAATCGTGGCATTGGTGGCAGACTGGGTAGATAGCGTTGTGGTGTTCGGCAGTAGGCGCATGGGCTTCACGCGGATTATGCTTGGCGCCGGCGAAAGCCCAACGCTGGCAGCGGCAGCCAACGCCTTGGAGCAGGAGATCACCGCCCATGCAACTGCCTTGCTCGGCGTTCTGCTGCCGCACCTGAGTCCGTTGGAACAAGAGGTGCGCGCACGGGTATGCCTTGCCGCACTGCACGCCGTGCTTGGGCTGGCACTGCGCCTGAAAGGTGAGGCAGGCGAGGCAGTCGGTTGGGCGATCATTGAGCAGGCGAAGCCGTTACTGATCGCCTATTTGTCGGCAGAGGTGGCGCGCCAAAACGCCTCAGGCTAACTTGAGCAAAGCGCTGGACAGCCTGAGGCGCGCTTCAACATTGAGCGTCACAGCGCACTTATGGTGCGCTGAGCGCTTCCACATGCATGAAAGCACGCAACTGCGCGGTCGCCTGGCAGCTGCCGTCTGCTTGCGCTGATTCGAGGTGATACATAAGGCGAAATGGTTTGCCACGCCATGCCGAAAGATCAAGCCTGATGTATGCGGCTGATTCAGAGAGCGTTGCCGCCGCCGTCATGATCTGACCCGTCGGCTGAACGGCACTCACTTGGAAAAGCGATCCATCGGGGCAGGTGAGATGAGCGGTGACGTGCAGCAGATAGCGATACGGCAGATCAGGGATGCGCCACGACGCATCAAATGGCACTTCAAAAGCGCGCTGCGGTGCTTGATTGAACGCGCCGAGCCTGTGCGCGATCATCCCTTCAAGGCGCGGCACAGCATTTTGCGCGAACCTTGGCACAAATTCAGCGGTGCAGGCGATCTCGCCGCTAAAGGCATAGCGCCACATGCAATCAAACTCGCGCTGAAAAGACGTTTGGTAAAGCGGCACATGAAAAAAGAAAGTTACGCCTATCAGGCTTGCCAGCATCCCTGTGTTGACCAGCACACCGTAGCGCCCAAGGCGCCCAACGCGCTTTTGAATCTGCAAATGAATAAGCCATAAACTTGCCACAACACAGGCTATCCAGATCAGTTGTGTATGCACCAAGTATAAACTGCTTGAGATCAGCAGTGGCACAATATCATGGCGCGCCACACTGATCAGCGCTGCCGCCAGCACAGCGAAAGCGCCAATGCTCGCCAGCACACCAACCTCAGGCAGCGGCGCACCTAAACGCAGCAAGGCAACAATACTCACCATCCAGAACGCCACAACTGCAATGCCCAGCCCGATCAGAATAACCTCGTAGACGATGATGACATTCCCTAAGAGAATGCCAAAATAGGTGAAGCTGCGGCTGATTGAAAAACCATCTACAGCGATGCTGGCACGCGACTGCACGCCTTCGCCTAGCAGAAAGCGCGCCGCCAAGAAAAGTGCCGTACCTACGCCGTAAAAGAACCAAAAGCGCCGTGAACGCTCGCCACGCAGCCATGCCGACGGCAGCCATGCCAACCAGAGGACTGCTCCGACGCCCTGCGTAAAAAAAGCGATTGTTGCGGCTGCCAATAGCCCACAAAAGCGCCACAGTGCCGACTTGACTGAAACAATCAACCATAAGCCGAGCAAAAAGCAGGTCACCGACCCTGCCCAAATCAGGCTGACGCCCCATAAATAGTTGTAGGTATGGCGTGGTGTGAAAAGCAGGCAGGCAATCAGCACCATGCCGATCCAGTAAAGTGGCGGCGCGGCGCGCCCGAAACCATGCCATAGCAGCTTTCCCATCAGGGCAAAGTTCAGGCAGACGAGCAAGATAGTCAGCCATTGCTCTACGCGCACGTCATAGTTGAATAAGGCTGTGTGCGCTGCCGTCACCAAACGCCAAACCAGCAAGGGATGCCCATTATATGGCACGAATAGATCATTAGGTGTTAAGCGCCCTTCTTTCAGCTTGATGGCAAGCGCCACGCCGATACTATCTGCCCAATCATCGTGCGGCGAGAAGTTAAGGCTGTGGCGGGCTACGGCGAAGACCATCGCCGCGATCATCAGTCCACATATGCTGAGTGCGAACAGGCGCATTAGCCCACCTTATCTGAAGGTACTGTAGCGGTCTGCGATTTGCGCGCAATTTTGGCGTGGAGTCGCCCATCAGTCAATGTGCGGCGCCCAATGCGAGTGTTTCTGCGGACGCGCCGAGGCGCGTCCCTACGTTGCTTTGCCGCTAGGCTGAATCGCTATTCCTCAAAAACGTCGGCAGCGGCGCCAACTGCCAGCAGGTCGTTCTTATCCGCTTTCAGCACCAGCACCTTTCGCAGTTCAAGTACCTGATCGCGCAAGGCTGCCGCCTTCTCAAACGCCAAGTCCTTCGCCGCCTGCTTCATCTCTTTCTCTAGCTCACGGATGAGCTTATCAAGTTCGGCGCGGCTCATGTCTTGCGGCGTTGGAGTCGGTGCGGCGTCTTCCTTCGCATCAAAAGCCTGCTGCGCCTTCACACGGTCGGTTAGGTCGCGCACCTGTTTGATGATGCTGGCAGGTGTGATGCCGTGTTGTTCGTTGTAGGCAACCTGTACGGCGCGGCGGCGCTCAGTTTCGGCGATGGCGCGTTGCATCGAGTCGGTCATGCGGTCAGCATACATGATCACCTGCCCGTTGACATGGCGCGCCGCACGCCCAATGGTCTGGATGAGCGCTTGCTCCGAGCGCAAGAAACCTTCCTTATCCGCGTCTAGGATGGCAACCAGCGAGACTTCCGGCAAGTCCAAGCCCTCGCGCAACAGGTTAATGCCAACCACCACATCATAGACGCCCAGCCGCAGATCGCGCAGAATCTCAATGCGCTGCAAGGTGTCAATCTCGCTGTGCAGGTAGTGGACGCGCACGCCCATCTCGGTCAGGTACTGCGCCAAATCTTCTGCCATGCGCTTGGTCAGCGTGGTAACAAGGGCGCGTTCGCCGCGCTTGGTGCGGATGGTGATCTCTTTAAGCAAGTTGTCCACCTGCCCTTCAATCGGGCGCACGCTGATCTCAGGGTCAACAATGCCCGTTGGGCGGATGATCTGCTGCACCACTTGCTGCGAGTGTTCCAGTTCGTAAGGACCCGGCGTGGCGCTGGTGTAGATGGTCTGTCCCATGCGCGCCTCAAACTCCTCAAAGTTCAGCGGGCGGTTATCCATCGCACAGGGCAGGCGGAAGCCGTAGTCTACCAACGTCACCTTGCGCGAACGGTCACCGTGGTACATGCCGCGCACTTGCGGCACAGCGATGTGGCTCTCATCAATGACGAGCAGGTAATCTTCGGGCAGATAGTCCAGCAGGGTATAGGGCGGTGTGCCGGGCGCACGACGATCAAAGTGGCGCGAATAGTTTTCAATGCCGCTGCATGTGCCGATCTCGCGGATCATCTCTAGGTCGAACAGGGTGCGCTGCTTTAAGCGCTGCGCCTCTAGCAGTTTGCCTTCGCGCTCCAACTCAGCAAGGCGTTCCTCAAGTTCCACCTCGATATCATGAATGGCAGCCTTGACCGTGTCGCTCTCTGCCACATAGTGCTTGGCGGGAAAGATGTCTATGCGCGTCACTTCTTCCAGAATCTCGCCCGTCATCGGGTCGAAATGCACAATGCGCTCGATCTCATCGCCAAAGAAGGCGATGCGGTAGGCAGTCTCTAGGTAGGAGGGCATGATCTCCAGCGTATCGCCGCGCACACGGAAGGCGCCACGCTTCAGGTCAACGTCGTTGCGCTCATAAAGGATCGTCACTAAGTGGCGCAGCACATCGTTGCGGCGGATGGTCTGCCCAACTTGGAGCGGCAGCAACACCTTTGCCCATGTTTGCGGGCTGACCAAGCCGTAGATGCACGAGACAGAAGCCACGATCAGGACGTCTTGCCGTGTCAGCAAGGCGGCTGTTGCGGCAAGGCGCAAGCGCTCAATCTCATCGTTAATGTCCGACTCTTTCTCGATGTAGAGATCAAGGCGCGGCACATATGCCTCAGGCTGATAGTAGTCGTAGTAGCTGACGAAGTACTCGACGGCGTTGCGCGGGAAGAACTCTTTGAACTCGGCATAGAGCTGCGCGGCAAGCGTCTTGTTGTGCGCCAGCACGAGCGTCGGTCGCTGGATTTGCTGCACAACCTGCGCCACGGCGTAGGTATTATGCACAAAAAAGCCACCATTGCCGGCAAGAAAGTTCTCAACTTCAGGAACGCTCAAATCGTAGACGTAAGGATATGGATAGGCAGCAGGAGTAACGGATTTAATCGGTGTCCAGCGCAGATTGCACGCATAGCGCATCTGCTCCCAGATAAATTGCCACCTTTCAGGTACCTGCCCTTGTTCGGTCGCAACCTTTCGAAGTGCATTCAAAAGGGCAATCAGGCGTTTGCGGCGTGGCTTGCGTTTGCCTGCCTCAAAAAGTTGTATGCCTGACCGCGAGATACCACACAAGTCACCAAGTTGCCTTGCCGTCAAGCCAAGCGTAATCCGTAACCAACGTAAATCTGCGCCCTTGATTGGAACAATATCTACGTTTGAATGTTCTTTGGCGGCAAAATGGCGCTGGAGTGCTTCCATCTTGTAGCTGAGCGAAAAACCAATATATTCAGCAAAACGCCTCAGATCAGCCTGACCAGAAATCGTGATCAGATAATACCAATCGCCGATATGATCCGTGTTGGTCGCCCGCTTCCAACGTTTAGAAATATGCGCCCAAATACCAAAGCGCAGCAAGGCGTAGGCTAAATCCGAGGCAAGTTGCGAACTCGCTGTCATTGCACATACTGCACTGGCGTGTTCTACAAAACCATCCCCATCAAAATAGGCGCGCAGCAGATGTGCCAAATTGACCTGTGATAATTGTGACCAAAAAGGCGGCAGTTGCTTTTCGCGTGCGTTGCCACCACATAATTCATGCAGGGCATCTGTCAGCGCACCTGATGAAATCTGATAATCGGACGATGGGCGGACTGAGAAACGAATGCCTAGCGCTTGGCAGGCTGCCTCAATTTCGCCGCGTATGTGTGGGTTGCGGTTGGCGATGATGAGATAACCAGACTGGCTGCATCCTTCTGCAATGTAATAACCAAAGAGCTTCAGTACAGCGGGCGAAAGAGGCATTTCACAGTCTAGTTTCATAGTAGCATTTTGGCTGAGCGCAAAGACTTGCCGCCCCTCAACTGTAACCACGCGCCGCCCTGTCACAATTTCGCGCAAATCCAATGTATGTAGGTCTGATTCGCCCAATAGTCTTTCGGGTAGCGGTACATAGTCAGTTGATAGTGCGTCTGCGGTGCGAATTAACCTCAAGTAACCATCGCGCATCACCCATAAATTGTGATCGCCTGTTAGCGTTGCCTCACGTCCGCAGGCAGTTTGCAAGTGGTACATCTCAGTCGGTGTGTCGTGCCGTAGGACGGATTGGATGGGGTGCAAAGCAACTTGGCGTGTTTCAGGATCAAATGCCTGAGTATAATAGCGTGGTATAGCGTTGGTTAGCTCTAAAGTGTCTGTGTCACCTTTATGCCTAACCTGCTGTTGATGAACTAGCAACAGCTCATCAATAAAAGAACCGATGGGAATAACCTTTGGCTGTTGGATTCCGTCACACACTTCGACAATAAAAACAGGATCATTGTAACCGAGGCTTTTGCCTGTGCCAGTGGCGCCAAGCAAGGTCTGGTGGCGCAAGCCGCGCCGCACGCCGTCCACTAACTTTTCAATTGCCTGCGGCTGGTCGCCGGTAGGTTGGTAAGGGGCGTCTAATTCAAAAGCTGGCATGTCGCTACTGCCTTCCACTATCTCCGAACGAGCGTTCTATTTTAGCGCAAGTCGGTGTGTTCTGCCAGAGGCAAGTGGGCGCAGGATATGCCAAGGCGCAGCCCTACATCGCGCCCTGTCTAGGGCTGCTAAACGGGATATACTAGGCATGGATCGGCAGCGAGAAGAGAGGCACATTGTGTTTGATTTGGTTGGCAAAACGCTCGGCAACTATGAACTGACCGCCTTTATTGGGCGCGGCGGCATGTCCACCGTCTACAAGGCACGCCAACAGACAGTAAACCGCGAAGTGGCGATCAAGGTTATGAGTGAGCGCACAGAGGAAGGCTCACCCGAACTTGAGCGTTTTGTGCGCGAAGTGCAGATTATTGCCAACCTAGAGCATATCCACATTCTGCCTATCTATGACTATGGACAGGTAGACGGTTTTCCCTACATTGTGATGCGTTATCTGGATGGTGGCAGCCTGAACAGCCGTGTGCGCGCCAAGAATTTGAGCATCCCAGAGGTGGAACGCCTGATCAGCCAGATTGCCGCTGCCCTAGACTATGCTCATGCGCGAAACGTTATTCACCGTGATATGAAGCCGCACAACGTCTTGTTGGATCGGGAAGGCAACGCTTTCCTGTGCGATTTCGGCATCGCCAAGCTGACAGGCACACATGGACTCACGCGGACAGGTGAAGCAGTCGGCACGCCGTCCTATATGTCGCCGGAGCAGTGGCAAGCGCTCAACGTGATGCCACAGACCGATGTTTACGCCTTAGGCGCGATGCTCTATGAGATGCTCTGCGGCGAACCGCCTTTCCATGCCGAAAACATTTTCTCATTGATGTATAAGCACCTGAACGACCTGCCGCCGCTGCTTGGCGCGCACCGCACTGACCTGCCAACCGCTGTGGATAGCGTCATTCAGCGCGCCCTTGCCAAACTGCCCGATGATCGCTATCCGTCAGCAGGTGAATTGGCGCGTGCCTTCACCAGTGCCTTGCGCCCTAGCGGCGAACGCCGTGCCGTGCCGCACACACCGCGCACTGATGCAGCCACCCTCAGCACAGAGATGCTGCCACGGCTACCGCAGTTCAGTGCAACGCAGGCGCTCGCTGAACGCCAATGGGCGTTGGATGCCTTCCGTGCATGGCGCACCGACCGTGCCGCCAGCCCTGTGCTGTACGTGGTTGGCGCGCACGGCATTGGCAAAAGCACGCTTATGCGCCGCTTTGCCGATCTGGTTGGTGAGCGCGTTGCCCGCTACGATTTGATCAGCGGGCAGGCGCGCACGCTCGATCCGCGCACTTTTGTTGACTCGGTCGCGTGGCAGTTGGCAGCTTTTCTGCCCGCTGATCAGGATGCGCCCACCGGCGACGCCTTGCGCGAAGTGTTGGTTGATCCGCGTGAGGCGTTCGAGAACCGCGTGCTAACGCCACTCAGCCAATTGCCACCTAATCCGCCGATCTTCCTCTTTGTGGATGCACTAGACGCTGCCTTTGAACACTACGGCAGCACCATCGCCGATCTGGTGCGCGCCACGCTCCAGAACTTTCCCGATGTGCTGCGCCTTGTGGTGGCAGCCGCGCCGCATCCTACGCTAGAGCCGCTTTTCCGCAATGCTCAACGCCTTGCCCTGCACGCGGATAACGACGAAGATCGCAATGCGCTGTATGCCACGCTCAGCACGCATTTCGCTGCATTGATGCCGAACCTCAGCGGTGGTGAGGTTGACCTTGCCGCGCTGATTGAGAAGGCACAGGGCAACCCGCTTTATCTGAATGTGGTCACTGCCTGCTTGGCACACCAGCACATTAGCCTTGCTGAACTGGGCAGCTTGCCTGAAAGCCTAGAGGCACTCTTTGCCTATTTGGTGGCGCGTCTTAGCCCAGACGATCTTGAGGTGTTGCATGTGCTGGCGGCTGCCCGCGCGCCGCTTCCTAGCCGTTTGCTGGCAAGCGCGCTGACCCTTGAGCCAGCCGCTTTGCCCAAACACCTAGCGCGTTTGCGCCCACTGCTGGAAGAGACAAGCAGCAGGACGGATTGGCAGCTAACGCACAGCGCCTTACGCTATTGGCTGTTGGAGAACGCCGCCGATGGCATCCGTGTTGCCCACGCACGCCTTGATCAGGCATTGCGGCGCGATGACCCTGAGGCGATGGAACTTTATGCCTGGCAGCATTTGCTCGCGCATGTGCTGCGCGCTGAAGGAAGCCTTGCCGCATTTGACCTGCTGACCGACCTCAGCTTCTTAACGGCACGTTTGAAGCGCGTCTCGGTGGCGGATATTTTGGATGATCTGATTGAGGTGCGCCTTGCCTTGCTTGACGACGGGCATTTGGCGCCTGCCGCCGCCTTAGAGAGCATCGCGCAGGCAGTGCGGGCTGCTATTCCGAGCATCGGCGGTGATTCCAGCGCGCTGTTTGGGCAGCTCTATAACCGCTTGCAGAATGTGCCTGCCCTTGCCGAGTCGCTGCGCGCTGCCGCCGCGGCTTGGCGCGGCACATGGCTGCGCGTTGTGTGGTCACCATTCAGCGCACCGCCTAATGAATCATTGGCGATCTGGCAAGGCTCAGCGCCACTTGCCCTTGCCGCCAGCCAGGCTGAGGGCAGCGCCGTCAGTCGGCTTGCTGTGGATTCTGGGGCAACCTCAAGCGTGTGCTGGCTGGCTGCCTGTGCCGATGGGTTCTTACGTTTGTGGCAAGATGGCGTGCTGCGCCGTGAATGGCTGGCACACAGCAACAATGCTGGCACAGCAGCCCTGACCGATTGCGCCTTGAGCAGCGATGGGGGCTATGCGCTGAGCGCGGCTGCCGATGGCACAGCGCACCTCTGGGATTTAGGGCGTGACATGCGCCTGCATCTCTGGACAGACCATAGGCGGGCGGTGTTGGGCTGCGCGCTGAGTGCCGATAGCACCCTTGCTCTAACTGCTTGTGAAGATCGGCTGCTGCGCCTGTGGGACACGAGCAATGGGCAGTTGCGCGCCGCTTTCTATGAACATCCTGCCGCTGTAACGTGCTGCGCCTTTGCCGTTGGTGCAGGCGGCAAGCGCGTGGCGATCTCAGGTGATGCAGAAGGCAGCTTGCGCCTGTGGGACGCGGCGGGCAATGTGTTGCTGCATACGCTTGAAGGGCATCGCGGCGCGGTGACGGCGTGTGTAGGCTTGGAGGATCGGCATCCGTTAGTGGCAAGCGGGGGCGCTGATGGGCAAGTTTGCCTGTGGGATGCGCGCAACGGTGCGCTACTGCGAACTCTGGCGGGCGGCACAGGCGCGATTACAGCGATCACGCTCACCTTTCTGGCAGGGCGCTTGTTGATCGCCGCTGCCAGCGAAGATCGGACGGTACGGGTGTGGGAAGTGGAAAATGGGCGGTTGTTGGCGCACTTCACAGGGCATCGGGCAGCGGTGAGCGCCTGCGCCTTCGATCCGCTTGGCAGATTGCTCTCTGGCGGGCGCGAGGGTGCGCTGCGCCTTTGGACTCTGCCGGAGGCAGACCGCATCCCTGTGGAGGCACACGGTGCAACAGTGCAGGGCATCGCTTTCACGCCCGACTCTGCACGTTTGATCAGCGCTTCGCAAGACCGTGAGGTGCGCGTTTGGCACGCAGATACAGGTGAGCGCGTCCAGACCATGCGTGGGCATGTAGGCGGCATTTATGCGCTTGCGGTGCGCGCCGATGGACGTATGGCGCTCACAGCCAGCAGCGACCGTACATTGCGCGCATGGGATGTTGATCGCGGCGCGCTGCTGCGGCAGTTTGGCGGGCATCTGGACTCTGTGCTGGCATGTGCCTTCAGCTTGAAGCCGTTGAAGATTGGTACTATGCCACGCCCAAACTGGCTGGTTGCCTCTGGCGGCGCAGACCGAACAGTACGGCTGTTTGACGCTGAGAGCGGGCAACTCGTCCTGAGTTTGAAAGGTCACCGTGACGCCGTAACGGCTTGCCTGTTCAGCCCAACCGACGAGTTACTGCTCACGCTCTGCAAAGATCGCAGCGCGTCTTTATGGTCGCTGGCAAAAGGTGAGCTGATCCACACCTTTGCCGATCCGCTAATCACTTACACTGCGGTTGCTTTTCAGCCCGAAGGCAGCCTCGTGCTGCTTGGCACTGCGGACGGATCGCTCAGCCTGTTTGATCGGCGCAGCGGCGCGATGGCAACCTTTGCGCGCAGCGGCAGCGCACCGATCACTGCCTGCGGCTACACGCGGGATGGCAGCCTGATCTTCAGCGCCGATGCGGATCGTTGGTTGCGTATCTACGCGGCGCGCACACAGCAGGTTATGGCAATTTTCCGCGTTGCCAGCCCGATCACATGCGCGGCAGTGGCGCCCAACGGTATAGATTTCGCCATTGGCGATAACAAAGGGGCTGTCTACCTTGTCCGTTTGGAAGGGCAACCTTCAGGCAGCGGGCGTAAGCGCAACCTGCTTTAGGCGTGCTTGAAGTTTTCGGCTGCCCATTGCCAGGCTGTGTTACCTGATTGCGCTAGGGCGGTGAGGGCAGCCTCCACATCGTAGGCAACGCGCCGAATCTCGACCTGCACACCGCCATTTTCAAAGGTGGCGATGGCATAGGCTGCGCGTGGATCATCTTTAGGCAAGCCAACGCTGCCAAGGTTCACCACGCGCCACGTGCCTAAATCCCGATCCATTGGGATATGGGTGTGTCCACCAACGCCAAAGCGTCCTTCACGGTCTAGGAAGTAATCCAGCACTTCATCAGCGGGCGTATCAGGCAGCAGGTTCGCCTCATCGTTGCCGGGCGCGCCATGATAGCCAAGCAGCCAACCATAGTTTGGCACATGCAGCTCAATTTCAGGCGGCAAAGCGGCAAGGTATTCATAGTCGGTGTAGCTAAGCTGGCTGATCGTCCAGTTGTGGCAGGCATCGCGCTGTGTGAGCCAACCTGCAAATTTCGCCCATTCTTCAGCATCCTTTGGGCGATAATGGCTGCGCTGCCCTGTCACCAAGCGCCGATCTGTGTTGCCGCTGATCACCTGCACCTGTGGCAGTTCGCGCACGCGCTGCAAACATTCGGCAGGGTGTGCGCCAATTAAACATAGATCACCAAGCACCCATGTGCGGTCAGGCGCGGCATAAGCACGTAGGTCGGCAAGTACCGCCTCCAGGGCGTGCAGGTTGCCGTGAATATCCGAGAGCATAGCGAGACGCATCGTGTTAGCCTTCCTCGTCTTCTTTCTTGGGCAGCAGCGCTTGCACAATGGCGGCAAACAACTGCGCGTCAAGCTGATCGGGATAATTTTGACCCTGATAGTGCTGTTGGTTGGCACCGACATAGATGCGCCAATGGCGCTCGTTGTAATCCACCGACTGAATATCGCTCAGCTTGTGCGACCAATCGCGCCGATGCCCTAGCAAATGCACCTTTTGATCGGTGAGGTAAAAAGTGCCGGCGTCAAGGATCGTCTCGTCAGTGGCAGAGAGCGATCCGCCGCTGCTTTGCTTAAGCGTGACGCCGCTCAACGTCAGGTAGACCAACTCATCATAGCTCATCAAGGGTGGCGGCGGCGAAAAGCGTGTTGGTTGCAAAAAGGTCAGGTCGCCGCTGTGTGCTTGGCGAACGCGCCAGCGCTGTGCGTACCCATTACGGCTGATCTGCATGGCTTGTTCGGCAGTGTGCCAGCGCGTGCCGAACTGGACGGTCATGTAGTAGTAGCGTGGCGCACGGCTCAGCTTTTTGTAGCGGATGCGCCATTCGTGCGGCGCTTCGGGTGTGCCTGCCTCAAAGAGCGCGATGGTGTGGCAATGGCTGCACGTCAGTGTTGGCAGATCGCCGCCAATGCCCAAGAATTTACGCGGCGCGCTCAGGCTGGTGCTGCCCTCAGTATGGCAGTAAAGGCAGCCGAGCAGCGGCGGCGGCGTATAAGGCTCACTTTGGGCGGCGTCCGCCGCACGCTCAGCATCAGACATCGTTATGCGCGATCCGCCGCCGCAAGGAAGCCAACCCGATCCTGCACCGCGTGGAGTGTGGCGTTGGCAACGAGGCGCGCCTTTGCCGCACCTTGCGCCAGCACAGCATCAATATGCCCACCTTCAGCCGTCAGCTCACGGTAACGCGCCTGAATGGGGCGTAGCCCTTCGACGGTTGCCTCCACCACTGCCTTTTTCAGATCACCGTAGCCTTTGCCAGCAAAGCGCGCCTCAATCGCCTCTGTTGTCTCATCAGTGAACGCCTGATAAATGGTTAGCAGGTTGTTCACGCCCGCCTTTTGTGGATCATCGCTGAAGTGAATGCCGCTGCCTGAGTCTGTCACGGCGCGCATAATCTTTTTCTTGATTCGATCAGGCTCATCCAGCATATAAACGGCGTGATATTCGCTTGGATCGCTCTTGCTCATCTTCGCCAGCGGATCATCCAAGCCCATGATGCGCGCACCTGCTTTTGGAATGAAGGCGTCGGGGATGGTGAACGTTTCGCCATACTGACTGTTGAAGCGCTGCGCCAAATCGCGGGTTAGCTCAAGGTGCTGGCGCTGATCATCGCCCACCGGCACCAAATCAGCCTGATAGAGCAGAATATCGGCAGCCATCAGGGCGGGATAGGTGAACAAGCCCGCGCTAACCGATTCTGCCTGCTGCTTGGCTGCCTTATCCTTAAATTGTGTCATACGGTTCAGCCAGCCCATCGGCGTGTAGCAGCCCAGAATCCAGCCCAGTTCGGCGTGTGCCGTCACGTGTGATTGCACAAAGACAGTGGCATGTTCAAGCTGAATGCCGCAGGCAAGGTACAGGGCAGCGTTGCGGCGCGTGCCTTCGCGCAGATCGGCTGGGTCTTGCGGCACGGTGATGGCATGCATATCCACAATGCAGTAGTAGCAGTCATAATCGGTCTGGAGTTGCACCCACTGCTTTAGCGCGCCGAGATAGTTGCCAATCGTCAACTGACCGGACGGCTGAATGCCAGATAAAATGCGCGGTGGGCGCACTGGTGTTGATTCGGGCATATGGCTCCCTAAAAAACAAGCGTAAAGTCATCATCGAACGCTTACACAATGAGTGCGATTATAGCCTTAGAGCCTACCTGAGGCAATCCCATGCCAAAGTCGAGACTTGCCTTCTGATGCGTTTCGCTGTACGCTTTTCAAAAGGTTGGATTTCTGTTAGTAGCGTTTTCAAGCGCCAACCAACCGTACAGCACGCATTCCTAAGGCAAAACACTATGCCCTATTCGCGTCATGAAGTGAAAAACCTAATCACCTTACTCACACCGCTTTTTTCTGATCGTGAACGGCGTAAAAATATCTTGACTTGGACATTTTGGGGCGATAATGAGAAGCCTTACAGCGTGTCGCTTGATTTGCCCGCAATGATCTACACCGAGACGCTTATCACCGATTTCTACCGAAGCAGCCGCGCCGACTTGATGTCGTTGTTGCAGGCAATTCAAGAGCGCGAAGGCGGCGATCTCGCCGATCACCTTCAACCCTATGTGGAAAAACTGCGCCCAGACTTGGCGCCGCCCAAACCTAAGTATAAACTGTTCATCAGCTATCGCCGCAAAAGCTGGGATTTCACGCACCGCCTTGTGGCGGATATGCGTAATAAGATTAGTGCCGATATTTTCATTGATTTTTCCAGCATCGATTCTTCCAATTTTGAAGAGAGCATCCTACGCAATCTGCGCGACAGCGATTGCGTGCTGTTGGTTGTCTCCGAACATACCTTCAATGAACGCATTCACGACCCTGAGGATTGGATGCGCCGCGAAATTGGCGAAGCACTCCGCTTGGGCAAGCCGATTGTGCTGCTGGCGCACGAAGGGCGCTACCCACCGCCGCCCGATCAACTTCCCGCTGATATTCGTGTCATTGGCGGCAGGCAGGGCATCGAGTTCTATCCGCGCTTTTACGAGGAAGCCCTTGATAAGTTAGTGGCGTTTATCCCAATTGCCGTCCAGAATCCACCCGATCCCTACCAACCGCCCCTGTACGTGCCACAGCTTACGCAAGAAGAATCCGTGCTGCATGATCGCCTGATTGCGCTCTGCCAAAGCGGCAACTATCAGGCGGCACTGCCCTTGCTTGAACATTTGGCAACCTTGCAGGCGCAGCGTGATAAAACCGAAGCACGCAACCCATTTATACAAGGCGCTGCCAATCCCAGACATGCTGAGCGCCCGCCCACTGATAAATCGGACAGTTCTACCCATATCACAGTGCTGCCCAAGCCGCGCCCTACCACAGCCGATATCCTCAGCACAGACCTGCCTTTTGAGTGGGTAGATATTACGGCGGGCAGGGTGCGCCTAGAGCAAGGCGGCTATCTGTCGCGCAACACCCTACAAGAGGTCTTCACCTTCAAGATTGCCAAATATCCCATCACCAACGCCCAATTCGAGAAATTTATCCGTGCCAAAGGCTACGCTAGGCAGGAATGGTGGACACCTGAGGGCTGGCGTGTGCGCCAAGAAAAAGGCTGGGTGCAGCCGCGCTTTTGGCAATCCGAGCGCTGGAACAAAGCACAGCACCCTGTTGTAGGCGTCTCGTGGTATGAGGCGGTTGCCTTCTGCCTATGGCTGACGGAAATAACGGGCGAGGCAATCATGCTGCCCACTGAACGCCAATGGCAGCGTGCCGCGCAAGGCATACCGAACTTCATCTATGCGTGGGGCGACTCGTTTGAGGCAACGCGCTGCAACTATAAAAGTGATCGCACCACGCCGGTGACTCACTATGCCGAAGTGGGCAAAAGTCCATTTGGCGTGGTGGATATGTGTGGCAACGTCTGGGAGCTGTGCCTAACCGATTATCACACAGGCGATGAGAACATCTACAACAGTTCAATGGGGCGTGTGCGGCGTGGTGGCTCGTGGATGAACATTGATGAAGGCAACCTGCGGGCTGCCAAGCGCGATGAGGTTAACCCGGCACACGGGCTGGAGTTTGTCGGCTTTCGCATTGCGCGCACCGAAGGTTGAGCGCAATGCCAACCACAGGCTGGGTTTAATGCAGTACAGTTGGGCAATCCGTGCATTTGCGAAAATACGCACAAAGGGGCATAATCTGCGTAAATTGCACAAGTTGACTGCCTGACCGCCCAATTTTCAGAAAGGTTTGAAGCGCATGATCATCAAGCACGCGCCAATTCTGTTGGCTGCTCTGCTGATGGCAGTCCTCGCCGCTTGCGGCACACCTGCCACGCCTGCACCTGAATTCCCACCCACCCTTGAGCTGCCTAGCCGCGTGCCTGTTCTGCCAACTGCCGATAGCCGCGCTGAGGCAACCGCACCTGCTGCCCCTACAGCCGTCGCGGTTGAGCCGACCCGCCCGCCGACCCGCACCCGCCCTTCCGCCACGCCGACGATCACGCTCATTCCGCCAACTGGCACGCCCGTACCGCCCACCGAAACACCAACGCCAAGCGCCACGCCTCAGCCTGATCCCGAACGTGGTGCGCTGCTGTTTGCCAATGGCATTCCGAGCAAGCCCGAAGTGCCAACCTGCGCCTCTTGCCACTATGTAGAGATTGTCGAGGTGAATGATTTGGTCGGTCCGGTGATGCACGGCATTGCCGATCGCGCTGCCCGCCGTGATCCGAACGAACTGAGCGCCGCTGCCTATCTGCGGAACTCGATCATCCTGCCGAACAAGTACCTTGTGCCAAATGAGGGCGATAAAATCTATGCCGTAGGCGGCATGAGCCTAATGCACCAGACCTACGCCGACGAGTTGACGCCTGACCAAATCAACGATCTGGTAGCATATATGCTGACGCTGCGCGCCCAATAGCGCTTTTCACAGCGCCCGATCTTCATACAGCAGAAGATCGGGCGCTCCTTCACGCCTCAGCCGCGTTAGCACCCAAATGCTCTATAATTTTGGCGTAGGCAGTGTTGATCGCCTGCATACGCTCAGTGGCGTCCTCTGCTTTGTTGTAGTCGGGGTGAAATTGCAGCGCCAAGCGCCGATACTCACGCTTGACCGTCTCTAGGTCAGCATCGTAGGCAACACCCAACAGGTCATAGTAGGCAAAAATGGCGGCGCGGGTGCTGCGCGGTGGCTCACGGTGATGTTTGCCCGTGTGTTGGCGGCGTTCGCGGTATGGTGCAGGTTCATCACTAAAGGTGGCGATGCGCCATGCGCCATTTAAGAAGCCGCCTTCGGTGTGAATGGTTTGGCAGTGCAGCGCCGCCATATCCACCACTTCGCCATAGCGCACGTTGCGCCACAAACTGCCCGCCTCTGCCTCAAAATGGACAGGAAATAACCAAGCGTTCTGCCCATAGTTCTCAAAGGCATAGATTTTATCGCCGTAAATGTCCAGCAAGGCGCTCATCCAGTCGTAGGGCAGGTAGCGCTCGCCGTGTTCGGGAAGCAGCATGGCGCTCCACAGAAAAAAGAGCGTGTAGCGTCCGTGTGCAGCGTTCTCATCCAACACTGCCTGAATGACCGAGACATCTATATCACGCTCGATCAGGTGAATGGCGATCTGTTCGCCACCCAACAGATCAATCAGCACAATATCAAAGCCATCATGCAGCACGCCATTCACAATCGGCGCGCTGTAAAGCTCTTCAATGAGATGTTGATTGACCCAATTCAGGTTGATCCGCATAAGCAATCCACTACAACCGACCTGCCAGCACGTCCGCCACATGGTAAACGCGCACCGCGCTGCCCTGTCTGCTTAAGCCGCCGTTCATTTGTGTTAGGCAGCTTGCATCGCAGGTCACAATGGCATCTGCACCGCTGGCAGTGATATGACCGACTTTCTGATCCAGCATCGCGCTGCTAATCTCAGGCATTTTCACCGCAAAGAGTCCGCCAAAGCCGCAGCACTGATCAGCGCCGCTGAGTTCGACGACGGTCAGGTTCTGCACCTTTGCCAGCAAAGCACGCGGTTGGCGCTGAATGCCCAACCCACGCAATCCATGGCAGGCGTCATGCAGCGCAACAGTGCGCGGCTGCCGCAGCGAGACGCCTAAATCCGTCACACCCAAGCCATCCACCAAAAATTCGGTCAGTTCCCAAGTGATGCGGGCCGCCTGTTCGGCACGTTCACGCCACTCAAGGTCGTCAGCGAACAGTTCAGGGTAGTAATGGCGCACCATTGTGGCGCACGAACCACTGGGCGTTACAATCACCTCTGCATCGGCAAAGGCGCGCAAAAATTGGCGTGCCACTTGGCGCGCCTCATCACGGTAGCCGCCGTTAAAGCCCATTTGCCCACAACAGGTCTGTGCGGCGGGGAAATCGACCGAGGCGCCAACGCGCTCCAACACTTCAACGGCTGCCATGCCGCTGTGCGGATAAATCATATCCACAATGCAAGTGACGAAGAACGAAACACGCTTGCCGCGCACGTCGGAACGTGATGTGTGATCATTTTGGCTCATAGACGGCTTGCCTTTGTAAAGCACGCTAACATAGGCAGAGTCTAGTCGGATCAAGGTGTTTCGGCAAGCCATTTCGCAAGGTGGACGTGGTAAAGTTTGTGGCGATAGCCGTGTGCAGCAGGTATTGGGGTGAGCAAATGGGCAGGCGGGCATTCCTAACCATACAGATCGGGTAGGCTCTCGGCAGCGCAAAACCGCGCCCACGTCGTATAAATGAAGGCAAGCGGGCGGTGCGTTGGGTTGGTGATCGGCGGCACTTTGGCGCACAATGGCGCAAGGCTCAGCCGAAAGTACAGAGCATCCGCACGTGGATGATTTGGCTCGTCAGGCAGCAGGTCGCGGCGGCGGCAGAGTTCATGCCCTGTGCAGCGCGCATAATAGTGAATCGCGCCGTTTTGCGCGCCAAAGGCACGGCTCAGGTAGAACGCCACATAATCCACTGTGATCCAACGCGGCGCACGCAAGACAGGCAGGCGGTACCAGCCCGACTCACGGGCTGCGCGCAGATCACGCTGGCGGTTGATGACGCCGATCAGCACCACATCTTCAGCATACACAAGCGGTAACCTTCAGTAAGGCTATTCAAACCGTTTGGACAAGGCGGCTTGCTATCGGATTTGGTGAGATAATGTTATACTGGCAAGGCATGGAAAACGAACTTTCGCCTGAACGGTTAGCGCAAGTGCGCCAATGGCTAGCTGCCATTGTGCCTGAACTGCGTAAGGTTGGCTTGGTGGGCGCTTTCAATGTGCTTTTGGAAACACCTTTGGGCTTTCTAACCTCACAACTGCTATGGGTCGGGCAGCCCTTGCTTAGGGGTGCAGTCTACGATAGCTTGGCACAGTTGCTCAGCACGGCGGAAGGCACAGCTTGGTTGCGCGAGGCACTTAATCAGATTGCGGAGAGAGACATTCAGCAATGACCTATGCGATTCTCTTGATTGCCCTGCTCATCACCGTTATCTCGGCTGTGCGCGCACGGGCGATTGCGCTGCGCCCTGTGGTTGGTTACCGCGCCTTGCAGCGGACGGTCAGTGCGGCTGTGGAAGGCGGGCGCAGCGTGCATATCTCGCTAGGCAGCAGCGCGCTGCTGGATGAGAGCGCCTTGACCGCCATGGCGGGCGCGGAGATGCTCTATCAGGCGGCGGCGCGTGCCTCCGGCGGTGATTTGCCCGTGATCGCCAGCGTTACCGACCCGGTGACGCTCGGCGTTGCTCATGACCGCTTGCGGCGCGCCTATTTGCTTCGGAATCGGCTGGAGGCGTTCAAGCCAACCGCCGCACGCTGGTACCCAGGTGGGATGCTCTCGCTGGCGTTGGCAGCCGCCGTTGGCGCCTCACTGTTGGATGAGGAAGGTGGCGCAGCGCTGCTTTTTGGGCGCTTTGGCGCGGAACTCGCCCTGATTGCCGAGACGACCATCCGCTACGACCGCGATCTGCTGCCGCACAGCACCCATTTGGAAGGGCAGGCGGTTGCCTACGCCGTCAGTGAGACGCCCTTGTTGGCTGAAGAACTGTTTGTCGGCGCAGCTTATCTAGAGCCAACGCCAATCCACATTGGTGGCGCAGCTGCCCAAGATGCCCTGCGCTACCTCGTCGTTATTGTCCTGATCGTGTTTGCCGTCCTCACCTTTCTAGGAGTCAACTTGTGACGACCTCACGGACGCCACGCCGAAGGTTGCGGCTGGGTGCGGCGCTGTTGGCTGCACTCACCATTGGCATCGCGCTGATCACGCTGCTTGGCTTAGAGCCTGCTGCACCGCTGCCTGCCGCACTGAATGCCAACCTTAGCACGCTTAGCCAGTTGCTCATCCAGTTGGTGGCAGTTATTGGTGCAATTGCGCTCTTATTGGGTGTGCTGAACCTGACTCGCGTCCATGCGGCGCAGTTGCGAAAGTTCCCACACGGCATTTACAGCCTGATTTTGCTAATCACGCTCTTTGGTGTGGTGCTGCTGCGCGCCTTAGAGCGCGGCGGTGTGCTGCGCGTTGGCACGGGCGATGCGCCGTCCGTCTCGCTGACGGTGCTAGATGCAGCACAGGTTGCCGTGGAGTCGGCGCTGGCAGGGTTGCTCTTCTTCGCCTTGGTCTACAGCGCCTTCCGCCTCATGCGGAATCGGGTCACTATTTGGAATGCGCTCTTTATTGCGGCGTTGGTGATTGTGCTGCTTGGGTTCAGTCCGTTGGGTGGTGCAACCTTTTTGCCATCTGTGCGCGAATGGTTGTTAAATGTGCCTGTCAATGCTGGCACACGCGGCTTGCTGATCGGCATTGCGATTGGCGTGGTGGTGGTGGGCGTCCGCGTCCTGATTGGGCGTGATCGCACGTTTCGGGAGTGAGGAAGTAAGAGCGCATGACTGAACGTCCGATGTTTGATGACGAAGACCTGCCGTCCTGGTTGGTTGAAGCGGGTATTACTTTTGCTGGCAGGCGCGCCCGAGTTGGCGCCAGCGCTGATGCGCCGCCGTGGGAATTGCCTCAGCGCAGCTTGCCTGACCTGCCCCCGCCACTGCCCGCGCCCGAAGAGGCGCCGCCGCCGTGGGCAACCGCCGATTCCTTGCCTGCGGCAGCCGCTGTGGATGTGCCGCTTGAAGAAGCGCCGCCCGGCTTCCAGACCGAACAACCTGACTGGTTGCTGCCCGCGATTGAAGGTGCCGAGACGCCCTTAGCGGCGCTTGAATTGCCCGATGCACCCATGCCGTGGGACGCTGATGCACCCGCTGAGTCTGGCGCGCCGCCCGATGATCCCTTCAGCGATCTGGACTGGATGACGCAGAGTCCACCTGCCGCCGATCAGCCTGCTTCACCAACCTTTAAGACGAGCTGGCTAGGCGATGCCATGCTGCCCGACGCCATGCGCGAAGCTGCCGAGTCCGCTGCTGCGGCAAACCTTGAGGCTGTTCCTGATGACTGGCTGAGCGCCGCCGAGACACCTTCTCAGCAGCCTGCCACGCCAACCTTCAAGACCAGTTGGTTAAGTGAAGCGTCACCCACTGAGGCTGTGCCTGAGGCAGACTCGTCCGCTTGGGACGTTGACTTGTTCGCCGACTCCGCGCCCGCCGAAATGCCTGCTGCGCCGCTTGGCAGCACCACAACCGATGACTGGATGCGCGATTTCAGCGTGGAAGATGCCCTAGAAAGCGATCCCGACCCGACCGCTGAAAATTCACCCACATTGCCCACCGCGCCTGATCTCAGTTGGCTGGGCGATGCCGCCATGCCGCAAGCTGCCGAGCCACTCAGCGCAACCCAGTCTGCCGACTGGATGCGCGATTTCAGCGTGGAAGGCGACCTTGAGTCTGCCGCGCCCACTGATGCCGACTGGCTGAGCAAGATTGATCTGCCCACGGGTGAGGATGCCCTTACAGAAGTGGCGGCTGAACCTGCTTCTGACCTGCCTGACTGGTTGAGCAGCGGCAAAGTGCCTGATGCGCTAGATGATCTGCCCGCGGCTGAGCCTGCTGACGCCATGCCCGACTGGATGAGCGCTGACTCCGCACCCGATCTGAGCGCGGAACTGGCTGACCTTGCCGCTGAACTGCCCAACGCAAGCGAAGTGCCTGACTGGTTGCAGACGGGCTACCTTGAGCCGCGCACTGAATCCGCGCCGCCGCCTACCCCTGCTCCTGATCTGAGCGCTGATGCAGAGATTCCCGCTTGGATGCGTGATCTTGCCCCTGCACCACCAACGCCTTCTGCCCTAACTGGCAGCAGCGATATTGCCACAAGCGGCATGGACTGGTTAGATCAGTACGACTTTGAGGCAAGCACAGCGCCCGAACTGGCAGATATTCCCAAGCCTAGCCGTGCTGCACCGCGCAGCGCCAACCTTGAAGCAGGGCTTGAGGATGAACTCGATATTGATGCGCTGCTGGCAGGGACAGATGTACCAATAGCCTCCGATCCCGATCTGCTGCCCGTTGCGCCCATCAACCTTGATGAAGAATTCGACTTCGACACGCTGCCTGACTTGCCGCCACCATCCGACCTGACTGCCCACGATATCTTTGTTGATGACGTGCTTCCCGCTGATGTGCTTGCGGATTTGCCGCCGCCAGCGCCCGCCACCCCACCTGTGAAGCCAAGCCCTCCCAGCGCGCCGAGTGCGCCCGTTAAGGCGACCACAGAGGCAGCCGCCGTGAGCGAACTACCGGAATGGGTGGCGGAAATGCGCCCAGATAGCTCGCCCACACTTATGATCGGCGATCAACAGGTCACTTTAGAAGAGCGCCCTCTCTCGGCTTTGCCCGAAGCGATTCTGGCGCTGCGCGAACGCCTGAAACAACTGCCAAGCGCACCGCCACCAGCCGAGAGCAAAGACAGCCAGCTCAGCAACATCCCAGAGGCGTTGCAGCCGCCCAGTCTGCCCATCACGCCCGCGCCCTTAGCACCAAGTGGCGCACTGGCAACCGCCGCCCAACTTGCCGGCGTGCAAACGCTGCGGAAGATCGCCGCCGCTCAAGAGTCTATCTTAAAGCGGCGCATGGAGACTGAGGCAAGCGCACCGCCTAGCCTCAAGCTGCGCGCCCGCTTCAAGTTGGATCGGCTCTTGCTGACCCTGCTTTTGGTTGCGGCAGTCGTACTGCCCTTCTTCACCGATTTGGACGCTCTGGTGCCGCCGCCGCGCCACGCTAACCTTGACGCGGCAGGACAGGCGCGCTTTGCCGCCGTCAGCCGTGCGGTCTCCAGCGTTTTGGATGGCTCGCCCGTGCTGGTTGCCTTTGAATATACGCCAACTGCCGCTGGCGAACTGGATGACCTCGCCCGTGCGCTGCTGCGCGATTTGCTCCAGCGTGGCGCACGCCCTGTCATCCTCAGCACCAACCCATCCGGCGCGCTGCACGCTTACCACGTGCTACACCAACTCAGCCTTGATCCCGCCGAGATGCAACTGCTTGGCAGAAGCAGCCCTTTGGTGCCGCGCCGCGATTACGTTGTGCTTGGCTATCTGCCCGGCGGCGTGAGTGGTGTGCGCGCCCTTGCCAACGCACTCTATGATGACTCGTTTCAGCAGCAGGTGATTTTTGAGAGCGACCTTGAGGGCTTACCAAGCGGCATCAGCGCCCAGACCATGCCCATCTTGCGCGCTAACCCTGTCTTTGTGTTGGCACAGAGCCAAGATGACGTGCAGACTTGGGCAGAGCAGTTCCATGCACCAGCCAGCGCGCCCTCTGATGCGCCGCTGCGAATGGTGATCGCGGCTGCCTCTGCTGCCACTACCACCCTGCAAACCTACGCTACGGCTGACCCACAGCGCATCTTAGGCACGCTGATCGGCTTGCGCGATGCGCTTATCTACCGTGATTTGCGCGATCAATACGCCGACGCTGAGTCACAGCGCACTGCTGAGCGCCGCTGGCAGAGCGTCGGCTTTACGGCGCTCAGCGCAGCCCTTGCCATTCTGTTGGGTGCAGCTTTTGGTATGATCCGCATTCTGGCGCAAAGGAGACGCGCACAGTGACGCCACAAACCTTAGAGCAGATCGGCACGCTTGCCGGAGCCGTGCTAACGCTGTGCATCTTTAGCTACCTGCTTGGCGATAACTTCCTGTATCGGATCGCCATTCACATTTTCATCGGTGCGGCGGCAGGGTTTGTGCTGCTGGCAACCTTAGAGAGCGTGCTGATCCCATGGCTGAGAGTTACCGTGCTAAGCACACCGCTGGAACTGCCGCGGCTCGGCATCGGTTTGCTGCCGTTCTTCTTCGGCTTGCTGTTGGTCTATAAAAGCACGCCGCGCCTTTCGCGCTTGGGTGATTTCGGCTTGGTGATCGTGCTTGGCGTTGGCACTGCCTTAGCACTCTTGGGCGCGATCAACGGCACGCTCATCCCGTTGGTGGGCGCGGCTGCCCGCGAATTTCGCCCGGAGAATGCCATCAATGGCTTGATCGGGCTGATCGGAACAATCTCGGTGCTGATCTATTTTACGTATGTCGGCTTGCGGCGTCCGTCCGGCGAGGTGACGCAGTTTCTGCCCGTGCGCTTTGTCGGGTTGATTGGGCAAGGCTTCATCGCCCTAACGCTTGGCGCAACCTACGGCTTGTTGATCCTTTCAGCACTCACCGTGCTGAGTAGTGTTGTGGCGGATCGTCTATTCATCTTGATCGGGAGGTAGCCGCACATGGTAGCACGTCAGAAGGCACCCAAGCCCAAATCCGGCGCGCAGAAAACGCCCAGCACACGCCTGCCGCGCAAGGCGATTGAGGTGCAACCCGTTCAAAGCGCGGTAGGGCGTGTGGTTGCCGCGGATATCGGCAGTGTGCATACGCGGGTAGCACTCTATGACCTTGTGGAAGGGCAGTTCCGCCTGATCGGGCGTTCGCAGGCGTTGACGACGGCGCCACCACGTGGCTATGACGCTGCGGAAGGGCTGCGCCGCGCACTGGCTGATCTGGGCGAGTTAAGCGGCTTAAACTTCCTCTCGCCCAGCCGCGATTTTATGCTCGGCGAAGGTTACGACAATACCTTTGTGGCAACTGCCAGCGGCGGCAAGCCGATCCGCACAGTGTTGGTGGGCTTGATGCCAAACATCAGCCTAGAGAGTGGCAAGCGCGCCCTGGAAAGCACCTACGTTGAGTTGGTAGATGCCCTCGATCTGCTAGATGTGCGTACCCTAGAGCAGCAAGTGAATGATATTTTGCGCGCCACGCCGGATCTGATCCTGATTGTAGGTGGCACGGATAGCGGCGCTAATGCACCCATGCGCGCCCTGATCAACACGGTGCGGATCGCAGTCCAGCTTGCGCCCGGTGCAAAACCTGTCGTGCTGTATGCTGGCAACGCGGCGCTTAGCGGCTTTGTGCGTGAACAACTTGATGATCATGTCACGCTCTACATCACCGAAAATGTGCGCCCAACCCTTGACCATGAGTCCTTCGATCCGATCCGCCTTGAACTCTCGCTGCTCTATGGCAAATACCGCGAACGGACGACGCCCGGCTTTGAGGCGATTCAGGCAGCCAGCGAGCTAGGTGTGCTGCCCAGCGTGGATAGCTACAGCAACATTGTGCGCTATCTGGCTGCCACAGGCAGCAAAAAACACGGCGTGTTGGTTGTGGACGTGGGTAGTTCGACGGTGACAGTCTGCGCGATGGTGCGTGGTGCGCTAAACGTCACCATTCGCTCGGATTTAGGCTTAGGGCATAATGCGGTCAGCGCTGTTGAGGCAGTCGGTGTGCGGAATGTGGCGCGCTGGCTGAGCTTTGAGCCTGCCACGGGCGAAATTATGGACTATGTGTGGAACAAGACGCTGCGCCCTGCCAGCGTGCCGGAGACCACCCGCGAATTGGAGCTGGAATATGCGCTTGCCCGTGAGCTAATCCGTGCGGCGGTGGCAACTTCGCGGCAAGGCTGGCAAGGCGTGCCAGCCAACGCGCCTTTGCCGTCCATGCAGCCGATCATCGGCGTTGGCTCGGTGCTGGCACAGCCGATCAATCCCGGCATTGGCGCGCTGCTGCTGCTGGACGCGCTGCAACCCATCGGCGTGGCAGACCTGCGCCTTGATCCGTATGGTGTGATGGCATCCTTAGGCAGCCTGATGCATATTGAACCGCTGATGGTGGTGCAAGTGTTGGAGACAGGTGGCTTGCTCACCCTGGGTACCGCGATCTGCCCGGCGGGCAAGATCAGCAGCGGCGTCGCCCTAGAGGCACGCATTACCTATGCAGACGGGCGCAGCCGCGACGTGCGCGTGCCAAGCAACACACTGCGCGTGGTGCCAGTGCCAATCGGGCAGAAGGCGCAGGTCTCCATAAAGCTAGGGCGTGGCTTAAGCCTGAACGGCAAGCGCCGTCTGGCGCTGCAAGTGCAGGGCAGTGCTGCTGGGCTGATTTTTGACACACGCGGCAGACCGTTGGTTGTGCCACGCGATTTGGCACGGCGCGCTGAACTGCTGCCCAAGTGGTATGAAGCTGTGCAGGATATTGGCTAGGCAAGTGAGCGTGAAACATGCCCTATCATCCTGAGACGACGGTTATTCTCGGCTCGACCAAGATCATCCGTGAATATAATCTGCCGCCGAATGCCATTGGCGATGTGCAAGTGGATAACGGCGCGATGGTGCGCCCTGCTTCGGTGCTGCTGGAAGGGTCTATTCCCTCTGAAGTGCTGTTCCTAGACGCACTGAAGTTGCTTGGCTTACGGCGCGCTGACCAAATCACAGAGGAGATGGTGCAGGTGCCGGTTGGCGAAGTGGTGGATGCGGGCGTCGCGTTGCTGATCAATGGCAAGGGGCGCAGCGCCAAAAAGGTGATCACGCCGAAGCGCGCCCGCTTTGCTCAGCTTGATGAGGCGGGCCGCGTGCTGCTACAAACAGATCCGCAGCCCGTCGTTGTGTATGCCCTGATGGCAGGGCGCGTGAACAGCACCAGCAACAGGCGCGTCGTCGTAGAGACTGCCGGCACCTTGATTCAGGCGGCATGGGGCAACGGCGCTGCCAGCTATGGCAGGCTGGTCTTTGCCGAAGAAGAAGCCTCACAGTATGATTTGGCGCTGGAAGATGAAGAAGACAGCGGCATGATCATTGTGTTAGAAGAATCTATCCAAACTGCCAACGTCTTTCAGGATGCCATTCAACGCAGTTGGCGCGGTGTTATCGCGCCTTCAATGTCTTCCACGCTGCGTGAGCAAGCGCTGCGGCTTGGCATTCCCTTATTGCTGACGGAAGGCTTCGGCAATGTGCCATATTCAGAGATCGTGTACAATTTGCTCAATAATAACCGTAACCGCCTGACGACGGCTGATGCGGTTGAGCCTTCGGCGTGGCGTTCGGGACGCCCTGAGATTGTTATCCCGACAGGGTTGAACTCGCGCTTGAAGGCACCTGAACGCGATCTACCTTTGGTGGCAGGCGCAACCGTCCGAATTACGCGCCCACCGCACTATGGACGCACGGGCAAAGTGCTAAATTTGCCTGAATCGCCCATTACGGTAGAAAATGGTCTGCGTGTGGCAGCGGCAGAAGTGCAGCTCTCTGATTCAGAGATTATCTTCGTGCCGTTAGCGAATGTGGAATTATTAGGTCGCCCGCTTGATGCACCGGGCAGGCTGCAACCTTAGGGGGAATGATGGCTAACGACCCAAACTTCGATTTTCCAGATGACGATCTCTCCGATTTGGGAGATGCACCTGTTCAAAGCAGCGCGCCGCCGCGCAACCGCCTCTTTCTGATTGCGGCGGTGCTGTTGGTGCTGCTCATCTTCCTTGGATTAGGCATCATCATCCTGACCGCCATTGATACCGGCGTGCGTAACCGCGAACGGCAAGAGACGATTGCCGCCATTGAAAAGACCAACGAGGCAGTCTTTGATGCCCTGACGCGCACCAGCATCGCCCAAACGTGGACGAAAACGCCCACCATGACGCCAACCTTTACCAATACGCCGACGCCTTCCAATACGCCGACCAGCACGCTAACGCCGACGCTCTCACCCACGCCTACCCTAGACCTTGCCGCCACCGCGGCGGAAGGCACGCGCATCGCTGTGCTGACCCAAACTTTCCAAGTCTCGGAGTTGGAGATCACGCAGACGGCAGAGGCTTTCGGCACGCTCTTTGCCCAACAGACGCAAAATGCCGCCTTGCTGCTAACACTGACGGCGCAGGCAGTCGGCTCAGGCACACCGACGCCCTTCCCCTCTGACCTTGGCACGCCGATCTTCATTACGCCCACGCCCGATAGCGGCGGCGTGCTGGTGACGATCTCGCCTTCGCCGACCTTTGGCTTGATTGAACTTGGCACGCCTGCCACGCCAATCTCGCTGGTGACGATAGGCCCCGGCGGCACACCTGCACCAACCGTCACGGCGTTGCCTCAGGGCGGCTTCTTTGACGACATCGGGCTGGGCAGTGCCTCGCCAAACAGCCTACCCATCATTGCGCTGCTGGCACTTGGCTTGGTGGCAATCATCTTTGTGGCGCGCCGCCTGCGCGTGAAAGATTAAACGGCGGCACGTCTGCTGCTCAGCCACAACACACATGGGCGGTTCCGAAGACCGCCCGTGTGCATTTTTAGGCAGCGCGTAGTAGGGGAAGCGTCGTTTGGCGGCACACACCGCATAGGCTACAATCCCTGCCCGTGATGAACAGAAAGACTCCAAAGCAAACGCTATGAACCATGTACGCCGCCGCCTTGCCGATGCGCTCTGGATGAGTGTTTTGTTGCTCTATGCCATGCTCAATGTAGCAACCGTCCCTTTTCACGGCGATGAATCTACCATTCTGGGCATGACGAATGACTGGTTTCGCCTGACCAACGAAGGCGTTAGCGCGCTCTACTACCAGCCAAAGCGGCTTGAATCGCTGGGGCGTGGCGCGCAAGAACTGCGCGTGCTGAACGGCACGTTGGCGCCGTTTATGTACGGTGCAGCACTCCAAGTAGTGGGCATCGGTGCGGATGCGCTGCATGGCATGTGGGATTGGGCTACCGATTGGTGGGTGAATCAATACTATGGGCATTTTCCGCGCCCTGATGTGCTATTCGTTGGGCGGTGGGCATCCGCGCTGGCGCTGTGCGTTGCCCTTGCCTGTTTTTTCGCGGCGGCGCGGCGCTTGCTGGGCAGGCAGCCTGCCTACCTTGCCCTGCTCATCTTAACATTCATGCCTGCGGTGCTGTTGAACGGTCGGCGTGCCGTCTTTGAAGGCGTGGCGCTCTTGGGCGCCGCACTGATTTGGTTGGCAGCGGCGCGCTTGGCAACGGGCAAAACGCGCTATGGCGACTGGCTGCTGCTTGGCGCGGCGTGTGGCGTGGCGCTTGCCGCTAAACATACCAACTTGCTGCTGATCGCGCCGACCTTTGGCGCGCTGCTGTGGCTTGGCAGAGCAACCTTTATTCGCACGCTGCGCGGGCTTGCCCTTGCGGCGGCGCTGATGGGCACACTCTTTTTGGCGCTTAACCCTGCCTGGTGGTCTGATCCGTTCGGCGTACCGCGAGAGGTGCTGCGTCTGCGCGCTGAATTGCTTGCCATTCAGACCAACGCCTTTGGGCGCAACACAACTGTCGGTGATCGCCTATTGGCGCTGGTTGCCTTTCCGTTCGGCGCACCACAATATTTTGAGGACACCAACAATGCCTGGCAAGACTGGCTGGCAGAATCGATCCGCAGCTATGAAAATGGCGCGCAAGGCGTGGCCTGGTATGCGGCTGCGCCATTGGTCTATGCGCTACTGCTAATCGGCATCGCCAGCTTGCCCAAGCAGCGCGCCGCAGCACTGATCAGCATTCCACTGTTTGGCATGGCGGCAGGGCTGTTCCTGTCCAATCCGTTGCTCTGGCAGCGCTACTACCTGCCCTTGAGTTTTCCCCTAGCGCTGTTGGCAGCCCTGGGCGTCGCAAGGCTCAGCGCCCTGTTTCTGCGTATGAGGTCACCGAATGCCCGATAGCCGCAAACGCCTTGCCGATGTTGCTTTTCTGCTGGCGCTGATGCTCTACATCCTGTATGGCACAACGCAAGTGCCGCCGCACGCCGATGAATACATGCAGATAGCCATGGCGCGTGATTATTTCACGCTGCGCGATCAGGGCAGTGCGGTGCTTGCCTTCACGCCGCCGCTTGAGGTTGATACCCTGCAATATTTGCGGCTGCTGAATGGCACCCTGCAAAAGAACCTGATCGGTATGCTGTGGTCAGCCAGTGGGCGCACCGCCGAGACGCTGCCCAATATCTACGCTTGGGCGATGCCCTTAGCGTGGAATGTTGCGGCGGGCAATGTGCCAGATGCGGCAAGCCTACACCTTGCCCGTTGGACATCAGCGGTGCTGACGGCGTTGGCAGTCGTCCCGATCTTCATGCTGGGCTGGCATTTGCGGCTGCGTGCGCTTGCCTATCCAGCGGCGCTGCTCTATGCGCTGCATCCCGTGATTTTGCTGAACGGCAGGCGCGCCATGATGGAAGGCAGCCTGATCTTTTTCTCGCTGTTCAGCATGTATTGGTTGGTAGCGCTCATTGTGGCGGAACACAGCGCCAATGCACGCGGCTTCATGGTGAAACTGCCGCCGTTGGTGCGCTATGCGGTGTTGGGAATCCTGATCGGCTTGACGGTTGCCAGCAAACATACCGGCGTCATTGTGGCGGGCGCGGTGCTAACGGCTGCGTTGGTGACGGGCATGGTGCGCCACAGACCAATCCGCCCGCTGCGTCCGTTGTTGTGGGTTGGCTTGGCAGGGCTGATCGGTGCGCTGACGTGGTTCGCGCTCTCACCACATTTTTGGGGTGATCCATTTGGCACGCTGCGCGCTATGCTTGCCGCACGCACGGAGCTGATCGCAATCCAAACGACGGACGCGACGCTTGCCTATCAGGGCTTTGGCGAGCGGATCGCCGCCATCCTGACCCAGCCGTTTCTGAGCGCACCACAATATTTTGAGGCGCCAACATGGGCGGGCATTCTGGATGAGCAGATCGCCGCCTATCAGAACTCTGCCACCAACGGCTGGGATTGGGGTGTGCCAATTGGTTTGGGCTTAACAGCGCTTGCCGCGCTTGGGTTGGTGACGCTGGTCTACGAGGCACTGCGGCGCAACCTGATCGCTTGGGCGATTTTGTTGTGGGCAGTTTCGGCGGTCTTGGCGGCTGCCATCGTGCCGATGAACTGGCAGCGCTACTATCTGCCGCTGCTCTTGGTGGCGATCATCCTTGCCGCAGAAGGCATAGGGCGGCTCTTGGTGCGCCGCGATCAAGAAGCACCTGTGAAGGGATCATAGTATGGGAAACAGTACACGCATTTCAGGGCGCGCCCTCATTATTCCTGCGCTGTTGATAGGCGGCTTGTTGTGCGCGGCGTTGGTCGGCGTGGTCTTTATGGCAGCACGCGGCACGCCGCACCTGAATCCATTAGAGGCGATTGTGCTGCGGCTGCGGCTTACTTTCCGCAGCAGCGAGCTTAACCGTCCGCTTGGTGCGGAAGCAGGTGTGGTCTGTTTCACGGTGCCACGCGGCGCAGATGCAACAACCATCGCGCAGCAGTTGGCAGTCCAAGGCTTTGCACTGGATGCAGACTTGTTCCGCACCTATGTGCGCTACTTTAACATTGATGCGCGCCTGCAAGCCGGCACTTTCTCACTGCAACGCACGCTAACCTTGCCGCAGCTTGCCCAAAAACTGACGGATGCCAGCGCCGATACCATTATCTTCCGCGTCTTGGAAGGCTGGCGCTTGGAAGAGATCGCCGCTGCCATTGACCGCACCAGCGGCTTGCCCTTCACAGGCGCCGAATTTATGGACTTGGTGGGCATGGGCGCTGGCTCGCAGCCCGGCGTGGTGGGCAGTTTTGCGGCGCAGGTTGGTGTGCCTGTTGGACGTTCGCTGGAAGGCTTCCTGTTTCCCGATACCTATACGCTGCCATCCTGCGGAACGCTTAACGAATTTGTGGCGCGGATGTTAGCGAACTTTGAGGCGCGAGTGACGCCGCAAATGCGCGCCGCTGCCGAATCAGGCGGCTTATCGCTCTATCAGGCAGTGACTTTGGCAAGCATTGTGCAGCGTGAGGCAATCTTTGATGATGAGCGCCCGCGTATTGCCGGCGTCTACCTTAATCGGCTGTTCAACGGCACACGCGATCTGCCCAATCCGAACATCCCAATGACGTTAGACGCCGATCCGACTATTCAGTACGCGCTTGGCAACAGCCGCGATCCGCAAACGTGGTGGGCGCGCCTTACGCCTGCTGATTATCGCGGTGTGCAATCGCCCTACAACACTTACCTGAACACAGGCTTGCCACCAACGCCGATCTGTTCGCCCGGCTTGGCATCTATCATGGCGGCGATCTACCCTGAGCGCACCAATTTCGCCTATTTCCGTGCCTGCCCAAACAGCGGCGGAAGGCACATCTTCAGCCTGTCGCTGGCGGAACACGCCCGCGCCTGTGATTAGTTTGGGCGTTCGCGCAGCCGCAAGAATGCCTCAATAACGGCTAGGGCGAGGATCAGAAACCCAGCGCTTGCCAACGTTAGCGCACGCGTCATTTGCAGCCATGCCAGTGTGACTGCCAACAAGCCGAACCACATGCCCTGCCGCAAGATCACGCCGCCAGTGGGTGGATTGTAGCGGCTGAAGCGCCGATGCAGGTAGCCGATCAGGGGCAGTGTGCTGCCGGTAACCGCCAGATAGAGCAGGATGAAGAACAGCCAACGCGGAAAGGCAAGCGGTGGTGTGCTTTCCACCAAGCGGTAGAGCAGCAGCCAGCCGCCGCCACCGATCAACACGCCGGCAATCAGCACGCCGTTTTGGTCGGCGCGCAGGCGTTTGCGGGCAAGGGCGCGCTGCTGAGCAGGCGTTAGCGCGCTGCTCCTGGCGCGGCTGGCGGCAGCGCTGCTTTGTTCGTGCGGTAAGCTGCTCATCGGCTACATGCTCACGCGGCGGCGCGCTTCGATGACGTTCGGCAGCATCTCGATCTTTGCCAGCACGCGGGAAAGTTGTTCAAGGTTCTCCATCTCAATGGTCAGGAAGATTGTGGCGATGCTATTGCGCGTCTGCACACGCAAATCTGCAATGTTGATGTTCTCATTGGCAGTCACGGCGCCGACGTCGCGCATTAAGCCTTCACGGTCATAGGCGGTGATCACAATCGGCACAGGGTATGCCTTCTCGACCGCGCTGCCCCAGTTCACATTAATGAAGCGCTCTGTCTCAGGGCTGTTGATGACGTTCGGGCAGTCGGCGCGGTGGACGGTAACGCCCTTGCCGCGTGTAATGTAGCCGACAATCTGATCGCCACGCACCGGATTACAACAACGTCCCAGCGTGATCAACATGCCCGATCCGCCCATAATATCTATGCCGTCTGAGGCATTGACAGGGCGCGTTGGTGCTTCGGTGGTTGGCACAAGTTCGTTGGCGGCTGCCTCGCGCTGCGCTTTACGGTCTGCCTCCAGCACTTTGGTGGCAATGTTCGGCGCGCTAATATCGCCATAGCCCACCAACGAGAAAAAGTCTTCCACCTTAGCAAAGCCAAAGAGCGCCGCCACTTCCTCACGCGGCTTACCGGATAAGCCCAGACGCCGCAGTTCGCGGTCTACCACATCCCGCCCAAGTGCGATGTTCTTCTCACGGTCTACGCGCTTGAACCACGCTTGCACTTTGCTGCGCGCCCGCGAGGTTTGCACATAGCCCAAATCCTTATCCAGCCAGTCAAGGCTTGGGCCGGCGCGCTTGTTGCTGGTTAGAATTTCGACGCGATCACCCGATTTGAGGCGATAATCAAGGCTGACCTGCGCGCCATTCACACGCGCACCGCGGCAGCGATGCCCAACATCGGTGTGAATGTGATAGGCAAAGTCAATCGGTGTGGCGCCGCTGGGCAAGTCAACAACATCGCCTTTGGGCGTGAAGACATAGACGCGGTTCTGGAAAACATCCGAGCGCATGGCGCTGACGAATTCTTGCGCGTCGGAGTCGGCGCTGACGTCTTCCGCCGCCGATTCGATCAGGCGGCGCAAGTAGCGCAGGCGTTCTTCAAACTGCTTGTCGTGCGCGGTGCCTTCTTTATAGCGCCAATGCGCCGCAATACCATATTCGGCATGTTCGTGCATTTCCGGCGTGCGGATTTGCACTTCAACCGTCTTGCCCTGATCATCCACAATGGCAGTGTGCAGGCTTTGGTAGAAATTATTCTTGGGCGAAGCGATGTAATCGTCAAATTCGCCCGGCACAGGGCGCCAAATGCTGTGGACAACGCCCAAGACCTGATAGCACTGCACCTTTTCCGGCACGACAACGCGCAACGCATGAATATCATAGACTTGGTCAAAGGGGATGCGCTTGCGCTCCATCTTGCGGTAGATGCTATAGATGTGCTTAGGGCGTGCGCTGACATGCACATTGGGAATGCCCAAGGCGCTGATCTCTTTCACCAAGCGCGCTTTAACTGCCTCTAGGTATTTCTCGCGCTCAACGCGCCGCACGGCAAGCTGTGTGGCAATCTCTTTATATTTCTCTGGGTTCAGATAACGAAAGCTTAGGTCTTCCAACTCCCACTTCATCTGCCAAATGCCAAGCCGATTTGCCAATGGCGCGAAAATGTCCATCGTTTGGCGTGCCTTCCTGATCTGGCTTTCAGGATCCACGTAGCCAAGTGTCCGCATATTGTGTACGCGGTCTGCCAGCTTGATCAGCACCACGCGAATATCGTTGTTCATGGAGAGGAAGATTTTGCGGAGCGTCTCTGCCTCGCGGTCGCCGGCTTTGCCATTCTTCATGGCAGCTGTATCTGTGGGCAGTCTCTCGAGCTTGGTGACGCCATCCACCAACTGAGCAATTTCTGACCCAAAGGCGCGCTCAATATCCTCTATTTTGATTTTTTTTACGTCTTCGGCAACATCATGCAGTAGGGCAGCCGCAAGGGTTGGCGCATCAAGATGCAAATCGGCAAGAATTTGAGCGACCGCTACAGGGTGTGTGATGAAAGGCTCGCCACTCTTGCGCGCTACCGTGCCATGTGCTTCTGCCGCAAAGTGATAGGCACGCACCACAAGGGCGCGTTCCTCAGGCGAGAGTTTTGGTTGGCTCTTGAATATGGGATCAAGATCAGACGGGACAATCTCACTTACAACAGCAACCATATACCCACATGCGCCTCTGCGCCGAACAATTCCGCTTGCGATATACAAATTATCATACATCAATTGTTAAGAAACACAAAACACTTGGCGAAAAGTCAGCGTCTTAGCACTATTCAGGCTGTGTTGCGGCAAAAAACGCCCAGATGACCGCGCTGGCATCAATATCCCTGCTATGACGCCCAACCAACGCAGCAGGCAGGTGTTGCAGCCCGCCTGCCCATGTATGCCCGCCGCCTTCAATCCGATAGAGAGCGACCTTAGCCGCGCAGTTCTGATAGGCAGTCAAGTAAACACGAGTGCGATCCAGCGGCGCACGGTTAGGCAGCGCTTGCACTTCAGGGCGATCCGTGCATTGGTTGTGCGCCCGCCAGAAAGCGACCGTCTCCTCCGTGGAAAGCACCACACCGCGCCCGCCCATAATTTCGCCACCGTTATATGGCACAAGCGGATCAGCCGTTCCATTCATAATTAGCACGGCGATTGGCAGGCGCGGCGTGCAGTTCGGATGCAGATCGCGGGCAAGGTTAGCCGCCACCGCAGCAATGCCTCTGATCTTTCCTGACAGGTCGCACGCCAAGCGATAGGACATTAAGCCGCCGTTGGAGATGCCGCTGGCGAAAATGCGCTCAGGATCAGCACCATACTCAGCCACTAGCCGATCAATCAGGGCTGAGATGAACCCAACATCATCCACTGTGCTGGGGCGGAATATGCGCCCGTCGTTCCATTCACGCGCCACGCCGTCTGGATAGACAACCATAAAGCCTTCGGCGTCTGCCAAATGGTTGAAGTTCGTCAGTTGCTGCATTCTGCGTCCATCGCCGCCGCCGCCATGCAACACTAAAAGGGTGGGCAATGGCGTATGATGCGCTGTCGGGCGGTAAAGAATTGCCTCGCGGGTTAGCCCGCCGTGGGTCAGGGTCAGCCGCACTTCTGCTTGGGCGCTAACAGGCAGTCCGCTGCTCAGCAACAGACTTGCCAACCCAACCAAACCGATGCTTAGAATTTTCAGTCTGTGCATGGCGGCATTCCCCTCTTTTTTGAAGTATCTCAACTATACAACACAATCGCACTAAATCTAAAGTGATGGACTTAAGCGTAGAACACGCGCAAGTTTAGCGCCAATAGCCACCGTATGAAGCTCATTACGCACACGATTCACGATGCCCTTACCGCGCTGGCTTGCCAACTGCCCCTGCCTGCGGTAGAGTTAGCAAGTAAATGCTTCAGGGGCTGCCTGTGCAGCCGCCTTAAAATACGCCCGAAGTGTGTGGGCGATCCGCAATGATGCCTCGCCACGCAACCAATACTTCAAAAGGAGTTTTTTTAGAATGCTTTCATTCACACCTACTGATGAGCAGCAAATGCTTGTAGATGCCATTACCAAATTTGCGGCTGCCGATGTGCGCGCCTGCGCCCACGACGCCGACGAAGACGATGGCTTTCCGCCTGAGGTGGTGCAGAAAGGTTGGGAACTGGGCATTTTGCCCGCCAGCATCCCAGAGGAATACGGCGGCTTTGGCGAACACAGCGCCATCACTAACGTTTTGGCGGCAGAGGCGCTGGCATGGGGCGATCTGGCGCTGGCGCTGGCGGTGATGCTGCCTGCCACAGTTGCCAACCCTGTTCATTTCAGCGGCACCGAAGAGCAAAAGCAGAACATCCTGCCGCAGATTGCCGCCGCCGAAAGGCTGCCTTACTTCAGCACTGCTCTGCTGGAGACAGGCATTAGCTTTGATGCCAACGCGCCACGCACCACCGCTACACGCGAAGGCGATCACTACCTGATCAGCGGCGAAAAGTGCTACGTGCCGTTTGCGACGGAAGCCCAAATGCTCTTGGTCTATGCACGCGATAGCGAGACGGGCAACGTAGATGGTTACCTTGTGGAGCGTGGCGCGGAAGGAATGCAGTTCGGCAAGCGCGAAAAGCTGATGGGCATCCGCGCGCTGCCAACCTACCACGCCCAATTTAACAATGTGCGCGTTGGTGCGGCGTGCAAGCTCGGCGGCGAGGCTGGCACGCGCTATCAGCGCATCCTCAGCCACAGCCGCACGGCATTGGCGGCGCTTGCTGTTGGTGTGGCGCGTGGTGCGTTTGAATATGCACGCGATTATGCCAAGACTCGTGTGCAGTTCGGCGCGCCCATCGCGCACAGGCAATCCATCGCCTTCATGCTGGCTGAGATGGCGATTGAGGTTGACTCGGCGCGCTTGCTCACTTGGGAAGCGGCATGGAAGCTCGATCAGGATCACGGCGGCGACTATACGACCGAGAGCTACCTTGCCAAAGAATACGCTGCCAAAGCCGCGCTGTTCGTCACCGATTGCGCTGTGCAGGTGCTAGGCGGACATGGCTACATCCGTGAACATCCTGTGGAGCGCTGGCTGCGGAACGCACGCGGCTTCACCGCCTTTGAGGGTTTGGCGGTCATCTAGCCGCGCAGCATCTCTTGATCTTCATCGTTCAGCGCACCGCCGCGCACGATGTTGGCAGACACATCCAGATCAACGGGCAAGCCGGCGGCTGTCTCCGGTTGGCTCGGATCAATGCGCTGCACCGAGACGATCTTATTAAGCGTTGGCACGAAAAAGACGTTGTAGTAGCCATAGCCTGCCGAAAGCGCCTCGTGCTGATCACGGTCTAGGCGAAATTCACGGTCAGCAATGGCAAGGCGATAGGCAGCTTGGTAACCAAAGGTGACGCCGCGCTGCACGGGCTTAAAGTCATCTTGTAGGGGCGGTTGGTAGGGCATCATGCCATAGGCAAGGTGAATCATGCCGCTGACTTTGCTGACAGTGCGCGTGCTGAGGGCAGTTTCCGTGTTGCCAACGGTGAACACGAAGGTGATCACAGCGGGCAGGATCAGGCAACTAAGCAGCAGTAGCAGTTCACTGGCGTCGGCGCGGAACGAGAGCAGCGCCAGCACGCCGATGATCGCCAACGCGCCAACAACCAGGTAGAGTGTTTGGTATGCCTCACCACGCAGGCGTGCCACTTGCGAATCGGAGAGCTTGCCCTGCATGTTCTGGTTCAGGTCTTGCTCGGTAAAGCTGAAAGCACGCTCCAGCGGATTATCGATCTTCGGTTTTTCGTATGGTTGCATGTTAAACAGTTCCGTCGTCGCTCAATACTTGCGGCAGAAGCGCCGCCTCTACCGATTATGATGAGGTTTTCGCCTCTGCACAAGCATAAGTTTTGTAGGAAATTTGAGAAGGCAGCCTGTTCTCAAAAAAATTCACTTCCGTTTCGTTTTTAGGGAGTAAGGCAACAATGACGATTAGTTTTGCAATTCCAGAGCGCGTGCTGCAAGAGCGCGAGATGCTCAAGGGTGTAGCAGAAGGCATTATGCGCCCAGAGTCGCGCCATTTGGACGAATACGAGCATGAGCGCCCGCATTCCTTCGTCAAGGCGATGTGGTATGTGCTGCGCGATCAGCAGGCAAAGGCGCTCCAACGCCTGACCGAAGGCGGCGAGAAGCCAAAGCGCGAAGGCGCAGGCTTCACCTATGTGCGGATGATCATCCTTGCTGAGCAGCTTAGCTGGGGCGATGTCGGGCAGTATCTGTGTATGCCCTCGCCACTCTTGGCGGGCAGCGCTATTGAAGCAGTGGGGACGACTGAACAAAAACTGCGCTTCCTGACGCGCTTTGCGGAAGGCGAGCCGAAGTGGGGTGCCATGGCGATGACTGAACCCGGCGCCGGGTCGGATACGTCCGCCATTCAGACCACCGCCGTTTTTGACCCCGAAACCAACGAGTGGATACTCAACGGTGAGAAGATTTTCTGCACCAATGGCAAACTTGCCCTTGAGGAATCCGATGGCGTTGTGGTGGTCTGGGCAACGGTAGACCGCAGCGCCGGACGTGCCGGCATGAAGCCGTTCGTGGTGGAAGCTGGCACCAAGGGCGTCAAGATTGGCAAGGTTGAGATCAAGCACGGCATTCGCGCCAGTGATACCGCTGCCATCGTGCTGGACAATGCGCGCATCCCTGCCGATAACTTGCTGGGCAGCGCCGATGTGGTGCAGCGCGAAGGCACAGCAGGTTTTAAGGGCGCGATGGCAACCTTTGATGCGTCCCGCCCGATGGTGGCTGCCTCTGCCATTGGTGTTGGGCGCGCTGCGCTGGAGTTTCTGAAGGAAAAGCTGGCAGAACACGGCATTGCGATTCCCTATGGCGCGCCCTACCACAGCCTGAGCGCCGTTCAGCGCGATGTGATCGAGATGGAGGCGCAGTTGAAGGCAGCCTGGTTGCTCACGCTGCGTTCGGCATCCATGCTGGATCACGGCGCGCACAACAGCCTTGAAGCCTCGATGGCGAAGGTAAAGGCGGGCAAGGTTGTGACGCAGGTGACGCAAAAAGCCGTTGAACTGCTTGGCACGCTCGGCTACAGCCGCGAGTGGTTGGTCGAGAAGTGGATGCGCGATGGCAAGATCAACGATATCTACGAAGGCACCGGGCAGATCAACCTGTTGATCGTGGCACGGCGCATTTTGGGCTATACCAGCCGCGAGTTGCAGTAAACGGCGTGGGCGGGATTATATCCCGCCCATAGCTTTCATCGCCTAGATCGCCGTGTCTTCCTCATAGATGCCGAACTCGGCGCGGAAAACGTCCATAATCTCTTGCAACGTGGCGTAGCTGCGCGCTGCCTCTAAGATGAAGGGCATCAGGTTTTGCGTTCCGCGTGCCGCCTCACGGAGCGCTGCTAAGGTGCTGCCTACGCGCTCATTATCGCGCTCTTGGCGCAGCGCTTGCAAGCGCGCCACTTGCCGATCAAAGCCATGCGGATCCATTTCGAGGATCGGAATCTCAACCTTCGCGCTCGGATCGGCATATTGGTTCACACCAACGATGGTCTGTTCACCGCGCTCCACCTGCCGTTGGAAGGTAAAGGCGGCGTCCGCGATCTCTTGTTGGAAGAAGCCACGCCGAATGGCAGGCAGCACGCCGCCCAGTTCTTCGATGCGGCGGAAGTACTCGTAAACGGCTGCCTCTGTCTCGTCGGTCAGCTTTTCAAGGAAGTAGCTGCCGCCAAGCGGATCAACGGTGTTGACGACGCCGCTCTCTTGGGCGATGATCTGCTGCGTGCGGAGCGCAATGGTCACTGCCTTTTCACTGGGCAGCGCCAACGCCTCATCCATGCTGTTGGTGTGCAGCGATTGCGCGCCGCCCAGCACCGCTGCCAACGCCTGAATCGCCACGCGGATGATGTTGTTTTCGGGCTGTTGGGCGGTCAGGCTAACGCCGGCAGTCTGGCAGTGGAAGCGCATCAGCCATGAACGCGGGTCTTTCGCGCCGAAGGTCTCGCGCATTTCACGCGCCCAAATGCGCCGTGCGGCGCGCAGCTTGGCAATCTCCTCGAAGAAATCGTTATGTACATTGAAGAAGAACGAGAGACGCGGCGCGAATTCGTCAATGTGCAAGCCGCGATCTAGCGCCCAACGGACGTATTCCAAGCCATCGGCAAGTGTAAAGGCGAGTTCTTGTACGGCGGTGCTGCCTGCCTCACGGATGTGGTAGCCGCTGATGCTGATCGTGTTCCACAACGGCATATGGCGCGTGCCAAACTCAATCGTATCCGTCACAAGGCGCATGGAAGGCTCTGGTGGGAAGATGTATTCCTTCTGCGCGGTATATTCCTTCAAAATGTCGTTTTGGAGCGTGCCGCGCAGTTTTTCCATCGGCACGCCCTGCTTTTCCGCCGCCGCGATGTAGAACGCCCAAATCACTGCCGAGGGGCTGTTAATGGTCATGCTGGTGGTCACTTCTGCCAGCGGAATGCCCTCAAACAGAATCTCCATATCGCGCAGGGAACTGACCGCTACACCGCACTTACCGAATTCACCGAGTGCCTCAGGTGCATCGGTATCGTAGCCCATCAGCGTTGCCAGATCAAAGGCGACCGATAAGCCCATATTGCCCTGCGAGAGCAAGTATTTGAAACGTGCATTGGTCTCTTCCGCCGTGCCAAAGCCTGCGAACATTCGCATTGTCCACAGCTTGCCGCGATGCCCTGTGGCATGAACGCCGCGTGTGAACGGATATTCACCCGGAAAGCCGAGATCGGTCAGATAGTCGAACTTTGGCAGATCAAGCGGCGTGTAGAGGCGTGCAATCGGCTTGCCAGAGGTGGTGATGTATTCGGCGCGGCGTTCGGGCATTTTGGCGGTGGTGTGGTGTAGGGTCGTCTCTTCCCACTGATCGCGGGCGATGGCAAGTTCTTCTAACTTTTTTGCGTCAAACATTGTGGCAGCAGCTCCTAAACCTAAAGGCAGACTAACAAGCGTTCATTTGGTACTGCCCTCTATTGTAGCACAGAGGGCAGGTTAGCTTGCCAATGCTTTGTACAGTCAAAGCCGCACACAGAAGGTTTGAAAAGTTGATAGCTGATGTATCCCATTATAAAATTAGTAAGTGGGCAATTGAGCGCATTCAGAGGTGTTCAAGTGGCAAAGATAATCCAGTTAGTGCCTGATGCACTTGCAGCAGCCGCACAAGTTTTTGCCAAGCGTGCAGAATACTTGCAGCACCTGCATTGGCAGGTGCAAGCGCACGTTGAACAACTGCGCGGCGGTGGCTGGACAGGTGTTGGTGCGGAGAGTTTCTATGCTGAGATGAAAGATGTTGTTTCACCTGCTTTACAGCGGCTTGTTGATGCCCTACAAAAAAGTGTTCAGTCTACACAAAGCATGGTTAACCTCTTACAACGGGCAGAAGAAGAAGCGGCAGCACTGTTTTTTGGCGAGTCGGAAAGCGAAGGGCGTGGCAGGGCTGAGCAAGTTGCGTTTGCACAGCCTGTTACCTATTTTAAGAGCGATTTTGGAGGCATGAAAGCACGTTCTGCCTCAGAGAACGGGTACAATGATAGAGAAGGCACGCCCGTCAGTTGGACTAATTCGAGCGGGATGCACATCAATAGTACACCCGCCCCAATAAGCAATAATGCACTTACCAGCACAACCTGCCCATGGGCTAACTTTGACACACTCAAAGGGCTTGTTCCGCAACTGTATAGTGCTGCACAGCGTTGGAATAGGGAGCAAGACACCGGCTTGAGCGACACTGCTTTTGTTGCCTACATGATTGCCCATTTAGACCGCGAAGATCGGGTACGCACTTTTGGCGCAAGATGGGTATTCGATGCAATCGGTGATTTGGCTACTTCCTATGGGTATGATGGAACTGTTGGGCTTGCCAACATAAGGCTTAGCACTGTTTATGAAATACTGAACGGGAAAATTCCATTGCCCGATGGTCGAAGTATAGATTTCGACCATACACGCTCATCAGAGATATTTCAGAGAATCTGGAATGCGTTTCAAGCAGACCGCATGGCTGCACCCTACTTCGCACCACTTGAGAGGACGATTCTCGTTCTGAGCGATGCCGAAGTCAGCATTGAGTTGCTTGCTGCAAACACGCTTAGAGGGATCATACGCGCTCAGGAAATAGGAGTTTCTCCTTCAATGGCAAATCTTGCCTCATGGTCTTTAGCAGGCATTCAGTCGCAAGATGAATATAACCGATCAGACCGAAAAGGTGAGATAGATGTTCATGTCTCAGCTATATTAGAGAAAGTTCAGATGCTTCTGCCTGGTCAGGCGTGTGATATGGGTTTGCAGTGGTCTACAAATCCGAGTGGGGAGTTCAACTTAGGCGGCGCATTTACACGTGACTTAATCAACTGAAGGTGGATGAGATGAAACACAAGCGGTTATGGCTTGTAAGCATTACAGCAGTCTTGCTGGCTGCCTGCCATGTTGAGAGCGCTCAGCCTTCCCTATGGACACCCACAGGCGATTGGATTGTGTTCAGTTGTTCAACGCCGTGGGAGAAATCTGAACTGTATCTGGTTCGCCCTGATGGAAGCGCCCTACACCTTCTCTTTGCGAATGGCGCGCTCAACACAGGCGCTGTCTGGTCACCTGATGGCGAATGGATCGCTTTCACGTCAGCGTTCAAAGAAAGTACATTCTTTGCCTACCGTAAAGGCGATGCTGACGTTTACAGGATACGCCCTGATGGAAGCGCTTTACAGCAACTGACCGATAGCCACAAGGACGAGCGTTTTCAGGATTGGTCACCAACGGACCGCAATCAAATCATCATCACGCAGACGCGCACGCGCCCTAGCGGCATAGGTTCTACAAACGACCTTTTCGCGTTAGATTTGTCTACAGGAAACTGGCGTCAGATCACCTTCGATGCGTTTGTGTATGACGCAAAGTTCTCGCCCGACGGAACGCGAATCGCCTATGCGCGTGGCGATGGTCTCCACCTCATATCGGCAGAAGGCGCTGATAAACGTTCCATGCTCATTGGCGATACGGTCTTCGCACCGGCTTGGTCGCCGGATATGACGCGTATGCTTGTCATTCTGGGAGAACTTCGTATCGTCAATCTAGATCGCTTAACACTACCGGGTGACTCAACCCAGCTACGCCTTCTGACGCAAGAAATGAAGATTACCTTGCTGGGTGGTTCGGCGAGCTGGTCGCCGGATGGCGAATGGGTTGTGTTTGCTCACGACAACACGCTGTACAAAATTCGCCCTGATGGGAGCGATCTTCAGGATATTGTGGAAGCCCCAAACTGTTTGGCAGGCAGCCCTCATTGGTACGCCTTTGGGCAAGTACCTTCCTCAGGCGCAGTGCCTGAGGTAACACCTACGCCACCCGCACCTTGAATTGGAACTACCAACAATACCTGTGGACAGCATGTGTACTATCCACAGGCATACATTACAGCTAGAAATCGCGGGAGGTTGCCTCTGGCGTTGCCATTGGCGCCTCTTCCGTGCTAAGTTCAGCAGGCGCAGCGTCTTCCGTCGGCACGCCCAGATCAAAGTCACGCGGCGAGATGGCGCTGAACATCAGACCAGGGAAGGCATTCTGCCCAAAGCGCAGCAGGCGTCCACCGCCAGCATCGCTCAGGAACAGGCGACCTTGCCCATCAAAGGCGATGCCGCCCAACACGCCGAATTGGTTCAACTGCACGAACGGCGCCGCACCCAGCCTGCCAAAGGCGAGGGCAGGGTTGCCCAACGTATCATAGACCAGCACACGCCCAACGTCAGGATCAGTCACGAACAGGTAGTTGCCAGACGGATCAAGCGCCAGATAAGGACGGTTGCCACTATCTTGGCTTGGCGTGGTGCCATACCAGCCCATGATCTCCCAAGAGCGCACATACTGCCCTTCCAGCGTAAAGACATCTACGCGCTTGTTCCATGTGCTGGCAACGAAAATCTCATTGGTGCGTTCGTTGATCGCCAAACCGACAGGCTCAAAGAGTGCGCCAAGCTCCGTGCCGCGCTGCCCAATGTCATAGAGCCAGTTGCCCTCCTGATCATAGACGCGCACGCGCTTGTTGCCCGTATCCGCCACGTAGACACGGCGGCGCGAGTCAACCTTGATGTCACGCGGTCCATAGAAGCCTACGGCACTGCCCATCACCTCAGGGATTGCCTGCTCAAAGGTTCCCCAAGCGCGCAGCGGTGCGCCATCGTTGGCAAAGACCTGCACGCGGTGATGCCATGTATCCGCAACGTAGATAACGCCGTCGCTATCCACAGCGATGCCCCATGGCTCACGCAGCACACCTAGCTCGCCCACGATATTAGGATCGCCTGAGGTGTTGGGCGTGCCAAATTCGCGCTGGAAGCGCCCATCAGCATCGTAGATCAGGATGCGCCCATTGCGCGTATCCGCCACATAGAGCATCCCATCTGCGCCGATTGCCAAACCACGCGGCGCGTTAAGCGCTGTTTCGGCAGGCAGCACGAATTCTGCCGCACAGGTATCGCAGCGCAGCTCAGCGAATGGGTCTTCGGGCAAGCCGCTCACCCGTGCCGTGCCAACGCCAAAGTCCCATAACTGCGCTGCCACGTCCTTACGGACGAAGAACGCCAAGCGGTCGGAGACGGGCCACTTATCCAGCGTGAACGAGGTGCCAGTGTTACCCGTCATGCGCTGGTAGGCGCGTGTGTAGGTCGTGTAATCGCGGTTCCACCAAATATCCCACAGGGCGCGGGTCATCTCAGGGTCGGCAAAGGCGTCATCCACGCGCTTTAGGGTCAGCCCGAAGTATTCCTGCATGGGCCACCACAGCCGAATCATATCGAAGCGGTAGAACTTATCGCCCACTTGGGCAGCGATCTTGGTGCTGTTATTGGCGCCGACCATCAGCGCAACATATTGATCAATATCGGGAATGCCACCGGTCAGGTCGCCCAAGTAGCGCCCATTTGGAAAGTTGCGGAAGTACCATGAGCCGGGCCACGACACCTCATTGTCATAGCCAACGCGGATCGCCATACCGTCCGTTGTGCGGCGGCTGATCTCCTCAATGTAGTTGATCACCGTCTTGTTGGCAGGCGCAGCGTGCGCGTAGACCATGAATTCTGCCGCCGTATCATAGTTGATGTAGGCAGCCATCCAGGCATGGCGCGCCGTTAGGACTGCCAGCAAGGCAAAAAAGCCCAGCAAGCCAACACGCACCGTCTGCTGAATGCCGATCACCTGCAAAATCCGCACAATGGCATAAATCACGATCCCTGTTAGGATGATCGCGCCGAACCACGCGAAGGTTTGCAGTTGTTGCTCACGGGATAGACCGCCAACGCCAAAGCGCAGCAAGCCAATCACATTCACCGCGCCAAAGACGGCGATTGGGATCAGGAAGATCAGCGCCCAACTGCGCCGCCAGAAGGCTGCCCAATCCACCTTTTCCAGCAGCGTGCCAAGATACCAGCCCGCCGAGAGCGCGAAAGGCAGCGCGATGTGCGTGGTGAGCCATGGCATTTTCTCGCCCGCCAAGGTCAGCGCAAAGAGGATCAACACACCCCAGAAGCCAACGAAGACGTTAAAGAGCGGACGGGTGACTAGCTCTGCCTCTGGAATGGCAAGCCGCTTTTTCTTCGGCTTCTCATCCTCAGTGGGAATGACATCGTTATCAGGCGGCGCTGACTCCTGAGCTTCCTCAACAGGCTCAAAGGGCGATTCGCCTTGCGCTTGCGTCGCCATTTGTGCATTAGCAAGCGTCTCGGCACGCGCATCTTCAGGCGGCGCAAACGGATCATCTTCTTCAGGGCGTTCTGCGTCGGCAGCCTCGCGCTCAGCTCGTTCTGCCTCAACCGCAGCGTAGCGCTCGGCACGGAACTTCCAGAACTGCGAGAGTCCCAGCACACCGGCGAACATTGCGCCAATCGTCACCAAATACTCGTAGATCGGCAGTTGGATCAGCATGTAGTAGTACTGTGGCTGACCGCCACGCCGCACACCTTGCTGCGCCAACCAGTAGCCCAACGAACCAACCACCCCGGTTGCCACACCCTGCGGATTGGTGAACATGGTGGTGAAGAAGAAAGCAAAGACGCCATAAAAGGCGGCTGTGCAAGTGAGCCACAAGCCGGGACGCCATGCCAAGCCCGCCGCCACCGAGACCAGCACGAACGGGATCACGCCTAAGATCATGGCGTTAATCTCACGCGGCGCATAGAAACTGCCGTCCAGCGGATAGCCCGCCAAGAAGATCGGCAGCGCCGCAGACCACGGCAAGACCAATGAGCCTAGCACGATGATGATGTCAAAGGCAGCGTAGCGGCGCATCTCTTGCCAGAAGGTGGTGCGCGAACGCAGCCACGCAATTCCAATCACTGCCACGATGCCGATCACCCATGCGCCGAAAATCCAGTAATTTTCAAAACTGGTTGGCACAGGGCGCACTTCCGAGCTGACGTTCTCAACACGGCGGCTGCGTTCTTCCACAAAGATGAAAAGGGCAAACACGGCGATAGCAATGACCGCCATTGTGATGATCTCGGCAAGCGGCAACCGCAAACGGTAGCCCACATTCCGCCAATACAGGTAGAGCAGCGCACCACTGATCGCAGCTAAAAGCAAAAGTGCTGTGCGCAGCCAACCACTCAGGAAAAATGAAGCAACGAGTAGGATGAGCGGCGCAAAGCGCAAGAGCAGTTCAAAGGCGCCCGCTTCCTGCGTGCTGAAATGCTGTGTGGCAGTCAGCAGCACGGCAAGCAGCAAAATCAGCGCTAAGCTGCTGCTCCACAGCGCAAAGCGCGCTATGAGCGCGTTCGGCTCCGGCGAGATCGGCTGCACGCCAATACGCCCTGCTTCTTCGTATGCCTGCCATTCTGCCTGTGAAGCGCTGATCGTCTCCGGCGGAATGATGCTGAAGACGTTGGTCATCACCAATGCGGCAACCGCACCAATCAGGATGCCGCTAAGCGCCAGCATATAGGCAGAGCGCCCGCGCACGGCAATATCCCGCATAATGGGTGTGATCAGCGGCTTGTTCAGCAGGTTGAACAGCACGCGATACAGCACAACGATGCCGAGCAGGATGCCCAACGCCAGCGGCACACCCAGCAAAAGCACAACGAACATCAACGCCACATCCTGCGAGATGCCGCTATCGCCAAAGAGCAGCAAGCCCTCAGGCAAAGCGCCGCCAACATCAATGTTCAAGCGCCTGAGCAGCAAGGTTGCCGCACCGCCGGCAATTGGCACAAGCGCCACACCGAGCACTGCCCAACCAACCGCAGGTGAATGCGATGCACGTCGCCAGCTTTGCAGCAGTTGCATCAGCAGAAACAGTCCAAGAAAGCCTGCAAAGATCAGGATGTACATGAAGGCTGTTTCTTTAGAAGCAAGGTTGAGCAGCGTGGCAACTGCCAGCAGCACCAAAAACTTCGGCTGACGCGGAATCACGCCATCTATGTAGGCAAAGACGGCATATGCCATCAGCATGGTGAAGAAGATCGCTGGTGTGTCCTCACGGATATAGCGGTGATGAAAGAGCAGCATCGGGCTGATCAAAATCAGCACAGAGGCAGCCATGGCGCCCAGCTTGCCCAGCCAACGCTCAAAGAGCAGCTTCGGCATCAGCACCATAATGATGCCTAAAATGGCAGGATATAAGCGTGCGCTGAAATCGCTATCGCCAAACAGGAAGTACGAGAGCGCCGTTGCATGGAACAGCACCGGTCCATGCATCAGCGGCGTGTGCTGAAAGTTACCCTGCTTGTACAAATCGTGGCTGTATTTGGTGTGCAGGCTCTCATCATGGCTCATCACGCGGTCGCCCAAGTTCACAAAGCGCGTGAAGATGGCGATCACGAGGATGGCAAGGTAGAAGATGAGTTCCCAGTTGAGCGTATAAACACGCGCAAAGGCGCTGTTCAGCACGTTGGTTGTTGGTGCGTGCTGTTCGCTGCCTTCGGCAGGCGGTCTGTGAAGCGGCGCTTGGTCAAGTGTCGCCATAAGAATCCCTCAAAAGATGACTGATTTAGCTGGGTGAAAGCCATGCCCAAAGGCGGCATGTTAGGGCTGCCCTTTCTTTCGGGCGCTGGGTGCGGGTGCAGCGGAAGGCACACGCTCTGCCACTGCCGTTAGGCTGGCAGTTGGGCTTGCCAAAGAAGTGCCGTCATGCTCTGGCGTCTCGGTGAAAAGCGGCGTTGCAGTGGCGCGCACTTCCGCCGGGATGGGCTGAAACGGGGCAGACACCGCAGCGACAGTGCCGCCGCGAAAGATGAACGCCGAACAGGCCAGCATCAGGGTTAGGGTGATGAGCGCGCTTGCTGGGCGCAGATCGGTGCGGCGCGGTGGCGCTTGCCGTGTGTGCGCCTTCACGCCCTGCCATATGCGCGCCAACTGCGCGGCGTTGGGGCGTCCTAAGGCGGGAAGCTGCCTCTGAAGCTGGCGCACTACTGCGGATTCGCGTTGAAGGGCGGCGTGGCAAGCCTCACAACGGGCAATGTGGTGCAGCACGCGCAGCCGTTGGGCAGGTTTCAACTGACCATTCACATAGGCGTTCAATAGGTGGCGAACAGTTCCGCATCGCATGGTTAGGGTGCCTATCTCTCAAACAACGCTTGGTGCTATAAATACACTAGGCGCTGCCAAATTCCTCAAGCAAGCCAAGCTCAACTTCGCTTAGCACATTGCGTAATGCCTCGTGCGCCAAACGCACACGGCTTTCCGCCGTTTTCTGCGGGCAATCCAGCACTTCTGCCATTTCGCGGTAGGTTAATCCCTGCCCATAGCGCAGCACGACAGCCTCGCGCAGGCGCGGCGAGAGCGTGCCAAGCGCACGCTCTAGCGATTCACACGCGCTGCGCCAAGCAACTGCCACTTCCGGCGAGTGGCTGCTTGGCGCACGTGGTTCGCTGCTCATGCCCAGTAAAGAGGAAAGCGTTACGGTTGGCAGCCATTTGCGGCGGCGCGCATTGCGACAGCGGCTGACCGTGATCGTATACAGCCAGGTGCGAAAGCTGCCGCGTGATGGATCAAAGTGGTGCAGGCTGCGAAAGACGTAGACCATCACTTCCTGCACCACATCCTCGCTATCTTGCGGATGCAGCAGCAGGCTGTAGGCAAGCCGATAAATATCGCCCGCTACGGCATTATAAAGCGCTTCATAGGCTGCCTGATCGCCTTCCTGGCAGCGGGCAATCAGCGCGTGGAAAGCCAGTTCTTCGTTCGGGTCGCGTGCAGAATATGCCATTTTGAGTTGCCCGTTCTGTGCTTGACAGTCGAATTATACACAAGTGTGGCGGGCTTTCCTCACAAGAAAATCTAAAAGGTTGCGAAGATTTTCTAAACGCTGCGCTTGTCGGCTCTGCCGTCCTTATGACATTCCTCCCCACTTCAGGTGATTTTACTCACCTCCTTCGTAAAAATGGGAAAAACGGACTTATGATTTAAGGCATAGTTATCTAGCGCAATAAACGCAACTGATGAAAGAGGGATAACCCATGAGCAACTATGTTGTCCGCACGACGAGTGGTACCGAAATTAGCGATCCGCCCTTGGCGCGGCTTCTGTTCAGCGATACACGCTTTTCCGTCGTATGGCTGGTAGTGCGCGTGTTGCTCGGCTGGACGTGGCTACAATCTGGTTGGGGCAAGCTGGGCAACCCAGCATGGATGGATACTGGCGTTGCGCTGAAAGGCTTCTGGGAGCGCGCCGTTGTTGTGCCAACTGAAGGCGGCAGACCGGTGATTGCCTTCGACTGGTATCGGGAGTTTTTGCAAGGAATGCTCAATGCTGAGGCGTACATATGGTTTGCCAAGCTGATCGCCATCGGTGAAACAGCCGTGGGCATCGCCTTGATTGTGGGCGCGTTCGTGGGCATTGCAGCCTTTTTCGGCGCGTTCATGAACTGGAACTTCATCATGGCTGGCACGGCAAGCACCAATGCCTTGCTCTTTGCGGCGGCAATCCTGTTGGTCTTGGCGTGGAAAACAGCGGGTTGGTGGGGTGCCGATCGCTTCTTGCTGCCGCGTCTTGGCACACCGTGGACGCGAACGAAGGGCGGTGACGGCGAATCGGGTGGAAGCAGCGCCGCCACTGGCAGCTAATCGCCAAAGGCAGCCTATCCGCAAGCCGCACAATACCGTGCGGCTTGTTGCGTTCTGGGATCAGCCTAATAGGGCGATCCTTAGGAAATATTCGGCACAACCAAAATCGCCATCACGATCACGAACAGGAACAAACCGCCCGCAAGCGTCAGCATGGCGCGCAGGTCGCGTGTGATGTGGCGGTATTCGTGATCCAGTTCGTCTTTGGTGGGCAGGCGGCGCGTGGCAAGGTTGCCGCCACGCACAGTTGCCTTGGCTTTGGCAGGGGTGGCTGCCGGGGCAACGCCCTCACCGACGGCAGGTTTGCTTGGCGCCCCGGCGCTTTGATCGCCGCGCATTTCTGCACGGGCGCGCTCCAAGACTTCCTGCGAGATGTTTGGCTTGCTCTTTTTCTTCGCCATGATGAATGCTTCTTCTCCCTCAAATGGTGTCCTGATCTAAGCATACCGTCCGTTAGGCAGCTTGGCAAGGTGCTTCCGCCCGACGCTTGACTTACGCGCACGGGACGAGTATGATTATGGATAGCCGTCCCCGTAGCTCAGCGGATAGAGCGTTGGCCTCCGGAGCCAGAAGCGTGGGTTCGATTCCCGCCGGGGACGCCTCTCCTAGCCACCACAAGGATTTTTCAGCATGACGACAGCCGCCGAACGCACTGCCCTGATCGCTAAACTGCGCGCACTACCCGCACGCCTTGAGGCACTCATCGCACCCCTGACCGATGCTCAGCTTTCAGCACTGCCAAGCGGCGCGTGGAGCGCTAAGCAGAATGTGCATCACCTTGCCGATAGCCACATGAACGCTTTCATCCGCGTGAAGCTGGCACTTTTGGAAGATCAGCCGACCCTCAAACCCTACAATCAAGATGATTGGGCAGACACGCCTGACGCGCAAAATCTGCCCGTTGAGAGTTCGCTTGCCATTTTGCGCGGACTGCACATGCGTTGGGCTGCCCTGTTTGAGAGTTTGAGTGAGGCACAGTTTGTGCGTGAGGCATTTCACCCCGAAAACGGCATGATGCGCGTGATCACCTTCCTTGAATACTACGCCGCGCACGGTGAAGCACACCTAGAACAGATTCGTGAGGCGCTAGAGGCAACCAACACACCCGTGACGTGGACATATTAGTCAGGTAATCGCGTTCGGGCGGGATAAAATCCCGTCCTTACTGGTGCTGTGTCGTCGCGTAAAAAGCATCTTGCAGTGCCTTGGCAGTGGCATCCGCCTTGATGGTGCGGATAGCGTTTGCCAGCCCCACCGCCGCCTGATTAAGCATCGCCTCGCCGCCTTCAGCCGTTGCACCCAGTGCCTCGCCCGCGTAATGCGTTGGATGATCGGCATACCACCAAATACCCGTCAAAATGCCTTGCGCGGCAAGATGAGCAAGCCGTTGGCGCGGTGCGCCTTCGCCATCGCTTGGTACCTGCGCCATGTGGATCAGATCAGGACGAATTGCCAATAGCGCGCTGGTCTCGGTCAGCCCGGCGTGGTCAGTGGCAAACTTCGGCTCTGCGGTCAGGTAGACCACATAATCGCGTTGGCTTGCCAATTGGCTTTGCAGAAAGAACGGTAGCAGCGATTGATTGCCGCCGTGCGCGTTGACAAGAACGATCTTCTTCATGCCGTTGCGCGCAATCTCGCGGCAAATGTTCTCCAAAAGTTGAAGGATCAGCTCAGGCTGAATGGCAATTGTGCCAATGCAGTGCCGCGCTTCTAGGATTTGGGTGAAGATAAAATCAGGAAAGATGATCACCGGCTCAAGCTGCGCGGCGCGCTCACAGACGGCGCGGGCGATAAACATATCTGTGCCGAGTGGTGCGTGATGTCCATGCCGCTCAATGCAAGAGAGCGGCACAAGGCACACACCCTGGCTGGCTGCGACTGCCTGCTCAAACTGATCACCCGTAAGGTCTTCCCAACGCATAAAATGTATATCCTTTGTGGCAAAATGTTGTTCAGGCTGCTTATGTAGGCACCCCTATGCTGGGTGAGTATAGCACTCAGCCGCGCTTGTGCGCGATCAAAATACCATAATGATGATCAAAGCCGAAGTTGCCGCTGCCATCCTCAAAGGCGGCGGGCTTCAAAAAGTCGCGAACGGCGGCAGGTGCTTGCTGCAACAGCACACGCAGACGCAGCACCGTATCGGCGTCGTTCTTCTGCATATTCGCCCACCAATGCAGGTCAAAGCGGACGGTGGCAATCTCGCTATGCGTCACGTCCAGATCGGCAGCGTAGAGCATCGCTTGCCATTCGCTTAGGCTGAACTGCCAGCCATGGCTCGGATCGCGCAGGCGCTCAAAGGCATTCACGTAGTCAGCGGCGGCAGGCGCATCCGGCGCAATCTGATCCACAATGCCAAGCCTGCCCTCAGGCAGCAGCACACGGGCGCACTCACTCAGGAAGCGTGGCACATCGGGAAAGTGGTGCGGCGCGTGGCGGACGGTGATCAGGTGCAGGCTGTTCGCCCGAAACGGCAAATGGCTTGCTTCTAGGCGCGCATAGCTGGCAGCGACGCCTTGCTCAGTGAGGTGTGCTTGTGCTGCCTTCAGCATGGCAGCTGTGATGTCGCTGGCGAGCGTGCGCGCACCCTGACGCGCTAACGCCAGTGCCACATGCCCGCCGCCGGTGGCAACATCCAACGCCAGCTTACCCGCGATGGGCTGCATCAATTCGATGAGGCGATCTAGCGAGTAGCCGCTGCTGTGAACATGGCTGGTCACGTAGTTGTTGGCGAGTACGCCGAAGCGCTGCTGTGAAAGAGATCGAGAGTCGCTCATATGGATTACCTTTTTGAATGCGTAATAGTGTGTGAGGTTCACCCTCAGCGCACGCCGAGCAAGCCCATAATGTTCAGGACGAAGCCTGCGGCGGCGCCGCCGACAAGCACGCTGGCGATGGCGCTGCCAAGCCCAAACTCTTGCACGCGCATTGTCAGATAAATCTGCCCCACAAAAAACAGCAACACGGAGCCGCCAATTGTATATATACCAAGTGGTATAAGAGTCTCCAAGGTGCTTTGCGTGCCGGAGAGCGCGCCAAAGATGATCAGCCCAAAGCCTGCCAACAACAGCAAGTAAAAGAGAATGTACAGGCTGAGCATCACTTTTAGGTAGCGTACCACAGAGCCAACGCCGCCCATGGTTGTGCCAACCCAATAAACGATCATCAAGTTGATGATGGTCGTTAGCATGGTCACCGAAGTGTTCCGTAGTGCCTCTGGCAGCAGCGTTTGGAGCGTAAAATCGGCAAGTTCGCGCTGCAAATCCGCCGCGCTGATGGTGGTGCTGAGCAGGGCAGCATTTGCCTGAAAGGCGAACACAACAATCCCATAAACCAGCGCGATACTGAAAAAGACGATCACCACAAACAGGACAGCCGCCGCGATTAAGGCATCTACCAAATCGCTATCTACAATGGGCGCTTTGCTCTGTTTCAGATCATCGCGTTCGGCACGCTCCAGCACCAGCGCAATTGAATCTTTGCCACTGCCACCCACTAAGACAGCCGCCAAGCCAACCGCGCTGGATTGACGCGCCAGATCGGGATCGAGGCGCAGTGCCTTTGCCAATGTGACCAACGCATTGGTTGAGTCGCCGCTGGTTTGGTAGTGGTAGGCGCTTTGCAACAGGCTTTTGGCACGCTGGCGGTCGCGGTCGCTGATCGGCTTGGGCGGCGGCGGTGCACTCTCAGCTTGGGCGGCGGGCTTGGGCGCTGCTGCTGCGGGCATCAGCATGTCAAATTCGTCAGGGTCGGGCAGGTCATCAGCAGGTGGTGGTGTGTAGCGCGGCGGTGCGGCAGGGGCAGGTGGTGCGGGATCGGGCGGTGTGGTCAGCAGAGAGTCGTCCAGCACGAAGGGTGGTACGTGCGGCAGCTCATCGGTGCGGCGCTTGCGTTCGGCAGCGCTCTGCTGAATGTGCTTGCCAACTTTGGCAGCCAATTCGCGCACGGTTGAGTCGCTCTCGGTCTTGTAAAGCTGTGCCAAATGCGGCAGCGCACGGGCATCTGCCAGTTTGCCCAACGCCAAAACTGCCTCACGGCGCTTGGCAGGATCGCTGTGCTGAAGCTGGGTAAGCCACTGATCCATCATATGTTCCACCCTTCAGAGGATTGCGCCGCGAAAAACACCCAAGAAATGGGCAGCGCCAATGGCAAGCGCGCCACCAACCACCACCATCGAAATGCCCTGCGGAAGCTGCAAGCGGTGCGCCAAGCCTGCAAAATGTGCCTGCATCAGGAATGCCCACGCGCCACCGATAAACAGCCCGCCCAAATGCAGTTCTAGGGCGTAAGTGTTGTTGCCCAGATCATGAAAGGTGGCAAATGGGATGAAAAGGAGTGCCATACTCAGCACCACAAACATCAGGATTTGTACGGCAATCATCACGTTGGCAAAGCGCAGCACATCACCTGTGCCGCCGGCTGAGGTGCCAACCATATAGACCGCACTAATGTAGAAAAAGACCATCAACATGCCGCCCAACGCCTTTGGCAGCGCACGCCCAAGCACACCACCGTTCAGGGTGTTCAACAGGCTTGGCAGGATGTAGTTCACGTCTGGCGTCGTCATCGAGACGCGCAGCCGATACGAATAGACCACCACGAAAAACAAGATTGCCAGCAGCAGCAAAGGCAGTTCTGCCGTCAAAATTGCAAGGCGCGTGCCGAAGACGGGCGGCAATTTCAGGCGCGTGCCGCCTTCTGCACTCAGTTTGCCGCTCGCCAGATCGTCCAGCACTTGGGCAATTGCCTGCTTGGGCGGCAAATCGGTAAGGTCGGCGGCCAGGCGGCGCGCAGAGGCATTCTGAACGAGGGTGGGATCAGTTTGCAGGGCGCGCCCCAGTTCCAAGAGGGCGGCGGCAGTGTTGCCCTGCGTGCGGAAAGTATATGCCTGTGCAAGGTTACCGCGTGCTACTTGTTGGCGGGCAGTGCTCACGTACTGGGGCGGTTCTTCTTCAGCAGGCGGCGCACCGTGCATTGCCTCATCACGCGAAAGCTGCCATGAGGGCTGCCAAGCCACCGCTGTTTGTGCATCAGCGGGATGCGGCGCAGCATAGGCAGGTGGCGGCACTGGGCTGAGCGCTTCCAGCGAGTCTGCCTCAGGCGCACGGTTCATCTGCTGAATGTGCCGCCCCGCCTTAAGGGCGAGATCGCGCAATTCAGGGTCAGGGTCGGTGCGGTAGACATGGGCAAGGTGTTTCAGCGCCGCAAGATCGCCTAGCTTACCCAACGCGATGATCGCGGCACGGCGTTGGGCGCTCTCCAAGCTACGTAGTTGGTTAAGGAACGGCTCAATCATTTTTCGTGCCCTCCACACACTTTATTTTACGCGGAATGGTGTGTTAAGGTAACATTTTTCGTGTGTCCTTTTATAAACTAGCGTTTGGGCAGCACGAGGCGGCGAACTGCGAATACGTGCCGATGCTAAACTGCCACCACACACTTCATCGCACCCGAAAATTGACCCGCTGCGCTAGATATACGAGGTTGTATCCCGACACCAATCGTCACTGGAAGTACATCTAGGACATGCCGTATCCCAATTCCCTTGCCACACGCATCTGATTACCTAACCAGGCTGATCAGTTAGTATCGTCCCTCAGTGCTTCTCAAACGCGCCGTCAGGTTAATCCTGCCGCAAACTTGCCACGTCAATGATCAAGACATAGCCACCCGCCAACGCCACATTCACCGCAATTTCCTGCTGAATATCCATGCCATCGGCATAAGTTCCCCAATAACCCGCCACGCGCACCTGCTTGGTGTGGATGACGGCACGCCCGCGCTGCTCATGTGCCATATCTGTATTGGCAATGAAGCACAGCCATTGATCGCCGCGCCGCCGCGAAAAAACTAAGATATGCGGATTATCCGACGAGCCGATCAGGAAGGTGTTGGGCGCTGGGTCGCTGAGCAGGGACTCGAATTTGTGACGTAAGCTGAGCGCGTGGCGCACAGAGCGCACCCAGTTTTCGGCGCGGCACCAGTTAAAGGCGCAAATGCCGAACAGGGGCAGATCATCGCTGCGATAACGGCGGATTTCCTCGCTGCTAAAGCCGAGACCGGTGTTCATCGGCTGCGTCTCGCCAAGCTCAAAGCCGCTTTGGATGAACGGAATGGCGGGAATGCCCATCGAGAGCGCCAGCGCATAGTGCGCGTAGGCAACACCGCCAAAACGGGCGAAGGCACGCGGCGTGTTGTGGTTCTCCATGGCGCTGAAGAAGGCGATTGGGAAGCTGTGGTGCGCCATGTGGTTGAGCATGTTCCGCACGCTGTGCGGCTCATGCGCGCTGAGCAGCCAATAGCCAACCACCGCGTTATAGCCTTGTTGGCGGGTGTGCCAGTCAATCGAGAAGTTCTCGTCCCAAAAGGCAAAGTCAGGGTTGCTGGCGCGGGTGGTGGCGATGATGCGCTCTTTAAGTGGCATGGGCAGGGCGTGTCCCATATCAATCAGCACACCATCAATGCCGAATTCACGCTGATAGTAGGGGATGACGCCAATTAGGGCTTCCCACAGCGGATTGTTACGGTTTTCGGGCGTGGCAAGCTGTTCATCATACATGCGGAGCGTGTTGTATGCCATGTAGTTGAAATCGGGATGGTTGTAGAGGCGGAAATAAGTAACGTCCGACCAAGGTAACTGGACATCGTTGGGTGGCCAATCAGTGAAAGCACCCGGAATCCGCACGCGGGTGCCATCGTCAAGCGTTCCGATGTAGCGACCATCCTCAAGGCGCACTTGCTGCGGTTGCGGCGGCACGCTGAACATGCTGCGGAATTGGTGCGGCGGTGGCGGCAGATCATGAAAGTCGTTGGCGCCCACTTTGGCAAAGATCAGATTGAGCGTATCGGGCGAGAAGATCGGTTGTCCGTAGCTGTGCAGGGCGCCGGTGCGCCCAAAGTGCGGCGCACGGTCGGGAATATCAGCGCGAATCCAATAGAACCAGTCGGGATGTTCGGGAATCCAGTCCGAGTCTTTAGCAGCAGTCCGCAGCACAAACTCGGTCACCACGCGCAGCCCTAGGCGGTGAGCGGCATCCACAAAGCCCTTAAAAAGCTGGTAGGCGCTCAAGCCAAGCGCTGGCTCGTCCAGGTTCTCATCCAGCGCGTATGGGTTACGAATGGCGTAGGGCGAACCAAGCGCACCTTTGCGCCCGTCCTTCCCAATGGCAGTGATCGGCAGCAGGTGGACGGTGTTAAAGCCCATCTCACGGATGTAGGGCAGCAGTGCCATGCTCTTCAGCAGCGTGCCTGTCTCGCGCCAGCCCTCGTTATTGGCGCCGATCCTGATCTGATCATCGCCGTCATGATCGAAGGCGGTCATCACACGCGGGAAAAGGCTGTACACAACGGCTCGGCGCGACCATTCACCGTCAGCGCCTTGCACCAAAGGCTGTGGTTCGCGCTGAAGGATCCGCGCAAGCAGTTGATGGTAGAAAGTGTAGGGATTCACCTGCACAGCGGCAACGTGATCAGGTTGGGTGCCGCTGTGCGCCCATAAACCGGGTACGAAGTAAGGCGTATGGGTGGCACGTTGGCGCGCCTCCAACGCCTGAAGGATAGTCAGCAACGACACGGCGATTTTGCTCCTCAGTCATCTAGCAGCGTAGATAACCATACCCGATCTGGCATACAGCGCAAATTGGGTTGCTGCTTGGGCGTGAGCTAGCCCTCCCACACCCCGCTTGTGAACTTTTGCGCCAACCTGAAAAGTGGTATAGTTGAGCGCGGTATTCCTACCAAGAAAAGTTTGGCAAAAATACGTGGAGGAACCTCAAAATGCTTCGTCGAATGATCGTTTTTTCAACTGTTTTAGTGCTGGCACTTATGGCGCTTTCAGGCGCAGCCAGCAGCGCCCGCGCTCAGGACACCCTGATCATCGGCTTGCTGAGCGACCAAACCGGCGCTTTGCAGCAGTATGGCAAGGAACTTGAGCAAGGCTTTATGCTTGGCTTGAAGTATGCCACCGAAGGCAGCCTGGAAGTGGCAGGCCGCAAAATTGAAGTGTTGGTGCGCGATACACAGAGCAACCCGGCAACTGGCGCCAGCCAAGCCCGTGAGTTGATCGAGCGCGATGGGGCAGAAATCTTGGTCGGCGCGCCCAGCTCTGGCGTGGCGCTGCAATTGCAGCAGGTTGCTGCCGACCTCGAAGTTATCCTGATGGCTGGTCCCGCTGCTTCACCAGCGATCACCGGCGCAAACTTCCACCCGAACACCTTCCGCGCTTGCCGCAACACCACGCAGGACTTCCTCGCGCTGACGACTGTGTTGAAAGATACTGGTGTGAAGAAGGTTGTGATCCTCGCTGCTGACTACGACTTTGGACGTAGCTCAGCCGCCGCCGCCGAGGCTGCCTATACAGGTATCGGCTTGGAGATCGCCCAGACCATCTACGCGCCGCTGAACACGACCGACTTCACGGCTGTCTTGCAGCAGGTGCTGGCAAGCGGCGCGGACGCCTTGCAGCCGATCTGGGCAGGCGATACGAGCGTGGCGCTCTTTAAGCAGATCAGCGAGTTGGGCGTGCTGGATAAGATGATCCTGATCACCTCCTTCAATTCCAACCCGATCACCAAAGCTGCCTCAACCGAAGGTGAAGTGGGCGGCATTGGCTCGATGGTCTATCACTACACGCTGCCAACCAACCCTATCAATGATTGGTTGGTCGAAAACCACAAGGCAGACTATAACGGCGAAGTGCCAGACCTGTTCACCGAGTGTGGTTTTGCCACCGCACAGGCACTGGTTGCCGCACTAACAGCAACCGAAGGCGATACCGAAGTTGCAGGCATGATCGAAGCGCTGGAGGGCTTGGAGTGGGAAGGTCCGCGCGGCACATACCTGCTGCGTGCCTCTGATCATCAGGTGATGCTGCCGATCTACATCGTGCGCTTGGTCAACCTGACTGATCCTGATTTCAAGTTCTTTGAACTGGTGCGCGAAGTACCCGCCGAGTTCGTGACGCCGCCATGTGCCTTGCCAGAGGCATATGCCGAGCGCTGCAAATAAAGCGTTCGTTCGCATAAACTAGTCATCTTGGTGCGGCGCGGGCAACTGCGCCGCATCTGCAAATTATGCTCCCGCAGCGCAAATACTTTTAGGCATGAAAGAACACACGATGGCAGCAGGCGAACCTATTTTAGAGTGCCGCCACCTTCGCAAAGAATTTGGCGGATTAGTCGCCGTGAATGACGTCAGCTTGCGCGTAGAGCGTGGGCGCGTCCATTCCATTATCGGACCGAACGGCGCGGGCAAAACCACCCTCATGAACCTGATCAGCGGCATTTACAAGCCCACACGCGGCGAGGTGTTCTTCAAAGGGCAACCCATCACCGCTGTGCCGCTGCATCGGCGCGCCCATATGGGCATTGGGCGCTCTTTCCAGATTACGAACATCTTCCCGAACCTGACCGTGCTAGAAAATGTGCGGCTTGCCGTCCAAGCGCGTAGTGCGGCAAATTTCAATGTGCTGCGCCGCGCCTATAGCTATGGCGATTTCATCACAGAGGCAATGCGCGCCATTCAAGAAGTCGGCTTGACGCCTGTCGCCTCGATGCTTGCCAGCGCGCTCCCACACGGCGGCAAACGCAAGCTAGAACTGGCAATTCTGTTGGCAGGCGCGCCTGAACTGCTCATCTTAGATGAGCCAACCGCCGGTGTTGCCTCTGAGCAGGTGCGCGAGATGATTGGCAACATTGGGCAGATCAGAGGGCAGGCAGACCGCACCATCATCATTGTGGAACACAACATGAACCTCGTCATGAACGTTTCGGACTACATCACCGTAATGCATTTGGGCAGCGTGTTGGCGGAAGGCACACCATCCGAGATTGCCGCTAACAAGGCTGTCCAGAGCGCTTACTTAGGCGAACTCTACAGCGATGTGATGGATAAAGCGGCGGGAGGCGACCATGCCTGAGCCTGTGCTTGAAGTACGCAACATCCACACCTACATTGGGCAGTTTCACATCTTGGAAGGCGTTTCGCTGAGCGTGCCAAAGGGCAGCATCACGGTGTTGCTTGGGCGCAACGGCGCGGGCAAAACAACCACGCTCAAAAGCATCATGGGCATTACGCCGCCGCGTGTGGGTGAGGTGATTTTCGACGGACAGAAGTTGGCAGGCAAGGCGTCCTTCAACATCGCCAAGCTGGGCATTGGCTACGTGCCAGAGCATCGCGCTATCTTCCGTGACCTGACCGTTGCCGAAAACTTGCAAATTGCCGAACGGCGCAAGGGCGATCTCGCCGCACGCCAAGACTTCATCTTTGAACTATTTCCTGACCTGAAGAAGCTCTACAAACTAGCAGGCGGCAACCTCAGCGGCGGTCAGCAGCAGATGCTTGCCATCGCACGGGCGTTGGTGCCAGAGAACCGCCTGCTGCTGATTGATGAGCCAAGCGAAGGCTTAGCGCCTGTCATCATCGAGGCGCTGATGAACGCCATTCGGCGCTTGTCGGAATCGGCAACCGTGCTGCTGGTCGAACAGAACTTCCGCATGGCGAGCCGCTTAGCAGATCGCTATGTGATCATTGATGACGGCGCCAGTGTGCAAAGCGGCATGATGGCAGATTTGGTGAACGATCAGGCAACCATTCAGCGCTATTTAGGCGCCGCTTAGACGTTTCGCCGTCCTGGATGAACTGTAAACTATTCATTGAGGCACAAAAGGATTTTGCATGACAGGTATTTTTTCACGCGATAAACGCAGTTCACTGATCGCTATCGGCGTTATTCTGATCGGCTTGCTGCTGTTTAGCCTGCTCACGACGGGCAACCTCAATTTGATCGGCACGGAAGGCTTTGGCGCTTATGCCAGCACCATCAATGCCGGCGATTTCAGCATTACGCTGCTTTCAGGCTTGCTGCGTGGCATGTTGTTGTTTTTGGTCGCCTCGGGCTTGTCCATCGTCTTTGGTTTGATGGATGTGCTGAACTTTGCACAGGGCGGCTACTTCATGATCGGCGCCTACATTGCTTATGAGGTGCATCACACACCTGCCATCATCGCCGCCGTGCCAGATGGCAACCTTCGCTTTTTGTTGGGCGTGCTGCTGGCGATTGCCGTTGGCGGCGCGTTGGGCGCTGTGCTGGAGCGCGGCCTGCTACGTCCACTTTATGCACGCCCATTGTTCCAGTTGGTGATCACCTTTGGCGTCTCAATCCTGCTCTTGGAGGCAGTCAAGCTGATCTGGGGCGTCTCGCCGCGCAGTTGGTCAACCGTCTTCGGCTTGAATGAAGGATCATTCCAGCTTTTCGGGCAGCAGTTCAGCGTCTATCGGCTGTTCGTGATTGCGGTCGGCTTTGCTCTGATCATTGCCGTGGCGCTTTTGTTGCAGCGCACACGGATCGGTATTGTCATTCGTGCCGGCGTGCAAGATAGCCAAATGGTGGAGGCACTTGGCATCAACGTGCGGGCTGTTTTTACCGCCGTCTTTACGCTTGGCTGCGCGCTGGCAACGCTAGGTGGCGCGGTGGCGGCACCGTTCTTGGGCGCCTCGCTCGGCTTAAGCACAGAGTTTTTGCTTGGTGCAGTGGCGGCAGTGGTGCTGGGTGGCTTGGGCAGCTACGAAGGGACTGCCATTGCCAGCCTGCTAGTTGGCATTACGCAAGCGGTCATTGCCAAGTTTGGCGTGCAATACCTAAATCAGCCTGTGTGGGAGAGCCTTTCACCCATGATCCTGTTGGCGTTGGTCCTGCTGCTGCGCCCAAGCGGCTTGTTTGGCAAGGAGTGAGTGAGCCATGCACATACAAAAAGGCTTTCAATGGCGCGCTGTGGGCAAAAACTGGCTGCTGATTGCCGCCTTCATCCTGCTGATCGTCTTTCCGTTCCTCGTCGGCGTGCTGACCAATACCGATCCAACAGCGCGGCGCGGACTGTCCGTCTATTGGCAGGGCATCATGATCGAGCTGCTGATCTACGGCATCCTGACCATGAGCTATAACATTCTGTTTGGCTTCACAGGCGTGATCTCGTTCGGACATGCGCTCTTTTTCGGCTTGGCGGGCTATCTGATGGGCGCTTTTCAGCGTGCGCCAGAGCTGGCAGACGGCGGCTTGCTGATCGGCATTCTGGTCGCTTTGGTGGTCTGTGCGGGCATTGGTTTGCTGATCGGCGTGGCAACGCTGCGCTTGAAGGGCGTCTATTTTGCCATTTTCACACTCGCCATTGCGGAGATGGTCTATATCTTCCTCAGCCGCTATGAATATACGGGCAGTGAGGATGGCTTCACGCTCGCTGCTTTGCCTGAATGGTTTGATCCAACGCGCAGTCGGCTGACTTTCTACTACATCGCCGCCGCGATCTTCGTCTTCACCTTCATCCTGATCCGCCGCCTGATGGAATCGCCAACTGGCGCAGTGCTGCTCGCCATCCGCGAGAACGAAAATCGGGCGCGCACTATCGGCTTCAATACGCTGACCTACAAGCTGATGGCGATTGTGTTGGCGGGCATTTTGGCAGGCGTAGCAGGCATTCTGTTCACCTTGCTGAACAAGAAGGTCGGACCGGAAATGCTTGGCACTGCCTACACCGTCAATCCGCTGCTGATGACGATCATTGGCGGTGCTGGCACATTGCTAGGGCCTGCTGTTGGTGCGATGGGCTTGCGCCTGCTGGAATTGCAATTGCGAAATGTGCAGATTCCGCTTGGCGATGTGGTGCTGGATATTGGGCGCATTCTGCCGATCATCTTAGGCGCAATCTTCATCTTGGTGGTGATCGTCTTTCCGTATGGCATTGTTGGCACTTTCACGCGCTGGCGTCTGAATCAGCGGGCGCGCCACGCCGAACGGCTTGCCAAACAGGCAGAGGCGCTCAAATCGGTCTCGTAAACTGATGCCAACACACCTAGAGACGCGCAACATTACAAAGGTTTACCCAAACGGCGTGCGCGCTAACGATCACATCTCGTTGGCAGCCGCCGCAGGGCAAGTCCACGCCATCATTGGCGAGAACGGCGCCGGCAAATCCACGCTGATGAAGATTCTCTACGGCATGGAGCGCCCAACCGAAGGCACTATTCTGCTAAATGGGGCGCCTGTCCACTTCAACAATCCACAAGATGCCATTCGGAACGGCATTGGCATGGTGCATCAAAACTTTATGTTGGTGCCATCTTTCACTGTGGCGCAGAATGTGGTATTGAACGCTGAACCGACGCAGCATGGCGTGCTGAACTTCCAAACTGCCAATGAGCAAATGCGTGCGCTTGCTGTGCGTTACGGCTTGCAGGTCTTCCCGGAATTGCGCGTCTCCGAGATACCGGTTGGCATGAAACAGCGCGTCGAGATACTCAAAGCGCTCTATCGCGGTGCCGAAGTCTTTATCCTTGATGAACCAACCGCAGTGCTGACGCCGAGCGAAACACGCGAACTTTTCGCCGCCCTGCGTGAACTGGCAGAAGGCGGCAAAACAGTGCTGTTCATCTCGCACAAGCTACGCGAGGTGCTGGCAGTCAGCGATCAGGTCTCGGTGCTGCGCGACGGACGCCTGATCGAGACGCTGCCGACGAACGAATGCAGCGAGCGCAGCCTAGCGCGCCTGATGGTCGGGCGCGAGATATTCATGACGGTGCAGAAGCCGCCGCTTGAACGCGGTGCGCCCGTGCTGACCGTGCGCGATCTGAGTCTGCGGCTGCCAAGCGGCAAGGCGGCGCTCGATCAGATCAGCTTCAGGCTGCATCGTGGTGAAATTTTGGGTGTGGCAGGTGTGGAAGGTAACGGGCAAACTGAGCTTGCCGAAGCGTTGGCAGGCTTGCGCGCTTTCAGCAGCGGGAGCGTGCTGCTGGGCGATCAGCCGTTGCCAAATGGCGATCCGCGTGCGGCGCGTGAGGCGGGCGTCGCGCACATTCCCGAAGATCGGCTGAAGAATGGCTGTGCGCCTGCCCTGAGCATCGCCGAAAACCTGATCGTGGATCGCTACTACAAGCTGCCCTACACCATGCGCGGCAGCCTGAACCTACGCGCCATTCGCCAGAACGCACAGGCGCTCATCGAACGCTTTAAGATCGTCGCAAAATCGCCAGAGATGCCGCTCGGCGCACTCAGCGGCGGCAACATGCAGAAGGTGGTCTTGGCGCGTGAACTTTCGGCAGCACCGCGCCTGCTGATCGCGGCACAGCCCACACGCGGCGTAGACATTGGCGCGATTGAGTTTATTCACGCGGAACTGGTGGCAGCAAGGGCGCAAGGCATGGCAATCTTGCTGATCAGCGCTGATCTAGGTGAGGTGATGCGCCTCTCGGATCGGCTGCTTGTGCTGCATAATGGGCAGCTTGTGGCACACTTCGCCGATCCGAATGCGGTTAGTGAAGAAGAAGTTGGGCTGTATATGCTAGGCAGCAAGCGCATGGCTGCGGGGGTATTAGCAGCGCAGAGTGCCTAACGCGCATATTGTCTAAAACGGCTAAACGCGCTATCCTGTAGCTATGTTTGATCAGGAGTGCGGGCGATGATTGCCAGAATGCTGCGCGATACACACTTAGTGCGTTGGCTGGTTATTGGGCTGGTGCTGATGACTGTCGGCTGTTTTCAGCCTGCCGGCCGCGATATTGAACCCACCAGCGTAGATATTGCCGTCGTGACGCCTGAGCCAACCGCCACACCAACCCTCACACCAACGGCAACCCTGTTCATCACGCCGCTGCCAACGGAAGGCTTCATCCCGCCCACTGAAATGCCGACCGCCATTCCGACTGATCCGCCGCAGACGGCGGCAAGCCCAACCGCCTTCCAGATGTTCCCAGAGGCAGCCACCGAGCCGCCGCCCGAATCACCCACCGAAGAAGCGCCGCCACCGCTGCCGCCCACACCAACGGCACTGCCCGCTGATAACCCATGCCAGCACACCGTGCAGCCCGGCGAATGGCTGAGCAAAATTGCACGCCTGTATAACCTGACCAATCAGGATTTCCTGCGGGCAAATCCGTGGTTGCAGGGTAATCCTGACCGTCTGCAACCCGGCGATGTGCTGAGTGTTCCCGGCTGCGCGCCGCGTGTGGATGGCAGCGCGCCACCGCCACCCGCTGCCCCTGAAGCACCGCCCGCACAGGCAACCGCACCCGTTGTTGATCCGTCAACACTGCCCACACCGATCCAGCTTACCGACCGCATCTACACTGTGGTGGCAGGCGATACGCTGGGTGCCATTGCGCGCAAGTTTGGCATCACCGTCCAGCAGTTGCGGCAAGCAAACGGCATCCTAGAAGGTGATTTTATCCGTGTTGGGCAGCAATTGAAGATACCGGCGCCCTAAAAAGGCGGACATTGCCCTAATTCCTATAACATAACCTAGTATGTCCTTAGATAGTTTAGGATAGGCGACAAGGGCAGACAGAGGCAACCTGCCTCTGCCTGTTTTTTGCGCCTCGCCGTATAATGGAGCGCAAGATAGGAGTTTCCACGTTTGCTATGGACATTGTTATCACCGCTGAACGACAGGCTGAGGTGCGCCATCTGCTCAGCCTGTCGCCTGAAGAAGTGCGCCGCCGCGCCGCCGCGCATCTGATCGTCTGCCCTGATCTGGATGCGCTGCACCGCCACATGGCAGAGGCGATTGCCGCCGAAATTGCCGCCGCCAACGCACAAAACACGCCGCTGCGCCTGATTTTGCCTGTAGGTCCAGTTGGCGCCTATCCCTATCTGGTTGAGCTAATCGTGGCGCGGCAACTTGCCTTATCAGATTGCTGGTTCTTCTTTATGGACGAGTACTGCGATGCAAATGGCTGTGCGCTGCCGCCAGAGCATCCTTTGAGCTTCCGCGGCACGATGGAGCGCTTGTTCTTTGCGCCGCTGCGGGCACGCTTCGGCGCACACAATCAGCCGCACAGCCTCTTTCCCGATCAGGATAACATTGCCACGCTGCCAAGCCTGATCGAGTCGCTGGGTGGCATTCACACCTGCTATGGCGGCATTGGCATTCACGGGCATCTTGCCTTTAACGAGCCTGAGGAAGGTATCGCGGTGCTTTCGGCGCGGCGCGTGCGCCTGAACGCCTTCACCCTGACCATGAACGCCGTGCGTGCCAACATCGGCGGCAATTTGGCGTGCTTCCCGCGTGAGGCGTATACACTTGGAATGCGCGAGATTCTAGGCGCGGCACGTTTGCGGCTCTACTGCCGTAACGGTGGCGATCTGGACTGGGCAAATACTGTGCTGCGTTTGGCGCTGTTTGGTGCTGCGGGCGATGATTATCCCGTTACGCATATTCGCGGGCGCGACTACATAATCATCACGGATGAGGCGACGCTTGCCTCACCAAAAACGCTGATTTAGGTAATACATCTTGCTGGGTTAACCGAGATCACACAGCCTGTTTTCTACGGATCGGGTGATTCGGTGCGGCTCAGGCGTGCCTCACGCTGCCGAACCGTATGAATCATCTCCACATAAGCGTTGACCAGTGTTTGCAGCGCGGCATCATCACTGGTTGTCTCGGTAAGCTGCCTAAGTGCTTCCTCAAAGGCACCTTGCGAGAGCTGGTCAAGCGTACCGTTCACCTTGCTCAGGAAGCTGGTGACTTGGCGCACCTGTTCGGCAACATTCCGCATCATCACTATGCCAACGAAGGTATGCTGTGGCAGAAAGTTCAGGAAGGCATCGCGGTACAGCACAAGGCATTCGGTCGGCGCAACAGTGATTGCAGAGGCAGAGCGCGGTTTCTGATCAAAGATCACGAAATCGCCAAAGATGCGCGTTGGCTCTAGATAGGCGAGTGTGATCTCGTTCTGATCGGCGTCTTGCGTGAAAATTCGGACGCTACCGCTCAGGATCAGGAACATCGAATCGCCGGGATCGCCTTTTTGAAAGAGCATTTCGCCCTCGGCAAAAGTTTTAGGCTCCATCACCTCGATGAGCGCTTCAAGGTCGTTAGTTGGAATGCCTTTGAACAGGCGTGCTGCCTGTAATTGCGCCACCACACGCTGCCTAAACTCAATGCGCTGTGCTTGTATGGTTTGTGTGGAACGTTGTATCATGCCTCATCACCTGATTCATCTGCGTCCTTGCTAAAGCGCGCCCAAATACCTGTCCTGCCTTCATGTTTCCCCTCAGCTGCCGCTGCTAACGCCTTCTCGCGTTTTTCAAGCGCGGCAGCTACCCTGCCAAAGGCGCCACCAAGCGCCACTGGTAACTGCACCGCCGTATCCATCGAGACGGCGCGCTCAGGTTCAGCGGAAGGCACGGCAGCCTCACCTGCCACGGCAATATCTTCGCGTGGCGTCAGCATACTGAGCGCCCGCGCCTCTGTATATTTGCCCGCTGCCACTTGGCGCGCCCAATGCACGCTTGCCTCTAGCGCAGTGGTCGTATCACGCACGCGCTCTGCCAAGAAGCGCAGCATGGCAATCACCACTTGTGGACGGCTTTTAATGAACATATTAAAGTGCGTGCGCTGCACCTCTAGCGCCAACAGATTGCCTTTGGCACGCGCCCGCGCCGAACGCGGCGAACCGTCAATCAGCGCCAATTCACCAACCACTTCACCCACGCGGCACAGGCGCAGCAAATGCTCACCGCCTTTTTCGTCCACTTTGTAGAGTGCAATAGCACCGACTTCGATCATATAGAGCGTATCGCCACTGACGCCCTGCTCAAAGATGATCTCACCATCTTCAGCAGTGATCTCGCGTACGGAACGGCTCAGGTTCTCCAAATCCGCCAGCGAGACATCTTGGAAGATCGGCGCACGGCGCAGCATTGTCGCCAGCCGTTCCAGTTCGGCAGGCTCAAAGGTGTTAGCGCGTGTTGCCGCAAGCATCAGGGTATCGAACTGATGGACTTCAGCGTGTTCGGATTCCGCCAGCGATTGATTAATGCTCTCTGAAAGCGCCTGTTTTTCATCCAGAAAGACGCCGCGAAAGTAGACCATCGCCATGGTGCCGATCTTGCGCTGCAACTGGCTCATCTCAGCGGTCAGCTCATCAATTTCGGTGCGCCATGCTGCCAGAAGGCGTTCGCTGGCAGGTGTGTTCAGGTTGCTTTTGAGGATGCCGACATTCGCCTGCACCACCAAAAGCCGCCGCATTTGGTCGGCGCGGCGCTTGCCGAATGTCTCGGTCAGGGCGCGGAACACCTCGTCAATTGCCTCGGTGCCCATCTGCTGGACGGCGCGCCGTTCGCCGCTGGTCACATCGCGCATGTTGAGCGTTTCGTCAAAGCGCTTTTTCTCATCGCCCAAGCCCTGCTGAATTTGCCGCCAGGTTAGAAAGGCACCCGCAGCGCCAACGATCACAGCGATCAGCAGCAAATGCGCGCCGCTGCCCAAGATCGTCTCGCTGTTGTTGTAGGCGGCGTGCAGCACGATGGCAAGGACAAAGCCAACCAATGGATAGAACGCTCGCCCTTTCTCGCTAGAGCGCCGATAGCGCCCTAACATCGTGCCGACCAGCGAACTGGCAGTGGCGTGCATCAACGTGGTGGAGATGACGCGAGTCAGAATGTCGGTGATGCTGGCAGCATTGGTAATTGTGAAATATAGGTTTTCCGCGATGGCAAAGCCGATGCCGGCGGCAAAGCCATAAATAGCACCTTCCACAATGTTACGGAAGCGCGGCTGCCAGATCAGGTAGACCATGAACAGTGCCTTGGCAATTTCTTCTGTGATCGGCGCAGTGATGCCGCGCACGACCTCCACCGAATTAACCAACGGCAACGCCACATAGATATTGACCACATAGGCGATGGCGAACGCGCCAATCAAGCCCCACAGCAGGTTCGTCAGCACGGTGGAGACGAATTTTCCGTCGCCATAGGTGTTCGAGGTGTAGATGAAGAAGATGAACATCAGCGGCGCACCAATCGAAATTGCCGCATTGATCAGGGTTTCAGGCGTCATGCAGTTACCTAAAGGCGTGCTTCATAAGGTTTTGTGTTATCGCTTGGCGCTCTCCGAAGGCGCATACCTCGACATTCTATCGCAGCGCGCTACAATAGGCTAACAATTAAAGAATAGCGAAGTGGCTGCTCACGGCGGGTATCCCTAAATGGGCGCGCAAGGCAGCCCTTCCGAAGAAAGTTTGGAGGGTACGTAAACTTTGTCGCACATTGTTGTTTTTACGCGCAACACGCCCGATACTGCCGCGAAGGTTGAGGTCGGTGCAGATGGCGCGGTGACTTGGGGAACAGCGCAGCTTGTGCTGAATCCTTGGGATGAATATAGCGTTACAGAGGCGGTGCTGCTGCGCGACGCGCACAAGGGCAAGGCAACCGTGCTGAGCATTGGCGCAGAGACTCACAACGACGCCTTGAAGCAAGCGCTTGCCATCGGCATGGATGAGGCGATTCGCATCGCGGCGGATGCCGAACACGATGCGCTGACTTTTGCAACGCTTGCCGCCGCCGCTATCCGCAAACTGGGCGATGTTTCGCTCGCTATCTTTGGCAAAGAATTTGTCGACTCTAACAGCGACGCGCATATTTACATGCTGGCGCGCAAACTCGGCTGGAACGCGGTTGGCGCCGTCTCCAAAATTGTGGCGATTGACTTTGCCGCCAAGACGCTCAAGGTCGAGCGCATGGTTGAGGAAGGTAAGCAGATCGTCAGCACGCGCTTGCCGGCTGTCATCAGCGTGCTGAAAGACATCAACGAGCCAAAATCGCCATCATTCATCGGCATTCGTAAAGCCTCTAAGGCGAATATTCCCGTCTGGACGGCTGCCGATCTGGGCGTGAACAACGCTGCGCCTGCTGTCAAGGTGGTTGGCTTCCGAAACTTGCCCGTGCGGGGCGGCAATTGCGAGATTATCGAAGGGGCAACCGATCAAGAGAAAGCAGAGAAGCTAATCGCCAAGCTCTTGGAGGAAAAGGCGCTATGAGTGGCATTTTTGTATGGATTGACCATTTTCGCGGCAAGGCACTGCCTGCGGCTTGGGAAGCAATCAGCGCCGCCAAGACGCTTGAGGGCGAGATCACGGCGTTGGTCTTTGGCAGCGGTGTGGGCAATCTGGCAACGCTCGCCTTTCACTATGGCGCGCACAAAGTCATCCTGTGTGATGATCCCTCATTGGCAGATTTCCGCCTAGAGCCGTATGCCGCGCTGCTTACCAAACTGGTGAGCGACCATGCGCCGCGTGCCGTGTTGAGCGGTGCAACCACACGCGGGCGCGAACTGCTGGCAGCCGCAGCCGCCGATAGCGAGAGCAGCCTGCTCTCGGATGTGACCGAGCTGAGCGCTGAGGGTGACTCGATCAAAGCCGTGCGCCCTGCCTATGCTGGCAAGGTGCTGAGCGAAGTCGCCTCGACCAGCCGCACCGCCTTCGTCACGCTTCGCAGCCGCGCCTTTGCGCTGCCAGCGGCGGATGCCAGCCGCAGCGGTGAGGTCATCGCTGTTGCGCCTGCCATACCTGCTGACCAAATCGCCACTCAGGTCGAGGCATTTGAGGAACAGCGTGGCAGTGTCAACCTGACCGACGCCGCGATCATCATCACGGGCGGGCGCGCCGTTGGCAGCGCGGAAGGCTTTGCGCCTGTCCGCGAGTTGGCAGAGGTGCTGGGCGGCGCTGTTGGCGCTACGCGTGCCGCTGTAGACGCGGGCTACATTCCTTACGCGCACCAAGTTGGGCAGACGGGCAAAGTGGTTAGCCCAACGCTCTATGTGGCGGCGGGCGTCTCAGGCTCGATCCAGCATCAGGCGGGAATGCGTACCTCAAAGATCATTGTAGCCGTCAACAAAGACCCTGACGCGCCCATCTTCAAGATCGCGCAGTATGGCATCGTGGGCGATCTGTTCAAGGTGCTGCCTGCCCTAAGCGCCGCTGCCCGCGCCAAACTGGGCAAATAATGTAATCAGGCTGTGGGCGGGAGAAATCTCGCCCGCAGTCTTACACCCGCTGTGAGGCGACTTAGAATGCCAACCGCCGAAGAGAAGCCTCAAGGCTTTGGAAAGCAGAGAGTTGCTGTAAAGGTGTGAAATCCTCAATCAAGGTTGCCAAACGGTATACACATTGCGGTAACCTTTTTCTGAAATTTTTCAAATGCCGCCCGCTTAGTTCACTTGCCCTCTCAAGCTGCTCATATAAATGCTTTTTGGGATCAGTATGCCGCTCCACTTGTGCTGGTGGCACACGGTTAATCGGCTGCCGTCCATTCGGGTTGCCTGCTGCTTGCCGCAGTGCCTTTTCATCAAAAAGCAGCCAAGCCTCCGTCATACGGATCGGCACAACACACACCGAAGGTGGCACACCACTGATGGCTTGGAGCGCAGCGTTTATCTCGTCATAACGCTTTTGCGGCGGCTGATCCTCTGCATCCCTGTGGACAAAAAGAAGATTGCAAGGATAGCGATCAAGTGCAACAAACAGCCTGTTTTGAAGGCTATTATCTGGTGTGCGGTGGCTGCGCGTATCTGCAAATTGTGGCGTAAAGGCGTGCTGAGGAAAGACTTGACGCAACAACCAGCCTAGAATAGGTAACAAAACCTGATCTGAACCGCCATCCGCGACAAGTGTGTAGCGTAGATCAGCCATGCGTCACACTCAAATGCCTAGCTCTAGCTTGAGCTGACGTACTTCTTCACGGTCTGCCACGCGGCGCTTGACGGTTTCGGGAGGTGCTATCGGTAGGTTAAAATCTTCATTGGGCATTATTGCGCTGAGATAAGCGATCAGTTCACCTTTGGCGATAGTCGGCTGGTTAGGCGCTTGTTGATGCCGCCAGGTATGGGGCAGCGGTTTGAAAATAGTCTGCTTGACGCGCTGATTGTGATGGATAGTCTCTTGCCACGAGGTGAATAACAGGCTATCGTCAGGCACAGTTTGCACAACCAGTGGCGAATGGGTGTTGACGATCACTTGCCGCAATGGATTGCTCTTATCCACAGGTTCTTCAGTATCTACTGCAATGCTTTCCAGAAGGTTGATAATGAAGGGAATACGGCTAGGGTGAATGCCATTTTCAGGTTCTTCAAGGCACAGCACACCGAGTGTTTGTGGGTCTTCGCTTAGGACGGCTAACGCCAAAAAGCGCAGCGTACCATCGGAGAGCGCTCGTGCAGGGTGTGTTGTGCCATCTTGCCCTGTCACCTGAACGGTGAGCAGTTGGCGTATCTCATCCTGATCTACGCTCAGATTACGCACATCATCCAGCAACTTGCTAAGGTGGTTCGCCACACGGGCGTAAACATTCTCATCGGCACGCGCCAAACGCCACAGCGTTGCTGCTAAATGCTCGCCATTTGCGCCAAGATAATCTGGTGCATTAAAGCGATCCGATTGGCGCAAAGCAGAGGGTTCTAGCTGTAAAAGCCGCCAAGATTGCATCTCGCGGCGGACAGCAAGGGCAGCAGCCGTTTCGATAGAATTGGAATTGGAAAGAATAGTGCGTTCCAGGCGGCGTCGCTCTATGCGCGGTCTGCCTGTGCCGCGCTGGGTGATCGAACCATCTGGGTTCGTCTCAATCGGGGGCAGGCGGTCACCACCACTACTTTGAATAGCTGTGGTGTGCCATGTGGGCTTGGCAAAAGCCAAATCTTTGCGAACTTCACTTTTATTGAGATAACGCAGTCTTTCTTCAGTAATTTCAAGCGGTTTTTGTGGATCATCACGGTAGGCAAGGATCAGGCTATAGCTTAGGTAAGTACGCCCAACAGATGCCTCTCGCCCGAAATCATCCACAACATAAGCTGGCACAACCATCTCAGCCTCAAAGACCATCTGCTGTGCAGAGTACGCACCGCTGCGATGGAATAAACTGCGGACATCTGTCTCATCACGCACTGCCTGTGCTGATTCCAGCAGCGATTTATCAGCAAGAGCGCTCAGAAAGCAGATAGCGTCAAAGAGATTGGATTTGCCGGCACCGTTTGCGCCGGCAATGCACGTGAACGCGCCAAAACGCACGTCCACATCCACCAAACTTTTGAAGCCCTTCACCCTTAAGCGCGTTAACATCGCATGTCCTAGCCCGATTATGCCTTTAGAGCGCCCAAGTTCCGCATAAGCCGCCTTCTGTACCCTTGCGGGCGGTGATCATCTCTCTGGGACGCCGCTCACGCGGACGCCTCATGCGGTCTACCCGAAGCTATTAGCGGGACGAGCAGCCCCTTGCTTCTGCTTGACCTTGCTCCCGATGGGGTTTGCCAGCCGTGCCCATTGCTGAGCGCGCTGGTGGTCTCTTACACCACCGTTTCACCCTCGCCCATGCCTTGCGGCACGGGCAATACCCTTCTCTGTTGCACTGTCCGTCGGCTTGCGCCGCCGAGCCGTTAGCTCGCATCGTTGCTCTGTGGAGGGCGGACTTTCCTCACCCTGCCGAAGCAGGGCGCGATCACCTGCTGAACTCGGGCAACCTCATTGTAGCACACTTCTATGGCACACGGCAGGGCAACGGCGGCGGGCAGTGCTGCAAAGCGTGTGCCAAGCCGCTTACCCAGCGTAGGCGCTTTGCAGCGCAGCGACCTCAATCTTCTTCATCTGGAGCATCGCCTGCATCACGCGCTGCACCTTCACAGGGTCGGAGTCGGTGAGGAGTTTGGGCAGTTCGGTGGGAATGATCTGCCACGAAATGCCATATTTATCTTTAAGCCAGCCGCATTGCTCTGCCTGCGGCACCGCCGAGAGCTGTTCCCACAAGAAATCCACCTCTGCTTGTGTTCCGCACAGCACCTGAAACGAGATCGCCTCGCTGAAGGTGAAGGCATGTCCCAAATTGCTATCAATCGCCATGAAGGTTTGATCAGCAAGGCTGCACAGTCCATATTTAAGCGTCCCAACGGTGCCATGGTCACCTTCAGCATAATGACTGATGTGCAGAATCTGCGCGCCTTCAAAAAGCGAGGTATAGAAACGGAGTGCTTCCTCGGCATTGCCATTCTGATCGCCAACAAAGGTGAGGAAAGGTGCGATTTTTTTGGCGCCAGCGCCAAGGTTAAGCTGCCACGAAAGCCCATACTTATCCTCCAGCCAACCGAATTTTTCGCTATGTGGATAGCGATCAAGCGGCATAAGGATGTTTGCACCCTCAACAAGCCCCGCCCACAACCGCTCAACTTCGGCGGCATTCTCGCAACTGACGAAGAAGGACAACGCAGGTGTGAACTTGAAAGCAGGACCGCCATCTAATGCCATAAAACGCTGCCCTGCCAAATCAAATTCGCCCGTCAGGACTTTGCCCGCAAACGGACCCTCTGTATAGCGCGTAAGGCTGACAATCTCAGCCTGATCAAAGAGGCTGGTGTAGAAGGTCATCGCCTCTTCAGCCTGTGTGTCGAACCACAAGAACGGCGCAATTTTCGGCATAGCCCATTTCCTTTAGGTGAATAAACACACAGATAGTATAGCCCAAAAGTTCTAAATTTGCAACATTTGTTCTGATTGAAGTGTGCTGAAAATCATAGGCATATACTGCCAACCCTGTACGAAGCACGCCGCCGAGGTTCCCTTTCTCTGCTTGTGGGAAAAGGGTTGTGATTCCCACACTTCACCGCGCCCGTCTCTGCCACACATTGACAAAGCAGGCGGGATCGTGTAGCATTAACTGCACGATGGCGTCGTAGCCAAGTGGCAAGGCAGAGGTCTGCAAAACCTTCACCGTGGGTTCGATTCCCACCGACGCCTCTCTCCAAGCGCATCCACAACGGGTGCGTTTTTCATTCCTCCAGCACAAAATCAAACAGCAGGTAAGCAAGCGCCAAAAAGACAACATCCACAGACGCCAGCAACAGCGGATAGGCGATCCACTCCTCGAAGGGTTGGTTATCCAGCACGCCGTGCGCCGCATTGACCGCCGCCGTGATGATCGGCAATGCCACCGGCAGCACCAAGATCGGCAGCGTCGTCTCCCGTGAGCGGGCATAAACTGCCATACTGCCCAACAGCGTGCCGATTGCCGCAAAACCAAGCGTGCCAAGCGCAGCGATCAACACCCAATCCAGCCGCAGCAGGTTGGTGTTAAAGACGATGCTCAGTGCTAGAGTCACCACCAATGCCACGATCAGGGTAAAGAGCCACGCCACAGCCAGCTTGCCGAAATAGAGCGCCGAGCGCGGCACCGGCGAGAGCATCAGCCCATCCAGCGTGCCGCGATCATGCTCAGCGGCAAGGCTGCGCCCAATGCCCAGCGTGCCAGCAAAGGTGACCGTCACCCACAAGGCAGCCGGCAGCACAGCACGGCGCGCCTCTGGACGGCTCTCCAGCGTGTAGTAGAAGATCATTGTGGTCAGCAAGGCGAACAAGCCCATCGCGCTGATGAGCAGGCGGCTGCGGAATTCGGCGCGCAAATCTTTGCGGGCAACGGCGATCACGGCACGGGAAAATGATGTACGGCGCATTTGGTTAACTCGGTGTGAGGGCGTTAAAGGTCGCAATCAGGCTTTCAGGGTCGGGCATCGGCAAGTCGGCTGCCAGCTTGCCGCCGCCTAAGATCAGGGCGCGCTTACAGAGCGCAGCGGCGCGTGGCAAATCGTGCAGAGCGGCAATGATGGTGCGCCCTTGCGCCTGCCACTCCGCGATCAGCGAATCGAGCAGGGCGCTGCCGTGAGCATCCAAGCCTGTATATGGTTCATCCAGCAGCAGGATAGCAGGATCATGCAGCACGGCACGCGCCAACGCCAAGCGCTGCTGCATCCCGCGTGAAAAGGTGCGAACGCGGTCGTTGGTGCGCTTTGCCAAGCCGACGCGTGCCAGCGAGTCGCTCAGGCGCGCCTGTAACGCCGCTGTGCCGAGTTCCTGTGGCAGGTTATACAGTTCGGCGTAGAGGCGTAGATTCTCCATAGCGCTCAGATCGTCGTAGAGCAGCGGCAAGTGCGTCACGACGCCAAGCTGACCGCGCACGGCGGCAGATTCTTTGGGAAGTTGCCAGCCGCCGATCACGACGCTGCCGCCGCTTGGTTGGCTGAGCGTTGCCAAAATGCGGAGCAAGGTTGTTTTGCCGCTCCCATTCGCACCGAGCAGGGCAATGAGTTCGCCGCGCCCAACTTTGAACGAGACTCCGCGCAGGACGACGCGCAAGCCAAACGCCTTACTGAGCGACTCGACCTGAATGAGTGCTGAATCTGCCACGCCTAGCGGACAACCTCTCGCAAGGCTGCCTCAGCCGCTTGCAATACTTCATCGGCGGGCGAGATCAGGCTCTCTAAGGTCAACGGCACCAGCACATCCGGGATCACGCCTGTGCCTTCCACGATGATCTGTCCCTCATCATCAATCAGCGCACCAGTTGGCACTTGGATGAAGCCTCTGGCAGGCAAGTAATACTGCCCACCGCTGACTGTGCCTGCCAAGCCGCCGCTCGGTGTATGCCCAATGATGAGGGCGCGCCCGTTCCGCTGCATGGTATAAGCAAACAGATCGCCGGCGCTGCTGGTGCCGCCATCCACCAATACGGCAACGCTGCCTGTAAAAATCGGCTCGCGTGGTGCAACCGCCATCTGAAAGACCAAACGTCCATCAGGTGCAAAAGTGCGCCCAACCCGAAAGCCTTCGCTGAAGAAGCGGCTCGCCATGGCGTCCGACATTTGCGAGAAGCCGCCGGGATTGCCGCGCACGTCAATGATCAAGGCGGAGACGCCTTCCGCAATCAAGGCGCTCAGGGTGCGGTCAAAGTTCGGCAAACGCTCAGCACCTACAAAGCTCTCAATCCGAAGGTAGCCGACACCTGAAGGCAGCTTGTTGGCGCGTACTTGTGGCTGTTCCTGTGGTAAATTGACCGGTCCTGGGCTATCGCGGCGCAGTGTAACTGTTTGCTCGGCAGCGCCAACATTCTGAAAGGTGACCTCAACCGTTGTGCCAAGCCTGCCGCGCTGCAAACTAGTTAGTTGCAGCCGTTCGCGGACGTGCAGCGTGCTGGCGTTGCTGCTGAAGAAGACGGCGCGCCCCATCGCTTCCCGAATTGGCACGCCATCCCACGCCGTCAGGATTGCACCCACCTGAATGCCGTTGCGCTGTGCCGGTCCACCTGTCCGCAAGGCTGCCACTGCAACCCGACCATCGCTCAACACCTCTAGCAACATGCCAAGCGAGCCGTTGGACTCCAGCGCCAGCAGAGGCAGGAAGAAATTGACATGCCCATCGGGAATGGCGTTGCCAAACTCACGTATGAGCAGGCTGCATGTGAGCAGATTCGCGCCGACAGCACGCGGCAACAAGCTGGCGCGCAGTGCCTGCCAATCAATGCCATACAGTGCCGTGAAGGGATAAACGCTGCTCACACGGTCTAGGAAGGTGGTCAGCAGCACCGAACAATCGGTGAGCTGGGTGTAATCGTTCACATCGCCTAGCGCGGTGGTGATCAGCGGTACGGTCGGCGCACTTTCGCGGCTGATGCTAAAGGGTATTGTGTCAAGATCAATCAGTGACCAACCGCGCTCCAGCGTTGTACGCGGATCGTCGGCATTGAACAAGACGCCATCCGCGCCGTAGCCGCTTGGAAACGCCTGCTGATCATCAGCGGCAAATGCCAAGAGCCTACCGCCCGTCACCTTGAACTCAATGTTGATTCGCAGCGACGAAGCAATGTTATCCTCATTCATCACCATATAGCCGCGAGAGGCAACATCGCTCATCAGGCGCACATCAAACAGGTAGAGTCGGCTAGAGTTTTCGCGTCCACCTGTCACATCAAATGGGCGGGCGATAGGTGCATCGGGCAGGCTTAGACGGTAAGTGCCGCGTGCCGTGTTGCCTGTTGTCTGGGCAAAGACCTGTTGCTCAGCGGGTGGCAGATAGATCGGATCGCTGCCGAAGTAGCCGCTGGCATCAATCAGGGCGACCAAGAAGGGCAGCGGCGCGTAGCTTTCGTAGGCAACGCTAAAACTGCCTGAAAGCTGACTCACACCGTCCTTTTGGGCGTGGATTGGTGCGGCGCTCAGGCTGAAGATGAGGCTGAACACAAGGCAAAGTGCGGCAAGCCGCACGGCGCGGTTACGAGACATAGAGCTTCTCCAAAAAAATGACCTTAGAGACGTTTCTTCTTCCGCAGGCGCTCTTCTTCGGCAGCCTGCTTACGGGCAAGGCGCGCCGCACGGATTTTCTCACGTTCAGCCTGTTCGGCGGCGGCTTTAGCAGCGCGTGCCTGCTGCAAACGGTGTTTGAAGATGGGCAACCAAAAGGCGATCTCTTGCGGTGTGACGTTTGGGTTCGGGTCTTTTTCGTAGATGATCTTGACCATGCGAGGTTTATCGGGCGCTTCAGGCGGCAGTTCGACGGGACGGAAGCCAAGCAACAGCGCAAATTCTTCGCTGGGCATGGTCTCAATGCCGTAGGCGTATGCCAAGCGCACAATCTGCCGATCAGAGGTGACCAGCACAAAATTGGGCAGGCGGTGCATCTCTTTGGCGCGCTGCATTAGGATGTGATCGGCTTTGGTGCGCGGCGGCGCAAAATAGACGCTGACGCTGCTGTTGGAAAGCTCTTTGGAGAAGCCGCCGGGCAAGCCGTTATCAAAGATGACGGTTGCCTTGCAGTTGGCGCGCATACAATAGCGCTTGATCGCCATGGTGATCTTCGCCTCGTCGTGCGGATCGTCTAGCGAGAGGTCTTGCAGTTGCCCGATCAGATTATGCCCATCAATTAACCACATGCTGCCTCAGCGTGTTTTGCCCATCATCCCACCAGGCAGATCATACCACAAAGCGCAGCCCGTGCCGATATTGCTGATATTTACGAGCCGCTTACGCATTGTTGACGCAGATCAAATGGTTAATGTGCTAGGCTTTTGCTAGAGAGGTATTGTAACTATGGACTTGAGTCGTTACACACATAAAGCGCAAGAGGCACTGCTCAAAGCGCAGAGCCTTGCGACTGAACACAAAAATCCTGCTATCGAGCCGATCCATATCCTCGTTAGCTTGCTGACACAAAAAGATGGTGTGGTGCCAGAACTGATCGCCAAGATCAACGGGCAATCTTCAGCGCTCTTGGATGGCGCACAATCGCTTTTGCGTGGGCAGCCGCGGCTGGGGAATGAGGCAGGGCAGATCGGCTTGAGCCGCCCTGCTGTCGAGGTGCTGAATCGGGCTGAGCGCACTGCCCAACGCATGAAGGATGATTACATCAGCACGGAGCATTTGCTCTTAGCGTTATTGGAAGGCGCGCAGGTAGCGGAGCTGCTGAACAAGCACGGCATCACTGAGCAGGCAGTGTTGCAAGCCCTGACCAGCATTCGCGGTAGTCAGCGCGTTACCAGTGCCGATCCTGAAAGCACTTTTCAGGCGTTAGAGAAATATGGGCGCGATCTAACCGCGTTGGCGCGGCAGGGCAAACTCGATCCTGTTATTGGGCGCGATGAGGAGATTCGGCGCGTCATGCACATTCTCAGCCGCCGCACCAAAAATAATCCTGTGCTGATTGGCGAGGCAGGCGTTGGCAAAACTGCCATCGTAGAAGGTCTGGCGCAGCGCATCACCAACAGTGATGTGCCAGAAGGCTTGAAAAATAAGCGCTTGGTGGCGCTTGATTTGGGCGGACTGGTGGCAGGCGCCAAATATCGCGGCGAATTTGAGGAGCGCCTGAAGGCAGTTTTGAAGGAAATTGCCGATAGCAACGGACAGATCATCCTGTTCGTGGACGAACTGCACACAATTGTTGGTGCAGGTGCTGCCGAAGGCGCAATGGATGCTGGCAACTTGCTCAAGCCGATGCTTGCGCGTGGCGAACTACACATGGTCGGTGCAACCACGCTTGACGAATATCGCAAGCACATTGAAAAGGATGCCGCCCTTGAACGGCGCTTCCAGCCTGTTTTTGTGGAGGAGCCAAGCGTTGAGGACACAATCAGCATTTTGCGCGGTTTGAAAGAACGCTACGAAGTACATCACGGCGTCCGTATTCAGGATAGTGCTGTGATCGCCGCCGCGGCGCTCAGCCAGCGCTATATTCCTGATCGGCAACTACCTGATAAGGCAATTGATCTGATTGATGAAGCGGCTGCCAACCTGAAGATGGAAATTGATAGCCGTCCCGTCGCTTTGGAGCGTGTTGAGCGGCAGATTATGCAGTTAGAGATCGAGCGCGAGGCGCTCAAAAAGGAGCGCGACAAAGCCTCGAAACAGCGCCTTGCCGATCTGGAGCAGGAACTTGCCAACCTGCGCGAAACACTGAACGCGCTTACAGCACGTTGGCAGAAGGAACGGGCAGTCATCGAGCGCATTCGTTCCGTCAAGGCGGAGATTGATAGCACACGCCTGCAACTGGAACGCGCCGAACGCCAAAGCAACCTTGAATTAGCAGCGCGCATTCGCTACGGCAGCCTGCCTGATCTAGAGCGCCAACTGCGCGAGACGGAAGCAGAGCTGGCGCAAATGCATCAGGAAGGCGCTATGCTCAAAGAAGAAGTGGACGCCGACGAAATTGCCGCAGTGGTCAGCCGCTGGACGAGTGTACCTGTCTCGCGCCTGCTGGAAGGTGAAGTGGAGAAACTGTTGCATATGGAAACGCGCTTGCATGAGCGCGTCGTCGGTCAGGATGAGGCAGTGCGAGCCGTGGCATCAGCAGTGCGCCGCAGCCGTGCCGGCTTGCAAGACCCGAACCGTCCGATTGGCACATTCCTGTTCTTAGGACCGACGGGCGTCGGCAAGACGGAAATGGCGCGCTCGCTGGCGGAATTCCTGTTTGATGACGAAAGCGCGATGGTGCGTATTGACATGAGCGAGTATGGCGAACGGCACAGCGTGGCACGCTTGATCGGTGCGCCGCCCGGCTATGTCGGCTATGAGGAAGGCGGTCAGTTGACTGAGGCAGTGCGCCGCCGCCCATATAGTGTGGTGCTGTTCGATGAGATCGAAAAGGCGCATCCTGAAGTCTTTAACGTCTTCTTACAGGTCTTTGATGAAGGACGGCTAACCGATGGGCAAGGGCGAACTGTCAACTTTACCAACACGGTTGTCATCCTGACCAGCAATATTGGCAGTGATCTGATCAAGGCAGCCGGCAGCGAAGCAGACGTGAAGCGCGTGCATGAGGCAGTGCTACAAGCACTGGATCGGCACTTCCGCCCGGAGTTCCTGAATCGCTTGGATGAGATTATCATCTTCCACAGCCTTGATCGCAGCCACATCGAGCAGATTGTGAGCATCCAGCTCCAACGCTTGCAGAATTTGTTGGCGCGCCGCCAAATCACGCTAACCCTGACGCCTGAAGCACGTGCCTTCCTCGCTGAGCGCGGCTATGATCCTGTCTTTGGCGCACGTCCGCTCAAGCGTGCCATCCAGCGCTATCTGCAAGACCCGTTGGCAGTGGCACTCTTGGAAGGCGCCCTTCAGGAGAACGCAACAATCATCGCAGATATAGCCGATGATGGTGAGCGTTTGATCTTCCACGCTGAACCGATCAGCGTCCGCTGAGAAACACACAGGGCAGTCAGTTGGCTGCCCTGTAGACTCACACAGAGCGCGGTGTGCTGCTCTTGCGGATGATCAGTTTAGAGTGCAGCAACTCAGCAGCCTTGCAGTCCAGCTCATAAGCGGGCTGTGCGCCTGAAAGCCTGCCACATAGAGATGGTAAATAAAAAGGCGACTCCGTCGGAATCGCCTTTTGAGCCGTGCTATCCTTATGGCGCGCCTTGATAACGCGCCGATCCCCAGCCGAGAATAGGGAAGAAGATGAACGGGAACAGCAGCAACAGGCAGCCAAAGCTATCTGATTGACCAAATGCCTTTGCCAAGCTGAACATCACAACGATCAACACAATAAAGTTGACGACGGGAATCAACAACAGAATAAACCACCACCACGGTTTCCCTGCAATCCCAAGCAAGACGATTGTGTTGACGATGGGAATGATCGAGAGAACACCGGCTCTGCCTGCTTTATCAAAAATACGCCACAGGCTTCCAACGACGACAATAAGGATTGCGACCATGAGAATTAACGGTAAAGCATCCATAAGACTGTCTCCTTAAGAGGTAGATGCTGTTTACCCAAGTATCAGCATCAGAAGTAGCCTATCACACTTGGCTATTTAATGTAAAGCATAGCGCGGTTGAAAGCAGGTCAATATTTTGTTTTATATCTCTACCGGTGGCGCGCTCAACGCGGGCGCTTGCGGCGCAACCATGCCCGTAAGCGCGGCATCGCCTGCGTGTAGAGCCAGTACAGCGGCGTGAAAGGCGCATAGTCCCATGCGCCGATGTACCACGTCAGCACGCCGCCATAATCGCGCTTAAAGAGCCACACACCCCACAGCGGGTCAGATTCCTCAAAGTGCGTTGGTGCGCCCCACATATCATAGACGGTGAAGCCGTTCGCCTTTGCCCACAGCATCGCTTCCCACTGCAAGGCATCTGCCGCCATCAGCTTTCGCAGTTCGTTATCAGAGGTGGAAGCGCCGCTAAAGTAGAGGCACTTCTGCCCAAAGGCAAGCAGCACCACATGCGCTACCATTTGCCCATTCACCTCTGCAATGAGCGCATGCGCTAAGCCTGCCTCAAGCAGCGTCCGCCATTCGTCAAGATAATAGGCGGCAGGGCGCGTGGTAAAGGCGTTGCGCTTGCCCGTCTCCACGTAGAGCGCAACCATCGCGGGCAGGTCAGCCAGCCCTGCCGTGCGGATCGTCACACCGTGCCGCACGCCATAGCGCACCTTGCGGCGCTTGCTCTGCGTCATGGCGGCAAGCAGCGCATCCTCTGAGCGTGTTAGGTCGAGCAGCACCGTGTTCTTGAACTGCACCTGCTCCGCCGAAAAGCGCCAGCCGCGCCTTTGCAAAGTTGCGACCACCACTGCACCCAGCGGATCGGTTTGCCAATCAGGCGTGTTTGGCTCGCCTGTGTGTTGCACCACATCAGGATCAATCTTGAGTTGGACGGCAAAACGCCGCCGCGCCAAGCGTGCCAGATCGTCCAGCACTTGTGCCAATAACGCGGAATCAGCGTAGTTGAGCATTGGCGCTTTCGGCATATACAGCACGCGCAAAAAGCCGACGCGCCGTGTGAGCAGCAGTGCCGCCGCGCCCACCGCACCCGAATCATCCCGCCAGATGAACTTTTCAGGCTGCCAGCCGGTGCTGCGCTGCTTAAAGCTGCCCCACACCGAAGTTTGCAACGGGTGCGCGCACGGCAAAGCGCGAATCAGAGCGTCCCACGCTGCATCCGTGCCGTTGAAGGGCGCGAATGTATAGCCGCTCATGCCACACCGCCTTGCCGCCGCACATACCACAGGTAGAGCGCGTACAGGGCGCCGTTGTTCACCAAATCCCAAGCGCCCACGCTGCGGCGCAGCGCACCGCCAAAGCCGCGCTTGAACTTATAAACGCCCCACAAGCCATCATCGCGCTCCTCGAAGTTTGCCTCAAGCGTCGCCTCGTCAACATCCGGCACACCCCACAAATCGTAGCGCAGCGCGCCCGCTGCCTTTGCCCAACGGATCGCCTCCCACTGCACGATGTAGGTCGGCATTCGGTTGCGTTCGGCGTTGGAAGACGCGCCATACAGGTAGTAGGCAGTCTCGCCGCAGCGAAAGACCATCACCGCCGCCAAATCCTGCCCTGCATGTGAGGCGATCAACAGGGCAACCTCACCACTGGGTGCGAATGCCTCATAAACGCTCTGATAGTAGGCAGGCGGACGCGCATAAAACGAGTCGCGTTCGGCGGTCACTTGCATCAGCGCGCCGAAGTGGGCGGCATCCGCTGCCGTCCCAAGCCGCACTGCCACCTCTTTTTTCTGTCCCAAGCGGCACTTATAGCGGGTAGATTGATTCATGCGCCTTAGGATGTCGTCCTCTGTGCCGCTGAGGTCTAGCACGATGGTGCGCGGCTGCTGGATTGTTTCGGGCGAAAGGCGCAGCCCGGCACGGGTTAGCCGTTCGGGCAGATCAGGGCGCGGGCGGTACCAATCGCACGGTTCAACCTTGAGGAACGCTGCACCACAGCGACGCAGCGCACGCCAAAGCAGATCATTGGCAGCCTCATCGGTGCTGAATAAGGGCGCGGCGGGCAAATAGGCGCGCCTGCCCAAGCGCAGCGGCAAACGGCGCAGCAGGACTTGGGCGCCTGCCACAATTTGCCCTTTCGCATTGGCGATGGCAAAGCGCTGCACTTGCCAACCAAAACGGCTCTGGTGCGTTCCCCACGCTGAAAGCTGCAAAATGTGAGCATCTGCGTGAGCGCGCACAAAGGCATCCCACGCGGAGGCAGTCGGTGTGTGTATGTCGTAAGGCATAGGCTGCCATTATAGCACAACCACGCGCTAAAGCGGCGCGGGTGTGGCGCTTGGCAGCGGCGTCAGGCTCGGCACAGGCGTATTGCTTGGCAGCGGTGTGGCGCTTGGCGGCGGCGTCTCGCTGGGAGTCGGCGTTTCCGTAGGCGGGCGCGTAAAGGTAGGCGAGGGCGTGCGCGATGGCACACGGGTCAGTGTTGGGCGCGGCGTTTGCGTTGGGCGTAAGGTGTTGGCAGGGCGCGGCGTATCGGTTGGTGCGGCAGTCCATGTCGGCGGCAGTGTGAAGGTGGCAATGGGCGTTGGGCTTGGCACCGTCGGGCGCGGAGTCCGTGTGAATGTGGCAGTTGGCGTGGCAGATGGCGGCGTGAGGGCTGGCACAATCACTGAGCCTGCTAAAAAGACGATCACAAAGGCGGCAGCGCCCATCAGCACAATGATAACAAACGTTTGCAGCACTTCCCAAAACTTGGCGGGAATACGGATAGACGGCAATTTAACTTGCGAGAGATCAACCTGTGGCAGCTTCACCTGAGAGAGATCGAGGGTGGGACGCGGCGGCGGTAAGGCAACGCCCGTCAGCTTTTCCAGCGCCACACGCGCTTTTGTGTTGCGTGGATTGATCGCCATCACACGGCGAAGTGCCTCAATGCGTTCGGAGTCCGTCTCGGCGGCGGTTGCCAACCACAACCAGACCGCCTCTTGATCAGGATGGCTGCGGCTGAGTTCGCGCAGGATTGGGCGTGCTTCGGCGGGGCTGCCTTGCTGCACAAGGCGGATTGCTTCGTTGAGTGCTTGCAAAAAGTCGTTTGTTGCCAAACCACACCTCGTCCTTGTGCCTGTCAGATATTGGGATTAGCTCAACACTTCGTCTTCGTAGCGCGTGATCTCGCCAAAGCGCTTTAGGGTCAGTTCGGGCAAGCCTTCATAGGCAGCCGCGAGGCGCTCGTCTACTTGCTTGTTCAACTTTTCAAAGAGCGAGTTGCCTTCACGGTCGCAGTCCACAATCAGCGGACCGAAATTTTGAATATCCAGCACCCACATCGCCTGTGCCAAGCCGAGTTCTTCGCGCCACACGACCTGCCGCACGCGCTGAATCGCCTGCCCATACATCGCCCCTAGCCCATAGCCCATCAGCAGCAGGTAGGTGGCGCCGTTCGGCACGAAATGCGCCTTGTAAATCTCGGATGACAAGCCGCTCTTGCCGATGACGCACTTCACGCCAAACTCGCCAAGCAAACGCGGCATCCACTTGGCAAAGCGGAAAGAGGCAGTGCCGGTGGTAGCACTGATGCGGTACTCACCACTATCGCTGCCATCGGCAGAGGGTGGGCGGATTTCTTCGACCGCCGGCGAGGAATGGAAGTTGACGTTCACCTGCGAAATATCCACGCCGTGCGGCAAGGGTTGCCCTTCATCCAGCAGGCGTCGGTAGAAGCCCTCGCGTCCGGTGAACAACGTACCGCTGAGGTAGACCACATCGCCCATCTCCAGCTTTGCCGTATCTTCGGCACGGATAGGCGTGGTGAAATCGTGGCGGCGAAGTTTTTCAAGGGCGCTGCTCATTCGTCTTGCCCTCGCAACGCATTAATAACGGTCAGGCTGACGGTGACGCCGGCAGCAACAACGACGATCACGCTGACGATCACAGCAATTAAACCAAAATCCATGTGCGGAAACACTCCTTTCCAGTAAGCATCAGGGCGCCGTGCATCCTGATTGTTTTGAGAATGGGTGGCATTGTCTGATATTAAGTGTGACCTGTGCGCCGATCAATGTCAAGCGGCGAATCTTATGGCGCTGAAATGAAGACGCCCATGCACACTTTGGCATGGGCGTCTTTTCACGGAAGGCGTGCAATCCTTAGTCCGCCGAGACTTGCTCGCCTTTGTGTGCCTCAATAACCGCCAGCATCTCCGAGATGCGGCTGAACTTCAGGCGCGGGCGTCCCACTGCTTGCCCATTGGCAATTTCCGCCTGATCAAGGCGCTGCCAATCGCTGAAGGTGATGTATGCCACACGGCGGCTTGCCATCAGCGCTAAGATCGTCTCGCGTGCGGCATTCTCGGACGACAGTTCGGGCAGGTTTGGCAAGTCTTCGATCAATTTATTGACTGTCTCCACCGAATCAGGCTTATTGGTGCCGATGATGCCCGTCGGACCGCGCTTGATCCAGCCCGTGCAGTAGACGCCGCGCAAAGGGTGTCCTTCTGCCAGCACGCGCCCTTGATCATTGGGAATAACGCCGTTTTTCTCATCAAAGGGCAGGTCGGGCAGCGCTACGCCTTTGTAGCCGATGCTGCGGAAGACCAAGCCAACCGGGATCGTGTAGGTTTCCTCAGTTGCCTTCGGGCGCAGCGAACCATCGCTGGCAGGTTGCAGCACATTCCGCACCAGCTTGATGGCTTCAACGCGCCGCGTGCCGAGTAGCTCCACAGGCGAGACGAGGAAGTGCATATGAATTTGGCGCGCTTTGCCGCGCACGCCGCGCTGCGCGTAGCTTTGCAGCAGTGCAACATTCTTACGCGCCATATTATCGCCCGAATCTGCCAGCCAAGCCTCGCTGAGCGGATCAAGGGTGGCGTCTTCCAGGCTGACCACCACATCGGCATCCGCCAGTTCACCGAGTTCTTTCAGCTCAGGGTTGGTGTAGGCAGCCTGTGCAGGTCCGCGCCGACCAAGCATGTAGATATGCTTTACGCGGCTGTTACGCAGCGCTTCTAGCGCATAATCGGCAATATCGGTCTGGTGCAGTTCTTCAGGCGTGCTGGCAAGGATGCGTGCCACATCCATCGCCACGTTGCCGTTGCCAATCACAGCGACGCTCTCTTGCGAGAGGTCGAAATGCAGATCGCGGTAATCGGGATGGGCGTTATACCAACCGACAAATTCGGTGGCGGCATGGCTGCCGGCTAAATCCTCACCGGGAATGCCCATTCGCCGATCCGATTGCGCGCCAACAGCATAGATCACAGCGTGGTAGTGTGCGGTCAGATCGGCGTGTGTTAGGTCGCGCCCGATCTCCACATTGCCAAAGAAGCGGAAGTTAGGGTGTGCTGCGATCTTCTCATAGACCTTTGTCACGCTCTTGATCTTCGGATGATCAGGCGCAACACCACCGCGTACCAAGCCATAAGGTGTAGGTAAACGGTCATACATATCAAGCTCAATAACAAGTTGCATCTGCTTCAGAAGATGCTCGGCTGCATAGAAGCCCGACGGTCCCGATCCGATGATGGCGACGCGCAGCGGCTGTGCGATTGTTCCGATAGATGGCATGTTTGGCGATACCTCACACTATATTTTCAGAAAGTGCTTGTAAGAAAGTGCAGTGTTTCACAAGGACACTATACGGCAATCTATGTTAAATAGCAATGCAGGAAGGCATTAAAGCAGCATTACAAAAATCACGTTGCGCTTAAGTTTGGGCAGCACGCGCCGCCGCTTGGATGCGCCGTTCACTCTGGAGCGCCAACAGCACGCCGATCACAATCAGCGCCGCGCCAATGACCAGTTCCCGCGTGATGGGCTGCCCAAGCAGCCAGTTCGAGAGCAGCGCACCAACCAACGGCTGGGCAAAGAAAAAGAGCGAGGCAACGCTTGCCTCCACCAAGGCAAAGGCGCGGTTCCACAGGTAGTTGGCGCCGCCCATCACAATCACGCTCAGAAAGAAGATGCCCGCCAAAATCTCGAAGGTGGGTGCTGGCAGGGCTGTCTCACGCAGTTCCAGTACCGCGATAGGCGCGCAGAACACAAAGCCGCCGATCAGGGCATAAGTGGTGATCACGGGCGTGCTAAAGTGCGTTGAAGCACGCCGAATCAGCACCGAATAGGCGCCCCAGCCCACCGCCGCGATGCCCAGCGCAACATCCCCGATAAAGCGCTGCGTATCACCCACACCCAGCGCAAACTGCGATAAGTCTAGGATAATCAGCACGCCGAGCGTTGCCACCGCACCTGAGATCAGCTTAAGCGGCGTGAGTGGTTCGCGCAGCAGCAGCCACGCAAACAACACAATAAAAGCGGGTGAGGCACTGGTGATGACTGAACCATTGATGGCAGACGAAAGCGCCGTACCCACAAATTGCAAGCCGACGCTCATGCCAAAGCCTAGCACGCCGAGCAGCATGAGGTGCAGCGCAGCGCGGCGCGGCAGGCGCAGCTTGCCTTGTGCCGCCACAATGCCGATAAACATCAGAGCGGCGATGCCAAGCCGAATGCTCAGCAGCGTTAAGGGTGGGATAACTTTCATCATCGCGTCGCTTACGACGAACATCGCGCCCCAGAGTGCCGCTGCCGTGATGCCATACAGCGCACCACGCAGCGTTTGCGTTGATTGCATGGATGAAGTGTCCTATCTCAGGCTTGGGCAAAAAATCGTCCTAAGCATACACGCCTTGCGGCAGTTGGTCAAACCCGCTAGGCGGCAACTTGGCTAAAGGCTGGCTTTGATCAGCTCTGCCAATTGGCGTGTGATGCCTTTCACCTGCATGAGTTCCTCGATGCTTGCCGCACGGATTTTATCAATGTCCTTATCAAAGGCGTTCAAGAGCGCCTTACGCTTTGCCGCGCCAATGCCGTGAACGCTCTCCAAGCGGCTGACCACGCCCTTTTTAGCGCGCTGCTGCCGATTGGCAGTGATGGCAAAGCGGTGCGCCTCATCACGGACGCGCTGCACCATAAAGAGCGCTTGCGAACGGCGCGGCAGCAGCACCGAATGCACCCGATCTGGCAAGAAGATTTCTTCTTCCTGCTTGGCAAGCCCACAGACTGGCACCTGCCCGAACAGGTGAAACTGTTTCAGCACCTCCACCGCCACGCCAAGCTGCCCCTTGCCGCCATCCACAATGAGCAGATCGGGCAGCAAGCGCCACGTCTCATCATCGCCCTTCTTGCCGGGCGCTGTTACGCCCAACTCGCCGCTGATAGCATCCGCATAGCGCTGAAAGCGCCGCGTCAGTGCCTCGCGCATCGCCTGAAAGTCGTTCGGTTCGCCCGATGTGGCAACCGTCTTGATGTTGAACTTGCGGTATTCTGCCTTGCGCGCCACGCCTTGCACAAACACAACGCGGCTGGCAACGGTGGCTGTGCCTTGCAAGGTCGAGATGTCAAAACACTCAATGCGGCTGGGCGGCACAGGCAAGCTGAGCGCCGCTTGCAGTTCGGCAATCGCCTCAGTTTGCTTGTTGGTATCGCTTGCCCACTGAGCGCGCAGCATGGTCAGCGTCTCTTGGGCGTTTTCAAGGGCGATCCGCACCAGTTCAGCCTTGCTGCCGCGCTGTGGCACCGTCAACGCTACCTTTTTGCCGCCGCGTTTATCGCGCAGCCACTGCTCCAGAAGCTGCGCTTCTGCCACTTCTTCGGGCAACAGCACCTCGTTGGGCAGGTTGGCGGCGTTCTCATAGAATTGCAGCACAAACTGGCGCAGAATTTCGGTGGAGTCAGTTTCATCAGCGCCATCCAGCATGAAATGTTCGCGCCCGATCAGGCGTCCGCCGCGAATGAACAACACCTGCACACAGGTATCCGTCTTCTCTTGGGCAAAGGCGATCACGTCTTGATCCACATTGGCAGGGAACACGATTTTTTGCCGCTCTACGACGCGCTCCATCGCCTTCAGTCTGTCGCGCAGGGCAGCGGCACGCTCAAATTGCAGCGACTCGGCAGCCTCGTTCATCTCGGCGCGCAATTGGCGAATGATCGCATCGCTCTGCCCGCTGAGGAAATCCATCAACCCTTGCAAGTTGGCGCGGTATTCCTCACGGTTCACCTTGCCAATGCAGGGCGCATTGCACAGCTTAATATCATAGTAGAGGCAGGCACGTTCATCTTTGCCCGTGATTTGGCGATCACAAGTGAGGTAGGGAAAGGCGCGGCGCAGCACGTCCAACGTCTCGCGCACGCTCCACGCGGAGGTGTAGGGTCCGAAATAGCGCGAGCCATCCTGCTCCATGCGGCGGGTGATCTCCACACGCGGAAAATCTTCCGCCCAACGCACCGCAATATAGGGATATTTCTTATCGTCTTTGAAGCGCACGTTGTAGCGCGGTTGGTGCTGACGGATCAGGTGATATTCAGTGTGCAGCGCGGCAATTTCCGTGGGCAGCACAATAAAATCAATGTGCGCGATCTCTTCGCGGAGGCGCAACGTTTTGGGATCAAAAACCCCGTTGTCGAAGTAGCTGCGAACGCGGTTGTGCAGGTCTATAGCCTTGCCAATATAGATGATGGTGCCATCCGCATTTTTCATCAGATAGCAGCCGGGTTTGTGCGGCAAGTTCTTTAAGATTGCCTGCAAATGTTCAGAAGGCGCGAAAGTCATAGGCGTACTTTTTGAATCAGGTTAGGGCGATATAGCGCAATTTTAACGCAAGTCAGGGCGGTTGGGTAGCACGAACGTGCTAGAGGCGGGGCGAAGGTGCGCGCACCGTCAAAATTCGTTCAGGCAGGGCTTGCCGATTTTCAAAGGAAACACGCCGTTGCAGACAGCCCTTGAATCCCCGATTTTTAGGGGGCTATTTTTCAGACGTTTATCTTAAAATCTATGTACCATCATGGTATTTACTGTTCTGGAGTGACTGAGAATGCAATGCCCTGTCTGTCTGACAGTCGAACTGAGGATTACGGAACGCGCTGGCGTTGAGATTGACTACTGCCCGAAATGCCGCGGCGTCTGGCTAGATCGCGGCGAACTGGATAAGCTGATTGAGCGCGCCGACACGGCAGCCGCCACAGCGCTTGAGATGCCCTACAGCGAGCCGCCGCCAAAGGCAAAGCGCGGCATCCCTGCCCCTGATGTACTTGACCTTGAACGCGATTTCGCTGAGCGCCGCCGCACCGAAGCAGCACGCCGCTACGATGATGACGATGATGATGACTACCGCCCTGAGCGCTTCCGCCGTGAAGATGACCGCTCACGCGGGAAGAAGAAGGGCTTCCTAGGCGAACTGTTCGATATTTTCGACTAATATACGCCGCACTCAGCCGCGTTTGCTACGCAAGAGATCAAGCGCGGCATCCTGATCAGACTCGGCAAGCTGCTCTGCCAGTGCCACATCCTCGCTCAGCACCTTCCGCAAAATGGACGCCTGCTCACTGCTGAAGATGATCTGCCATTCGCGCAGACCGCGCTTTTCGCTTTGCAAGGCGGCAAGCCCTTCTGCCGCGCCTTGTTCCTCATCGGTGTACAGGTAGGCGCGTGTCAGCCACAGATAGGTGAGCAGGCGATGCCGACTATCTGGCACTTTGGCGATCAACGCACGCTTCAAATAGTCAATGGACTCCGTCCACTTGCCAAGCCGATCCGCGATCATGCCCAGATTGTAGGCAGCGACCCAGTGATTCGGCTCTAGGGCGTGTGCCTTCAAGCCATATTCAAAGGCGCGCTCATAGTTACCCTCTTGCAGGTAGACCTCTGCCAAGCCGTTATAGCCAACGCCTGAATCGGGCGAGAGCGCAACGACCTTCTCATAGTCTGTGCGCGCCTTTCGCAAATTGCCCGAAAGCCGATACAGATCGGCGCGGAAACGGCGGTGATCGGCGTGATCTGGCTCCGCCTTGATCAGATCGCTGATGATGGCAATCGCCTGATCATAGTCGCCCTTCCGCATCAGCTTGATGGCGCGCTGATACTCGCGGCGCACGCCAGCGCGCCCTGCAATGAGCGCCACGACAATCCAGCCCGCCGCAACGACTGCCAACGCCGCAAACCACTGCGGCACAAACAAGCCGAGAATCAGCGCACCGAGTGCAGGCGCGATCAGGATCAGGATTTGGCGGCGTTCTTGTCCGTCAAAGCGCGTGATGACCGCAATCGCCGCGCCGACCAAAAAGAGGGCTGCCAGCGCTGTTTGCGCGGTAGGAATCCATGCCTCTGGTGGCTGAACCGCATTCAACATCAGGCTGAGCAAGCCTGTGATCGCCAGCAGACCAAAGATGAAGCGTGCGCGCCCTGTGCCAAGCCATGCGATAAAGCGTCCGATCACGGCAACCTCACACCTTCAGCCACAGTTGGTCGGCAGTTTTGCGCGCACCCAACGCCCGCCAAAACGCCTGAGCCACCGGGTGGCGGTATGGCACACGCACCTCAAGCTGCGTGATGCCTTCTTCGGCAAACCAGGCGCGCAGTGCTGCCAGCAGTTCGCGCCCAAGCCGTCCGCTCTTGGCGTGATAATCCACCGCGAGATCGCGCACGATGCCGTAGCGCTGTGGCAAAAAGGCAGGCGCGTTCGGCACGCATTCGCCAATGATGTAGGCGATCACCGTCTCGGTCTCGTCTACTGCCACAAAAAGCGCCATATCCGCCCGCGTGAACCATGTTTCAAGGGCGGCTTGCCACAGCGCCGCGGGGTCTTCTGCCAAGCGCACACGCGTATCCGCCTTGACGAATGCCTCTGCCGCTTCGAGCCAAATGGCTGTCATGCGTGCGGCATCGCTGGGCGCGGCGCGCCGCACGCTAAAATTTAAGGTGATGGGTGTCACTGGGAAAGCCTTTCTAAACTGCGTGCGGCTAAGCATAGCGTAGGTGATCGCGGCGGGTCAAGGGAGCTATTATACGCTCATCGGTGAAATAGATTGCCCTATGGTTGGCACACCGTTACTGCGAGGCGCTAAGGCATGGATAAGTGCCAAGCATTAGCAACAACTCACGCTCTTTAAGGCGTTCTACGGCGTTCAAGCGCAGCAGTGCAATCGGCACACGATCGTGTGCCGTTACACCTACCAGCCGAACACCTATCAATTGAAAATGATCATTCCACACTTGCGAACGTGGATTGAAAAGTGGCACAATCGCGCTATCTGCTTCCCAATCCACTGAACTCAGATCGCTACCTTTGTAGCTATTACACCAATAACAGCTTAAACATAAGTTGTCCGCCTGCGTGAGACCACCATGTTTTTCGGCAATCACATGATCAATAGCAAAATCTAGCGCACGGTCGTCTGCGCGTGTGCGGCAATATTCACAACAACTGCCTGCTCGCTCAATCACTTCTCGGCGCAGTGCTGCCGCGATGTATGTTCTGCTCATGCACCTGCTTTCAACCGAAGGCGCGCCTTTGCCTTGACCAGTGTCAATAGGTGGTCAACATGGCGGAAGGCATCTATTTCAGCACGTTCTGACTCGGAAAGTGTGCCATCACGCTGTTTTTCGAGCAGTAGATGAGCGCGCTCTTGCAAGGTTTCAGGTAAGCGATATTCAGCAATGGCAGTTAAACTTGGCGCGCTGCTCAAAAAGTCGGAGAGGACATCTGCCGCAGTCGGTTCGATAACCAAAGACATCCCACAGCCTCCAATCAATGCAAGTAGGTTAAAGATAGCGAGATACACCATTACAGTCAACGGTGAGTCTGCTCAGACACGGCAAACAGGTAGTAGACCTAGTCTACAAAAGCTGCGTTTCACTCCATATGGGCGAGACATATCCCGCCCACATACACATCACCTAGTTCACCCGTGTGCCAAAGCCCGCCGCGCTGCACGAGACGTAATCGGCGCCCAGCACGACGCGGAAATCTACGGTACGGTTCGGGTCGGGCTGGCTGATAATGCGATCTGCACGGATATTGAGGATGCGGCGCATCTCTTGCAGCACTTGCGGCGAAGCGGCGCCGGTGTAGTCATAGATCACGGTTTGGGCAACCGCCTCGCCCTGACCGCGTGCCACTGCCCGAAAGCCTTCCCAACCCAGCAGATCAACTGCCACCAAATCATAGTTGGGCTTGGGCGAGCCGTTGATCACCTCAATGCTGCCAACGTCACGGGTCAGGCGGTTGCGCGTGGGTGGCGTGTAGAATTGGCGGAGCGTCTCGAACATCAAGTCGGCGGGAATTTGCACGTTCTCGCCGGCTGGCGTCGTCCAAGAGCTTGTCTCGCGCCCGCCGATTAGCTGATAGCCGCGAATGTTCTCTGGCGTCAGGTTCAGGGCAAAAGGCAGCAAGCCAAGAATATCGGGCAGTTGCAGGTTGGTGGTGACGATGCCGCTTGCCTGCCCCCAGAGTTCGGGTGCCTTCTGCAACAAGCCTTGCGCTAATGCTTCCCGCCAGATGGCGCGCAAAATCTGCTGTTGGCGGCGGTTGCGGTCAAAGTCGCTCAGGCGTTGGCGCACCCGTGCATACCACAGCGCTAACGAGCCATCCATGCGGTAGTAGCCGACATCAAGGGTATAGGGCGCGTAGATGGGCGTTTGCTGTGCATCGTACTGCCCGGTGAAGCGCAGTTGGTCAATCATTGGACATTCGACCGCCACATTAATGCCACCCAGCGTATCAATGATTTGGCGGAAACCGATGAAGCTGACCCGTGCATAGAAGTGAATGGGAATGCCAAAGTTGTAGAGGATCGTCTCTTGCAGCAAGCCAAAGCCGCCGCCTGGCGACCATCCAACCGACTCGCCCCAGCCATAGGCAACGTTGAGGCGCTGCATTCCAAGCTGTGGGATGCAAATGTATAGATCACGCGGCAAGCTGAGCATTGCCACACTGCCAACGGTGCGGTTGATAGAGACGATCACCATCGTATCGGTGCGGAAGGAGGGTTCGTTCGGCTGCAAATCGTCATCGCTGCCCAACAAGATGATGTTCAAGATGTCATCTTCAGAGCGCAGGCGCGGCGCACGGGCAGGGATTGCCGTCGGTTGAGGGCGGTCGGTGCAGGTCTCACGCACTGGCACACGCGGCAAGGTGCTGGTGGCAAGCGGCGCGGTTGGGCTTGGTTCGGGCGTGGGCGTGAAGGCGCTTGGATCAGGGGTGCGGGTTGGGCGGCGCGTGTTGGTTGGCAGCAGCGGCGGCGCGAAGTTGCCTTGTTGGGCAACGGGCGGCATGTAGCGGGCGGGCAGCACTGCGCCTAATTCCGTGCCAAGCTGCGCGGCAAGCGGCGTTGGAGTCGGCACGCTCAGCCTGCCTTCTTGCACGGCGGTGGCAGTGCCGGGAAAAACAGTGCTGTGCTGTTCGATCAGGGCGCGCCGTTCGGCACGTGCGGTTAGCTCACGAAGGCTGCCTAAGGCTGCATTCGCCAGCACAATCACGCCGATCAGCAAGGCGATCAGCACCGCCGCACGCCCGAAAAATGTCAAACACCCTCGAAGTTTCATCATTGTTACTCGCAGTATCCAGATGGTTGCTCATCTTACAAACAGCGCCCTATACTAGCTAAAAGCAAGGCAGAATGCTAGGTGCTGCGCTATACTTATCCAGCACTTAGGTTGGCGGGAAACGGCAAGGGAAAACGCGCAATGATCCAACGCATAAATCTGAAAGTGATGATCATTGACCATGATTTCTACGCGCTGCGTGCGCTCAACAGCTATATGGCGTGGGATCGGCGCACACGGGTCGTTGGCTTGGCGGAGTCGTTCGATCGGGCGCTGGCGGTGCTGGAAGATTTGCCGCATGTGGAATATCCCGATGTGCTGCTCTTTGACTCGGATACCTACACCGATGCTGATCTGTCTCGGATTGTGCGGCATTTTCGGCTTATCATTCCCAACCTGCACGTGATCTGCCTTGCCCACCAAAACACACCTACCCGTGTGCAGTTGGCGCACGCTGCCGAAGCACGCGCCTACTTTCTGCGGAATGAGGTGCGCCTGCTGCTGATGAACGCCATCATCTACGCCATGCAAAAGCCCTTCACCGTCACAAAGGGCGTGCGCGCTGTGCTGCAAGCGCACCATTCGGCACTGCTGGATGTGGCGGATGTTTTGCCGCGCCCGCGTGAATATCCCGAACTGACGGAGCGCATTCGCCAAGCGTTGTGGTTATGCGTCATTGAAGGGATGCCAGCGCAGCTTGCCGCCGATGAAATGGGCATCAGCCCGCACACCATTCGCAGCTACATCAAAGAAGGCTACCGCATTCTCGAATCCTACGATGACAATCAATATCCTGAGGACATGAGTCCGATTGAGCGCGCCTTTATGCGCTTCACCGCCCTAGAGGAAGGCAGCGAGGAATCTGTGCCGCCGCTAGGTAGCTATCCTAACGAAGATTCGGATGAGGATACCTGATTCGGCGGCTGCCTCTCCTCCGCTTTGACAGGCTGTGCCGATGGCGTTACGCTTAGGGCATACAGCAATAGACGACGAAAGCGAGTGAGGCATGTCTGAGCATGACATTGGGCTGATCGGCTTGGCGGTGATGGGGCAGAATTTGGTGCTGAACATGGCGCGCAACGGCTACCATGTGGCAGTGTATAACCGCACCGCCGCCGCCACCGATGAATTTTTAGCGTTGCACAGGGCGCAGCCGATCACGGGCGCGCACACCTTACCAGATTTTGTGGCGCTGCTGCGGAAGCCGCGCATCATTCAGATTATGGTGAAGGCAGGCGCGCCGGTCGACTCTGTGATTGATCAGCTCATCCCACTCCTAGAGGCAGGCGATCTCATCATTGATGGCGGCAACAGCTACTTTCCCGATACCGAACGGCGTGAGGCGCGTTTGGCAGAACACGGCATCCGCTTTCTCGGTTTGGGCGTCAGTGGCGGCGAAGAAGGCGCGCTTTGGGGACCGAGCCTGATGCCGGGCGGCACACCTGAGGCATATGGCATGGTTGCGCCGATCCTGACGGCGATTGCTGCCAAAGCGCCGAGCGATGGCGCGCCGTGCGTCACCTATCTAGGGCGCGGCGGCGCCGGGCATTACGTCAAGATGGTGCATAACGGCATTGAATATGGCGATATGCAGCTTATTGCCGAGAGCTACGACATCCTCAAGCGCGTGGTCGGCTTGAACAACGCTGAACTTGCCGAAGTCTTTGCCGAGTGGAACAGCGGTGAACTCGACTCATTCCTGATCGAGATCACGGCGCAAATTTTCCGCAAGGCGGATGATCAAGGGCAAGCGGGCGCACTGGTGGACTACATCCTAGATGCAGCCGGGCAGAAGGGCACCGGCAAATGGACAAGCCAAAACGCGCTTGATCTGGGCGCGCCAACGCACACCCTGACTGCCGCCGTCGAGGCGCGCATTATTTCTGCCTTCAAAGCAGAGCGCATTGCTGCCAGCCAACTGCTGGGCGCACCAGCCCCTTATAGCTTCACGGGCGATAAAAAAGCTTTCATCGAGGCGGTGCGCCGTGCGCTTTATTGCAGCAAGGTTGCCGCCTATGCACAGGGCATGGCGCTCATCGCGCTGGCAAGCCAAGAATATAACTACGACGTGCCGCTTGGCAAGACGGCTGCCATTTGGCGGGCAGGTTGCATTATTCGGGCGCGCTTCCTTGCCGATATTACCGATGCCTACGAGGCTGATCCGCACTTGGCAAACCTGATGCTGGCGCCGAAGTTCCGCGCCGCATTGAGCGACTATCAGGCAGACTGGCGGGAGGTGGTTGCCACAGCGATCCGTGCAGGTGTACCAACGCCTGCCTTCAGCGCCTCACTCGCCTACTATGATAGCTATCGCAGTGAGCGCCTGCCTGCCAACCTGATTCAGGCGCAGCGCGACTTGTTCGGCGCCCATACCTTTGAGCGCACCGACCGCGAAGGCAGCTTCCACGCCAACTGGTCGGCGTAGCAAAACTGAGTCACTTGTGAGAGACAAGGCGGGCAGTGTTCCCGCCTTGTCCGAGTCATCATAGATGCTGTGCGGCGTCCCTCACCGCACCCAGAAAGGATTTAATCGTCATGAAAATCACCCCTGAAGATGTCTTTGAGTACCATATGCGCGGCAGACCCGGCAAGATCGAGGTCAAGCCGACCAAACCACTGCTCACCCAGCGCGATCTCTCGCTTGCCTACTCACCCGGCGTGGCAGAGGCAGTCCTCGCGGTGGAGTCTGATCCACTCAAGGCATATGACTACACGGCGAAGGGCAACCTTGTGGCAGTCGTCAGCAACGGCACAGCGATCCTCGGACTAGGAGATCGCGGCGCGCTTGCCAGCAAGCCCGTCATGGAAGGCAAGGGCGTGCTGTTTAAGGCATTTGCCGACGTGGATGTGTTTGATATTGAGGTTGACTCGCACGATCCGGAAGTCGTGATCGCTGTGTGCAAGGCAATCGCACCGACGCTTGGCGGCATCAACCTTGAGGACATCAAAGCGCCTGAATGCTTCTACATTGAGCGCACCCTGCGCGAACAGCTCGATATTCCAGTCTTTCACGATGACCAACACGGCACAGCGATCATCAGCGGTGCGGCACTGCTCAACGCGCTGAAGATCGTGGGCAAGCGCATTGAAGAGTTGCGGCTGGTCATCAGTGGCGCTGGCGCGTCTGCCATCAGCACAGCGTACTTCTACGTCTCGCTTGGGATGCGGATGGAAAACATCCTGATGGTGGATACCACCGGCGTGATTTACGAAGGGCGCACCAAAGGCATGAATGAGTTCAAAATGCCGTTCGCCCGCCAAACGGACAAGCGCACCTTGGCAGATGCCCTTGAAGGTGCGGACATGCTGCTTGGCTTGAGCGTCGCTGATGTCGTCACACCAACCATGCTGGAAGGCATGGCAGAGCGCCCGATCCTGTTCACGCTTGCCAACCCAAACCCCGAGATCAAGTACGAATTGGCGCGCCAGGTGCGCCCGGATGCCTTGATCGCGACTGGGCGCAGCGATTTGCCCAATCAGGTCAACAATGTGCTGGGTTTCCCGTTTATCTTTCGCGGCGCGCTGGACGTGCGTGCGCGCACCATCAACGAGGCGATGAAGGTGGCAGCCGCCAACGCCCTTGCCGCGCTGACGATGGAAGATGTACCAGATAGCGTGCTGCACGCCTATGGCTTAACCAGCCTGAAATACAGTCCCGAATACCTGATTCCCAAGCCGCTTGATCCACGTGTGCTGCTTTATGTGGCGCCGGCAGTGGCACAGGCAGCCTTTGAGAGCGGCGTAGCGCGCATCGAACGCTTTGATGTAGAGGAATACCGCAACCAGTTGGCGGCACGGCAAGGCGTTGGGCGGCGCACGCGCCTTCAGATCATCCAAAAGGCGCGCATGGGCGAAAAGCAACGCTTGGTCTTTGGCGAAGGCGAAGTGAGCAGTGTGATCCGTGCGGCGGCGATTGTGGCGGAAGAAGGCATCGGCAAGCCGATCTTGATCGGGCGCGCTGCGACCATCCGCGCCACGATTGCCGATCTCGGCTTGGAGTTCTCGCCACAGATTGTCGATCCACACAGCTTTGAAAAGCGCGACGCCTACACAGAGGCATACTACCAACTGCGCCAGCGGCGCGGCGTAACGCTGCGTGCTGCCCATGAGGCAATCCTTGAGCCGAATGTGTTCGGTCCGATGTTGGTCTCGCAAGGCGATGCCGATGCCTACATCAGCGGGCTAACCTACGAGTATCCAGAGGTCATCCGCCCTGCTCTGCAAATCTTCCACACGCAGCCCGGCGCACGCTTGGCAAGCGGCGTTTACATCATGGTTGCTAACCAAAAGGTGTACTTGTTCACCGATGCAACGGTCAACATTGAGCCGAACGCCGAAGACCTTGCCGAGATCGCCATCCTTGCCGCCGATTTTGCTGCCCAGCTTGACCTAAAGCCGCGCATTGCCATGCTCTCCTTCAGCAACTTTGGCAGCACGCGGCATCCGCTGAGCGAGAAAGTGGCGCAGGCGGTGCAGATCACACGGCGCAAGCGTCCTGACCTGCTGGTGGATGGTGAGGTGCAGGCAGACCTTGCCGTCTCGCCTGAGGCGATGGCGGAACGCTTCCCGTTCTCGCAGGTCAGCGATGCAAACGTGCTGGTCTTTCCCGACCTGCAATCGGCAAACATCGCCTATAAGCTGCTGGCAAACTTGGGCGGTGCAGAGGCAATCGGTCCGATCTTGCTGGGTGTGGGCGCGCCGGTGCATGTGCTGCAAACGGGCGATTCGGTAGATGACATTGTGGCAATTGCCGCCATCGCCGCGATGGACGCACAAAAGCGCAAGCAAGCGCGGATGGGACAGGCGGTGTAGGGCATTGTGCCCGCAGCCGACCGTGGGTGCGGTCCCTCTCCAAATTTTTGGAGAGGGACGCGCCTTGAGGCTTAGTCACGTGGGACGCTGATCTCAACCGTGCGCCCGAAATCACTATAGTTTTCCGTGCTGCGCTGCACCATCTTCAGGTCAAAGGTGTAGCCCATCAGTTCAAGCTCCGTGTCAATTTCGATGGCGTTTTCGGTACGGTGAATGAGGTTATCCTCAACACCAATCCACAGTTTGGCTTGGATTTTGGCGTTCTCAAACATGTCTTGCAGCAGTTTTTCCACGTCAACGCCCAGATTGCCAAGATTAAAAGCGCCTGCCATCTGTGTGATCAAATCACTGAGCGCGGCAGCGTTGAATTCGATCTCGAAGGCACGCATCGCCTGCCCATCAATGGGATCAGCTGCCACTTCCACAATGCTCAGCACGCTCTCATCGGTCAGGGCAAGCCGTGCGCCTGTCATGGTCGAGAGCAAGGCATCGTAGTTGAGGGCGCCGTCGTTCATGCCTTCGCTGCTCTCGGTCTTGGTCAAGGTTTGCCATTTCTCAGATTGCGTGCCAGCCAAGATGCCGTTTTGCTCTAGGGCGCGCATGTAAAGGACGCCGTTCAGCAAGATCATCTCGCTGACCATGTCACCTTCTGAAACTTGCCCTGTGGCGAGTGACATCTTCATATGTTGAGTCACTTTAGTCTGTATGGCGTGATCTTCAAGGGTTGCGCCAAGCTGTGCGACACCCTCAGAAGTGCTATCCATGTGCATCTCTATCGAAATGCCTTGTGTGGCAAGCGTCATGCTGAGCTGCGTTGTATCTTGCTTGGCATAGCTTTGGTTAACCGTCATTGCCTCATAGGCAGCTGCGACGAAGGCAATTAAGGCACTGCGATCCGATTGTGCATGGCTGACAGGCAGCGGCGCCAGTAAGCTAACACAGGCTGCCAGCAGCAGAACAAAGACTTTGCGGATCATTTGCGTATCCTCTCTAAAAGGGAACCGATAAACTTAGGGTGCGGCAGGCGCTAAGCAAGGGTGGGCTGCCGCACACCAACACGCATGGGTAAGCCATTTTCGATGCCGTAGGTGATGAACGCACGCGGCTTTGGCACATAGCCTTCAGGCAGGCTCAGATCAACACGCGCTGCCATCGTCGCTAAGATCAACTGCCCTTCAATCAGGGCAAATTGATTGCCAATGCACTGGTGTGCGCCTAACCCAAACGGCAAGTAGGCGTAGCGGTGAATTTTCTCGATATTTTCGGGCGCGAAGCGCTCTGGGATGAACTGATCAGGTTGCTCAAAGTAGCGCGGATCGCTGTGCAGCGCATAGACGCAGATAGAGACGGGCGCCCCTTTTGGTACGGCATACTCACCAAGCTGAGTGTCTTCCAGCGGCGTGCGCTCAGCATACCACGCCGCTGGATGCAGCCGCAGCGTCTCCTTAAAGACCATCTCGGCATATTTCAGGTGTGGCGCGTCTGCCATGCTGGGCAGCCTATCGCCGCAGACTTTGTTCACTTCAGCGCGCAGCTTTGCCAGCACCTGTGGATGTTTTGCCAAAAGGTACCACAGCCACGCCAGCGTATTGGCGGTCGTCTCATGCCCGGCAAAGAGCAGCGCCAGCACTTGCCCACACACCTGATCATCGCTCAGACGGCTGCCATCTTCATCTTGGGCGCTCAGCAGCAGGTCGAGCAGATCGTTTTGCTCGCGCTTGGCGGCACGGCGCGCCGCCACAATCTGTTGGGTGGTCTGCTGCAAAACCTGCACGGCGCGGTTCGCCTTGCCAAAGCGGATGACGGGCAGCCATGCGGGCAAAAGCAAATAACGGCGATAGTCTTCTTCAATGCCACGCTGGATGATCAAAAGCGCCTCGCCAATTTCGGCTGCCTCGCGGCTGGTGCTGGTGCCAAAGAGTGCTTGCGAGACGATCTCTAAGGTGAGGCGCATCATCTCATCCACCATGTCGCGCTGTTCGCCGTCCTGCCACGTGCTGAGCATATTGGCGGTCTGCGCCACCATGATTTCAGCGTAGTGTGCCAAGCGTTCGCGGTGGAAGGCAGGCTGCATCAGGCGGCGCTGCCCTAAGTGCAGGGCGCCCTCTTGCGAAAAAACGCTCTCACCCAAGAATGAGCCGAGCATCTTACGCGAAATCTGGGTACGAACCCACTTGGCGCTGGTCATAATCTGCTGAATATAATCGGGATTCTGCACATAGTAATGCCGTTTTCTAAAGACGCGGTAAGCGCATATATCCCCATATTTAGGCAGAATCCCACGATAAAAGCCTAGCTGATCTTTCACAAACTCTGGGATTTGTCCAAGCAAAAATGACCCCGACATTTCAGGCGGATATTTCATCTTGATTATCCTTTAGAATGCCATTCAGTATCAGTAACAATATATCGCAAAGACAAGTTTTACTGATTTACTAAACGGCAAATCGGTACGTTTTCGCAAAAACGGGGGATGGTCAGCCCTATATAGCCTTCACCATTCCCGCGCTTGCTTATAGTGGACGGACGACAAGCCGCGCAGCCGTTCGGCTGCCTGTTCGGCGGTAATATCGCGCTGTGGCGTGCCAAGCATCTCATAGCCGACCAAAAATTTCCGCACGGTGGCAGATCGCAGCAGCGGCGGATAAAAATGGGCGTGAAAGTGCCAGTGCGCCCAGTCACCTTCGGCTGTTGGGCGGACGTGAAAGCCTGCCGAATAGGGAAACGAGACGTGGAACAGGTTGTCGTAGCGGACGGTGAGCGCGTGGAGTGCATCGGCAAGCGCATCGCGTTCATCAGTGGTCAGATCGGTCATCGCGCCGACGTGCCGCCGACTGATGATCATCGTCTCGAAGGGCCACACCGCCCAAAACGGCACCAGCACGGCAAAATGTGCGTTCAGGTGGATCAGGCGTTCGCCGCTTGCCAACTCTGCCTCAAGGTAGTCTGCCAGCAGGGAGCGCCTGTGTTGCTGCCAATAGGCGCGCTGTGTGGCATCTTCCAAGCTGATCTGCTGCGGCAGATGTTCGGTTGCCCAAATTTGCCCGTGCGGATGCGGATTAGAGGCGCCCATCATCGCGCCGCGGTTCTCAAAGACCAGCACATAGCTGATGTTGGGCAAGGCAGCCAGTTCGGCGTACTGTCTGCACCATTCATCTACCACAAGGCGAATAGCGGGCGTTTCCATCTCGGCAAGGGTGAGGTCGTGGCGCGGCGAGAAGCACACCACACGCGCCGTCCCGCGCTCAGATTCGGCGCGCAGCAATGGGTGCGGCGCATGGGTACCATACGGCGTTTCAGGCAGCAGGGCGGGAAAATCGTTGGTGAAGACGTAAGTGCTGGCGTACTCAGGATTTTGCTCGCCATTGGCGCGCACGTTACTTGGGCAAAGGTAGCACTGCGGATCATATTCAGGGCGCACTTCGGCGGGCGGTGTTTCGATCTGCCCTTGCCAAGGGCGCTTGGTGCGGTGTGGCGAAACCAGTATCCATTCGCCGCTGAGTGGGTTAAAACGGCGGTGTGGGTGATCGCTGAGTGAGAAAGCCATAATAAGTACTGTCCCTTTGCCTATTCGTCGTCGTCGGGTGGTGTGCCAAAGCCTGCCCTAAACAGGGCGCGGAAAGGATCATCAGCTTCGGTGCTGCTGCTAGACTCGGTGCTACCAGTGCGGAAAAGCGCACCGAAATCACCATAGTCCTCTTGAGGGGCAGCGGATGGTTTGGGCGGCGCACCAAGATATGGGCTGAAAAGCTGCGCGAAGGATGCACTAAAAGTATCTTGTTCAGCGTAAGTAGGTGCGAATGCTTCTGCGGACTCAGGCGTAGCAAGCTCTGGAAACTCTCGCATAAGCTGAGCATAAACGCCCTGTGCTTCTGCGTGGTTAGGCTGCAAATGCAGCACATGCCGCAATGCTTCCGCCATCTGCGCGGGTGTATCCACCACATGCGCCAAAAGAAACCATGCCTCAGTATGATCAGGGTGTTCGTTTACGAAGGTCTGCAAGAGGGCGAATGCCTCTGTATAGGCAGACTGTTGAATCAGGTGGTGAGCGTGTTCAAGAATGTCCGAGTCAGCCGCACGTGGCGCGCTGGCAGCACTTAAGGTTGGCGGTGGCGCAGGCTCAGCCGCAGATTTGAAGCGACGCTTAAGGGCAGTCAGTTGGCGCGCAATGCCATGCGGATCGCCATGTTGTGGATAATCGCGCTTGAATTGGCGCAAAGCGGCTTGCGTTTCACTCAGGCTCTCAGGCGTGGTGATCAGCGGGATGAGTTGCTCCAACTTGCGGTAGGCACGCTCTGCACTGGCTTGTTGGTGTGTAGCGGCTGCCTCTGCGGCGTGAATGTCTGCCAGCTTTTTCACTACAGCGCGTTGGGCAATCCGCACCACTGTGGATGGCGAAAGGCTTGCTAGAAGTGTTTCAGCGCGTTCTAGATCAGCTTTCTGGTCGGAATGGCTGAGGGATAGCGCTTCTTCCTCCAAAGCGTCGGCAGCGGCAGGCAGCGCAGCAGCAGGCGCGGTAAAAGGTGACAGCTTGTTTGCCACCAATCGAGCGAATATCATCAGGCAGGTTGGCAGGCGGTAACTGCCCTTCCCGCGAAACAAGCAAGATTGGCTTACCAAGCCGCAGTGCTTCTGAAATTTCGCGGCGCACCCAGTCATCGGGTTGGTGAATACGTTCCGAGAAGGTGTGTTCGGTCACAATCACCAACACACAATCGCTCTCGGCAAGGTGACGCAAAATTGAACGATCAAAGTCTGCCTCATCAATACCGCTGAAATCAACGAAAACGTCAGCGTTCATGTGTTGGCGCAGATCAGCCGCAAGGTGTTTCGTCAGCTCCCAGCTTTTGCGCCGATAGCTGATAAACAGTTTATAAGTAGGCTGTTCAGCGGCTGATGGTGCAGGTGGTGTGTAAGCTTGGCTGACCGATTGCGCCAGTTTATCCACAAAGGGTTGCAGCGCACGCGCCAAATCACCACCTTGTTCTTCTTGAACAACGTGCAGCACGGTGATCAGGTCGCTTGGTGCGCGCTGATAGTAGTAATCCACCATTTCAAAGGCAAATTGGCGCGGCGGACTATCCAACGCAATGGCTGAACGGCGGTTCAAATCTGAGGGGAATGCCATGCCGATCAAGTAGCGGCGCGTGCCGCTGTCCTGAAACACTGGAATCAGCAAACGGATAAGTTGTTGTAGTTCGGCATCGCTTAGCGGCATATCAATGCTCCCGCATACACGCCATACACCCACATTATACTACCAATTGGCATGAAAGGCAGCGCATCAAGGCTGAATTATGCTAATTTGTGCTTCTCATCACAAACTTATTTGACGCTGCGCCCAAAGACTCTTACTATCTTATACAATGCACAAAGTTTGTTCACAATGCTACCCTGCCGTTCAGAAAGGCTGATTTATGGCGCTCACTTTGACCACCGCGCACCGAAGCAGCACATTAGCGCGCTCCAGCACGCCGATTGTGCGCCTGCGTAACCTGAGCAAAGCATATGAAGAAGCAGGCGTGCAGCGCACCATTCTGCACGCGCTGGATGCCGACTTCAACGTAGGCGATTTTGTGGTGTTGCTCGGCAAGAGTGGCAGCGGCAAAAGCACGCTGCTCAACCTGATCGGTGGCATAGACGTGCCAAGCAGCGGCGAGATTTGGATTAACGAGACGAACCTCACGGCGCTGAACGAGCGTGCGCTAACGCTTTTCAGGCGTGATCATATCGGCTTTGTCTTCCAGTTCTTCAACCTGATCCCGACCCTGACCGCCCTTGAGAACGTCAGCCTGCCCTTTGAGCTGCAAGGCAAGCCGCGCCGCCACAGCGAAGGGCGCGCCCGCGCCTTGCTGGAGCGCGTTGGGCTGGCGCACCGTGCCGATGCCTATCCTGATCGGCTGAGCGGCGGCGAACAGCAGCGGGTTGCCATTGCCCGCGCCCTGATTCACGAGCCATTCCTCATCCTTGCTGATGAGCCGACCGGCAACCTTGATGAAGAAACAGGCGGCAAAGTGCTGAGCCTGCTCTTGGAGCTAACCCGCAATGAGGGCAAAACGCTCATCATGGCGACCCATAATCCTGAAGTGGTGCCGTTTGCCGATGTGGTCTACCACATTCATGAAGGCAAGCTGATCGCCGAGCCAAAGGCGTAGGGTATGATGCGCCTGCCGTTTGTGGTTATTGCCGTCTCTACCTGCCTTGCCCTGCTGTTTGGGGCGGCGCGGACAGTTGGCGCGGCACTGCAAAACGGCACAGGCTGCCTTGTCTATTTTCAGCGCTTTTCGGTCAGTCGGCACGGTGTGTACTACTGGGTGACTCATCACGATTTGAGCAATGGTGCGCGCCTTGAGAGCAAACCTGTGCCTGCGGTTGAGCAGCGCTATCAAATGCTTGCGCCTAATCTGCGCTACATCACAGCGGCGCGGATAGAGAGCGTGGCTGCCTACTACGGCGATAATACATTCCGCTTGGTCTTGCGCGCTTACAGCGGCAAGCCTGAGATCGTTTTGGCGGAAAATATCCGCGTCCACAACCCGCTGCACATGACGCCTGCCGTCTGGACGGCGTGGACAGCCGACAGCCGCACCTTGCACTATGCATGGCAAACACCCACCGGCGAGAGCTTTGTGGCTGCCTATGATGTGCGGCGCGGCGCGCAAATGTGGCGCATCCGCACCGACGGACGTGCCATCTATCGTCTGCTGACATTGCGCGATGATGTGACTAACGCTGAGCGCTTGGTGCGGGCGACCAATCGAGCGAATTTCTATCGGCAGCCCTGCGCGCCTATCATCTTGCATCCCAATGAGGCACACTGATCAAGGGATTGTTTTGAATGCTCACTCTACCGAATTCACTGCGGCGCGTGATGGTGCGCGCTGTGTTGCGCCGCCCGTTTCAGGCGGCAATGTTCATCTTGGGCGTGGCGCTCGGTGTGGCAATGATCGTCGCCATAGATATTGCCAACGCCAGCGCGACACGCGCCTTTGGAATCTTCACCGAGAGCCTGACCGGACGCACAACGCACCAAATTGTGGGCGGACCGAATGGCGTCTCCTACGAACTCTACCGCCAGTTGCGCCTTGATCTGGGCGTCCGCGAGGCAGCGCCAGTGGTGACTGCCTACGCACAAGCCCTTGAACTGGACGGGCAGCCGCTCCGAATATTCGGCATTGATCCGTTTGCCGAGGCGCCTTTTCGCGGCTATCTGAACTTAGGCGCGGCGAACGCCAACGCCGATATTGCAGGTGTAACGACCTTCCTAACACAGCCGAACATGGTGCTGATGGCAGAACAACTGGCGGCACAGTACGGCTTGCAAGAAGGCGATACGCTGACCTTGCGCTACGGTCCGACGCGCCACACCCTGACTATCGCTGGCTTGCTGCGCCCATCTGATGAGGTGACCGCACAAGGGCTGCAAGACTTGCTCATTGCCGATGTCAGCACGGCGCAAGAGGTGCTGAACATGCTAGGACGCCTGACCAACATTGACCTGATCATTCCAGAGACGGCAGCAGGCGAGGCACTTTTGGCGCGCATTCAGGCTGCTCTGCCACTCGGCGCAACCATTCAGGCTGCCGGCGCACGTGCCAGCGCTGTTGGGCAGATCACGGCTGCCTTCAACCTCAGCCTGACGGCGCTCTCGTTGTTGGCGCTGGTGGTCGGCATGTTTCTGATCTACAACACGGTCACCTTTTCAGTGGTGCAGCGCCGCCCGATCATTGGCACGCTGCGTGCCTTAGGCGTCACCCGCGATCAGATTTTCGGCATGGTGATCTGGGAAGCGGTGCTTCTGGCAGTGATTGGCGTGCTGATAGGGCTGATTGCTGGCGTGATCATGGGTAGAGTGGCGGTCATCATCGTCACACAGACGGTCAGCAGCCTGTATTTCACAGTCACTGTTCGCAATGTGGATATTCCGACGCTCTCGCTTGCCAAAGGTGCCCTGATCGGTGTGGGTGCGGCGATTTTTGCCGCGCTGCTGCCCGCCTATGAGGCAACCAACACGCCGCCCAGCGGCACGCTCAAGCGCAGCGATATTGAGCGTAAGGTGCGGCGCGCTGTGCCACTGGCAACGCTTGGCGGCGCGCTGACCGTGGCGCTTTCGCTTGCCGCGCTCAGCTTGCCAAGCCTAGAGGTGAACTTTGTGGCGCTCTTCGGCATTGTGGTTGGTTTTTCGCTGTTCACGCCGCTGATAACCTTGCTGCTGATGAACAGCTTGCGTCCGCTGAGCGGCGCGCTGGCTGGCGTGCTAGGCTTGATGGCGCCGCGCAGCATCATCCGCAGCCTAAGCCGCACCAGCGTTGCCATCGCCGCGCTGATGGTCTCCGTTTCGGTCATTGTTGGCATCAGCGCGATGGTTGGCAGCTTCCGCAACGACGTGCAAGGCTGGCTGGCTGATACAATCCGCGCCGATGTGCTGATTAGTCCGCCTTCCATTTCGGCGGTGCGGCAAGATGTGCCGGTGGAGCCAAGCGCGGCGGATGTGGTGCGTGGCATCGCGGGCGTGGCTGAGGTCGGTGTTTCGCGCAGCGTAGACGTAATCCGTCCGAACGATCCGCAGCCAGTGCTGCTTACCTCGATTGACCGCGATACTTCAATGGGGACGCGCCGTTTCGTCTGGCAGATCGGTGATTATGAGGCGGTTTGGGCGGCGTTGGGTGAAGGCGCAGTGATGGTCAGTGAGACCTTTGCGCGGCAACGCAGCATCCCAATTGCCGCTGGGCAGACGATCACGCTCCTCACGGATCGCGGTCAGCAGACCTTCCCGATTGCCGCTTTCATGGTGGATTACAGTGGCGATCAGGGGACGGTCATGCTGCGGCGGCATGTTTACTTGCAGTTTTACGACGATCCGTATATCTCGACCATTGCGGCATGGGTCGCACCTGAGTACGCCGTCTCGGACGTGGTAAGCGCCATACGCGCCGCCTTTGATGGACAGCAAGAACTCTTGGTGCAATCCAACCGCGATCTGCGTGAGAGTGTGCTGGTCGTCTTTGATCAGACGTTTGCCATCACCACAGCGCTGAACTTGCTGGCAACGGTGGTCGCCTTCATCGGCATCCTATCCGCACTGGCAAGTTTGCAATTGGAGCGCACCCGCGAATTTGGCACTATGCGCGCCAACGGCATGACGCGCCGCCAGCTTTTCCGCCTAACGCTGACCGAGACAAGCCTGATGGGTGCAATTGCGGCGGTGATGGCGGTGCCGGTTGGCACGGTGCTGGCATGGGTGCTGGTTTATATCATCAACCTACGTAGCTTCGGCTGGACGCTGACGCTTGGCTTGCGCCCAGAGTTTTACGCGCAAGCAGCGGTGGTAGCATTGGTGGCGTCGCTGTTGGCGGGCATTTATCCGGCACTGCGGATCGGGCGCATTCAGCCTGCCCGCGCCTTGCGCTTGGAGTGAGAGAGGAAACACATGACTCGTAGAGGCATCTTCATACTGCTAATTGTGATTAGTGTGCTGGGCGCTGCTCTGATCGGCGTGAACGGCTTGCGCGGGCAAACACAGCCCGAATTCAGCGCGGATGTGGTGGCGGCACTCAGCGGCGGCGATGTGGAAGGCTTTGCGCGAGTGACCGAAGTGAAGGAATTCAACTTCCCACGCGATCACGGCGCGCACCCTGAATATCAAACCGAGTGGTGGTACAACACTGCCAACGTCCAGACGGCGGATGGACGGCGCTTTGGGCTGAAATTCACGATCTTTCGGCGTGCGCTGACGCCAACCATGCCCGAACGCCAATCGGAGTGGGCAACCAACCAAATCTACTTCGCAGACTTTGCCATTGCCGATATTGCCGCCGATCAGTTCTACTTCAAAGAGCGTTTTGCACGCGGCGCAGCAGGCTTGGCAGGCGCGCAGGGCGAGCCTTACGCCAAAATCTGGATTGAAGACTGGGCAATCACCTTTGATGCCGATGGACAAGGCTACCATTTACGGACTGCCGAAGGTGATCTGGGCATGGATGTGCGGCTGCGGATGGGTAAGCCTATCGTCTTCCAAGGTGATCGCGGCTTCAGCACGAAGAACAAGGGTGAGGGCAACGCCAGCTACTACTACAGCTTCACGCGCTCACTTTTGGAAGGCACAATCACGGTGCGCGGTGAGCAGTTCACGGTCAGCGGCACCGCATGGTTTGATCACGAGTACAGCACCAGCGTGCTAGGTGAGGACGCGCTCGGCTGGGATTGGTTCTCAATCCAGCTCGATGATGAGCGCGAGATCATGCTCTATCAGATTCGGCTGCGCGATGGCGGCATTGAGCCAACCTCTAACGGCACATTCGTGAACGCTGACGGCAGCACGCGCTACCTCTCGATGGCAGCGGGCGATTATAGCATCACACCGCTTGGCACATGGACGAGTCCGCGCACCGGTGCAGTTTATCCGCACGGCTGGCGGCTGACGATCAACACGTCGGATGGCATCCTAGAACTAGAAGTGCAACCGTTCATGCGCGATCAGGAACTGAACACGACCACTGCCTACTACGAGGGCGCGGCGCGGGTGACAGGGACGCAAAATGGACAGCCGATCAGCGGTGTGGCATACGTCGAACTGACGGGCTACAACGTCCAGACGCGGCAAGGCTATTCGCGCTAAAGTGAGGGCGAGATGGATCTCGCCCTTACCGGTGATTACTCTGCGGTTGGATCATCGGATGGCAGTGGCGTTTTGGGTGCGCCGCGCACTGTGATTTTGATGGTGCCGCGTGCGGGCGTGCTGCTAGGTGGCGGCGGCGCTTTGAGTATCTCGGAGGCTGTGTCGAAGTCAATCTGGCTGATCTGAATTTCTTGCGTGGCATCGCGCAGCGACTCAACCGGGATCGACTCGCCGTCCGCTGGTGTGAGATCGCTCACCAGATCACTTTGATCATCGCTTGGCTCAAGGATGCTGATTGGCGTCGGCGTTGGCGCTTGGCTTGGCTCAGGTTCGGGTGCTGGTGGCTCAACGGCTGGCTCAGGCGTATCATCCTCGATCAACTGCCAGGTTGAGTCCACCTCCACCACTTTGCCGGATGGAAACTGCACCGTTGTGCCGTCGCTGCGCCGTGTCACTTGCAGGCTGCCGCGCCGCACCGTGACGGGGTGATCAAAGGCGAAGGTGCCGCCTGCCCAGACGCGGCGTGCGTTCACAACTCGCAAGCCAATCAGGCGCAGGTAGGCGCTGATCGGCACAATGCCCGATAATTCGTCTACATCGCCTAAGCCTTCGCCCGTCTCGCTGTTGTAGCCCTCACGGAAACCGTGATCGCGGCGCAGCGCCTTCAGTTGGGCTGCCAAGAGGCGCTTAAAGAGTTCGGTCGCCTCTGCCTGATAGCCATAACGCAGCAAGCCTTCCAACACCATCACGTTCCATAGCAGCCACACGCCGCCGCTGCCGCCATCGTTATTGGCGACAAAAGCAGGGTCATTCGTCGGGCAGATGGGCAAACCATACGGGCGCCAATAGCGCTCAGGGTCGGTGAGGGTTGCCACAATCTCGGCGGCGCGTTCAGCACTTGGCGCACCTGCCCACAGCGCGGCAAGCTGGGTCAGGTTTTGGCGGAACAGGTCTACCGTATCCACTTCAAGGTTAAAGAGGCGAATCAGCCCTTCAAACTTGATGTAGTTCACCTGTGAGTACACATGATCGCTAACTGCTGCGCCCAAGCCGTAGTACCACGTGAAGGCGCTGCTTGGCAGCGTCTCGGCAACATGCTGCCCGTTGGCGTCCACGCCTTCGATCACGGCGGAGAAGCGCGGCGCAACGTCGCGCCCGCCAACCACGCGCAAAATCAGGCGATTGGGCGTTTCGAGCGTTGTCTTGGCGGCGAATGCCTCATCACCCTTGCCGCGAAAGAGGTTCACGCCGCGTAAGGTCTTGTCGGTATCACGGTCACGGTAGAGGTAGCTGCCCAAGTCGGCGTGCCACAGCGCCTCAAGGTGTGCTTCCAGCTTGTGCAGGTGCGCCGTGATCACCTCTGCATCGGTGCTATCGCCGAGCAGTTCGCCCATCCGCAGCAAGGCGCGCCCTTCGGCGATCAGATAGGCAGCCAAATCAGGCGACTCTGCCTTGCTGATGTCAGCGTTTTCTGCCCAACGGCGAAAGCGCGCAAACAGCGGATTCTCTGTATAGGCGCTGTGTGTGGTGTTCACCCACTCTGGAAAGCCGTCACGGTCACGGTCGGCATCAGGCGTGAACCACCGCGCAAAGAAGGCGCGTAAAATCGGCAGTGCCTCTGCCAAAAAGGCGGCATCCTCTGTCTGTTCGTAGAGCGCCAGCGCTGTAGATGCCAGCAGCGGCATACTCAGCAGCTTGGCACGCTGACCGCCCAAGCCCGGCTTGAGGTCAATGAAGCCATCTGGCTGACGGACGGCAAGGAAGTTCCGCAACGCACCCAGCGCCAAATCAGGCGCAAGTGCCGCCACAGAAGGCAGCGCTAAGGCGGCAAGCGCAGTGCTCTGCCCGCTCCACTGCCAGCCGTGATCGCTGCCATCACCACGCGGACTCCAGCCGCGGGACGGAATGCGCGCCGAGACAAACGAGGCATTCGGCAAACTGCCTGTGGCGTTCACAAAGCTGCGGAGCGCAACAGCACTGCTGAAGGCGAGCGCGGCGTCCAAGTCGGCATTGCCCGTTTGGATGCTGAGCGTTTCAGCGCTCAACTGCTCAATCTTACGGAGTTCAGCATCCCAATCGGCGCGGCGCAGCCAGAAGAAGGCAGTTTGCAGGCTATCCTTCATAGAGATTTGCCCACCATGCACCCAGCGCAATGCGAGGCTGCCATTGGCTGGCACACTAAACAAACTGACCAATTTCGGCGCGATGGGCGTGCCGGGAAAGCGCGCCACGGGCGGTGCTTTAGCGTTTTCCAGCAGCAGGACGGGATTTAAGTTGCTCACGCGCCCTAAGTGCAGCGCGTCCGTGCCGTCCTCAAGGCTGAGGATGTTCATATCAAGCTGTTTATCGTCGCGCATCACCTGCGCTACCATCTCAAGGCGCACCTCGATTGCGTCGGCACTGCTATTGTGCAGGGTGAAGCGCCCGCCCACCGCCCGCGACTCAAACACAAACAGTTCGCTGGTCAACAGCAGCGCATTGGTGAGTTTTGCCGTCACTTTGGCATAGCTTGGCGTAAAAGCGCGCAGCACAGGGCGTTCGGCAAGCGCCATGCTGGCATAGACGGTGCGCCCATCCAACACCCACATTGGCACAAGGCGCGCAATATTAACGCGCCCACCATAGCGCGTTTGAAAGGTCAGTGACGGCTCTTCAGTACCGCCAAAAGTGATCTCCCACGACTGATCGTCAGTGTAGTCCGTGCGCTTAAGGCGCGCATCAGCAGCGAACCGCATGGAGAGCGGACTTTCAGCGTTTAAGTGCCACTCTTGCATGAAAAATCCTTTGGTAAAGTGCAATTCAGTTGGCATCGGCAGACGTGCTTTCATAAGCAGGTCAATTCTAGCGCCAACCTCAGCACGAGACAACTTAGCCTTTTGTGTAATATGCCTACACCACTACAGACGGTGTGAGTAAGGCGCGCACACGCGCAAGGTCTGTTTGTGCGCCCACTTGCCCGAAAATATCGCGTGCTTCGCGCAAATGCTGCTTGCGCCGTGTGGGATCGATGTTGTGTTCGCCAAGCAAGGCATGGGCAAGCCCAATTTCAAAGGGCATGGCAAGGCGTTGGGCTGCCTCTAATGATTTTTCCCAATGGACGATAGCGGCGCGCTGGCGCTTCTGCAACCAGTGCAGTCTGCCTAGGCAGCGCAAGGCACTGGGCAAGCCGATTGGATAGCGGCGAGAAACCTTCAACAAGGCACGGCAGGCAGTCAGGGCGTGCTGCGCGGCGTTAGCATCCTCAGGCGCACGCTCCCATTGGGCAAGGCGCACTTCTGCCACGCCTACATAGCCACTCAGGGTGAAAAAGGTTGCGGCAGTGATTCGGGCGCTGAGCGCTTCTGCTTGTTCCAACGCTTGTGCTGCGGTTGCATGGTCGCCGCTGAGCCAAGCTGCCTGCGCCAACAAGCCATAGTTCCATAGATGAGCGTTGTTAATATCCTGCTGCTTAGCGAGCAGTTCAGTGGCTTCACGCAGCACAGCTACTGCCTCCGCGTGTTTGCCAATCAGCATCAAGACCTCACCGTGGCCAACACATGCATAACCCTGATAGAGTGGGTCTTGCTCGCGCTTTGCCATCACAAACAAATCACGCTGCATCTGGGCAGCGCGCCTAAATTCGCCCTGACAGCGTGTTAGCCATGCCAAAAAGCGTGCGCCATCTTGCAAGCGGATGCGATCTTTGATGCGGTCAGCAATCTCGACGACTTCCAAAAAACCTTCACGGGCTAAATCCCACCGCCCCAAGCCACTTTGATAAACACTGCATGTAACCTGTACCCACAAGCGTGTTGGCAAATCATCAGGCACTTGTTTGGTCAGTGCCAAAGCGCGCTGTGCATAGCGATCTGCTAGGCTGAAGCGGCTCACTGCGCCAAGGGCAAGGCAGACAATGGCGTTGCCACGTGCCATTTCCGATGCTGTGTTGGCACATTCGGCAAGGTTCAAGCAGCGCAGCGTTGCCAAAACACCATGCCACAAATTGCTGCGTAAATAGTTAAGCAGGGCATAGCGCTCATAGACTTGCGATGCCTCAATCAGGATGGCGCGTGTTTGCTCTGGCGGCGTAGTAGGCTTGGCAACCAGCCGATGACGAACTTGTTGAAACAGCGCTTGCAAAATGGCAAGAACAAGACGGCTTGGCGTCTGCGGCAGTGGGTGTTTAAGCAGCACCAACGCGCTATTGATGTGCTGCGCGTTATGGTCAAGGTTGCCTAAGGCATAATGCACATCGGCAAGCTGGCGATCCAACATGGCTTGCCGCAGGGCAACAGCCGATACGCCTGCTTCAGTTTGCGGCGCAGCGTTCAGCTTGGCGGCGAGTTCGCGGGCGCGGTTGAGCAGCGGCAATGCTTCCTGATATGCGCCGCCTTGTATTGCTTGTGTGGCAGCCTGCGTCGTATAGCGGAGTTCCTTACCAAATTCACCGGCACCGCGCCAATGGTAAGCAAGAATGCCAGCATGTTGGCTGCTCTCAGGGTAAACCTGCTCATAAGCAACAGCAATCCGCCGATGCAGCGACCGTCGCTCGCTTTCACTCAGCGATTCCAGCATTGCCTCGCGCAGCTTCTCATGTGTGAAGCGCCACTGTCCATCGAAAAACTCAATCACGTTTACCCGTGTGCAGGTATCCAGCCAATCTTCTAGGTCAGCCTCTGGATTAGCCGCCTCCAACACCACTAAATCGGGCTGCCTGCCAAGCAGCGTTGCAATCTGCAAAAGCGCCCGCGCCCGATTTGGCACCCGCGCCAAGCGCGCCTGTACAACACGCTGCACGCCGCCCGCCGTGATGTGCTGTGGCAAACCAATACTGCGCACCTGATCGCCCACCCGCGAAAGCTGCCCCGCTTCTTCGGCAAGTGCCCGCACCACTTCCACCACAAAGAAGGCGTTGCCTTCTGTCTCGTGATGCAGAAAGTCCACTAGTTCATCAGAGCGCCCGCTGACGCCAAGCATTTGCTCACCTAAATCGGCGATTGCCTCCCGCGGCAGGCGCGCAAGGCGAATTTCGCGCATATCTGGTAGCAGCAGCGGTGCAGGTGCATCAGTGCGGTAGCTGACCACAATCAGCAGCGGCGCGCCCGACCCTTGAACTGCCAAACTGGTTAGCCAAGCCAAGAGTTCCGCGCTCTCGTTGCCCGACCAGTGAAAGTCTTCCATGATGAAGGCGATAGGCTGCCCTTGTCGCTTCAAAATATCGCTGATGGTCGTCAGTAGGCGCGCCCGCGCTGACTGCGGATCAACCTGTTGTGGGTCTGGCACGCTGCGCTCAATAAGCATCTCCAGATCACTGATCAGCGGCTTGAGAATGCTTGCCTCACGGTCGGTGAGATCGGGGGTGGCAAGCACGAGGCGGCGCAGTGGTTCGCGCCATGCCTGATATGGGCTGCCACCTTCGCTAACCGTCTGCCCAAGCAAGGTGAGCGCGCCTTTTACCAATGCCAATGTGCGAAGCTCTTCCAACAAGCGCGATTTACCAATGCCGCTCTCGCCACTGATTGCCCAAGCACTGCCCTGCCCGTTCAAGGTGGCATCAAGGGCATGGTTCAGTTGGGCAAGTTCTGCTTCACGCGCAACCAATTGGGTAGATTGCAGAAAACTCTCACGGATAGCAATGGACTCAGCGGGTGTGGGATAATCGGTGGCAAGACACAGCATTTCGAGCGCGGCGCGTGCATCAGAAAGGCGCCCATTAGGGTCTTTGTGCAATAGTTGCCCAATCAGTTTGGCAAGGAAAGGATGATCAATCGGCGTCAAATCAGGTTCGGAGTTCAGGACATTGAAGATCATCGCAAAAGTGTTGGTTGCATCAAAGGGATGCTCGCCCGCGAAAATCTCGTAGAGCATGACACCAACAGCGTACAAATCGGCGGCGGCAGAAGGTAGCCCTTTATCACTGAGGACTTCCGGCGCCATATAAGCAAGGGTGCCGGCGGTGCCGCTGCGCTGTTCCGCCTGCTTGGTGGAAATGGACAAGCCGAAATCCAGCACACGCACTTGCCCATCACTAACCAAAACGTTGCTTGGCTTTAGATCACGGTGAACAATGCCGCGTTGGTGCAGGTAGATAAGCGCTTGGAGCATTTGCACCAATAAATTGATGCGCTCGCGCAGCGGCACAAAGGTAGCGGCGGCAAGTAGATTCTGTGCGCGATCCAGCACATCCATTGTGAAGTAGGGCTGTCTTTCAGAGTCGAAGCCGTAATCGCGCACGGCAATAATATTGGGATGGCGCAGTGAGGCAAGGGCGCGAAACTCTTGGGCAAGGGCAAGCCGCGGACTGGTTTCCGTATTCAGGCTGGAACGCGAGGCAAATTGCAACGATTCGGTGGGTGCGAGGACGCGCTTAAGCGCCACCTGCTGCGCGGTAAGCCGATCATAAGCGCGGTAAACAGCACCCATACCACCGGCACCAAGCCGTTCTAGCAGGCGGTAGCGCCCACCAATGAAGACGGGCGGCGGCTTATATGCTGTTGACGGGTTGGAGTCGCTCATACGTTGTGTGCCGATGTTTTGCTTAGGGTTTGCCTATGATTATAGCGGAAGTGTGCCTGATTACAGCGGAACATCTGCTTTTTCATGCTTGGTGCAAGAAGAAAGGCAACACCAAACTCTGTTCGTGCATGAGAGGCGGCACCTCACAAGAAAATTCTGCTGCGTAGGAACATGTCTTGGCGCCGCTAAACAGCCTGCTACCACGAGAGGCTATGCGCCTAACAGCCATTCACCTCACGCGGATAGATTGGGTGTCGCCTGCTCAGAGGCGTATAATGGAAACAGTGGACAGCACACAAACGATTTGAGGTTGGCGAATGCGCGCTGATCGCCTGATTGCCCTGATGCTGCTCTTGAACACCAAAGGGCGTTTAAGGGCGGCTGAACTTGCCGAACGCCTTGAGGTCTCTGAACGCACCATCTACCGTGATGTGGAGGCGCTCAGCATTGCCGGCGTGCCTGTTTACGCGCAAAGCGGCGCCAATGGCGGCATCTTCCTTGATGAGCAGTATCGAGTTGCCTTGAATGGGCTTTCGGCGCAGGATATTCACGCGCTCTTTTTGCAGAGTGATGCGCCGCCGCTGCACGATCTAGGCTTGGGCAAGACGGCAAGCCTGCTGAAGCTGCTGGCAGCGCTACCCAATGCACAGCGTAACGAGGTGACACGCCTGCAACAGCGCATTCACATAGACCCTGCCAACTGGTTTCAGGTGCTGGAGCCGCTGCCTTACATGGGACTTTTGCAGCAGGCAGTCTGGGAAGACCGCTGCCTTTCGGCGCGCTACCAACCCGTGGAAGGTGACGAAGGTGAACGCCTGCTGGAAGCCTACGCGCTAGTGGCAAAGGCGAACGTTTGGTATTTGGTGGCAAAGAAGCCAAATGCACCGTTGGAGACAATGCGTACCTACCGTGCGGCACGTTTGCAGGCTGTGGCGCTTAGCGAACAGCGCTTTGTGCGCGATGCCGCCTTTGATCTGCCTACCTATTGGCGCGCCGCCTGTGAACAGTTCGAGCGCGAGTCCTTAGCGGCACACCCACCTTGCCCTGCGCTCTTGCGTGTGCATCGGGACGCCTTTTGGTACTTCCCCGCCTATATGGAAGGCTACTACGAACGGATTGGCGCGCCCGATGCCGAAGGGTGGCATACCTTGCGCGTCACTTTCCCCGAATTTTCAGAGGCACGCGGGCGGCTTCTGGCACTGGGCGGCGGTGTGATCATCTGTGAGCCGAACGAGCTGCGCGAGTGTGTGCTGGCAACGGCGCGAGCAGTGCTGGCACGCAACGCAGATGCCTAACGCCTGCCGAAACTTGCCCTTTATCAGAAGGTGTGGCATAACTGAAACAATGCTGCATTGTGCAGAAAATACCGCTGCCATCCACCGAAACACGTATCTAAGATTGCTGAGCAGACCAGAGGGTTTGAGCGTGAACGCCTAGCAGGTTGGCGAAAGGAGAAAAGGCGCGTTTTTGCCCTTACCACACAGTAAGCGGCGCTTGCGCCAAGTCTGATGAGTGTTGATCCACATTGGGTAGAACAGCACATTAGTAACGAATTGGGCTTGACCGAGCGCGATCTAACGCGGTTGTATGGCTTGGAGCAGGGCGAGCTGTACGACTATCTGCTGACGCTTGCCGATGATTCAGCAGAGGTCTATCAGCGTGTGCTGTCCGATATAGATGCGGTGCGCGTGGGCTATCGGCAAGTGCGCGTGAACGAGGAACACATTGAAAAACTGCGCGCATTGCTCAGCGTTTATCCCTTTCATCCGCCGGTGGGCGTCAGTATGTGGGATGGGCGCGATGGCTGGCGGCTGAGCGCAGATGACGCACAGTACGTCGCCTTTCGGGCGGCGGACATCGTCGGGCTGGACTTTGAGGCGGGCGATCAGCTTCGGCTGCGCCTGAATACGCTTGTCATCTGGCAAGCAGATACACCACCAACCTTCGGTAGCGCCTTTCAAGATCGTTTGGTAGATATTACGCTCTATCTGATTGAATTAAGTGGTGTGCTATAGCAATGTCTTAAGAGCGAACATAGGCGCTTACCCTACGCTCAGCGGGCGCACAAGTTGACACACTGCGAAAAGTGCATGATACTTCAAGGTGGAAACGCAACCGAACGGCGCAACTTGTGCGAATTGCCGTCGCTGCGAGGCGTTGGCGTCGGAACGATTACCTTAAGGAAGGATTCTCTACTATGCGGCGTATTGCCTTGATCATTCTGATCCTCGCGTGCTGTGCGATGATGCTGCCTTTAGGCGGCGAGGCACACGCACAGGAGACAATTATTCACGTGGTGCAGCGCGGCGAGAACCTCTACCGCATTTCGCTGCGTTACGGTGTGCCGGTCAGCGTCATTGCGGCGCGCAATGGCATTGTGAACACCAGCCGTATCTATGTTGGTCAGCGCCTGATCATTTCGGGCGGTGGTGGCGTGATTATTCCACCCACTCAGCCACCTGCCACAGGCACAGGTGTTTATGTGGTGCAGCGCGGCGATACACTGGCGCGCATCGCACAGCGTTTTGGCACCACGGTGGCAGTCTTGGCGCAGCTTAACGGCATTGTGAACGTCAACCTGATCTTCGTTGGGCAGCAATTGCGCGTGCCAGGTCCCGGCGGTGTGGTTGTGCCAACGCAGCAGCCCGGCGGCGGCACGCCCGTGGCAGGCTTTGAGATCGGTGGGCAAATTCAGGGCGGCTTGACTGCTAACAGCGATGCTGTGATGAAAAGCGCCAAAATGACGTGGGTCAAACGCCAATTCCCATCTGGTGATGGCAATGCAGTTGCTTTCATCCAAGAGGCAAAGGGCGCAGGCTTCAAGGTCATGCTGAGCATTGTGGGCGATAAAAATCGCGTCTTGGATGCTGGCTATCAAGACGAGTACGCTGCCTTTGTGGGCAACTTAGCACGCAGCGGTGCGGATGCTATTCAGGTCTGGAATGAGATGAATATTGACCGCGAATGGCCACAAGGTCAGATTAACCCTGCCAGCTATGTGCAGTTGCTTCAGAAAGCGCACGCTGCCATTAAGGGTGCTAACCCGAACACGCTTGTGATCACCGGCGCGCCAGCGCCCACTGGCGCAGAAGGCGCTTTTGGTTTGGCGCGTGTTTGGAACGATGACCGCTACTACAACGGCATGGCAGCCGCCGGCGCAGCGCGCTTTGCCGATTGCATCGGTGTGCATTACAACGAAGGTGTGGTCAGCCCAACCGCCACCAGCGGCGACCCACGCGGTGATAACTACCCAACGCGCTACTTCCTGACCATGCTCCAGCGCGCTTTGGCTGCCTTTCCGGGTAAGCAAGCCTGCTTTAGCGAGCTAGGCTACCTCTCGCCCGAAGGCTACGGTCCGCTGCCCGCCAATTTCTCTTGGGCGGCTGGCACCAGCGCTCAGCGTCAGGCGCAGTTCTTGGGTGAAGCAATTCGTGCAGCGCGCAACAGTGGGCGCGTGCGCTTGGTGATCGTCTTCAATGTGGATTTCACCACTTACGGCGATGATCCACAGGCAGGCTACGCCATGATCCGTCCCGGCAACATCTGCCTTGCGTGCGCCACCATCGCTGCCAACGCACCGTAGTTACCGCACCCAGTCTGAAAAGGCTTCCAAAGGCGTGGCTAATCCTCACGCCTTTGGTTTTTTGCGGCGCGCTGCCTCTGCCGCCGCTTGCACATAGGTTAGCGCTGCCTCTGCCAAAACCGTCCACTGATCAGCATGAGCAGGTGTTACCTGCACCCATTCGCGCATCGCAGCGCGGTCGGGCAGCGGCTGAAAGAGCGTGCTACCCTCAAGGGCAAGAGCCGCGCTGCGCTGCGGATCGCGCAGTTTAAAGACCATATCGCCGTTCAGCCATAACGCGGCAAAAATGCGCCCATTGATCTTCATAGCAGGCAAGCTGAACCACTGCCCTTTCATGGCGTCGTGCGTTATGCTGAGCGCGGTGAGAATGTCATCAAACTGCTTGCGGCTTGCCGTCATCGCTCAAATCCACTGCCAATTATCATAGGCGGCGATGATCTCAGCCGCCAGTACATTCCGTTCTGGCAACGGCAAGAAGACCGACTCGGCAGCGTGAATGGTCATTTGCCGCAGATCAGATAGTGAGCAGCCCAACACGCCGAACGCCGTGCATAACTCATCGGTCAGGGTGATGTTGCACAAAAGTGGATCGTCCGTGTTGAGTGTGACGCGCAAGCCGTGATCGCGCATTTTCCGCAGCGGATGTGCCGCCAGGCTTGGAAAAACGCCGCTGTGGATATTGCTGGTTGGGCAGACTTCAAAGGTGATTCCGCGCTCACGGGCAAGCGCCACCAACGACAAATCCTCCAGGCTGCGAACGCCATGCCCAATGCGCGTTGCGCCAAGCTGTTCAATGGCAAAGCGAACATTTTCAGCACTTGCCCACTCGCCCGCGTGCGCGATGACGTTTATGCCCTCTTGGCGCGCCTCCGCGAAAAGCCCGCGAAATGGCTCTGCCGAGAAACCTTCCTCTTGCCCGCCCAAGTCCACCGCCACAATACCACGCGCTTTGCGCGCCAGCCCTGCATAGACCGCTTCTGCCCCTTCAGCAGCATCCTCATGCCGATTCAGAGAGATGATGAGGCGCACCGTGATGTTGTGAGTGCGCTGCGCCTCATCCACACCGTCACACATCCGATCTATCACCTCAGCAAAGCTCAGGTTGCTTGCTGCTGCCAATGCCTTTGGCGTAAAGCGCAGTTCAAGGTAGCGGATGTTATCGGCGGCGGCATCCTCAACCGCTTCCCGTGCCAAGCGCTGGATAATCTCCGCATTTCGGTAGAACTTGCGGATTACGCTGAACTTGGAGAGAAAATGCGCGACGGTGTGCGGCGAATCGGGCATCACCTGCACATGAGGGCGCAGCCCTTCCACGTCGTAGGCAGGCACATCAAGCTGATGCGTGCGTGCAATTTCGGCAAGGCTGCTCAGGCGCAGTGCGCCCTCGAAATGGCGGTGCAGCTCGATCTTGGGTAACTGGGCAAAGCGCGTTTTCAGTTTGGTGAGATCAGTTAGTGCGTTCATAAAATTTGCTCGATGCTAAATTACTCATACAACACCCATCCCCAGTACCGCCACACAACCAATAAAACCGCTAACAAGCCGCTGATGATCAGCACACTGGCAGCCAAGCCCTCTAAAGAGAGCGGCAGCAGCCACAGCGAAAGCAGTGCGCCCAAGCCCACCATCACAGCGCCCAAATAAATTAGCCGATGCAGTGGCGAACGTTTTGTAACGTTGCCCAACCGACGGCTTAGCACTGCCAGCAAGAGCAGCAATGCCAACACACCGTGCAGCGCAAAGAAAAGCAGGGCGTTCATGCGCCCCTATCCACAGGCTGATCAGCGGTGTTGGAGCAGGCAGCACACACTTAAGCACCTTGCCCGGCATTCGCATCCTGCAAAGCACTGCGAATAATATCCACCAACCCAATAATATCAACCGGCTTGGCAAGGTAGCCGTTGAAGCCAGCAGCAAGCACACGCTCGCGGTCACCGGGCATGGTAAAGGCTGCCGTCACCGCAAGGATCGGGATGTGCCGCAGGGCAGGATCGGCACGCAGGGCGCGCAGCAATTCCCAGCCATCCAGCTTGGGCATCGCCAAGTCGGTTAAGATGAGCGTTGGTGCTTGGTTTTGGATAATCTGAAGTGCCTCAAGCCCATTTGAGGCAGTTGCCACCTTTGCGCCAAAATATTGGAGCGTATCCGCGAACACTTCGCGGTTGGCTGGCTCATCATCCACAATCAAAACATACCATGTTGCGACATTTTGCCAATCTACCACAGCAGGATCACACTTTCGTTGCCTTCACAGGATTATCGAGCGTTTGAGGCACAACCATTGGCAGGCTGATCGTGAAGGTGCTGCCAACGCCTAACGTACTTTTCACTGCGATCAGACCGCCCATCAGTTCTACCAGATCACGGGTGATCGGCAAACCTAGCCCAGTGCCTGTCACGCCGCGCTGCATGTCGGTCTTGATCTGCTGGTATTTCTCAAAAATGGTATCCAATGCTTCGGTAGGAATGCCCTCGCCTGTATCGGTCACACTGATCACCCACATCTTGGCAGCAGGGTTCGCGTGAGCGCGCAGGCGCACTTCGCCTTCGCGGGTGAATTTGAAAGCATTGCCCAGCAGATTCGTCACAATCTGCTGAAGGCGTTTCTCATCACCCAAGAGCAGCGGCGGCAAATTCGGGTCAATCTCTTGAACGAATTTAAGCTGATTTTGCTGTGCCAGCACGTTCAATTCAGAAGCGGTGCGCTCCAGCATGGCAGCCGGCGCGTAAGGCGCAATGTTCAGTTCTAGCCTGCCTGCCTGAATGCGCGAGAGATCGAGCAGATCGTTGATCAGCGAGAGCAATCGGTTGCCGCTATCGCGGATGATCTGAATGCGGCGGCGTTGCACATCGCTCAGCTCACCGGACATATTCAGGATTAGCATATCGCTGTAGCCGATGATGGCTGTCAGAGGTGTGCGAAGTTCGTGCGACATAGAGACGATAAAATCACGCTCGGTGCGAACTGCCTCATTGGCAGCCGCGTTCGCTAACATCAATTCGCCGTTCTTCTCGTCCAGTTCGCGTGTTTTGGCGTGCAGCATCTCAATGTTGCGCACAAGGCGCTCAGTCATTTGGTTGAAGGCACTGGCAACCTGATGCAGTTCATCTTGGCGGGCAGGTAGCGGCATTCGGCGGCTGTAATCGCCAGCGGCAATCTGATCAGCGCTGGCGACCATCTGAGAGAGAGTCCGCACGATAGGACGCCCTAGCAATGCGGCAACGCTTGCCGCGATCAGGCTGACCAACACTACCCAAACAACGAGGGATTGCAGCGTACTTTGGCGCGCCGCAGTCAGCGCGCTGCGTGAACGCTGCAAGACAATGGTCAGCATAGCTTCGCCCGTCTCAGACATGATCGGCTGATAGATGAGGGCAAATTCGCTTTGTGTTTGATCAATGGTAAGGCTGCCGCTGGTGGCTGCGCGCAAGGCATTAGGATCAAGGCGCGCTTTGTGATTTTCTGTGGCTGCTAGGCGCTTTTCGCCGCTGTAGAAGGCAACTTCTGAGACAGTCAGCGTGCGGATGCGATCCGCATCGTCAAGGCGCACGCGCCTGCCGACGATTAAAACACCATTCGGGTCTTCGCTGGCACTGGTACGAATGGCAGTTAGCGCTACTAGGTAAACATCTTCATTCAGCAGCAGCAGGCGCGTGATCGGTGTACTGCTCATACGCGCCCGCCCAAGCAGATCGCCAAGCTGTTGCACCACCTGCTCAGCTGCGCCGTGTGCGTAGTTTAGACGATTATTGATGTTGTAGATGCCAACGATTTCCAGCCCATGAGTCGTCGTGATGGAAACTTCTGCCTCTGGCGAAAGGTTGATGCTGATCCACTCGGCATCAGGCTCATCTACGGCGGATTGCGCGTGCAATTCGTCCCAGTTGGCGTAATCTACCGTGATATTGGCGAGGTTCACCTCAATATCCTCAAAAAGGCGCACAACGCTTTCGGCGCTTTCTTCAAGGTTAGCGCGCTCAATCTGGGTCAGATTACGGCTGGTGATCAGGTAGGCGGTTAGGCTCACCAGCAGCATTGGCACAATTGCCAACAGCAGCAGATAGATCAATAGGCGTCTTCGTAAGGACATAGCCGCACAAGCCTCCACAAACAAATTATAGCGTAATCTGTTTTGCCGCGTTATTTCAAGTATTGCGGATGCAGTGAAGGCGGCAGCGCTGAATTCTGTTACGCCACATTATCTCTACAGAACGCAACAGGCGAGGAAATTTCCTCGCCTGTTGGTTTTAGGATGGTTTGTATCGAAGGGTTATTCGATGGGTGCTTCCACCGTGAATGGTTCGCCCAGTTTGGTCAGGCGCACATCCAGGTCGAGCTTCACATCAATATTGGTAGGTGAGCCGGTCAGCATGGCTGCCATCTGGCCATCTACCACCAACGACACAGACAGTTTGAAGCCGCGGAAAGTGCCATCCGTCCCGTAGTAAGTGGTGGCGTCAATCTTTGCTTCAGTGAAGAGCGCGCCCAACAGCGGCAGCATACTGCCGAGCTGTGCAACACTTGGATCATCCTGCGGAATCACCTGCGAAAGTGCCTCAGCAATCTGCGGGTCAGCCAGTGCCTGCAAAACGGGCTTCAGGTCGGTGCTGGCAGTGATAGCGCGGGTGCTGCCATCAATGTTAGGACCGTCCGTGGCACTGTAGGTGGTCACGGCTGCGCCGAACAGACCTGACAGGGCAGGATTATCGAGGTTGCCCAGCAAGCCACCAATATCGCCCATGCCGCCGCTCATATCGCCGCCCATGCCGCCTAGCTGGTTGAACAGTTCCTCAGCCGAAACCTTCTGCCATGCGTCGGTGCCATCAAAGCCCTTGCCGTAAGCGCTGCCATCCACAATGCGGATTTCCACGCTGCCGGATTGATCCATGCCGCCGCCGCTTGCCTTGGCATCCATCGCAATGCTGAAGATCAAGCCCGCCAAGGCAGCCGTTGCATCTTCGGCGTTCATATCCACCTTGCTAGTGTCAATGCCACCGCTGCCACTGACCTCTAGGCTGATGTCGCCACCCTCAACGCCCTTCACCGAGGCATTCACGGTAAAGCTCATAGCGAAGGAAGACAGCTTGGCCGCATTGGCGCCCATGGCGTCTGTCATCAGCTTACAGTCGTCAGCGCTGATGCCGGGTGGGCAATCCTGTGCCGAGGCGGTCATGGCAGGCGCAAATGCCAGCAAGCCGATCAAGGCAACCATCACAAACTTGTAGAACGAGAACTTCATGTTTTGAACTCCTGTTTTGGTGAACTGAGAGGCAAAAGCCAGTGTGCGTGGCACAAATCCCCTTGCGCCCAAACACTGTTGCTATATACGCAAACGGTCTAGAATACGTTGCAACAAGCGCTGCACAATGCGCACCACAACCGTCTGAGCAGCTGCAAGGATGGTTGTTCTGATGATTAGGCTCAAACATCCGCCATGCATAGACAAACACACTCCACTTAAGCAGCACTATTAGGCAGTTTAGTGAGTTTTACGCTTTTTAGCAAGCCTACATATGTGAGGGATTTGTGAGAGCGTGCAAAAATAATCTATATTTTCACTAGTAGCTTAAGTGTGCAGCCAACAAACAGTGAAAATGGGTGTGTTTTCGCCGTGCGGTCATCTGTTTGGCTAAACATCACCAACCGATCAGAACCGTTGAGTATGGGCAGGCAGTGCATTCCAACTGGGCAGGTGCGCGTCTTGGCACGTCTGTGCCATCAATGCAATAGATAGGCAAGTCACCACAAAGGCGCACTGTGGAGCGCGCCTTTGCAGCAAAGGGAGGTGCTTAGAATTGACCTAATAGCACAGGGCGAATGCGCTCTAATGCCCAATCAATTTCGGCGCGCTGAATGACCAGCGGCGGCGCAAAGCGCACGGTATGCACATGCGTTTCCTTAGAAAGCACGCCGTTATCGCGCAGTGCCTCGACAAAGCGGCGCGCACCGCCTGCTTCAGGCTTCAGTTCCACGCCGATCAGCAAGCCGCGCCCACGCACTTCTTTGATGTATGGGCTGTTGATCTCTTCCAACTGCTCTCTGAAATACTCGCCCATCAAGGCGGCGTTCTCGATCAGGTTTTCTTCCATCAGCACGGCAATGGCTGCCCGCGCAATGGCTGCCGCTAATGGATTGCCGCCAAAGGTGCTGCCGTGATCGCCGGGCTGGAAGACGCTCATGATCGGATCATCCGCCAAGATTGCCGAGACAGGATAAAAGCCGCCAGAGAGCGCCTTACCCAAGATCATGATGTCGCCGCGCACATTTTCATAGTCCTGCACGAACATCTTGCCGCTGCGCCCTAAGCCTGTCTGAATTTCATCATTGATGAACAGCACATTGTGGCGCTTGCAAATTTCGGCAACGCGCCGCAGATAGCCCTCTGGCGGTACAATGACGCCGTTTTCACCCTGAATCGGCTCGACGAGGAAGGCGACTGTGTTCGGCGTGATAGCAGCCTCTAACGCAGCAGCATCGCCATACGGCACGCTCACGAAGCCAGGCGTCAGCGGTCCAAAGCCTTCTTTGTACTGTGGCTCACTGCTAAAGCTGATGATAGTGGTCGTGCGTCCGTGAAAATTGCCGTCGCAGACGATGATCTGCTGCTGACCGTCGGCAACGCCCTTCACTTTGTAGCCCCACTTGCGTGCCAGTTTGATGGCAGTCTCCACCGCTTCCGCGCCGCTGTTCATGGGCAGCACGCGCTCGTAGCCCGTTACATCACAGAGCGCTTTGTAGAACAGTCCAAGCTGATCGTTGCGGAAAGCGCGTGCGGTGAGGGTCACACGGCTTGCCTGCTCGATCATCGCCTGCAAAATCTTGGGATGGGCATGTCCCTGATTGACTGCCGAGTACGCGCTGAGGCAATCCAGATAGCGTTTGCCTTCCACATCCGTCACCCAGACGCCGCGTGCCTCTTGGATCACGACATCAATTGGATGGTAGTTGTGCGCGCCGTAGCGCTCTTCAAGGTCAATGAAATAAGCAGCAGTTTGTTCGAGTAAATCTTTGTCCATAGCTTTCGTCCTTATCTGTGCGCCACATTATATATAATATACCATACCCACCTGAAGACTCCTACGCCAAATCATCGGGCAGGGTGATCATTGCCTTGCGCGGCAGGCGCGCCATGAGCATCCTGTTGACATACAGCGCACGGTGTGAAGGATCCATCGTGACGTAATGGTTTGGCATGGCATAGCTTAGGCTCGGATTGTAATACGGATCGCCACTTTTGATCCATTTCTGGAACGCCTCGTTGGCGCGCAGGAAGTCCACACGCGGAATGCGGCGCTTGTGCGTCACCGATTCGTAGTGGATCAGGCGTGCGTGTGGCGTATAGACAATGCGGTAGCCTGCCTCGTGGGCGCGCAAGCAGAGCGCTACATCGCTGTAGTTGAGCTGATATGCCTCATCAAAGCCGCCGACTGCGTCAAACGCCTGACGCGAGATCATGAGGCAAGCGCCCGTCACCGCCAAGACGTTGCGATACCAACCATCGTTGCCAAAGTAGGTGATCAGGTTTTCCGGCAGCCTGCTGAACAGGTGCGCCGCTAAGCCGCCGCCGCCGATATAAACGCCGCCGTGCTGCACCAGACCATCTGGGAAGATCAGCTTAGCACCGACGATGCCCACGCCTGTGCGTTCGTACCACTGCGCCATGCGCGCCAGCCATGTGCCATCCAGCACTTCAATATCGTTGTTCAGAAAGAGCAGCAGATCGGATTCGGCGGCGTGCTGGGCGCCAAAATTGCAGGCTTTGCTAAAGTTGAATGGTTCGGTGTACTTCACAACCTGAAAGCGCGGCTCTTGCGCGTAGCGCGCATACAAATCGAAAGTCGCCTGTTCGGTGCTGCCGGTATCCACCACAATCACGCGGTAGTTTGGATAGCGTGTTCGCCCAAAGAGCGTGGCAAGGCAGCCCAGCAGCATATCGGCATGATCGCGGGATGGGATGATAATGGCGATGCTGCGCGGCTGCGGCTGCTCCCATATAACCAATGGGTAGGTGCCGTGAATGGGATGCTCAGAATCAAAAAAGACACGCGGATTTTGAATGCCCGTCCGCACCAAATGCTCGCGGATGGCTGCCAACTGTGCTTCAGCGGCGTAGCTTTTTGCCTCACGCGAACTTGCCGTAGAGCGTTCCCAAACGCGCCAGTGATACAGCACTTTGGGCAGGTGATAGATTTTCTGCGTCACCTCGCTAATGCGTAGGAACAAATCCCAGTCTTGCGCGCCGTCTTTGCTTGGATCAAACATGCCGACTTTTGCCAGCAAGTCCCGCCGCATCACAGCCATTTGGCACAGCAAATTCACGCACAGCAGCATCTCAGGCGACCAATTCGGCTTGAAGATCGGATCAAAACGGTGATCTTCGGCGTTGATCTTATCGCCATCCGAGTAGATGAAATCGGCATCTGGCTGCGCTTGGATGAACTTTGCCATCGCGTAGAGCGCTTCAGGCGCTAACTTATCGTCGTGATCAAGCAGCGCGATGTATTCACAAGTTGCCTCTTGCAGGGCTTGGCGCAAGGCAGCGTTGCTGTTTTCCGAAATGCCTTTGTTCTGCGTCAGGCGGATTGGCACAATGCGCGCATCTTGCGCCGCAAGGTAGGTGAGGTATTCCCAAATTTCATCGTTTGAGCTGGAATCGGCAAGGTACCAGCGCCAATATGGATAGCTCTGCGCTAGGACAGATTCAACCGTCCGCCGAAAGATATAGAGCGGTGGCTGGTAGACGGGCGTCAGGATGCCAAAGCTAGGCGCATTTTGCCACACCCGCGCTTCTTTGCGCTGCGCGGCGAGTTCAGCCTCATTCGGTGTGGTTGCCTTGCAATAAGCCTCGTAGCCGTGCAGTTCAGGGCGATCATGGCGCATGTAGCGCCGTTCGCCGCGCAGCCACAACCCTAAGCGGTTTGTGAAAGCGCCCAAGCCTTCTTGACGCAAAAGGCGGTAGGAGGTGTTGGTGAGCTGACCTAAGCGCGTGAGTGAAAAGTTGCGTGTCAACGCGGAAAACTTCCTGTTTCAGTGTGGCAGAAAACACCTTAGAGTATACCGCAAAGTTGCCCGACAATTAAGGTGTGCAGCACTGCACCGCACACCCAAATTACCCAATCGAACCATTTGTTACAGGTTTGCGAAGCATTGTTTTGCGATTGATATTCTATATTCGCGTATGCTGTATTTGACAAACTTTCTCAATGGAGAGTCTAATGACAGCACCTTCTAACCAACAGGCAGCACCGCGCATATGGGTTGATCCCAACACCGAGATTATGGGCGGCATGATTATGGGCATCGTTCAATCTATGGAGCATGAGGCAGTGCTGCCCATGCTGCGTAAACATAACCTTGAAAACCTTAACCCTAACCACTGGTATCCGCTCCAAACCATTCTGAACTTTTACCATGATGTGGCGAATGCCGAAGGCGGCATGTTCAATTTAGTTGCTATTGGCTTGAAAGTTGCCGAACTTTACCCGCTGCCGCCGCACGTTACCACCTTTGGGCAGCAGCTTGAAATGGCGAATGAACTGAACCGCGCTGCCTACCGCAACGGCAATTGTGGCGAGATTATCACGGAGCGCCTTGCCGAAACGCATTACCGCGTCACGATGCACTTGCCCTTCCCGCCTGATTTGCTATACGGCATTTGGTGGGGCTTGGCAAAGCGCCTTGTGCCGAATCCCTCTTCGCTGCGCGTTAAGCGCGATATTCGCAGCGAATTCACGACAGTTTACGAGTTTCAGTGGTAGAAAGACCTGCCGCCAAGCCCTAACAACTTGGCGGCAGCCTTATCAGGATTTAGGCGCCGGCGATCATTTTATCGCGGCGCTTTTGCTCTTTTTGGCGGTCTTCGTTGTTCAAAATGCGCTTGCGAATGCGGAGCGTCAGCGGCGTTACCTCTAGCAATTCATCTTCGGCAAGGAACTCAAGGCAGTCCTCAAGGCTCAGGGTGCGCGGCGGCGTCAGGCGGTTGTTTTCCTCGCCACCTTTAGAGCGGACGTTGGTGAGGTGCTTGGTCTTAGCAACGTTGACTGCCAAATCCTCTGGGCGAATGTGTTCGCCAACCACCATACCCTGATAGACTTCGGTGCCCGGCTCGATGAAGGTTGTGCCGCGCATCTGCGCGTTCTCGATGCCGTAGCTGGTGGCGGTGCCATTTTCCCATGCCACAAGGCTGCCAAACTGCCTGCCCGGCAGCGTGCCTGCCAAAGGAACATAGCCGTGCATCAGGCTGTGAAGCTGCCCCATGCCGCTGGTAGCCCGCATAAAATGTGGACGGAAGCCCAACAAGCCGCGTGTTGGCACGTGATAGGTTAGGTAGGTGGTGCCGTTCTCGCTGAACATATTGACCATCTGCCCGCGCCTGCCGCCCAACAGTTCGATCACGATGCCCGTCATGCCGTCGGCGATCTCGATATGCACTTCCTCCACCGGCTCGAGCATTTCGCCCGTCTCAGGATCGTTGTGATAGATGACCTCAGGCTTGCTGACCTCAAACTCGTAGCCTTCGCGGCGCATGGTCTCGATCAGGATGCTCAGGTGCAGTTCGCCACGCCCACTGACCACGAATTTATCGGGTGTGCTGCCATCGCCCACGCGCAGCGCCACATTATGGCGCGTCTCGTTATAGAGGCGTTCGCGCAGCCGCCGCGAAGTTCCCCAGCCCGTCTTGCCTTCGCGCCCGGCAAAGGGTGAGGTGTTCACGCCGAACGTCATGCGGACGGTTGGCTCTTCCACGCTGATCGGCGGCAGAGCAACAGGATTATTCGGGTCGGTGATCGTATCGCTGATGCCGATGCTATCAAAGCCGGTGAACGAGACAATATCGCCAGCGCTTGCCGCGTCAATTTCCTGTTTGCTCAGGTTGTGGTAGGTGAACAGGTATTCAATGCGCCCGCTGTTGCGTTCGCCCTGCGGCGTGATCCGCAGCACGTTCATGCCCTTCCGCAGCACGCCCGCGTGAATGCGCCCGACGGCGATCTGCCCTTTGTAGTTGTCATACTCTAAAGAGGTGACCAAGAGTTGCAGCGGTGCCTCAACATCAACCATAGGCGCGGGAATTTCGCGTAGGATCGTCTCAAAGAGCGGTGTGAGCGTCTCTTGCAGGTCATCGGGCGCATAGCCGGCACGCCCACTCAGCCCGACGGCATAGATGACGGGAAAGTTGACCTGTTCGTCGTTCGCGCCAAGCTCAATGAACAAATCGAAGGTCTCGTTCAGCACTTCCTCTGGGCGCGCATAGGGACGGTCTACCTTATTGACGACCACGATCACGCGCAAGCCCATGCCCAGCGCTTTCCGCAGCACAAAGCGCGTCTGCGGCATGGGTCCTTCAACAGCGTCTACCAAGAGCAGCACCCCGTCCACCATGTTCAGCACACGCTCCACCTCACCGCCAAAATCGGCGTGACCGGGCGTATCAACAATGTTGATTTTGACATCATTCCAAGTGACGGCGGTGTTTTTCGCCAAGATGGTGATGCCGCGCTCACGTTCGAGCGGATTTGAATCGAGAATACGTTCGCCGGCGGTTTCGGCATTGCGAAAGACCTTCGCCTGCTTCAACATGCCGTCCACGAGGGTGGTTTTACCGTGGTCAACGTGGGCGATGATCGCCACGTTGCGGAGATGTGCCTGAGATTTGAGCATACGCATACTATCCTTACTTTGACCAGTGCGCTGATCAAGGCTAATGGGCTTGGTTTGGGTGTAGGTGGGGAAAATTTATTCAAGCAAGCTGTTTGAGGGGTATTGTAGCATAAATCGGTGTGTGGCGTGAAGCGTGAGAAGTTGGGAGTGGGTGAATTTGGTGAATTTTGGGGTGATAGTCGAGGGCGGCGCAGCCAACGCCTCGCCCTTTCCCTGTGGGCAGGGAAAGAACCCCTATCCCTCGCCCTTTCCCCGCTGGCAGGGAAAGGGAATCAGCGCGGGGAGTAGATAACGCTGATATTGACCTTACTCTTTTCTCAGAATAGATAGGACTAGAACAGAAGATCAAGTATACTTAAGTGTGACATCCACATAAGGGCAGAAACATGGCAACGTTTGTTGATACCAAAAAATTGGCAGCACTTCTTCAAGTTAGCGAAGAAACCGCACAGGCAGTTGTTGGTGGTGATGTTTCCGCTTTGATTGAAGAAGCGCCCGAAGCTGTAGCAGAACAAGCTAATGCAGAGATGGCTGCTTTTCTCCAAAAGCACAAGACAACACTCTACCATGCTGATTTTCTGACTTCACAGGCATTGGCTGATGAAAGTATTGATTTGATTGTCACTTCGCCGCCTTATAATGTGGGTATTGAATACAGCACGCACGATGATGCCCATGAATACGACGCCTACCTGTCCTTCTCTGAAAAGTGGTTAAGGCAAGCCTATCGCGTTAGCCGCCCGGATGGTCGTTTGTGCATGAACATCCCGCTTGATAAAAATAAGGGCGGGCAGCAAAGTGTGTGCGCCGATGTGACAAGCATCGCTAAAAAAATTGGCTGGCAATATCACGCTACAATCGTTTGGAATGAGGGCAATATCTCGCGGCGCACTGCATGGGGATCGTGGATGAGCGCCTCTGCGCCTTTTGTGATTGCGCCGGTCGAAGTGATTGTAGTCCTCTATAAAGAACGCTGGAAAAAGACGCGCAAACCTAACGCGACTAATGATATTACACGCCAAGAGTTCATGGCATGGACAAATGGCATGTGGGTATTCAATGGCGAGAGCAAAAAGCGCATTGGGCATCCTGCGCCATTCCCGCGTGAGTTACCACGTCGCTGCATCAAACTTTTTAGCTTTGTTGGCGACACTGTGCTTGATCCATTTGCCGGCAGCGGCACAACATTGATCGAGGCACATGAAAATAACCGCGCCGGCATTGGCTTTGAAATAGCCGTTGAATACTGCGAACTGGCAAAGCAAAGACTAGAGGCGTTATGACAACAACACAAACTGCTCTGATTAGAAGATATTTTGAGGAACATCCCAACGTTGATATTGAACATCCCGAAGTTGTAGACTGGGCAACTGCCGAATATGCACGCCTAACCAATGGCAGAGTCTTGCGCGATCCTGACCGCGCCATTCGGAAATTGCATCAAAGTGGCTTTTTGGTGAAAGTTGGCAAGGGTGTTTACCGTTATGACCCTGAATTAGCTCATCAGCGTGCGTTAGAAGATTTCACACCCGAACTGCGCGAACAAATCTTTGAACGGGATGGCTACTGTTGTGTAGTGTGTGGCTTAGGGCGCGCTGAGGGTGTAGAAATCCATGCCGATCACATTGTACCAAGAGACCGTGGTGGGCGTGCTACACTAGACAATGGGCAGACACTCTGTGCAAGGCACAACTTTCTGAAAAAGAACTACAGCCAACTTGAGATGGGAAAACGTCTCATGCTGCGAATTTACAGAAACGCTGTACGCTTAGGCGATACACATACGATGCGCTTTTGTCGGGCTGTTTTAGCCCTCTATGATGAGTTTAATATGGATAGTCACATTGAGTGGCGCGAATAACCTTCCACAAGCATCACGGCGGCGGACGCGCCAAGGCGCCCCTACGATAGAGCCTCGCCCTTGTAAAATCACCCCGAATCTGCTATACTGTTCTATAGAAGTGGCGCACCGCAAAAAGCTACCGACCCACTTACAAAAATGAAGGTTTGCCTTGATTGCACTATAATTTTTTACGGCTTGCATTCGGCAACCGTACCCTAACCAAAATCGGCTTCCACCCGCATGTTGCGCCGCGCTCACAAACCTTTTTGGTTAGATTTTGTAAGGGATGTCGAAAAAGCGCACATTGGTTCTTTATAAAAGTACATGCCTTAAATTCAGGGGCGCAAACGCACCTTACCAACCGAAGACCGAGCGAATCCTCAGCAGTGGCAGGCAATCTCAAATGTCATGCGTTTGCTCACAATGCGCCCGACCGAACAACTTGCCGCTTACTGAAAGTGTGACTTCAAACGCACTCAATTGTACCCACGTCACCGTGCCATTAAGATTGAATACCCGCCAACCGCTTTGCGTGCTAGTCCATCTTCCACCACACCCTTGAGCAACTTACCAACGTGCTTTTTTCCACACATGCGGTATACTTGGCTGTAGAGAGTGTAAACAACACGCCCATCCTGCGTTTAGTCTCTGCTAGAGATTTTTGCTAGGCGCTTTTACAGCTTACAGCCTTACGACACACATGCCCTAAAAGCGCAGCGATCTCGTTGAGCAGGAGTGATGTCTCATGATCGGCGTCCTTTTCCTTTGCACAGGCAATATCTGCCGTTCGCCTATGGCACATGGCATCTTTAACCAGATCGTCCGCGAGGCAGGGCTGCATAATCAGCTCTTTGCCGACTCCGCCGGCATAGATAGCTATGAGGCGGGGCAGCCAACGCACAGCGGCACAGTCAGCATCTTGAAGAAGCATGGCATCATCTTCAGCAAGCGCGCACGGCTGCTCACCGAACAAGATGGCGTCAACTTCCGCTACCTGATCGGCATGACCGAAGATCATCTGCGCGCCTTGCAGCGCATCCGCCTGATCGCCAACAATCCGAACGCGGAGGTCGCACTGTTGCTGGACTACGCGCCGCAACTGGGCATCCGCGAAGTGCCTGATCCTTACTATAACGGGCAGTTTGAGGAATGCTATACGCTGGTGAACGCGGGCGTGCGCGGCTTGCTGGCTGCCATCCGCCGCGCCCATAACCTGTAGGCACCTGGCGCATCGGAGAACTCCCGCCCCATGTGCAGGGCGGGACTTTCCGTTTAGGTGAGTCAGAACCAGCGCGGCAAGCCACCGACCAAGGCGGCTACACCTAAGAAGACAATGCCAAAAGATGCCACCACCGCGATCAGGTGTGTGCGGGCTTGGGCAACACCTTGCTGGCGGCGCGCACGCGCTGTTAGGCTATGCAGCGCGCCCAACGCCAGAATGCCAACCACAAAGTGAATCCACAAGCCGTCGTAGAGTCCGTTCTGTGTGGCGCGCTCCACAAAGTGCAGAATGCCTAGCAGCACCTGCACATCCATGCTGATGGTGAAGAACGCCATCGAAAGGCGGGTGAGACGTGCGTTATCCGCGCTGCCTAGCAGGCGCAGCACTGCCCATAGCAGGGCAACCACCGCCGTGATCAGCACCAACCAACGCCAGCCCGAATGGGCAAAGCCTAGAAAACTCCTTAGCATAAACTCACTGGTCATGAAGGTAACTCCTGTTGTGCGTTAGAATAATCTACCCGCCCGCGCCAGCACGTTTTGCGCGGCACGGATCATAGGCATATCCACCATTTTGCCCTCATGGGCAAAGACGCCAACGCCGCTTGCTTGGCGCTCCTTGAAAGCAACAATCAGGCGCTCAGCGGCAGCGATCTCATCCTGTGTGGGCATGAATGCCGTCTGAATGGGTGCAATCTGATTCGGGTGGATGGCAAGTTTGCCCGTGAAGCCAAGCTGGCGGGCAAAGGCGGCATCGGCGCGTAGCCCTTCAAGGTCTTGCAGGTCGGTAAAGAGGGTGTCTATCGCCTGCAAATTGGCAGCCGCTGCGTGTGCCACCACTGCCGAACGCGCATAGAGCACCTCCAAGCCGCCGCGTGTGCGCTGTGCGCCGATGCTGCTGGTGTAATCTTCCGCGCCAAAGATCAGGGCGGCAAGGCGCGGTGTGCTGGCGGCAATCTCGCGCAGGGCTATCATGCCGCGCCCCGTCTCGATGATTGCCAACAGGCTGAAGGTGTTAAAGGGCAGGCGTGCTTCGCGCTCAAAGGTTGCCAAGCGCGCACTCAGGGCGCTCAGCGCGTTTGGGTCTTCAACCTTCGGCACAACCAAGCCATCCGGCAGGGCAGGGAGCACTGTGCGTAGGTCTTCCTCAGCCAGGGCGGAGTTGAGCTGATTAATGCGGACGAGGCGCTCCGTCTGACCAAAGCTGAGCGATTGCAGCGCCTGCGCGACGGTGTGGCGTGCGGAGTCTTTGTGGTCAGGTGCAACACCATCTTCCAAGTCCATCACGACCGAATCAACATCAAGTGCGGCGCCTTTGCTGATCTTACTGAAATCATCGGCGGGCATAAAAAGCATGGCACGGCGCGGGCGTGGATTCATGAGGTTTGCTCCTGTGGGCGGCGCAAAAAGAGCGCACTACGTTCAAATTCCAGCACACTTTCGCCGCGTTGGTTACGCCCAATGTGCTTTAGGCGCACAACGCCGCATTCTGGGCGCGAGCGCGAGTCGCGTGTTTCCAACACTTCGCTTTCAGCGTAGAGCGTATCGCCATGAAAGACAGGGCGCGGATGCACCACACGCTCATAGCCCAGATTGGCAACAATCGTGCCTTCGGTCAGGTCGCTCACCGTCAAGCCGACGATCAAGCCGAGTGTGAACAAGCCGTTCACAATACGCGCACCAAATTCCGTCTGTGCGGCGTAGTCTTCATTGATATGCAAGGGCTGTGTATTCAGGGTCAGCGCGCAAAATAAGACGTTATCCATCTCCGTTACGGTGCGTCCGAGCTTATGTTTGAAAGTTGCACCGACGGGCAGTTCTTCAAAATATTTTCCGCCCATAGTCACTCCTAAATGCTGTGCGCCCTTAGCATAGCGCCCTACTGCTCACTCGGCAAGTTGCGATTACTAGCGTGCGGCACTGCGTTATAATACGCGCGCAAGGCAGCGTTAATCGTTGAGGGATGTGTGTATGCCGCTTGAGATTGATAAAGGGTTCATGGAGTTGGTGCAGCTTCATGAGCGCGAATGGGGGACGGAAATCTATCCTAATCGTCCCTCGTTGGCAGATTTACTGAATGCGCCGATTGTCGCCATGTGGACGGGCGATGCACCGCGCCCTACCTCGTTGAGTGGGCGTGGTGGCATGGGGCGTCTCGCGGTGGAAACGACCTTGCCGCGCCGCTTCCTTTTGAGTGTGCATCAGCGCCTTGAAGAACTCGATCCGTTGTTGCTGAGTATGGTGGTGGCGGGCAAGCCTTCGCCAACCGCTATTGTTCAATTGGCTGGTAGGGTAAAAAAGGAAGCACGGAGAGGGAAAAATCACGCCCTTGACAGGGGCGTGAGATGTGCTAGAATGCGCGGAGTGTTGGCGCAGGCAAACGCAGCAAAAACGCAAAGCAAAGGCAAGCGAAACGAAAACGAAAGCAGCGCTTGACAAAGTCAAAAAGGCTGCTACAATGGTGAACAATAACGGACAGGACGCAAGAGAAGGGTGAAACGCCTTTGGTGACGCACGAACAGGAGACGCGAAACGCATAGCACTTTGTCAGCGTGATACACGCACGGCTATCGTTCGCGGCTCGGCAAGTCACCGAGCCTTTTTTGTCCCTCGCGCCGTTGCAAGCTGAAGGGAGCGCATGAAGCCATTCATGCCCTGTCTTCGGAAGGCAACTTCCGAGCCGCTCTTTAACAAGTGCATATTGAGATGATACGCTAACAGGTAGCGCGTGCGCCGTCGTGAAGACGCCGCACACACAAATATGCGAGAGAGACAATTTCTCCGCAAACACATGGCAAAGCTACAAGGGCGTATGGTGAATGACTTGGCGCCAAGTGCCGAGGAAGGACGCGGTACACTGCGAAAAGCTCCGATGAGGCGTGTGCAGCCGGTGAGTCGGAGGTTTCCGAATGGGGAAACCCATGCAGGGGCATGCCTGCATACAGCGTGGTGAACACATAGCCACGTCTGAGGGAACTGGGGGAACTGAAACATCTAAGTACCCTGAGGAAAAGAAAATATTCCGCGAGTAGTGGCGAGCGAAAGCGGAACAGCCCACAGCGCGAAAAGCCTAGCTGAAAGTTCTGGAAAGGACTGCGAGACAGGGTGAAAGCCCCGTAAGCGAAAGGTGAAAGCTGTAGACGAGTACAACGGGACACGCTAACCCCGTTGGAAGATAGGGAGTCCACTCTCTAAGGCTAAATACACTTGGCGACCGATAGGGCACAAGTACCGTGAGGGAAAGTTGAAAAGAACCCCGGTGAGGGGAGTGAAATAGATTCTGAAACCATATGCCTACAAACAGTCAAAGGCGTCTTTGGACGCTGATGGCGTGCCTTTTGGAGAATGAGCCAGCGAGTTAATGGATGTGGCAGGTTAAGACAGTCACAGTCGGAGCCAGAGCGAAAGCGAGTCTGAACAGGGCGCGGTCGCATTCACCGCGTTGAAAAGCGGCTGGATGAGGTGTGGGTAGGGGTGATATGCCAAACGAACTCGGAGATAGCTTGTTCTCCCCGAAATCGCTTTAGGGCGAGCGTCGCGTGTTTAGGTGTGGAGGTAGAGCACTAGTCGGGCTAGGGGCCGTCAGGTTACCAAACCCGTTTAAACTCCGAATACCACAGCTCGAAGCGCGGCAGTTGGACGGCGGGAGCTGAGTTTCGTCGTCGAGAGGGAAACAACCCAGGTGGGCGTGTTGAGACAGCCAGGAGGTTGGCTTAGAAGCAGCCACCCTTTAAAGAGTGCGTAATAGCTCACTGGTCAAACGCGCCTGCGCGGATAACGTAACGGAGCTAAACCGATTACCGAAGCCCGGGATTAAATGGTAGGGGAGCGTCGTGGTTTGGACGAAGGTCAAGGCGGTAAGCTAGGCTGGACGAGCCACGAGTGAGGATGCTGGCATGAGTAGCGAGAAACATGTGAGAACCATGTTCGCCGTAAGTCTAAGGGTTCCGACGCAAGGTCAGTCCGCGTCGGGTGAGTCGAGCCTTAGCCGAGGCCGGAAGGCGTAGGTGATGGACAACAGGTTAACATTCCTGTACCGCCGAATTGGAGTGAGGTGGGGACGCAGTGGGAGAGCTGAGCCGGGCGCTGGTCGTCCCGGTGCTAAGCGTAGTAGCGAAGAGGGGGTAGGCAAATCCGCCCCTGAGCGAAAGCGCGATGGCGTGCCTTCGGGCAAGAAGTCAGTGGGTCCTGCTGCCAAGAAAAGCCGCTAAACGTTGAAGATTGGGCGCTCGTACCGCAAACCGACACAGGTAGACGAGTAGAAGATACTCAGGCGAACGGGAGAACCCTTGTGAAGGAATTAGGCAAATTAGCCCCGTAAGTTCGCAAGAAGGGGCGCTGGCGCGAGCCAGCCGCAGTGAAAGGGCTCTGCTGACTGTTTAACTAAACCACAGGTCTCTGCGAAAGCGAAAGCTGAAGTAAAGGGGCTGAAGCCTGCCCAGTGCCGGAAGGTTAAAAGGAGGGGTTATCGCAAGAGAAGCTCTGAATTGAAGCCCCGGTGAACGGCGGCCGTAACTATAACGGTCCTAAGGTAGCGAAATTCCTTGTCGGGTAAGTTCCGACCCGCACGAATGGCTTAACGAGTAGAGCACTGTCTCCACAAGGGACCCGGCGAAATTGAAATACGTGTGAAGATGCGCGTTACCCGCAGTAGGACAAAAAGACCCCGTGGAGCTTTACTGTAGCTTGCCATTGCGTTAGGACACACTTTGTGTAGGATAGCTGGGAGACGGAGAAGCTGGCGCGCCAGCGTCGGTGGAGTCGATGGTGAAATACCAGTCTGAGTGTGTTTTGACCCTAACCGCGACCGTGAGCCGGTTGCGAGACAGTGGCAGGTGGGCAGTTTGACTGGGGCGGTCGCCTCCTAAAAGGTAGCGGAGGCGCCCAAAGGTTCCCTCAGGTGGAATGGAAACCCACCGTTGAGTGTACAGGCATAAGGGAGCTTGACTGCGAGACAGACACGTCGAGCAGAGACGAAAGTCGGGCTGAGTGATCCCACGACACCGTGTGGAAGGGTCGTGGCTTATCGGATAAAAGCTACCCCGGGGATAACAGGCTGGTGAAGTCCAAGAGTTCACATCGACGACTTCGCTCGGCACCTCGATGTCGGCTCATCGCATCCTGGGGCTGG
>QWHC01000023.1 GCA_021404685.1 Chloroflexi bacterium CFX4 | reverse complement strand
AAGCCTGACAAGGTAGATTTAACTGTCAAAAACCGAGTTGAGACACGCCCCCAAAGGCGGGCAGATTTTTGGGCGTTTGGCAAAAGTGACAAATGGTTTACCGCGCTTCCCCTGAGTTACCCCTATCCCCCTGCCCCTTTCCCTGCCGGCGGGGAAAGGGGAGTTGGTTTTCACGGGATCAGCATGATCTTACCGCTGCTGCCGCTCATAAAGGTCTGATACGCCTGCTCAAAATCGCGCATGGGAAAGGTATGCGTCACCAAACCATCCAGCCGCAGCGCGCCTGATTCCAGCAAGCCGTGTGCCTGATACCACGTCTCCCACAGCCGCCGACCCACAATGCCGCGCACCACCGCGCCCTTAAAGACGATGTGTGCGTTTAGGTCGAAGGTGAAGGCGCCCGGCGTCAAGCCCAGCAGTGCTGCTTCACCGCCTTCTTTCAGTGCCGCAAAGCCCTCATTAATGGCACTCGGCGCGCCGGACATTTCCAAAAGTACATCAATACCCTCGCCGCTCGTCACCTCTGTGATGATGCTGATAAGGTCTTCATGACGCACATCCACAGCGCGATCGGCACCCATTTGGCACGCCAAATCCAGCCGATAGCGACTGACATCGGTGGCGATTACAGCCCGTGCGCCGGCAGCCTTCGCCACCGCAATCGCCATCAAGCCAACCGGTCCGCAGCCGGTAACCAGCACAAATTTGGCGGAGACATCCTGCGCCATGACGGTATGCACTGCGTTGCCTAGGTTTTCCTCAATCACGGCGATAGGCAGCGGTGTGCTAGGGCTGTTCTTCCAAATGTTTTGGGCGGGAATGGCGATGTAGTCGGCAAAGCCACCATCCCGATCCACGCCGATGATCTGCGTCTTTTCACACAGATGCGCCCGCCCGGTGCGGCAGAAGTAGCAGGTATTGCAGACGACGTGACTCTCCAGTGAAACTTGATCGCCAACCGCCACATGATCCACATCGGGCGAAACTGCCGCCACCACGCCGGTGATCTCATGCCCAACCACAAAGGGCGGTTTCAAGCGCTTTTGTGACCATTCATCCCACTTGTAGATGTGAATATCTGTGCCACAGATCGAGCCTGCCTGCACTTTGACCAGCACTTCGCCATGTTTTAGGCTTGGCATAGGGTAATCTTCAACGTAGATCAAGCCGGGCGCACGTTCCGCCTTGAGGATAGCTTTCATGGTTGTTGGTAAAGTCATAAGTTTTTGCTCCAAAGGTTTTGCAAATCTATTGTACACCGCCGCCTGCTTTTCGTGATAATCTCTCAAAAGAAGAGATGGTGTATGCTGCCCTCGCCCTTTCCTGCCCGCAGGGAAGGGGAAGCGGAGGTGGGTTGCGGACGATTCGCACACCATCGGCAGCCCATCCCCTTACCGCTGTGCGCTTTGCTAACCCACAAATCCGCAAATGCGCTATAATGCGGCACGGTTAAGCCTTGCACTTGTAAAGATTGTTTATGTCAATAGCATCCTCACACCGCGAAGTTGCCAACATTCCGCTGCTTGAACAGCTTGCCATGCGCGTGGCACGCCTGCCATGGTGGGTAATTATTATTGTGGTCGGACTGGTGCTAGTCTTTTATTCGTTCTTCACCAGCCCACTTTACCGCCGCGCCTTGATCTTCGTGACTGACGATCCGCGCCTGACCACCACGCGCTTTGCGAACGTGATTTATGATGTTCGCACCGAAGACGGTGCTACAAGGCGCATTGAAGGTGTCTTCATCGGGCAGACGGGCGATTTGATCAGCGTTGAGACCAAACGGCAAGTGACCATTCGCGTGCCGCGCCGTGATATTGCCACGCTGACCTGTGAACCGTCCGCTGCCGCGGAGGACTGCCCGACCGAGGCCACCATCACACTTTTGCGCGCTCAGATCAGCGGCGCGCTCACCTTTGAGGATTTAGGGCGCTTCCGCATCGTGACCGATGATGGCGAACGCCAAGAGGTGCAGAAGTTCAACGTTTTGGTGGATGCGGTGACGCGTATCCCTGAGGGCTGCGCGCCCAGTGCCGATGGGCGTTGCCGCGTGGTGCTGCCTTTGAAGCCCGAAGTGCCAGACAACACGCTAACGGGCATTGTGCTGGAGGCAGATTCAGAAAGTTTTCTGGTGGAATTTGAGCCTGAAGTGATCGTACAGGTGCGTGAGCAGGACATCCTAACTGTGCTGCGCTATGCGCCTGCCGAGTGCGCCCTGAACAACCTCGCTGGCTGCGATTCGGGCATTTTCCTGACGTTGTTCGTGGCGATTGTGGCGTTTGCGGTTGCGGTCGTGATCGGCTTGGTGGCAGGCTTAATGCGTATTTCCAGCAATCCGATCCTGTTCAACGCTTCGACCATCTACGTGGAAGTGCTGCGCGGTGTGCCGCTGCTGGTGACCTTGCTCTTTGTGAACTTCGCGCTCTACACTTGGCTGCGCGATGATTTTCCGCAGCTTGCACCAACCCTTCAAATCGGCATCGGTCTGTTGGCGGCGATCATCGCCCTGACACAGGCTTGGAATCGGCGTGCGCTGAGCCGAACTGAGCCGTCTGCCTTCTTACAGCCAATTATCGCGGCGTTGGTGATGGGATCAACCTTTATCCTCATTCTTGGCGCCTTTGCTGCTAACAGCGATCTGCCGCCGCTGGCACGCGGCATTCTCGGCTTGGCAATCTGCTATGGCGCCTACCTTGCCGAGCTATTCCGCGCCGGCATTCAAAGCATTGGGCGCGGGCAGATGGAAGCGGCGCGTAGTTTGGGCATGAGCTACTTGCAAGCAATGCGCTATATCATCCTGCCGCAGGCGTTCCGCGTCGTTTTGCCACCGTTGGGCAACGAATTCATCGCCATGCTGAAGGATACAGCGCTGCTGACTGTGATCGCCTTGCCAGAGATGACGCAGCGGGCGCGCCTGTTTGCGGCGGATACCTTCCGCGTTTTCGAGCCGTACATCACCATTGGCGCGCTCTACCTGTGTATGACGCTCTTACTTTCCGTGTTGGTGCGCGCCGCAGAACGCCGTCTAGCCTTGCCACATTGAGCCACGAGGATTTCATAATGGCTGAGACATCAATTATCTCTATTCAGAACATCAACAAATATTTCCGCACACCACGCGGCATTGTCCATGCCCTGCGCAATGTGAGCCTTGAAGTCTTCCCACAAGAGGTGATCACAATCATTGGTCCAAGCGGATCGGGCAAATCTACCTTGCTGCGCTGCATCAATCGGCTGGAGAATTTCGACAGTGGCGAGATCATCGTGGATGGCATCGAGCTAGACTCGGCAGCCAACATCAACAAGGTGCGCGCCGAAGTTGGGATGGTCTTTCAGAGCTTTAACCTGTTCCCACACTGCACGGCGCTGGAAAACATCTGCCTTGCTCAGCGCGTCATCCGCAAGCGCAGCCGCAAAGAGGCAGCCGAGATCGCCCGCGAGTTGCTGGCAAAGGTCGGCATTCCCGAAAAGGCAGATGCGTTTCCCGTCCAGCTCAGCGGCGGTCAGCAGCAGCGCGTGGCAATTGCGCGTGCGCTTGCCATGCAGCCGAAGATCATGCTCTTTGATGAGCCAACTAGCGCTCTCGACCCAGAGATGATCAAAGAGGTGCTGGATGTCATGCTCGATCTGGCGAACGAAGGCATGACGATGCTGGTCGTGAGCCACGAGATGGGCTTTGCACGCGCCGCCGCCAGCCGCGCCATCTTCATGGATCAGGGCGAGATCGTTGAAGAAGGCAGACCGGAGGAAATGTTCACCGCGCCGGAGACGGAACGAATGCGCGCCTTCCTCAGCAAGATCATCAAGCATTAGGTGCGGCGCGGCAGCCGCAAAATTGGGATGCGCGGGCGCGTATCGCGCATGGATTCAGGCTCAACCTCGGCGTCCATGCGCGGAATTTGCACGGTGAAAGTGGAGCCTTTGCCAACTTCACTCTCTGCCCAAATGCGCCCATGGTGCGACTCGACAATCCACTTGGCGATGGAAAGTCCCAAGCCGGCGCCGCCCATCTGGCGCGCCCGCGCCTTGTCCACGCGGTAGAAGCGCTCGAAGATGTAGGGCAAATCCTCTTTGGGAATGCCAACGCCGGTATCGCTAACGCGGATGAAAGCATAGCCGCCTTCGACCGTCAGGCTGATGACGACCTCGCCGCCTTCCGGTGTATATTTGATGCCGTTCGTCACCAGGTTCAGCAAGACCTGTTTCAAGCGATCCGAGTCGCCCGTCACGCGCACTGGCTCAGGCGGCTCTAGGCGCACCTGAACCGTCTCGCTCAGCAGCTTGGCTTGGCGGTAAACCTCCAGCACCAGCGTATCAAGGTCAACAGTCTCCTCAATCAGCGGCAGGCGTCCGCTATCTGCCTGTGCCAGCAGCAGCAAATCACCCACAAGGCGCGTCATGCGTTTAAGCTCGCCTTCCATCGCCTCCAACGAGACGGGATCGAGTCCGAAGCGCTTCATCAGGTCAAGGTTGCCTTGCAGCGTGGTAAGCGGCGTCCGCAGTTCATGCGAAACATCTGCCACAAAGCGGCGCTGCGTCACGAATAGGCGCTCCAGGCGTTCCAGTGTCGTGTTGAAGGTGAGCGTAAGCTGTCCTAGCTCATCCATCGGACCGGTGTAGGGAATGCGCTTGCTCAGGTCATCAGCCGCGGTGATTTGCTTGGCAGCAAGGCTGATCGTCTCAATTGGTTGAAGGGCTTGGGTGGCAATCACCGAACCAACCATGAAGGAAAGTACCATCGCCACCACACCAACGCCGATCATCACGCGCAGCAGGCGGTCTGTGGCTGCCTCTAAGGTGGTCAGGGGCGAGAGAATCTGCACAGTGCCAAGGAACATGCCGTTCACGGTGTAGATGGGCAGCGTGGAGACCAGCGCGTGAATATCTTCGGCGGGCAGGTGAATATCACGGGTAACTTCAGTGCGGCTGCCGATGTAGTCTTTATCGAACGCCTCGCCATAATCTGCCACGTTGTCGGTGGCGGCAATCAGCTTGCCGTCGTGCCGCCATACCTGCACCGCAAAGGTGAAGTAGGGCATCCGCGAAAGCTGCTTGCGAATGGCAGGCTGCGCTTGCGTATCCATCACCTCATCAAAGCGGATCAGGTCAATCACCTGCTGCGCCACAAAGCGCATACTCTCTTGCAATTGGCTGTGCCATGCCCAATTCAGCAGGCTGAACAGCGAAATGCCAAAGACGAGGATCACCGTCGCTAGAAGTGCAGAATACCACAGCGTGAGGCGTGTGCGGATGGTCATAAAGAAGACTAGGCTCAGCTTTTGCAATCTTTCCTCTCCATTCTAGTCGGCAAAGCTAAGCCTAACATGAGAAAACCCTGAGCAAAGGTCGGGCAAAGGCATCCGAAAGCGCGCTATTCTTCGCGCAGTACGTAGCCAACGCCGCGCACCGTATGCAGCAGGCGCTGCTCGCCCTCTGATTCGGTCTTTTGGCGCAGATAGCGCACGTAGACCTCAATGATGTTGCTCTCACCGCCAAAGTCGTAGTTCCAGACGCGGTCAAAGATCGTCTCACGAGTCAGCACTTGGCGCGGATGCCGCATGAACAACTCAAGCAGTTCGTATTCCTTCGCCGTCAGGTCAATCGGACGGTTGTTGCGTGTGGCGCGGTGCGTTCCGGTATCCAATTCTAGGTCGGCAAAGCGCAGCACCTCCGGCTTGGAAGTGACCGTTGAGCGCCGAAAGAGCGCCCGAATGCGTGCCATCAGTTCATCGAACGAGAACGGCTTGATCAGGTAATCATCCGCGCCAGCGTCTAGGCCTGTCACGCGGTCTTGCACCTCGTCTTTGGCGGTCAGCATCAGGATCGGCACGCTCGAAGCGTTCCGAAGGCGCTTGCAGACCTCAATACCATCCATGCCGGGCAGCATCCAATCAAGGATCACCAAGTCCGGCGGATTATCCCGCGCCATTGCCAAGCCGCTGCGTCCGTCATAGGCAACATCCACGCGGAAGCCCTCGAAAATCAAGCCACGCTCGATAAACTGTGCGATACGTTGTTCATCTTCAACAACTAAGATACGTTCTGCCATTGGCTCACCTTGCCCACAGAAATTGTCCGACGGCGCGCACATTTTGCAGAGCAACGGCGCGTCCGTTGGTGGTATCCAAAAAAACCAGTTGATCTATTTTACCACTTCTGCCGCGCACCTGCCCGATGGCAAAGCGCGCCGATGGCGAGAATTGGCTGTAGGCGAGGGCATATGGCGGGCTTTCGGCGCGCACCTGATCGGGATTGCCTGTGGTGGCAGCCCGCTGCAAGGCGGGAACGCCTTCCCAGCCGACTTGCCGCCAGAAGATCACCTGTTGCTCGGCGGCACGGCTTGCCGCACCAAGCGGCTGCACCGCTGTGATCGGGTAGGCAGAACGGGCAAGCAATACTTCCTCTTGCCCGTCGTAGGCGCTCAACAGCCACGCATCACCCTCACGCTTCACGATAAAGAGCGCGTTCACGCCCCAGACCGCCAGCTCTGCGCGGAAATTGAGCAGCCGCCAGCCGCCTTCCGTCAAGGGCGCAAGGGCAAATTCGCGGCTGCCATCGCTCAGGGCAGCCGACATGAGCAGCGAACGGCTATCAGGGCTAAAGCGCACCAGCTCATAGCGGCGATCCAGCGTGCTAGGCGCAATGGTCAGTGTTGGCGCCAGCAGCGCGCCATCGCCGCTTGCCTCAACCACAAAGGCGCCGTCAGTATCCACAAAGGCGATCAGGCGTCCGTCGGCGCTCCAATCCACGCTTGCCAATGTGCTGCCGCGAAGGCGTGCCACCAAGCGCGAATTCGGCATATCAGGCAAACCCAACGGAATGGGCGTTGCAGTGGCGCGCCTGCCAAAGGGTGTTGGTGTGGCGGCTGCCGCCAGTTCTGCCGCATTGAGGGCGGGGACGACCGCCAAATTCTGCCCACTCATCACCACCATTTGGCGGCGATCAGGGCTGAGCGCAAAGGCGCGGACGCCTTCGGGCAAGCTGGAAAGCTGTTCAGCAGCGCGTTGACCATCGCCAAACAGCCGCCACACTTGCGGCACGCCGTCCTCTTGCAGGCGGTATGCCTCGCTATTTTCTACGCCGTCCATCGCAAGAAAATACAGGTCGGCGTCAAGGGCAAGGTTCGAGATGCGCTGAAAGGTTGGCATTGCCCAAACGGTGCTTGCTACCCGTTGGAGCGGCAAGGCATCCTCCGCGCCCGACTCCGGCACCACCACAATCGGCGTGCCACTGGTCACATAGACCAAGCGCCGCCCGTTGGCAATCCACGTCATCAGGGTATCCACGCGCCGTTCGCCAAAAGGTGTTGGCACGCCATCCGCACCAATGGTCACCAAAATGCCTTCGGGCGTTCCGCTCACGCGCTGCATGGCGCGCAGCGTGCCGTCAAAGGCGCTCACCAAGCGCGTATAGTGATTTTCGGCAGTGCGCCATGCCTCTGTGAGCAATGTTCGGTCGGGCGTATCCACCACATTCAGGCGCACCAAACCACCGCTCAGCGGCGCAAGGATCAGGCTGTTGTCGTCTAGCCATGCCGCATCAGCGGGCGCGTCAAAGCTGCCAATGCGGGCGAGTCCGCGCCGCACATCGTTTTCAGTGGTCAGCGTGAACAGCGTCCAGCCGCCTAAATGATCCTGTGCTGCCAAGCGCGCACCGAACGGCGAAAAGCGCAGAGTGATATACTGCCGTTCGTTATGAGCGACATAGTACGGTGCGCCGTTCAGGGTTGGGAAGGCAGCGCGGAAACCATCTGTCGTCAGGTAGGCAAGCGTCACGCCATCGGGCGACCATGCAAGGCTTTCCGCCTCAAAGGGCAGCAGTGCAGGCAGCAAGGCATCCGAGTCGATCAGGATCGGGCGCGGATTTTCTAAGGGCGTGATCAGGATGCGCCCATCTTCGGTGCGGTAGAGCAGCGCCTCAGCATCGGGCGAGAGCGCAAAGGTCATCACCCGATCTTCGCTGGGCGTGACGAAGCGCGGCGCGGCGGTCAGCACATCATAGCAGACGACGCGGGCGGCGGTCAGCGCGCAAATGGGTGCGGGCAAGGCGTAGCGCGTGGGCTGCTGGGCGCTTGCAGAACTGACCAACAGGGCGCTGAACAGCAGGGCAAGCACTATTAAGGTTGGTCGGCGCATAGGGTTTACCTTAGCAACTCAAATAGCTTTGCTAAGTAGGCTAATCAGCTTTTTTGAGCGTTTCAAGAAGTGGGCGAACTCTCCCAATCAACTTGCCAATCTTTCCAGGAATATTACTTGTTGTAAGGCTTCCTGCCCGATGCCCAAAATGGGCAAGATCATTGCGTAACTCACTCAACTCGTTCCAAATGTCATGAAAATCGGCGATGCCCCCTAAACGCATCGTAAAATCAAGGCTACCACCACTTTCCTCTTTAAGGCGCAGCACTTCTGCACGAAGACGGTGAATTTTCGCGCTCAGAGCCTCGCGTTTGCCTTTATCTGTAAAAATATTTTGCCCCTCAAATTCAGGATCATGTTTAGCCACATAGGACGTGATCCATTCTACGAGCAGCAAACCCGCCTGCATGTGGTAGCCTTTTTCAGCATACCACTCAATTAGCCCAAATTCAGCCAAGAGCCGCCCGCTCACATCCTTCTCATCGGTCGGCATTTGAAAATGATCTAGCTCTTTGAGAATGGCGTTAATCTGGCTGACGAAAGGCTTTACCCAACGCTCAGCAGTCTCCTCTACTTCCCTGACAAGGCGGCGTGCTTCTTGGACGGGTTCAGCGATACTTTCTAGACGCCCCAGTTCGAGCGCATCTGTCAACTTCTGCATTTGATTGCCAAGTGGTCGAAGCACTAAGGTGACACCTTTGACCGTTCCTGTTTTATAAAGCGTTTCGTGGCGTTCTTGAAGCAAAGCTGCCATTGGTCGCAAATCACTGCCATCTTTGAACACCTTGACCGCGTTTGCCCACTCAAACAAGGTCAGCATCGGCGTTAACTCTACAGCATAAGCAGTTGGATTTCCTGGCTCGAATGCACCGTAATAAGCGCTTGCCAACTTGAAATTACCCGAAGTGCCAAAATAGGCGCAGGCGAGGAGCATCACCAGTGGAATTGAGCGAAAACCGTGCGTGATATCCAGCATGACTGTAGTATTGTGCGGAATATTGTCGCCAATAGCATCAAAGATGTCCCAAAATTCCTGCTCAGTGTTGCCGTTGGGAATATCAACGGGTATGACTTCTATACCGCTTTCCTCAAGGAGCTTTCTCAAACCGCCTTCCTGTTCGGTGCCAAGCCAGTTAGCGTGTTCTTTTGCTTTAGGTGTTAACAAAACAAAGGCTTTTTGAATGGCATTCTGAGCGTCTTTCTCTTTCAGGGCATCACAAAGTAGCACCGAGAAAAACTTACCTCTCTTTGGTGAAGCAAATTCAAAATGATACTCTATCTCGTGATAAGAGATTTCACCTGGCTTACCCGCACCAATCATCGTTACCAGAACGTGCGGCGTGGTTTCTTGGGTCATACTGTAATCCTCTCGCGCTCTTTCAACGGCTCACCTAGCCATTCTACCACGTTCGGGCAAAGGCGCGGTATACTCGTGCGCGATGAGTGACCTAACCGACGCGCCGCCGCACAATCCCTACACGCCCGATCAGCCCGTTCGCACGCCGCAGCAGTTCTTCGGGCGTGCGGAGAGTTTCGCCTTTGTCCGCCAAACACTGCTCAGCGGCAGACATGATCAAACGCCCATCCTGATCGGCGCGCCGCGTATGGGCAAAACGTCCACTCTGTGGCAGTTGCCGCTGCACGTGGAAGCCCGCTATGTGCTGGCATACCTCGACCTTGCCGCGCCACAGGCAACCCAAAGCCTGACCGATGTCATCCGCGCCCTGATCGAGGCAGCACGCACTGCGCTGCGCCTTTCAGAGCCGTCGCTCTACCTGCCCGACCTGCCTGATGAGCAATCCGCCGCCGCCTTATGGACGTGGTTCGCCGAAACGCACCTGACGCCCGTCTTTGACGTAATGCGCCGCTTTCAGCGCTTGATCTTCTGCTTTGATAACGCGCAGCACCTGCTAGAAGCTGTGCAGCAGGGCAGCTTGCCCGCTGATTTTATCGAGTCACTCGGCGTGCTGATGACCGATGATCCGCGCATTGGCATGATCTTTGCCTTTGATGCCGCCGCTGAGCCGCACCTTGCCAATTATCCGCTATTCAGCGAGCCGCTGATGCAGCACCGCTTACAGCCGCTGAGTGACGCTGAGGCAAGCGCGCTGATCAGCCAGCCAAGCGCACCTTTCTACAGCCTTCCCGCTGAGGTGACTGAGGTGCTGCTTGCCCAAAGCGGCGGACACCCTAGCCTGCTCCAGTGGCTATGCGCCCTGCTGTGGGAACGTTCGGCAGCCCGCAAACACGCCGCACCCATCAGCCTAGAGGATGTGGCAGCCATCCTGTCGCAGGCACTGCTGAATACCGCGCCGATCTTTGAGGCGATCTGGGAAGATGCCACGCCCAACGAACAGGCAGCGCTGGCAGCCCTTGCAGCCCTGACCACGACACGGCGCGGCTTGCCCGTCAGCCTGAGCGAGATACGCGCCTGGCTGATCCGTGAGAGCGACACTGCGCCGCACGAGACGACGCTTGCCGCAACGCTGCGCCGCTTAGAATATCGCGGTGCGCTGCGTGCGGCGCAAGCCACCACCTATACCTTTAGCAGCGGCTTGCTCTATCAGTGGCTGCAACCACAGGCAGAACTGCCAAGCCCTGCACCTGACTCTACAGAGCGCACACCGTTGCGCCGCGCTGTGCTGCCCGTGCTGCTGGCAGTCTTCGCCACGCTTGGCGCGCTTGCGCTGATCAGCGCCCTGTCAGCCAGCAACACACCAACTAACACGCCCAACGGCACCTTTCAACCAACCGAGACACTCGCCCTGAACTTGGAAGGCACGCAGCGCGCCGTCGCGCTGACGCAGACCTTCGCGGCACTGCCGACCGCCACACCCACGCCAACCTATACCTTCACGGCAAGCCTGACCGCCACACCGACCAATACGGCAACGCACACGCTAACCCCAACGCCCACGCAGACAGCCACCGCAACCGCCACCGAGACTGCCACACCGACAGCTACCCACACGCCAACAGGTACGCAAACGCCAAGCGCCACGCCCACGCCTACCCTTAGCCCGACCGCCAGCACCACCGCCACGCCGACACCTTCGCTGAGCGCCACACCAACTCTAAGCGCTACGCCCAGTCTGACGCCCACCACCACAGCCAGCCTCACAGCGACCCTGACGCCCAGCGCCACCTTCACGGCAAGCCCGACAGCCACGCCCACGCCCAGCGCTACCGCCACACCGACTCTAACTGCCAGCCCGACTCTGCCGCCTTCCATCACACCGCCTGTTTTCCCAACGGCACAACTGCGCGCCACCACCGCACCCTGAGTTGGATTCAATCCAAATTGGAGCGGCTATTCTCAGGAGCGCGGCGGTACGCTACAATTGCTACACCTCAGCTAGGCAGCAGGAGAAATTATCATGGATGTGTTGTTGGCAGCTTTAGGTACCAATTCTTACACACCTACGCGTTATGATGGCTACGAAATAGAATCCCCTTACTTCACTTATGCACTGATTAGAAAGCATGATCCTGCTAAAGTTATTTTGCTCTTAACTCAAGCGGCGAAGAAAATGCACTGGGATGCCGAACGTTATGACTATAAAGACAAAGGAGATACAAAATCTCACCCAACCCTACGAAAAGTGTTGGAGGGGTCAGTCTATGGTCAAAATCGCGTGAACATTCCTGAGGGATTTCCCGATGGCAGGGATGAAGGAGAACTTTGGGCAGCCTTCAACATCATCATCGAAGCGGTTCCTGAAAATTGCACCCTCATCTTGGATGTCACAAATGGCTTTCGCACCCTGCCGATGCTCATGCTGCTGGCGGCAATCTACCTGCGCCAAGCCAAAAACGTCACACTGAAGGGAATCTATTACGGCGCTTTTGAGGCTAAAAGCAATGATGATCAAGGGAGAGATGTATGTCCCGTCTTTGAACTAACACAGTTCATTACCCTTGCCGACTGGGCAAATGCTGTGCGCGCTTTCAAGCTGACGGGCGATACAGCCTTGTTAGCGGAATCGCTCAGCGGTCTATCAGAGACAGGTTCTCAGGAGCGCCTCAAGAGCGCCTCAGAACACCTGAAAACCTTCGCCACTTACCTTGATCTTGGTCTATCGTTAGAGGTGCAAGCCGCCTCCGCACAGTTGCGTGAAAAGCTTCAGGCGGCGGAAGCTGCTTTGGCAGAGCGCCACGCGGCTTTCAAGACGTTGCTTGAGCAGGTGCGCGACGAACTGGAAAGTTTTGCCCAAGCGGCGCCTCGAAACCTTGACCAAATGAAAGAAACCCTGAAGCGCCAGCTTCGTCTGATCCACTGGCTGAAGAAAAAGCGCATTGCTACAGCTACGTTGCTTACCCAAGAGTGGATCGTTTCGTGGGAAATGGTTAAACAAGAAAAACAAAAACGTATCTTCGAGTGGGCTGCACGCAAGATCAAAAACCCACAAATTGAGGCGCTTTCCAAATTACGCAATCAACTCGCGCATGGTGGCTGGACGGCAGACCCGCTTAATGTAGAAGAAGCAGTTGACACAGTGGAGCGCATTATTGATGCACTTCAAGAGGATACAGTGATCCCTGAGACAGCGCCTAAACCACAACCAAGCGCCAGTGGGGAAAAGCCTGCGCCAAAACGCAAGCCGCCGAAAAAGAAATCCCAAAGAGGCAAAAAACCTAAGCGTGGGTAGCCTAATCTCTGCTACAATTGCCGCGCACTACCGACCGCGAAAGGATTCCGAAGATGCCTTCCCTGCTTGCCGAACACGCGCATGTGTTGCTCACCTTTGACGATCAGCGCCGTGAAATTCCCGATGGTGCGTTGTTCGCCCGTGATGGCGTCATTGAATGGGTGGGCAGCACTGCTGAGGTGCGCGCTGCCCTGACCGAAACGCCTGATGAGACGCTTAATTTGCGCGATCATGTGCTGCTGCCCGGCTTGGTGAACACCCATCATCATATGTTCCAAAGCCTGACACGGGTCACACCCAACGGGCAAGATCACGAACTGTTCGGCTGGCTGCGGGCGCACTACGGCATGTGGGCAAATCTGCGCGGCGAGATGATCTATGCCTCCACGCTGACCGCTATGGCAGAGCTGATCCTCTCTGGCTGCACGACCAGCAGTGATCATCTGTACATCTATCCGAACGATTGCCGCCTTGATGATTCAATCCGCGCCGCCACCGAGATCGGGATGCGCTTTCACGCCACACGCGGCAGCATGAGCGTTGGCGAAAGCAAGGGCGGCTTGCCGCCAGATCGCGTTGTGGAAGATGAGGCGTTCATCCTACGCGATACCCAACGCCTGCTCGAGACCTACCACGATGCACAGCGCTACGCCATGCTGCGGATTGCCGTGGCGCCGTGTTCGCCCTTCACCGTCTCGCAGGATTTAATGCGCGAATCGGCGCGTTTGGCGCGTGCCTATGGCGTGCGGCTGCACACACACCTTGCCGAAAATGATAACGATGTTACCTACAGCCTAGAGACGTTCGGCTTGGCGCCGGCTGAATATGCCGAGTCGGTGGCATGGTTGGGTGAGGATGTTTGGCACGCGCACTGCGTCAAGCTGAGCGCGCAGGGCATTGGCATGTTTGCGCGCAGCGGGACGGGCATCGCGCACTGCCCTAGCTCCAACATGCGTTTGGCAAGCGGCATCGCACCGATTCGCGCCATGCGAGATGCTGGTGTGCGCGTCGGGCTGGGCGTGGATGGCTCTGCCTCAAATGATAGTGGGCATATGCTGGCAGAGGCGCGCATGGCAATGCTGCTTCAGCGCGTGGGTGGTGATCCAGCTGCGTTAGGCGGGCGCGAGGCGCTTGAGATCGCCACACGCGGCGGCGCGTCGGTGCTAGGGCGCGATGATATTGGCGCGCTGGCGGTTGGCATGGCAGCCGATTTCATCGCCGTGAACCTGAATCGGGTTGGCTTTGCTGGCGCTTGGCAAGACCCTGCTTCGGCGTTGGTCTTTTGCGCGCCACCAAGCGTGGATTACAGTGTGATCAATGGGCGAGTCGTGGTGCGCGAAGGGCAACTGACCACGCTAAATCTGCCGAATGTGCTGCGCCAGCACAACGCCTATGCGCGCCAGCTTGCCAACATGCCTTGAGGTTGCCAAGCAGACTTCCGCGAAGCGTGCTACAATGCTAAAACATTGTTACGAAGCAAAAGAGGGTTGACAACAGCACGTTGTTTCGTTTGTAATTACTTACATGAGCTGCGTAAAGCTAAAAGAAGCCGCGTGAGCGAACAGGCTTATCCCCTCACACGCTGCGTAAGTACGCCGATACAGATATAAGATGATTTGGAGCGACAGGTTGCTTATCTCAGAGCCAAAGAGCCGCACGCCGAAGTCATCACGGACATTGCCAGCGGCTTCGACTTCAAGCGAAAAGGGAGTCCTAACGCCTTACTGGAACGCTGCTTGCAAGGCGATAAGCGCACAGTTGTGGTTGCCCACCGCGACCGACTGGCGCGGTTCGGCTTTGAACGCATCGAATGGCTTATCCAGCACAGCGGTGGACAAGTCGTGGTTTTCAGCAAAGCTGCTCATACCCGCCCAACCGACGAACTTCTACAAGACCTGCTCACCGTTCTTGGCGTCTTTGCTGCCCGAATGCACTGACTCCGCAGATACCGTGACCAAATCGCGCAAGATAAGGCTCTATCCGACGGCGGAACAGCGGGCGATCTTTCGTAGGTGGCTAGGCACAGCGCGCTTTGTCTACAATCGAACGCTGGCGTATCTCAAAACGCTGACAGATCAGCGCCCGTCATGGATGGAGATCGCCACAACCATCATTCTCCCCGCGCTGCCGGAGTGGGCAAAAGAAATCCCGTTCCAGATTAAGAAGATAGCGGTGAAGGATGCCTGCGACGCCTATACAGCAGCCAAGCTGAAGTACAAGCGCACGGGCGAGTTCTCTGCTTTGCGCTTCAAGAGTCGCAAAGTGCCGCGCCAAACTTGTTTTATCCCCAAAACGGCAGTGAAGCCACAGGGGATTTTCTACACCATATCTGGCAGTCTGCACTACGCAGAAGCGCTGCCAGAAGCGCGGTTGGATTGCGAATTGAGTTATCAGCAAGGACGTTGGTATGTGTGCGTGCCTTTCAAAACGGCGGTGCAGCAGGGCGAGACCCAAGCCCGCATCGTCGCACTCGATCCGGGGGTACGCACCTTTATCACGTTTTTCTCACCTGACATGGCAGGCGCGCTTGGACAGCACGACTTCGGGCGCTTGGTGCGCCTGTGCCACTATCTAGACGACCTAATTGCCCGTCGCAGCATAGCCAAGCATAAAAAACAGCGCTACCGCATGAAAAAGGCAGAGAACCGACTGCGCTGGAAAATCAAGGATTTGCGCGCTGAACTGCACGCCAAAGCTGCACGGTTCTTGGTGGATACCTTCGACATCATCCTAATCCCCACCTTTGAAACGTCGCAGATGGTCAGCCGCGCAAGCCGCAAACTGCGCGCTAAGAGCGTGCGTGCGCTGCTGACGTGGGCACACTATGCTTTCAAACAACGCTTGAAGGCAGTGGCGCTTGAATGCGGCAAGCAAGTCGTGGAAGTCAATGAGGCTTACACCAGCAAAACGTGCAGTTGGTCGGGTGAGATTGTCAATATCGGATCGCGTGAAAGCATTCGCGGCACGGACGGCATTCAGATGCACCGTGATGTGAATGGCGCACGTGGGATTTTCCTGCGTGCCTTGGCAGAACTGCCCTGGCTGAAATCCCTTCAGCTTGCATTGGTAAACAATGCTAATGGAATGTCAGCATTTAGTCGCTAAAAAGGTTCGGTGCTGAGATGTACACCCGCAACGAATTAATGTTCCCGCACCATGTAATTCCGCTGCTGCGAGATGTGCGTGGCGAAAGTTGGCGCGCCCTGATTGATAGTGTTTTGGCTGTTTCGGAAAGCCACGAGCGCAGTCTTGCCCTGATGCTGCTCATGATTCGGCTGAACGGCTGCCTAACGTGCGAGACGGATAGCTTTCGCGCCATGCGTGGCTGTGCTGCCTGCGCCTTGCAGACGCTGCGGCGCTTCAAAGGCAGCGATCAAGAGCTTTTGGCGCACTATGAGCAGGCGCTTGGCGACGTGCGGGACTATTTGGCTGCGCCGCAGCAGATTGCTTCTGCCTAAGCGAACTGGGCTGGGTTTGCACTTCACTGCGGTATAATCGAGAGTGTTGCTTTACCCTGCGGAGTTGCACTGCGTGGATACCTACCGCTTGCTTGATGAAACCTGCCACATGGCGCTTGATCTGCTCGGCTGTGATCTGGCATGGCTATTTAGTGTAGAAGACGACACCCTGCATAGCCGTGCGCTTGCCTGCGCCAAAGGCGAGAGCGCCGCAGAGGTCTTTTTGTGGCGGCTGGATGGTCACGCGCCGCAGCACCCGATCTTGCCGCTGCAAGCACTCGATAATGCTCTGGCTGCGCTCTTGCTCAAGGGCGATCTGATCTTCAACCTACCCATTGAGAAGCTGCACCAAGCGCCCAACGGCGTGCGCCTTGCCCGTGCTTTTAACCAACTGCGCCTTTCACACCTGCACGCCTTGCCCTTGCAGGTTGCCGAAGCGCCCAGCGGACTCTTGATCTTAGCGACCGATTCGCCTGCCGATGCTGAACACTGGCAGCAGGCGCGCCTGATCAAGGTCTTGATGGCACAGGCTGCCACCACCCTTGAGAACCTCCGTCTGATTGACTCGATTGCCGCCCGCGAAGAACAAATCCGTGCCGACCAAGCCTTCCTCAAGCGCGTGCTGGATACGATGGGCGATGGCTTGCTGGTGCTGGACGAAGAAGCCTGTGTGCAGTACGTCAATAACCGTATGCTGCTCATGTCCGGCTATGCGCGGGAAGAACTTTACGGCAACAGCGTCGGCGCGATCTTTCACGCCGCCACACGCGATCTGTTGGTGCAAAATCTGCGGCGCGGCGGGCGCGGCACGGTCAACTTTAGCCAGCAGCTTGTCACGCGCAGCGGACGCATTGTGCCAGTCTTGATGTCCCGTGCCACCACCTATGCGGATGGCGAAGAAAACACCATCCTTGTGCTGAGCGATCTGACCGAGCAAAAGCGCCGCGAACAAGCGCTAGAGCGGCAGGGCGAACGGCTGCGCGCCTTGAACCGCGCTGTGCAAGCACTGAACGCTGCCCTTGATCAGGAAAGCGTGATAGACCTGCTGCTGCGCGCTGCCCGCGAGATGGCAGAGTGTGAACATGCCAACCTCTTTTTGCAAGATGCAGCCCAAGCAGACATTTTCTACGTCGTCACAGAGCAAAGTTTGCGCGAAGGCAGCCCTAGCCCAAGTGTGGTGCGGCTTGGGCAGAGTGTGGCAGGGCGCGCCGCTGCTGAGCGCCGTTCGCAGCTTTCGTTGGCGCCTGCCCCTGCCGATTTCACCACGCAGCCGCCGACTGAACGCCTTGCCGTCTTAGCAGTCCCGCTCATGGTGGCGGATCAGCTCATGGGTGTGTTAGAAGTGCTGAGCCTGCCCGAAAACGGCTTCAGCCGCGATGATGTGGAGTTCCTTGAGAATTTGGCATCTGCTGGCTCTGCTGCCATTGAGAAAGCGCGCCTGTATGAGGAAGCACAGCGCCACGTTCGCGAACTTGGCACGCTCCTTGAGGCAAGCGCAGCAGTCTCCTCGACATTGGACATTAACGGCGTGCTGAGCTTGGTGACGCGCCGCTTGCGCGAGGCGCTTGGCGCGGCACGCTGTGCGATTGCCACTTGGGATGAACCACACAACCAGTTGGCGATGTTGGCAGAAGCCTGCGATGCCTTTTGGCAGCTTGGCGGCGGCGCCGAACGTCCCTATGCACGGCTGCTTTTTGAGCAAGCCGCCGCACGCGGCAAACTGCCGCCCATCATCACCGCACAGCACAGCGATCCTAACCTGATGCCCATCCAGCGCGATCATCTGACGCGCATGGGCATGGCAAGCCTGCTGATTGTGCCGCTGCACCTGAACGCCAACGTGCGCGGCATGGTAGAGCTTTACCAAGCCTACAATGAACCGCCCTTTGAGGCTGATCAGGTGCAGGCGGTCGAAAAGGTGCTGAGCAACTGGCACATGCACGCCATTCGCAGCAGTAATCATGATTGGCTAGATTACAGCCGCCTGACGCAGCTTGTCTATAGCCTTTTGGAAGCGACCAACGCGCAGTGGTGCATCCTCTCGCATTATGACCCACAGGCAAACGTCGCTTATGCTGTCCGCGAGATCGGCTTTGCCCTGCGCGAACGTCAGATCGCTTTCACCTATGATCTGGCAGCCTTCCCAAGCATGGCGCATAGCCTGCAAGAAGGCGTGCCAACGCTCCTGAACGCTGCCACGCTGCGGCATGACTCGAACGAGCGCGCCCTGATGGCGAACGTTGGCGCGCATAGCGGCTTGCTCACGCCGCTGATGGTGCGCGGCAACGCAATTGGTTTGGTGAAACTGTTAGACGTGCAGGCTGACCGCGTTTTTGAAGTGGCAGATATTTCATTGGCACAAGCCATCGCTAACGTGATTGCCAACGCGCTGGAGAACGCGGCGCTCTACCAAGCACAAGAACGGCGTGCAGCTGCCTTGCAGCGCGCCTACGACGATCTGCGCGAGGCGGATCACCTCAAAGATAGCCTGTTGCAAAGCCTTTCCCACGAGCTGAAAACGCCGCTGCATAAGATCATGATGCAGGTGCAAATCTTGGATGATGAGATGTACGGCAGCCTGAGCGAAGAGCAGCACAATTCGCTGCGATCCGTGCTGCGCTGGAGCGCCCAGCTTGCCAGCATCGTGGATGAAATTGTGATTGTGCAAGCGCTAAACGCCGACGACATGCACTTTTCAGCGGTTCACCTTGCCGAACTAGCCGCGCAAGCGGTGCGGAAGGTGCGCCTTTTGGCGGGCGAACTTCAGCTAGAGATCAGCATGACCTTACCCGAAACACTGCCCGCGGTGCGCGGCGATGCCACCCATCTGCTGACGGTGTTGGAGCAGCTTATCAACAATGCGGTGAAGTTCAGCCCTGAAGGCGGGCGCATTCAGGTGAACGGCTGGCAGAGCAGCCCACACGCTGTTCGTGTGTGTGTGCAAGATCACGGCATCGGCATTCCTAAAGAGCAGTACGAACGCATCTTCCAGCGCGGCTATCAGGTGGAGAGCGGCATTGCACGTCGGTTTGGTGGCGTTGGGCTAGGCTTGGCGGTGGTGCGGCGCATTGTGGAAGCACACAACGGTCAGGTGTGGGTGGAGAGCGTAGTTGGCGAAGGTAGCCGATTCTACGTCCAACTGCCTATTTGGGCATGATCAAGGGCAATAGGACGGCTTTGCAGCCGCCCTATTGCTTTCATGGTGCGCGTGTTAGGCGCTATTCATCGGTTGGATCGTTGCCTACGGCAGGCTTCAAGGTCAAGAGTGCGCCATCGCTGCGCCCAAAAACTTCCGGTGTGTAGAATTCTTCGGCGCTGGCTGGCATAACGCGGTATTCGCCCGCCAAGCCCGCCCGAATTGTATATACATAACGGTAGGTGCCTTTAGGCAGGTAAGTAGCGTACAGCACTGCTTTTTCGTCACGCAGTTCGGTCTGGCTGAACCACCACCATCCATAGCCGCGCCCAAACGGATCCTCAAGGCTGAGGCGTGGTGCCTGCCCAACCGCGCTGGTCGCCAGGTTCGGGTTGACCGCCTCAGAGCCAGCTGGGATTGGATCACTGACCATCACATAGTGCAGGTCGCGCTGTGTGACGATGGTCAGCGTTACGATGATGTTATCGCCTACCCGTGCCTCTGTGATCGGTGTGCGGTTCGGATCGCTGGCAAGGTGATAGGTGCGCTGCACACTGATGCCGCGATCCAGTGCCTTGACCTGATCAGCAGGCAAGTTCACACGCAGATGTGCCGTGTAGTAGAGGATGCCTTCGCCATCGGTGCGGTCAATCGTTAAGCGGTTGACCTGATCACGCAGTAGATCGGCAACCTGCACCTTCAGCGTCAGCGACTCGCGCACGTTGTTCGCGTCAGCGCGTTCGCCTTCCACCAGTGCCTCACCGTTCAGCGTTGCGCCAAAGGTGTAAGCAGGGCGCAGTTCGCCCGTGAACTGCATCCAGTCCACCAATGCCAACACCGACCACGCCGTTTCCTGCGTTGTTTTCCACGAATCGGCTGTGCGGGCAATCATCAGCCAGCGCACTGCATTCGGGATGAGCTGATTGTCTGGGTTAAGCTGGATGAGCGCCCTTAACACAATGGCTGTCGTGCGTGTATCCGTGTTCCAGTTGAAATAGTCAGGCGCTGCTTCTTCCCAGTGTGCGCCGGTGGCGCTCAGGATAGCGCGGCTGACCAGATCGTTGAGCAGCGTGTCGCTGTAGGTTGTGTTGCGCGGGTCGATCTTGTTGAACGCCATGGCAAGGTAGGCACGAGCGTAGATATCCATTTGCTCACGCCGATCAAAGAGCAGCACGGCACGGCTGAAGTTGCCGGCATCTGCCACCGCCAGTGCATAGACAAGGAATGCTTGCCGATTGAGTTCGGCACGCGATGGGCGCGCACCGAGATCAGCCGCCGCCAGCGTCTCGCGCAGGAAGCGGATGGCAGCTTCGATCACGTTGTCATCTACGTTAAAGCCGTTGGCACGCGCCTCGCTCAAGCCGATCAGTGCGTAAGCAGTCACCAGCGGATTGCTGCGATCACGCCCGAACCAGCCCCAGCCGCCGTCAGGCTTCTGATCATTGTAGAGGCGCTGCACTGCAAAACCAACTGATGTCTCTGCCTGCTGGCGCAAGGTGGCATTTTCCAAGCCCAGCTTGGCAAAAGCACCATAGGTTGCCACGTTTGGTAGGAAGCGGCTGATGGTCTGTTCAGTGCATTGGTGTGGGAAGTTCCACAACACTTCCAGCGCGTCTACGGTGGCAGCCGCCAACGAGCGATCAAGGCGCACCGTGAGCGAGCCTTCTTTGACCTCAAAGCGGCGCGGCAGCGCAACGCCTTCGGTGCGGCGCTCACCAACGGTCAATGTGCCGCCTGTGCCAACCGTCTCCGGTGCCTCATAGCGCAGCACAGGCAAGTACTTATCATCACCCTTGCCAACAGCACTCTTGGCAGCATCGCCAAGCGTGCCGTCTGCGTTCTGGGCAAAGAAGGTGACATCAAGGCGTTCCACGTCCTCAACTTCGATAGCCCACTCAAAGCGCGCCCGTCCGCGGTCTGCCACGCTACGCGTCTGGCTTGGGTTATTATCCAGCAGGCGTGCGCCCTTCAGATCAATGCGTGCTGTCACGTCCTGATCGGCGCCGCTGTTGTTGTTGACGACCGCTACGAGGGTAGATTTATCGCCAACCACATAGAAGCGCGGCGTGATCGGACGTACTAAAAGCGGCTTGGTGCTGAGCAGGTCGAACGTTTCTTGCCCAACCAGCGTTGTTTGCAGTTCGCCGATGGCGCCTGTTGCGGCGCGCACGTCTAGGCGCCAGGTGGTGAGCTGATCGGGCAGCTCAACGCTGACGACTGCCTCACCATTCTGGTCTGTGACGACGCTCGGCTGCCACAGCGGCGTATCAATGAAGCGCTGGCGCACCTCAAAAATGCCGCCCTCAGGACCGCCGCCGCCGCCGCCTTTGATGGTGTTCAGGATTTCTTGCGTTTGTTGGTCTACGCTCACCGTCAGGCTAACCGCCGTGCGGATGCCCAAGCCCGCCTGACTGTAGAAGTGCGCCAAGATCGGGCGTGAGGTGTCCGGCAGCAGCGAGAGGACGGCAAGATCGGTCAGACCGACGCCCACTTCGGCTTGCACAGGCTCGCCGCGATAATCGGTGACCCTGATCTTGTAGTTAACCGTCTCACGCGGGCTCGCCTGCTCACGGTCAGGTGTCACGCTGATGTTGAGCGCATAGCGCGCCGTATCCACGCTGATTTGCAGCAAGCCCATGCGGAAGGCTGCCACAGGGTTATTCTCGTCCACACCCTTCACGATCAAGACTGAGATGAAGGCATTGGGCGCAAGGTCTGCCGTGATAGGCAGTTCGTAAACGTAGCTGTTGTTAGGTAGATCAACCACCTCATAGCTGAGGATTTTGCCGCGCTCAATGCTGATGAGCGCCTTTGCCGCGCCTTGGAACGGGCTGGCGATCAGGATTGAGGCAGTCTCGCCGATCTGGAAATCGGTCTTGTCAATCTTCAGGTCAATGCGGTTGCTGTTCTGCTGGCGCCACGGCACATAGTCCGGTCCCGCCACCCACATAAAGGTTGCCGTCGTGATTTGGTTGCCCAAGCTATCGCGGCTGCTCACGTAGACCTTGTAGATACCGCCGCGCTCCGGTGTGAAGGTGTAGACTGCCTTGCCGTCGCTATTTGTGGTTGCTACGCCTTCCGTAACAGGGATTTCTTCAACCTCATAGTTCCAGACGGTGCGCCCGCTGGCAGGCTCGACCGTTTGGGTGCTTTTCCAACGGCGTTCCACCACACGCACACTCAGCCCGATGCCTGCTTTGGGCGAGCTATCCCAATTAGCGGTGACCAGATTCACATCCTGCGGCTTGCCTGCGATGCCAACGTAGTTCGCAGCGCCGGCGCCGATGTAGAACTCGCCCTGATGCACGACAACCGTCGCACGCCCGGCAATAAGCTGATCGCTATCGTCGGTCACCCGCGCTTCGATCACGAACTGCTTGCTGCGCGTAGACTTGGCAAGATCGGCTGGCACTTCAATGACAAACCGCCCAAGCGCATCCGTCCTGCCTACGCCGCCAATGGCAGAGTCGCCATAGCGCTCATCGTAGAAGCTGCGTGCGCCCTCATCCTCGTTGAACTCGAAGAAGCTGTAGCGCCCGCTGCCCTTGTAGCGGAAGAAGTAATCCTCCGTGAAGAGTGACCATTCAATGCGCGCATTGCTAACGCCGCCGCCGAAGAAGTATGAGCTTTCAACGGTCACGCGAACCGTATCGCCCTGCACCACTTCAGGCTTTTCAGCGGTCAGGTTCACTTGGAATTCCGGCACGCGGTACTGCGCCACATCCACACCACGCGAGAAGGTCGCTCCGCGCCATTCGCGCACATCTGTGCCTGTGAAGCCCGGCCGCACGATGATGCGATAGTAGCCCAGTGAGGCATTCTCATCTGTGGTGATGCTATCCGAGAAAGAGCCGAACTGGGTGAGTGGCAGGTTCTTTAGGTAAAGCTGCCGCCCGCGATTATCCACCACCTCTACCGAGACGGTCTCCAAATCGCTGATGGTATATTGCATATCCTCTTTGGCACGCACCACACCGCGGAAGTAGATCGGCTGACCGGGACGGTACAGCGAGCGATCCGTGTAGAGGTAGGCTGTCAGTTGGCTTGGATAGTAGTTGGTTGGCTGGTTAAAGCTCCAGGCTTGGATGCCGCCTTCCCACTCAACGCTGCCCACACTGAAGTGCTGTGGCGTCTCGATGAGGGCAAACAGTTCGGTGTAGAGCGACGCAAGGCGACGGGGTAGCCTCAGGATAGCGACACCATCCGAATCGGTTTCGGCGGTGCCGATGGGCGCAAGTGTATCGCCACGCCTGCCGCTGCCGCCATCGGAGTAGCTTGTGTAGAAGAACTGCACAGGCAGATTTGGCACAGGCTCGCCGCTTTGCAGGTCAGTCACCCATGCCATGGCGCTGCTTTCTGAAAGTTTGAGCGTGATGTTGACCGTGGCGATCAGCATGTTCTCGTTAAACGCATAGCGCGTGGTTGGCGAGCTAACATACATGCGATACAAGCCGGGCTTGAGCGCCTGTGCGTTCGGATTGTTCGGTTGCAGGGCAGTGCGCGGCAAGTTTCCAATGCGGCTGCTGCTGCCCGGGATACCCATGAAGTATTGGTTGGCGTTGCCTTCTGCCACCCAACCAGAGAGGTTGTTCCGACCAACCACACTGACTCGGTACCACAAAAAGCCATTGGCACACTGCGGACCGCCGCTAATTTGCATCAAAGTATTAGCGGGCAGCTCTGCACGAATGGCAGATGATGTGCTAGGATTCTCGCGCAGGCGCAGCGGCGCAGGATCATCCGGCAGCACAATGGCATATTCGCCCGGAATCAGGCGGCTGGGCGGCGCACCAGGACACTCAGGGGTGGCAAAAGCGGTGCTTGTGCCTTCACTGATCGTCACAAGGTCGTAGCGCAGCACATTCTTAGGGTTTTCCACGCCAACCGCCCAGGTGCGAAGGCGTTCTGCATTGGAGAGCCTTGTATTGCCGTAGCGCAGCAGCGCGAGCAGATCGGAGGATGGCACGCTGTAGAGCGAGAAGTTGATGCGATCCAAGTTGCGGTGCGTGGAAAACGCCCGTGTCTGCGCGTTGTAGGCGCTGTACAAACCGAGCGTATTGAAGCCCGTCCGCATACTTAATTCTGGGGAGTATTCCGGCGTTGTCCAACGGAAAGTCAGCAGTTTGCCATCCGCCGAAACCTCGTAAGCATTACTGCGCGGGTCAATTTGCAGTGGCGTGCCATATTTATCTACCAAGCCCTCAATGTTCAGCGTTAGGACGTAGGACGTGCTTGGTTCGTGGCTGAAGCCGTATTGGAAGTAGGTGCCTTCGGTGCTGCTATAGTCATCATAGAGCAAGCCGGGCTTAGGCGTGACCGTGATGCGATCTCTGAAATCGGTCAAATTCATCGGCGTGCTAAAGCGCACATAGAAACCAGAGGCACGCACTTCATATTCTTCATGGTGTGGATAGGTTTCTAGGATGCGTGGCGTAGTGACCGTTGTGAAGGTTGAGCGCGCATCTTCAGTGATGGGTGCATTGGTCAGGCTGCGGGCGAATTCGCGCAGCACAAGAATGACGTATTCCGAGTTATAGTCAAGGCGCGCCGCAGGCTTGAATGTGAAACGGGTGTTATCCTCGCTAACACGCTCAAGCGCCACTGCTAACTCGCCATTCGGTCCCAGGAATTGGGTGGCGGCAACAACGCTGTCACGTTCCATTGGCTGGCTAAAAACGACTGTAAAGGTCGTATCCAGCGCCAGTTGCTGGCTCTTATCGCGTGGCGTGATCTCGATGGCGCGTGGCGAGATCGTCTTGAAGGTGGACTTCGCGTCCTCTTGCAGAATGGCGCCCGTCACATCTTGCAAGCCTGCTGGCACTGTGATCGTATAGACCGTGCCACCTTTCAAGTTCTTGGTCTTGAATTGGTAGACGGACGTGCTGATCCACTCGCCGCTGCCTTCCACGGCAGGCTCGGCGGTGAAGGGCGCTGGGAGTGCTTTGAGTTCTTCAACGCTCATCAATGGCACCACAGGGCGGTTGAAGATGATGGTGATCGCAGTATCCGCCTCAATGGCGCCGCTGCCATCGTTGGGCAGCATCTGCACCACTTCAAGGAAGCCAACCGTCTGAGCGCGCAGCGTGAACGCCTCTGGCAAGGCGATATTCAGCGCACTGCGTGCTTCCGTGCCGATGGTGAATGTATACGTGGTGGAACGTTGCAAATTGGCAGGTTTGAACTGTACGGTTGCCTCATCCAGCCAGTCATAGGTGCCGTTTAAGGCAGGCTGCGTGCGGATGGCGCGCTCTACGCTGGCGCGATCCATCGCTTGGTTAAAAAAGATGGTGATTGTGCCATTCAGCAGCAGTTCTTCACCGCGCAGTGGGATAGTATCAATCACGGCAGGTGGTGGCTGATCATCGGCGCTAAGTGCGCTTGGCGCGCTGGCAAGCGCACCAAACAACACCGCGAAGATCAGGCAGAGGGCGAGTAAGCGTCGCATATAAAAATCTCCCCGAACAGCATGAGTCCCTTTCAGTATAGACCCGAACCGCCTCATGCCCAAACACCGCCTAACCAACGTATACCATACGCTGAGCCGCCTATTGCAGCGTGACGCGCAACGCAACCTTGTTGGCGGCAAACTGCGCGGCGCGCTCCCCCGTCAGCTTTGGGTAGACCTGCCGCGCAACCTGTGCGGCTGCATCCGCCTGCCGAGAGGCTTCTGCCTGTGCGTTGTATTGCCTGCCGCGCAGAAGCACCTGAACGGGCGCGCCACCTTGCAGATTGCGCCACCACACATATTCGGCGCTGGTCAGGATCAGCAGCGTGTTGCCTGCCTGTGCGTACTGCACCGGCACATGGTAGACTTTGCCGCTTTTGCGCCCCGTCACGCTCAGCAGCACATAGTGCTTGCTCACTGCGCCGTGCCAGCGCGAACGCAGCAGCCAACGCATCATCGGATTTTGGAGTTTAATCAACTGTCTCAGCCAACGCGGCATAAGGCACCTTCGCTCACTTATTTATATACGATTATACATATATACGCTAAGTCATTTAGAAGATTGCGGAGCTGCCAACAAGCGATTAGGAAGCCATACCCCCTAGCCCTACGCCCGCCGCACATTCTCCGCCAGCAGCCGCCGCAGCACCGCTTCCCGACCCGCCGCGCTCCGCAGATCGTCCGCCAAATCCGCCCAGCCGTAGGCAGCCAGCACCGCCCGATCCAGCCCATCGTGCAGGGCGGCGATCTGCGGCGCGATCTCGCGTGCCGCCTTCGGAATACGCACCGCCACGCTGCCCGTCCGATATGCCTCCACCGCGTTATAGAGGTTGGTCAGCGTCCGATCTTTGAGCGCCTGCGGCATCCATACCATTCACCCACCGTTTGATCACAGCGCTGTTAGGCTTGCCGCTGGCATTCTCTGCGCGCAGCATTTGCTGTGCCAAGTCATCAGGTATATCAAAAGCGCCGCCTTTTTCATCAGTCCTAAGGCAAATACCGCGGTTTTCGCGCAGCGGCTTAGCGCTTGTGATGTCCACACTTGAGGTTAAGTCAGGATTAATGGTTGGGACGGGCGCGCCGTCCAACAGGCGTTCGGTCTGGCTGCCGTCATCAAAGCCGACCACGCTGATCCGCACTGCGGCGCCCTCCAGCGACCATTCGCGGTCGCTCCACGCCATGAACAGATCGCCCGTCCGCGTGGTGTGGGGTGCGCGCCAGAGCGCCGTGGGCGCTGGTCACCAACGATCCTGACCTCACAGGCTGGGAATATGCCGAGCGGATGTGGCTTGAGGAAGCCTTCCGCGACCTGAAATCGCACGGTTGGCAGGTGGAAGACACTTATGTGACCTATCCTGACCGCATAGCGCGCCTGTGGGTGCTGTTAGTAGTAGCCTATGCTTGGCTGCTAGTGTATGGCATGAGGCTTGCGGCGAGCGGAAAACCCCTTCCACAGAAGCGTCACAGCGATGGTAGCAGGCGTCCGCAGTGGAGTCTCTTTCGAGAAGGGCGTCGCGGCGTTTGTGCGAGCCACCTCAGCGCCCCTCTAACTTTGGTGTCGCCCCCTCAGTCAGGCTGCGGGCGGGGAAAGGGATAGGGATAGGGTTTCTTCAAAAAACCACTATCGCGTTTTCCCATGCACCTAGAGGCTCTGACTCAACCCTCCCGCCTTTTTTGACGGTCTGAGACATTGACAACTCCAAATGACTTGTGCTATACTGTTTAATAGTTTGCTCCTTAAAAACTTACTTCAAAAAACGCCCTAGAAGGCGGTTGGTTTTTTGGGCAGGTATAGATGACCTGTGGTGCAACAAAGTGTCTAAGGGGTTGCAACCCACTTCGACCCGTAGAGGGTGCTGAAATGTAGAATTGGCGGGGCGAGACAATGTCCTTGAAATCGAGGTTGAGCGGCGCGAACAGGTCACGGGCGCGTTGTTCAAGGTCTTTCATGGCACGCAGCGCCATGTAGAGGAAGTTGCCAGAGCCGCAGGCGGGGTCTAGCACGGTGGTGCTGCCCAGTTTCGCCATGAAGGCGTCGTGCAGGGCGGTCAGGCGGGCGTGGCGTCCGCCGCGGGCAGGCGTTGCAGCAGCGGCTCTGCCTCGGCGCGGGTGCTTTCCCAGAGGGCGTAGAGCGGCTGCATGAGGACGGGTTCGACGATCAGGCGGATGTCGGACTCGCTGGTGTAGTGGGCGCCAAGCTGGGCGCGCTTGGTGGGGTCAAGGGCGCGCTCAAAGAGGGTGCCGAAAATGGTGGGGTTCACAAAGCGCCAGTCGGCAGCGCTTGCCTGCTCAATGGTCTCAAAGATGGCGGTCTGGTTGAGCTGGGAGAGGTCAAGCACTTCGGGCTTGCCGTTTTCGTCGGGGTCGGGCGCGAAAATGCTGCCGTTGAAATAGGGGATGCGGCGCAGCAGAAAATCGCTGCGCTGCCCGTTCATGGCATCGAAAAGCTGCTGAAGGTATTCGGCAAAGCTGTGCGGGAATTGTTGGGCGTTTTGGGCAAGGTGGCGAAAGAGCGTCAGATCGGGCGCTAGGCGCGGCAGCAAGCCAATATCTTCCACAAAGAGGGCGAAGGCAAGGCGGGCGAGGAAGCGGGCAACGCGCATGGGATCAAAGTGGGCGCGCAGCACGTCTGCCATGGCGGCAAATTCGTTGGCGCGGCGCTCGGTGATGGTCTCGCGCTGCTTAAGCTGATCTTCGAGGAATTCGCGGAATTTATCGGGCGTGTGCAGCAGCCATTCCAAATAGCGCAGCACGTCTGAGCGCTCAAGGTCAGCATTGGTGAAGGTAATCGGCGTAGCGGGCAGGTTGGGATACTGCGGGTAGATGCGGTACTGCTCAAAATCGCAGACGACCAAGAGGGGCGGGTTGCCCAGTCCGCCGCGGTAGCTGAGCAGTTGGCTATACGCCTTCTCCAGGTTTTCGCCCTTGCTTTTGTATTCCCAGGCGAAGTGTCCGCGCTTCCAAACATCGGCGCGTCCGCCCGCCAGTGGCGCGCTGCACGCCTTCCTCAAAGGTGAAGAACTGCCCTTGCGGGTCAGCCTCAGCGGGTGGCGGGTGACCGATAAGGCGGCAGAGTTCGTTAAAGTGGGATTGGGCAGCTTGGCGCTCTTGGAGCGCGCTGCTCTGCCAACGCTGGACGAAGTCTTGAACGGTCATGCTGAACTCACTTGCAAGGCGGGATGGTGTGCGGGGGAGTATAGCGCAAGCGCCGCTTGCTTCCAACCTAGCCTCTGATTCCCTCTGCCTGCGGGCGGGGAAAAGGGTTGGTTGCCCGCGCCGAACGCCACCCTCCTCACCCGCGATCCGCAGCACGGCATGGGCATGGGAAACGAATGCGTCGTAGGCATTTAAGAGTCCCACGACGCGGCGGAAGCGGTATCACTTGGCGAACTTAGGCTGACGAAAAGGGCAAGTCTGCAACCTAACAGACAGCCAACCGCTAGTGCTGATCAAGGTCGGGGTACCCCGACTCGAACGGGGGACCTCTTGCACCCCATGCAAGCGCGCTACCAACTGCGCCATACCCCGAAGTGAAGATGTTATTATTCTAGCAGGCGTTTCCAAAAAAGCAAGGTGTGTTAAGGGTATTGCGAACCGCAAGCGCATACAAAATCTCTGAGCGTTGGCATCTCAACACCTCAGCCAATTGTACGCAGGCTGCCGTGTGCTTGTCCCGAAATTGTCACATTCGCGGCATAGAATGAGGCAAACAGACAAATTCGGGAGTATTTTCGGCATGTTCAACTTGCAAACCATCAAGAGAAGTTTGGCGTTGGTGCTGATCATGTGCCTGCTGCTGGCAGCAGCACCCGCTCAAGCGGCAAACCGTATCTATTTCACCAGCCAGCCGGATGAGATTCTGATCTTCCTCAACAACGTCGCCTTTGTGAAAGACCGCATCACCATACCGTCTGGCGTGGATGTTGCCGTGACGCTGCCCTCGCAAATCTTTGTAGATACGCTGGTTTTGCGGGAAGGCGGCGAGCGCGTCAACCAGTATCGTATTCAGACCACTGGCGGAAATCCTGTCGTGCTGTGGAAAAGCGTTGCCGCCGCGGGCGAGCTGCGTGAAGTGACGCTTGACTATCTGATGAGCGGCATCAGTTGGCAGCCTAAATATGCTATGTGGCTAACCAAAGATCGCCCTGATAGCGCTGTGCTGGATTTCTACGCGGAAATCTCCAACCCGGTGCTGAACTTAGAAAGCGTCACGATCACCTTGGCGGCTGGGCGTGTGGATACTTCTAAGCCTATTGGCACACAGTCCAACGTCAGCATGAATCAATACATTGCCGGCTACGAAAGTTCGTCGGCAGGGCAACTCATGGTTGGCGCGGTGGATGTTCAGACCATCTACAGCATTGGTAAGCTGGATGCACTGGTTGGCGAGACAGTCTATACACGCCTTGAAGGTGCTGCTTTGCCGGCGCGGCGTGTGCTGCTGTGGAATGCACAAGGAGATGGGCAAGTGACGATCATCTACAAAGTTCGCAACGAAACACGCCTACCGCTTGCCGAAGGCATTGTCCGCACTTACGAAGACGGCATCTTCTTGGGTAGTGATCCTATCGAGTTTACGCCTGTGAATGGTGAAGGCAGCATTACGGTTGGCGCGTTGCAGGGAATGCGCGTTAACCGCAACACAACGCAGACCACACTCAGCGGTTGGACTGACCGCCGCCGCACGCACGTTGAACTCACCCTGAGCAATTTCAACGCTGACACGGTTGCGCTTGAGATTGTGGATACCTATCCTGCCTCTGCTATGCATTTCAGCTTCTCGCAAGAAGCTGAACAGCAGATCGGCAATCTGCTGCGTTGGCGCGTAACGCTGCAAGCTGGCGAAAGCCTGACCATCACCTACCAATACGATCACAACTATTAGGCCGTTACTAGGCTATCGCTGCACGCAGGGCGCTAAGACCACAAGCGCCCTGCGTACAAAGCCTGACTAGGGCAGTTTGCCCGTCCGCATGTAGGTTGCATACTGCGCTTGCGAATAGCCATGCGCCTGACAGACTGTCGCCTTGCCGCTGCTTCTTCGCCCTTGCCCAGCATATCGCCGATTTGGTTGGTGTAGCGGCTTGCCTCATCGCACGCATTCTGCAAAGGACCCATAGCGGGCAGCACCAGATCGCCCGTTTCAGTATAGAAACGCTCTGCACCAACGCCAAGCCAACCGGCAGCTAAGCACTTTCCGCCGCGATATGCGCGAGTTCACTTGCCGTCAGGCGGTAGCTGAGCCATTCACCCATGCGCTGCGCGCCAAAGCGCTCGTAAAACTGAATGGCATTTGTGTTCCAGTCCAGCACTTGCCATTCCATGCGCCCGCAGCCGCGCCGCACCGCCTCCAGGACGCACTGGCGGAAAAGCGCGTAACCAATGCGTCGGCTGCGGTGTTCGGGCAGCACGAATAAATCTTCAAGGTAGAGCGTGGGCAGGGCAAGGAAGGTCGAATACGTCTCGTACAGGAAGGCGTACCCAACCGCCTGACCGTCCAAATCGGCAAGCCAGACCTCAAAACGTGGCTGTGCGGCAAAGGCATCAGCAATCAGGCGTGCCTGAGCCGCCTGATCGGGTGGTGGCAGTTGCTCGAATTCAGCAAGGGCGTGAATCAGGTGCAGGATGGCGTCGGCATCTTCGCGCACAGCGCGGCGGATGGTCAGTTCAGGCAGCATACTTGGGCAGTCCCCTAATTATTGTGGTATAGGCGCATAACGTAATCTGTTACAATGCATAAGCATGGTTTAACGCATGGAAAGGGAAAGATGAACATGCACCCATTCTACCGCGTCGGGCGCGCTTTTGCCGCCCTTGCCCTGATTATGGTACTGCTGCTGCCACTGCTAAGCGTGGCGGCGCAAGGCGGCACCGCACAGCCGATCTTCAAGGCAACTGACGAAGCACTGCCTGCCTTTGTGTGCGGTGCAGATGCCTTTGCCAGCTACTACACCTTACAACAAATCCAAATAGCAGGGCTAGATGTCCAAAATGGCTTTCGCTTGGGCATTGTGCCATTTTATTTAGAGGACAGCAGCGGCGCTTACGATCTGGGCGAGGATGCCCGCGCCGAACGCCTGCAAAACGGCACCTATGATTGCCTGCTGACCACGCTTGAGAATGTGGCGCTGCGCGGACAGGGCGTTATCACGGCTGTGGTGGATGAATCTGCCGGTGCTGACCAAATCTGGGTGCGCGGGCAGGCAGAGACGCTGAACGATCTGAAGGGCAAGCGCATTGCCTATTCGGAAGGCAGTGTTGGGCAGTTCATGGTGCTGTATGCGATGGCAGTTGCCGGGTTGCGTCCCGGGCGTGATGTGACCGTCCTTGAGGCAGACTCGGTCAGTGCTGCCGTCGAGGCGTTTAACAAAGGTGAGGCAGATGCCGTCAGTGGCTGGGAGCCAGACATCAATAAGGCGGCAGAGTCCGGCGGCGTGCGCCTGATCGGTTCAGAGAAGCTGCGCGTGGTTGCCGATGTGATCCTGACCAGCCGTAAGGCAATCGCAGAGCGCGCCGAAGTGGTGACGCAGTTCCACCGCGCATGGTTTGCTGCGCTGAAGGCACAAATTGAGGACTTTCCGACGGCAGCACGCCAAATTGCCGAGTGGGGCTATAACGATTGGTCGGGCGTGAGCGTTGCCAACGCAGAGCGCGATCTGCGCGGCGCCTTGGAGAGCATCTCGCAGGCGACGCTTGCCAACAACCTAACTGTGATGAACGAGCCAAGCATCTTGGTGGGACGTATGGACGTGGCGCGCCGCGTCTGGTCGCTGGCGAATATCCGCGCCAGCGAAGAACGCACCGTGAACTTGGTCGAGCCGCGCTTTGTGTTGGCGCTTGCCGATGCTGCCGATCTCACGCCGAACGGTGCGCCAATCAATCCCAGTTTTTTGATGGGCAGCCGTCCGAAGATTGAGACGGACGACCAACAAGCAGGGCAAACCTTAGCTGTGCTGCCCTGCCGCCGCTTCGACTTCTTGCCGGACAGTACAATCCTGACCCGTGAATCGCGCCGCATTTTGGAAGTGTGCGTGCTACCCGTTATGCAAAGCACGGCTGGCACCTTCCTCAAGATTGTGGGTGCTTCTGCCTGGCCGGGACCTGCTGGCACCTTTACCGAGCAGGACATCCGCGATTTCGGTTTGGCGCGTGCCATCAGCGTGCGCGACTTTTTGGTGAGCAAGGGCATTGATCCGAGCCGCTTTGTGATTGATACTGCGCTGCCGCCAGCAGAACGCCGCGAAAGCGAAGATGAGGACGTACAGGCGCTTGATCGCTACGTTGAGCTGACGCTCTTTGAGTCCGGACGCTAAGGGAAAGGAAACACTTAAAATCATGCTGCGAAAAGTAATGCTCTTGGCAGTGGTGGCGCTCTTGGTGGCGGCTTGCGGTGGCGGCGCGCCTGCGCCAACTGCAACGCCTGCTAACCTGAAAACACTGCGCGTCGCCTACGATTCATCGGCTGCACGGCTGTTTGGCGAAACCGTCTTGGCGTTCAATGCGGCACGCATCCGCGTGGGTGAAGAAATTCTGCATGTCGAGGCAACCGCCATCGCCAGTGGCGATTTTACCGATAGCCTGACGCAAGGCGAACTGCCCTACGATGTGATCATTCCCGCTGATCAAGTGTGGTATGAACTGCTGAACGCCTGGCGCATTGAGCGCGCTCAGACGGCGCTCAACTTCACCTGCACGCCCATAGCGCGCACACCGGTCGTCATGATCACCTGGCGCGCCATGGCGGAAGTGCTGGGTTACCCAGAGCGCGAGTTCACATGGAACGACATCACCGATCTGGCACTTAGCCCTTCGGCGTGGTTCGGCTATGATCGCCCTGAGTGGGGCAACCTGAGCTATGGTCACGCACACCCGATCCTTTCCCACAGCGGCTTGGTGGCGCTGCTGGGTGAGGCATATGCCGTAGCACCGCTAACACCGAGCGATGTGAGCAGTGAATCGGTCAGTTCCTATGTGCGTGCGGTAGAGCGCAGCGTAGCCCGTTATGGCGCCAGCAGCTATGATATGGCAAGCCTGATGGCAGGGCGCGGTAAGAACTATCTGCATGTGCTGATCGGCTTTGAGTCCGATATGGCGCGCATTACGCAACCTGCCGATGATCAACTCATCGCCATCTACCCGCGAGAGACGTTTGAGGCGACCTTTAGCGCGTGCGCCGCACCGAATGATCCCTATGTGGCTGCCTACGTGAACTATTTCCAGAGCAACGCGCAGTTGGTCAGTGCGGCGGGCTTCCGCCCACTGGCAGATATTTCCAACCGTGTGCCGGGCTTTGATTTCCTAACCTACAGCGTCATCAACACGCCGCAGATCAGCGTCATCCGCCAATTGCAGGACAATTGGGAAGTGCTGAAGCGCCCACTGAACATCGCTCTTGTCATTGATGTTTCCGGCAGCATGGGGCAAGATAACAAGATGCAAGGTGCCATTGAAGGCGCGCTTGCCTTTGTGGCGCGCATGGGCGATGAGGATCGCATCTCGCTCTACAGCTTTGATAGCACGGTGCGGAAGCTAATCGCAGAGCGGCGCTTGGGCGATAACCGTGAGGAAGTGCTGACCACCATTCGCGGCTTGCGTCCTGTGGGCGGCACAGCGCTCTACGATGCGACAGTGCAGGTGCGGAACGAGATCACGACCAGCTCAACGCGCATCAATGCGATCATCGTGCTGGGCGATGGGCAGGATACCAGTTCGCAGCGCTATACCTTGCAACAAGCACGTGAAGCAATCCGTAACGCACGCGGCACTGCGCTGCTTTATACAATCGGCTATGGGCGTGATGCAGATGGGCGTGCGCTGGAAGATTTAGCAAGCGCTGGCAACGGGCTGTATTTCTTCGCGCAAGATGCACAGACCATTGAGCGTGTTTATCAGGAGATCGCTACCCAAGTAGGCGGCTCACGCGGCGCAGGGCGCTAGAGAGGGACGGGCATGTTACGCTCACGGATCATCTTCTTTGCTGTGCTGGGCATCTTTATCGTCGTGGCGGCGATCCTGGCGCTCAGCCAAAGCAGCAGGCAGGAACAACTCCTCGCAGAGGCAACCGCCGAGTCGCTACGCGGCACACGCGAGGCTGCCGCTGCCACCGCAACGGCACGCGCCGCGCCGCTGCGCCCACAGGCGAACTTTGAGCCGATCTTTGCGGCAAATGCCAACCCGAATCTGCCTGCTTATGTGTGCGGTATTGATGCCTTCGCCAGCTATTACGCGCTCTTGCAAATGCAGGTGGCGGGCATTGATGTGCAAAATGGCTTTCGCTTAGGCATTGTGCCGTTTGATCTGGACGACTCATTCTCAGTCAGTGAGGATCGGCGCGCTGAACTGCTGCAAAGCGGCGGGCTGGATTGCCTGTTCACCACTTTAGAGAATGTGGCACTACGCGGACAGGGCATCATCACTGCCATTGTGGATGAGTCGGCGGGTGCCGATCAGCTTTGGGCGCGGAACGAGGTGAAAACGCTCAATGATATGCGCGGCAAGCGGCTTGCCTATGCACAGGGCAGCGTTGGGCAGTTTTTCGCGCTCTACGCGCTGGCAGTGGCAGGCATTAATCCGCGCACCGAAATGCAGCTTGTGCCGTCGGATAGCGTTTCGGATGCTGTGGCGCGCTTCAATGCAGGTCAGGCAGACATCGTCAGCGGTTGGGAGCCGGACATCAACCGTGCAGCAGACTCCGGCGGCGTGCCGTTGCTTAGCTCGGAAAAGCTGCGCGTGGTGACCGATGTAATCGTCACAGCGCGCAAATCCATCAGCGAACGGCAGCGCGTGGTGCAGGATTTCCACAACGCATGGTTTCAGACCTTGAAGGTGCAGTTTGAGGACTTGCCGACGGCGGCGCGTCAGATCGCGGCGTGGGGCAATGAGGACTGGTCGGGCGTGACGGCTGCCAACGCCCAACAAGACCTGATCGATCTGCTGAAAAGCATTGCACAAGCAGGCTTGAGCCAGAACATCACCGTGATGAACGAACCGCAGCGCGTCATAGATCGGCTGACCTACGCCGCGGCGGTTTGGTCAGCGGCGGGCTTGAACGCCTTCAGTGGCGATGCAACGTTGCTGGTCAGCCCATTGTATGTGATTAACGCTAAGCGTGAGTTCAACACGACTGCCGCGCCGATCAATCCGTCGTTCCTGCTTGGTTCGCGCCCTGATCTGCGCGAGCTAGGCGCAAACGAGGGCGAGACTCTGGCAGTCCTGCCTTGCCGCCGTTTCGACTTTCTCCCCGAATCCAGCCAACTGACCAACGAATCACGCGCCATTTTGGATCGGTGCGTCTTTCCAGTGCTGAGCAGCAGCACTGGCACCTACCTGAAAGTGGTTGGTTCGGCGGCGTGGCCCAAGGTGGAAGGCGCGGAATATACCGAAGCGGACATCCTAGAGGTGGCACAGGCACGCGCTGAAGCTGTCGTCGAATACCTTGTGCAAAAAGGGCTTGATCCGCGCCGCTTCAGTGTCAGCGCTGTTCTGCCGCCGCCCGAACGCCGCAATATCACAGATAGCAGCCTACAGGCGCTAGATCGCATCGTGGAGATGACCTTGATCACGGTTGGGCGTTGAGTCTAAATCGTTTGCTTGACAAGCCGTCACGGGTTGGCTAAAAACCAGCCCGTGACGTGCCTAAAGCATGAGTATGTGGAATGCATTTTGAAATGAGCGATACGCCGCATGTTTCGGTGCTGCTGGCGGAGGTCTTAGCAGCACTGCTGCCAGCAGCACAGGGTGCGCCGCTGTTCATAGATGGCACGTTGGGTGCGGGTGGTCATGCCGAGGCACTGCTGCGGGCAGTCCCAACGGCGCGCTTACTCGGCATTGACCGTGATCCGAACTCGCTGCGCATAGCGCGCCAACGGTTGGCGCACGTTGCAGATCGGGTGATTTTTGCCCACGCCAACTATGACCAGATGGCGGCACTTGCCGCGCAGCACGGCTTTACGGGTGTGTGCGGCATCCTGCTGGATTTAGGGATTGCCTCAATGCATGTGGATACGGCGGATCGTGGCTTCAGTTTCCGCGCCGATGCGCCGCTGGACATGCGCTATGATCCTGAATCGGGCGTGCCAACCGCTGCCGACTTGCTCAACACGCTCAGCGCGGATGCCATCGCTGATCTGCTGTACACCTATGGTGAGGAGCGCGAGAGCAGACGCTTGGCACGCGCTATCGTTGCGGCGCGTCCGTTGCACAGCACCGCACAGTTAGCCGCTGTCATTCAGCGCGCTGCCACCAGCCGCGAAAAAATCCACCCTGCCACGCGCACCTTTCAAGCACTGCGGATCGCCGTGAACGATGAGCTAGGCGCGCTAGAGCGGGCGCTGCCGCAGATTGTGAACCTGCTAAGGGCGCAAGGGCGCATGGCAATCATCAGCTTTCACAGCCTCGAAGATCGGATCGTGAAGCAGTTCTTGGCACGCGAAAGCACCGACTGCTTGTGTCCGCCGCGCCAAATCGTCTGTACATGCGGACACAAGGCAAGCCTGCGCTTGGTCAGCCGCAAGCCGATCACGGCGAGTGCAGCAGAAATCACGGCAAATCCGCGCAGCCGCAGTGCCAAGCTGCGCGTTGCCGAGCGGCTCTAGGCAGCCTTTGCTCAGCGAGCGCGCTTACCCGGCAAATAGCTCTCTAAGATAGAGCCACCCACAAACTCGCGCAGCAGTGAATCATCTGGCACATACTCAGCGCTGGCAGCGCTCACCCACTCTAAGAAGGCAAGCAGGCGTTTCGCTTCCACATAGCGCGGCGAGTCAGGATCAACGCGGCGCAGCAGCGGCTCAGCGTGCGGCTTCAAAACTGCCAGTTCATATGCCAAGCCGCTGTTAAAGATCACGTCGGCATTCTCTTGGTAAGGGAAGATGTTGCGCTTTTCGCCGCGCCGCACACTCTCCCACCGATCAATGGTCTGTTCGGCGCTGTAGCCGCGCTTTGCTGCATCACGGATGATGCGCCGCAGCAGACGTACATCGGTGGTGGCAACGCGGTTGTGCAGATCGAGGTTGAGAGCAGTCAGCAGCGAAACGTAGACTCGGAACATGCGATCTGCCTCGATTTCGGGCAGCAAATCTGGGTTCAAGCCGTGAATGCCTTCCGCGATGATGATCTGATCGTCGCTCAGGCGCACCACCTCACCTTCGGACTGCTTGCCCTGCTTAAAGTCGAAGTGTGGCAAGCGCACTTCAGCGCCTTGAATCAGCGCCTTTACATCGTGGTTGAGGCGCACCAAGTCCATTGCGCCGAGCGCCTCAAAGTCGAAGTCGCCGTTTTCATCGCGTGGTGTGCGCTCACGGTCTACGAAGAAATGATCCATCTCCAGAGTGAAGGGCTGAATGCCATACGCCATCAATTGCACGGCAAGCCGCTTAGAGGTGGTTGTCTTGCCTGAGCTAGAGGGTCCCGCGATCAGGATCAGGCGCGTGCCGCGTTTGTGCGCCAGCGCGATCTGGCGTGCGATCTCGTCCAGATAGCGCGTGTGGAGTGCCTCTGCGATCAGGACTTCCTCACGAAAGCGCCCGTTGTTCACGGCGTAGTTCAGTTCGCCAATATCTTCTAAGCCGATGAGCGCCTGCCATGTCTTGTGCTGGTGGAAGATTGCTTCCAGCTTGTGAGATGGCTGATAAGGCAGGAGGCGATTCGGCGTCTCAGGGCGCGGATAGCGCAACACAAAGCCTTCTTCCGCCGCGATCAGCTCAAAGTGCTTCAGGCAGCCGGTGGACGGCGCCATATAGCCGAAGAAATAATCCAACATGCCGCGCAAACTGTAAACGGTGAGGTAGGCTTTTTGCCGATTTTTGAGCAGGCGCAGCATGTGCTGATCGCCGCGCTGCTCAAACCAAGCAGCTGCCTCGTGCAGTGGCATTTCGCGGCGCGTGATCGGCTCATCGGCGGCGATGATGTTTGTCATATGGGCGCTGAGTTGGGCAAGCTCCGCTGCGCTGAAGTTTTCGCGCCCAACCACCTCACAATAGAAGCCGCCAGAGGGCAGCGAGTGTTTCACCGCGATTTGGCAGCCGCCAAACAGTTCGGCGGCGGCGGTCGTCAGCACCAAGACCAGTGTGCGGCGGTAGATTCTGCCACCGTCGCTGTGGCGCAGTGTGATCGGCTGCACCTGCACATCAGCGCGGATCGGGTGCGTTAGCTCTACCAAACGGTTGCCGATCAAGCCCGCTAAAATGGGCTGATCAGGGTGATCAGCAGGGTAGGCGGCGTTCATGTATGCCAGCAGGGGCGTGCCAAGTGGTGCGCTGAAAGTTCTGCCATCAGGGAAGGTGACAAGGGCATCCATGCGCGGTGCGGCGGTAGATACAGTAGCGTTTGGCAAAGCAGACATAGCAAGCCTCTAAGAGCATATCATTTGAACAACAGGGCTAGTGTAGCGGTTGTGGGTGCGCCTGTCTAGGTACAGGTGGCTGAGGCGCAGGGCTGCACTTGTAGAGTCCGCGTGGCAAGTCTAGGATAGTTTGTGCTGAATAATACAGAGGCATACCCATTCCGTGACGCCAGCCGCTCCCACACGCCCTCATGCGCGTCGCGGGTGAGGAAGGTGGCGTCGCTAGGTTGTCAAAGAGCGCTCAGGTCGGGTTGCCCTCTACGTAGGCGTACCCATTCCTTGATGCGGAGCGCACCCGCAGGTAGCGCGGACCGTTGGAGTTCTACGCCTCTCGCTGCGGCGGATATACACCTGCCTCAATCAGCAGCGCACCCTCGCTCACCCGCTCCACCGCATTCAAACGTAACAGAAAGACTGTTACACGCCCTTCAGGTGTTAAGCCTTCAATGCGCGCACCATCAAGCTTAAAATGATCATGCCAAACATCATGGCGGGGATTGAATAATCGCACCAGTACACCACTTTCAGGATCAAGCGAAGCAATATCGCTGCCCTTGTAACGATTACAATCGAGACAGCTTAGGCACAGATTATCAGCATTCGTTTCACCGCGATGCTTCTCGGAGATGATGTGATCCACTTCAAAGGCAAACAGCTTGGCAGACTCAGGCAGCAGGCAGTATTCGCAAATGCGCCCTGCCCGCATCACAACCTGCCGCCGCAGTGCCTCCGAGAGGTAGGTCATGCCTCGTCCGTGCCTTGTTTACGCAGCCGTTTGAAGGCTCGCGCTTTGAGCAGTGTTACGAAATGGTCAAGGCGCTGCATCTCATCAAGTTCAGCCCATTCCTCGGAGCTTAGTCGGTTGTGTCGTTGTTGATCCAGTAAGTAGCGCAAGCGCGCCTGCGCTACCTCTGAGGCGTGAAATTGGACGATTTGTTCGGGTGATGGTCCACTCGTGAGGAAATCGAGTACTTCGTTCACCACATTTAAGGTTTGCAGGTCGCTCATCAGGTGCATGCTTTCTGACAAGTACTTCAAGATGGCAAGAGTATAGCGCAGGTGGGGGTGCATGTGTAGGTGGCGTGCAGCGGGGCGTAGTAGCGCGCTCGCAGGTAGAGCAGCTTAGGTTGTTAAAGAGCGCTTGGGTCGGGTTGCCCTCTACGTAGGCATACCCATGCCGCGATGCGGAGCGCGCCGACACGCCCTCGTGCGGATCACGGGTGAGGAAGAGTCCGTGCTGTAGTAGCAGAAACACTAATCAAGAGTCGTATGTGGGATCAAACACATAGATTTCGGCTATACGAGACTGCATGTGCCACTCGTCCGTTTCAATTTCGAAACAGATACCTTGCATACCAACTACCTTGAATACCTCATCTAGCTGAATTAGACCTAGATATGTCTGAACGTCTTCTAAAGTTGAGCCTATACCTACTACGCTGTTTACTTTACCACGATAACCATGGTGAACCATTATTTACCATATAATACCATCCTCAACCCATAAGTCCACCCACTCTGATTTATATCTGATAGACTTGCTGTATTGATATGTCTCGGTTGAAAAATGATTGTTTATAAGCTCAGGTGGCAGGTGACTGCTGATCTGAAAGCCGCCTGCGCTATATGCCGGAATGATAGGCGCATTTATATCAAGCATTGCTCACTTTCCAAACGCCCATTGATGGAAAGGTAATAATGACCTACCGTGCCACGCTTGTCCATAGATGGGCGTTCCGTTGACGGTCTCAGGTGGTCTTATCCAGAGTGTTCCGTCGGGCGCTATCCAAAGGCTGGAAGGGTTACCGTTGGCAATAGTGATTTTCCAATAAGCACCTTCAAAATGCCGCCTTGTTTCGCCTGTACTCCATCTGATAGGTACACCAGCTCTAATACGTCCAGGTGACAATAGGTAGAACGTTACACTGCCACTCCTACTTCTCGCTGGTTCTTCGTCTACTGTTTCCAACGCAGAAAACAAATGCGTCGTAGGCATTTGGGAGTCCTACGACGAGTCGGAAGTGGTAGCTCTTGGCGAATTTAGGCTGACAAAAAGGGCAAGCGGTCTACGAAAACGTAGCGTGCCTGGAGGGATTCGAACCCCCGACATCTTGCTCCGTAGGCAAGCGCTCTATCCACTGAGCTACAGGCACATGCTATCTTGTATTGCATTCTAGCACACTTGGCGTGTCTGTCAAGGGCTGTTGAAGGGATAGGGATAGAGGTTTACTAAGCCATTTTCTCAAGGCGGGCGATTAGGTAGAGCTTGAATCGGTTCAGGCGCGGCGCGTCCGTCAGACGCTCATAGAGGAGGGCAAGACGGAACAGCGGCAGCGAAAACGCCATATAAAACGGATTGCCCACATAGGCGATCTGCGCCACGCGCAAGCCCGCCTGTTCCGCCGCACGGCTGAGCGCACGCCGCGTATTGGCACGGTAAAAGGTAGGGTGCGATTCGTGGACGGGGCGGCGCAGCAGGCGCGTCAGGGCAAAGGTGCGGGCTGCTTCTGGCACAAGGCGGCTGAGGAACGGCACATAATTATGCGCGTTGGTCGTCAGCAGGATGATCTTACCGTCAGGGCGCAGCAGGCGCGCCATCTCACGGAAGGCATTGAGCGGCTGCGGAAAGTGTTCCACTACCCACTGCGAGGCGATCACATCGAAACTTTCGGCGCGGAACGGCAGCTGATAGGCATTTGCCAAGATGGGCAGTTGCACTGTATGGTTGTGCCGCAGATCGTCCGCCACGAGGTCTATGCCAACGCTGCGCGCCGCACTGCGAACAGCCTCAGCCGCCAGCGAATCGCGCCCACAGCCAACATCCAGCAGTGTTGACTCAGGGCGGATCGACTCGGCAAGCCATGCCGTATACTGCTGACCCGCGTTCACAAAATTTGGGTAGCGTTGATCAAAAAGCGCTTGGCAGCGCCGATAACGCGGACTCTCTGTGTAGGCGGCCATGCAGCTTCTAGCGCTTCACGATCATGCTGGTGTTGCCGCCTTGTTCACGCAGTTCGGCGCGTTGCGCGTCCGTCGGAATGTTCATCAGCACTACCAGCCGCCTTGCCAACTGCGAGAAGGCAGGTGCGGCGGTCTCGCTGGCAAAGCGCCCAACCTTATCCAACTTGATTAGGATACTTACACGCGGCTCATCAGCAGGCAAAAAGCCAACGAAGGTTGCCATTTGCAGTTCAGGATCATACAAGCCGACGCACGTCGCACAGTAGATTTGGGCAGTTCCCGTTTTGCCGGCGACGGTGTAGCCCGGCACACGCGCATCCTTGCCTTCGCCCACATTCACAACCTGCACCATGATGTTGGTGATGCGCTGCGCCACATCTGCCGAGATCGGCGTGCGGATGGAAGCAGGCACGGCGTAGTATTCGCGGTCACCATCCACCGTCTTCAGGCGGATGTGCGGCTGCATCATCTGCCCGCCGTTGGCAATCACATTTACGAAGGAGAGCATTTGCAGCGGTGTCACCGTCAGCCCTTGCCCAAAGCTATTGGTGGCAAGGTCGGAATCGCTCCAATACAAGTCGTTGGGCAGGCGCAGAATGCCGGCTGCCTCACCTTCCAGATCAATGCCTGTTGGCTGCCCGACGCCAAAACGCCGCAAGCCTTCGTAGAACTCCGTCGGACCGAGGACATCTACCGAGAGCCACGTTGTACCGAGATTCCACGAGCGCACCAAGACATCCACAAAACTTTGTGAGCCATGCGCGGCACGATCCCAGTTATAAATGCGCCTGCCACCTACCACGCGGAAATTGCTGCCTTCGTAGTAGGTTGAATCTTCCGAGACCTTGCCGGACTCAAGGGCGAGTGCTGCCGTCACCACCTTAAAGACCGAGCCGGGTTCGTAGCTATCGCTGACGGCAGGGTTGCGCGTGGCATCTTTGCCTGCTTGGAAGTAGACGTTCGGGTCAAAGGTAGGGTAGGAAGCCATTGCCAGCACTTCGCCACTGCGCGGATCCATGATCAGAATGGTGCCGCCCGTGGCGCCATAGCGGTTGATGGCGTCGTAGAGTTCGCTCTCGGCAAGGTGCTGAATGCTGCGGTCAATGGTCAGGTAAATATCGCGTCCGGGCGGCGGCAGATCGCCGAGGATGGCGTCAAAGGGGATGCGGCTGCGCTCCGTGATGCGGCTCTGCCCGGCGAGGTCGTCGTTGTAGCCACCTTCCACACCCACATAGCCGCGCCGAAGGTTGCCTTCCCAACCCACAAAGCCAACGATGTGTGCGGCAAGGCTGTTATGGGGATAAATGCGCTTCGGCTCTGGGTCAATGGTCACAGCGAGCAGGTTAAGCTGCGCCACTTTTTGCGCCACCTCCGCGCTGACGGGCTGACGGGTGACCAGTTCATAGGGCGCACGGCTGCTGGCAAGCCGCAAAATACGCTCCTCGTCCTCGCCGAGGGCTTGGGCAAGTTCGCGGGCAAGTTTCGCCTTGTCGGAGATGTACACAGGACTAATGCCGATCCGATATTCGGTGGTGTTGGCTGCCAGCAATTCGCCGTTACGGTCATAAATGCGCCCGCGCTCTGGGAATCTATCGTTAATGGTGCGGTAGTTGCTGCTGGCAATGCGCTGCAAATAGGCAGCCACATCCAACTGAAACTGGAACGAGGCAAGGCGCGCAAAGAGCAGCACACCTAACACGATGATCATAAAGGTGAGCAGCGAAAGGCGTCGGTTAAAGCTGGATCGCATAGCCTAAGACTCCTACGGCGTGCTGCCGCCGTTCATCCATTGTTCAAATTGGCGCAGCAGGGCATCCCACTGCTGGCGCACCCAACCTTCAAAGGTCTCGTCATAGACCAACGTTGGCGCTGGGGTGAGGAAAGGCGTCGGTGTGGCGCGGATAGGCGAATAGCCTTCCACAACGATGTATTCAAGGTCTTGGGCGGCAGCGGGCGCAAAGCCAAGCTGTTGGGCGCGCCCGCGTAAGGTGTTGATGTTGCGCTGCTGGGCGATCTGCGCCTGCATATCGCCAATGGCACGCTGCAAAAATTCACGGGTGCGCTGAAGCTCTAGCAGGTTGCTGCCAGTGGTGGCTGTGACGGTTGCCTGCGCCAAATACAGCGCGCCGATGAAGATCGCCACGACCATGATCAAGCCGATGATGGCAATCGCCTGTGTGGGCGACCGCCACGGCATCTGCGGCACTGCCTGCCGAATGGGTGTTGAAGGCTCACGTCTGTCTGTCATACCAATCCAGTATATCCAACCTTCGCACGCTGGCGCTAATGCGTGTCGGTGCGATCACCTTCACTGGCGGGCGATTGTAGGTAGACTGTCTGTGCGGCGCGGCTGGACTCGATGGCAAGGGCAGCCACCAGATAAGCAAGGCGGCGCGCCATCAGCGGGCGTTCTTTCCAACCTAACGTGCGGAGCGCCATCAGTGCCAACGGCGTAAAGTATTCTGCCCAGTTGCCGCGCTGAAGCAAGCCGCTGGCAATCCGCCGCACTTCGGCAATCGGGATAAGTGCCTTGGCAAACGGCAAATCCGGATTGATGAGCGCAGCGCTTGCCACATGAGGTTCGGTGTAGCAGGCACGGTTAAGCTGATCCAAGACCGCGATCACCGCCCAGGCTGCTTCCCACGAGTTGGGCAATTCTGGCACGACCAACTCTAAAAGCAGGCTCATTTCAAGCGTGACCCAATCAAAGAGCGTGTGTCCGTCGCGTGTCCATTCAAAGTCAATCAGCCATGCCTCGCCGTTGCGCCCAACCAACACATTCCCAACATGCAGGTCGCCATGCATAGAGCAAAACGATCCACTGAGGCGCTGCTCCAACAGCCAACGGTAGTTTCGCAGCGGGTTGGGCAGGCGCTCTGGCAGTGCGTTATGGCGCGGCAGTGGATCGCGGGTGAAATCAAAATCTGGGGCAAGGGCAAGCACCTGTTCTTGCAGAATGTCATCACGGGTGCGCGTTACGTTCCCCAGAACGCGCTCAAGCATTATGCCGCGATGAAGGGTTGGGTGCGCCGCCAGGTCAAAGTTTTTGACATCCACACGGGAAGCAAGGTTCATCGCCTCTGCATTGCCGCCTGCCACAAACTGCACGGTATTGCCGCGTTCGGGCTTTGCCTTTAGGACGGTGAAATTGGTCAGGACGACCAACTCACCATAGCGGAGCGCGCCTTCTTCGCGCAGCGTCTCGCTAAGGGGCGTGATCTTGCGTGCGCCGCTGCGGGATGTCTCATCGAGCGCCGCCTCCAGTTCCAACGCAGGCGGCAGCAGCAATTCGTATTCTTGCCAGGCCGTGAAGGCGTAAGGTGTGCGCTGTTCCCACCAGGTATGCTTGAAGGCGTCGTAGAGCTTTTCGCGCAGCAGGCGCGCCACCACATGCGGCGGCTGGCTGAGGGCGAAATCCTTCAGGCTGGTGGACTGTGCATCGAGGCTGCCCTGCACAAAAGAATATTTCAATCCACCGATCAGGCTGTTCTCAGGCAGCACATCTACCATGATATGTGAAGTATTGGCGGGCAATTTATCGCGCACGTAATCGTTATAGCGCATTTTTTCCCACAGCACATTGCGCCTATCGTGCAGCTTGACGACCGAAGGCGCTTGTTCACGCCCGCCCGCCTCGTAAGCACGCACCAACAGCACCCGCGCACCACTGTAGGAATTACCCTCCGAAGAAAGCACGCGCTCAATGACGACCCGTGTGCAGGTGCGGAATATTTGCTCAATAATCACAAGGTCATCAGGCAACAGCTCATAGCGCGGATCGTTGTTAAAGACTTCCGGCGGCGGCAAGTTAAAATCAGCCGCACCCTCAGCATCCCATCCTCGAATATCTGCCAAGAGCTGCTCGCTGCTGATGCCTAAATTTTCCACCACGCGCTTGACGACAAGGCTATGGCGCTCTTGCACAATGGCGTAGAGCAGCGCACGCTCATCCGGTTGCATTCCCTTTGCAATGTGGCTCTGCGCTCTGGCGATGACTTTGGCAGCACGCGGCGTTGGAATGCCAAGATAGCCGGCGGTATCGGGGCTGCCGCTGGTCTGGGTTTGGGTGATGAACTGCACATAGCTGCTGGAGGCATCCTGCCGCGCAAAGATATGTGCGGCAACGCCACCTTCCACGCGCATCAGCGCCAACAACAAATGCTCCACGCCAATGTAGTAGTCCATTTGGCTGGCGGATTCATGCCGTGCGATTGTGATCAATTCGTCAAGTGAGGCGAAGCGTCGCTGTGCCACTTAGGGTCGAATCCTTAGGTTCGGTATTTGCTCTATGCGCTCTAGTATAAACGCTTTGGGCAGAATCTATGAAAAATCAAACGGTCGCTACCAAAACAGGATGGATTGTGAGCCAAGCCGCAAACTGTAAATTTTTTAGAAAAACTAACCTATCCCTTGCGCTTCTAGGCTATACTGAGGATTACCAGCCGTATTGCTTGGGAGATTTTCTTATGGATCGAGTGAAGGGTCGTTTGTTTGCATTGGTAATGGTTTTTATGATCATTACCGCATTGATCTTTTCTGGGTTGGGTGCGCCGGATTCATCTGCCATCGCTGCGGATTGGACGCCAACGCCCAACATTGCACCGACTTTTATCCCACGTGATCAAGAGTCGGGCGGTGGTGGCGGCACACCACGCGGACCGGGCATCAACGGTGAGCGCCGCATTGTTGTGAAGTTTTGGGATAACACCGGCATTCGCCTGCAAGGTGGCGTGTTGGTGCCAGCCGCGCCGAGCGTCAATGTGCAGCCGCTAGAGACGGCTGTGCTATCCGTTGGCGCAACACTGAATCGGCTCTTCACGTTGCCAGAGGCAACCCTTGATGCACAGCGGCAGCAAGGCATTCAAAATACAGGTAGGCAGCTTGCCGACCTGAACACCTACTACGCCGTGGATTTCCCGCTGAGCGCTACGGATGCACAGGTCTTGGGCTTGCTGGCAACCTTCCGTGCCGATCCAAGCGTCGAGTTTGCCTATGAAGAACCAGGTCCCGTCGCGCCGGGCAGCACCGATATTCCACCGACCACACCCGATCTGACCGCTGGACAGTTCTACCTCAAACCCATCAGCAACGATCCGCCAGGCATAGATGCTGAATATGCATGGGGACGACTAGGTGGCAATGGCGCCAATGTGCGCGTAGTGGATGTGGAGTATGACTGGCAAGTTGATCATGAGGACTTGCCGGCCAGCATCAACACGCTGCTGGCGGGTGAGCGCTTCAGCGGATTTGGCAACGATCACGGCACGGCGGTGGTGGGCATTCTGGGTGGCTTGCAAAACGCCTACGGCGTCACGGGCATTGTGTATGGCGCCGATCATCGCGTCAGCGGCATGTTCTTTGGTGGTGGTTACAACTCTGCCAACTCGATCACACAGGCATCCAACAATGCGGCGGCGGGTGATGTCATCCTGCTTGAAATGCAAACCGCTGTGCCGGGCGGTGCGGGGTTACCGCCTTGCCCATCGGACTGCTCTTGCCCGGGCAGTGGGTTCCGTTATGTGCCAATGGAGTACTATCGCGCTAACTATGATGCCATCGCCACTGCCACCGCCAACGGGCGCATCATTGTGCTGACGGCAGGCAACGGTTACAACGATCTGGACTGGTTCACGCCTGCCAACACCGGCGGCACGCTTTCGGGCTACCCATTGGGCAATCCCTTTGATCGGTCGCTCTACGATTCAGGCGCGATCTATGTTGGCGCGGGCTTCTCTGGTGTAAGTGGTTTCACGCCGGCGCGTGCGCCACACTGCTATAGCAATCACGGCACGCGCATTGACGTGCAGGGCATTGGCGATAACGTCGTTGGCACGGGCTATGGCAATCATCCTTCTTTCCCTGCCTCTGCCTCCGGCAACGATCCGCGCCAGTACTACACGCATTCGTTTAGCGGTACGTCCAGCTCTGGTCCGATTGTGGCGGGTGCTGCCGCTGCCTTGCAGGGCATTGCTAAGGCAAAAGGCTATCTGTATACGCCAGCTCGCCTGCGCGATTTGCTGCGCGATACCGGCGTTGCCCAAAACGGCACCCGTCTGATTGGTCCGCGCCCGAACCTTAGAGACGCGGTTAATGAGATCAGACCGGATACCATCGGCGTGATGCGTGAGAACCGCTTCTTGCTGCGGAACTACAACACCACGGGCTTCGCCAACCTTGACTTCTACTACGGCGCAACCGACGATCTGCCTGTGGCGGGCGACTGGAACGGCGATGGCATTGATACTATCGGCATCTACCGTCCCAGCACCTCGCAGTTCTTCTTACGGAACAGCAACACGCCCGGCGCGCCGGACATCAGCATCACCTTTGGCAATCCCGGCGATGTGCCAGTCATTGGCGATTGGAACGGCAACGGGATTGATGGTGTCGGCGTTTATCGTCCGTCTACCGGTGAACTCTTGTTGCGGAACAGCCTCTCGACAGGATTCGCCGACTTTGCGATGATCTTTGGCAATCCGAGCGATAAGCCTGTGGCAGGTGACTGGGATGGCAACGGCATAGATAGCGTCGGCATCTTCCGTCCGTCTAACGGTTTGTTCTACCTCACCAATCAGGTCTGCAACTGTGTGCCAACTGCCAACTACATCTTCGCCTTAGGCGTTGGCACAGATACCCCTGTCAGTGGTGACTGGGATAGCGATGGTAAGGATAGCGTCGGTGTCTACCGTCCCTCAAATGGCATTGTCTATTTGCGGAACGCACTGACGACAGGCTTTGCCGACGTGAACATCGTCTACGGCATTGCCAGCGATAAGCCGCTGACCGGCGTCTGGGTTGCGCCGTAAACGAAGGTTTCCTTGCGTCACAGCGAGGTAAACGCTACTCTAAAGCCTGCCCTGCGTGCGGAGCAGGCTTTAGGGTGAGGTAAAGGCATCCCCGTAACCAATGGCTTTTGATTACGGGGACACCAAGCAGGCTTTATCCCTTACCACCTGTCAGCCGTCGCTGCATGTTATCCAGCAGGCTGTAGACAATCGGCACGACCAGCAGCGTTAGGAGCGTGCTGCTGAACAACCCACCAATCACGACAGTGCCAAGTTCGGTAGCGATGATCGCCCCCTTCGAGAGTCCGAGCGCCAGTGGCGAGAGCGCCACCATCGTCGCAATTGCCGTCATCAGGATCGGGCGCAGGCGTGTGCGCCCTGCCTCTAGCAGCGCCTCCGAGGGACTCATACCCTTCTCTTTACGGTTCAACTGCACGCGATCCAGCAGCACGATGGCGTTCGTCACCACGATACCGATCAACATCAGCATACCGACCAGCGCCGAGATGCCGACCACGCGATCCGTGATGGTGAGCAGCAGCGCCGCACCGACCACTGCCAGCGGCAGGCTGAACAGGATGGCGAACGGATAGACGAACGAGCCAAACGTAACGAACATCACGGCATAGACTGCAAGAATAGCAATGCCCATCGCGCCAAACGTTTGGCTAAAGCCTTCGGTTTGTTGCTGGCTTTGGAAGCCTTCGCTAATGTTGATGCTGGCAGGCAAGTTCGGGATGGCACGCACCGCTTCAATTGCTTTGCGCGTCACGCCGAGCGTATCGGTCACTTCCAGTTCGGCGCTATACTGCACGGCAGAGCGCTGCGCTACGCGCAAGTAAGACTGCGCGCTACCCACGCGCTCCAGCGAACTGGTGATGTTCGTCAAGCCTTCCACACCGCCCAACGCCTTGATGATCTCGGCATCGGCGGCGCGCAGATCAGCCTCATCACCGCTGGCAACCACCGCAAAGCCGCCAAAGCCTTGCTCGCTGACCGACGCACGAGAGACGGTGACGTTATCCACACCGAAGATTTCGCCCGCCTTCTGGCGCACTTCTGCCGTCAGGGCGCTGAGCGCCTCGCCCGTCACTTCCACGCCCGCTGTGATGGCAGCTCGTGCGCCATTCACACCGCCGCCGCCGCCAATGGCAGCCGCAATATCGCCAAAACCGCCGCCGCCACCCACATTCACCTGATAGCGGCTGATGCCGCGCTCTGCCTTGTGCAAGTCTTCAAGGTATGCCTCAAATTCACGCACCAACAGATCGGTTTGGGCGATGGGCGTGTTGGCGGGCATGGTCACATCAATGGTGATTTGCGGCTCGCCCAGCGCGGGCAAGAAGGTTGTGGGACGGCTGGCAAAGAGCGCAATACCGACCACCAACGAGATAGTTGCCAAGCCTAGCACCACCAAACGGTTTTTAAGCGACCATTGCAGCACTGGCACATACAAGCGCGCTAGGAAGCCTTCTTTTTCTTCGGGCATATCCTGGGCGCGGATGAACATGAACGCCAGCACTGGCACAGTCGTGATCGCCACCACGAACGAGGCTGCCAAGGCGTAGGTGACCGCCAAGCCAAAGGGCAGGAAGAACTCGCCAATCACACCACCCGTCAAGCCGATGGGCAAGAACACAACCATTGTGGTCAGTGTGGCGGCAAAAATGGCAAGGCTCACATCGCGGGTGCCTTTGATGACCGCCTCTTTGGCATCCATGCCCTTTTGCAGCTGGCGGTAAATGTTTTCCAAGACCACAATCGAGTCATCCACCACGCGCCCAATGGCAACCGTTAAGCCGCTCAAGGTCATGATGTTGAGGGTGATGTTGGCAGGGAACAGGCGTAGCAAAAATGTGCCAACGCCGCCTTCGGGCAAGCTCTGCAAAATGCTGTTTGCCGACTCCGGCAGCCAGCGCATCAGGATCAGCGCGGCGGCGATAGAAGTTGGAATTGAAACGGCGGCAACCAATGTGCTCCGCACGCTGAAATTCAAGAAGACGAGGATCATCAGCACCGCGCCGATAGCACCCAAGCCGCCTTCGCGCACCACGCCCTCGATAGATTCGCGGATGAACCCTGCCGTCTCAAACACGGTGTTGATTTGCAGTTCAGGGTGTTTTGCCTGCACTTCGCGGTAGACTTCTTCAACGCGATCTGAGACAACCACCGTGTTGGCATCCTGACTCTTGATGACGATCACGTTCAGGCTCTCGCGCTGATTGGTGCGCGTCACGCTGCGCGTCGGCGTGAAATCTTGCGTGCGTGCCTGCACCGCTGCGGGCAAGGCGGCAAGCGTCTCCGGGCTGAGCATTTTGATCGTCGTGCTGGTCAGTTCATCAAAGAACTTTGGATCACGTGCCTGCACATAGTTCAGCACCTCAGGCGTCAGCGTAGCGATCAGGGACGCGCCGCCCTGTGGCGAGGCTGCCACTGCATTCAGAAAAGCGCCAGCGCTGAAGCCGAACGGCTTTTTGAGCAAGTCATCCGCCTGCCGCAAGCTGGCGCCGGGGACGTTCTGCCAGACGGCTGCCAATTCCGGCGCGTTCGGATCATCGCTAAAGGTTTCAGTTTCCGCGCCGTTGCTCAGTTCTGCGGCGGCAGACTTGCTCGGATCAGCAAGGATCGCCTCAAGGTCAGCGCGCAGCGCAGCGTCACTCAGCCCACTGATGAAGCCTTCCGGCAGGGCAGCCAACGCCGCCGCAGACATGAAGCGCAGCACCTGCGGCGAAAGCGCCGCTGGCAATGTTGGCTCAAGGCGCACCAGCACGCGGATCGCCTCTGGCGAGAGCGCATCGGCAAGGCGCACAGCAAAGGTGCGTAGTTCGGCGGGCGTTTCGGCAACCACTGCGTTAATCGTCTCAGCAGCACTACCCTTGATGCGGGCAAGGTCGGCAAGGCTGCGAACGCTGCTAAAACCGCTTTGTCCGCGCAGTTGCGCCCATGCGCCGTTGTACAGCACTGAATCGGCAACCGCGTTGAGGGCAGTCTCGCTCAGATCAGCGCTAAAGTTAGGCGCTTCAGCACGCCAATAGGCGAGAATTTCAGGCGTCAGGGTGCGAAGGTAGCCCACGCCGTTGGCAACATCGGCGACGCGGTTCAATGCCTCTGCCAAACTGAGTGCCTTACCATCCCGATCCTGCAAGGTGAGCAGATCGGCGGCTGTGCGAAGTTGCGCCTGAATGCCGAAACGCTGTTCCAGCAGGGTGCCAACTGGGTTAGGCAGCGGTAGTGGCGAGGCAGTTAGCCAATTGGCAGGCAGGCTTGGCGCGCCGCGAACTTGGCTGCCCTCGCCACTTTCGGCGGGCGGCTGCACAACCGGCGTGCCGGGTTCACCCACGCCACCGTTACCAATCTCCTCACTTTGGGACAGGGCGCGGCGGGCTGCTTCCAGCACTTCGGGCGGAATTTGCTGACCGCCGTTCAAGCGGACGTTGGCAACGCCTTCGGTCTGGTTCAGCACTGCAATCAGCTCAGTCTCGACCAATTCGCGCAATTGCTCTGGGGTGATGTCGGCGCGTGTGCTGGAGACGCTGGAAGTGATGACGGGAATATCGCTCAGGCTGAAGTTGATGATGCTTGGGATATTAGCACCTTCGCCTTCTGCCACAATGCGCCATGCCGCCGGCAGCCGCACAGGCTCAATAGCAGCACTGACGCCGCTCACAGCGCCGCTCACACGGGCGGCTGCCAACTGATCACGAGCGAGCAGATCGAGCTGATCGGCAAAAGCGGGATCAAGGGCAAAGGCGGCATTCAGGACTTCCGTGGGCATGGCGAGCAGATGGCGGCTCTCAAAGTGCTTGAACATGCTGGGTGCCTTGCTCAGCACTTTGGTCATGATCTCAGGCGTCAGATCGGCAGTTGTTTCCAAGCCAACTGGCACACCATCCGCCACCACCTGGGCAATGGCAGCCTTTAACTGTTCGCGCAGGCGGTCTACCTTTACGCCATAATCATTCCGAACGGTTAGGAAGGAAACGGGCGCCGTGGTGGTGGATTCCAAGCCTTCAGGCAGCACACCATTAATCTGGCTAAAAGCGCGCTCCAGCGGAATGGTGATCAGGTCGCGCAGGTCTTCGCTGCTGGCGCCCGGCCGCAGCGTGACGACGAATGTTTGCGGAAATTCAATATTGGGCAGAAATTCTTGGTTGAGTTGAACAGCCGCAACCACACCAAGCACCAATGCCACCACTGTAATCAGGATAGTGATCCACTTAAAGCGCAGCGAAAGGCGCGTGATGGCGGTAAAAAACGACCTTAACAGCATAGAGAAGCCCTCACGGAGACAGTGTATCGGTTCGTAGGCACAGGAAAGCCCTGCCGCACAGAGCAGAGCCAAAGCACCGTGATCATTGTAGGGGCAAAAGTCGCTTTGTGTCAACTATCACAAATAAAAGAGTTGTCCCATACTCTGTTGATCATAAGCAGTGAGGCGGACACTGCTGCCCGCCTCACAAGGTTATCTCAGTTGTTCAAAGTCACGGCAGCAGCTTACTGCTTGGGTCCGAGCGTGCCGTCCATGATCCACAGCACAATGTAGCTATCCTGCCCAAAGGCGTTGATATAGAGTGGATCATCGAGTGATGGCACGCCCTCAAGTGCCTCGGTCAGCAGCGGCGTGTTGCCCAAACGCTCGACCAACGGCACAATCGGCAGCAGCTTGTTGAAGCTGACGGCGAGTTTGGTGACCGCCTCGCGCTGTGGTGCAAAGTCAATGCCTGCGCCAGATGCGGTGATCAGCGCGCTGAAATCATATTCCTCACCATCCACCGTCTGCACCAACGGAATGGCTGCGCCTTTTTCATCAGGCGTCTTGCCAACGGTGTTGGTGATGTACATATTGCGGTAGGCGTAGAAAGGATGTGGATTCGGGAAGCCCCACAGCAAAATGCTCATATCGAAAGCGCCAGCGCGGACATCTGCCACCTGCTGCGTGCGCGGCGTGCCACGCACCGTCGTGCGGATGCCGAAGGCGGTTAGCTGTTCGGCGGCGTTCTCACCGGCTGGCACCCAGTCGGTAAAGTCAGACGGCACAAGCAGTTCCACCTCGAAAGCGGCGCCGTCCTTCGTCCAGACGTTACCTTCTTTGGTGTAGCCAGCCTCTTGCATGAGTTGGGTTGCCATCTCAAGGTTGTAGTCGTAGGTGTTCAAGCTGGCGATCACGTCTGGCGGCAGCCAGTTCGGCACGGCGCTGTCGCTGATGCCGACCATGTACTTGGCAGGGTTGCCACTCAGATCACCGTAGGAAACAGCACCGACTTCGGCACGGTTGATGGCGTAGGCAATTGCCTGGCGCACGCGCACATCTTGGAAGGCTGGCACCTTCTCATAGTTGAAGAACAAGCCGGGGCCGGAGTAGGTTGGCGAACGCAAGATGGTGAAGCCAGCATCCAGCATGGCGCGCTCGGATGGTTGTGGGAAGAAGTATGTGCCGTAGTAGATTTCCTTAGCGAGGAACAGCGGCGTCACCGCCTCGGTCTCGCCGTTATACAGCACCACTTTGTCGAACTTTGCTTCCTTGAAGATGCTGAATTCGTTACGGCGCAGCGTGAGCTGTGCATCGGTCACATCTGCCAGATCGAGCGTGTAGGGACCACTGCTCAGCATTTTCTCCGGACGGTAATCGTTGATCTCGGCGGCGATAGCGTCCCACTCTGCCTTGTCGGCATCAGCGCGATCTTTGCCTGCTTCGAGGAATGCCTCAACCTTTTCAGCAATAGCGCCATAGGTGCCAGCTGCGCGGATACGGGTACGCAGCAGCAAGCGCTCGACCAGCGTGGAGGGATTCTTCAGCTTGAACTCAACCGTCAGGTCGTCGCGCTGGGAGACGGTATCCACGTAGGTGTAGTCTGCAAAGTTACGCAGACGCCCAATCGCATAGGTGACGACCACATCGCGGGCGGTAACAGGGCTGCCATCGCTCCACATGGCGCCGCTTTTGAGCGTGACCACATAGGTATCGTCACCTTCAAAGCCCCACGACTCGGCGAGCAAGCCGCGGTAGGAATCTTGCGCCCAAACAAACATCGCCAACGAAGGCTCTAGCAGGTCTTGGTAAATACCAAGCGCCAGACCGTCTGGCACGAAGGTGTTTAGGTGACCTTTCGGCGGCACGCTGTAGGGCCATCCACCGTAGAAGGTATCGGGATCGGTTGCCTGAGCGCTGTTGTTGGGCGCAGCAAAGCCCGCCAACACCAACGCCACAAGGGTTAGGGCAATGCCCAAACGGGTGAACAAACGCTTCATTTTTGGAAACTCCTTAAAACAAAAGTGGCTCACAGGAAGCGCGCAGCGAACGCGACCAACGCCATCAGCACCACACCGATACACACGCTCAGCACGGTTACAACGTACTCGGCGGTATCGGGCTGCTGCACTATCAATAATAACACCGATCCGACGGTGATCAACATTCCCAAACGAAAGTAGGCTTGCAGGGCATTTTGGTTCATGGGCGCTAGGGTTTCTCTCGGTCTCAGAAAGCGCAAGGGCGGGAATTACCCGCCCTTTGCCTGTCTTTACGAAGCTAAACTTCGCAAAGACGAACGATGCACAAGATCATAGAGCGCCGAGAGCGTATCAATATCGTGTTCGAGGGCGAAACTCTCGTGGTAGCGCTGCCAGACTTGCTCCACATCGGTGGTGGCAGCCGCGGCAAGGTAGTGAAGATAGTTGGCGTTTGCCTGTTCGATCAGGTCGCTGATCATGCCTGCGAAATTATCCGAACGTTCACCGAGGCGGTTGAAGAAGTCGAGTCCGGGTAGAATGGACATTGGGTTGCAGTGCGCCTCCTACATGGATTTATTCACAGGGATTATAGCACAAATCATTTCACAAGTGCGTTACAAATAAATTCAAAAGGCGTGGTGGCGACAACGCCCTTTGCCCGTGGGCAAGGAAGGGAAAGCAGCGGGTGCGGCGCTTGGCACTTTTTTACCGTCCTCCACCACAGTCAGCCTTCTTTTTTTGCTTGGTTTGGGTGTACACTAGGCGATCCGCTGGATGTTCCAAAAGGAGATACACACAATGTCTGAACGCATATTGCCGCGCCGTGCGCGCCCAAGGATGGCTGCCAGCTATGGCATTTCGGCAGATGAAAGTGGCATGTTGGCTTGGGCATGGGTTGAGGATCAGCTTAGCCGCGCGCGCAACTATTGGCTCTGCACGGTGCGCGCCGATGGCAGACCGCACGCCACGCCCATTTGGGCAGTATGGTATGAGGGTGCGCTCTACTGGGGCGCAGATCCGAACTCCGTGAAGGCACGCAACTTCACAGCACGCCCAGCCGTGAGCCTGCATCTTGAAAGCGGCGATGAAGTGGTCATTTTGGAAGGTGTTGTGCAACGCGGCACCACAGAAGCGATTGCAGCGGAGGTTGGACAGCGTTACACGGCGAAATACGGACTGGCGGAAGGCAACCTGCCAACAGCAGATGCCTACTACTGGCTGAAGCCGAAAGTTGGCATGGCATGGCACGAATCAGCTTTCCCGACGACAGCAACGCGCTTCTTGTTTGAGGGGTAACTTAGGCTGCGGCACGGAAGTGAACGGGAGGTG
>QWHC01000006.1 GCA_021404685.1 Chloroflexi bacterium CFX4 | reverse complement strand
AGCAGCACATTGAGTTTCTCCAACAAGTCAGACATAAGCGGATCACTCTGTAACGGATGCTGTATCAGTCCGATAATCTTAGCGCAAAATGCCGCAGAGCAAAACAAGGGTGTGTGGTGATCACGCCTGCACGCAGCGATATTTTGCCTTTTTCGCTTAAAGTGTTACAATTGTTCTAGTCGGTGCGCAGATCGCCCGACCGAGTAAGCATGGCGTGCTTTGGCGCGTCTAAAACGCTGCATACGTGCGTTAATCGGTCTGTTCCAATCGGAAGGAGGAAGGGCGCATACTCCGCTGCGTCAGCAGTTTTTTGCGCCGAATGTTTATGCGTGATTCATCACGAAAAATAAGTCGTCGTCGGTTTTTAAGCCTCACCGCTGCCGCCACTGGCGCGGCACTCTTATACAAAGCCTCGCCCACTTTCGCCCAAGCACCCATCATTTCGCCACATGGACTGCGCCTACAAACAGCGCGGACGGGCATCATTCGCGTTGGCTGGGAGTCGGTTAAACGGCTTGACCCTGCCTTTGCCTCCAGCGACTCTGAAATTTCGTTCCTGACCGCTGTCTATGATTATCTGGTGGATGTGACCACCACCGATGCTGTGACGCCGCGTCTTGCCCAGTCATGGCAGATCAGTGATGATGGACGGCAGTACACCTTTAACCTTGTGCCAAACGTCAAGTTTCATGACGGCAAAGCGCTGACCGCTGAAGATGTCATCTACAGTTTTGACCGTCTGCGCGACCCTGCCGTTGGTTCACCCAAAGTCTCGCTGTTCGATAACCTTGAGAGCATCACCGCGCCCGATGATCTGACCGTCGTCTTTACCCTGAAAACCACAGAGCCAGATTTCATCTACAGCATCACCGACAACTCTGCGGTGATCGTGCGTGCTGGCTCAGGTAACTTCGATACCGAGTTCATCGGCACAGGTCCGTTCAAGGTCGAGCGCTATATCCCAGAAGACCGCACAATCTTCGTTGCCAACGAAGATTACTGGCAAAGCGGCTTACCCTACGCCGCTGGCATGGAACATCGTTATGTGGACTCAAACGCCGCCATTGAGGCGCTGCGCGGCGGCGAACTGGATGTGGTGCTGCGGATGCCGAATGCGCGTTTTGTGGCACTCCAGAACGATCCGAACTTGCAAACGGTCACCTTTGGCACCTCTGGGCATGATGCGCTGCGCCTGCGGATGGACTCGCCACCCGGCAGCGATCCGCGTGTGCGGAAGGCACTCAAAATGGCAACCAACCGCGCTGAAATCAACGCTTTCGCGCAGCTTGGGCTAGGCTCAGAAGGGCGTGATGCGCCCATTGGTGAGTTTTTCGCCGAATACTTCGACCCGCAGTCGCCGCTACCGCCCTACGATCCTGACGGTGCGCGGGCGCTGCTGGCAGAGGCGGGCTATCCCGACCTGACCTTTGATCTGTTCGTGCCAAACAGCGGCAATCGCCCTGATTTCGCCGTTGTGATCAAGGATCAGTGGGCAAAAGCAGGCGTCACCGTCAACATCAACCTTGTGGATGAGGCAACCTACTATGGTGATGATGGCTGGCTGGAAGTGCAGCTTGGCATCACGGGCTGGGGCGCACGCCCATCACCACAGCAATACCTTGACTTCTCGCTGAAATCCGATGGTAAGTGGAACGAGTCGCGCATTGCTGATCCGGAACTGGACGCGCTGATCGTAACTGCTGGCACGTCCATCGATCGCGCTGAGCGCATCGCCGCCTATAAGGCGATTCAGCGCAAGTTGGCGGAAGATGGTCCTTTGGTCATCCCCTACTTCTTCCCAACGGTTGGTGTAGCGCGCAAAGCATGGGAGTTTGAAGGCGGCTTTGCTGTGCAAGCATTCCCGGGCCGCACAAACTTCAGCCGTGCGCGCCAAGCCTAAACCTGTGTCGCATTAGCAAATCACAGCCTGCCGCGTGGTTCAGCAGGCTGTGATTTTGCCGATGCACTCGGTCGCTTCCTTAGGAAAGTGATGATGAACAACCTTACCCATACGCCGCTTGCGCGCATTGGCATCATTTCCGATACGCACATGCCGCTGCGTTACCCACACTTGCCCGAAAGCATTGCACAGTGTTTTGCCGATGTTGATCTAATCCTGCACGCGGGTGATGTCGGCGAGCTGTGGGTGCTAGATCAGCTGAGTGCCTACGCGCCAGTGGTCGCAGTGCATGGCAACGACGAGACGCACGAGGCGCAGCGCGAGCTGCCCTACAGCCAAGTGGTGAGTGTGCGCGGCACGCGCTTGCTGCTCTGCCACAGCCACCATCCCGACTATGCTGAGGAAATGGCGTCGCGCCGCATCAACGCTTGGCAGCCCAAATTTGAGCGTTGGGCAGCCATGGCGCGCCGTGCCAACGCCTCCATCTTCGTCTATGGACACACGCACATTCCAACTGCCCACTGGCAGGCTGGCATCCTGTTGGTGAACCCTGGCGCCATTGCCAGCGGATCAATCCGTATGCGGCAGATAGTTCAATCGGTGGCAGTCCTGAGCCTGTATGCGGACCAGCCGCCGCAGGTGCAGCACGTCAACCTGACCACTTGCCAGCCCTTCAGCGCGGCACTTGATTTGGAAGGTGGCTTCCGTGCCGCCTTTGAGCGCTACAGCGAGTCGATCCTTGCCGCCGATTTGGCTGAGGTGTGGACGGAGATGGAAGGGCAAGTGCTGCGGTTGATGCACCAACCAGAACAGGCAGCCACCTTTGAACGCTTGCTTGAAGTGGTCATCAGTGCGGCAACGCCCTGCTGGCTGCGCCAGAAAGATCAGATTACACGCGCCGAAATGCAGGCGGCACTGCTGGCGGCACGCGGTGATCCGCACATTCCTGACTCGCTGTTAGATACATTGCTAAAACCTTTGGAAAATGGCGCATGAGCGCAACATCTGATCCCAGCAAGACCGACACAGGCACGATGCCTACTATCCGTCCACTGCGGTTAGGCGCTCTGAGGCGGCGTGGGCGCTTGCTGCGCCGCCTGTGGAGCGATGCACCGATCTCGGTAATTGGCGGTGTCGGTGTGCTGCTCTTTTTACTGCTTGCCCTGATCGGTCCCTACCTAACGCCCTATAATCCAATCGCCAATAATTTTGCCGAGCGCAGCGAGACGCCTTCTCTGGCGCACCCGTTCGGTACGGATAACTTTGGGCGTGATATTTTAAGCCGCATTATTTACGGCGGGCGCAACATTTTCGCCCTGACAGGCAGCGCCACCTTGATTGCCGTCGGGTTAGGCTTGGTGATCGGGCTGTATGTGGGCTATCTTGGCGGCTGGATCGATCAGATTGTCATGCGCCTGATTGATGCCTTGTTGGCGTTGCCAGCGCTGCTGCTGACTCTGCTGTTGCTGGGTGCGTTGGGCAATTCGCGCTTCACGGTGTTGGTGGCAATCGTGATCCTCTACGTGCCGATTGTGACTCGCGTCGTGCGGAGCGTTGTGCTGGACATTAAGACGAAGGCATACATTGAGGCGGCAGAAATTGGCGGCGAATCGCGCTTTCACATCCTGTTCCGCGAGATGCTGCCCGCTGTGCTGCCAACGCTCGCCGTAGAGGGTGCGCTGCGCTTCTCTTACGCGATCTTCCTGGTGGCATCGCTTGGCTTCTTAGGGTTGGGCGTTACGCGCCCAGAGCCAGACTGGGGCTTGATGGTGAGTGAAGCACGCGACTGGTACGCCCTTTCGCCGCACATGATGTTCTTTCCAGCGGCTGCCATTGTCACGTTGGTGGTCTGTGTTAACTTGATGGCGGATGGCTTGCGCCGCCTGCTGGAATATAGTGAGGTGGACTGATGGAAGCGCCGATCCTCTCCATTGAAAACCTAACGGTTGCCTATCGCTTGCAGGGCAAATGGCTGGAAGCAGTTCGTGAGGTTTCGCTGTGCGTTTCGGCTGCCCAGACTTACGGCATTGTGGGCGAATCGGGCAGCGGCAAAAGCACGCTTGTGCAAGCAGTGATGGGCTACCTAAGTGGGAATGGTGCTGTGCGTTCGGGCGCGATCAGGTTTGAAGGTGAGGACTGGCTGCATACGCCGCGCCGCCGCCGTGAGCAGCTCTGGGGTGCGCGCCTGAGCATGGTGCCGCAAGACCCGCTTAGCGCCTTGAACCCTGCCCTGACCGTTGGCGAGCAGATCGCTGAATTGGTGCAGCGCCACACAGAGGACACACATAACGCTGCCTATGGGCGCGCTATCGAGATGCTGCGGCGCGTCAAACTACCTGATCCCGAAGGTGCGGCACGCCGCTACCCACACCAAATCAGCGGTGGACAGCAGCAGCGCGCCCTGATTGCAATGGCGCTTGCCAGCCCTGATCTGCGCCTGCTGGTGCTGGACGAGCCAACCACTAGCCTTGACGTGACCACAGAGGCAGCCATCCTTGACTTGTTCGCTGAATTGCAGGACGATCACCGTGCCGCCACGCTCTTTGTAACGCACAATCTAGGTGTGGTGGCACGCATGTGCCAGCGCGTTGCCGTACTCTATGCCGGTGAGGTGATGGAAGACGCGCCTACCGAGACGCTTTATCACAAGGCACTGCATCCCTATACGCGCCTGCTGCTGCGCGCTGTGCCACGCATCGGCGATCATTCAACGCTGCAAGCCATTCCGGGCAGAATTCCCTCGTTACGCAAACGTCCGAGTGCGTGCGTCTTTGCGCCGCGTTGCCCTGTGGCAATCGATCTGTGCCACGCGCAAAAGCCACCGCTAGAGCGCGCCAAAGATGGTCACTTGGTGCGCTGCCACCGCTGGCATGAGATTGCCGAGGGCAGCCTGCGCGTTGAAGAAGCACCCTCCGTGGCGAAGCGCCGAGAGATACAAAGCACTGAGGTCACCTTCTTTGATCAGCTTTTTAGCGCGGAGCAAAACGGCGCGCAGGCAACCATCATGCGCGCTGAGCATTTGCGCGTGCAGTATGGTGTGCGCGGCTTGCTGGGCAGGCTTCTGGGCAAAAAGCTGCCCTTTCGTGCTGTGGATGATGTTTCGATGCGCGTGCCGCGTGGCAAAACACTCGGCTTGGTTGGCGAATCCGGCAGCGGCAAGACGACCTTTGCACGCAGCCTGATCGGGCTGATTGAGATTGAGTCGGGCGAGGCACACCTCCTGGAGATGCCCTTGCGCGGTACACCACGCCAACGCACTAAGGCAACGCTCAAGGCGATGCAGATGATCTTTCAGCACCCTGAGGAATCGCTCAACCCGAACCGTACCGTTGGGCAAGCGCTGAGCCGTCCATTGATGACGCTTAGCGGCATGGCGCGCCCTGAGGCGGAGCGTGCCGCCGCTGATTTGTTGCGTGCGGTCAGCCTGCCCGCTGACTATCTAGGGCGCTTCCCACGTGAGCTAAGTGGCGGCGAAAAGCAGCGCGTGGCGATTGCGCGTGCCTTTGCCGCACAGCCCGCACTGATCCTGTGTGATGAGCCTGTCTCGTCGCTGGATGTCTCGGTGCAAGCCTCAATCCTGAACCTGTTGGCGCAGTTGCAGGCGCAGCACGAAGTTGCCTACCTATTCATCTCGCACGATTTGGCAGTTGTGGGCTATCTGGCAGATTATATCGCCGTCATTTATCGCGGTCAGTTGGTGGAGCGCGGCAAGGCAGAAAGCTTCTTCACGCCACCACATCACCCTTATACAGAGGCGCTGCTTGCCTCAATTCCCCTGCCCGATCCACAGGCGAAGCAGCGGCGCATCCGCCTGCCTGATGACCAGCCGACGGGCGGCGTGCCAAGCGGCTGCCGCTTTCATCCACGTTGCCCGCGCTACCTGGGCGAGATTTGCCAAAGGCAAGCGCCGCCTTGGCACACCGATGAGCAGGGTCGGCATTACCGCTGCCACATTCCGCCGCACGAACTTACAGTCCTGCAAACGGAGGACGGCGCATGACAGCCTATCTGATTCGGCGCGTTTTGTTCTTTGGGCTAACGCTCCTGCTCACCTCACTGATCGTCTTTGCGGCGGTGCGCCTGCTGCCCGGTGATGTGGAAACTGCCGTCCTAGGGCGCGGCGCAGAGCCAGCCGCACGGGCTGCCCTGCGTGAAGAACTCGGCTTGGATTTGCCCTTCTTCATGCAGTATGGCAACTGGCTAAGTGGCTTCCTCAGCGGCGATTGGGGCAACTCCTACGCCATGAAGCTGCCAATCATGCCATTGGTGATGGAGCGCTTGGGCAACTCGCTGCGCTTGGCGCTGATCGCCATGCTGATCGCTGTGCCGCCTTCGGTGCTGCTAGGGCTGTTTGCCGGCTTGAACGAGGGCAAGCTATTCGACACCGTCTTTAGCCTTGGGTCGCTGATCTTGGTCGGCATTCCAGAATTCGTGATGGGCATTATCCTGATTAACGTGGTGGCGCTTGGTTGGGGCATCTTACCGCCTAGTGCTTCTGTGCCGCCGGACGCCAGCTTTGGCGAGGCACTGCCGCGTTTGATCCTACCTTCGCTGACGGCGGCGGCAGTGCTGCTTGCTTACATCGGACGGCTGACGCGAGTGGGCGTGATTGCCGAGATGCGCCGCACTTACGTTCGCACGGCGGTGCTGAAGGGCTTGCGCTGGCGGCAAGTCATCTTTAAGCATGTGCTGCGGAACGCGCTTTTGCCGACGATTACTGTGATTGCGATCAGCCTGGGCTGGCTGATCAGCGGTTTGGTGGTCATTGAGAACGTCTTTGCCTATCCGGGCTTAGGGCGGCTGATGGTCTTTGCTATTCAACAACGCGACTTACCGCTGATACTCGGCGGTGTGATGATTGCGGTGACGGTTTTTGCGCTTGCCAACCTCATCGCCGATCTGCTCTATGCGGCGCTCAATCCGCGCATTCGCTTAGGCTGAATGGGTTGGGTATAGGCGCGGCTTGCCCTTCTCGCTATAATAGCAGCAGGTCACACCTAACGGACGGGACAAAACGATCATGGTCAACGAACTGGAGAGCCTCTATCAAGAGGCATGCACTGCCCTTGCCGAAGTGAAGGACTCGCAAGCACTGGAAGCATGGGAAGCGCACTACATCGGGCGCAAAGGCGTGGTGACGCTTGCGCTGCGCTCAGTGGGCAACCTGCCCAAAGAGGAACGTGCCGCCTTTGGGAAGCGCGCCAACGAAATCCGTGATGCGCTTGAACAAACTTACACTGAACACGCCGAGCTGATCCGCAGCCACGAACTTGCCCGCCAAATGGAAGAAGGCGCCATTGACGTGACGCTGCCCGGCGTCCGCACGCCAAGCGGCAGCATTCACCCCGCCACGCGCACCCTGCGCGAAATTGGCGAAATTTGGCGCGAAATGGGCTTCCAAATTTTCCGCACCCGCGAAGTGGAAGATGATGAGACCAACTTCGAGATGCTCAACATCCCGCAGCACCATCCCGCCCGCGATATGTGGGATACCTTCCACACCCTGACGCCTGGCGTCATCTTACGGACGCATACCTCGCCCGGTCAAATTCACGCCATGCGCCGCTATGCGCCTAAGCCCATTCGGGTGATTTTGCCCGGCATGTGCTTTCGCTATGAGCAAATTTCAGCACGCAAGGAAATTCAGTTTAACCAGGTGGAAGGGCTTGCCATTGGCACAAACATTCGCCTGAGCGACCTGAAAGGCACTATTACCGCCTTCGCACAGCGCATGTTCGGCGCGGATCGGCGCGTGCGCTTTCGCGGTTCATATTTCCCGTTCACCGAACCAAGCATGGAAGTGGATGTTGAGTGCATCCTGTGCGATGGCAGGGGCTGCTCCGTGTGCAGCGGCAGCGGCTGGTTAGAGATTGCCGGCTGCGGCATGGTGCATCCAACCGTGCTTCGCAACGGTGGCTACGATCCATCCCTGCATAGCGGTTTTGCCTTCGGCATGGGACCCGAGCGCATCACCATGCTGAAGTATGGCATTACGGATATCCGCTATTTCTGGAGCAACGATACACGCTTCTTGGCACAGTTTTAGCCACGCTTTCGCCCTTCTGCCCGTGTTGAGGAGCAGAAGGGCAACATTCTTCACCCATGCCCGCCCTACACAAACCGCCCGCTTTTGCGGTAAAATAAGCAAGTCCAGTGGTAGGAATGTATAGGAATTTGCTATGCGCTTTCGACCATTCGCAGCCTGTCTGCTGCTGTTATTGGTCAGTTTAACTGCCCTTGTGCCAATCAGCGCACAGGGCAACCCAACACCAACACCCTTTATCCCGCCCTTCGGCTCAGTCACTGATCCACAAACGCCCACACCGCAAGTTGTGTTTGTCACCGCCACAGCGGAAGCCTCACCCACGCCGCAGCCGCCTGCCCAACCAACCCTACCGCCGTTGCCAACGCTCAACGCCGAGATGATGGGCATTCAGGCATATGCCAATGTGGAAATTGACGGCTGGCAGCTCTTGGTAGATCGGGCGCAGTTCATGCAGTTGCGCTGGATCAAGACGCAGGTCAATTGGAGTGAGATGGAGCCAGCACCGGGCGAGTTCTCGCAAGTGTTCAGCGTCATCCGCGATAACCTGATCTACGCGGGTCGGCGCGGCTTCAAGATCATGATCAGCATTGTGAACGCACCCGATTGGGCGCGTCCGCCTGAGGCACGCGGACAGCTTGAAGGTCCGCCGAGCGATCCGAACACCTACGCCGCCTTCATCGGCACACTTTTAGATAACTGGGGGACGGATTTCATCCACGCCATCGAGGTTTGGAATGAACCGAACCTGATCCGCGAGTGGACAGGCGCGCCCAAAGGCGGCGCTACCTACAAACGCTATTTCGATGCTGCCTATCAGGCGATTCGGCAGCGCTCTAGCGAGATTGTGGTGCTGACGGCAGGCTTAGCGCCAGCAGGCGATACCGCCGATGGGTCGGTCAATGATCGCGTCTGGCTGCGCGAACTCTACAGCGCGGGCTTGCCAATTAACGACCCGAACTTTGGGATTGGCATTCATCCTTACGGTTGGGCAAACGCGCCAGATGCGCGCTGCTGCGCCAATCCTTCGCAAGGCTGGGATGATCGGCGCGTCTTCTTCTTCCTGGATACGATTGAGGACTACCGCACCATCATGCTGGAGTTCGGTCACGGCAACGGCAAACTATGGGCAACCGAATTCGGCTGGGCGAGCTTTGAAAACTTGCGCTACCGCGATCATGTGGCAGGTCCGCTTGCCATTCCGCCGACTGAGCCAGCCCTTGGTTGGATGAATCGCCTGACAGAAGCACAACAGGCACAGTACATCATGCGCGCCTTTGAGTTAGCCCAAAGCGGCGAATTAGCATCTTTTATGGGTCCGATGATCCTGTGGAACTTGAACTTTGCCTCACTAGAGGGCTACATCAATGACGGCACACCTAGCTTGCCGGAAGCAGGCTTCAGCGTGCTGAACAGCGATTGGGCAATCCGCCCGATCTACATTTACCTCAGCCAGTCGCCGCGCCGCTAGGCGAATCAGCGCGCTTCTGAGCGAATCAGGGGCGCGCTGCGCTTACTTGTGCGCTGTGCGATACTGCTCGCGCAGGCTATCAATGCTCATCAACACGCCGCCGCGCTCAACATACCAAAATTCCCAGCCGTTGTGTGCGCTCTGCCCAAGCAAATGCGCTGCCACTTTGTGAATTGATCCTCTGAAAGTGCCTGCCAGCAGCGTCCCATCAGCACACACCACCGCTTGATAACGGCGCGTCTTGTCGTAAAGCACCTGCCCAACATCCATATAGCCCGCCGTCACCAGCGTACCAAAACTCACCCGCGCCTGATCGCGCTTGGAAGGCGTCACCCAAAGATGCTGATCAGGTGGCACAGGCTGTATGGCAGCGAGGCGCGCCCGCGCCACCTCTACATAGGCGCTTTCGCGCTCAATGCCGATGAAGTGGCGTCCGAGTTTCTTTGCCACAGCACCCGTCGTGCCAGAGCCAAAGAATGGGTCTAGCACAACATCGCCTACATTACTGGAGGCGAGGATCACGCGGTAGAGCAGTGCCTCAGGCTTTTGCGTGGCGTGTGCTTTTTTGCCATTCACCTTGATGCGTTCAGCACCGCTGCACAGCGGAATGTGCCACACATTCGGCATTTGCTTCTCATCGTTCAGGTGCTTCATGGCGTGGTAGTTGAAGGTATAGCGCTGATTGCGCGCCTTCTGCGCCCAGATGAGCGTTTCGGTGGCATTGGTGAAGCGCGTGCCGCGAAAATTCGGCATCGGATTGCTCTTATGCCATATCACATCGTTCAGTATCCAAAAATCCAAGTCCATCAGCAGGCTGCCCACGCGGAAAATATTATGGTAGGAACCGATCACCCACAGCGTGCCATCATCCTTCAACACGCGCCGACAAGCAGCCAGCCATGCCCGCGTAAAGGCATCATACGCCTGTAGGCTCTCAAATTTGTCCCAGTCATCGTTCACGGCGTCCACAAGGCTCTGGTTCGGGCGGACGAGTTCGTTTTGCAGTTGCAGGTTATACGGCGGATCAGCAAAGATCAGGTCTATAGAGCGTTCAGGGAGACTCTCCAAGCGTTGCAGACAATCACCCTGAAGGATTTCATCAAGTGGTAGGTGTGGTTTATCAGCAGCAGGGCGTCGGGAAGGCTTGCTCATACGCGCTAGACCTCGCAAAGATGTTCTAAGGATAATCTAAAGGGTGGGTGGCTGCAAATTCTGCCGTATATCACGCCAATAGGCGGCGCCAGCCTGTGAAAAAGGCGTCACTTTGCGGTAGACTTCTGTGCAATAGCAACATCTCCCACTCAAAGGGTACCTGCACACATGGACTTTTTATATGCGTTGTTACTAGGGCTAATAGAAGGCGTAACAGAATTTTTGCCAATTTCCTCGACAGGGCATTTGTTGGTTGCCTCTGCCTTTTTCGGCTTCCCGACGAGCGCACTGAACGTACCTGATCCGAAAGCCTTCCGCGATACCTTCTCGATCTTTATTCAAGTGGGCGCTGTGATCGCCGTGATTGCCTTCTACAGGCGCGATTTGCTGGCACAAGCGCGGCGCATTACCCAGGATCGGATTGTGCAGCGCTTCTGGCTGAGCATCGCGCTTGCCTTTCTACCCGCGGCGGTGGTCGGCTTCCTGCTGCGGGATGTGATCAAAACCGTGTTGTTTTCGCCGTTGGTAGTTGGCATCGCCCTAGTGGTTGGTGGCGTGGTTTTTCTGCTGATCGAAAGCCGTCCGCGCACACCGCGCATCACTAGCTTGGAGTCAATCAGCCTGCGCCCTGCCCTGCTGATCGGCATTGCCCAAGTGACGGCGCTGATACCGGGCGTCTCGCGCTCAGGTGCCTCAATTGTTGGTAGCCTGCTGCTGGGCTTGGATCGGCGCACGGCAACGGCATTCTCGTTCTACTTGGCAATTCCGACGCTTGGCTTGGCAACGCTCTTTGATCTGGCGCTTGCCCTGCGCGATGGCACTGTTATGGGTGAGCATTTGCCGCTGTTTGGCGTTGGCGCGTTGGTCTCGTTTGTGGTGGCATGGCTGGCGATGGCGTGGTTGCTGCGCTACGTTTCACGGAACAGTTTTCGCGTCTTCGGCTACTATCGGATTGCGGTGGGTGCGCTGATCATCGGCTTGGCGCTGTTCACAACGGTGTTGGCGAACTAACCATGCGAACCGAGTCAGGCGTGCTGATCCGCCGTTTGGCAACCTTAGAAGAATATCAAGCCGTTGAGGTGATTCAACGCGAGGCATGGGCGATGACCGACCCACGCGACTATGTGCCGCTGCACCTGCTGTTAACAGCGCAAAAGAACGGCGGCTTGGTGGCAGGTGCGTTTGATGAGCAGGGCGCGCTGATCGGCTTCATCTTCGGTTTTTTGGGCATGGCGGCTGATGGGCGTATTAAACACTGCTCACACATGGCGGCAGTGCTGCCCAGCGCACAGGGGCAGGATATTGGCTACTACCTGAAGGTGTTTCAGCGGCAAGAGGTGCTGAAGCAAGGGCTAGAGCTGATCACCTGGACGTATGATCCACTGCAAGGCGTGAATGCGCGCCTAAACGTGGCAAAGCTGGGCGCCATCGTCCAGACCTACTACCACAATTTGTATGGCACGATGACAAGCGGTATCAACGCCGGCGTCAGCTCAGATCGCTTTGAGGTGGCGTGGTGGCTAAAGGCTACGCCAGTTCAAGCGCGCCTTGAAGGGACTTACCAACAGCCGCGCCTTGCCGCGCTACAGGCGAAAGGGGTGCTGTTTGCTTTGCAGGGCGTCCGCACGGCGGAAGGCTACGCGCCGCAGCTTTTGCCACACACACAGGCGGCGGACGCCTACCTAATTGAGATTCCGCCTGATTTTAATGCGCTTAAGCGGCAGGCATTGCCCTTAGCGCAGGCATGGCGGCGTGACTCGGCACAGGTGTTCAGCAACCTGTTTGCGCGTGGCTACCTGTTGTGTGATTTTTTGAGCGAAGGTGCGGGCGATCTACGGCGCAGCGTTTACCTTGCCGTGCGCGCCGAATAACAAACCCTATCACCAGTTGGTTGCGTCAAGGCGCGTTTTGGGGCGCTTTTTTCGTGCAAATGCACAAAAATCGAGGTGAAGTTGGGCGCTTTTGTGGTGTTTGCCCAAACCTTTTTGACACAACTTGCCATAACAGTATAATCTCAAAATAGGCGGGCAGGTTTGAGCCTAAGTGTGTTCCCGAACCTGCTGTCTAGATTGTTTTCGCACAGAGTGCAAGAGGAAAATTTCATATGAAGACTCTCAAGCTATTCGCGGTCGTTGCCATCTTGGCATTGATCGGTCAGGCGTTTGTGGCTGCGCCAACCAGCGCGCAGAGCAACGTCATCAAGATTGCTTCGCACAGCCCACTGTCCGGCGGCCAATCATTGCTCGGTACAGCCATCCGCAACGGTACAGAGCTGGCAATTCTTCAGTTGGGCAGCCAAGTGACCGATCTCGGCTTCACCTTGGAATTCGTACCTTTTGACGACCAAGCTACGCCCGATGTGGGTGTTGCCAACGCGCAGAACATCGTGAACGATGCCGCCATCCTCGCGGTGATCGGTCACCTGAACAGCGGTGTTGCGCTGCCGGCCTCGGAAGTTTACAACCGTTCGGATTTGGTGATGGTTTCGCCCGCCAACACGAACGTGAACATCACCGACCGCGGCTACCCAACCGTCAACCGTCTGTGCGGTCGTGACGACGCACAGGGCGCAGCCGGTGCGGGCTATGCCGTTGAGGAACTGAAGATTGAAACTGCCTTTGTGCTGCACGACAAGACCGCTTACGGCGAAGGTGTTGCCACCTTCTTTGCCGCAGCCCTTGAAGAAGCCGGCGTGGAAGTGCTTGGCTTTGAAGGCACCACTGAAACCGCCAACTTCGACGCGGTGATCACGCCCATCCTTGCCCAAGCACCCGATCTGGTCTACTTCGGCGGCATCTACAACCAAGCTGCCGTGTTCTTCCGTCAGGCACGCGAGAAGGGTCTAGAATCGGCGTTCATGGGGCCCGATGGCATGGACGGCTCTGACCTCGCCCAGATCGGTGGTGAGGCTGTCGTTGGTTTGGTCTACACCTCTGCCGCTGGGCCTGCTTCGCTCTATCCGGCAGCTGCTCAGTTCGTGGAAGACTACCGCGCCCAGTTCGGCATTGCCCCAGAGGCATATGCGGCTGAGGCCTACGCCGCTACCCAAATCGTGATCAATGCGTTGGTCAATGCCATCACCGAGAACGGCGGCGCCCTGCCCACCCGCGCTCAGGTTGCGGCAGCCGTGCGCGCCACTGAGGACTTCGAGACGGTCATCGGCACCATCAGCTTTGACGATAACGGCGATCCAAAGGTTGCCACCTACTACATTTTGCAGGTTGCCAGCGCCGACCCCGAAAAGTGGGGCGAGAATCCACTGATCGGCAGCGTGCAAGCACCTTCCCCGCTGACGGCGAAGGAAATGATGGGTAACTAAAACCCTCACAGCCGTACCTAACCTGTGCGGCTGTCCAACAAGGGAGGCTTGCAAGCCTCCCTTGTTTGTACCACACCTAATGGAGCGCCTTCTTTATGACCGCTGTCCCAAACATTGCTAGTTCCACCCAACGCAGCCCACTAGAGGCACTTGGCAACTGGTTGCTGCAATACATCCTGAGACCCGTGCTGCAAATCTTGCTGTTTGTCTTTATTGCCGGTGGCAGTATTTCGCTGCTGGCACTTGTTGTTGGCTTTGTGCTGCAAACAGATTGGCACGGTATTGATATTTTGCGCGTGCCTGCCCGCATTAACCTATTTGAGCAAGTGGTGCGCCAGCTTCCCAACATGCTGCTGGATGGCATCACCATCGGCTTTGTGTATGCCGTCATTGCGCTTGGCTATACGATGGTTTACGGCGTGCTGAAGTTCATCAACTTTGCCCACAGCGAAATTTTTATGGTGGGCGGTGTGGTGGGCTATGAGGTGATGATTCGCCTGCGCGCTGCCGATATGCTGAGCAGCCTTTCGCCACTGGTGGTCATCGTGCTGATGATCGGCGTGGCGATGGTCATTTGCGGCACACTTGCCACGGTCGTTGAACGCGTTGCCTATAAGCCGCTGCGTGGCGCACCGCGCCTGGTGCCGCTTATTTCTGCAATTGGCGTCTCGTTCTTCCTGACCGATTTTGTGCGTGGCTTTCAGGCGCTTAACCGTAATGTCTTCAACATGCCCTACCCAACCGATCAGGTGACGTTTTTCAATGAGCGCATTGTGTTGGCACAGGGTGTTTCAACCACCAATACGACGCTGATCATCATCGTGAGCGCCATCGTCATGCTGGTCGGCTTGAACTATTTTGTGAATGCCACCAAGATTGGCAAGGGCATTCGCGCCGTCTCGCAGGATCAGGCGACGGCAAGCCTGATGGGCATTAACGTGAACCTGATGATCACGATCACCTTTATGGTTGGTGGCGCCCTAGGCGGCGCTGCTGGTGTGCTCTACGGCTTGAAAACAACTAATGTAACGCCTTATATCGGCTTTATTCCCGGCTTGAAGGCATTTACGGCGGCGGTGCTAGGTGGCATTGGCAATATCACCGGTGCGATGCTTGGCGGCTTGCTGCTGGGCATGTTGGAAGCGTTCTTCTCGGCGCTGCTGCCCTATTTCCCGGCGCTTGGCTTGGGCTATAGCGATATTTTCGCCTTTGCGGTGCTGATCCTTGTGCTGCTGTTCCGCCCGACGGGGCTGCTCGGCAAGAAGGTAGACGAAAAGGTATAACCGATGGCGACAAATGCACTCTTCCAAAATGGCGCGCCACAGAGCCAACCTAACTGGCGCGAGGCACTGCCCACACTCTTCGCGCTAGGCTATGTGGCGATTGTCTACTTCCTGCTGCACAGCATAGACCGCAGCATGTTGCTCTTCCCGCTGTGGTCATCTATCCTGTTCCCGATGTTCGTCATCTCGCCTTTCATCATCTTAGGGTTGAAGATTGACGGACGGCTAAAGGTGTTGCTAATCGCGATCATCGGCTTGGTACTGATGCCGATCTTAGGGCTGGAAGATACTTTCTACCTTGAGCTGATCACGCAAATCGCCATTTTCGCTGCGATGGCTATCGGGCTGAACGTCGTGGTTGGCTTTGCCGGCTTGCTGGACTTAGGCTATGTGGCGTTCTTTGCGGTCGGCGCTTATCTGTGGGGCGTGTTCACTTCAAACGCCAACACCATCGTGCAGATCAGCGGCGCACAGGCAGCACCAGAGTTATTCTGGCTGTTCTTGTTTTTGGGCGTGATTGCGGCTGCCATCACGGGCATTTTGCTTGGTTTGCCCGTGCTGCGCCTGCGCGGCGACTATCTGGCAATCGTGACGCTTGGCTTTGGCGAGATCATCCGCATCTTGGTGAGCAACCTGAGCAATATCTCGTCCAATCGGCGCACACCGATCAATATCACCAACGGCGCGCAGGGCTTGCCGGGCATTGTCGGTCCGCCGCTGCCGGACTTTCTGGTGGAGGGCGTGGCAAACCTGACCGCTGCACTTGGCATTCCAGCCACGAACGTACGCGCACTCACCTACCAGTTGTTCTACTATGTGTTGGTGTTGGGCGTCTGCGCGATTGCGGCATTGGTCGCAGCACGGCTGGATAATTCACCCATTGGGCGCGCTTGGACTGCCATCCGTGAGGATGAGGTTGCGGCGCAAGCGATGGGCATTCCCAAAGTGCGGATGAAGCTGCTCGCCTTTGCGATGGGCGCTTCTTTCGCCGGCGCGATGGGCGTCATCTTCGCTGCCAAGAATACCTTTGTCAGCCCGGAGAGCTTTAGCTTCATCCAGTCCATCTTCATCTTGGCGATTGTGATTGTGGGCGGTATGGGCAGCATTCGCGGCGTGATCTTGGGCGCAGTGATCGTGACCTTGCTAAACCTGCAAGTGCTGAAAAACTTCTCGCTGCTCATCAACAGCCTGAAGAATATAGACTGGGTGATTCCCATTATCAACTTCCCAATCCGCGATTGGCCACAGCAGCTTGAGCCTGCCCGCTACGAGCGCTTTGTGTTCGGCTTGCTGCTCATCATTATGATGATCTTCCGTCCCTCAGGTGTGCTGCCTGCCAAACGCCGCCAATTGGAACTGCAAGCGGCGATGGGCAAAGAAGAAATTCCCGAAGCGGAAATCATTGCGGATGTGGAGACCATCAAGCCGGAAGACCTGCTGGGCAACCAACCAAAGGAGCAGTCCTAATGGCGCTCTTAGAAGCAAAAGGTGTGCTGAAGCGCTTTGGCGGCTTGACCGCCGTCCAGAAGGTGGATTACCTCATTGAGCCGCGCACCATCAACGCCATCATCGGGCCAAACGGCGCGGGCAAAACAACCTTCTTCAACCTGATGACGGGCATCTACGTGCCGGACGAAGGCACCATCACCTTTGACGGTAAAAACATCACCGGCTTGAAGCCAAACAAGATCAACAATGCAGGCATCGCACGCACCTTTCAGAATATCCGCTTGTTCGGCGCGATGACCGTCATTGAGAACTGCCTGGTTGGAATGCACCGCCGCCTACACATCAGCCTGCCGCAAACGATCCTACGCCTGCCTTCCTTCGCCGTCCAAGAGCGCACCGCGCAACAGCGTGTGGAAGCACTGCTTGATTTCGTCGGCTTGCGCGATAAGGCGAACGAAGTGGCGAAAAACTTACCCTATGGTGACCAGCGCCGCCTAGAGATCGCCCGCGCTTTGGCAAGCGAGCCTAAACTGCTGCTGTTGGATGAGCCAACCGCAGGCATGAATCCGCAGGAGTCCGTCGCGGCGATGCAGCTATTCCGCGCCGTGCGCGATGAATTCGGCATCACGGTGCTGCTGATCGAACACGATATGCGCGTGGTGATGGGCATCTCGGAATACATCACCGTGTTGGACTATGGTCAGAAGATCGCTGAAGGCTCACCGGAAGAAGTGCGGCGCAATCCGCGTGTGATCGAGGCCTATCTAGGGCGCGGCAGCGCGGCGAGTCACGTCTGAGAGGCGATGGAAGATGACACTGCTAAAGCTAGAGAACGTTCATACCTACTATGGGCATATCCATGCGCTGAAGGGCATTTCAATCGAGGTGAACGAGGGTGAGGTTGTCACATTGATCGGCGCTAACGGCGCCGGCAAAAGCACCACCCTTCGCACCATTAGCGGCTTGGCGCGCCCACGGGCAGGCACAGTCACCTTTCAGGGAACTGCCCTGAACAATGTGCCGCCGCACAAAATCACGCGGATGGGCGTTGGGCATGTGCCAGAGGGGCGGCGCATTTTCCCAGAGCTGACCGTGCGCGAAAACCTAGAGATGGGCGGCTTTTCCGTCAGCAGCCGCGAGGTTGCCGAACGCATGGAGCGCGCCTTCACGCTCTTCCCGCGTGTGAAGGAACGCCTTAACCAGCTTGGCGGCACGCTCAGCGGCGGCGAACAGCAAATGCTGGCGATGGCGCGTGGCTTGTTGCTGAATCCGCGCATCCTGCTGCTGGATGAGCCTTCCATGGGCTTAGCGCCGGTGCTGGTTGATCAGATTTTCGACATCATTCAGGAATTGCACGCGCAAGGCACAACGATCCTGCTGGTGGAACAAAACGCACGCATGGCGCTGCAAGTAGCAGATCGCGGCTATATTCTGCAATCAGGGCAGATTGTGATGGGCGACAGTGCCAAAGTGCTGCAAGAGAGCGAAGTCGTCCGCAAGGCGTACTTGGGCGAGGAATAAAACGTATTACCGGTGGGTCGGGTAAAATCCGACCCACAACACTAGGCTACCTAGTCAGTCTTGGCAGCCGCCTTAGCAGAAATTTCTGCCCCTTGCGTAAGCAAGTTAATCAGGCGACCACACCCTCAATTGCCATTGAACGCGAAAGACCACATGATATGCGTTGCGCTTCAGTGTGTTGTGTAAAACACTTTGCATCGGAAATTACAAGTTCCCGCGCCGCGCCTGCTCCAGTTCGATTGCCTCAAAGAGCGCCTTGAAGTTGCCCACGCCAAAGCCGCGTGAGCCATGCCGTTCGATCACCTCAATGAAGGCAGTCGGACGGTCTTGCAGCGGACGCGAGAAGATTTGCAGCAGATAGCCCTCATCATCCCGATCCACCAAGATGCCCAACTCTTTGATCTGCGCTAAGTCCTCTTTGATCTGCCCAACGCGCTCCGGCAGCACATCGTAGTAGGCATCTGGCACGCGCAAGAACTCCACACCGCGATCACGCAAGGCGCGCACCGTCTTGAGGATGTCGCCCGTCGCCATAGCAATGTGTTGCACGCCCGGTGTCATGTAATATTCAAGGTATTCTTCGATCTGGCTCTTTTTCTTCCCGTCGGCAGGCTCATTGATCGGGAACTTGACGCGCCCATTGCCGTTCTGCATCACTTTAGACATCAACGCCGAATACTCGGTGCTGATCTGTTCATCGCTGAAGCCTTGCAGCAGGCGGAAGCCCATCACCTGATGGTAGAAATTGACCCAATAGTTCATCTTGCCCAGCTCAACGTTGCCCACAATGTGATCAATGGCTGCTAAACCAGCTGAGTCGGCGCTGAAGGTGATCGGTTGGTAGGACGGCGCGAACGTACCCTGATAGGCACGCCGATCTACGAAAACGTGCAGCACCTCGCCATAGGTGCGGATGGCTGCCGTGCGGTAAACGCCGTGTGCGTCCGCTTCTTCACGCGGCTGCCAGGCTGCCTGTGCGCCGCGTTCGGTGGTAGCGCGGAAAGCCTGCTCCACATCTTCCACGCCCAGCGCGATCACCTTCACGCCATCGCCGTGCAGCAGGTGATGGGCTGCCATCTCATCGCTAGGGCGGTAGGGTGAGGAGATGACAAAGCGGATGGTGCCGCTTTCCAGCACGTAGGACGCAAAGCGCCGATTGCCTGTCTCCAAGCCGCTGTAGGCAATCGGCTTAAAGCCAAACGCCTTCCACCAGTAATACATCGCCTGCTTGGCATTCCCAACCCACCAATGCACATGATCAATACTTTTGATCTGCAAAAAATCGGCTTCTTCAGTTAAAGGGCGCGCCGTTGGCGCTTGAACACTCATAAAAACCTCCTCGAATGGCACTTTTCGAGAGCATTATAGCACGTGCGCGCTGCCAAATCAGAAAATCCACCAGAATTCACCGTGTACTTCGCCTTCATTTGGCATAGCGCCGCACTTTGACCATAATCTTGTGCGGCTTCTATCTATTTTCTAACTAACCAAGGACGCTTACACATGTTTAATAAGCGCGAAACGCAAACCTCAGGCGCGCTGGTAGTGCGCTTTACACATCATGAAGAGACCGATATTCACGAACTAACTTTCCTTGAATCCAGCCGCCGCAGCGCTGAACAGGGGCTGGCATACGTCACCCAAATTTTCGAGGCAGCCACCAACGAGTCGCGCTTGCGCTTGCTGCTAGATATGCGGCAGTCGGGTTTGCTGCCCTTCAATAGTGTGATTACGGCAGGGCGCGAGTGGACACGCCGCGTCAAGGTGCATCCTACCACGCGCATGGTGCTTCTGGTGCGCCAAGATGCCGCGCTCTCGCTTTTGCAGCCAATTTTCAGCTTTATGCGTTTTGGTCACTTGAAGTTGCACATCTTTCAGGGCGATAGGCACGCTGAGGCAGTGGCGTGGCTTCTTAAGGAAGGCTAATCGGAAAGCGTTGCCGCTTCCTGCTACAATTGCGAAAAGGCTTGCGTTGTAAGTGAGGATAAGGCTGATGTTACGACGGTTAGGCATGTTGGTGCTGATAAGCGTCCTTATCGGAAGCTCTCTCGGTGCGGTACGCGCCCAAGAGGACGTGCTGCCTGTAGCAACCCTGGTTGAAGACGAAGGCGGCATCCAACTGGTGCGCGGCGAAGTTGCGTATACGTCGCTGCGCTTTGAGATTTTCGCGCCCGATCCCTATGTGATCATGTTCAACCTTTCCGAATACATTCGGAACGGCGGCTTTGTGCCAGAACGCACCAATGTGCCTGCGGATGGTCAGGTGCTTGGGCGCGTGACCAGCGACCCGAAAACGTCACCCTTCAGCTATGAACTGTTGCTGCCGCAAGTGCCGCCCGGCGACCCAACTGCCATTGGCAGCGGTGAGGTGAAAATCTACCTGATCGCGCTCATCTCCAACCTGCTTGGCGATCCTTACCTCAGCACCCGTGAGTATTTCGGCGCTTATCGCTCAGCAATCATCACCACCGAACGGCTGAAAAGCGGCAAGCTGCTGCTTTACGCTGAGGATGACCGTGGCGTTTTCCCTTCAGATCGCGGCGCCGATGGCAAGCTGTTCACGGAAGATGATCCGTTGGTGCGCCTGCCGAATGGCTATACCTTAGTGGAGATCGGCGAATCGCCCTTTGTGTTCAGCCGTCCGCGCCAAGCATTGGTAGACCTGATCGAGTCGCCCTCATCGGTGCAAGATGATTTTTCCGATCAGAACTATCTAGAGGCATTTGATAGCCTGATCAGCTTGTTGGCACAGAAATATGCCTTCAGCGACTACTATGAGATTGACTACGCCGCCATTCGGGCTGAGCTGCGCCCGCGTGCAGAGCGCGTTGGCAGCCGTGAGGCATTTCTGCAACTGCTCTATGATTTGGTGCGCTACTTTCCCGATGGGCATATCGGCATAAACAACGTCCCTGATAGTGCCATTCGCGCCGCACTAGGCGGTGTGGGCATCTGGGCGCAAACGCTGGACGATGGACGCCTGATCGTTTACCGCTTGCCCGAAAATTTGCCCGCCGCACGCACCGATCTGCAAGTCGGCGCGCAGATCATCGCCGTGAACGGCACGCCCGCCGCCGAAGCACTGAAAGCGGTGCAGCCTTTCACCAACAGCGGCATCGCCACGCCCTACAACCGCCTGATCTTGCAGCAGCGCGATCTCTTTCGTGGTGAGGTTGGCAAAAGCCTTGAGGTCACTTTCCGCAATCCCGAAGCGCCTGCTGAGCAGAGTGTTACATTGACCTTTGTGCAGGATGTCAGCGGCTTGGTGGATTACAAGCCCTTCTACCGCGCCGAAACACGCGACCGCTGGCTGCCCATTGAAACGCGCCAAGTGGAAGGCTACACTGTGCTGAACTTCTACAGTTTTGCCGATGACCTGCCGCTGACGCTGCGCTTGTGGCGGCGTGCCATTGATCAGGCGCGCAACGCTGCCGCACGTGATAATAAACTCGGTCTGATCATTGATATGCGGCAAAATGGCGGCGGCAGCGCTTACCTTACCCTGCTGACTGCCTCCACCTTCTTTGAGTCGCCCTTAGAGGTTGGCAACAGCGCCGAATATGACGATCAGGCAGAGGCGTTCACCACCAATCCGCGTGAGCGCGATCTGCTGCTGCCACCGGCTGAAAATGAGCGCTATCTTGGGAATGTGGTGGTGTTGGTTAGCCCAGATTGCGCCAGTGCCTGCGAGTTTTTCAGCTACTACCTGACCAAACGGGAGCGGGCGACGATCATCGGCTACTACGGCACAGCGGGCTTGGGTGGTTCGCGCTTTGAGGTGGTGCTGCCCGATAACTTGCAATTCGTCTACACACGCGGGCGCGCCCTGGATGCCGATGGGCAGATTCACATTGAGGGCAAGGGCGTGCAGCCGAACATCCGCGTGCCGATCACGGCGGAGAATGTGCTGAGCAGCGCTGATCCGCTGATGGCGGCGGCCGTGGCACACCTTGATTCGCAGCCTTTACCCAGCGAGACGCGTACCATCACCACCCAAAGCGGCACGTTCAGCCTGAGCTTGCCGCGTGGCTGGCAGGTGACTGCGCTTGGCGCACGCTCTGGCGGCGGTGAGGCGCGCTTAAACCTCTATCGCTTTGAGAATGTGACGGTCAGCCGCCTGTTGGAATCTTTGCAGCGCACGGCACAGGATGGGCAAATTGATGAACTGGAGACGCTCAGGCTGGGCGGTGTGGACTGGACGTTTTACCGCTTCAGGGTAGAGATCGGTACGGAAACGCTCGCCGTCTCGACGGTTGGCAATACGCTGCGCGTGTTAGAACTGGTCTCGCCGTCCGCCCGTGCTGATTACTACACGCGGGCAGTCTTACGTATGGCTGCTGAGACGTTCAAGGTGGAGTAAGGCGCAACCGTGGGCGGGACAGTCATATCCCGCCCTTGTAGGCAACATTCTAACGAACGCCCATCACACGCCCTAGCGCATCGCAGGCTGGGCAAGAGCCATCGGGACGGATCATGGCGTAGCCTGCTTGTGGATCATCAGCGCCGTAGTAGGTGAAATCCACATTGAAGACGATCATCAGGCGAATGCGCCCCGATTGTGCAGCGCGCAAAGCAGCCTCTGCTAACCAACGCGCCTGCTGCTCTACAGTGACGTTGCCCGCCCACGCGAAGTTGCCCGGCAGCGGTCCGTAGCCCTGTGGCGAGAGGTAGCCCAGCTCGGTGAAGCAGCCGCGCTTGCCGCCAAACGGATTCAAGCCGCGTGCCACCTGACCATCATAGTAGCGCGTCGGATAATTATCACCACGTGGATCGCCGCTGCGCTGATTCGGGCTGACAATGCCCTCGTTGTAGTGCAAACCGATGCAATCGGCATAGCGCCCTGCGCCGGCGGCTGCCATACCCTGCACATAGCGATCATCGTTCCAGACGCGGTCTGAGCCAAAGGCACCTTCCGCGCCCGTCGGTGCTGGCGCGCCACTGACCACCAATGTATTCGGATTGTTCGCCTTGATGGCGTTGTAGGACTTGGCAAGCAACTGCGTATAGCTGACGGGGTTGATCGCGCCGCGCTTCCACTCGCGGTCAATATTCTGCTCATTCCAGACCTCAATAGCATCCGCGCCGGCGGCAGCCAACTGCCCAACGAAGTTTGCGTAGGTATCCTGATAGCCTGGCTCAACGACGGCATCAATGTTGCCAATCACCGAGAGCAGAATTTTGAAGCCGTTCGCCTTTGCCTCGCTGATGTAGCCAAAAGCGGCGCCGTCGCCTTCTTTCGCCTGGCGCTTGATCCATGTCATGCCGGCGCGCCGCATGGCGTTGACCGTCGCTGGACTCAAGCCCTGCACTTGCCCGCCTAGCTCAAAGCCGCGCAGATTGGCGCCGCTGGCAGCCGGTGGCGGTGCCGCAGGCGGTGGTGCGCCGCCACCCGAATCGCCGCCAGCCGGTGGTGCCGCAGGCGGTGCCTCTGGCGCGCCCGCCCCGCCTGCTGGATTGGTCGGTGCGTCTGGCGGCACAATGGGCAGATCGTTCAGGTTGGCGTTGGCGGGAAATTCCAAATATTGCAGGGCAACCCAACCGACCGCACCCGCTTCGGTGCGCCCATAGCCCCAGCCGCGAATGGATGAACGCCCGCTGATTTCCATACGTTGCCCTGCCCGCAGCGTATCCAGCACAGCGCCGCTGCGCGACGCCGCCGAACGTACATAAAGTTCATCAACCGTCACCGTGCCAGTGATGGTGAACTGTGCCTGCACCTGCCCTGCCATGCTGGAGGCAAAGAGCGCCGCAATCAAGCAAAAGAGCGTGATAATACGCAGCCGTTTTGTCATTGTCATAATCAAACAATCCTCATCCCCTAATAAAACGCGCCCAATTGTAGCCATATTTGTGCCTTTTGCCAAAGCCTAGCCGTAGGGCTATAGTTATGCCCTGTACTGATCTACTTTGGATAGGCTCATGGTCATGGAAGCCGCACCGCTTACCGTTGCTGAAATTTGCAGGCTTGCCCTACCCTTGAACGCGCACATTGTGGCTGCGCCACGTGCTGTTGAGCGTTCGGTGCGCTGGGTGATCACCGTCAACGCGGAAGTGCCGCTGCCCTACCTTGAAGGGGACGAACTGCTGCTTTTAGCACCTACGGAGCAGCCCTTTAACCCAAGCACCTTTTTATCCGCCTGCCGCGCTGCCAATGTTGCCGCCCTTGCCATGCTGCCGCCGATTGACCCCCTGCTGATCGCCCTTGCAGAGGCGGAAAACCTGCCCTTGATCGCATTGCCGCATGGCAGCCGCTTGCGCGATATTGAGCGCCTGATCATCGGCTTGCTGCTGGATCGGCATGGGCATTTTGAGCGCCGCAGCACACAAATCTACGAGCAATTGATCGGGATTGCCACAGAAAACGTCGGCTTGGAGGGCATTGTGCAGGCGCTTGGCAGCTTTCTGCATAAGGGCATTGTGGTGCAGGATAAACATTTGCGCGTACAAACGCATAGCACCGCGCCCGACCTTGCTAACGACTGGGAAAGCGTGCTAGACCTGCTCAAAGATCGCGCTAAGCTGCCGCATGCACTGAGCAACCGTCACCGCTTGCCGCGCCACACTGCCGTAAGCCATTCCCAAACGCTGCGGAACGACGGTTTGGCGCGCTTGGTGACGCCCATCGTGGCGCAAGGCGTTGGGCGCGGCTACCTTTCCGCCGTCACACGCGGCGCGCCCTTCACCGATCTAGATCGCTTGGTCTTGCAGCACGGGGCAACCATCTGCGCCCTAGAGATGGCGCGCCAGAAGACGATCAGCGAGGCGGAGAAGCGCCTGCGTGGCGACTTTCTGCATAACCTGATGGCAGGCACGCTCAGCGAGGCAGAAGCGCTTGCCGAAGGCGACCGCTTCCGCCATGATATGAACGTGCCGCACGTCGCCATCGTCATGATGTGGCACGGCGATAAGCGCCCGTCTGGCAGGCGGCTGGAAACGCTCGTCAACAGTGTGTTGCAGAGTAAAAATGCACAGGCATTGGTCTATCTGCGTGAGGAAGAACTACGCCTGTTCTTCACAGCTGATCCGCGTGCATTGGTGGCTCAGGCCCGCGCCTTTGCCGAGTCTGTCCTGGAGGCTGCCAACCGCGAATACAAGGGCGGTAAGCTGGCAGTGGGCATTGGCAGCGTGGCAGAACGCATTGCCAAGTGGAGTCTGAGTTACCGCGATGCCGCTCACGCCGCCAAAATTGCCCGCCGTTTGCGCGCCCAGCAGCCCCTATATACGGCTGATCTCGGCATTTACACACTTTTGGCACGGGACGATCTGCGAAGTGACTTGCTCGGCTTGCGCGATAAGATGATCGGCAAGCTGCTGGAGCATGATGAGCGCCAACGCGCCGACCTGCTCCAAACGCTGGAGGCATTCTTTGAGGCGCATGGCAACGCCACCCAAACCGCCGAAAAGCTGAGCGTGCATCGCAACACGCTCTTTTACCGCATGAACCGTATTCAAGAAATCCTCGATCTGGACTTGAATCAGCCTGATGTGCGCTTGGCAGTCCATCTCTCGCTCAAGATTCACCGCCTGTTGGCAGAGGATGCCTAGCGGAGTGCCGATCAGCCGTGCGGACGTGGTGCTGCATCGCCAAGGATCAGCACCTCTAGCATTTCCTCGTGAATGCGCCCGTTGCTGGCGACGATCTGTGCGCCATCGTAGATACCTTCTTGCCTGCCGCGATAATTGGTGAGTTTGCCGCCGCTTTCTTCGACCATCAGCAAGCCGGCTTGCACGTCCCACGTATTCACCCGCGATTCCCAATAGCCATCAAAGCGCCCTGCCGCCACGTAGCACAGTTCCAGCGCGGCAGAGCCGATCCGCCGCACCGATTGCGTGCGCGGCACAAAACACGCCCATTCTTCCGTGTTGTTATCAGGGTTCACGCGCTTATCGCCCGGAAAGCCTGATGCCAGCAGAGCGCTTGCCAGTTTGCGCGTCTTGCTGACGTGCAGCTTTTTGCGCCCTAAGCGCGCACCGCCGCCGCGCACCGCTTTGAAGCATTCTTCATGCACCACATCATAGACGACGCCGACCAACGGCAAATTATGAGCATCGCTGAGGGCAACGCTCACTGCGAAGTAGGGAATGCCGCGTGTGAAATTGGTGGTGCCATCCAGCGGATCAACGTGCCAGCGGAAAGCAGCCTGTGTGTTGCCCTGCGCGCCGCCTTCCTCGCCGATCAGCGCATGATCAGGGTAGGCGCTTAACAGCATCTCGGCAATCAGGCGTTCCGAATGGCGGTCTGCCTCTGTCACTAAATCGGTAGCGCCTTTTTGCTGCACCTTCAATTTCGGATCGCGGAAGTAGGTTAGCAGCAGGGCGGCAGCGCGGCGGGCGGCGCTTTCGGCAAGGGTTAGGGCAGCGTTTAGATCAGGGCTGTCAGCCATATCCGGACTCCATCGTGCAGGCGGCTTCGATTATAATACACGCAAATTATCATACCACGAAGGCGGCTATGGGCAGGTCTCGTAACATCATCTTGTGCGGCTTTATGGGGACGGGCAAAACGACCATCGGGAAGCTGGTGGCAGCACGCATTGGCTGGCAATTCGCCGATACCGATCAGGTGATCGAGGCGCGCTGCGGCAAGCGTGTTAGCGCCATCTTCGCAGAGGACGGTGAGGCAGCCTTTCGCCAAATGGAGCGCGACCTATGCGCCGAAATTGCAGCACATTGGCGCTACCATGTGATTGCGACTGGTGGTGGCATGGTGCTGGAGGCTGCCAACCGTGAAACGCTTGCCCGTGCTGGCTGCCTAATCTGCCTTGACCTGCCCGCTGAGCAATTGGCACGCCGCCTCGCAGGCAAAACTGACCGCCCACTGTTAGCAAATCCGCCCAACGGTGACCTCACCGCCCACATTGAAGCGCTCTTGGCAGCCCGCGCAGAGGCATACCGCGCCGTGCCGCACCACATCGAGACCGCACAGCTTTCGCCCTATGGCGTCTCGGAAGCGGTGCTGAATGTGTGGCGGCGCTAAGCAAGCCTAACGCTCAGCGGCTGCCAGATGGTAGACCTTGTAGCCGTTTGGCGGCAGCGAGGCGTATAAGCCGCCCGTCAGCAGCGAGTCGGTTGGCACTAGGAACGAGTCTGCTGTATTGAAGGCATCCGTAAAGCGCCATGCCGCCGCGCCGCCCAGCGCAGGATCACCGAGCATAACGCGCCCTTGCGCGGCGCTATCTCGGCTTAGGTTGACCACCACAACACGCCGTTCCGCGCCCTGCGCCCAAGTATAGGCAAAAAGTGGCTCCGTGTGGCTGCCGCCATTCAAGGGCAGCACGCCGAGCAGGGTGAAGACGCCTGCATGATAAATATCGGCGTTCACTTCCGCCAGCAGCGCTTGGTAGAACGCCACCGTTTCGGCATCGGCAGGTTCATAGGGACGTGCGCCAAGCTGAACGGGTAGCTTCACGCGCCGCCCTTCAAGCTGACCCTCGTAGAAAAGTGTCATGCCGGGCAGCGTGGCAGAAAGCAGCGCCGCCATTTGCCCACGCGCCCGCCCAAAGCTCGCCATCGCCCGTGCCTCGTCATGATTTTCAGTAAAGCGCACCATGTGCCGCTGATAGCTGAGCGCCGCCGTCAGGTGATCGCGCACACTGCTGGGCGATTCGTGCAGCAAGCGGTCGTAAAGGCGCTTGTCGTAGGCGTAGTCAAAGCCATGCGCCAGCAAATCCGCCTCCATATCCCAATAGACCTCCGCCATGAACAGAAAGTCAGGGTGCTGAGCGCGCACGCCACCGATGACCTCTACCCAGAACTCTTGGGTGGGCAGTTCAGGGCGCTGCCATGTGCTGCTGAAAATGCGGCTGACCAGCAGCATCGCCATATCGCAGCGCACACCGTCGCACTGCTGGGCGATTGTGTTGAGCGTCTCACGGGTCACTTGGCGCGCACGCGGCGCGAAGGCGTCAACCTGTGTTGTATCCGACCACGCTGGGAAATACGGATCGCGCCCATGCGCGAAATAGCGTCCGTTTGCCTCTGGGCGCGGCGCGGCAAAATACATGCCCGGCTGAGCGGCTGCCTGTTCTGCGCTCACTTCAATAAGCGCATCGGGCGCTTCCACCGTCCAATCATGGTCAATTGCCACGTGGTTCGGCACATAATCTAAGATCAGTTTCATGCCGTGCGCTGCCAGCTTTTGGCGGAAGGCTGCCAACGCCTCGCGTCCGCCGTAGTGCGGATCAACCTCATAGCGGTAGACGGCATAGGGCGAGCCGATAATCTGCTCTTGGCTGACGCTTGGCAGCGCACGGCGGTATTCTTCTAGCAGAAAATTTAGGTGGCGCGCCACTTGTCGCCCGTGTGGGCTGCGCTGCCAAATGCCCATCAACCAGATAGCATCCATATGCAGGGCAGCAAGTTCATCAAAGACTTCATCAGGCACGGTCTCTAGGGTCAGTGGGCGCTGATAGCGCTGGCTGAGGTCGTTCAGCCATACCCAGGTATTGATCTCATACAGCAACGGATTGCGGCGCAGCGGCATAGCGGCTCTTTCTCCGAATTTCTTGGCAAAAATTTCTATGGGCAAAGGGCTATTATGCCACAGAACGCCCGACTTGAGCAATGTAGGTGTGAAAGCTGCCCATTGCGCGCTAGAATACCAACATAACCTTTTCTGCATCTACTTAGAAAACAGGAGCATTCCGCATGACCTTTCGTATCGAAAAAGACTCACTCGGTGAACTGCAAGTGCCTGCCAACGCCTACTACGGCGTGCAGACGCAGCGCGCCGTGCAAAATTTCCCCGTCAGCGGCTTGAAGCCTTACGCTGCCTTCATCTGGTCTATGGCAGCTATCAAGCGCGCCGCAGCCAACGTCAACGGTGCGCTTGGCTTGCTAGAGCCACAGCTTGCTCAAGCCATTGATGCCGCCGCCGCCGAGATTATGGACGGTAAGCTGCATGATCAATTCGTGGTTGATCCCTTCCAAGCAGGCGCTGGCACCAGCCACAACATGAATACCAACGAGGTCATCGCTGCCCGCGCCAACGAACTGCTTGGATATGCACTCAGCGCGCCCGCCAAAGACAAGCCCGTGCGCTCTAATGACCATGTGAACATGGCGCAAAGCACCAACGATACCATCCCAACCGCTATTCGCGTCGGTGCGCTGTGGCGCTTAAATGAACTGGTGGAGACGCTACGCGACCTGCAAAACGCGCTGCGCGAGAAGGCGACCGAATTCGACGATGTGGTTAAGAGTGGGCGCACACACCTGCAAGATGCTGTGCCTGTCCGTATGGGGCAGGAATTCGGTGGCTATGCCAAGACGATTGAACGCAACATCGAAAAGCTGCTGGTGGCGGCGGAGGGACTGAAGCGGCTGGGCATTGGCGGCACTGCCACGGGTACCGGCTTGAACGCACACCCGGAATATCATGCGCGCATGGTCAAGCGGCTGGGCGAATTTTTGGGCATGGAACTGCAAACCAGCGATGACCTGTTCGAGAGTATGGCGAGTATGCAGGATGCAGTCTTTTTCAGCGGCGCCATCCGCACCGTTGCCCAAGACTTGATCCGCATCGCCAACGATTTCCGCCTCCTCAGTTCGGGACCTTCCACCGGCTTGGACGAGATTCGCCTCCAACCTGTGCAGCCCGGATCGTCCATCATGCCGGGCAAGGTCAATCCAGTGTTGGCAGAGATGCTCAACATGGCGATGTTTTATGTGCTAGGGCATGATACGACCATCGCCTACGCCGGGCAGGCAGGGCAGCTTCAACTCAACGTGATGATGCCAATCATCGCGCACTGCCTGTTTGAGGAAATGCACGTCATGATCGGTTCGGTGCGCGCCTTCACCGAGAAATGCGTGCGCGGCATCACCGTGAACCGTGAAAAAGCGACGGGCTGGCTTGCCAAGAACGCCATCCTTGCGACAGCGCTCAACCCGATCATCGGCTATGAGAAGGGCGCGGAAGTTGTTAAAAAGGCGATGGCAGAGAACAAGAGCATCATCGAGGTTGTCGTTGAACTTGGCTATATGACGCACGAAGCGGCAGAAAAGGCGCTAGATGCACGCGCCATGACCGACGGCGGCTTGACAGATACGCCTGCTGCCGGCTAACGATAGCTTATCAGTCCTGCACGATGCCGTTCAGTGCCTGCACGATGCGCCGCCGCAAAAGCGACTCGCGCAGGGCAGGCTCGTGCAGGCTTTCAACATAGTGCGCCAAGAGCGCCTTGCCTTCTGCCAAAATTGCTGCTGCCTGTGGATGCTTCAGTGCCGCCAAAATCTCGTAAACTGCTAGATAGATACGTAACGGTTCTTCCATAATGCGGATGAAATCAGCGTTCCAGTGCGGCAGAAATAACTCAATCATGGGTGCCGCCTGCGCCCAATTACCCTGCCGAAAAGAACAATCTGCCATGCTGAGCTGTGCTTCTAGCACCAAGATGCGCGCCTCGTCTGCCTGCGCCAACATCACACACTGCGCGTAGGCATCCAGCGCCTTTTGGTAAACACCACCTGCACGGTAAACATGCCCTAGCACAAGCTGAAAAAGTGGATCATTAGGCGCCGCGCCGCTGACAAGCACAACAAGGGCGTGCGCCTCATCCATCCGCCCTTGATCAGCGTAGGTAAGGGCAATATTCAAATGCATGAAGTTCGGCACGGCGATCTGGTGCGCCGCGGCAAGCTGTTGGGATTTCTGGTAAGTGCTGAGCGCTTCGGGCAGTGCGCCGCAAATCCGATAAATATCGGAGATGGCAACCAACACCATCATCTGCGTGCCGATCTCTTGAGTAGCTTCGGCGAGTGCCTCAGACTGCTGAAAGGCTGCCAGTGCCTCGCCAAGCTGCCCGCGGATGGCAAAGATGACGCCTACGTTGGCATACGCCCAACTCTCGCCCCACCTATCGCCTGTTTGCTGGCACAGCCGCAAGCCCTCATCCGCGCAGTGACGGGCGTTCTCCAGCTCCCCTAGCCTGTTTAGTGTATCGGCGAGGGCAATGTTGGTCAGCCCTTGCGAAATACGATGCCCAATGCGTGTGGCAAGGGTCAGGGCTGCCTCAAGGTGCGTTCGCGCTTCTTGATAGCGGCGCATCTCGGAGAGGGTGAAGCCAGTGGCGCGCAGCGCATCGCTCTCAAGGGCAGCCAAGCCATGCTGACGGCAGAGCGCCACGCTTTGCTGTAGCTGCTCAACGGACTGCTCAAACTGGCGCAGGCGGCGGTAGGTGCGCCCTAAGCGGAAGCGCGCTTCTGCCTCAAGGTGGGGTGCATCGGCAGCCTGTGCCAACGCAATAGCTGTTTCGCCTTGCTGGCGCGCCAATCGAAAGCGCCCCGTCACTTCGTAAAGGTTCGTGCGCCGCACAGCAACTTCTGCCTGAAGCCGCGGGCTGCCGATTTGCTCTGCGAGGGTGGCGAGGGCATCTTGATCCGCCGCTTGCAGCACTCGCTCGCCTTGCAAGTTATAAACACCCTCGCGCAGCAGCAGCAGGTCGTAACGGGCTTGGTGCTGATCAACGGGCATTAGTGCCAGCGCACGGGCGATGTAGCCTAGCGCGGTGTTGTTGGCAAATTGATCGGCGGCTTGGCGGGCTGCCAACACCACATAGCGCTGCTCACGGCTTTCATCGCCACTTTGGGCAAAGTGGTGGGCTAATTCCACCACAGGCAGCAACGAATCGCCATTGGTGAGCCGTTCAAGTGCCTCGCCAACCTGCTGATGCAATGTGCGGCGCTGATCTGGTGCAAGGCGCGCCAAGACGCCTTCGCGCAGCTTGTCGTGGCTGAAGCGCCAACGCCCTTCGCTCACCTCAAACACGGCAAATTCGGCGCAGTGTTCAACTAGCCGTTCACAATCGGCAATGCCGACCTCAGCCAGCAAGGGCAAGTTCAGCCAGCGTCCGCCAACGGCTGCCATATCCACCATATGGCGCGCCGCCGCTGGCACACGCGCCAAGCGGTTCGCCACGACGTGCCGCACAGCGTCCGCCTCAATCTGCTCAGGCATAGGCGCATTGCTCACATGCGCCAGGTAGCCGGCTTCTTCGGCAAGCGTGCGGATAGTTTCGACAAGGAAGAAGGCGTTCCCTTCCGTCTCACGCCACAACGTCTGAACCAAGGACGGCGACAATTGCCCAACAATCGAACTGCTCAGTTGGCGCACACCTTCCTCAGATAGGCGCACAAGGCGCAGCGGGTAGGCTTGCGGCATCGCTTCCGTCAGGTGCGGTGCTTCATCATCGCGGTAGGTGGCGATGATGAGCAGGTTTGGCAGCTTAAGGCGCGTCAGCCAGCCAAGCAGGGCAAGGCTATCGCTATCCGCTTGGTGAAAATCCTCCAGCACGATGAGCAATGGCGAAGCGTGCTGCTGGCATAGCGCACTGACCGCCGCAAAGAAGCGGTCTTGGGCGGCGGAAGGCGGCAACGGTTGCGGCATTTCTGCCGATTGCCGCGACCAATCGGCAAGGTCTGGCACAACGGCGCGCAACACGCCAAGCTGTTGTGCTGTTGGCTGCGCCTTGAGTGCCAAGACCTTCAAAATAGGCTGCCATGCCTGAAAGGGCGCGCCGTTTTGCAGTTCAGCCTGCCCAACAGCCGTTGGCACGCCGCGCACAAGAGCATGAGCGCGCACCTCACGCACCAAGCGCGATTTCCCAACGCCACTCTCGCCGCCAACCAACCATGTGCTGCCTTCCCCTTTCAACAAGTTCTCCAGCGCATTCGTGAAGAGCCTGATCTCTGCCTCGCGCTCCACAAAGCGCGCACTCTGTAAAAAGCCTTCACGGATCGGCGCGTTCTCTTGTGGCAGTGGCAGCTCTGCCGCCGCGTAGAGCGACTCAAGGGTGCTGTGTGCATCGGTATAGCGCGCCGCAGGCTCCGCCGCCATCAGACGCAGCACTAGGGCGCGCATGGCGTCTGGCACGGGCAGGTTGCCAACCTCAGGCGCGTGGTAGGTGGTCAGCCGATTAACCCACGAAGTGGTTGGCTTGTTCGGATCGAAAAAGGGCGCGCCGCTGAACACCTCAAAGGCAATCACACCGAAGGCGTACAGATCAGCGGCGGCGGTTGCCTTGCCGCCTTGAAAGACTTCCGGCGCGATGTAGCCAAGCGTGCCAGCCGCACCTTCGACACGGTCTGCCAATGCTGCCAAGCCGAAATCCAGCACTTTTGCCTGCCCGCGTGAGTCAATCAGGACGTTGGCAGGCTTCAAATCGCGGTGCAGCACGCCGCGCCGATGTAGGTAGCTCAGTGCCTGCAAGGTCTGCCCAAGCAGCCGCACCTGATCGGCAAAGGGCAGATTCCGCGCCGCACTTAGGATGCTCTGCGCGTTGGTCAGCAGCTCCATTGTGAAGAACGGTCGCCGATCCTCACCAAAGCCATAGTCCAGCACGCTGATCACATGCGGATGGCGCATGGTTGCCAGCAGTTGGAACTCGTGAGAGAGGGCGAGGTTAAGATCAGTACCGAGTGCATCGCGTGCGGCTGGGGAAAGGTGCGGGCTGAGGGCAGCAATGGATTTGAGCGCGACGTGCGTGTGCGTCAGGCGGTCATAGGCGCGGTAGACAACGCCCATGCCGCCTTGCCCAATTGTTTCAAAAAGTTCGTAACGCTCTGTGATCATGCCGCAAAAATCTTATCTGTTTGCCGTATGTCGCGCTGATGGTGTGCGTCGGGCCAAGCAGCCGCCACACTTCGCTAAAGCATAAGAAGAAAGGAGAGGAATGTCAATATCGGCGGAAGCCTGCCCGCAGATAGCCTAGCATTCAGCGCGCCTATTTGACAACGCCGCCGTATCAATGCCACAATGACAGCCATCGTCCACACAATTGGGTAAAGGCACATGGTCACCGACTGGTTGCTTACGCTCAGTCTCTTTTTGCACCTGCTGGCAACCGTTGCATGGCTTGGCGGCTTACTGCTGCTCTCGCTCATCATCATGCCCGATGCACGCGCACTCTTGGCGCGCAGCGAAGGCAGTGCTGCGCTGCTCAGCCTGCTGGATCGCTTGCGAAAGCGCTTTCAGGTGGTGGCAAACCTCAGCTTGTTGGTGCTGCTGACCACCGGTTTATTCCAGATGAGCGCCAGTCCGCACTACACAGGCTTCTTGCAGTTCGATAACGACTGGTCACGGGCGATGCTGATCAAGCATATCGCTGTATTCGGCATGATTGGTGTTGGTGCGCTGATGCAGTTTGGCGTGCTACCTGCTCTAGAACGTGCGGCACTCCTGGCGCAACGCGGCAAAGATGACGGCGAAGCCGCTCGTCTGCGCCATCGTGAGCAACGCCTTACCGCACTGAACCTCGCCTTGGGCGTGGTGACTCTCGCCTGCACTGCTGTGGCAACGGCAATCCGATGAGGGCTTGACATGCGACGTTTCATCCTCTTGATAATCAGCTTTGCGCTGTTGGCTGTGGCGCTGCCAGCGCCGATCCGCGCCGCAGGGCTGCCCAGCCTACCCGATGAAGCACTCTTAACCGATCCGATCTGGGCAAGGGCAGGCTTTGGTGGCTTAGCAACTGCCTTCACCAACCGCACGCGCTACCTGTTGGCGCTAGATGTTGACCATCAGCGCGGCGTGCTGACGGGCAAAGCGCGTGTGATCTACGTGAACGCCAGCAGTCTGCCGCAAAACGAGGTGATCTTCCGCCTCTATCCGAACCATCCCGTCCACCAGGCGCGCCAAATGCGCGTGAACGCGGTTAGCCTGAACGGTGCGCCGATCAGTGGGCAAGTGCGCGATGCTAACGCCACCGTCTATGCTATTGCGCTGCCTGCGCCGCTGCCGCCGAATGGCACAGCAACCTTTGAGTTCGACTACACGATCAGCATTCCTGCGAACAGCAGTTTCTTCTACGTCAGTGAGCCGCTGCCCATGGTCGCCGTCTACGACTCATCGGGCTGGCGGCAAGATGTGGCAACCAAAGGGCTAGATTACGCCTACACCGAATCGGCGTTGTATGCGGTGCGCGTGCGGGCGCCAAACAACTTCGGTACGTGGTTTGTTGGTTCGCTGAAGGGTGGCGCAGACAACGGCGATGGCACCACAACCTACACGATTGTGACAGGGCCTGTGCGGAATTTCGTGCTGGTGCAGGTGCGCGGCTGGAACGTGATCGAGGCGACCGGCGCCAATGTGCCGATCCGCATCCTGTACAGCGGCGATCCCGTCGGCGCGCAGGAGATTGCCCAAATCAGCGTTGCCGCCTTCAATTATTTTGACCGTGTGATCAGCCCTTATCCCTACGCCGAATTGAGCGTGATCGCCATGCGCTTCCCTAGCGGCGGTGAGGAATATCCGACGCTCATTTTCGTGAACAACGACCGCACCTACGTTTATCGGCGTTTCATCACCGCCCATGAGGTGGCGCACCAATGGTTTTATGGCATTGCCGGCAACGATACGCTGCGGCACGCCTGGCTGGATGAAAGCCTGACGCAAGTTGCCGCCTACCTGTTCTACAAATATACCGCCTATGGCAGCCCAAACGCTGCTGAGGAATACTGGTCGCACGTGCTGACGTGGTATAACCGCATCACGACGGCGCGCCCAATCAACACCGCCTTGGACGACTTCCGCGACTTTAACGATTACATGAGTACCATCTACGGTGGCGGTGCGGTCTTTTTGCGGCAGCTTGGCGAACAGATCGGCGATAACGCGCTCTTGGCAGGGCTAAGCGCCTATGTGCAGCAGGTAAACCTTGGCGTCGGCACACCATTCCAGTTGTTCAGTGCAGTGCAGGCACAAACCGCTATTGATCTGCGCCCAACCTTCTGCGCCCGCGTTGGCATTATGTGCTGAGCGCATAACACAGCGCGTAGGAATCTCGCCCAGAGAGCGCCGCTGGCGCCAGGAGTTGTTCATCCAGCGGCGCGGCGCGCAGCGCACTGATCGCCGCACACAAAGCGCGCATGTGCGCCAGCTCAGAGAGGCTGTAGGTTGTGATGAGCAGCCTGCTGTGTGGCTTCAACCAGCGTGGCAAGCGCCCTAAGACCGCCTGCCAAACCGAAGGCGCACGCTCTATGTCTGGATGGCGGATCAGGATGGCATCGAAGGCGTGCGGCGCAAAGGCAACCTCGCGCAGATCGGCGTAGATCAGACGCAGCCAAGCAACCTGATGCAAGCGCTGCACACGCTGAGCCGCACGCAACGCTAACTGATCCCAATCTACGCCGCAAACGCGCTGTGCGCCTGCTGCAAAGTAAATCAGAAATTCAGCACAAGTGCCACAGCCGAGATCAAGCAGGCTGTGACGCTGTGGCAACTGCGCCAAGAGGCTGTGCAAACGGCGCGCCTCAGCGTTGACCACCACGCCGCGCCAACCAATCCGCGATGAAAGGGTTGGTGTGGCGCTCTTGGGCGATGGTGGTAGTGCGCCCATGCCCACAAGCTACGGTATAATCATCGGGCAAGCTGAGCAGTTGATTGAAGATCGACTCCATCAGTGTGCCGAAATCGGCGTTGGGAAAATCAGTGCGCCCGATGCTGCCCTCAAAAAGGCAATCGCCGCTGAAGGCAACCGCGCCTTCGTGTAGGATGTAGCTGACATGACCGGGCGTGTGTCCGGGCGTGAAGCGCACCTCAAAACGCATAGCGGGAAATTCGAGCGTGCTGCCAGCCGTCACCAGCACGTCCGGCTGTGGCGCGGGCAGTTCGTCTTGTCCGCTCAGTTGTTTGACGCGAGCAGGCATGTTCTCCAGCAGCGGCAGGTCGTCCGCGTGCAGGTAGAACGGCGCGCCAGTGGCTTCCTTCACGCCGCGCACAGCGCGCACGTGATCCCAGTGGGCGTGTGTGGCAAGAATGCCAACCAATTGCCAGCCTTCCCGTTCCAAATTGTTGAGTATAATAGGCGCATTATCTGGCGCGTCAATCAGGATGGCAGTCTTGGTCGCCTCATCACCAAGGATAAAGCAGTTCGTCTGTGCCAAACCAAGCGTCAGCATGTTAATCTTGAGCGGCATAGTCAGGTCTCGCTTTCTTATAGGGAGATCATCTACAATTGTCGGTTAGGATTCAGTAAAACGGCAAACAACTCAGGCAATCGAATGCTCAGGGCAACCCTATGTACATGAACAACCGTAATTTAGTCGGGCAAAAGCTTGGTGAGTATGAACTGAAAGAACTCATCGGGCGCGGCGGCATGGCGGAGGTCTATCTCGGCTATCAGGCAAACCTTAAGCGCAATGTGGCGGTTAAGGTATTGGCGCAGCAATTTAACATGGAAGATGGTTTCATTGAGCGCTTCACCCGTGAAGCGCAAATTGCTGCCTCAATGGATCATCCGCATATCGTGGCGATTTACACCTACGGCACCCAGATGGGCGTCAACTACATGGCAATGCGCCTGCTGCGCGGCGGATCACTGGGTGATCGCGTCCGTGAGCGCCGTGAGACGAGCGCACAACTGCTCTCGCTCAACGAAATTGCCGATATGCTCACCAAGATCGGCAGCGCGCTGGACTACGCACACCGCCAGAACATTATCCACCGTGATATTAAACCGAGCAACATCATGTTTGATGAGAACGGCACGCCCTATTTGGTGGATTTTGGTATTGCTAAGCCGCTGGACATTGCCTCTCAGGTGACGATGCCCGGCACCTCGATGGGGACGGTTGCCTACATGGCACCCGAACAGTGGCGCGGCGAGACGCTCACACCTAAAGTTGACCAATATGCGCTTGGCTTGGTCGTCTATACGCTGGTGACGGGCAAAATGCCTTTTGAAGTGCCAGTGGATGCGCCCTATGCGCTGATGCACAAACATATCAACGAGGTGCCAGTCCCAGCCCATACTTTGCGGGCTGGCACCCCGGAGGCGCTCTCTGTTGCGATTGGGCGTGCCATCGCCAAAGACCCTAACGAACGCTACGACACCATCTCGCACTTTGCGCGAGACTTCAAAGCGGCGGCGGATATGGTGGAGGAGAAGGAAAAAACAACGGGCTTCTTCACCTTCCAGCTCACTTCCAAGCAGATTCCATCGCCTGTTGCGCCTTCAACGCCTGTGCCTGTTCAGCAGCCACCGCAGCCCGAAGTCGAACGGATGCGGCTCACGCCCTTAGGCGGCACTGTGTCCGAAGAGAAACCACGCCGCAGCACGCCACTGGCTGCTGACCCTGATCCTGCACCACGCGGACGGCGTGCCTTCCCGTTGGTGGCGCTCTTGGGCTTGATCTTGATCATCTTGGCAGTCGGTGCGATTGCGTTGCTGTTAACACAGTCCAATCAAGAAAACCTCAACCAGACCGAGACGGCAGTTGCTGCCGAACAGACCCTGCAATTCGGCACATCTGTGGCACTTTCACTGGAAGCCACGCAAACGGCTGCCGCACCGCGGCTGCCCACCGAAGCGCCAACCGCCGGCATTGTCGTTGTGCCAGTCACGCCCGAATCGACCGTCGATCCTGACGCGACAGAGGCGCCGCCAGCAACCGACATGCCGCCTACCGAGGCGACCAGCAATCCCGACACGACTGAGGTGCCATCCGCAACGGAAGCACCGCTGACCGTGACGGAAGCGCCCACCGAGTCAGCGCCTGATGCCACCGATGCACCGCCCCCTACAGAGGTAGCGCCGACAGAGGTGTCTGCCACAGAGACCTCTGCGACACAGGTGCCGCCGCCCGATGCACCGACTGAGACGCCTACAGGTGGTATGCTCATCATCGTACCGACCCTCACACCAACGCCTGACTTAACGCAGACCAGTGAGGCGCGCCTTGCCATTGCCGCCGAGACAGCACAAGCACAACTCACCCTACAGGCACAGACCGTACAGGCACTACAAACTGAGCAGGCACAAACCGCCATTGCCCAAGTTACCAATCAGGCGGCAACCCTGAATGCTGAAGCGACCATTCAATCCATCGCCCTAACGCGCATCAGTATGGATCAGACGGCGACGGCAACCCTAGCGACGCGCACGCCCACACCCACACCTAGCTTTACGCCGAGCGCCACACCGACCAACACACCCACGCCTACAATCACGCCGAGCGCAACGCCAAGCCCTACACCAACCCATACCCCTACGCCAACCGAGACGCCAACTGCTACACCGACCGAGACGCCAACCGCCACCCCAACGCCCATCCCGCCCATTGATGATCGTGTCGGTTTGACGGGCTTCATCAGAAGTTCGGGCAACGTCAACGTGCGGCGCGGACCGTCATCGCGCTATGATGTGGTGGTCGCCATTCCAAACGGCACAGAGGTCACCATCCTTGCCCAGAGCGATTTCGTCATCAGCGATAACAATCCGTTTAGGGATGAGGCAAACCAGCTGTGGTTGAACGTCGCTATTCGGCGTCCGAACGGCGAAACAATCTACGGTTGGGTGACGGATCGGCTGGTCAATGTGAGCGGCGGCGCACAGGTGCGCTTCGAGAGTCTGCGCCTGTGGGTTGATCAACCAACCGCCGCGCAGGTGGATACAAGCATCAATGCCTTGGTGGTCGAGAAAGACTTCAATATCTTAGGCTGGTCGTTCGATGGCAGCCGCAGCGCCAACAACGACAGCGCCGGCATCAGCAGCATCACCGCCTTTGAGGGCAATAGCTGCTCTAGCCAAAGTGGGCGCATTTTGGCAGTCAGCATTCCTGATCAGGCGCGCCCGGATGTAGTGGATGCCTTCAGGGCTGCCTATGGGCTGAATACCACACATGTGAACAGCGGCTACGTGGTGCGCTTTGAGAATCTGCCGCCCGGTCAGCAGCTTATCACCCTTTGCGCGCAGAGCAGCAGCACAGGGCGCGTGGTAAGCTGGGTGCTGCCTATAGATGTGCGCTAACGGCGAAGCGCGCTAGAAGCGCCCTCTCACCTTTCAAAAGCGAAGGGCTTTGCGCTAAAATTAGGCGCAGAGCCTTTTTTATGCGTTCAGCCGCACAAACAGCAATCGAGATAAAAGCCATGCACACAGCTACGCAAGCACTCCATCAGCGTAAACTCCAAATTGTAGAAAGCGTCTTCCAAATTACGACCAATGCGGCGTGGTTGGTTCACGCCGAAGAATACTTCGGCACACGCGACGTGCAATCCCTATTGACCAATTACTACACCGTCGGCGAGGCACCTGCTGAGTCGCCTGCCGACGCGGAGGTCGTGCTTCTGGACGTGCCGCACCAGCCACTAAGCGTCCATGTTGCGCCGCGCCACTTGTGGATCAGCGGCGATTTAAGCTACCTCGAACAGGCAGTCATTGATCGGCGGTATAGCATTTTTGGCAACATGGGCTTGTTCTTTCGCTATTCGCTGGCAGCCTTGCAGCGCTATCATGGCATTGTCAGTATGCACGCTTCCTCATTTTATCATCCTGAGCGCAACGAACTGCTCATTGTGGGCGGTGGCAGCGGTGCGGGCAAATCAGTCTATCTTTTTGAAGGGCTGCGCGAAGGTTATCAGGTCTTCACCGCTGAGATGACCTTCTTCCACCAAGATCAAGATGGCATTCACTTCTACAAAGGCGCGTTGCACGATAACGTCTGGACGGGCAGCATTCAGGGCGAATATGCCGACCTGATCCGTGACAAACTCGGTGTGCAGCACCTTGAACAGCGGCAGAGTTTCCTCTCAAAGGCAGTCATTGATCTGACGCCAGCGGCAACTGCCCAAGATGTGATCAGCAATCCAAAGGTGTTGATGCTCATCTCGCGCTTGGAGCAGGATCGCCCAACGTGCAGCGTCACGCCGATCAACGATCCGCACACAGCCGCCTGCCGCGTTTATGAGGTGGCAAGCGAAAAATTGCAGAGTGGCTATGTGCTTTATGAGCGCTATGCCGCACCCAATGTGGATGATGCTGAGCTTCAGGCACAGCGCTTTGACCTGTGCCTGAAATTCGTGCAGGGCGCCTGGATGCGCGGCGTGCGGAAAGTGGTTGCTGGCAACCGCAACTGTATGGAAGCAGTGCAGTTCTAGCGCTGCCCAACCACCTGATCAACGGCGCTCAACGGCACTTGTGAGTCATAGCGCCGTCCGTCGGGCTGAACGAACCAATTCCACGATCTGCCGCCATCACGCGAGTAGATGAGCGAGGGTGTATATTGCCCACCCATAGCCTCGAAAATGGCAGCAGCACTTCGCATGGCAGGTGGTATCTCGGCACTGGCGAGGCAATCCGCAAAGGCGGCATCATCTAGACTTAGATCGCGGGCAGCCTGCGTCACATTGGAACGATTAAAGCTGCGGCTGCCGCGCAGGTTGTGAATCTCAAAGAGGGCATCGCTCATCTGCCAAAACTTGCCCTGCCGTTCAGCGCAGAGCGCCGCCTGCGCCGCGATGTAAGAAGGGTCTTCGCCAACACCAAAGATCATCGGCGCGAAGATGAGGGCGGCAGCACCGCTGTTGACGTGCTTTTCAATAATTCGCTTTACCTCAGGGTGATACTGGGCGCAGCCGGGGCAGGAAAAATTAGAGAACTCCATGAGCAGTATCGGAGCATTGGGACTGCCAAGCATTGGCAAGCTGCTATCGGCGAATTGCCCTTGTATGACGCTGGGCGGCGCGCTGGGCGCAACGGGTGCGTTCGCCTGAAGCATCGCCACCACGACGACGATGGCAACAATCAAAATGCCGCCGCCCACAAGGGCGATGAGTCCGAGTTGTTCGCGGCGGGCGGTTTGTCTTGAAGTCATGGATGTGTTTCCTCACTTGACGTTTCATAGGTAGATGCCTATAATGGTAGCACATCGGCGGGTATAGTTCAGTGGTAGAACGTATGCTTCCCAAGCATAATGTCAGGGGTTCGAATCCCCTTACCCGCTCTGGTGGAATGCACACCGGTTATTTTCGTGATCGGGATGATCCGCACGTCTGAGTCCACCAAGCCGCATATCAGTTCGGTTTCATCATCAACAAAGTTCAGCACGACCGGCGCGCCCGTCTCTCTTAGCAACTCCATAATGAGCTGTCCTAATTCTTGATCAGTCATCTCTAGATTCCTTTCTATACATCTGCCCAACTGGGCTAAATCTGCTATGCGTTGCACTCAGTTCGTCTACACTGTAGCGCGTGTAGAAATTGGCAGTAGTGCTAACATCACTATGCCCTAACAACTGTGAGAGGGTGGCAAGGTCACCGCCCACCGATAGGTAGTGGCGCGCAAAGGCGTGCCGAAAGCTGTGCGGATTGACGCGCCCCTTTATGCCAGCTTTCCGCTTCAGGCGGTTAAGCAACAAGCGCAAACCGTCGTAGGTCATCTCAGTGCCATGACGCCCAAAGCGCATAGCACAAAACAACTGAGATGCACCAACCGGACGGTGTGTAAGCCATTCACGGATCGCCCGCGCTGTAAAGATAGTGAACGGCACATTGCGTTCTTTAGAACCTTTCTCTCGTAAGGTTGCCAGGCGGCGGGTCAAGTCCACATCTTCAGGCGTCAAGCCCAACAGTCCAGCCGCCCGGCAACCTGTATCTGTCAGGAATAGCAGGATTGCCCGATCCCTGTAGCCTTGTGGCGTGTGAAGGCACGCCTTAAGCATCAGCCGCACGTCTGCGATCTCTATCGCGTTGGGCGTCTGCCAACGCGATGCTGGGATTTTGATTCGATCAGCAGGGCAGCGACCGCCCATCTCGTATTCTTGCCATGCCCAAGACAAGAGGGCTTTCATAGCGCGAATATGCCCGCGTTGGTTTTCATGCGAGCGCACTTGCGCCCGCATTCCGATTACATACCGCCTTAGATGATCTGCCGTGAGCGCTGCCAATGGCACACCCGCCAATGCTTGACGCAAAGGCAAAAGGGTGTACTGATACCATGTTAGGGTAGCAGGCTTCAGCCCATCAGCTTGCTTGGCAAGCATGAAAGATTCGTATGCCTCTCGGACAGTGATCACTTCGCGCTCCTGTACTGTTTTAGGTTGCGCTTCCACAGATCGGGATAGCGCTGCGCTGTAATTTTTCCGCCTAGTCTGCCCCACTGGGCGAAATGGTTCTTGTCCTTGTGGTGCTGCATATGACATTTCACACACAAGGGTATTGTTTGCTCACCCCCTACTGAGCGGGGCGGTTCGCGATGAGATTCAATGTAGCAAGTCTTGCCGCAATTGGCACACACGCCGCGCTTTTTATTTTTACTTCTCATGATCGACCTTCCGATGGTGCAGTCGGCGGCGGGCGCGGCTGAGTGTTGATACTGAGAAACCGCTCCGAGCGGACAGCGCTTTAAGCGTTTGATTCGTGGCGTCAGGGTTATCTCTTAGCCATTCCACGGCTTTCCTCACAGCAGGAGTCAATGTGTCCCTTTCAGAAATTTTCTGAGAATTTTCTGAAAGGGGTACAAGGACAAAGCCTTCAGGCGCAATACCGCCGCCGCCCGCCGGCACAGCCCGCGCTATGTCACGGCGTTCCTTTTGGCGTTCTTTCAGACGCGCAGCCAGAGCGTAGGCAGCCGTCATGCCAAGCGCGGCGGCAATATCACGTGCCTTGCCCTCACTTTCACGGGCAAGGATTGCTACCACTTCAGCCACACGCTCACTGACATAACGAGCGAGCGCTTGGGCGCTGATCACGGCGGTGAAGGCAAATAACAAGCCGCCTAGCCACGTCACAAACTGTAGCAGGCTGCTTTGGGTGAAAATTGAGAGCGCGGCTGCCAACCAATTGCCGTCGGTGCTTTCAATGGCAGGGCGCATAGAGCCGCCCACGGCGAGGGCAAGGATCGTGATCGTGATTGCCTTCAGCACGGCGCGAAAGCGCGCCGCCGGGCTGCGCTGCACCGCTTGCCAGGCGCCTGCACCCGCGCCAAACACATAGCGGGCGCGCTGCCACAGGAGACGTAGGCTGAAGGCATACTTGGGCGGTTCGCTCCAACTGGCACGCCGTTCAATGTGGGCTATGAGCAATTCCACCACAAGGGAGAGAACTACTAGCGCCCAAGCTGCGAACGCTGCCAAAGCATCGCTCACCTCAAAAAGTTGAATGCCGTGAAAGACCCGAGATTGCTCAACAAACAAGAGCATGATGAGGATCAGTGGCACACCGAACGCGATCAGAACCGTTTGGGCAACGGCAAGTGAAACGTCACCGATTGCCAGCAGCGCGCTAAGCAAGCGCGGGAATAGGCGGTTAAAGCGATCTACCCAAGCGGCGCGCCCGTTAGTAGCCCGTTCCTCTTGGGCAGCCTGCCGCTCCAGTTCGGTGCGGCGGGCATCAACTACAGCTTGAGCAGCGGCGTAGTCGTCAGGCATTAGTGTAATGCCTAGCTTGGCAGCTTCACGCTCAACATCAGAGAGAGTAATCGTTTTGTCTGTCATATACATCTCATCTCCACAAGAAATGCACCGGCACACAGCATCGCATAACGCGGTGCGCTTTTGCTGCGCTATTCGGTTTCTGTGCTGTAACCTGTGATTGCTTCACAGGTGCTGTGAACCGGTAGCTGCCCTACTCGGTGCTGTTGTCCTGCTGCTGAAAGTACGATCCGCGCAGGTACGGATCAACTGTTTCATCTTGTGTTGTAGCAGCCTTGAGTGCCGCCGCTGTAGCGGCAACCTGTGCCGCCAATTCTTGCCTGTCTGGATAGCGGATGATCCGCCCGGCGCGGCGCTCGACGGCGGCGCGTATCCAGCCGCCCTTGTTGCCGATGCTGCCGCGCTCGGCATCGCGCAACACTGACTCGATCAGTTCTGTGCTGTATTGTGCTGCTATGAGCGCCGCTTCTCTTGGCTTTACGCCTGCTTTTGCTAGGCGCTTTGCCGTTTCGCTAGGGTCAACAGCACCCTCTTCAGGCGGGCTGTGCTGTTGTGCTGGTTTCTCCGTTGATTCTGGTTTTTGTTCAAGACGTTCTGGTTGGGGATCGGAGTCATATCTCCGTTTACGATCACTGATCCGATCCCACCCCGACTCTGAGTTCCGATCCCCTACCGGGGCGGAGTTGCGTAGACGGTAAGAGTCGCTGCCATAAAAAAAAGCATCTGGCAATCGGAATGTGCTGGCAAGGCGCAAGCCGCCTTTTGTGCCGCCTTGCACATACTGAATGACGCCCTTCTGGGCAAGCCGCCGGTGAATCTGACGCGCCCAGTGTGCTGACCTCATGCCGATTTTCTCAACGGAGTCAGCTTTACTGGGATAGCATTCGCGCTGATCATTGATATAGCAGGCGAGCAATACCAATTCTCCGATCTCCGCACGGGTTAGGTTGTACTCTCGTGCTAACGCTCTGAGGCGCGACGGATACACCTTGATAAAAATGTGATCCGGTGTGGGATCAATCAGTTTGTCGCTCATCAGTTCCCGCCTTTGCGATTTGACGCCATGCGGCAATCTCTTGCACGATCTGGACTAGGATCACTTGACTTTCAGTTGATAGGGTCATGATTGCAGCCTATCGTAGTAAGAGGAAAGTGCGAACGCCGCATCCGCAATCACCTTCTCGTGAAATGCAGACAAAAGCCGAATAGCTTCAAAGCGATCTGTTGCGCCGCTAACCTCTAATTTTTCGATTAGAATTTGCAATGCGCCGATCATTGCTTGAATATCAGGTTGCACATCAGGAATGGGATCGGAAAAGTCTGGATGCTCGCAATGTGGGCAGTAGCCATGGACGGTTGGGCGCTCGCAGAGCGGACAGACATGCCCCTCAAAATCTGTGCTATAATTACACATGTGGTTAGACTCCATTTAAGATTGCGCCCGCTCGCAACGGGCGCACGCGATTATTCAAGCAGTAGAGGCTCATCAGCCTTATCCAGATTTAGCGCCTCGACAAAGCGGTACGGCACTTCAGCAAGGTCTTGCGTGATTGCCAGCGTTTGCCCGTTGGCAATCAGCGTAATGTGAGCGTATCCGCCCGCCCGCTCGACCTCTTGTTGAATCCGTTGGCACTTCGCCATAATTTCGTTCAGAAGCGCCCATTCGTTAGTCATCTTGGGCATTCAGTTTTCTCTCCTTTCTTTAATATGGTCAGGCTTGCCAGAGCCTGACCGTGTGTTGTTCTCAGGGAGTGCAGTAGCTGGCACTACCCAACGCCCATCCGGGCAAGCAGCGCAACGCGCCGCCCGCTCTGAGCATCACCGGCAAGGGCGATACTCAGAGCGGGCGGTGTGTTACACTCTCTGCTTTTCACGCGGCACAATGATCGCCCATTGCTGCAATCCTAAGCGCATCAGCCAAATCGAAACTGTGCCTTGCGATACGCCCAAGGCGCGTGCCACCTCGACCTGTGAGCCGTGCTTAGCATAGAGTTCTTTCAATATGACCGTCATTGGGCGTTCATACTGCCGCTCTATCGTTTCAAACTTGCGTCTACTGTTCATAGCCATACCCTATGGTTTTTTGACCATAAAATGAGCGATAAAAAATTCAATGGTCATTTAACCATAGATTATACCATATAAACCGTGTTGTCAATAGGCATTCCAATATATTATTGCTTTAGAGGTATAAGGAACGTTGGTAATGCGTGGTGATAGGATAAGAGATAGGCGGATTCAACTTGGTCTAAGCCAAGAGGACTTGGCAGAGATGATCAAGGCTGATCAAAAGCGAATATCCAAATACGAGAATGCCCAGAGTGGCGTTACAAGTGATACACTGACTGCACTAGCCCGCGCCTTGAAAACGTCTGCCGACTACCTTCTTGGCTTGACAGATGACCCTGAACCGCCTGATGATGAGTTGAAAATAGAAGAACATCAGGCGCTGAACGCTTGGCGGCGTGGTGATAAAATTGAGGCAATTAGGATTATCAGTAGTTCATGATCCGTGCTATTCTAAGAAGCAAAGAATTCTGGCAGATCATCAGCGGTTTGTTTGCGCTCTCACTTTTCGGCTTATATGCCAATGTGGAGACGCGCCACCTATTTGCGCCTGTGCTAGGCGTGATGACATGCCTAGCAGCACTCTTGGGCATTTTGGCAGCGCGCCGCCGCCGCATGTTGCGCCCTGCACCGCTCAGCTCGCCTTTGCTTAGCCTTAGCCCTGCTGAATTTGAGCGAGAAGTTGCTTGGATTCTCCAGAGAATGCATAAGGGTACGCGCTGTGAAGTTACCGGGCGGGCGAGTGACGGCGGAGTTGACGTAAAAATGTGGCGCGGTGGGCAGTTAGCAGCTGTTGTGCAGGCGAAACGTTATGCAACTGACAAGGTGTTGCCACCTGCATTCGTTAGGGAACTGGATAGCGCACGGCGGATCAACAAGGCAGAGCGGGCGATCCTTGTCACAACGGGCGCATTCAGCACCGAAACAAAACGCCTAGCGCAGCGGCTAGGCATTGATCTGATTGCAGGCGCACATTTAGAGCGTTTGCCTTCAATGGCTGCTCGTACTCCGTAGCGATCTAACGCTGTGAGCTTCACCGGTCACCACCCGTTACCACGTGAATCACGGGAAATGTCTCGGCTACCCTTAACCAAAAGATGTGCAGCGCTAGGTCGAGATTCATGTAAATCTCTGTGCGCTCCGTACCATCGGGCGCGTAGCAGTACAGCCTGTAGTAGGTGTTCTCGCGCTCTAATTTGACACAGCGGTTATCATGTTCCACTGTGAAGGTGATGCTGATCTCAGTTGGATTAGGCATTGTGCGCCTCCTCGAATGCCGATTCTTCAAGAACTTGGTTTAACACAATGAACTGACCCGGTGTCAGGTGATGCATGAGTTGCGGACTATCGCCATGCTCTTCCAGTGCCTCGATCAACATCTGCATGTATCCGATTGCCCGCTGAATGTTTTCTGGTAGCTCAGGCGGCGGCAGGGCAAACTCGGTGGTTTCGCTCTCGTCGTTGCATAGCTTCCCAAAGTCGGGTTCGTGGTTGGTCATGCGGTCGGTTCCTTCTGTTGAACAAATTTCACGCGGTATTCGATACTCACCTGTAGACGGCGGCTTTTGAGCCAATGCCTTAGAGATGCGGGCATCACACCGATATCCATCGCAGCACCGGTGATTGAGCCACGTTTAACGAGCGCCTCTTTTATCAATTCCCGCACGGTGACGCCTTTTTTGCGTGCGATGACTTCTAGTTTCCCTGAATGCACCATATACGACACTTCTACACACATCACATATGCCTTATAATCAGGTAAGAAAATAAAACGGCATATGTGATGTTGAGTATAACGCCATATATGCTATTGTGTCAATAGACTAAAATCAATAGTCTACATAGAATAGGTGAAGGCGGGCGATGTGCTTTCCGATAGGATAAGGCAGAGGCGAGAGCGTCTGGGTTATACACAAGACGAGTTGGCAGAGTACACTGGCACAAGCCTATCGCAAATTTCGCGTATTGAACGCGGGTTGTCCGATCCGACTGCTGATGTATTGTATCGCGTCTCTAAGGCACTTCGCTGTAGTGCCGACTATTTACTTGGGTTGGTGGACAATCCAGATTCAACTGTCACTGATCAGCTATCGGATATGGAACTCAGGTTAGTCTCTGCTCTCCGCAAGGGTGAGCTGAACGATTTGCTTGATATGATAGGTGAACATTTTCAGGAATTGCTTGAAAGCAAACGTAGCATCACAGGTAATTGACCACACATAGCGCAGGTAGGTTAATGATTGTCGCCAAGCAATGATCAGTAGTTTTTCAAGCATCAGAGTTCCTTTAATATTAACAAGCCTAGCCACTTTAGCACGAGCGTTCTAAAGCTGCGATTGTAGTGGGGATATAGTTTGGTTTAAGAACGGTAGGGGTGTTATGGTATTTGGGTGCTTCGCGGCGGTGTTCGTGTTCATAAGCCTCGCCTTTGTGGGTTTGGTAGCCTCTGCGCCACCTCAGGCGGCTGCCTATGGCTTGTTAAGTGTGTTCTTCTTCCTATTGGCAGGTCTTAGCGCGGTGATGGGCGTGGCGCGGCTGCGCTCTGCACCCATACAGGATGAAACGACGCGGTTGCTTCAAGAGCAAAATGCCTTGCTGCGGCGTTCAGTAAAGCTGCAAGAGGCGCAGTTGCACTTAAGCCTTTTACAGCAGGCAAAGCCGCCTGAATCACGCCAACTTGAAGCGCCTGAACAAAGTGGTGTGGTTATTCAACGGGGTGAGGTGCATACCTACATAAAACCAGTGGCTGAAACGCCAACGCGTCCTGAAAAAGAAGATCACGAGCGTTTTGTGGATCGGCTGAAGCGGAGGTGATCCGTGCCTCATGACAAAGCATCTATTGATATGGTGCAGGCGCACGAGCGGGAACGGGGAACACATTCGTATCCCAACCGCCTGTTCTTAAAAGAGTGAGTAGCCAAGCTGCTGCTCCGCTAAGGCGTCTAGGTAATCTTCGCTAGGTTCGACAAAGCCTAGCAGTGCTTCTGCAAGGTCAATCAACACCTTACAGGCATAATCACCTATTTGATGATCAAACATTGGCACAGTGGCTGCTTCCGCTGCGCGCCACCAATCGCGTTCGCGCTCCTCATCGGTGCGTGGGTCTTGAATCTCAAGTTCAAGTTTGGTCGTATCGCTGATCGGGATCAGTGGGCGTCCGTTTACACCGAATTGCAAGACTTCACGCGGTGCGAACATCTCGATAGGTTGCGGCTTGGCGCGCTGCATATCAAGGTAACGCTGGCGGCGAGTGCGTGCATCAGCCAAATTGCCAAACAGATCGTATTGATTTGGTGTATAATTGAACATAGTAGCTTTCTCCTGAACAGATAGCTGCTGCTTGGCGCGATCTAGTACATCGCGCCTTTTTCGTTTGGTTGCCTAAGGCGTTGCCGTGTGCTGCACACAGGGCGTTTTTTCGCCCGAAGGCACAACGTGCCGCTGACCGCGCTAAAGGCTGGTGGCGCGCAGCGCCACGCAAAGGCAAGAGGCATCAAGCCGACTTTGGTACAAAGTCGGTGCAGATGGGCTGCCGTACCTCTTGCCTGCTGCCTGCGCGGTCTATGCTTGTTTCGCTTCGGGCGAAAAGCCCTAGCGTGACTCGGCGTATGTTGGGGATGGGGTCAAGGGGACTTGTCCCCTTGCGGGGCTTGAAGGGGCAGCGCCCCTGTACTGCCTTGTTTCAAATCTTTGAGGTACTGCTGGGTGATGCCTGCGTGGGCATGACCGAGAATGCCTTGCAGCGCCTCCAGCGAGATGCCTACCTCAAGGGCGTGTTGGGCAAAGGTGCGCCGCAAATCGTGTGGGCGTATCGCCAGCTCAGCAGCCTCACCTGCTGCCTTCACAATCGCCAAAATCGCCTGTCCACTCAAGCCCGCGGTCGTCACCATGCCGCTGCGGGTGATTTGCGTGAAGATGAAGTGGTCACCATAGGGCATCGGATGATAGCCGCGCCAGACCTTCAACGCCTCCACCGTCAGGCTTGGCAGGCGGATGGTGCGCGGCTTGCCGCCCTTGCCATGCACCAGCAATTCGGCATGTTCGTCGTGGCTGTAGTAGTCACGCCAACGCGCTTGGGCAGCCTCCTCACGGCGCAAGCCACAGGTGATGAGCAGGACTATCAGCGCGGTGTCGCGTGCGCGGGTCGATGGCTTGTCGTCGCGCTTGCCGAGCGCCTCCAGCAGGCGGCGTGCCTCCTCAGCGCTCAGCCAGGTGCGGCGTGTACTCGGCTGTGGCTGCTGCGGCGGCTTGATGACGTGCAGCGCACCGACCGCTTCGAGCGGCAGCCTTTCTTCCTCCATGAGGCGCTGCGCCAGCCAGAGGATAGCACTGCGCGCCTGCACCACCGTCGCGCCGCTGCGCTCGCGCAAGCTGTCCAGCCAAGCGCGCAGATGCGGCGGTTGCAAGGCGGTGGTCAGGATGTCGGCGCGGATGTGGGTAAGGTGGAAGCGCTCAGGCGGCAACCGATAGGTCGCGCCTAAAAAGCGCTGTATCCAGCGGCGATAGAGCCGCCTGCTTTTGGACGACAGCCCTGCCAGTGCCGTCGTCAGGTCAAGAACACGCTCAGACACGCTTGCCCCTTTGTGCCATAGGCGCTGTATATGCGTTTGTGACGCAATAAACTTAGCTAATCCTATCTGGAAGATAGGGGAGTTAGAGAGGGGAAAGAAACCTCTCAACCTGCACCGTCATGAACCTTCAGTTGTAACCAAGCGCTTGGCGTCGTTTTCGGATGCGCTCTCCGCGAATAGGCATTCTTTACCTTCTCTTGCAAGAATCGAGCAGTTCTGTCTCCAGCGCTGTGGTCTCTCTAGGATAATCTACCCACCCCACTAGAAAGCTCAAGGTCACGTCTAGCGTGTCGGCTATCACCAATGCCTCACCTAGCCCATCGCCGAGCGGGTTTCGCTTGCCACTTTCGTGCTTTTGGATGATGTTTAGTGGCAAGCTCGCTTTACGGGCTAGAGCTTCTTGGTCTAGATTGGCTAATTTGCGCGTTAGGGCTAATCTGTATTGGTAACTGTCGGGGCAGTTAAGCGTAAGCTGCAAGACTACAACGCCTGCTGCCAAGCCTAGAAGCATTCCCACGAGTTCTAATACGCTCATCACTGCCTCCTGCGCGGTTGGAATTTCGCGCACATGAGTTCTGGCAGCTCCATCGGCGGCGGACAGAAGCTAGGGCGCTGACCTGCACACAGCAACCGCGTGCAGGAGTCAGTGTACGGCACAGCCTCCACCGTCGGACGCGGTGCGGCAAGGCTCACCTGCTGCACACCCGCCAAGAACAGCGCCAACACCACCAAGATGACCGCCAATGCGCTCAGAAAAATACCCTTGCTCATTTGACACGCTCCTGTTGCACCTTCTGTGCTGCCTTATGGACTTTCTGCTTGTAGTGATGCAGCACCTTCAGGATGGTGAACCAGACTGTGCTGGCAGCCACCACCAGCAGGAACATGCCCCCGAAGGCGCTCACGAACTGGACGACAACCTCAAGTAGATTACTCGGTACGTACATTTAACTGCCCTTTCGCGGTGCATAACCGCTGACTGGCGCACGACGCGCCTGCTCCTCGTCTTCAAAGCGGATGCGTAACCGTTTGCCATAACGCATCCAGACCCACATCGGTAAAGCACCGACCAGCAATGGGTACAGACACATAAAGCCGCAAACCGGGATGAGCTGATCCACGTTTTATCCCTCCGAATCGTGTGTGCGTGCGGTGTCCGAACCGTCAAAAGCGTCAATAGTGGCAAGATTGTCAAAACCGTCAAATGCGTCATTTTCAAGGTCTAAGCCTTGCCACATCCGTTGACCTCTGACACCACGCTTCTTCTTGAAGCCCGCGTTTTTGAGCAGGTCAGCCAGTTTATGGATGCTCACTGACTGGTAAGCCTGCTCCGCACACCATGCGCTGTAGGCGGCATAGAGCGCCGACGAACTGACTTCCAGCAGCCTGCCGATGGTGCATTTTGTCTGAATGAACTCATGCAGCACCGCCTCGTCATCAGGGATTGCCTCTGCCTGCACCCTGACGGGCGGCGTCTCCGCCTCCAGCAAGCCGAGTTCCTCGACACTCAGCGGCTCACCGCTCGGCAGCGGCGGCGGATTGGGCTTGACCTCAATCCAGCGGATAGGCGTCTCGCGGATGATGGGCGGCGGCGGCTCGTCGTCGTCGGCTGCCTCAGGTGGCGGCACTTCGTCGTCGTCTGCCTCCTCGTCCTCGTAGTCCTCGTCAGGCGCTGCGGATGGCGTCAGGGCAGCGTCGGCACGCACCAACTGCCACACGCGGTCGAGTTTGGCGGGTTGGTAGGCAACACCTGCCACCGTCACACGCCCTGCCCGCCGCACGTCCTCCACAAAGGCGCGCAGCATCGCTCGGCTGATGCCGTTCCCGCGCAGCTTCTCCTCCAGCACCTTGAGCGACAGACGTCCCTCGATGCTGTTTAGGATGTAGGCGAGCAGCTTTTCAGCCATGATGCGCGGCGCATGTCCCCACAGCTCGATTAAGCCCGCTGCCCTGCCGCGTGCGATGTCCACGCATTCGCGCACGTCCTCATCGCTGATGAGCGGCGTCTGGAGTTCCACCAACTGGTTGTGCATCCTCGCAATCATCCGTCCCTTGATGTTCGGCAGCCGCGCCGCCGCACCCGTATCCAATATCACGCGGGATTGGTCGTTGTTCATCAGCGCGCCTGAGATTGCCAGCACCATGTTCGCCTTGATTTTGTTCGGCACGACCTCGACTATCGGGAGCTGCGTACACATGATGAGGTGCAAGCCGACGGCGCGTCCCATGTTGCCGATGCGCTCCGCCAAGGCGCGCACGTCCTTGCGTGCCTCGTTGCTGGCGGAAAAGAGTGAGGCGACCTCCTCGATGGCAATCACCAAGCGCGCGCACCGCTGCTGTGGGTAGCGCCTGTTCCACTCCGAGATTTTCTTGCAATGGCGCGTGTCCAGCAGCGCGGTGCGGCGGTCAATCTCCGCGTTTGCCCATGACAAGACCTCTCGCGCCTCCTCAATCTCGTAGACGATGCCACGGGCGAGGTGCGGCGCGTTGCGGTAGTGCGAGAGTTCCAGCCGCTTGGGGTCAATCAGGATGAGCTGCACTTCGGCGGGTGTGCAGAAGCGGATGAGCGATGCCAGCATGTTGTTGAGCATGTTCGACTTGCCCGAATTGCTTGAGCCGCCGATTAAGATGTGCGGATACTCGTCCAGGTTGACGGTGTAGACGGTGTTGTGCTGCCCGACGCCAAGCACCATGCTGCCACGGTCGGGTTCGTTCTCGTTGTGCGGCAGCATGTGCTGGTAATGCACCAAGCGCGGCAGCAGCCCGCCGCCCTCGTTGCGGTGTACCACAATCCACGCGCCGTTGCGCGGGTTCTCGAAGCGTGCGCTGACCTTGCGGTCAATGGCGAACTCAATCTCGCGCAGTGCCTGCTCGCTGAGTAGGTCGCTGACCAGCACCTTGTAGGGCAGCATGTTCTTGTAGCCAAAGAGCGTCTTGCGGCGCACCAAGATTTTGAGGTGGATGGCGTTCTCGTTGTAGCGCGCTAACTCCCACTTGACCTTATCCGCCCTACGCCGCTTGCGTTTCTCGGTCTCTGGATTGCCGTCGTTCCAGCGGTAGCGCCATGAATAGCCCATCTGCGCCCACCTATCCGAGATGAGCTGCGCGAACTTGCGCGCCTCGCGTAGGATTTCCCGTTCGGCGCGCCGCAGGTCTGCCTGCTTCTGGTGCAGCTCGCGGGTGAACTGGTAGCGGCGGCGCAGGTGTTCGCCGCGTCCACCGCGCAGAAACGGCGCGAAGAACGGGTAGAGCAGCCGTTCGGTGCTGCTCAGCGGGCGCAGCTTCTCTGCGGGCTGCTGCGTGTAGTTGTTGAAGCGCCGCGCCGAATAGACGACCATCTCAGAACTTCTCCAAGATTGCTTGTGCGTGCCAGTGCAGCAGCGCTAGGTTCGCCGCACTGATGTACAGCCACTGCCTACCGTTGATGACACACAAGCCGCCATCAGGCAGCAGCCTGAGCCGCGGCGCTTGAAACCTGTAAAGCGTGACGCTGTATCCCAGATAGGCATGTCTTTCCACCCGCCAACGCGCCGCTCCGCTCTGGCGCAAGTAGCGCCCTACCACGAACTGGTTCACAGCGCTTTGCTCAGTTTGTCCAGCCAAGCGGTGACGTCCTGCGCGCTCTCGCCCAGAAAGACCCACACCACACCGTCGGGACGGCGCACATACCAGCCCGTCTTCGGCGCGCTGCGCTTCAGCTTGAGCAGCCAACCGAGTGCGTCGAACAGGCTGCGCTGGTGGTCAGCCTTGAGCAGGAAACCCTCGCTCGGCGTGGCAAAGCGCTGCCCGCGCAAGTGGTCACCCTGCTTGAAGTAGCCGACGTGCGACTGCTGCGCCTCCTGCACCTGTTCGTGCAGGCTGGTCTGTCCGCGATACTTGGCGCGCATGAAGCGCTCGAATGCCTCACGGATGCTCGCTTCATTGCCCTGAATGTGCTTGACGGTCACTTGCCTCTCTCCTATATAAATAGATGCTCACTTCACTGAGTGCGTTTGCCTTGTGCGCCACCTGCACGGCGTGCTGACGCGCCCAGTCCAGCAACGCCAGCTCGTCGGCGTGCGACATCGGGTTGGTGTAGAACAGCAGCCAGAGCCGCTCGTGCTGTGCGAGGGCGTCCTCAAGGCTGCCCTCACGGAAGCCGAAGGCGGCGCGTGTCTCGCTGCTGAGCGCCTGATTCAAGTCCGACGCATAGGCGCGCAAGTGGTAGGGCTTGTCGCCCAAGTAGTAGGCGAAGGTGATGGCGGTACTCAGCGCGGGATGGTAGACGCCGTCGCCCGCCTGCCAGTTCTCATGTACCGGGCGCAGCCACGTCCGCCAGTCAAAGCGCGGCTGCCCGAAGTAGTGTGCCAAGATGCCCACAAAGAGCATCGGCAGCAGGATGACGGCGAAGACGCGCCTGTTCTGGCGTCCCAGATGCAGCAGGGCGTATGCCCAGAACAGCATCAGCAGCAGGGCTGAGGGCAGGAAGGCACGCGGCAGGTAGACGCTCCGCCACAGGAACGAGACGAGCGCCACAAGGATAGGTGTGCCGAGCGCGGTACTGAGGATGAGGAAGCCTTGCCGCGTCCTAAGCCAGCGCCGCGAGACGAGCAAGCCGACGCCCGTCGCGCCGAGCGCTGCGGCGTAGCCGTGCATGATCAGCACCTCTGGAATGCGCCAGCCCATTGTCATGTTCATGAGTGGCTCAAGCGCACCGCTGACGGTCAGCGGATGCAGCCAGAACGACTGCGCGATGCCGCGTGCCTGTCCCAGCATGACCACGCCCCATGGCGACCAGGCAGCCACCACCACGCCAAGCGCTAGGGCAGGTTTCAGCAAGTTCAGCGGCTGCCTGCGCGCCTGCCACAGCACGGCAAGTCCCAGCGTGAAGACGTAGAACACGGACAGATTCTGGCTGTAGACCGCGCCGAGACAGCCGACGGCAAACCACTGCCACTTGTGCCTGAGTGCTGCTTGCACGCTCAGCAGGACAAAGAAGCTGAGCAGGGTGTACATGCGCGCCTCTTGCCCGTAATAGAGGCTGGCGGGCAGCACCGCCACCAGCACGCCCGTCACGAAGGCGGTGCGCCGCGCAAAGCCGAGCGACCCCGCCACCTGCCACACCAACAGCGTGCTGCCGATGCCCGCCAGCGCAGCGGGCAGCCGCAGTGTGAACTCGCTGACGCCCAACAGCCGCACGACGAGCGCCTCCAGCGCATACCACAGCGGCGGATGGACATCGCCCGCCACCGCCGCCCAGAACTGCGTCCAGTCGAGGCGACCGCTGACCCATGCCGTGAAGGTCTCGTCGTACCACAACGCCTCGCTGCCGAGCGTCGGCAGGCGCAGCGCTGCACTGAGGATGACCAGCCATGCCCACTGTGGCAGGCGCGCTAAGTGTCTCATTGCGTCACCCACCACACCACACACAGGCTGCCATAGAACAGGATAGGGACTGCCGTGCGGAATGGCGCCAGCAGGCTGCGGAACTGGAAGCGGGCATTGGCAGCCCACACCACACCCAGCGCGGCAAGCAGGGCGACGAAGGCAAGCCCGTTGTCGCGCTGCGTCAATTCGGCGAGCCACGCGCCGTAGTTAGGGAAATCTGTCATCGGGCGAGGACTTTCTGCATCAGGACAAAGGTGCGTGCCTGTTCGGTCAGCTCATACTGGTTGCGCTGCCCTCTGCCATTTCCACCCCGATTGACATGAATCCAGCCATCGCGGTGCAGTTTGTGGATGGCACGCTTGACACTGTCCAGCGAGCACGCGGAGTCCAGTGCGATTTGCTCGCGGCTGAGGGTGCAGGGCGTGCTGCGCGCCAAAACCCTCAGCACCGCTTGACAAGTGTCGGTCATGCCTGTCAACTCCCATCTCATAATGAGGAACAACCTTTACAGGTCATGTTAGCACATCATTTCTGCGTTAAGGGGTGCAAGGTCTGCACCCCTTACGGCTGACTCGGCGGCATATATGAGGATTAATCTGGCACAATGAAGGCATGAGACGCGCTGCCCTGCTTCCACTCTTGTGTGCGGCTCTGCTGCTGGCAGGGCTGGCGCTGCTCTGGGTTGGCGGTGCCGCTGCGACGGGCAGCTACAAGCAGCGCGTGCGCGATATCCGCCCTGCGGCACTGCTGGCGTACTGGACGCTGGAGGAAATCGCAGGGACGACCGCCCATGACGCCAGCGGCAATCTGCGGCACGCGGCACTCTGCACAGGCGGGAACTCGCCCACGTGGGCAGCCACCTACTTTGCCGACGGTGCCTCACCTGCCGCCCGTTTCGACGGCAATGACTGCCTGAACGCCTTCACGTCGAGTTTGGCAAGCGTCTTCAACGGCAGCGAAGGCACGCTGCTGCTGTGGCTGAAGGCATACGACGGCACAGTTTGGAGCAGCTTCACGCGGCAGTTCTGGGCGAGTGTAGACGGCAGCAACCTGCTGACTGTCCACGCGGGTGCGACGGCGAACACGCTGGAGCTTATCCGCATCGCCTCGGCGGTGGACAGGCGCGGCAGCAGCGCAGTCAGCGGCACGGGCTGGTATCCCGTCGTCATGACGTGGAGTGCGGCGGCGAATGAGGCGCGTTTCTACCTTGACCGCCTGCTGCTCGGCGCGGGGACAAGTATCGGCACGTTCTCCGGGACGATCTCCGAACTTGTCATCGGTGCAGGCAGCACGAGCGGCAGCTTCGGCTTCAACGGCTATCTCGCGCATGTGGCGCTCTGGAATGCGGCGCTCAGTCCTGCCGAGGTGCAGCTCATCAGTGTGGTCGAGACGAGCGTGCTGACGCCGCCGCCCATCGGCTTGACCCTTGTGCCGACTGAGACACCGACGCCGACCGCCACGCCGACGCCTGACCTGCTTCGCTATCTGCCCATCGGGTCGGGTTACGGTGCTATTGCAATGACCTTTACGGCGGGAGAGGCGCTGACCAGCTTGCTGCTGGTCGTCATGGTCGCGCTGCTGACCTTCAGCGCCTTCCTGCTCATGGTGAGGAAACGTTACTGATGTTTGAGGGACTGCTACCTGACTTTTTGCTGCTGCTGGCGCTGCCTGTCATCGCGGCGGGCGTCGGCATGGGGCTGTATGTGGTCATGTGGGCGCTGCGCCTGCTGGTGGAGACGACCTTTGGCTTATGAGCGCAGAGCTGCTGAGCGAGTTCCAGCATCTAGCCGTCCACCTGCTGCCGCTGTTCGCCGTCGCTGCGGCGGTCGCGCTTGGCGCGCTGCTGCTGGCGATTGTGGCGGCGGTCTTCATCAATATCTTGTCCTGAAAGGGGGTGAGAACAGCGTGCCATCCTTTACCTTTGACCTCAGCGGGATGCTGGAGGTGGCTGCCTCGATGTTCAACGGCTTTGCGCCGATTTTCCTGACCATCGCAGGCGTCAGTGTCGGCTTCGGGCTGCTGGCGCGGGTCGTCAGCGAAGTACGTAAGGTTTTCTAGTCTGTATGAGGTGGGAGTATGCCTAGCTTCAATTTCGATTTATCGGGGCTGCTGGAGACGGCTGCCACTTTCTTCAACGGCTTCGCGCCTATCTTCCTGACCATTGTCGGCGTCAGCGTCGGTTTCGGCTTGCTGGCAAAGGTCGTGGACGAGGTGCGTAAGGTCTTCTAGCGGGTGGGCAGCTGCGGCTGCCCTAGTCCTTGTGAGAGAGCAGTATGCCATCCTTTAACTTTGACCTTGCGGGGCTGCTGGAGACAGCCGCCACCTTCTTCAACGGCTTTGCGCCGCTCTTCCTGACCATCGCGGGCATCAGCGTCGGCTTTGGCTTGCTGGCGCGGGTCGTCAGCGAAGTCCGTCGGGTGTTCTGAGATGCGACGCGCCTGCCTCATCACGCTCATCGGCGTGCTGGTCGGCGCGTTTTTCGTGCTGCCTGTCTCCATCTCAGCCACCGACCCCATCACCCAAGATTTTGACAACCCGATAGTCTTCCCGAATTGGCTGAGCGGCGCCACGGGACAGATTCTACAGTTTTACGGCGCCTATTTAGGCACGCCATCCGCCTCAGGGCAAGCCCTGCTCATCACGGGCAATAACAACACCTTAGGCACAGGGCAGGGCATAGCGGTCTACCATGAATTCGTGCTGCCACACCCTGTCTATGTCAGCACGGTAACAGCGTGGGTTTACAACAGCCAGTCCAATAGCTCGACTTTGCAGCTTATCGAATGGGATGTAGAGACGGGCGCCTATATTGCGACGTGGTCGGCAGGTGGCGGAGGCACAGGCAACCGCACGCTTGCCCTTAACCGTATGGTTTCCCGCAAGTTCTGGATTGCGCTGCATAAGTCGGGCTTTGGCGGCTCCTCGACCATCGGCATTGATAACTTGCAGATTAACGTGGACATGGCGCTGTCGCCTAGCCCGACGCCCGGTGCTTCGCCCACGCCCGGTGCTACCCCTGTTAGCGGCGGTGCGCCACTCGCTGCCCTTTGTGCGTTGCTCGGCGGGGACGCCACCTTCAACAACTTTCCCGGTCGCTGGCAGGTCAGAGCTGGTGAACCATTTCGCCCAACGGGGGGCGGACTGTTCATGCCGCAGTCCAGTCAAATTGAGGTGCAGCTCAGTCTCAACCCCAATCGTTTATATCGCGTCACAGGTGCTTTCAAGATTGCCTTCCCCGAAATACTGGAAGGCGGTGAATACTGGCAGATACAGCTTGGCGGTGCAGCGCCTTTTGGCATTGACTACCCCACAAATGCCGCTCTGCAACTTTTCGAGATTACAGAAGCCCGTTATGAACCTGATGCTCAGGGCAATTACTTCCTAACCCTGACCTCCTCTGATGCGACCGAAGCGGGTTTGGTGTTTGAAAATATCTGTGTGACTGAAATACGTGGGGCAGCCAGTAGCAGCGGCGGTGGCGGTAGGGCGGATGCCTGCCAAGCCTGTGACGCGCCGACCTCTATCCTCGACATTTTCGGCATTGTCGGCTGGCTGCTGTGCGGTATTCGCAATTTCTTTGAGTGCCTGTTCATTCCCTTTCTCGTTGGCATTGTCAGCGGCATCCTCAATGTGCTGGCATTGGCGCTGTCCTTTGCCTATTGGATGGTTGCTGCGGTCATTGCAGGCATCCTGTGGTTGGTCGGTCTTTTTTTCGCTGTACCCGTCTGGGTGATTGCCCACATCCGCAACTTTGCGACGATGGCGGGCAACGATTTGCAGGTCGGCACCAGTGCCGCACTCCTCAACGGCATCGCCTCCAACGTGCGCGATATGCCCACCATACTCGGCAATGGCTTGGCATTTCTTGGTGAACAGTTCGTTGTTCTGATCCAAAATGCGGAGTCGTTCTTTGAGGTCGTGATAGGCTTATTCGCCTGGTTTCTGCAAGCGATTGCCTACCTCATCACGCTCGTACCTCTCGTTATCAGCGCACTGGTCACCGGTTTCAATGCGGCAGCCGTCCCGATTAGCGGTTCACCCTTGTGCGGCGCACCCGGTGATTTCCTCTACGCGCCGTGTCTGGGCTTCTACATCTTGGATAACACCCTTTTCTCAGGACCTGCCTTCTATCTCTTGCCGCTGGTCATTGGCATTTTGGTTTTTGATACGTTCATTTGGGCATTGTCCAAGTTTAGGGAGGCTTTCTTGTGATTAGACTTGTTCTTGCCATCAGCATGGTGCTTGTGCTGCTTGCGCCTGCCACGGTGCAGGCACAGGGCGAGGTCTGTTTGCAAACCTTGCCCTTTCCAGAAGTGTTGTCTGGTGAGCTAATCACCACCACAGGCACACCTTTTGTTAAAGCTGCGGCGGACTATCCTGCTGATCCGCCCTCGATTATCACCGCAGGTGCGGCATACCTGTTCAACAACATCCGCGTTACACAAGCAACCGTCGCGGTCTATGACTTTGTGGGCAGCAAGAGCGCACCCATCTTGCTGGAAGCGGGCTTGTATTTCGATGACGGTGTGCGGTTGAACCCCATCGCTGCTGTTGACCGAATGTACCTGCCCAACCGCTACCTGTCGTGGTGGGCGGGACAGGTGTTCATGCCGCCGCAAGATGTCTCGGACATTGTCAACACCGTCATCATCACGGCACGGGTGCTGCCTGCTTCTGTGCCGCCCGGTGGTGCTTTCATCGGTATCGCACTCACACAGATTTGCTTTCTACAGCAGATGAACCCAACCCCAACGCCTATCCTCTACACGCCTTTCCCACGCACTACCACGCCGACGGCAAGCAGCACACCAACGCGCAGTGTGACACCTACATCCATGCCAACCTACACCCCTACCCAAACGCTGACCTTTACACCCGTCACCCATACGGCAACCGCCTCCCTGACGCCCAGCATCACGCTCACTGCATCGGAAACCGTCCCGCCTTCTGAAACACCTATCAGCACGCTGCCCTCTGAGCCAGTGCCATCGCCCCAACTGCCACAAAATGCCTGTGCTGACCCTGACAACCCCTGTGCCATCTTCCCTGAACCGGTCTTCCCAACCGTCGCACTGGTCATGCCGACGCTCGTCGGTACGGTGAACTACACGCTTTCACCACTGCCGAGTATGACAGCCGTCGGTACACCAAGCGGGCAAACGACCGCAGTGGCTATCGAATTGATGGAGGTCGCTACACAGGTCGGCTTGCTACAGGCTGAGTTGGGTATGGAGGCGACGCGCATCTTGCTGGACGCACAAGGGACACCTGTAGATGTGGCAAACGCTGCCTACACCTTCGGCGGCAGCATCGGTGGTTTCTTCGGCATCGTGCGTCAGTTTTCAGAGCATGGCACAGGCATCGGGCGCACAGGCGACATTCTGCTGGTCATCATCGCGCTGATTGCCTTCAACCTCTTGGTGCGCCTCTTGCTGTTTGCTATCCCGATTGTGAAGACAATCCTTGAAATTATCGGCACTGTGATCCGCACTGTGATTGGATTAATCAGACCCATATGAGATACGTTTTCGGGATTGCTGCCTGCCTGATACTGTTACTTGCCTTGCCCACCGTCGCGCAAGGCACGCCCACCCCTACGCCGACACCGCTGCCGAGCCTGACGCCGACGCAGACGCTGCGTCCTATCCAAAGCACACCGACTTCCAGCTACCAATACCTACGCATTACGCCCACACCACTGCCGTTGACGCCTGCGCCGCTACCTGCGGAATTTGACTTGACGGATGCCTCAGGCAACTTTGCGGATACGGTCATCAATATGTATAGAGGTATCAACAGCCTGTTTGGGATTGGAGACATGCTCTCGTTCTTTGTGGTCGGGCTGTTTGTGGTGCTGCTGCTCGTCCGCACGCTGAAGCGCTTGAATAAGGACGACTGATGCCTAAAGCAACGCCCAAGGCGGCGTGGGTGCCGCCCTCTGTTGACCCGACCGACATCGAGTATCCGCTCGAAGGACCCTCGCTCTTCGGCTGCTTCGGCAAGCTGCTGCACATTATGGTCTGGATAGCAGCGGGCTACGGCATCCTGATGATGGCGCAGAGCAGTTTCGGCACGCCGCCGCCCGCCCCGACTGAGGTCGTGCTGCCGACCGCCCTGCCCACCGAGACGCCGACCGTCACGCCCAGCGGCACGTGGACGGCACAACCGACCATCCCGCCGCCGCCGACCCTCGTGCCGACCGCCACACCCATCCCGCCCGGTGCGCTCGCTACGTGGACGCCCGGTGCATGGCTGCTGACGCGGCACGCCGCCACTGTCGAGGCGTGGAGGACGCCGCGCCCATGAAGGCATTCCGCTACTTCTTCCCCAAGCGACCCTTGCGCGAACGGCTGCCCTTGCCGCCGCGCCGCTACTCGTCGTCGCAGACGCCTTACCCTATCCCGCCTGAGCGCCTGTCAGACTGCCGCCTGCTCATCGCGGCAGGCGTGGCGCGCACCACGTCAGACGCCTACCGCCTTATTGTGGAGTATCCAACCATGACCTACCGCCAGATCATTCGCAAGACCAAGCGCAAGCGCCGCCCGCGTCCTCGTTGGGTGACCTTCCTGATTAGATTAAAAAAACTTCTAATTGGAATGGTAGCGATTGTTGCCCTGCTGAGTGCGCCACTGCCAACCAACGCCCAAGACGAACCGCCCATCGGCACGGGTAGAATCATTGCAGGTGCGCTGAATGTGCGTGCGCTGCCCGACCCAACCTCAGCGCGACTTGGTGTGCTGCGGCGCGGCGCGGTCGTCACTGTTTATGAAGTCCGCGACGGTTGGCTGCGCCTGCGCTGTACTAACCAGCCCTGCTGGATAAACGGCAGTCCTAAGTATGTGCAGTTTGCGGGCGAAGGCGGCGTGGTCGTCAATGCGACGCGCAGCCTGCCCGACCTCCAGCTTGCCAGCTATGTGGTAGACCCTGCCACCCCTGCACCGGGACAGCCTTTCCGCCTCGTTCTGACCCTCAAGAACGCGGGCGGTGCGGATGCCAACCTGTTCAGTGTGGCGGCTGCCTTCTCACCCTCCAACCACTTTGCCTTTGTGACGGTCGGTGGCTTGGCGGCGGGCGGGCAGGGGACGGTCTCGCTCGACAACAGCGCGGGCGAGACGGTGACGGGACGGCACACTATCGGCGTGGCGCTCGACGTGGAAGATACCGTGCAGGAAGGCGCGGCAGGTGAGGCGAACAACGTGGTCATGGTCAGCTACTGGATTGACCGCCCTTACACCGCGCAAAGCCGATTGCGGATTGAGCCGCAGACCAACGTGGACATCCACGGCGGCGCGCCTGATTTCGCGTGGGACGGCACAGTGCTGCGTGCTTTGAGCGGTGCAGCGCTGGCGGTGCTGGACATGCCTTTGAGCGAGGTGCATCACGACCTGCTCGACCTGAAGGACGGGCAGGCATGGGACGGCGCGCTGCAAGCGGGCATGATTGTGGGCTTCCGCACGGCTGAGGGACGGCGCGGCGTCCTGCGTGTCGTGAGCGTTTCGCCACTGGAAATACAGTACGCCATATATGCAAATAAATAAAGTGAGGGGTGATTGAACACCCCTCACCCAGTTATTTATTCGTCCTCAACATATTCATCTTCTAGCGCGTCCCTTATCTGGAGCTCCAATTCATGAGATTCTTCAAGACGATAATCCTCTAGATCGTCTTGAAGCCCATACATTGCGATCTCATCATAGCTTAGATCAGCAATTGAGCGGCGCGGGCGCTCCCGTCGATCCACCATATGATGACTCATCAACATTGCGCTGATCTCATATACCAACTCTTCCAACTTAGTGTTTTCATTCGATATAAACACGGCGGCGAATTTGGTAATGAGTTGGTTTAGCTTCTTCAGATAAGCGCTAACCGGGTTATTCCCAAGCATAATGTCAGGGGTTCGAATCCCCTTACCCGCTCTTGGTAAACGCCCTCACACTTTGCTTGCATTCTGACACTTTTTGCACATTTTTTCCACCTTTTCCCACACCCTTATCCACCTATCCTAGCCCATCATGCGCACCCGCCATTCGTGACACTATGCTTACGTGCTATTGTTTGTTTAGCGGCGGTGCCTGTTCAAATCACCCGCCGCGCTAAACCGCTCATGCTGGTCAATCAGGTCTTGCACGTCTATGCCCACGTAGCTTTGGGTGCTGCGTATGTCGGCATGACCTAAAATCGCCTGTAGCGACCTCAAATTACCACCATTGCGCGTATACTGCGTTGCCATTGTGTGGCGTAGGGCATGGGCAAAGACGCGCTGATTTACGCCCGCCTTTTGCGCTAGGCGGCGTAGCAGTTGCAAGACACCGTTCGGTGTGAGCGGCGCGCCCGCATCGCGTTCGCGCATACCACAAAAGAAATGATCCGCCTCTAGTGGTCTTACCCGCGCCCATGCTATCAGGTGTTCAGCCGTTGCCCGCGTGAACGGCACAGCGCGCTTATGCCCGCCCTTTTCCTTCACAGTGGCACAGTGGCGCGTCAAGTCCACATCTTCTATGAGCAAGCCGCACAGCCCACCACTACGGCAACCAGTGTCCAGAAAGAACATGAGGATCGCCTTATCGCGCAAGCCCGCCCGTGACTCCGGTGCGGCTGCCAAGAGCGCTCGTATGGTTGCCAAGTCAAGCGCCCTCGACGGTAGACGAGTCAAGGGCGGCAGCTTGATGACACTGGAAAGGTCTAGCAGGTCGTAGGCAGTGCTTGCCCACTTCAAAAAGGTTTTGAGCGCTCTCAGAATGTCGTGTGCCGTGCGCCGCGTGATAAGCCCGTCATCTTCCTCAGCACGGACGGCGCTCACATAGCGCACAAGCTGGGCGCTTCGTAGCTGGTCTAGGGCATGTGCGCCGCAATACTGTTCAAAGCGCCTGAGCATAGACTCATACCAGATCAGGGTGTTGGGTGCTTTGTAGGCAGCCGCGCAATCGGCTAGGAATTGCTTGATAGCAGCTTTGACGGTTGGCGGTTGCATTTAGTACTGCCCTGCCTTCACATGCCCTACAAACTCGGCAAGGATCGGGTTGCCCTGCCCACGCTTACGCGCTCTATATTCGGCTTGCCGACAAGCGTTAGAGCAAAATAGCCGCCCGTAGCGCGTGCTAAGGTAGGTGTTGCCACAATGCGCGCACCTATCTTCAAAGCGTAGTGGCTCACGTCTTTGTAAGGGTTCTTTTATAGAGCGCATTTTACGGCTGGCGCGTGCTTTGCATTTGTTACTACAGTAATGCTTTGTGCTATGCGGATGCTTCACTTCAAAAGGTGCATCGCAGACCTTGCAATACCTGAATTTAGCCATGCTGTTACGGTTACCTCCGTGACGTAACGCCCTCTCAAAGCCGCTCTTGTTACGGTTGCGTTACAGAGTGTGACGTTACGGTTATGTCAGTTGCTATGCACTTCTTTTTTTGAGAGATATTTGTGTGTGCTAGGTGCGCTGCGATGTTAAGTAGGTTATCAACTTCATTCTGTAGCCCGCGTAACGTTAACTGCACGTCAACATAACGTGGACTGAAAGCACGCCACAAGGTAAGCTGCTTATCACCCTGCTTAGGCTTGCTAGTTCGCTTACGTGGTAGGGCAGCTTGACGCGGTTTGGCGGCGCGCTTTTCTGACAACACTTCGCGGCTAGGGCGCTGGATACGCAAAAAAAGATAGTGACCTTGTAGCTCTCTATGAAATGCCCATTGGTCTAGCACGTGCGGCTTGACACTGGCTAGGTGTTTGTGAGGCGCTGCGCTTTCCAGTGCCGATGAATCATCAGGCGCGGCAACTACACTCACACGCGGATCATCCCTCAGGCTAGGTGCTAAGGCGGCTATCCGCTTACTTGCCTTGCCGCGCCCGTTCAATGGCACGATCTCATATTCTGGCAAGCGTGCGATGCCCACACGCGTGTCAATGGCTTCTAGATATGCCGCTGAGTGAGGTGCATCATGACCTGCTCAACTTGAAGGATGAGCAGGCGTGGGACGGCGCAATTGTGGCGGGGCAGGTGCTGGGCTTCCGCACAGCGAAAAGGCAGCACTTTAGCTTGCTTTTGTTGACAGAATGCATATGTGACTAATCTATGTAGTCTTGCTGATGGATTATTTGCACGTAATCCCAAATTAAATTAAACTTCCAATAATATATTCTAAGACTTCCAACAATAGATTTGGATAATTGCCAATGGATAGCAATACCTATCAATTTCCGGCAGTGAGAGGCATTCAGGCACAACGCGAATACTATGTTGTTATGTGTCCTTTAAAACTAATACCACGTCTATTTGTATTTGATGACGACGAAGTCCCTGCTGATTTACGAGCGCAAAGATCGCTTAATCGAGCTCGCGTTCCTGATATAGCTCGGTATTTAGTAAATAACGCAGATGATTATGTTCTATCATCAATCACTGCATGTATTGATGGAGATATTCACTTTGAACCTTTTGCCTCTAAGGGATCACACCGTAATTTAGGATTTCTTTATGTTGATATGAAGAGTCGTATTCTTGTAAACGATGGTCAACATCGTCGCGCCGCCATTGCCGAGGCAATCAAAGAACGTCCCAGTCTTGGTGATGAGACTATTTCTGTTGTGTTCTTCGTTGATGCGGGACTGGAACGCAGTCAGCAATGGTTTGCCGATCTGAATAAACATGCAGTTCGTCCAACCCGTTCTATCAGTGTTTTATATGATAGACGCGACCCTATGAGTCAGCTCTGTCGTGATCTTGTTTGTCGAGTGCCAATTTTTGATAATGGTTTTACTGAATTAGAAAAAACAAGTATTTCAAACCGCAGCACTAAGATATTTACGTTAAATGCAATTTATCAGTCAACACGTGCTTTGCTGTGCAGAAAACGAAATGAACCTCTCAGACCAATTGACAAAGAATTAGCCATACTGTACTGGACAAAATTGGGTGAACTAATTCCAGAATGGCAAATGGTAATTCGAAGGCAAGTTTCCCCAGCCGAACTAAGACAACACTACATCCATGTTCATGGTGTTGTTTTACATGCACTTGGCATCGCTGGAAGGGCGTTGATCCAGCAATCTCGATCTTGGCAGCATGAGATTGTGAAGATAGAGAATACTAACTGGGAACGAAGTAACGAAATCTGGCAAGGGCGAGCTGTTGTGCACGGAAGAATGAGCAAAGCGAATGAAAGCGTGACACTAACGGCGAATGTCATCAAGCAGGAATTGGGTTTACCCCTGAGTAAGGACGAGTTATCACTTGAGCGTCGGTTTGCAGAACTCAGTGGAAAGTGAAGCCAATGTCTGACCAAAATGACAAGCTAGGAAACGCTACTTCAATTTTCGATACACGCTCGCTTGAGGACATCTATACCGAGATTCGGGAGACGTATATCTCAAGTGGTGTGCCTTGGATTATTGGCTATAGCGGGGGAAAAGATTCAACCACAGTAGTACAGTTGGTTTGGTACGCCCTTGCCAAATTGCCAAGTGACCAACTCAGGATGCCGATCTACGTGATTGCATCAGACACTTTGGTTGAAACGCCCGCTATTGTCGATCACCTCAACGAAAACCTCCGCATGATAAACCAACGCGCCTCACTGCAGGGTCTCAAAATTGAGGCGCATAAAGTCAGCCCACAAGTCACAGATACTTTTTGGTCAAATCTGATTGGACGTGGATACCCAGCGCCTACTCAGCGATTTCGCTGGTGTACCGAGAGAATGAAGATAAACCCGGCAAATCGTTTTATATTGGAACGTGCTGCCGAATATGGTGAAGTTGTTATGGTATTGGGAGGGCGCAAAAGTGAGAGTGCAAGTCGTGCTCAAGTGATGGCAGCCCGTCCTAAAGAGACCGGCAGTCGACTGGGACGTCACCATACCCTATCTCGTGCTCGTGTCTACACGCCAATTGCTGATTTCAGCACCGACGATGTATGGACATATCTCCTTCAGGTTCCTTCCCCATGGGGCGGAAACAATCGAGCGCTTGCCGCTCTATACCGCTCCGCAAATTCAGGCGAATGTCCACTTGTCGTCGACACAACCACCCCTTCTTGCGGAAACAGCCGCTTTGGGTGTTGGACTTGTACAGTCGTCACCCGCGACAAGTCAATGGAAGCAATGATAGACAATGGCGAGGACTGGATGCTTCCTATGCTGGAATTTCGAGATTGGCTTGCCTCTACGCAAGATCCAGAAAAGAAGCACCTCTATCGAGAACATAAGCGCCGCACTGGTGAGGTTCTTTTGGAGGCTCGAACTCTTGATGGTAAACGTCTGCGCGGATTGAAAAATATCGATCAGCACTTGGCGGATACCCAAGAAGAATTGATCGACCCCAAACTGATTCGCGGTCCATATCGTCTTGAGTTCTGCCGCGAAATTCTTCGTCGCCTACTAACAATCCAGATGCAGGTACGGGCAGAGGGACCCGACCCGAATGCTGAATTGATTTCTGAAGCGGAATTACATGAAATCCGCCGCATTTGGCGCACAGAACGCCAAGACTGGGAAGATTCCGTCCCGAAGATATACCAGGAGATAACAGGCCAAACCCTGCGCTGGCTTCAGGATGACATTGGGGTGTTCACTGCAACGGAATATCAGGTGCTGGACGAAATCTGCCAGAACAACGATGTTCCGACGGCTCTTGTGGCGCGCCTCATGGAGCAAGAGCGACAGGTTCAAGGAATGCACCGCCGCGCTGGTATCTTTAATCGAATTGACGATGTGCTTGGCGAAGAATGGCGAACCGAAACCATAATCCGTGAGAAGTATAAGTTGCCGCTAAATGCACATGATGAAGAGGCGGGTATCGAATGATCATCACACGCCTCGCGGTCGAGAATTTCGGAGTGTTTCGGGGACGGGTGACTCTCGACCTGACTCCGTTGTGTGATCCCAGTAATTCACCTCCTGTCATCCTATTTGGCGGGAAAAACGGCTCTGGAAAAACGACGCTCTTGGAAGCAGTGCGCCTCTGTCTTTATGGACGGACGGCTCTTGGCAATCGAGTACGCCAGGTGGATTATAAGGCATACCTGCGTGAGCGTATTCATCGCCCTCAAAACAACACACTGCTGCATCAAGCTGCTGTCGAAATCGGATTTGAGCATGTTCATGCTGGCGTGTTAAGTTTGTATGACGCTGTACGCACATGGCATGTAGAAGGTGAAAAGGTCCAAGAGCGTCTATTTATCTATAAAGATGGGCGCCTGTTTCAAGACGTTGAGGAGACTCATTGGGAAGAATTTCTCCGAGATTTAATCCCTCCCGGTGTCTCTGATTTATTCTTCTTCGATGGTGAGCAGATTCAGGCATTGGCTGATGAAGAGACCGAAACCGTTGCCCTGGAGACAGCCATCGGGGGATTGCTTAACCTGAACCTGATTGAACGTCTCAAAGCCGATTTAGATTTATATGTTCGCCAGCAAGAGGAAAAGGAACGCTCTCAACTTCAGCGCCAAGCTGAACAGATTCGTGTTGAGCTTGAGCAGCTTGGACAGAGTGCTACTGAGTTGAAACAAGATCGCGCAGGCTTGGTGTCACGTCTTGATCAGTTGCGAAAGAGAGCAGATACGGCTCGCCAAGCACTGGTTCGCGAAGGAGCGAATTTCCTTGAGCAACGCGCCAAGTTAGATGCTCGCCAAAAAGATGTTGAGCGCCAGATTGAACAGACGAGAAATGCCATTCGTGATTTTGCAGGTGAACTCTTGCCATTTGCACTTGCACCCCAATGGAGTGTGAAACTACGACAACGCCTCCAACACGAGATTCGGTCCGAGGAGCAACGCTTGGCGGCAAAAGTGCGACAGGAGAATGCAGACCTAGTTGTACAAACTCTCCTCAACGATAGTTTCAAGAAACGAGTATTGCCGAAGGCTTCCGCATCAGACTGGGCAAGACTAATCGACGAATTGAACGACCTATTGACTACTGGCACGTCGGTTTCAGATGAAGTCGCCTTACACTCACTCTCTAGCCAGCGCCGAGAGCAGATCATGAGCTTCATCAAGGAAGTACTCAATACTGTTCCGAGTCGTATTGATGAGCTTGGTCGAGGATTGGAAGCCCTAGAGGAGGAGCAGAGCAAGCTGGCGCAAGCTCTCCGTCAAGTTCCAGATGATGCAGTCGCTCACCCGCTTATCGAGGATTTCCAAAAAGTATCCGAACAGATCGGCGAGGTGACACAGCAAATAGCGGATAAGGATGAAGCGATACGCCAGATCGAGCTTGAGATTGCCGAAAAAGATCGGCAGCGGAAGAAAGTCTGGCTTCAGATTGCCAACACCGCAGAAATCGATCAACGTATTGAGCGTGCGGCAAAAGTGCAAATCATACTTGACGAATACAAAGCGCGAATCACTGAAATTAAGCTTAGACAGCTTGAGGATCATGTAGCAGATTACTTTAATCGCCTGTGCCGTAAGCACGCCTTAGTCCACTATGTATCTATAGATCCCGACAATTATCAGGTTACGCTGCGTGCGGAGAATGGCGAGATCATACCGAAATCCAGCCTGTCGGCAGGTGAGCGCCAACTCTACGCAATGGCCTTGCTGTGGTCACTTCGCTCAGTGTCCGGTCGGCAACTCCCGATCATTGTCGATACGCCCATGGGTAGGCTTGACAGTGATCATCGTCGCACTTTGCTCACCGTCTTTTTCCCTCAGGCAGCACACCAACTCATCCTATTGTCCACTGATACGGAAATTGATGCTGAGGCGTATACCCTGCTACAGCCAGCAATATCACGCGCATACTCACTGGATTTCGATATGGACGAAGGTTGTTCCAAAGCCGAACAATACTATTTCGCTGGCGTGGAGCATTGATCATGAAAATGACACGTCTTCGCGTTTGCAAAGAAGTGGATCAACGCCTGATTCACCTGAAAGCCCGAACAGGACTTAATCCAAACTTGCTATGCCGCCTTGGATTCTGCCTGTCTCTCAATGATCCCACAGTTCCTGATCCCAATGCCTATCCAACCGATAGTGATCGGGAGATCAACCGCTTTACGCTGCTTGGTGAGTGGGACGACTACTTTGTGGCACTTCTGCGGGAACGTTGTGCACATGATGGCATCGCTTTGGAAGATAGCGTGCTTGATGCCCAATTTCGCGCCCATGTCAATCGAGGTGTACTGATGCTTTTCGGTCGCGTCAAACACTTGGGAGATATAGCGCGACTTGTGCGTGAACATAACGCGGAATTAGAAAAGGAGTCACTGTGAACAACACAGACTATATCTACCTTGATCACAATGCCACGACTCCAGTTGATGTCCGCGTCCTCGAAGCAATGCTGCCTTACTTCACGAAAGTGTTTGGTAACGCTGCCAGCCTTGACCACGAGGCAGGACACGAGGCGAATCGGGTCGTTAATCTTGCCCGTGAACAGTGCGCACGCATCCTCAATGCTAACGATCCCAAAGAGATCATCTTTACGAGTGGCGCAACCGAATCAGACAATATCGCGCTCTTTGGAGTTGCAGAAAAGTATGCAGATAAGGGCGATCACATCATTACCTGTGTGACCGAACACAAAGCTGTTCTGGACTGCTGCAGACGTCTTGAGCAGTTGGGTAAGCGGATCACCTATCTACCTGTTGACCAGTTTGGAATCGTTGATCTGGATGCACTCCGTGCCGCGATTACGCCCAAAACAATTCTCATTTCGATCATGTTCGCCAATAACGAGATAGGCACTATCGCACCGATACAAGAAATTGGCGCGATTGCTCGCGAACATGGTGTACTGTTCCACACGGATGCCGCGCAAGCCGTTGGTCACATTCCTGTTGATGTTGAGGCCATGCACATTGATTTGCTCTCGTTCTCAGCGCACAAGATCTATGGACCGAAAGGCATCGGTGGGCTTTATGTTCGCCGTCGAAACCCAAGAGTCAAGGTCGCCCCAGTGATCTACGGTGGTGGGCATGAGTTGGGCATACGATCTGGCACCTTGAATGTGCCTGGCATTGTAGGCATGGGAAAGGCGCTGGAAATCGCACGGGTAGAGATGCGAGCCGAGGCGGAGAAGTATCGTCAGTGGACACAGATGATGTTTCAGCAACTTCGAGATGATTTGGGAAGTGTTGAACTAAACGGGCATCCGACGCAGCGGCTTCCTCATAACCTGAATGTCTCCATCAAGGGCATTGAGAGCCGATCATTGATTGTTCAATTGAAGGACATCGCCATCTCAACTGGTTCAGCTTGCACATCTGCAAGTGTTGAACCCTCTCACGTGATCATGGCACTGGGCTTTGGAGAAGAACGAGCACACAATGCGATTCGGATGGGGATTGGAAGATATACTACCCTGCACGAAATACTGACAGCAATATCTCAGATCAGTCTGGCAGTGCAGCGCATTAGCAATCTTTGAAGCACATAAGATTCATGAAAAAGCCGCAGTTCAAACCTACTACTCAACCGCATATTGCTGAACGCAATCTGAAGTGCGCTGCTTTGCGGTCAAAGCGCACCAGCAGAGCGCGGAACTTGTCAATCCATGCAAAAGGTGCGCTCGCTAGTAAAGCGCTAAATGAACTTGAAGGCAGCACGTAAATTGTCCTCGAGGTCAAAGGCATTTTTGGGATTACCCGCAACAATGCCTGTCGTTGCCAGGATGAACCCCTTGGTGTCGGTGATGGGCAGGACATTGGCGTTTTGGGCTTTCTTGGCTGGTGTGTGGCTGTCGTCAAGGTTCAGGTGATGCATATCAGTCTGGTCACGGATGCTCAAGATGCTCTGCTGGAACACGCGCTCCAGACTGCCATCCCGACTCTATGTGCGATAGTGATGGTAGACCGCATGATAGCTGATTTCTTTTTTTCGGGTCGTTATCGCTGGGCAAACGCGCCCACTGACAGTCCGTATGCAGGCGGAACGGGCTGAAGACCTTGTACAGTGGAGATGCTGCCTCGTTTGGCAACGCTCAATACGGGACGGATGTACTGCTCGAACTGTTCTTATGGTGTGCTCGTCGAGATGGTGGGTCACCTTTGGTCGGGTTTTTCCGTCCATGATGCACTATCCCTTTCACTTCTCAAAAGTTTCAATCAGTTCCCTATTGGTCTTCGGCAGCCAAAAGACCGTCACATCCAAATGCACATTATCCATGCCGGTAGTGCCTGTCATGCCGACGTGAAGCGCGCTAGGCACAAGCGGAAAGGGCGGGTTAAGGGCAGCCTCAGACACTAAGACGCTGCTCAAATGGGCATAGCCAATGTAATACCAACCGTTCTGCCGATTGCAAGCGGTGGTCAGCAGGTTTGAGTCTACCCGAATTGCCACAAACTTACCCAAGCCCTGATTTTGTGTGGCATCTTCGTACACGACATCCACAATCATAACTTCTGCGCTCTCCAGTGGTGCGTAAGCTAGGGCAGGCACCGGACTGCCGAGTGGGTTCACATCCCGCGAAGGCAAGCCACCAGGCACTCTTGGTTCAAATTCGCAGTTGGTCAAGCGACCGTTCTCCATGATTGGGTAGGCAGTTGGCAAGGAGGTAGGGGTGGGTTCAAGTGTGGGCGTGCGGGTTGGGCGTGGTGTGTCGCGCCGCACCCCGACGCCGTCTACGCCGTTGCCGTCCCAATCACCTGCCAGCGGCGTGTCGTTCGGGTTGCCAAACAGCACCGTCTGCGTCACGTCGTTGTTATCAAGGTAGAACATGCCTTGCCCGTTGCGCCACACCGCCGGGCGATCTACCCCATCGCCCGCCCAGTTGCCCACCAACGGCGTATCGGTGCTGTTCCCGTAGGTTTTGTGCGTCGTACTGGCATCCGTCAGCGACTGCCTGAACGCAAAGACGCCGTCCTGCCACACACCGATGCTATCGGCTGCCGCGCCCCCTGTCCACTTGCCCGCCAGCGGCAGCGCACCCAGATTGCCATAGGTGATGGTGTGGTCAGGCGCACAGACCACCGCCGTCTCTGAAGTGGTCAGCAAGAATTGCGCGGTTGACGGGCGATAGACGCCGACATTCGTATAGCCGTCGCCATCCCAATCGCCCACGACGGGAATATCGCCAGAAAGCGCGTAATCAAGGCGAATGCTGTGCTCGTGGTACAGTCCTGCTTGCGTGTAGCGGAGGTAGAAGGTTTGGTCACCGGGTCGGTAGATGCTCACAATGCCTGTCTGCCCTAATTTTGGCAAGGACGGCAGCGCTGAAGGGGACGGACTCGGCGTCCGCGTGGGTGTTTGGCTTGGCGCGCAGGGATCGTAGGGCAGCGGCGTGCGTGTGGGCTGTGGTGTGCTGCGGCTGTCGCGTGGCAGGAAGGTCGGTGCGAGGTTGGGCGTCAGGCAGGGATCATCGGCTTGGGCAGCAATCGGTGCGCTATGTTAGCAACATTAAGAGAATACTGAAGGTAACTGGTAGCCGTCTGTGCATGGTGGCACGCCTACTTTCTAAACACTGCACCCACTAACGGGCATACACCGCTTGCCAAACCCTGTCAAGCAGGCGTAGGGCAGGCGGTGGGTAAGCGCAGGTGGGAATGTTCGCAGGGTCGGGACAAATCCGATTCCTACGCAAGATCGCGTTATGCCCACGCGCAATTATCTCCATAGTCACGCTCCACCCTTTCTGAAAAGGCATGAGCATTGTCAAAAGTGGCATTTTGCGCGAAAATGAAGCGGTATGTATTGCTAGAGGTGAAAAAAAGGCGCGCATAGGATGGCAGTCAAGAAGATTCTGACGCTCAGCAGGCATGAAAAATTGCTCCGCACCAAGTCCGAGCCGGTGAAGAAGATCACCAAGCAGGTGAAGCAGTTGGCGGAAGATATCCGCGATACGATCCTGGTCAATCCGGCGGTTGGCTTGGCAGCCGTCCAGATCGGCGTACTGTTGCGCGTCTTTGGCGCACGCATTGGCTACTACGATCAGGCAGAAGGTGCTGAGGATGCCGCGCCGCCGCAGATTTTCATCAACCCTGAAATCGTCGCCATTGGCGAAGAAACCGAGCGCGATTTTGACGCCTGCATGAGCATTCCCGGCATGATGGGCTACACACAGCGCGCCACGCAGCTGACCATGCGCTGGCAAGATGAGCATGGCGCACGCCATGAACGCCAGTTCAGCGGCTGGGACGCCCGAATGCTGCTCCATGAGTACGATCATCTTGAAGGTGTGCTGTTTCTAGACCGCTTGCCGCTGGAAGATTTGTATGTCTATGTGCGTGGTGCAGACGGTAAAAGCCGCACCGTGCCATACCTTGAGGTGATGCGTGCCGCTGAGGTGAAAGACGCAACCAGCAGCACTCCCATAAAACCAACCGACGGGTAAGGTTTGTAAGCCTGTGTGCTTCTATAGCATTAAGACCAGATGAGAGGCACGCGACGGTATTAACCATGAACGACGCTTTGCGCCAAGAGCGCACCCGAAAACTGCTGGAAAAATGGCTGGGCGCACCTGAAGTGCAGCTTGGCTGCGATGAATGCGATGAGCATATGGCGCGGCTGGCGGAATTGCTCGCCTCCGAGGCCGCACCCATCGGCGTGCTTGCCGCTGTGCAGCAGCACATTGAGAACTGCCACTGTTGTAGCGGTGAATTTCAAGCACTGCTCAGCATTCTTAAAATGGAGCAGTCCGACTCGACCTAGCGATGTAGCACCTATGGATGATGACCCAATTATCTTGCGTCCGCTGCGCCCAACCCGCGCCGACGCCCTAAAAAACCGTGAACTGCTGCTGGAGACGGCACAGCGCCTTTTCGAGAAGCACGGCGTTGAGGCGGTCAGCATGTCTGCCATCGCAGAGGCGGCAGAGGTTGGCAAAGGCACACTCTACCGTCATTTTGCCAATAAAACCGACCTGTGCCTTGCCCTGCTTGATCAGCAGCAGCGCGATTTGCAAGAACGCACCTTCCAACATCTGCGCCAAATCCTTGACCCGTATATCAATTTGCATTGGTTCTTGCGCGAAGCACTGACCTTCGTCTGGCAAAACTTGCCTTTGCTGCTGGTCGGCGCACCAGAGACATACTTCACGCCGATGCACACGGCTGCCCATGCTTGGTGGCGGCAGACCATTCGCGGCTTGTTGGTTCGGCTGCGCGTCACGGCGCACCTTGAATATGCCGCCGATGCGCTCTACGTCATGCTGGAGGCACACACTGTCTATTTCCAGCAGCAAATGCGCGCCTGCACGCTGGAAATGCTCGTCGAAGGCATCTACGCGCTGCTCTCAGGCTTTTTGCCGCGCCCGAATGCCTAGCCTGCTTCACAATACCTTAACACCTGTGAAATTATCCTTAAAAAGTTTGTATTCCGCTTGAGTCGCTCGCCCGATGCCTCTTACAATGATCAACGTCTTTAATGTGATGCTACCATTTGCTCGGAGGCATTATGCGTCGCTTGATCATGCCTGTCCTGATCGTCTTATTGTGCAGCACGGCATTGCCGACTGCCGCACAGGTGAATATTCCCGCCCATGATGATGCCGCTGCCAGCCGCGTCCTCGCCATCACCAACCAATGGCGCATTGAGCAGGGCTTGCCGCCGCTGCGTGCCAATGCCGATTTGCAGGCAATGGCGCTTGCTCAGGTGGAATACCTTTACCCACGCCTTGATAACTTGCAAACCCATGACGACTATCACAAGGACTTAGGGGGACGCAAGCCACCACAGCGCGCCCTTCAATTCTACAATTGGGCAACCTATGGCACGCCCGAACGCATTGAGATCGGCGAGAACGCTGCCGAGTTTCCGCCCGACCGCGCCGTGCAGTATTGGCAGAACTCGCCCATCCATGCCAAAGCGCTTGGCAACCCCACCTACCGCGAAGTCGGCGTTGGTGCGCTGCCTCTGCGCGGCGGCAGCTATCTGTTCATCATGATCTTTGGCGCACGCCCAAACGTCTTTCCGCCGCTGCTCAGCCCTGATGGCAAAACGCTCTACCTGAGCCGCGAAAGCTCACGCTACGAAAGTTTGCCGCAAACCTGGAGCGTCACGCTCTTAAATGAGGCAGGGCAGCCATTGAGCGGAAGCCAAACGTGGTCGCCCAGGCTGGCTGTGCCTGCTGAGGCAGGTGCGCGCTTCTTCGTCGAATACAGCAGCAAGCAAGGTGGATCACTGCGCTTTGAGGTCAACCGTGCCTTCGACGTGGCAGTGTTGCCTGAAAGCAACATTAGCATCGCAGCGCAGCTTGCCAAGCCGCCCGCTGAGCCGATCAAGGCGGCGGTGCAGCCAACCGCCACACACACGCCAACCGTTCAACCAAGCGCCACGCCGATCCTGATCATCACCAACACGCCACGTACACAGGCTGCCTTGCCAACTAACACGCCGCGCATGGCAGGTTTCCCCACCAACACACCACGCGCACCTCGTGCCGCCGAAAATGCCCTCTCGCCAACCGCTACGCACACGGCACAGCCAACCCAAGCACCTAGCGCCACACCGCAGAACACAGCCGCCGATCTGTTGTTGGTCTACAATGGGCGCACCTTCTTTGTGGTGAACAGCAGTGGGCGCGCCCTTGACCTAACGCCGCTGCGCTTTGGCAGGCTGACGCCTGAGCTGTGGCTGCGCGTTGCACAGTTTCCATTGGGCGCCTTTCCGAGTGGGCATTGTTTGCAGGCGAACATCGGTGGTGCGGAAAACGCGCCTGCTCCTGAGGGCTGCCGCTTTGTCCGCAGTCAGATTACGGTCAGCGTTGCACAGCCCTTCTGGGCGCAGGCGGACTTTGAAGTGTTTTACAATGATCAGGCAATTCAGCGCTGTACGGTGAGTAGTGGCGTGTGTGCCATCCGCTTGCCATGAATCATAGGGGCGGCTATAGCCCGCCCCTGATCGCCTGTGCTGCCTACTCGGTAGCAATTGTCTGATCTACCTGCTGGTTGGCAGGCACGATCTTCACAAATTCCTTCTCCCAGCGGCTCATGATCTCATCAATGCGGCGCGCTTCGGCGTGTTGGTTGCTATCGCTCAGCGCCTCACGGTAGCCACACAGCAGATCGTGCAGGTTATTTGCGTCGCTGGCATCCACCGCCGCAATCTTCACATTGGCGCCTTGCGCCAAACGCCGCTTCAGTGCCGCCGCATCAAAGCCAAGCTCAGGGCGCAGCCGCACATAGACCACGCCGCCCGTCATGCCGCTGCAAATCCACGGACCCGGATCGCCCAACACGATCACGCGCCCTGCCGTCATGTACTCAAAGGCAAAGCCCTTGATGTTGGCGCGGCTGGCAATGAAGCCCTGATCATCGCGCAGTTTTTCGGTCAGCTCACCGCCAATGACCAGATCAGCGCCGGAGAGGCGCACACCCGCACGGCTATCGGCGCTGCCCTGCACAAAGAACTGCCCACGCTGCGCGCCATAGGCAAAGCTCTTGCCCACACTGCCGCCCACGCGCACACCCTTCGTATTCATGCCCTTCAGCACCGCCACGCGCCCGCCAATGGCGCACTTGCCCAAGCCATCCTGCGTGCCGCCTTCCACCACCACTTCGACGCCCGCGCCGTGAAAAGCTGCCAAGCCGTTGCCCGGCACTGTTGAGCCGTTGAAGTTCAGTTTGATGATGTTCGGACGCCCGCCATTCTGCCGAAAGACTTCGCGCCCAGCGATGCTGCGCCCATTCTCGAAGCCGTAGCGGCGCACCAACGCACCTACCAAGTGTGTGCCAACGGCGCGATCAATGCTCATCGCCTCTGTGTCTTCGTAGTTGATCACGTCCTCGCCCTGCTCAATTGCCTCGACCACCATCTCGCTGATCACCTCAGTCAGGTGATTGCGCGGACGGCGCAGCGCACGCCCAACCGTGCGTTGGCTGCTTGGGCGCTCTAGGCGCGGTGCAACTTGCAGCAGCGGCGTCATGTCCAGGTGTTCCAGCAAGCGCACTTGTTGGAGCAAGTCGGCGCGCCCGACCAAATCTTGCAGGCGCGTAAAGCCTAGCCGCGCCGTGATCTCTTGCGCCTCTTGCCCAATGGCGGTGAACAACTGCACCAACTGATCAACGGCATCCTCGTAGATTTGCGGCTCAAACGCCTTCAGCCCATGCGCGATTGCCTGTTCTTTTGTCTCAACCTGCGTCGCAATGCCCACATGACAGGTATCCGTCTGGCATTTGCGGCAGATGGTACAGCCGATAGCGACCATCGCCATTGTGCCGAAGCCGATGCGATTAGCGCCCATCAGCACCATTTTGACCACATCCGTGCCGCTTTTCATGCCGCCATCGCACCAAATCTCAACGCGATCTCGCAAGCCCGCTTTGAGCAGTGCTGCGTGCGCTTCCACAACGCCAATCTCAGCCGGCAAGCCCACATACTTGAGCGAGTGCTGCCGTGCCGCGCCCGTGCCGCCATCATAGCCGGTAATGTTGATAATATCGGCGTTTGCCTTTGCCACGCCGACCGCAATCACGCCGATGCCCGGCACCACCGGCAGCTTGACGGCAACCTTCGCCCGTGGATTGCTGGTCTTGAGTTCCTCGATGAACTGCGCCAAGTCCTCAATTGAGTAGATGTCGTGGTTGTTGGAAGGCGAGATCAGGTCTACGCCGATGTTGGCGTTGCGTGCGGCTGCCACCTTTGCGCTCACCTTTTTGCCTGGTAAGTGACCGCCTTCGCCCGGCTTAGCACCCTGCCCAACCTTGATCTCTAACAAGTAGGACGAGTTGATCAGTTCGGCGTTCACGCCAAAGCGTCCGCTGGCAATCTGCTGTCCACGATGATACGGATACTTGCCGAGCATGTCTTTAATCTCGCCGCCTTCGCCGTTCAGGCTGTACATATCAAGGCGGAAGGCTGCTTCGGCATAGGCGCGGAAGGCGATCTCGCTCTGTGAGCCGAACGACATTGAGGAGATGACGAACGGCAGCGAATGCCGACCAACACCCAAGTCCACATCTTCAGGATTGATGCGGCTGCGCGGATCAAACTTGAAATCCAGCGTATGGCGCAAGGCAACGGGCGTCGTGCGCTCAATTTCGCCCAAGCGCTCCATGATGCCGTTATAGTCCACTTCGCCTTGCGCCACCTGCTGCGCCATTTTGTAAATATGCGGGTAGATGCGCGTCTCTTTGGGCAAGCGCGCACCTTTGCTCGTGATGTAGCTCTGGCGCACTTCCGCTTCGGCGTAGAGCGTTTGCCACGTCAGCCCGCGTGCGGCGCTGCCGGCGTAATTCACACAGCCCATCACCTCTGCCAATGGTGCGGAAAGCCCAATGCTGCCGAAGGTTTTGCCATAGCCGCGCAGTTCATGCACGCCCATCGTGCTGGTGATCTTCTGCAAGCCTTTTTCAAGGGCAGTCAGCAGTTTCACCACGCGCTCAGCGCGTTCCTCAGGGCGTCCACTGCGTCCAATGGCAGTTTCAAAGAGCAGATAAGGGTTCACGGCATCCGCGCCAAGCGCCACTGCCAAGATCACATCATGCAGGTTGCGAATGCCCGCAGCACGCACAACAATACCGCACTTGCGCCGCAAATTCTGCGCGTGATCGTCGGTAGCAAGGCGCAGCGCACGGTCTACGACTGCCAGCGCCAAATGCTGATCGAGCCACAGATGCCCTTCACGGAAGGCACACCGATCATCCAATGCGATCAGGCGCACGCCATCCCGCGCAGCCTGCACCGCGGCGGCTTGCAGGCGCATCAAAGCGCTCTCAACCGTCTCAGCAGGCTGCATGGACATATCTAAAGTCAGCGCACGCCCACCGAAAGCGGCAAGCGCATCCTCGTACATTAGCGTGCCGCCGCGTTGTGCCGCCTCTGCATAATCGCCGAAGTCCAGCAGTGCATCGCCCGCGTACTGACCGCCCGCTAAGACGGGCAGGCGCAGCGCAAGCGGCGTTACCTCATCGGCGGGATCGTTTTCGTGCAGGGCAGGACGCGGTCCGACGATTGCCTCTGTGCTGAAATGTTCCGTCTCGCGTTCGCGGTCAATGGCAGGGTTGGTGACGACGGCAACCGCCTCTTTGAAATATTCCGAAAGATTCCGCACGCCATCGCTGGAGAGGGCTGCCAAAGGTCCATCGTAACCCAGTGAGCCAATCGGATCAGCGCCTTTGTCCGCCATCTCAACTGCAATATCGCGGTCGGTGCGGTACCAGCCGGTGGCGGCGCGCCACGCCTCAAGGTTCGGATTCTCAGTTGGTGGCTGCGGCGCTTCCCAAATCGGTGCGCCTTCGGGAAGGCATGGCGCTTGGACGGGCGCTAAGGCACGTCCGCGCCGCAGCACCTCCGGGCGCAGATCAGCATCGTTCAGCACGCGCACCGTCGAGCCGCGATGAATGCTCAGCACAACCTTTTCGCCGGGCGCCAGCGGGCGCGGATCGCGCACGTTCTGCTCTAGCGGCAGCACGCCTTGCTCAGAGGAGAAATAGAAATCCTTTTCGGTTTCGCCGAACCAAAGCGGGCGCAAACCCATGGCATCCACACTGAACACGCATTCATCGCCATAGCGCGTGACGAGCGCCGCCGGACCTTGCGCGAACGGACCCCAGCCCATCCGATAGCGGCGGTAGAGGGCGGCAACCTCAGGGCTGAGCGCGTTTGCCTCGTGCGGCACGGGCGGGAAGGCGATTTCCATCGCTTCGGCGAGGGTGAAACCGTAGTGGTGGATCAGCACTTCGAGCAGGCGGTTCAGGTCTTGCGAATCCGAGCCGCTGTGGACGAGCTGGGCGCCCAGCATTCGCGCCTCTTGGCGCAGCCGTGCAATGGTGTTGATTTCGCCATTGTGACCAAGCAGCGAGAAGGGCTGCACGCGCTCAAAGGCAGTCTCGGTGTTGGTGGAATAGCGGGAATGTCCAATGGTGACGGCGGACTCGAATTCAGGGTTTCGCAAATCGGGGTAATACTTGTAGAGGGTATCCACATGCCCACGTACTTTATAAACAACGCTGTGGGTGCTACAGCTTACGACATGCAGGGGCAGTTCGCGCTCTAGGGCAAGGTGGAACTCGAAAAGGCGGGCGTTGGCATCTTGCACGTTGCGTCCGGGCGCATAGCCTGCCAATTGCCAGAAAACAGGCTCTTGGGCGCGTGCCAACGGACCGAGCATCTCGGCGCGGGTTTGCCCGTGCGCGCTGTAGACGATTTGCAGCACGCGCAGTTCGGCGATTTCAGCAATGCGGCGGACGACAGCCTCAGTGTCCTGCTGTGGCAAGAACAAATGCACCACAAAGAAATGCGGATCGCGGGCAAGGTCGCTCGGCTGCCCAATGTGCTGCATGGTCTGCGTCCAGATGGCGCGTGGAATATCGGTCAGCACGCCGCAGCCATCGCCTTCGCCCTGTACTTCGCCCGTGCGGTGACCCATACGGGCAAGGGCGGCAAGCGTGCGCTTAACGTTGCCGTGCGTGGGGCGCGCTCCTTTGCGAACGTTGGCAATCAGCGCGCAGGCATCATGCTCCAAGAGATAAGGGCGATCAGTGTCCTCCGTCGGGGGAATCAGAGAGCCTATCATTGCGTTGTCCTCGTCTTTCCTCGCTGTCCAAGTCCAGGCATATGCTTAATTTCAAGTGCATAAGAACGACACACGCGCTAGGTACGGCACAGCGTCCGAGGGGTAGCGCGGCGTTTTGCAAAAAATGAACTTTTAGGCAGTGGGAAAAAATTTGCGTGAAGTTTATCACGGGGGCGAAAAGAGGCGTTTCAGCGATCTGCCCAAGAATCAGCGGGGCTGAATCGTGCAAAGTGCTGCATAGGGGTAACTATGTGCCTTCTCTACGTCTGCCCTACGCTTGCTTGACAAGGATTGCCAACCTGTGTATGCCCATTAGGCGGTGCAGTTTTTAGAAAGTAGGCGTGCCACCATGCACAGATGGCTACCAGTTACCTTCAGTATTCTCTTAATGTTGCTAATATAGGAGTAATTTTTCTGCTAATTCAAGTAGGCGCACCGATTGCTGCCCAAGCCGATGATCCCTGCCAAACGCCGAACATCGCGCCGACCTTCCTGCCACGCGACAGCCGCAGCACACCACAGCCCACACGCACGCCGCTGCCCTACGATCCGTGCGCGCCAACTGCAACCCGTTCCACCTCAGCAACTGGACTTGCCAGCACACCTACACCTGCTCTGCCACCTGTTATTCCAACGCCGCAACTGGCTGCAAATGGACTGTTTGGACGCTATTTCACAGATACGCTTACACAACAAGGTAGCTTTGATAGCTTTCACGCCACACGCCTCGATCCACGCTTAGATTTCGAATGGCAACAGCAGCCTGCTAATCCCCATCCTTCAGGCGCTACCGACCAATACGCGCCGCCCAACCCGCACGCCCCAACCAACGGGTACGCCAACGCCAACAACTTGCTTAATCGACGTTGCCGCAAATGTTAACATCCGTCATGGACCTAGTCAAGATGACCGCCTCTTTCAAAAAACGACTGCATCCTTCACGGCGAGTGCTTACTATCGTTATTTTAATTCAGATTATGCCAATCAAATTTGGTATGGCTTTGTTCATCCCAATCGACCTGGTATGTGGACTTGGGTCGCAGAGGTTGGATTAGTAAACACTCCCGTAGGATGTCAAACGCTACCTGTGTTCGATATTCCTGCGGATAGTGATTACACAGACAAAATAAGCATTATCCTTCCAAGACAGCCTTTAGCAACGAATTTTGTAACCAATCAGCGACAACCGGGCTTTGGTATTCTAGATGGTGCTGCCTATGCTAGTATCCGTGAGTGTCGGCATAATGGTTTTGATTTCTTTGCTACCAACACCTCAGTCATCGAGGTGTATGCTATGTGGGATGGAATAATTGTAGGTATTGGTGATTCTAGTGAACAATCAAGTCGCCCACGCCCATATTTGTGGGGAGCAGCAAGTAGCAATGAATTCAATGTAGTAATCCGCACAGGTGGTCATTATATACTCTATGGGCATTTGCAGAGCGTTGAAGATTTCTATCTAGGACAGCGGGTGAATGCGGGAACGAAAATTGGCGCAGTAGCCAACCAAGGTAATAACACGCACCTACATATACAAATCAGCTTCTTCAATGTTAATGATGCACAAAACCTGCTGCATACAAGGTTTGGTGCAATCAAGGCACAAGGAATTCAAAACCCCTCCCATGTAGTTGACTTTATGAGGTTTCTACCAACCGACTATCGAGGTACACTTACCAGTGTCATCTTATCAGCGCCTGTCCCTTGCAGTAATTCGGATTCAGGTTCACCAACTGCCACATATCATCGCTATGATAATGCGCTACTGCCAGAAACTATCTCTTCTAGTACCATAATCTATAGTTATGAAGTCAATAGCGATGTGGAACTAAAATGCTTTAATGTGTTTAGCGGTAGCATCAGCAACTCTTGCAATCCTGCCGCACCACCTACGTTACCCAGTCAATAGTTTGTAAAGGTAGGTTTCATGAACGGGTCAATTTCGCGTACACTCATCTTAATTGCATTGATGCTGACCAGCACAACTCTATCAAGTGTTCAGGCACAGCCTGCACCTGCTGCTCAGTTATTTGTGGAAAGTTCCCCATCTGGTGCTGTGGTTAGGCAAGATGGCAAGGTGCTTGGCACAACACCGTTTAACCTTACACTGCCGCTTGATACGTATACTTTTGAAATTTCCTTGGCAGGCTTTCCAACGCGGATGGAGCGCTTTGCTTTGCTAAAAGCTGGAATGTCGGCGACTCTTCACGCGAGAATGACGCTTCCGCTACAGCCTGCGAACTGGACACGCCTGTTGCCCAGTGGCGTGCTAGTTTCAGATTATGATAACAGGATGCACTTTCTATTCGGGTCTAACAACCGAACGGATGGCACATATAATGCTGATACAGGAGCAGTGCTATATTCTGAGTATGTGCAAAATATCGTGGATGAGCAGTGGTTATATGTCGTCTACGCAGATCGGATTGTGCGCTATAGTGCTGATCTTTCGCAGTGCCAGCAGCTTTTAGCAATGCCTTTCGAGGTTATCTGGGCAACACTATCGCTGACAACAGACTATGTTTTTCTTGCAGGAGGACGAGAAGGCACACTCGGCGATTGGCTCTACAGACTCCCACTTTATTGACAGATGCTAAGATGTTGAACTTACCTTTAGGTTGGGTGCTTAAGTGAGAAGGTTGGGCAGCACGGGCGATCTGCCGCTGGCGGGCAAGTGGACAGCGGGCGCGGCAGCCGATAGCATCGGTGTGTGGCAGGACGGCGTCTTTGCGTTCAGGCAATCGCTGACGGATGCCAGTACGACGCACAAAACCTACGGGAACAGTACGCCGTTGGTGGGCAACTGGGCGGGCGATGGGATAGACCGACCGGCGGTGTGGCGCAACGGGCAAGGCATGTTCTACCTCGACAACAACGACGTGACGCAGACGGTGCTGTTTGGCAGCCCGAACGACATGCCCATCGCAGGCGACTGGGACGGGAACGGCGTAGACGGCGTGGGTGTGCGGCGGGAAGGGTTGCTCTACCTGACGAATACGCTCAGCGGTGTGGGTGAGGTCTATCAGACGGCGTTCTACGGGCTGTCCAGCGATGTGGCGGTGGTCGGCGTGTGGCGCGCATTGAGCGCGGACGAAATCCCGCCGCCGGTGGTGAGAAATTTTTCGCAGATTGTTTTACCATACTCTAGAGCGCATTTCATAAAAGTATGAGCAGACATGGCTTGACCAACGCGCTATCCGCGCTGGAAAGTTGAGCGGTTTGCAGTTGGACGGACAACCGCTGCCTTTGCCTCGCTTTCAACATTACACCAGTGCGTTCGCCGAATTTTGATAATGAGTCCTACACAAAACACACCCACCTTTTGGATTGCGTATACAATCATCAACATTGGTGCTTTTCCTCAGAAAGAGGTAATCATGTTTACAAATCCACTCCGAGCCATTTGGGCGCGTGGCGAGGTGCCAATCAACGGTTGGCTAAGCATCCCGAACGCATGGACAGCCGAGATTGTGGCGAGCAGCGGCTACGATGCAGTGACCATTGACCTACAGCACGGCTACATGAGCTATGAGACGGCACTTGCCATGCTGCAAGCCGTCGGAAATACAGGCGCTGTGCCGCTGGTGCGCGTTTGGTGGAACGACCCGGCGCTGATCATGAAAATGCTGGATAGCGGCGCGTTAGGCGTAATTTGCCCACTCATCAACAATCGGGCGGAGGCGGAGTCGTTCGTCGGTGCCTGTCGCTACCCGCCGCAAGGCTTCCGCAGCTACGGACCTACCCGCGCCGCAATGTGTTACGGCGAGGAATATTTTACGTATGCCAACAGCGAAATTGTCACCTTTGCCATGATCGAGACCGCGCAAGGACTGGAAAACCTAGAGGAAATTGCCGCCACACCACACCTAGACGGACTCTACATCGGACCTGCTGATCTGAGCGTTGCCCTTGGCTTACCACCGCACACTGAGCCAACTGATCCCAAGTTCTTTGCGGCAGTAGATCGCATTTTGGCGGCAGCCGCAGCCAACAATAAGATCGCCTGCATTCATGCGCGCACGCCTGACTACACCAAGCGGATGTTGGCGAAAGGCTTCCGCTTTGCCACAGTTGGCAACGATACCAACTTGCTGAGCAGCGCGGCAAAGGCGATCACAGCCGCCTTCAAAGGCTGAGCCTAGCGTTCAGGGTTGCCGTTAAGGTACGACCATAGCGCCAGTAAGGGCAGGGATGGCTGCTGTTCCTGCTCTTTGCCCTTGTAATGAAAGCGTCCGTTGTTCCAATAGATGCCCAATTCACGCTTGGCGCGTGTGATGCCAACGTAGAGCAGGCGCAGACGCTCTGCGGCGTAGTCTAGGCGCGCCTGCACGGATGCCTCGCCTTCGATATATTCTCGGTCGGCAATCAGGCATTCTAATTGAGCGCGTGCCTCTGCGCCTAAATTCAGCGCGCCGCGCAGGTAGTATTTCTCGTCAAGGTAGCGGTCGGTCGCCTGTGCTGAGGGAAAACTGTAATCATTTACCGAGAGCAAATAGACACGATCCCACTCTAAGCCTTTGGCGGCGTGCATGGTGGCAATCGTGACCATCCCTTCCTTCGGCGTATAGCCAACTTCGGCATCCTCAAAGCCTAAGAAGCGCCGTTCGTTGCTGCTAATACGCTGTAGCTCAGCGGCAAACTCGGTCAGGCGTGCGTTGGGCATTTCAAGGGCATAGCCGCGCAAAAGTTGCGCCAATTTATAACCAAGCGCGATCTCAGGCGGCGTGCTGAAAATATCCTGCCCAACGGTCAGCACCAATTGATCAATCGGCAGGTATGAGGCGTGCAGCCAGCGATGCACCACTTGGCGGAATGCCTCAAGGTCTTGGTAGAGCGGCTCTAACGACTCGGAGTCGGGCAAGTCTAGTGCTTCAGTCAGCAGCACGCCGTCCTCAGGGAATAAGAAGCGCTCAATGTGCTTTAGCCCTGCTAGGGCGCTGTGAGCAGTTGCCAACCATTGATCGCTTTCTGCCGCCTCCTCTGCGGCGTAGCTGCCCAAATGCAGCCGCCACCACTGATCACGGTAGAGATCAGCCAGTTGCGCGGGACTCTGAGGGCTGATCGGCTTGGCAAGGTATTTAATGACCTGCTCTAGGCGTTTGGTCGTCTCGCGGGTGGAGGATGTGCTGCGGAGCAGTTCCTCATACGGCACGCCAAGCGCCTTCAAGCGCTCTGCCAGCTTAAAGCCGTGCTGATTTTCTGGCACAAGGGCGGCAGCAGTGCGTTCTTTGTTTTCAGGCAGCCACTGGGCAAGCGATTGGGCGACTAGATCAATCTCTTGATCAGGTGTGTACACTCTGCCGGTGCTATAGACGATCTGTAGGCGCGCTTCCTCGGCAGGCGGATTGCCCTGCGCATCATTCGCAGGCGTAAGCTGAATGCGCTGTGGCAAAAAGGTATCGCGCAAGTCCTCATTGGGATGTTCATTGCGCGTCCACATGACCAGATAATTCGCCAGATCAATGATCGGCGCGGCAGAACGTCCGGCAACACTCAGGGTTTGCGATTGCACGTCGCGTTCTTCAAGGAAGGCGCGCAGATACTTCGGATCGGCAGTGGTGAAGGTCGTGTTAATCGCCTGATTTGGATCGCCAACGCGCACCCAATTCTGATCGTTGGAGAGCATCCTCAGCAGGCGCTCTTGCAGTTGGCTGCTATCCTGCGCCTCGTCTTCCAAAATGTAGGGATAGCGGGCTTGTTGGCGCGCTAAAAAGGCAGAGTCGCGCTCCAGCGCGCTGAGCGCTAACATAACCAAATCGTCAAAATCCACCGCGCCGCGATAGCTGAGCGCACGCTGATAGTTCTCATAGATGGCGCACCCAAAACGTGCCAATGGCAGATCAGACTCAAGCAAGCCCTCTAGGCGCTGGCGGAGCGCTTCAGGTGTCAAGCGGCGATCTTTTGCCTGACGGATAAAACTCTCGGCGATGCCCTGTGCCAGCTTGGGCAAATCGTCACGGGCAAGGTAGGCAAGTTTCTTCGGCTCATCGCGCCACTCATCTTCAAGGTAGCTTGTGAACAGGCTGATGCCGTTGCCGCGCAGCCATGTGGCAACCACATCCTCGCGGATGCTCTGTGCGGTGCGCTCATCCATAATCTTGAAATCTTCTGCCAAGCCTGCCAAGGTTGGGCGTTCGCGCACCAGATCATGCGCCAAACCGTGCAGAGTCCGCACACGGTAGCCCATGTTGGTGATGACCACGCCGGAATCTTGCAAAATTGTGGCGATTTTGGCACGGATGGCGTTCACCGCAGCGTTGGCAAAAGTGACGACCAGCACTTCTTGATCAGCCGTGACGCGCTGCTGCCTGATCAGGTGTGCCACAAGGCGCGCCGCAAGGTGCGAAAGCGTGAAAGTTTTGCCGCTGCCCGGCACGGCGGCAATGCCCATTTTGCCGCCGTTATAGCGCAAAATCTCAGCCTGTTCAGGGCGGAATGGGCTAGGGACGTTATCGCTCATTCGCTTGCCTCACCTTCCGCATCTTCTGCATTGGCGCTGACCAAGCGCTGCAAGGCACGCAGCAGCTTGCCACTTTGCTCAAAGCCGCTTTCGCCCAGATCGGCAAGCGCAATGTAGATGTGTTGGCGGCAGCGGCGCACTAAGCCGATCACAGTGCGGTAGAGCGCTGCTTCCTCAGCGGCTGCCTCATCGTCATCCGTCCAGACCTGATCGGGCAAATATTCACGGCGCAGCACATACGGGTGAGTCAGTGGTTGCTCTAAGCGCTCGAACCAGCCGCCGCTGCCAACATCCAACCAAAACTGATAGTCCACATAGCGGTTGCGTAGCAAGAAGGTGTTGGCAGGCATCATCAAGACGGCGTCGGCATTTTCATCTTGCCAGCTCTGCGCGTAGAGCGAGGGCAGCAACCGCTGCGAGACAAGGCTCAAATACTCGCGTCCCGCCTCCGACCAATCGCCTTCGTAGCGATCATAGAGCGTTTGGCGGAAATGCTGCACAGAGGCGATCAACTGCGCCGCGACGCGCCCTGCCTCAAGGTTATTGTGCAGCGCATAGCCCTTCTGCGAGAGCTTTTCGCCAAACAGACGCCGCAAAAAGTGATCGAGTGGGATGTTTTCGCCGTATTCAAGGCGCGCACGGTAGCTATCCAACCATTCACGCAGCGCATCGTAGCGCTGCCCAACGCGGTAGCCAATGCGCGCTTGCTTATCGGCTTCCAGTTTGGCGAAGGCGCTCAGGCTAGGGCGCAAAACATTTTGATCATCGCGCTTGGCACGGTAGATAATTTCTGCCAGCAGCCGTGCGCGCAGTGGATCGAGATCGCTGATGCAGAGCGCCAAGGCATCTGCCACGTCTTTCGCGGGCGGCGCGCTCAGTGTCAAGCCGTCCAACCAGTGTGGATGGGCGATCAGGGTGAACGTCAGCAAGGCGCGTGTGATGGCGTCGTCGGACAGGGCGCGGGACGGGCGGTGCGTCAGCACGGGAATCTGGATGCCGTGCAGTTCTTCGCGCTGGCGCAGCGCATAGGTGAGCGAAAAGCGCAGCGAGTCGTTCAGGAAGGGCGATAGCACAGCGATCTGGTGCGGCTTCACGTCGGCTGCCACCAGCGCAGCGATTTGATCGGCAACTGCCTCGATCATCTGTGGGTAGAAGCGGTTGGCGCTGTAGGAAAACGCGGCGCTCGGATCACCTTCAGCCTGAAGATCAGGCTCAAAGCGCGGACTTAAAATGCGGTTGAAGGCTGCCGAGAGCGCCGCCATATCGGCGGACATGACACGCGAGTGCGGCATGATCAGGTGATCGTCGCACAAGCCGCGCAAGGCATGGGCAGAGTCAGGATCAGCGCCGAGAAACGTCCGCAAGCCGCCGTCTTTATCGTAGAGCAAGAGCGCGCCCTGCACATAAGGCAGCAGCGCGGCAAGAAAATCATGCGCGGCGGGTGTATCTTCCTCGATATTTTCCGCCAGCAAAAAATCAAAGCGCGCTTGCAAGAAGGTTTGAAATTCGGGAAGCGGCTGCACAAAACGCCGAAATGCCTCAATGGTCAGCGAGAAATCCAGCAAGTTGTGCTGCAAGCAGTGTGCGCGGAACTCTAGGGCAAGCGTCCGTGCGCGCTGAAAGACGGCAAGACGGCTGGAGTCGCGCCCACCCCAAGCGTTGCCAAGCCGTTCGGCAACTTCTTCCAATGGGAAGCCCATCAGCGCCGCTCGGTTCAGGTTATCAATCACCTGCGAGATAATGCGCGGCGGTGCAACACGCATATCGTTAAGGGCAAACTCACCGTTGGCGATGCGCGGCAGGGCAAAGCGCGCCATAAAGTACTGCGTCGTCTCAATGTTGAGGAAGATCGGCTCATGGCTTGGACTGCCCACACCAAGCGGCGCGGCAAGCTCTGACCAATAGACGCGTACTGCCTCGCGGGCAAAGCTGGCAAGCGTGGTGATGATGGGCGCGCCGCCGCCGTAGTCCGAGTCGTGCAGCGCTTGCTGGTAGGGGCGCGCTAAAGGCATCTGCGGCACGAAGATCAGCAAGCGTGAAGGATCAACGCCGCTTGCCAGCCATGCCAGCATGTGTTGCGCCGCATAGGTTGTTTTACCGCTGCCGGCGATGCCCTCTAGAAAGACTTTGCGGAATAGTAAGGCGTTATCCACTGCCACTGGGTCGGAATCGCTCACGGTTGCCCTGCCCGTTTTGAGGAAAAGTAGCACAAAAGTTCAGTAAGTATAGCCGAAAACGGCGTTTTTGGCAATCCGTGCGGCGGGCTGCTTACACAGGCTCATGGTAGGCGAGCGTAGAGCCAACCCACGTCCGATCCTTGTTGAAGCGCGTTCCCATCATGCGCCCTTTGCTCATACGGACGAGCGTGCCGACAATTTCTGGCTTGGCGCGCTGCGGACTCCATAAAAGCAGCATCCGCACCTCAGCTTTGGCGAAGCCGTCCGGCGTTTCAACCAGCGGCGCATACTCAACTTTGCGCTGCAAGAGATACGCGGCGCGGCGTTCGGCGGGAATGGCGTCCAGCTTTTCAGGCGTCGGATCAAGGTCTATGCCGCTACCGCTATAGGAAAAAAGCGGCTTTAGCACATAATTGTTCATCAAATCGGTCGGATAATTAGGCAAATCGCTCAGGAAGTGAGCAGGCGGCACACACGGATCGCTGAGCAGGGGCAGCGAGTATTTGCTGATCCTGAAGAACCAATGCGGATGTGAGACCCATGTTACCGCTGCCTCAGTGCAGAGGCGGTATGCTTTTTCGAGCGTCTCGCCGCTGAGATCGTCAAAGATCAGGCGGTTGTAGAAGCGCGTGATCGGCACTTCGCGTCCATTGGTCGCATCGCGGTAGAAAACGCGGCTGCCGCGCTGAATCACTTCGGTTAGGCAGACCGTCTGAATGCCGAGCAGTGCCTCCGTGCAGGCGAAATCTATGCGCGTCTTCTGCTGTTCAGGGTGCAGTTCCAACAGCACGACTTGCTGTGGATCGTGATCGGCAACGATGACCTCACGCAGCAGGCGCACGAAAGAGTCTTCTGTGTGCGGTACGATGTAGAAGCGCAGCGATGGATCAATCTCAAAATGCTGGCGCACCTTCTGATCAAGCAGCCATTGAAAGCCGTAGAGCGTTGGAAAGCCTTGTAATTCGATCAGGCGTGGCACCAAGGCGCCGTCTTCATCGCGGCAAATGGCAAAATCAACTTGGAGGCATTCGGGACGTGCTGAATCGGGCACCTGCAAGCGGGGCGGCACAGCAGGATGGCTACGGGCGAGATAGTCGGGCGTTTGGACGGCGTGCGCCAAGCGTTCCGTGGCAGCAATCAGGTCTGCCATCAGCGGCGCACTGAGGAACAACGGCGTTTCGCACAGGTGAAAGTCCATCGGAAAGCGGTAAGCGCTGTTCAAGTCCTGCACCAAAGCGTCATAGCGTGCTTGGCTAAAGGCTGCGTTGTAGCGCCGTCTGATCTCGGTGATCATGCTGCCACCTATCGGTTTTCGTAAAGATAAGGCATGGGCATTATACTATGCCTTGTGGCATCTACCGTTCGTCAGGTGCGACAAGTAACGTACTGCTCTAGAGAAGGTGCGAAAGCGCTATGCGACTCGATCAGACGCTTTTACCACTGCGCGACTATCACAAGGCAAAACGCCTGATGTGGAATCCGCAAGATTTAGATTTCAGCCAAGATCAACGTGATTGGGCGGCAATGTCCGACCGCGAACATGAGCTGATCCGACGCGGCGTATCGCTGTTCATCAGCGGTGAGGCAGCTGTGACGGATGACCTTGCGCCGCTGATGGTTGCCCTCAAGCGGGAAGGCGGGCATCTTGAAGAAGAAATGTTTTTGACAACGCAGCTTTTTGAAGAAGCAAAGCATGTAGAGTTTTTCGACGCCGTGATCGGTCAGGTGCTGGGTGAAACGCCTGACGCCAGCCAGATTGCCGGCGCAAATTATCGCCAGCTTTTTGCAGAGCTAACGGCTGCCCTAGATGCCTTGCTCACCGACCATTCGCGCTCAGCGCAGGCGCGTGCGGTTGCCAGCTATCACATCACTATTGAAGGTGTGCTGGCAGAGACGGGCTATTACGGCATTTTTAAGGCACTGCGCGCCAAAGGGCTGATGCCCGCACTGACCGAAGGCTTGGAATATGTGCAGCGTGATGAAGCGCGCCACGTTGCTTTTGGGCTGCATCTGCTCTCACGTTTGCTCAGCGAAGATGCGGCATTGTGGGCAGTTGTGGAAGCGCAGCTAAACAAGCTGTTGCCCTTAGCGCAAGGCGTTTTTATGGAACTGCTTGGCGACTTTTTGCCAAACATCCCGTTTGATCTCGATCTGAACGATATTGTCGGCTACGCCGGCAGGCAGTACATGGCGCGCCTGAACGTGCTGGAGCGCGTGCGCTAAAGTGATAAGAGTATGGAAGCACTCAACGCCCTTTTGCAGGAAAACTTAGGTAAGGTCTATACGGCAGCGCAGGTCGAAATCCGCTGGCGCAATGCTATCGTTTACCGTGCGGCGCTCGGCACGCTGGATGCCGAAGGCAGGCAATCAGGTGAGGGTGTGCAGCCCGTCACGCGCCACACGCGCTTTGACTACGCCTCCCTCACCAAGCTGATCACCACGCTTGCCTTTTTTCGCATAGTAGATACTGGCAGAGTGCGGCTGGATGATCCTGTGTGCAACGTGCTGCCCGAACTGCGCGGCGAACGCCCTATCCAGCCCTACCCAAATCCGCTAAAGCCCGGCGAGTTTGTGGAAGTTGTGCCGCCTACCGATCAGACCGCCGATGCTGGCAAGGTGACCTTCTGGCACTTGCTGACGCACAGCAGCGGCTTGGCAGCTTGGCTCGATCTGCGAAGCGCACCTGATCTTGAAGCGCGGCGCGCCATGTGCCTGAACAGCCCCTTCAGCGCGCCGCTTGGCGAACGTGCGCTCTACAGCGACATCAACTACATCTTGTTGGGCATGGCAATTGAGGCAATGCTGGACTGCTCGCTGCGCGAAGCAATCCAGCGCCTTGTGCTGCGCCCCTTAGAGATGAGCGCCGCCTACAGCCCGATCACGCCGCCCAATAGCGTGCCGCCCACCGAAATTTGCGCGTGGCGCGGTCGGCGCATTCAGGGCGAAGTGCATGATGAGAACACGGCTGCCTTAGGCGGCGCCGCCGGACACGCTGGATTGTTCGGCACAGCCAGCGACGCCGCCCTGATCGGTCAGCTTTACCTTGATGAGGGCGGCGGCTTCATCAGCCCACGCCTTGCCCAAGAAGCGGTGCGTCAACACATAGGCGACCGTGGACTAGGCTGGCAAATGCGTTCGCCCGAAGGCTCCTCCAGCGGGCAGTTTTTCAGCCCAAACAGCTACGGACACACCGGCTTCGTCGGTAACTCGCTGTGGGTAGACCCTGAACGGCAGCTTGTGGCAGCCCTGCTTACCAATAACATCTTCTACGGCAGGCAGGATCGGCTAATTTTCGGCTTTCGCGTCCGCTTCCATGATACGCTTATCACCGCTTTAGAGAGAAAGTAAGCTATGGTCGAAACCGGTTTGGATGTTTTCCTCGAATCGCCTGATGTTTACGGTGCGGTTGGCTTGTTGGCAACGGTTGCCAGCCAAACGCGAGAAGGTGTGACTGCCTTAAATGCGCTACGTGATTATGCGGTGAACGTGACGGCTGTCTTTGCGCCTGAACACGGCTATTTTGGCGTGGGCGGCGCAGGCGATCACATTGCGGATGAAATGTTCGAGACACTGCCACTCTACAGCCTGTACGGCGAGAAACGTGCGCCAAGCCTTGAGGTGCTGCGCGGATTGAACACGGTGCTGATCGATCTGCAAGATGTGGGCACTCGTTGGTATACTTTCCTTGCCACGGTCAGCTATATGCTGCAAGCCTGCCAAGAGGCGAATGTGCCTGTGCTGCTGCTGGATCGCCCTAATCCGCAAGGCGGCGTGTTGGTGGAAGGCATCCGTGCTGCCAAAGAGTTTTTCTCGATTGTTGCGCCGGCGCCAATCCCTGTGCGTTACGGCTTAACGCTTGGTGAGGCAGCGCAGTTCCTGAACGAGGGCATCGGCGCACAGCTTGACGTGATTCCGATGCGCGGCTGGCAGCGCGAAATGCTCTACGACGATACAGAGCTGATTTGGTCAGCAACCTCACCCGGCATCCCTAATCCGATCACGGCACTCGTCTACAGCGGCACCTGCCTGCTGGAAGGGCTGAATGTGAGCGAAGGGCGCGGCACATCGCTGCCGTTCACACAAGTTGGCGCGCCCTTTGTGGAAAGTGAGGCGTTGGCAGAGGTGATGAACGGACTGGACCTGACCGGTGTGCTGTTCCGCCCATGCTGGTTCATGCCGCAGAGTGGTAAATATGCGGGTGAGCGGTGCGGCGGCGTGCGCTTTTTCGTTACCGAGCCAAGCAACTATCTTGGCTTTGCTGCTGGCTTGCACCTGATCGCTGCGCTGCGCGCCATGTATCCAAGTGACGTCAAATTTATCGAGACGAACGGGCGCTACTGGTTCGATATGCTGACTGGCTCAACCTATTTAAGGCGTGCCTTTGAACACGGCGCGACCGTTGCCGAAATGCTGGAAGTCTGTGATGAGGAATCACACGCTTTTCAGGCAGCCTCAACACCATTTTGGCTTTATGAATAAGCCAATTGCTAGGCGCTTGCCCTACGCAATTTGTCAGATCGGCAAAGGGCGGTATGATCAGGCGCTTTGAAAATGCATTCAGAGACGCAGAGGATGAAGGAATGCGACAAAAACAATCCTTAGGACGGCTTTTCCTCGCAGCGCTGGTCATCATAGGCTTAAGCGTGGCGTTTTTCGGGCAGCGTTCTGTGCAGGCACAGGGCATCACCGGCTCGAACTGGGAAGGCTACTATTGGGCGAACCCAACCTTTCAGGGTAATCCTGCTTTAGCGCGCATAGATGCCGCAATCTTGTTCAACTGGGGAACAGGCTCACCAGCACCCGGCATTATTCCGAACGATAATTTCAGCGTGCGCTGGTATAACCGCATCGCCTTTGCGGCGGGCACCTATCGTTTCCGCGCTGGTGCGGATGATGGCATTCGCGTGGCAATCAACGGGCAGATCGTCATTGATCGCTTTACGCCAGCCGTCGGTGGTTTCACCGTCAACACGGCGGATGTGGTATTGGGCGCCGGTACCTATGAGATCATCGTAGACTACTATGAAGGTGTGGGCGATGCCGGCGTGTTGTTCGATTGGACGGTTGTCTCAGGTGGTGGCGGCGGCGTGCCGGGCGTTGGCACAACGCCTTTCCCAACAGGTGTCCCTGCGACGCCAACCAAAGTGCCGGTTGTGAAGGTGGTCGTGATTGTGGATCGCGCCAACATCCGCAGCGGACCTGGCACCAACTTCCCAACCATTGGCGAGGCATTTAAGGATCAGCAGTTCACTGCCATCGGGCGCAATGGCGACTTTGGCTTTGAGACGTGGTATTTGCTCGATTTAGGCGGCGGCGCACGCGGCTGGATGTTCCGCCAAGTGATCTACGTCTATGGCAGCGACCCGGCGGCGCTGCCGCGCACCCGTGAGGTGATCAACGCGCCTGCCATCAACACAGGTGGCGCTGAGGCACCCGGCGGGCAGCCTGCTGCTGTCGAACCGTTTGAGGTGCGCGGCATCACGCTGAACAATGCCCTCGTGCGGAATATCCCAAGCCTGAACGGCGAACGGATCGGCGTTATTCCGAAGGGCGCAACCTTCCAAATTTTGAAGCTCAGCAACAATCAGGCATGGGTCTTTGTGACTTATGAAGATTTGCGCGGTTGGACGTTCGTGCCAAACATCCGCGTAACGGTCGGTAGGCTCGGCGTGCTGCCGAGAGGGAATACCGCGCCATAAGCGGGCAGGTCAGCCGTTTGCGGCTGCTTAGCGGCGTGATCAGCGTGTTGCTGGTTGCGCCGTTTCTGCTAGGTGCGCCAATGGCTGCTGCTGAAAAGCCGTTCCGTTTGCCCTTTGCAACCAAGTCCGACGTGACGACGTGGCTGCTGGAACAGCACTACGGCAACACACAGGAGGCGTTTGTCTACGGCAAATATTGGTATGCGGCAGGGCAAGGGCTGCATTTCGGCGTGGATTTTGAGGCGCCGTGCGGCACGCCTGTGGTGGCAATTGCTGAGGGCGTGGTGCGCTGGATTGACAACAGCAATTTCGGCGCAGAGCCACATAACCTGGTCATTCAGCACGAGGCGCTCGGCTATGCTTCGGTCTATGGGCATTTGCGCGTTCGCTCACCGCTGATGGTTGGGCAGCCTGTGCGGCGCGGTCAGGTGGTTGGTGAGGTCGGCGATCCCGATCTGACCTGTCAATCACGCCCGCACCTGCACCTTGAAATACGCTCGCTTGATTACCGCATCGCCTATAATCCTGCGGCGCTCATTGACGCTGATTGGGATCATTTGGCGCAGTTAGGACGTCCGATTGGGATTGCTTTTGCGCGGGATATGAGCGCGCCGCGCCGCTGGCAAAGCATCCTCGATCAGCCTATCATCCAGATGGGCAACGCGCCGCTCAACAACTATCCGCTTGCCTACCCACCGACGTTGCGCCTTGCACCAACGCCTTATACGCCGCCCGCCTTTCGTGCGCCGCTTGCCACAACCTTCAGCGCACGCCGCCTGACGGATGATGATTGTTGCAGCGGCGCATGGTGGCAGCCTAATGGTGAACTCGCTTACATCGCGGCACCGCGTGAAAACCTGCCGCCGCTCCTCTCTCCTGATGGGCGCTATGCCTTCACCAATGACAACGGGCGCGGCGTGCTGGTGGAGCGGCTGAGTGGTCGGCGGACGAACTTGCTCACACGCGGCGCGTGGCTCACTTTCTCGCCAAGCGGCAAACAACTGCTCTGGCACATTCGATCAGGCGATTACTTCCCAAACCTAAAGCCACGCACCGAAATTTGGCTGGCAGACCTGAGCGGCGAGGCGCGCCTGCTGCGAACATGGCAAGGTGGCGAGGTCTATTGGCTGGATGAAAAGCGCCTGTTGCTGGTGGAAGTTGCGCCGCGTACGCAAAGCCACGCCCTCAGTATCCTCAACATTACTGACGGGCGTTTGACACCGCTTGGCACCTTCGAGGGCTTACGGCGGCTGAGTATCGCGCCGGGCGGCGGACACATTGCCTTTTTGTTGCCCTTCCAGCCACAGGCAAGCGCTTCAGGCGTCTATGTGCTGGCAACGCGCAGCGGCGCACAGCCGCAAAAACTGCCCTTTGTGGGCAGCTTTCGCTGGCGCGATTCCGAGAGTTTGCTGTATGTGCCATATGCAGCAGGCGCGGCAGCACTGCACCGCTACACACTGACTGATAAGGTGGATCGGCGCTTGAATGATGATCAGACGCGCCTTCCCATCGCCAATGATGAGTGGTCGGTTTCGCCGAATGGTCGGCAGATCGTCTATCGTTCGGCAGACGATGGCGCCTTATGGCTGATCCACCTTGAGGATGATTCCTTTTAGCCTTTGGCGGCAAGGCAATGCGGCACTTTGCATAAAACGGCAAGCGCGTGCTAAGCTAGTGAGCGTGTATCGGCATGGGCGGAAAGTGAAAGCTGTACCATGAGCGAATCGAAACCTACGCCACCTAACTTAGACTTGCGCCGCTTAATTGACCGCATGGGCTATGGCATCCTCGTTTTTGATGCGGCGGATCGCCTTGTGATGGATAATGAGGCAGCGCGGGTGCTGCTCGGGCCTAACCTGACGCTTATTCGCGCTGAAGGCTGGCTGGCGGCTGCCATGCTGCTGGATGCGCGCCGTGTTGAAGGCCCCGGCGCGCAGGATATTCGCGCACGGGCGCTTAGCAGCGGTGAGCCTGTCCGTTTTCACACGCTGCTGACGGGAACATATATTCCATGCTGGGCAGTTTCGGTGACGGGCAATGATGGGCAGCTTTACACGCTCATCAGTATGGAGCAGACCGACTGGGTTGCCCTGCGCGAATTTATGTCCACCTTCCGCACAGAGGCACGCCTTGCCGTCGAAAGCACACGCGGTCACGCGGATTTGATCATGCAGCTTATGCGGAAGCGCCCACCGGGCATGACTGCCGACCAATTGGCAGGGCGCGTCAAAGGCTTTGCCGAGATCATCGCCACACATATGTATCGGCTGGAGATGCTGCTCGACCTGCTCTATCGGCTGGAACTGCTGCGTACAGGGCAGTTGCCAACGTTGGTCAACCGTGATCGGCGTAAGATCAAGCTGGCGGATTTCGTTGAAGATTTCCTTGAGTCGCTCATCCAAGAGCAGCCACTTGATGATATTCACTCGGAATCGCTGCGCGATAGGCTGATTGTGCAGATTCCGAGCGCGATTACGGTCGGCGCCTCTGCCGAGTATTTGCGGAAGGCACTCCATGATGTGCTGCGAAATGCGATTATGTACAGCCCGAAGGAAGCACCTGTCATCCTGCGTGCTGATCGCCTAACGCCGAGCGATGTCGTGCAAATTGACGTGGCGGATCAAGGCTGCGGCATCCGTGCTAAAGAATCGGATCGCGTTTTTGCGCCGTTCCAGCGGGCGCGCCAGCCGCAAATCATGGCGGAGTTTGGCTATGGCATCAGCCTATATTTGGTGAAGGCAGAGCTAGATGCAATGGGCGGGCGTATTTGGTATGAGAGCGAAGAAGGCGTTGGCAGCACATTTAGCATCAAGCTGCCCGGTTCATAGCCAGAGAGAGACACGATGACAACAGCTTACATCAGTGATGCGCGTGTGCAGGTGCATACGCTTGGCGGTCATGTGGAGAGCGCGGCACGCTTGGCAGCGGTTCGGGAGCGCCTTAGCGAATCCCAAGTGACGGATCATATGCTGGCGCTGACGCCAGAGCCGATCAGCGACGCGCAAATTTTAAGCGTGCATACACAGGACTATCTCGATCTGCTGAAATGGACGGAAGGGCAATCAGGCGTGCAGCTTGGCGCGGACACCTACGCCCTGCCTGAGTCGCTCTACGCGGCGCGCCTGTCCAGCGGTGCAGCACTGCGCGGCGTGGATGCCGTTTGCAGCGGTGAGGCGCACAACGCATTGGTGGCAACTCGCCCGCCAGGGCATCACGCCATTCCTGATATGGCGATGGGCTTTTGTCTGCTGGCAAACGTGGCGCTGGCTGCGCGCCATGCCCAAGCGCACTACGGCATGGAGCGCATCCTGATCGTGGATTACGATGTGCATCACGGCAACGGCACACAAGATATTTTCTACAAGGATGACGCGGTTTATTTCGTCTCCACACACCAATCGCCATGGTATCCCGGCACGGGCGCGCTTAACGAAACAGGCGAGGGCGCGGGCAAAGGCACAACGCTCAATGTGCCGCTCATGGTCGGTGTGGGCGATCAGGGCTTTGGGCGCATTTACGAGGAAGTGCTGTGGGCGGCGGCGCGGCGTTTCCGCCCTGAGCTGATGATCATCTCTGCCGGCTTTGATGCCCACTGGCGCGATCCGCTGGGCGGTTTGCAGCTTTCATTGAATGGTTACGCGCACCTGAGCCGCGAGCTAATCCGCATGGCAGAGGAATTGTGTGGCAGCAAGATCATCTTTGTGCAGGAAGGCGGCTACGATCTTGAGGTGCTTAGCCACGGCATGTTGAACGTGGCGTATGCGCTGCTGGGCAGACAGACGGTCAGCGATCCAATAGGTGCTGCGCCGCACGCAGAGCCGAACATCAGCGATTTGATCGCACGCCTGAAGGCAGTGCATGGGGTGTAGGACATGATTACTGTCGAATCGCTCACCAAGCGCTATGGGCGCTTCACTGCGCTGTGCGGCATCACCTTTCAGGCAGAAAGCGGCGAGATTCTCGGCTTTCTCGGTCCGAATGGCGCCGGTAAGACAACCACCATGCGGATTCTGACGGGCTACATGCCGCCGACCAGCGGCAAGGCATCCGTTGCAGGCTATGATGTGTTCACGGATTCCCTTGAAGTGCGGAAGCGCGTTGGCTATCTGCCTGAAACAGTGCCGCTCTACCCAGATATGACCGTGCATGGCTATGTGAAATATGTGGCAGAACTGCGCGGCGTGCCGCAGGCTGCCAGCCGTGCCGATGACGTGCTGCGCGCCGTTGGTATGGAGAGCCGCCGCGAGAGCCTGATCCGCAGCATCTCCAAAGGAATGCGCCAGCGCGTTGGTCTGGCGCAAGCACTCGTCCACGATCCGCCAGTGCTGATTCTTGATGAGCCGACCATCGGGCTTGATCCGCGCCAAACGCTTGAAGTGCGCGATCTCGTCCGCAGTTTGGGCAAGAGCCATACCGTGATGTTCAGCACGCACATCCTCAGTGAGGCGGAACAGGTCTGTGATCGGGTGGTGATCATTGACCGCGGCGCCATCGTGGCAATGGATAAGCCTGAGGCGCTGCGTGAACAGCTTCAGCAAGGTGCGCGGCTGTTCGTGCGCGTTGACAAAGCAGAGTCGGCAGAGGCGGCAGCCAGGGTGCTGCGGAATGTCACAGGCGTTGCCGATGTTACGCCCGTTAACGATGGATTCAGTGTAGAGGCGCGGCGCGGTGTGGACGTTCGGGCGCGCTTGGCAGGCGCTATCACGGCAGCAGGCTTAGAGTTGCTCGAACTGCGCCCGCTCGCCATGTCGCTTGAGGATATTTTCCTTGAATTGACCATGCAGCAGGGTGAGCAGTGACCTGAGGAAGCATTATTGTCCCAGTTTCTGAGTTCCAAAGGCTGTTTTTTCCTCAGCGGTTCACTTTAGGATTTGCCGTCTCTCCTCAGTTGCTTCATCACATCGCGCAAACCAAGAGGCTGTGCTATCATAGGTGACATCTTAAGATGCTCACCGTTCGGGCTATCTGCTGGATGAGGGATCCGCATGGCGACGAAAATCATCCCACGCTACAAGCTGCTGCTACGCTACAACATCAACCCTGAGACACATGATAACTATTATGCATTCGTCACACAGGAATTTGTGCCGAGTATGCAAGCACTGGGACTCTATATGTTCCGTGTCTACCATACTGCCTATGGTGAACAGCCGATTCGGCAAGTGGAATTTTTGGCAGAAGACCTTGACACAGTGAACCTTGCGCTGAAAAGTAGCACATGGCAGCGCCTTGAGGACAGGCTGAAAAGCTTCATTTCCGACTACAGCCGCAAGCTGATCAGCTTCCGAGATGGCTTCCAACTATGACTTTACGGCGTTTGCGTGGCGCGCTGCTGCGGCGGGGACTAGAATCAGCATTGAGCGTTGGCGCGGATGCAGCAGCGGCAGCAACTGCCAAAAGGTTTCGGCAAGTGTTCACTGTGCAGCCGCCGATCACGGTCTATGTGCGTGCCAGCCATGCTGAAGTTACCGTACTGCGTGGCGCGCCGCACAACGTCTTATTGGAGGCTGACCTGCACGCCAGTTTTGGCTGGGAATTTGCCACCGATCAAGATGAGGCGGGCGTTTACATCGTGGCGCGGCGCAAGCCGATTGTCGGCGCGCTTTCATGGGCGAAATTCAGCCTGACTGTGCCGCTGGGCGCACACCTTGCCCTGAACCTGACGCCGGGCAGTGTGCATCTGGCACAAGTGAACGGCAAACTAACCCTGCCCGCCGAAGGCGACTAACTTTCTCACCGACACTCCAACCCTATCCGCCGCTGCGCTGCCAAACTTGCGCGAATCGCCCCTCAGGGCAGTTCAGCCCCACCTTTGATTCCCTTTCCCTGCCTGCGGGGAAAGGGATAGGGCTTAGCCGCGCCGCCACATACTAGGCTATCTCCACAAAATTCACCATACCCTCTGTGTCGCACGGTTGTCTCGCTGAATGGTTGCGGATACAATCAGGCGTCATCAAGCCTAAATTTGTTTGTTTACTTGGAAGTCCCGATGAAAATTAAGCCAGATGCCGTCGGCGCACCACCCGACCTTTTTCGGGCGATAGGGCGCATCCTCAGTTTGCCGCTTGTAGGCATTCTCCACCTGCTCGATCTAATCATCGGCAGCCTAGAGCGCGTCATAGGGCATCGGCGAATGCCTTATTTCTTCGTGCTGCCTAACATGCTCATCTTCGTGATCTTCGTCATGCTGCCGCTGCTGCTCAACTTTCTCTTCGCCTTCACAGGCGGCAGCAGCATTTTGCCTGAAAACCGACCCTGGGTTGGCACAGGCAACTTCGAGCGCCTGCTTTCCTGCGGGAATATCTGGGACGTCTCCACTTGCCGTGAAGATGTGTTCTTCTTCGCCGTGCGGAACACTTTCCTATTCGTGATTGTGGAAGTGCCAGCTATGATCGTGTTGGCGATGCTGATCGCGCTGGCGCTCAACCGTGATATTCGGCTGCGCGGCTTTTTCCGCAGCGCCTTCTTCTTCCCGGTGCTGCTTTCGCCGGTGGTGGTCGCCCTGATCTGGAAGTGGATGCTGCAAACACGCGGCGGCTTGATCAACACGGTGCTAGGCTTCTTCGGCATTGCGCCGATTGCCTTTGTGCTAGATGGCAATTGGATGATGTTTTGGGCGATCTTCGTCAGCGTGTGGGCGCAGGTTGGCTTCTACGCGCTGATCCTGCTGGCGGGCTTGCAGGGCATTCCGCCAGTGCTATATGAGGCTGCCGAAATTGACGGTGCTACGGAAATACAGCGCTTTTGGAAGGTGACGCTGCCGTTGCTGCGCCCAACGCTTTTGGTGGTGTTGGTGCTGACGCTTATCCGCGGTGTGCAGATGTTTGATCACGTCTATGTGCTGACGGGTGGCGGTCCCGGCACGGCGACCGTCCTCACCGTGCAGTATATCTACCGCACCGCCTTCGAGCCGCCTAACAACTGGGGCATGGCGGCGTCAGTCTCGCTGATGTTGGCGGCGGTGCTTGCCGTGCTGACAGTTATTCAGCTCCTTTTGAACAGACGCCAAACTGAATCCGCTTAGCAGGGAGACGAGACACTATGGCACACGCAAGCGCAACCGAACGCGATACGGCAAATTACCGTTGGTGGGGAACAGGGTTGTTCGCCTTTCTGTTTCGGCGCAAAGGGCGCAAACGCCTTTCCGCCGCCGATGTGATTACCTATATTTTCTTGGTGGTTGGCACCGTTGTGATGTTCTTCCCGGTGCTGTGGCTGATCATGTCCTCGTTCAAGCCAATCACCACACTGTATCTAACGCCGCCTACCTTCCTGCCCTACCATCCCGTCATGGCGCAAGTAGCGGGCTACCCTGAGCCGTTGCCTTTAGTGGATGTGCGCCAAGAAGATGGCACGGTCAAACGCATGGCGCGTGTTGGGCGCGTGATCGGCATTGAGGCGCGTGTGGTAGACCTTGACGCGCCCGCTGAACCGCCGATCCGCATTCGCATTGAGAACATGACGCCCGTCCAAGAAGTGCGTTTCGATCTCGCGAATTACACCAATGCCATTGACCGCTTCCCATTTGGTGTATATCTGCGAAACAGCGTCGTGATCACTATCTCGGCAACGGCGCTCACACTCTTGATCAACAGCATGGCAGCCTACGCGCTGAGCAAATATCGCTTCCGTGGGCGCAACACGATCTTTTTGCTGATCCTGAGTGCGCTGATGGTGCCGCTCTCAGTGATCATGATCCCGGTCTTTTTGGTGATCAGCCGTGTTGGGATGGCAGGCAGTTTGCTTGGTGTGATCATCCCACCGGCCGCCACACCAACGGGCGTTTTCCTGCTGCGCCAATACATGCTGACCATTCCCGATGAACTGATCGAGGCGGCGCGCATTGACGGCGCGACAGAATGGCGCATTTACTGGCGCATTGTGATGCCGTTGGCAGTGCCGGCACTAGCCGTCTTGGCAATTTTCAGCTTCATGTGGCGCTGGAACGACTTTCTGTGGCCCCTGATTGTGCTAGGCGGGCGCAGCGATCTTGCCACCTTGCAGCTTGGCTTGCAGAGCTTTCAGGGTGAACTCAACGTGCAGTGGGACTCGCTCCTGGCGATGACGGTGCTTTCGCTGCTGCCAGTGGTTGTGGTCTTTGGCATTTTGCAGAAATACATCACAACGGGCATCGCCTCTACAGGCTTGAAGGGCTAAACGGCGCTGCGTGTATCGCTTTCTCTACCGCCACTTGCTCTCGCGCACGGATGCCGAGTGGATGCACGGCATCGCGCTGCGTGGGTTGGCAGTGGCGGGCAATTTTCCACTCGGTCGGGCGCTGCTGCGTGCCGCCTTCACGCCACGCCCAGATGGGCTAGGCGTGCGTGCCTTTGGGCTATCCTTCGCGCATCCGTTGGGGCTGGCAGGCGGCTTTGATAAAGACGGTGTGGCGTTGCACAGCCTAGCTGCGCTTGGCTTCAGCTTTGTGGAGGTTGGCACCATCACGCCGCAGCCGCAGGCAGGCACTGCAAAGCCGCGCTTGTTCCGCCTTATGGCAGATCGTGCGCTCATCAACCGTATGGGCTTTCCAAGCGGTGGCATGGCGTCCGCGGCGCAACATTTAGTGCGCCGTCCGCGTGGTGTGCCGCTTGCGATCAGCTTGGGAAAAAACAAGGATACGCCGCTGACCGCTGCGCTGAACGACTACCGCGCTGTGCTTGAGAATCTCTATCCCTATGGCGATCTATTTGTGGTCAACATCAGTTCGCCCAACACGCCCGAACTGCGCCGCTTGCAAACGCACGCCTACCTTGCCGATTTGTTGGCAGGGCTGAGCGAAACGCGCAGCGCGCAAGCAGCGCCCAAGCCACTCTTGATCAAAATTGCGCCCGACCTCAGCCTTGATGAAATTACCACCATTTGTGCGTTGGCGCAGCAACACGGCATCAACGGCATGATCGCCACCAATACAACCTTAGCGCGTCCATCAACCTTGCGGAGCGCCGCTGCCACCGAAAGCGGCGGCTTAAGCGGAGCGCCGTTGCGCGCCAAAGCAACCGAGATCGTGCGGCACATTCACCGAACAACAGGTGGCAAGCTGCCCGTGATCGGCGTAGGTGGCGTCTTTAGCGGTGCGGATGTCTGGGAGAAGTTGCGCGCTGGCGCGGTCTTAGTGCAGGCCTACACAGGCTTCATCTATGAGGGAATGGCGTTTGTGCGGCGTGCGCTTAGCCAATTGCGGCAAATTATGGCAGCGGAAGGCGTGCGCGATTTGCATGAGGTGATCGGTGCGGATGGATAAACGAACAGGCGGGACCATGTTTCCCGCCTGTGTGCTGTGGTTTAGCTTTCCTGCGCGCTGCTTTCGGCGGCATCTGCCGGCTCGCCATGAACGCTTGCGCCATTGCCGTTGGTGGGCAGTTCGGCGTGCGGTGTTTCTTCCAGGGTGCTTTCGGGCAGTTCAACACCTTCGGACTCGGCAGCCTCTGCTGCGCTTGCAGGTGTTTCGCCCGCTGCGCCTTCACCTTCGGCAGGCAGATCAACGCCCCAGCGCTGCGTAAAACCGACACGGCGCTTGTCAGGCTCTAGGCGGCTGATCCGCAGCGGCAGCCGATCACCCTTCTTGACGTAACTGTGTGGCTCTTTGAGGGTGCCATCACCCATTTCGCTGAGGTGCAGCAAGCCTTCCAAGCCGTCATCGAGGGCGATGAACGCGCCGAAATCTACGACGTTGGTCACCATGCCTTCAACAGGCTGCCCTTCGTGATAGCGATTCATGGCATCGGACCATGGATCGGGCAGCAGGCGCTTGCGGCTAAGCGCGATGCGGTTGGTGCCGCGGTCAAGGCTTAGCACGTACACCTCAATCTCATCGCCGATGTGCAGCACATCTTTGGGATGATCAACGCGGTGCCACGCCAGTTCGCTCACATGGATCAAGCCATCGGCGCCGCCCAAATTGACGAATGCGCCAAAATCGCGCAAGCCGGTGACAATGCCCTTGACGACATCGCCTTCCATCAGTTCGGCAAGCAGTTTCGCCTTTTGCTGGATGCGCCATTCCTTCTGCGCGTCGCGCTCACTGAAGATCAGGCGGCGGCGTGTTTGATCAACTTCAATAACCTTCACGACAAGTGTACGGTTGGTCGCATTGAGCGACTCGCGCCGATCTGCGCCCCCCACACCCACCGAAAGCAGGTGCGAGGTTGGGACGAAGCCTTCCAAGCGCTTCCAACGCACCAAAACACCACCGCGGTTATAGCCCGTCACCACCACTTCTACAACGTCATCAGTGCCATACAGGCGGCGCGCTTCTTCCCAGTCCTGCTGCTGCAAGCCTTGGCTAATCGAAACGAGCAGGCTGCCGTCTTGATCACGCGGATTAATCACATAGACGAAAACAGAATCACCAACCTTCAGGTTAGCGCGCATCGTTTCGTCTAGGCGCTCCAAATCTTGGGATGGCACAATGCCATCTTGCTTTGCTCCCAGATCAACGATGACATCGCCCTTGCCATCAATCTGAAGAATGGTGGCGCTGCGAATTTCACCGCGCTCTGGTGGCGTGTAGTTGAACGAGGCTTCCAGTAACTTTACAAACTCTGCTCGCCGTGCCTCTTGTTGCTTTTCACGCTCAGACTTATCAGCCATCATACCTTTACTAACCGCCTTACTGCGAGAATGCCCTCTGGTGAGGTACAAAATGTGGAAACACAATTACAGCCTTGCACAGTTGTGCGCCGCTGCACGTATGTGCTGTGCCATTATGCCCATGCTTACGATGATTCTATCAGGCACAGTAACACTATGCCAAGTGAAAATCTGATGAGATCGCCGAAATTTAGGGCAAATTCAGAAATGCGCCGCGCCATTGGTCAGGCAGGTGTGCGCCGTTGGCTGTGCTTGTTTCCGCAAGTGGTGCTTCACTTGTTGGGAATTAGAGTATACCACAGGCTTGCTGAAAGCGGCAGGGTCAGCCGCGTGGGTGAGTGGTAAACGAAAAAGGTGCAGAGATGCCTGACAGATCATGCAACCATGCCCAAGGAGGCTTGAGAGATTGCAGTTGCCCTTGAGGTCGCCACGCCATAAGACACCAAAATGCTTCCTTAAAACGCTGTGCAACGGCTGCCATTTGATGGCATAATTGGAGTATGTTCACACAACACACAGGATCGGAACGCATCTTTTCAGAAACGGTGCGTCAATGCTGATGCAACACGCCTTTTATCCGCCTCTGAGGTAGATACGCCGTACATCTGGTGCAACGATACAAAAATTAAAGGTACCCACAATATGGCATATATTCCACACACCGATGCTGATCGCGCTGCGATGCTCGCCGCCATCGGCATTAGCAAACTAGAGGAACTCTTTGAAGCAGTTCCCGCCGAACATCGTTTCCCATCTCTCGATATTCCCGATGCGCTCAGCGAGATGGAAGCGCTCTGGGAATTGCAGGCACTTGCCACCGCCAACGCCGCCGGTCCTGAATACGCCACCTTTTTAGGCGCTGGTGCTTATAATCACTATTCGCCAAGCGTCATCAACCACATCCTGCTGCGTGGCGAGTTCTACACTGCCTACACGCCCTATCAGCCGGAGATGAGCCAAGGCACGCTGCAAGCCACCTATGAATGGCAGAGCATGATCGCGCACCTGACCGGCATGGACGCCGCCAATGCCAGCCACTACGACGGCGCAACCAGCTTTGCCGAGGCAGTGACCGTTGCCCTGACACACCACAAAGGCAAACGCAACAAGGTCATCCTCAGCCCGAATATTCACCCACAGTATCGCGCTGTGGCACGCACCTACCATCAAGGCAACGGCACGCGCTTCGTCGGTGATAAAAGCGGACGCGCCACGCTCGATGATCTACTCGACCTGCTTGACGACAATACAGCGCTTTTTGCTGTGCAGTATCCAAACTTCTTCGGGCAGATTGAAGACTTTCGCGGCTTGGCGGAAAAGGTTCATGCCGCCGGCGCACTCTTATGCATCATCACCACACCGATAGCGCTCGGCTTGCTCAAGCCGCCCGGCGCGCTCGGCGCCGATATTGTGGTGGGTGAAGGGCAGTCGCTGGGTGTGCCGCTGAGCTATGGCGGACCTTATCTCGGCTTTTTTGCCGTGAAGAACGACTACGTGCGGAAGATCGCCGGGCGCATTGTGGGCGAGACGGTGGACGGTGACGGACGCCGCGCCTATGTGATGACGCTGCGCCCGCGTGAGCAGGACATCCGCCGCGAAAAGGCAACCAGCAATATCTGCACCAATCAGGGCTTGATGGCATTAGCGGGCTGCATCTACCTTGCCTTGATGGGCAAGCAGGGCTTGCGCCGCGTGGCAGAGGTCTGCTATCACAAGGCGCACTATGCCGCCGAAAATATTACCGATCTGCCCGGCTACCAAGTGGCGAACCGCCTGCCCTTCTTTAACGAATTTGTGGTGACTTGCCCGCGCCCCGTCGCAGAGATTAACCGCTTCCTCTACGAGGAACACAATATCATCGGCGGCTACGACCTGACGCAGGATTACCCTGATCGTGAGCATCAGATGCTGGTCGCCGTCACCGAGATGAATACCCGTGCCGAAATTGATGCGCTGGTCGAAGCGCTGGACGCCGCCAACGGCGCGTAGCTTAAGAAAGAGATGTGCTGATGACAACCCAGACTGTTCAAGCAAAAGTGCTTGAGCCACTCATTTATGAGCTTAGCTCAAGCGGACGCAAAGCTGATACGCTCTTACCCAAGCTGGACGTGCCACAGGCAGAGCCGCTGCCCGATCACCTGCTGCGCGATTCGCTCGATCTGCCCGAAGTTTCCGAGTTAGACGTAGTGCGCCATTTTGTGCGCCTCAGCCAACTGAACTACGCCATAGATAAAGGCTTTTATCCGCTTGGCTCTTGCACCATGAAATACAACCCGAAGATTGACGAGGATACAGCACGGCTGCCAGGCTTTGCCCAACTGCATCCACTGCAAGCACCAGAGACCGCACAGGGCGCCTTGGCGCTCATGTATACGCTGCAAAAGTGGCTGAGCGAAATCAGCGGCTTTGCAGGGTGCAGCCTTCAGCCAGCAGCCGGCGCACAGGGCGAGTACGCCGGCATCCTGATGATTCGCGCCTATCACCTTGAGCGCGGCGATACCAAGCGCACCAAAATCCTTGTGCCAGATAGCGCGCACGGCACGAATCCTGCCACTTCGGCAATGGCAGGCTACACCGTCGTAAACTTGCCCTCTGATGAGCGTGGCGATGTCGATCTGGCTGCCTTGCGCGCTGCCGCAGACGAGACCGTTGCCGGCATGATGATCACTGTGCCGAGTACGCTCGGCGTCTTTGACGAAAACATCAAAGAGATCATCAAGATTGTCCACGATTGCGGCGGCTTAATGTACATGGATGGCGCCAACATGAACGCCATGCTTGGCGTTGTGAAGCCGGGCGAACTTGGCTTTGACGTGATGCACTATAACCTGCACAAGACCTTCAGCACGCCGCATGGTGGCGGCGGTCCCGGCTCAGGGCCTGTGGCGGTGAACGAGAAGCTGCTGCCCTTCTTACCCGGTCCGATTGTGGCTATCGTTGAGGAGTCCTCCTTTGAGGATGGCGCACCGCTCTATGGCTTTGTGATGCCTGAAAAGAGCATCGGACGCCTGAAAGCGTTTCACGGCAACTTTGGGATGCATGTGCGTGCCTACACCTATATCGCACTGCACGGCGCGGAAGGCTTGAAGGCGATCAGCCGCCACGCCGTGCTGAACGCCAACTATGTGCGTGTGCGCCTTGCCGATACCTATACAGTGCCGTACAACCGCATGTGTGGGCATGAATTTGTGCTGGAAGGGCGCTTTGAAGGCGTGCCAGACATCCACGCGCTGGATATTTCCAAGCGCCTGATGGACTACGGCATTCATCCGCCAACGAACTACTTCCCGCTGATCGTGCCAGAGGCACTGCTGATCGAGCCGACCGAGAGCGAGAGCAAAGAAACGCTTGATCGCTTCATCGCTGCCATGCACGCCATCGCACAGGAAGCGCGGGAGACGCCTGATCTGCTGCACAGCGCACCGCACACGATGCCGGTTAGCCGTGTGGATGAGGTCTACGCCGCCAAGAACCTGATGTTGTGCTGCCAAGTGCCAAGCGCGGAATAAAGATAGAAGCACGGCACGGAGTTGGTTGATTCCGTGCCGTGCGCTTTACTGTTCCTGTGCCTTCTTCTCTGCCTCTGCTGCCATCTGGTTTTGGCGGACGTAATAGCCGCCGACGATCAGAATCGCCGTGATGCCCAACACCAAAATCAGCAAGCCGATGCCTGCTGGCGTGCTGGCTTTCGCATCCTCAGCGGCAAGGGCGGCGTTGGGTGCTGCCAGCAGAAGGACACCCATTCCCAATAAGCTCAGCCAATGCTTCATAGCGCTTCACTCCTGTGCATTTCTGTATCTGTTGCTTAATTGTGGCGCGTACAGGGCAGCGCGGCAAGTTTTTGCCACCAGCCGCGCTTGCCAAACACAGTGAAGCCTGCTATACTCGCTAACATAGCATCAGGAGTAGTTTAGCGTAAGGCTAAGCTCGGCAACCTGGGTTGGACAGCCTAAGGTGCCTGCCTGCAAGGGGATGTGGCTCACCAAGAGCAAACACCTGTCCCACGCGATTTTCCGCGTCTTCTGGTGCAAGAGGATGCGGTTTTTTGTTGCCAGCAGACAGCCCTCAGAGCGCCAGGCTTCAGGTTGCCACCCTACGGGTGTATTGGAGGCAGCATGACTTTGGACGTGAAACTCTTTAACGCACACAGTTTTGAACCAACCACAACCTTTCCGCCGCACGGCGCGCACGCCGCCCTGCTGGCGCCAAGCAGCCGCTGCGATATTTATCAGCAGGCAGCAGCGTGGCACTTTGTGGGCGCCTATACCGCATGGCGGCACTATGCCGCAGCCGAGGCAGTCTGCTTGTATCAGTGCGTGCGGTATGCCGTTGGCGACTTGATCGCGCTTGATCCACAGGCTGAGGCAACCCACACCGATCAGATTGCCTGCCTTGCCGTCAGCGCTATCCGCATGATCCACACCCAGTACCTTTCGGCGGCGGCGTGGCAGGCATTACGCACGGTGCGTCACATTCCGCACGCCTTCACACAGCGTGATCATGTCCAGTGGTATTTGGAAGGGCAGATCGTCCATCAGCAGCGTGCGGCAGTGCGTTTTGCACGTCCGGAGGTTGCCCAAAAATTCTGGGTGCAACACCACGCCACGGGCAGCGGCGAATACAGCGGCTGGCAGGCAGGGCAGGGCGCTTGACGCCGCGAAAAGCCGACTATTGTCTTTTGGGTGCAAACGCGCTATGGTTGGGTCTGCACGCGCATACCCTATCCTTAACGCACACTCGGAGACTCCCTATGAAGACACTCAACCTTGCCCTGATCGGCTTTGGCGCTGTTGGGCGCGGCTTTGTGGACTTGCTGCAAGCGCGGCACGCTTACCTTGAAACACAACACAACCTGCGCCTGAACCTGATTGGCGTGGCAACGGCGCGGCGTGGCTCACTGTTCCGCCTCGACGGCTTAACCCTTGACGCCTTATCACAGGCGGCGGAGAGTGGGCATCTGAACAACTATCCAACACAGCCGCGTCTAATCCGTGGGTTAGAGCCGCTGACCATGCTCACCCGTCCCGGCGTGGATGTCGTCATTGAGATCACACCGACCACCTACGAGAACAACGCCGAACCCGCCATGGGACATATTCGCGCAGCGTTGGCAGCCGGCAAGCATGTCATCACCGCTAACAAAGGTCCGATTGCGCTCGCCTATCCCGATCTGATGGCACAAGCAGCTCACCGCGATGTTTTCTTAGGCTTTGAAGGCACGGTGATGGGCGGCACGCCCGTGCTGCGTTTGGCGCGCAAGGGCTTGGCGGGTTGCCATATCAGCGAGTTGCGCGGCATTGTGAACGGCACGACCAATTTCATCCTCACCGAGATGGAAAGCGGCAAACCGTATGCCGACGCCCTGCGCGAGGCGCAAGCACGCGGCTATGCAGAAGCTGACCCAACCAACGATGTAGAAGGCTTTGACGCTGCCGGCAAGCTGATCATCCTCGCGCACATCATCTTTGGCAAGGCGCTCAGCATGGCAGATATTGACCGTGAAGGCATCACCAAGCTAACGCCTGAGGACATTCAATCCGCACAGGCGAATGGTGAGCGTTGGAAGCTGATTGCACGCGCCGCCCTCAGCGCCGATGGACAGTTGAGCGCTTCCGTGCGCCCTACACGCTTGCCGCTCAGCGATCCGCTGGCGGGCGTTGGTGGTGGCGTGAATGCCATCACTTATCAAACGGACTTGATCGGCGCGGTAACGCTAACAGGCGCAGGTGCCGGCGGCAAAGCGACTGCTTATGCGCTGCTCTCCGATCTGATCGAATTGGCTGAATGGTTGTGAGGTGAATGCCAATGGAACTCCGAAGCCTGTTTGCCGTGCTGATTCGCCGTTGGTGGCTGATCGCGGTGCCTGCCTTGGTCGCGCTGGCGCTCAGTCTGCCAATGCTAGGGCAGGCGTTGCGCCCAACGCCGCTTCAGCGCGTTACGCTGCGCTTTACAGCAGGGCAGCCGCCACAGCCCGACTCGGCGCAGACCTTTGAGGAAAGCAGCTATATCTCGTGGCTTGGTTCGGAATATGCCATTATTAACCTGGCGGCATGGCTGCGGACGGAATCGTTTGCGCGTGAGGTCGTGGCGCTGCTGAATGCCGCCGAGCAAACGGCGGATAGCGAAACGGTGCGGGCGATGATCGCCTCTGATAGCGTGCGGAGCATCATGACGCTTTACCTCACGGCGGCTGATCCTGATCTGCTGCGCGCTGTGGCAGAGGCAGCCATACAGGTGCTGGCACAGAAAAGCGACGCCTATTTTCCGCAGCTCAGCGGGCAGCCAGCGCGTATTGTGCCGCTAGACGCTGTGGAAGTGCTGCCGCTGCCAACGCCGATCACAGAGCGCCTTGCGCCCTTGCTGCGCGTCCTGATCGGCGTTTTAGGTGGCGTTGGGCTTGCCTTCCTTGCCGAATACCTCGATCCAACGCTCCGCACGCGCCGCGAGCTAGAAGCGCTTGATCTGCCCATCCTAGCCGAAATTCCGCGCTCATGAGCCGCAGCGGATCGGGATGGTTGGGCTGCGGCGCGCATCCACATTGAAGCCGAGATAGGGCGATGGATCGAGCGTGTTGCCGATCTGCGTCTCGTTGCGGAAGCTGCCGTCAGGTTCGCTCAGCACGACGCTGAAATGCACATGCAAACCAATGCGATAGGCTGCGCCGCTGTACAGCCCTTGATAGCCGAGCAGCGTGCCGCGCTGCACAAATTTCTCGCTGGTGGCGGGCGGGAAATCATCTACGATGTAGGATTGCGCGCCGTTTTCGCTTGCCATGTGTGTGTAATACGTCCAGATTTGGCGGTCGGGCTGGAGCGGATCGCTTGGGTGGCGGATGATAACGCTGCTGCGCCATTCCGGCAGGCGCGTCAGATAGCCATCGTAGGCGGCATAAACAGGAATGCTACCCACTGTGCCATCGCCGAAAATATCAATGCCCGTGTGGGGTGCAAGCGGCGTATATGGCGCGGTTGGATCACCATATAAAAAGCCAACAAAGCCCGTTGAGGGCAGCAGAAAAGGCGCGTTTGGGCAGGGTGCTGTCAAGCGGCTGATCAGGGCTGGGCGCACCTCTGGTGATTGAAACCACGCACGCAGCGTTTGGGCGGTCGGCGAAATGCCATCGAGCCTTCCACGCCACACCAAAAAGGCAAGGGCAGCTAAGAGCAACAGCGGCACAAGGCTGTATAACAAACGACGTTTGGGCATAGGTCAATCTGTAAAGCGTACTGACTGCAAGATTGCCCTGAAGATCGGTTGGTAGGCACGATAGAACAGCAGCGGCGCGCTCCAGCGGATGACGGTGATTTGATCAGGCGTGCGCTGCACTGCGATAAACGCGATGTGCTGCGCGCTGATTGGATCGAACGTCTCGTGGCGCAGCGCAGGGCGTCCGCCGATCTGCTCGGCGCTCAGCAGTGCGGAATCATCCAAGCCAAGAAGCATCCGCACTGTTTGGTTAAAGGTCTGCCCTTGCGGCAGGGCGTCCTGGGTGCCAAGCACAAGCATCGCACCATTGGCAAGCGCGCTATCGTCCGCATAGAGCGCGCTCTCAGCCGTTCGGTAGGCAGTGAGCTTGTTGGCAATTGGTTCAGCTTGCCAGTCTTGTGGCAGCCTGAATTGGACAGCGCCGGCTTCAAAGGTCACCACGCCATCGCCTAAGGGCAGCGCGGACACATCACGTGCGCTGAGCAAGCGTGCCGAAGCGCGTATCTCGGCAAAGACGGTTACAAAGTTTGCCCACTGATCGCCACGTGAGATGCCGCTCAGCGCGGCGTAGCGCCCATCAGGCAGCAGGAAGGCGAAACTTTGCCCGTACAAACCGCGCTCTGGATTCTCCACTTCGGCAAAGCCTGCATCCAAGCCTGCCAATGTACCTAAGGCAGATTCTTCGACAATCAGCGAATCGCCAAGCGTCAGGTTAAGTGCGATGGCGATCTCGGTTAGATCGCTGCCCTTGGGCAAGCCAAGTTCCTCGACGGGATCAATAATCCGCAGCGCCACAATTGGCTGCTCAAGCGTTCCACTCAGCGCGGCACTTGGATCAGCACCCAAGAGCATTTGCCCATTGATGAACAGCGGCGCACGCCACGAAGCAGGATAGTTCAGGGCAATGCCCACATCCCAATAGGTCACGCTGTTGGTCAGCGCATTGGGATCGGGCAGGGCAGCGGCAGGTGTCGCCGTAGGTGGATCATCCGCCCGAATCGGCGAAAGGCTGACGAGCAGCATCAGCGCAGCGCACAGCAAAGCAAGGCGGCGCATTTAGGCGTCCTTCAGCAAGGCAGCCACACCTTTTTTCACGCTGTCCTTCGGGCTGATCTTAACTTCCGCCGCCGCGATTTTGCCTTCAGCATCCACCACAAAATGTGAACGGATAATGCCCATATACTTCTTGCCGTACATACTTTTTTCGCCCCACACGCCGAAGGCATCCGCCAAGCGATGCTCAGGGTCGCTGAGCAGGATATAAGGCAGGCTCTCTTTGGCACGCCATTTGGCAAGCGCTTTCGGCGCATCGGGACTAATGCCGATCACCAAGGCGCCCTTTGCCTCGATCTGTGGGAAGGCATCGCGGAAGCCGCATGCTTGCTCAGTGCAGCCCGAAGTGCCAGCCTTTGGGAAAAAGAAGATCAGCAGGCGCTTACCAAGATACTGGGCTAAGGTTACAGTTTGTTCGGCGTCATCTTGGACGCTGATGTTGGCCAGCGCTTGCAGGGTTGGCAGATCGCCCATGGCAAAATGTTCTCATTCAAGGTTACCTGATGCTTGCCATTATACAGCGCAGCGCGTTGATCAACCAACTGCGGCTGCCGCGAAGATCGCAATCAAGATGCCATAGCCCATCTCTGTGAAGCCGATCACTTTGGTTGGCACATCCGCAGGTGCGATCAAGCCTTTGGCAGCACGCACCAACAGCACGCCAAAGCCCATTGGCAAGGCAGCCCCAACCACACCCATCAACCACAACAAGGCAAAACCCAGCACGGCTGCCACATGCAGGATCAGCGCACCCCAAATCTGTGCTGACTCATGGCGCGCACGGCGCAAGCGCACGCGCACATACATGATCGAGATGAGCGCACGGACTGCCATAACCAGCCACAGCAGGAATGCCGTCCCTTCCGTCAAGCCGCCCGCCAGCCCGATCATTGCCGCTGATGCACCTAGCGCCCACGCACCGCTGATCTCTGGAAGCATTGCGCGCCCTTGATTACGCGCTGCATAGCCAACTTGGATGAGCGCCAACGGTACGGCAATCAGCAGCGGTGCGAGGAAATTTTGGCGTGCGTTCAAGAGCGCCAACACACCGCCAATCACGGCAAGCGCACCAAATAGCGCGGCGAAACGCGCTGCCAACTTGGTGCGTGGGTAGAACTTACCGCGCAGCCGATCCTTGAGCGCAATTTTAAGCGGCTGCTGCACCAAGAAAACGCCGAAGGCAGCTACGCCAAGCGCGATGCCCGCCCACGAAAACGCCACCAACAAGCCAAGCAGAATCGGCTCGCTCAGGAAGCCCCAGGCACCGTGTTCGGTTGGCAGCACGACGCTGCGCCATGTGCTGCGCGCCTTTGTTGTTGAACTACTCATCACAAGACTTTCCATCAAATTCACCTCAGCCCTTAAGAACGATCATGCACCTGCGGTGCTTTGGAGGCAATAGCACGCCTTAAATCCGCCATGAATGCCTGTAAATCTATACCGTAAATCGCGTTGAGATCATGCAAGGTGTGAAAGCACGCCAGCCAACAGCCAACGCACGCCAAGCGCCAAGCTACAAAAACTTGCGCCGCTTGCGGATAGCGCGTAAGCAACTGTTCGATGTGCGTTTCTTCTGTGATCGACTCTTGGCTAGGCACAGCGCACTGTCCCTTGTGAAATGCTCTGAGGATAGGATACACTCTGCCTGTATGACCGTCCTTGATGTGGATCAACCTTTGTGACGCCAGCCAACCCTGCACCCAAGCGCGCCGAACTCTTTGCCGATCTGCCGCCGCACCTTTATGACCAGCTTTTACAGACTGCGCGCATTTGCCACATTCGCAACGGCGAATACCTTTTCCACCAAGGTGAACTTGCCTATACCTTCTACCTTTTGCAGCGCGGCAGGCTGCGCCTTGTGCAGCACACGCCCGAAGGCAAAGATGTGACGCTGGCAACCTTCAGTGAAGGCGACCTAATCGGTTTGTTGGTAGCGATCAGCAGCGATTCGTATCCCGCAACGGCTGAGGCGCTGGAGGACTGCGAACTCTTAGCGTTGCAAGGCGCGCCCATGTGGCAAGTGATGCAGCAGCACGCGCCGCTGGCCGTCCGTGTGGTGCGGATGCTTGCCGCTCGTCTGCACGAAGCGCATGAGCGCATCCGTGAGCTGAGCGCTGAGCGCGTGCAACAGCGCCTTGCACGGTCGTTGGTGCGTCTGGCGCGCAAGGTCGGCGTGAAACAAGCGGATGGCAGCATTTACCTTGATGTGCGCCTGAGCCGCCAAGATTTGGCACAAATGAACGGCACAACCTTAGAGACGGTCAGCCGCACGCTGACGGCATGGCAGCGCGAAGGCTTGCTGGATGCCGGACGCGAACAGATCACGCTCATCAAGCCGCACGATTTGGTGCTGATCGCGGATGATCTGCCGTAGCATCACTGTTCGTTCGGCTTGGCAGCGCAGCCGTAAAGCCGCTATATTTGCCTGTGACACATTCAGATGGAAAGGACTGCCCGCGCCTATGGCATACTATCTCGCCCTGCTTTCGCCCAGCGCCTATGAAACCTTCACCGATACACTGCATTTTCCTGCTTGGCGCGCTCAGACTCTGGCTGCCTTGCAGTCAGGCGATCATCTGATCGCTTATCTGCCTGCTTTGGCACGCTGGGTCGGTGTGTTGGAAGTGTTGGCAGCGTCACAAGGCACCCAAGTCCGCGTTGCGCCGCTAGTGTGGCTTACCAAAGAGCAGGGCGTGCCGCTGACGCATAACCGCTTGTGGACAGCGCTCTCCTTCACGCGCCAGCGCGATAAGGGCATGGCGAGCGCCATTCCAACCTTGCGGACGACGCTCACAGCCCTGAGCGAAACAGATGGCAGCCTCCTTGTGGACTTTTTGCGTGCCTACGCCGAAAGTGGACAGCATACTGCCTATGATGAGGCAGCCTATGCCGCGCTTTTGGCACGCCACCTTACGCGCAGCGATGGGCGTAGCCTGATCGCGGCTATGCCCGATCTGCACGATATGGCGATTGAGGAACTTTTCAACAGCAACATTGAGGCACGTGAAACTGTCCGTGTGCAGGCACTACTTGCCGACTCGGGCGCAAAGATGGGCTATACAATCTGGATTCCGCATGAGGATCGTCCGTCAATCTTCCGTGAGTGGAAGCCGAAACAACGCCCAATGCTCGACTCGTTTGAGGCATTCGGCTTAGACACGCTGACGCGAGAGACAATCGAACGCTTTGATATGCTCTGGCTGCACAACGATCAGATTGTGCGCGCCTTCGAGATCGAACACAGCTACTCAATCTATCTGGGTGTGCTGCGCGCCGCCGATTTTTTCAGCCTTCAACCACAAGCGGCGACTCGTGTTCACCTTGTGGCGCCGGATGCTCGCCGTGAGCGGATTTTTCAAGAGGTGCAGCGCCCAACGTTTAGCCTGATGCAGCCCGTGCCACTGCGCGATCTGCTCACCTATATTTCGTATGATGGCGTGCGTGACTTTGCATCGCAAACACTGCATCCCTTCGGTGCAGTTGCCCTTGATGCCTTTGCCGAGTCCATTGAATAAGCGCTACACCGCGGGCGTGAAGAAGCGAATCACCAGCAACACGGCACCAATCAGGCAGGCAGCAATCGCCACCATCAAGATTAATGGGCAGCCAACGCGGAATAGGCGCGGTGTGCCGACAAATTCGCCAAGGCTTTCAGCCACAATGCCGAATGCCTCAAATGTGGTGGTGACGCGCAACAGGAAAGGCGTGATCGCCGTCAAGACCAGCAAGCCAAGCGCACCGACGCCTGCCAGCACTAAAAACACAATCGGCGGATTTCCCATCGGCTAGTTCCCGTTCTCCAATGTGGTGTGCAACGGCAGATGCAGGTAAAAGGTTGAACCTTGCCCAAGTTCGCTTTCAAAGGTGATGTTGCCGCCATGCTTGGCAGCGATCTCTTGCACAATTGCCATACCAAGCCCCGTGCCAGCCGCACCGGTGCGCTGCGCTGCACTACCGCGAAAAAAGCGGTCAAACAGGCGCGATTGTTCTTCAGGGGCAATGCCCAAGCCGCTATCTGCCACACAGATTATAGCGCGCTTTTCGCTGTGCAGCACCGAGACGTGAATGTTGCCGCCGGGGGGGGTGTAGTTCATCGCGTTGCTGATCAAATTGCCAACCGCCTGCATGATAAGTTTGGCATCCAGCATGACGATCGCCGAGATCGAATCAGGTGTATAGGCAAGCGTTAAGCCGCGCTGCTCTGCCAACATTTGCCGATCAACAACCAATGTGCCGATCAGATTATTCAAATCGGTTGCCTGCAAGTTGATCTGGACGCGATCCGAGTCGAGGCGAGAGAGCGTCAGCAAATCCTCAATAAGCACTTGCAGGCGATCCGATTCGCGCTGCATCGTGCCAAGATAGTGATCGCGGCGCTCCGCCGAGCCTTTCTGCATCAGGTGCAGGTAGAGTTTTAGGTTTGCCAGCGGTGTGCGGAGTTCATGCGAGACGTTTGAGATGAAGTTTGCCTTCATGCGCGAGACCTCTTTTATGTAGGAAATATCGCGCAGGCTGGCAACAATGCCGATGGTTTCGCCTTTGGCGTCTGGCACGCGGGAAAGAGTCACTGCTGCATCGTAGGGATCAGCGTGGCGGCGCGGCACAATCCGATCACCACGCCAAACGCGCTGCGGCACGCCATCGCTCGTTTGTGCCTCTTTAATCAGATCGAACACATCAAAGCCGAGCAGTTCTGTGCTAGTGCGCTGGCGTGCCTCGCTCAGCGAATAGCCGTGCTGTTCCTCAAAGGCGCCGTTGACAAGTTCGACATTGCCGTTTTGGTCAAACACAATCAGCGACTCGCCCGTCGCAAACAGGATAGCAACTGTGCGTTCTTGTGCAGCGCTGATCTCTTGGGTGCGTTGCTGCACGCGCCGTTCAAGCGTGGCGTTCTGGGCGCGCACCGACTCGATCAGATGGGCGCGGTCTAGGGCAACCGCCGTTTGATAGGCAATTAGAGAGAATAAGCGCGTATCATCGCTGCTGAAAGCGAATGGTTGCGGACGCGCAATTGCCAACACACCCAGCACCGCACCGCCATAGATGATCGGCGCAATCATGCTGGAGCGCATATATGACTGCCGAAAGTGCGTCGGCTGAGCAAAGCGCACCTCAGTTTGATAGTCATCTACTACGCACAGTTCGCGTGTTTTGATGACATAGCCAATCGCAGTGCCATCGCCGCTAAGCCATGTGCGGTTGATGAGATCGGTGTTTTCCCAGCCGCGTAATGCGCGTGTGCTAAAAACGCCGTTCTTCTGCAGCACAAGGCTAACATGCCGAACGGCAAATGCTTCTGCTGTGGCACTGGCAACCGCTTCGGCAATCTCATACTCGCTTTTCAGCTCCAGCAGTTGGCGTGCCAGTGTAAGCAGCACTGCCTGCTCACTGATGCGCTGAGCGCGCAGTTGTGCGTGTAGTTGTGCGTGGCTCACTGCAATGCTCATGTTGGCTGCCAATGCCTGTGCGGTGTTGATCTCATTCATCAGGAATTGGCGCGGCGCGCTTAGCTCCATGACCTCAACAATGCCTTGCGCGCCATTCTCAAAGCGCATCGGAATTAACAAGACCGAGTGTGCTTGGCGCGCTTCAAGATAATTCACGCATTCGGGCGAGAGCATCGGATCGCTACGCTGTAAAACAACCCAATGATAGTTGGTGATCATTGGGCTGAGATGGGAGGGCAAATGTTTGGCAGCACTGCTCTGCACAATGTTCTGATTAGCCGCTGTGCCATAGTGACTGATCAAGTGCAGCCCATCCTCAGGGCGATATTCGTAGATCGCGCAAGCTGGCACACGCAGCATGTCCATAAAAGAAACGGCTGCGGCGTGCAGCACCGCATCAAGGTCTAGGCTGCTAGTGACCTGCACAGAGGCTTGGTAGAGCATGGCAAGCTGGCGGTTGCGTTCTTGCTCAGCCGCATACTGCTGCGCGTTGTAAATGGCAATGGCTGCTTGAACAGTGATGTGCTGAAGACTGTCCAGATCATCAAGGCTGAAGGCGTCTTCCACATCGCTGTGATAAAGCGACACCACACCGATCACGTTGCCTTGCCAGCGCAGCGGCAGCAGCGCCGCAGTATGGTAGTGCGCGAATTGCTCGCCATGCAGCCGTGCCATGTGTTTACCATAGTGATCCAGCACCAGCGGAATGCCTGTGCGCTTCACCTCATGCAGTGGGCTGTTATCCACGCTAAGCTGCTGCCCAAGCAGGCTTGGCGCAATGTCCAACTCAGCACTTACGACGAGGTGACCGCTGCTCGGCTCAGCCAGATAGAGCAAACTGGCGTCCACATTGACCATGATTTTGATGCGGCGCAGGATCGACAGCAGTGTGGAGGGCAGATCAAGCTGGCTCATAATGTCTAAGCCCGTCATGTAGATGGCGTAGCTCTCATTCACCGCACGCCGATGATCCGCCTCTAAGCGGGCAAGGCGGCTCTCTCGCTCTGCCAGCAGGGCACGCAGTTTGTCACGCTCAGCCTGCACAGATTCTAAGGTTTCGGCAGAGTTTGCATCCATCGCTGCTTACGCTTTCCTGTTCACTTAAAAGTTGTGTGCCGCGTAGTACTCTTTATCTGCACACGGGTTTATACTCGTTAAGGTTGGTCAGGCTTGATTTTATCATAACCATGAATACGAATCACTTCGCGCAAATAGCGCGCACCTTCTTCGACATCACCAAACAAAGCGTAGCGCAGGTGGAAAGTTTGTACCAGCACCTTCAGCACAAAATGCACCAACGGCTTGGCGCCAACCACCACCGAATAGCCCATACGCGGATGCTGCATAAGCTGACGCAATGGCTTCATCTCGCTTAGGGCAAAGCCATTCACCTTACCAAACGAACGCATATCCGCAATGAAGTGAACCAGCCGATCCGCATTATCCAAATAATTGATATAAGCCGCTAGCACCTCCTCGACATCTGTGCGTCCTACATCGCCCAAAAAGGTAGACAGCACAATTAAGTTGGGTTCATCATACCATTCGACATGAACAGGCATTGGATAATCGCTCCTTGCGCGCAACAGCCTTGAATCTACATTGTAGCGCAAGGCAAGTGCTGTCTGATCACAAAATAGATCGGAAAGGCAATGCAAAGAACATCTGTAGCCTGCCAATGTAGCACCACAGAGAGACAGTATTTAAAAATATCCAATGTGTGCAATTAGGTGAACTTTAGCAGAGGTATAGAAACAAGGGCGAGTTTGCACATACACGGAAAAGCCTTACCATAACTAGGTAAGGCTTCATCAAAAAAGCTTACAATATGCGGAGCCTACGCCTGCACAGCGATCCTTTGGCGTTCCGCCTCGATCTCTAGCAAGCGTTCCTTCCATTCCACACCCCACCGATAGCCTGCCAGTGTGCCGTCGCTGCGTACTGCGCGATGGCAAGGGATGGCGATTGCCAACGGGTTGGCAGCGCAGGCATTCGCAACAGCCCGTACAGCCTCCGGCTTGCCTATGCGCCGCGCAATCTCGGTGTAGGTGAGCGTCTCGCCCGGCTGAGTCTGTTGAAGTTGGCTCCACACCTCACGCTGAAAGGTCGTCCCCTGCAAAATATCTAAGGGCGGACAGAAACTGGGCGAACGCTCCTCAAGGTATGCCACAAGTTGATCGGCGTAAGGCTGCAAAGCGTGAATGTCTTCCTCAAGTGTTGCACCAGAAAATTCGGCGCGGAAGGCTGCCACTTCTTCACTGAAACGATCTGTGTCCGCTTCCAGCCCACACAAGCGTACCGCACACACACCACGCGCCGTCGCTGCGATCAGCACAATGCCGATCTGTGTGTCGTAGAAGCCATATTTAATATGCACACCGCTGCCACGCCGCCGCAGTTCGCCCGGCGTCATGCCAATGCGCGTCACAACGGCATCGTGCAGCCTGCCCATGCTGGCAAAGCCCGCCTGATTAGCGGCTGTCAGCACGTCGGTGCCGTTCATCAGCAGTTCACGTGCACGATCCCACTGACAATCGCGGAAGTAGCGTGCCGGGCTAGTCAGATAGCGCGCACGAAACAGCCGCTCAGTCTGGCGGCGGCTCCACGGCGCGCCTGCCATAAAACGCTCTACGTCGAAGAACTCTAAGCCATCGGCGACCTGCTGGCGAATTTCGGCTGCCAGCCGTTCAAGAATTTCGCTGTCGTGCGCGGTAATCATGACTTTTCCTACCTCTCTTGCGGTACGTCAAAGCATACCTTGTCCATGCCCAACAACGCTACCCGCTGAGCGACACAAGTGCATTACACCTCATCGGAGTCGGGTTCGGTGCGGCGCGGAACGGTTTGCAAGCGCGCCGCCACGCGCTGCACAATTGCCTCTGCAACGGCGCTCTTGGTCTGTTGCGGCAGCGCGATCGCGCTGCCATCGGCGCTCAGGATGGTCACAATGTTGGTATCCGTGCCAAAGCCTGCACCGGCTAGGCTCACGTCGTTGGCAACGATGTAGTCCACGTGCTTTTTCTCCAGCTTACTGCGTGCATTTTTCAGCAGATCGCGTGTCTCCGCCGCAAAACCAACCAACACATGCGGTCTGCCCGTCTCGGCACGGCGTGCGCCGACGGTCGCCAACACATCCACCGTTGGCACGAGGGAAAGTTGTAGCGCTTTGCCCGCCTTTTTGATCTTGTGATCAGCCGTTTCTTCAGGGCGATAATCGGCAACGGCAGCCGCCATGATCAGCGCATCGGCATCTTCGGCGTATTCTAGCACAGCGTCTAGCATCTCTTGTGCGCTCTCAACTGGCACAAGCTCCACGCCATAGGGCGTTGGCAGTTCGTTGGGCGCGGCAATCAGCGTGACGTGTGCGCCGCTATCTACGGCAGCCTGTGCGATAGCATAGCCCTGCCTGCCTGATGAACGATTGGTGATGAAGCGCACCGGATCAAGTGCCTCACGCGTGCCACCAGCAGTCACCACCACATGCCGATCCCGCAGCGCGCCCCACTCACGCCCAAGCACTTGCCGCGCCGCACCGAGTAGCGCCCACACTTCTGGCAGCCTGCCGCGCCCAACCATGCCGGACGCCATACGCCCAATCTCAGGCTCAATCACTTCTATGCCCAGTTCGCGCAGGCGCGCCACATTAGCAGCAACCGCAGCATTCTCATACATGCCCGCATCCATAGCTGGCACAATCACAATTGGACATTTGGCGCTCAGCACTGTGATGCACAGCAAATCATCGGCAAAGCCATGCGCCAGCTTGGCAAGGTGCTGCGCTGTGGCAGGCGCAATCAGGATCAAATCGGCGCCTTCTGCCAAGCCCACATGCGCCACATGCGTTGGTAGGCTCTCGCTGTGGGCAGTCTGCCACATATCCGTGTAGACGGTGCGCCCGGTCACCGCCTCAAAGGTGAGCGGTGCGACAAAGCGCGTTGCCGCCTCAGTCATAATCACATCTACATCAGCACCGGCTTGCGTCAGTTTGCTGGCGAGATCGGCTGCTTTGTAGGCGGCGATGCTGCCCGTAATACCCAGCACAATCCGCTTATATTCGAGGATGGAGATACGCTCCATAGCCATACTAAATCCTGCCTATGCCGCGTTTTTCGGCATGTTTTTAAGCAATTTTACCCGAAGGTGCGCTTATTTTACCCGCTTTTTGCGCCGTGCTGGATATTCCGTCCGCAGCACCATCCAGAAGATCAGCCCTGAGGCGAAGGGCAGCCATGCGCTGCCAAAGCCCGCCACAATAATGTAGAGCAGGTTGCCGACCGCGAACAGATCGCCGCGTGTGGCATCAAAGGCGACAATGCCGAAGATGATCAGTGGTGCAACCAACAGCACATAGGTGATTAGGCTTGGCGCGCTGAAGGTGATCTGTGCAAGGATAGAGGGATCGCTCTCTGGCTGCTGAAAGCGCAACGCCCACAAGCAGAAGGCGAGGATCGCAGCAGGCAAGATCAGCCCTAACGCCGGAATTGTGTTATTAAGAATGCCGACGATCAGGCTGAGGAACAACGGCACGCCGCACAGGATCATCTCCCACCACAACAGACTCAAGTTAAGCTCGCGCAGCACTTCAAAGCGCGGCATGAAGAAAGTGTACAGCGCACCCAAGCCAATGAGCGGGACGATCAGGTAGAGTTGCGCTATTTGGCGGATAGGCACTTCCCAAGCGATGTTTGGCAAGGTCGGATACCACGCCGCCCAAATGCCCCACGCCACACCGACCAGCGCCGAGGCGCCCAACGCCAGCGGATGTGGTGACATACCGCGCATCACGATGATGAACAACATAAGGGCGAGGAAGCCTGCGCCAACCTGTAAGCCCAGCACACGCACGATCAAGCCAATTGGCATGTTGTGATAAGCGCCGTGATTAATCAGTGAGCCACTGACCACGCCATAAACGCCGCACGCCAGCCCAATGGCAGCCGGTGTATGCACCTGAAAGCGCACGATCACATCCAGCAGGAAGCTGCCAAGCGCCACATACAGCACGCCCAAGACCAGCCACTCGTACCATTCTCGCGCCGTTGGATTTTGCCAAACGACCACCTCTGAAAAGGTGAGCAACGTTAAGCCAAAGACCAACCGCAGCCGCCAGATCGGCAAACGCCCGCGTGGCTTAAAGTTTTGGCGCAATCGCACTGCTGCCTCGCGCAGGCTGCGCGGCGGATTCTGCGCTTGATCAGTGGTCATGCACTTGCCTTTCAGTCGTTTATGCCCAACACGCGGATTTCATCACTAGAGGCAGGCGGATTGTACCGCCCGATCAGCGCCCAGAACAGTCCGTTAAAAATTAGTGCTGCGCTAATCGCAAGGTTGAGCGTGTTGTAGGCGATCAAGCGAGCGCGTTCGACATAGTTTGGCAGCGCACAGCGCCCAAGCAACACAAACGGGCAATCACCGGACATACGGTAAATGCCGTAGGCGCTCACGATATACATACCGAACAGTACAAATAAAAAGGTGATGATACGGCGTTTGGGTTCAGTGCGCTGCACCAACAGCAGCAGCCCTGCTAACAAGGTGAAGAGCAGCAGCCCGCCGCCAGCGTTGATCACGTCAGTTGCCCCTAGCCTTCAGAATGCCCAACACACTGTCAATCTTAAGCGTAAATAGGCAATTCAGCCAACACAGCCTACCTGCACGGGTAGGCTGCGATCAGAAAGTGTTTGGCGCCTAGCCAACGGCAGGCTGTGGCTCTGGGCTGTGCAGTTCTGCGCCAACGCGCCGCACGCCCGCCACTGCGCGCACCTGCTCGATCAACGACTCGGCGCTCATGCCTTCGGGCAGCCTGCCCGTCAGTGCCACCGCGCCATAATGTACAGTTGCATAGATGCCATAGGGCAAAAACTTGCCTACTGCAAAGCGCACCTGCTCATCGTCATAAAGTTCGCCCAGATCAACGCCCTGCACACCTGCAATATGCGGCACGCGTTCTGCCAAAACGTGGCGCTCTTGCGGCGTGCGAATGTTGCCCATAAATTTCACCTGCCCATGCAGAGCGGCAAAGGTGAAAAACGAACGCGATGCGCGCAGTGGTGGATAACGGCGGATCAGATCGGTGATGTCTTCCTCAATATCCTCATCAGGGCGATGTGTTAAAGTTTGTTCAGCGTCCATGGTGGAAAAAATCCCTTTCGCAAGCCTAAAAGAACCGTGTGCATGGCTAATCTTCGCACAGACTGCCGCACATGGCGAGTATTACCTTTATTATATACCTGATCGTGGTTTCGATAGGGTAATAGGGCGATTGGGGCAGATCAGCATTCGGGCGAACTGATAAGCTCGCCCGTTACATTGGGCGTGTTAGCCTGCCAAGAAGCCGTGCCGCGCAAGGAAGGCGCGCAAGGTTGCCTCCTCAGGCTCATGCAGCATCGTGCCGCGATCCGTATTCCGCAGTGCTTTCAAGTTGGCATCCACAGGCGGTGCGATTGGGTCTAGCGCGCCGTGTTCGGCAACAACCAACGTTGGCACGGTGCGCGAACCAAGCCAGCTATCCAAGCGCCACGCCACTTGCTCATCAAGGTCTTGGTTCACTTGATGATAGGGTACATTCCAAGCGTGCAGCCACGCTTTCGTAGTGACCAGATCAGGGCAGAAGGTAGAACGCCCATAGACAACCAAATCATAGGGCGGGCGCGCTGCGATAGGTGGTTGCGCGCCGCCAAGCGCCACGCGAAAGCCTGTTGTGGTATCCGCATAAAAGGCGGGATAGTGATAGCGCACGGTCAGGCGATTCACATACTTACCATCGCTCCAATTGCCGCCGCGCAACACTCGCCGTTCGGGTGAATAGCGGTCTTCGCGCCCACCTTCAGCGCTGTAGGGATACGGCATCAAGACCGAATTTGTCCATTCAAAGACCTGCCCAAGCATTTCGCCATGCCCAAAGGGTGCCTTCCCTTCAGGGTAGCTGCCGACGGGCGCAAGGCTGCCGCGTGCCGTAAATTTGGCATCGGTGTAGCCGCTGTTCAGCTTGGCAGCATCCCAAATATTGCCCCACGGATAGAGTGATTTAGGATTATCGCCGCGTCCTGCCCATTCCCACTCTGCCTCTGTGGGCAGGCGAATATTTTCACCTGTGACGAGGCTTGCCCAGCGGGCAAACGCCATCGCCTCAAACCAACTGACGCCATTGACAGGCAGATCGTCGCCCTCGAAGCGCGGATCGCCCCAGTAGCGCGGCTGTGTGCGCTCAGTGCGAACGCGCCATGCCCAACCTTCGGGCGTCCAGAAGTGCGGCGTGTCATAGCCGCGCTCTGCGATGAACTGTGCGTATAGAGCGTTGGTAACGGCATGACGGGCAAGTGAGAAGGCAGGCACGCTCAGGCTGTGTTGCGGTGTTTCGCGCAAGAAAAATTCTGACCAAACTGCGCCATAGGCATTGATGAAGCGCTCGGCAACCTTCTGTTCCATGCCCAGTGTGGCTATGCCTTCTGGAACGGGCAGAAAATCGAGGGCAACCATCAGGCTTTGCGCGGTGGTGGATAAACGCGGTGCGGTCATGAAGGGAGTCTCCAAAGTTCTTGTCATTTAGTCTTTCAGAGCGGGCAAGCGAGGGACATCTTACGCTGATTAGGCTGTCCCTGCCCACCTAACCCTATCCACCTGCCCTGCTGATTCGGTATACTTACCCTGACTATTCCCTAGTGAGGCGTGCCGTAAGATGCTCTCCAACCGCCAAATTGCTGACTCGTTTGACCTGCTGGCTGACTTGTTGCGCCTGAAAGACTCGGCAGGCTACCGCTTTGAAGTGATCGCCTATCAGCGCGTGGCAGAGGCACTCCGCGAACTGCCGCGAGATGTGCGCGCCATCGCCGCCGAAGGACGCCTACAAGAGATTGACGGCGTGGGCAAGGCAATTGCCAGCAAGATTACCGAACTGCTGGACGGCGGCACCATGCGCCTGCTGGAAGACCTGAAGGCAGAAATTCCGCAAGGCGTGGTGGATGTGCTGCGCGTGAATGGCGTCGGTCCTAAAAAGGCGATGCTGTTCTATCAGCAACGCGGCATTACCTCTATCGCTGCCCTTGAAGCGGCTGCCCGCGAGGGCAAACTGCGCGATCTGCCCTCGATGGGCGCCAAGAGCGAGCAAAAAATCCTAGAAGGTATTGAGGCATTGGCACGCCGCACCACACGCGCCCGCGCCGATGTTGCCCTGAGCGCCGCAGAGCGCTTGCTGCGCCCGTTGCAAACAGTACAAGGCGTGCTGCGCGCCGAAATTGCCGGCAGCCTGCGGCGTGGACGTGCGACCATCGGCGACGTTGACTTGCTGATCGCCAGCCACGACGCCGCGCCAATTATGGAAGCCTTCGTCAACCACCCTGATGTGGTGCGTGTGCTTGGGCATGGCGAGACAAAGAGCAGCGTCGAACTACACAACGGCTTACAATGCGATCTGCGTGTGGTGCCGCCTGACCGTTTCGGCACAGCGCTCAGCTACTTCACAGGCAGTCAGGCGCACAACATCCGCCTGCGTGAATTGGCACTTCAACGCGGGCTCAGCCTGAACGAATGGTCATTTTCTGCCACAGATGGCAGCGGCGCGGAATTTCTGTGTGCGACGGAAGAAGAAGTCTACGCACGGCTAGAACTGCCATACATTCCGCCCGAACTACGCGAAGATCGCGGCGAGATTGAGGCGGCACAGGCGAACGCGCTGCCTACCCTGCTAGAGATAGGCGATATTCGTGCCGACTTGCACATGCATACCACATGGAGCGACGGACGTCTGAGCGTGCGCGAGATGGCGTGGCAAGCGCGTGAGCGCGGTCTGCAATACATCGTCATCACCGATCACTCGCAAAGTTTGGGCGTTGCTAACGGCTTAAGCGTAGAGCGCCTTTGGGCGCAGCGCGAAGAAATCCAGAGTGTGCAGGCTGAATTTGGCGACGCCTTACGCATCTATCAGGGTGTGGAGATGGAAATCCGCGCCGATGGCAGCCTTGATTATGAAGATGAGGTTCTGGCAGCGCTGGATGTCGTGATTGCATCGCTGCACACGGCGCTCAGGCAAGATCGGGCGACCATCACAGCGCGCCTGCTGAACGCCATTAACAATCCGCATGTGGATATTATCGGGCATCCACGCGGACAACTTATCCCTGACCGCGAACCCGCCGATCTGGATATGGATGCTGTGTTTGCCGCCGCGCTTGCCACCGATACCGTCTTGGAGATTAACGCCAATCCGCACCGCCTTGATCTGGACAGCGCACACGCTCGCCAAGCGCTCAAACTGGGCATTAAACTTGCCGTGAACACCGACGCGCATTCCGCCGCCGATTTTGATGTGCTGCCCTTCGGTGTGCGGACGGCGCGCCGCGCTTGGGCAAGCCCTGAGCAGGTCATCAACACCTGGTCACGCGAGCGCTTTGAAGCGTGGCGGCAGGACGCTGACTAAGGCTTAGTGTGCGCCGTTGCCGTTGTTCTTGTAGAGTTTCAAGAAGCGCTTTTCAGACTCTGGCACGCCAATCAAGATGATGCGCCCTTCGGTGGGCAAGGGCTGGTGCGGATCGTTGAGCATTTGCACCTGCCCATCAATGTGCAACGCCACAACGGTGCAGCCGGTGCGGTTGCGCACATCGCACTCGGCAACCGTCTTGCCCACCAAGTTTTCAGGTATCTCCACCTCGAAAATATCCAGCCCTTCCGCCACCATCAGGATATTGTCGCGTCCCATCAGGTTGATGATCGCATTGGCACCAGTTGAGGCATACGAGAGGACAAAATCGGCACCGGCACGGTGCAGCGTTGCCACGTTGCGCTCTAGGTTGGCGCGGCTGATGATCTGCGCTTCGGGACGCAAGCGGCGGCAGTAGATCGTGAGGTAGATGTTCAAGTCGTCATCATGCGTGGTGATGATGATAACGGGCGTCTCACGGATGCCTGCTTGTTCCAACACTTCGAGTTCTGCGGCGTCACCCAGGATGTATTTCTCAGGGTCACGGATGCGCTCTTTCGCCTTTTCCACAATGCGATAGTCAAGGTTGCGTGCGGCAAGAGCGCGTGCGGTGGCACGCCCAACACGCCCTGCACCGATGATCACAATCGGTGCGGTGATCGGCTGCGGTGTGTGGAACAGCGCATTGTATTGATCAATTTGGGCTTGGGTGCCTGCCATGACCAAGACGGTGTTCTCGGTGATGACCGCGTTTGGCTCAGCCGCATGGAAAGCGCCGCGCTGCCACAACCCTAAAACGTTGATGCCGACCTGTTCGCGCAGGCGAATCTCGCTCAAAGTGCGCCCAACTAACGCCGTATCGCGCACCATTGTCTCGACGATCAGCAGTTCGTCGAACTGTCCGAGTGGATAAACTTGGCGTTCATCACCGGGGACGCGGCGTGCCACTGCTTGTCCCATCATTTCGCCTAATTGCAGCACATAATTGCAGCCTGCCAATTCCAGAATGTCCACAGAAGCGGGCAGGTTGGCAGTTGCCAGAATTGGCACGCGCTCAGAAACTTCGCGGGCAGTGGAGGCGATATTCGCATTAAGCTGATCGCTGCCGGTGGCGGCAATCAGCAGGGCTCTATCGGCACGGGCAAGTTGATAGGTTTTGGGATTATCCAACTCGCCCAACATCACTTTGTAGCCAAGATCATGCAGATTAAGCGCCTCGTTCAGATCAGCGACCAGCAACACATAGGGATACTGATACTGGCGCAGCTTTTCGATCAGCGACCGTGTGACGTTGTCGAAGTGCGTCAATATAACGTGCTGCCGCGTCTTTTCCGAAAGGCGTGTAGGCGCTCTGGCAGCCTGCTGCGCCTTCATCCACGGCGCATAGAAGAACTCGATGAAGGTGAACGGCAGCAGGATCAGCAAAAAAACAATGCCGCTGAGCAGCACCACAATGGAGAAAACCTTGCCTAAGTCTGAGTCGAAGGTGATATCGCCAAAGCCAAGTGTAGACATCACTGTGAGCGTCCAGTAGAAGCCTGTCACCCACGATTGCGAGCGCCCCTCATACTCCATGATGTAGTGAAAGAGGACGCTGTAGATGGTGACCAGAATCAACAAGGTAAGCAGGAAGCGCGCCAAAGCAATCAGGTTGACGCGATTGGGGCGATCCTTCACCAAATGAAGGATTTGTGCCAGCAGGAACTTCATAGGACTTCAGACGAACACGCTCAAGTATCTACCAACCTGCTAACTGTAGCACAGGGCATCGGCGTGGGCAATGGTGTTTCTTTTCGGAAGGGGTGAAGGTTGTGGGGATCCGTCAACCCCTTTTCACGGAAGCAACGGGCTGCCCTGAGGAAGCCCTTCACACAAGTTTTGGCAGTCCACAGCGGCGATTTTCAGCACATCCTGCCCAACTCCAACCTTGACGGATGCCCACCCACCCGCTATGATTAGCCATGTTCGCACCGCAGACCGCAGGTGCTGCCTAGCCGCAGCTTAATTGGTTAGCCTGCCGAGGTGAAGCACAGCAACCTTATCTTGCTGCTTCCAGCCGACTCTGAACGGCGGTCTTTTGTGCGTGTGCCAGAAGACCGCTTTTTTGGTGCTTGAACACCCTACCCTCTTGGAAAGGAGGAATGCAGCTTTGGCAATCAGTAAAGCAAAAAAAGACCAACTCTACAGCACATACCTAGATGTTTTGCGCCGTTCGCAGGGCATGGTTATCACCGAGTATCGCGGCATGTCTATGAAAAATCTTAGCGCGGTGCGTAAGGTGCTGCGCGATGTGGACGCCTCGTATGCCGTTGTGAAGAACACCATCTTCAAAATTGCCCTGCGCGAAAGCGGCTTTGCCGCCCCTGACGACCTGTTCGAGGGTCCCGTTGCCGTTGCGCTCGCCTACAGCGATGTGACGAAAGTGACCAAGACCTTGCTCGGCATTAAAGATCAGCCGCAATTAGTGCTGAAAGGCGCTGTGCTAGGCGAGTTGATCTTCAGGGCAGAGCAGCTCGAGGCGCTCTCGACCATGCCAACCCTAGACGAAGCACGGGCAACGCTCATCGGCACGCTCCAAAGCCCCGCCACGGGCTTCTTGGCGCTCATTGGCACGCCCGCGCAGAATTTGGCGCAAGTGTTGAAGGCATATACCGATAAACTGGAAGGCGGCGGCACAGACGCTGCCTAAGCAAGGCGCTTGTGTGCGCCACACCTTTTGACTATCTGAAAATCTGAACCCGACAAAGGATTGATCCGACTATGGCAGACGTACAAGCATTGGTTGCCGAACTGGGCAAGCTAACCGTTTTGGAGATCGTCGAACTGACAAAGGCACTTGAGGAAACTTGGGGCGTGAAGGCTGCCGCTGCCATGCCCATGATGGCGATGCCGATGGGCGGCGCAGCACCTGCCGCAGAGGCTGAGCCTGTTGAAGAGCAGACCGAGTTCACCGTGATTCTGAAGGACGTTGGTCCGAAGAAGATTGACGTGATCAAGGTCGTGCGCGCCCTGACCAACCTTGGCTTGAAAGAGGCGAAGGATTTGGTGGAAGCTGCGCCCAAGCCGGTCTTGGAAGCCGTCTCGAAGGACGCCGCCGCCGACGCGAAGAAGAAGCTCGAAGAAGTTAGCGCAGTGATCGAAGTAAAGTAAGCTGCTGCTCATTAAGACGGGACGCCCTAGGGCGTCCCGTCTTGTTTTGCCTAAAGCGGTTGGTTTGCCATCAGCAAGCCGCGCAGGATGAGCGCCGCACCGACAGCGATGAACACCAAGCCGATCAGCGTGGTGCCAACCGCCGCAATGCCTTGTGCCGCCAGCAACAAGCTGAGCGCCCCGCCAAGCCATGCCGCACTAAAGACGATGCCACGTGGGTTGCGGCGCACCAACGCCGCCAAAAACCACAGCGCACCAAAAGCTGCTGCCGCGCTGGGAACTGCTACCACAAGTGCTGTAGGAAGTATGTCGAAACTTGCCAGCAGCCACACCACACCAAGCCCAATCACCGCCAAGATGCCAAGCAGCACCGATCCTTGCAAGGTGAACGGCAAGCGCGGGCGTGGCGGCGTCAGGCGGCGCGGCAGCGCGCTTTCGGCGGATGCTTCGACAGGCTCTGTGACGGTTGGCGCAGAACGGCGACGGCGGCGCATAAGGTTAGTTCGCCAGTGTTGCTTTTTCGCCTTCAACGCAGCGTGCGCCGCGTTCACCGATGATCATAGCGTGGCGCACATTGCGCGGCAGTTCCAGGCGGTCGCCCGGACGCAGCACCACGCGCTGATTGAGGTCAGGCAGCACCACTTCGAGTGAGCCTTCAACGCAGTACAGCACTTTGTCATACTGTTGGCTGCGGAGTGGATAGCGGAAATTGGCGCTCTGCGCCCAAGTGTAGGCGCGCATTCCTTCCCGCGCCATTTGAAGTGTGATTGCTTGGTAGGTTGGGTGGCTGCCGCCGCGCCAACGCAGCACTTTGACAGCTTCTAAACGTGGAGTCAGTGTACCAGTTGCCTTTGTCATATCACCTCAATCGTTATACAGTGGGTTACCCAGTGCATTAGCGCAAAAACTTCTCAAGAATCCAACACGGTTCGTTAACGTAGTGCGTCAGCCCTTCGTGATCAACGTAGCTCCAGCGTCCGGCATCTTCAGCAACCACGCGAAAAGCGTGCCGTTCATAGAGCCGCCGCGCACCCAGATTATCCTTTGCTGCCGCAATGCTCACCGAATCGTAGCGTTGAGCGCGCAGCAGTGTCTCTGCCTCGCGCAGCAGCGCCGATCCTAGCCCTTGCCGCTGAAAAGCATCCATCACGCGCAGCGAATACAGGTAGGCACGCTTCCGCATATCCAGCCACAAATCCTCGTAGTTTTCTAGCTGGATGAAGATTTGTCCAACTGGAAAGCCGTTGACATCCGCTAGCAGCATCAGGCGCTGCCCACGCAGTTGTTCTTCGTAGGTGCGCTGAAACACCTGCCGAAAATGCGTATATTTGCCGTACCATTCCAGCTTGGGTAAATCGTCACGTTCAGCAGCACGGAAAACCACTTGCATTTGTAGCAAGAGTGTGTGGCGTTCGATGGCGGTCATGTGGTGTGTTCGTGTGGCTTGGCGCCGTCTTGTGCTTTGTTTACCCATTCTTTAAGCAATGCGCGCTGCGCTTCAGGTGAGCTTACCTCACCATCCAAAAGCGCATCCCGCAAGCGGGAGAGGAGTCTACCGAAAAGCGGACTAGGTTTCAACCCCAGACTACGCAAAAAGTTACCATCCGCAGCAGGTTGGGCATATCGCCAAAGGGTTAAATACTGCCAGACCCGATCCCGATCTGTGGGCGTGCCGATGAGCGCGGCAGCTACCACCGCTTCTGTGCAAAACGGCACAAGCGCACGGGTAATTTGGCTCGGCGGCGCAGTAGGTTCAAGGCAGGCAAGGGCAAGCCGTGCGCGGCGCACCTCTGCGACTGCCCGATGGGTTGCTTTGGGCAGGGCAAGGCGCTCTAAAAGCGCCGCGTCATCAGGGAATGTGCTGCCAAAAAGCGCCCAACTTGCCGCAAGGTGATCAAGATCAGGCGGTGACTCACGCAGCGCACGCAAAGCAGGATAGGCGGACTCCAAACGCTCATCAAAGGTTAATCTTGGATCAATAGCAGCCAGCACGCCATGCTCTGCCAGCCAGCGCAAGGCAACGTGAGGCATTTCTTCCGCAAAGATCAGATCGAACTCGTGGCGCAGGCGCTCACCGCTGAGGGCAGCAATATGTGGCAGTCCTTGCGGTAGCTCGGCAATGCTCTCCGCCGCCAGCCGAAAACCAAGCCGTGCCACAAAACGGGCGGCGCGCAGCAGGCGTGTTGGGTCGTCACTAAAGCTGTGTGGATGCAAAGTACGTAGCACGCCTTGGTGCAGATCAGGCAGCGCACCCAGTGGATCGATCAAGGCGCCAAATGGCTCAGGGGCAAGCTGCATGGCAAGCGTGTTCACGGAAAAATCGCGGCGGTGTGCATCGCGCTGCAAGGCGTCCGCACCGCTGATAAGCGTCACCGTCGGCAAAGCAGCCGCAGTGGCATAGATCTCGGTGCGTGTGGTGGCAAAATCAATCGCACGCATGGGCATTCCTGAGGGCAAATGCCATGTTGCCGTGCCAAACGGCGGGTGTGCGGTGAAGCTGCCGCCATGCTGCGCTGCCAATTCTTTGACAAGGGCGGGCGCATTCCCAACCGCCACCAAGTCCAGATCAGGCTCGTAGGTTGGCAGCTTCAGCAGATTATCGCGCACAAAGCCGCCTACCACGTATAAAGGCGTGGCATGGTGTTTGGCTGTTTCAGCCAACACCCTTAGGAGCGGTACAAGCCGTTCGGGAATGTCTAGAAAATCAGGCATAGGTAGATTATAGCGCAGTCGGCTGGTGATGCGTTTAATCATCCAACAGCACTGGGCGGAAACCAATAGAGTCTAGCTCGACAGAGGGAATGTTCTGATAGCGGTAGAAACAGTTCACCATAGCGCCTACCGATGACCATGCGCCGCCACGTAAAGCGCGTGCGTTGCCACCTTCCACATGGGCAGAGTCGGTCTGCCACTCGGTCAGGCACCATTCCCACACATTGCCTTGCATATCCAGCACGCCATAGGGGCTCACACCCTTGGGATAGGCATCTACAGGTGTGGGTGCGCCATGCCCTGATTCGCGCACATTGCAGCGCGTTTCATCAAAAGTGTTGCCATACGGATAGCGCCGTCCATCGTCGCCTTGCGCGGCGCGCTGCCACTGCACCTCAGTCGGCAAGGTGATGTGCTGTCCGCTGCGATGGCTCAGCCATAGGCAAAAGGCAATCGCATCAAACCAACTGATGCGCGTGCGTGGCAAACGGTCACCTAAGACGGCGGTCAGCTTTGCCTGCGGACGTTTGCGCCGCCATGCCGAGGCGTGCAGCGAGTAAGACCACCAACGCATATCACGGTAGCCGTCGGGCGCATCTAAGAAATACTGATATTGCAGGTTGGTGATAGGTGTTTTGGCAATTTTGAAGGCAGGCACATCATACCAACCGCCGCGTGAGCCTTGCGGATTATATTTACGGAGATTTGTGGCGTCCTCAAGCAGCGCCACGCCTTGCGGAATGCTGCGCCACTCAAAATCGGGCAGCAGGTCAGCCACATTGTGGCGGACGGTGGTTTGTCCGTTGCGGCGGCTTAGGCGTGCGGCAAGGTTCAGCGGATCATCGGTGAATTCAGGGTAATCGTGACGGAACTGCGCCCATGCCTCACGGGCAAGATCGCGGCTTAGCCCTTCAAGGGCGGCAATTTCTTCGTAGGCATCTTCTGCTTCCGCACGGCGCTTTGACTCCATCATACGCTGGCGCGCATGGTTCAAAACGCGCTCTAAGGGCATCATGGTAGGGCGGTAGCCCTGTGCGGCAAGCTCTTCAAGGCTGGCGATTGCCTGCTCATATGCGCCTGCTTGCACAAGGGCAATCGCTTCTGTATAGCGCAGTTTTTGCGCTCGTTGCGAGGTGAACACACTGGTGCTGAGCTTGCTGGCAGACTCTGTTTTGCTGGATGCAACAGCGTGCAACACATTGCTCAGCATTGCCTCAAAGGGCTTATTCACAAAGTCGTGAATGTGCAGACGCCCTGCCGAGATGGTGATGGGGAGTGCCTCTAGGGGCGTTTTGCGCACCAGGAGCGGGACGATAATCGGGCGCTTTTCCGAAGGCAGACCAGCGGCATGATCCAGCTCAATGCGTGATCCACTCTCCGACTCGATGGCTTGCGGCGAAATGGCAAACACAAAATGCGTGCATTGTTCAATGCCCGCTTTGATCTCTTCCCAATAGGGCACCCGCCCACTGATGCGCCATACATCAAGCCATACATCATGTTCGGCGGCTTGTAACTGCGCCGCTATTTTGAGTATGAACGGGCGATCTTGGGAGTTATAACTGATGAAAACGCGTGCCATTCCCTCACGCTTTCGCCCAAACGATTTTTATATAATTTTATTATGTGGCAAAAACTATTTATCGCCTATAGCAAACTTTTCACATCATGGCATTTGTTAGCACACTGAATCTTGCCACAGCCAATGTTTTTGGCAGTTTAGACTGGCTAAAGTTTCATAAATTGCCAAAAAACATTTCTGATCACGGCGTAGGGATCGCGTAGGGCGAGCGTTGCTTAGGCGAACGGCACACACCGCGCACCCTTGCCGCGCCAGTTGCGGTAATATACGCATGGGAAAAGGCTGCGAGTTTCACAAAGGGAAGAAAAGCTATGAAAAAACTTAGTTTGATGTTGATCTGCCTTGCGCTGATCATCGCTTTACTGCCGCCCTCGGCGGCGACCGCGCAGGGGCAACCTGTCATCTTCGGCGTGATTGGCGCAACCAACAGCAGCACCTTTCGCGGCGTGCGCCTTGCCCTAGAGCAGGTGAACCAACGCGGTGGCGTGCAACTGCCCGATGGACAGCGCGTGGGTGTTAGCCCAGCCGTGGCAGAAGCACGCACACAAGAGGAGGTGGTTGCCGCCATCAGCCGCCTAGAGCAAATTGGCGTGGCAGCCATCTTCGGACCAGATAGCCCTGCTTTCGCACAGGCAATTGCCAATCGTTCTCCCAATGGTGCGCCGCTGTTCACCGCCGCCGTTAACAGCGAAGTGCGCGTCGGTGCCAGCACCAACAGTTTCCGTTCGCGTGCCGCGGACTCAGCGCGCATGACTGCCCTTGCCGATATGCTGATCGGCAACTTTGGCGCACGGCGCATCACGCTTTATCAAGGCACCAGCAGCGGCGCAGCCTCAGCCGCAACCGCACTGGTCGTGGCGTTGGCACAGCGCCAAACCGCTGCCACGCCCGTGCTGCAAGACCCGAACGCGCCGGTCGCCTCTGCGGCGCAAGTGGTGCTGCAAACACAGCCGGATACGGTGGTTGCCTTTGGCGAGACCGCGCAATTGGTGGAGCTGTATCAGGCGCTGCGCGAGGCAAACTTCACAGGACGCTTCGTGACTGATCAGGCGGATAACCGTGCTTTCATCAATGCGCTAGGCGCCGCGCCGCTCAGCGGCATGGTTGGCGTTACCAACTGGCTGCTCTCAGATACTTCGCCTGCCAGTACCGCCTTTGTAGCTGCGTACCTTGAGGCATTCGGTGAAGCACCAGACGGCATCGCTGCGGCAGCCTACGATGCTGCGAATGCTGTCCTCTCCGCCATTCCGACGGCTGGCACGCAGTCCGCAGCGCTCTATGCAGCCTTGCAGGCATTGCCGCCACAGAACGCTGTGCAAGGCACTTTTGAGCCTTCCATCGGCGCGGGCGAGACCACACAAAACAGCATCATCTTTGAGACGAACGCGACAGGTGGCGGACGCCTTCTCGCACGCTACAAAGGAGGGCAGCGCTTGCCCGATCAGCCTAATGTGGCTGTTCAGCCGACCTTGATTGCACCACCGCCACCACCGCCCGTTGTGCAGCCAACGACGCCGCCATTGGTGGTAACCGCCACACCTGCTTTTGTCGAGCTAACCGTGCTGAACGACTTTGTGAACGTGCGCTACGGTCCCGGCTTAGCCTATGAGCCACCTATCGGACGCTTGCCGCGTGGTTCAAAGGTGCAACTGCTTGGGGCGAACAACAACTACACATGGTTCACTTTCAACTTCCAAGGGCAACTGGCGTGGATCACCGGCGATGCCGGCATTGTGAGCATTTTTGGCAACGTGCGGACGCTGCCCGTCGTGCCGACGCCGCCAACACCGACGCCACTTGCCACAGCGACTGCCACGCCACCACCGCTGCCCGTCGAGCCTGATATTGTGGTGGTAAGCGCCTTCCTCAGCCAGAATCCGCTGAAGGTCTCTGCACCTTTCAGCCTGACTGTCACCCTCCGTAATCAGGGCGGCGCCAACGCGGGTCAGTTTGCAGTAGCAGCGTCCTTCCAAGGCGTGTTCGGTGCAGTGATTGTGCCGGGCTTGGCAAGCCAGCAGCAGACCACCGTCGTGATCAACTATCCGGGCGTGCCAAACGTTGGTAGCTTCAAGGATGCCGTTGTGGTTGACTTGAACAACGAGGTGAATGAAGGTCCTGCGGGTGAGGCAAATAACCTTTTTGAGATCATCTATTCAGTGGTGCCATAAGCACCTGCTGATACAGTGTTAAGACTTGCCGCGCAGCTGCTTCCCAAGTGTGCTGCGCGGCAAAGGCTTTGCCCGCCACACCGAGCTGCGCCCGCAACTCAGGATCGCGCAACAAGCGCACAATCGCATCCGCTAACCCTGCACTATCGCCTTGCGCCACCAAAAAACCTGTCTTGCCCTGCTGAATGGCATCTTCCGCGCCGCAGTCCGTTGTGCCAATGACGGGCAAACCTGCCGCGCTTGCCTCAAGGTAGACCAAGCCGAAGCCCTCGAATTTATCGCCCTGATTGCGCGAATGGAGCGCAAAGACATCGGCTGCCGCATACCATGCCAGCAGTTCAGCATCGGGCAGCCGTCCGAGTAAGCGCACAGCATCACTCAGACCGAGCGCGGCAATCCGTTCATGCAGGCTTGCCACATAGCGCGGATCGCCACTGGTGCTGCCGATGAAAACCGCCTCAGCATCTGGGATGATTTGCCGCACGCGTGCCATTGCCTCAACAATTTCCAGAAAGCCTTTGCGCGGCTTCACCTGACCAACAGCCAACACGGTTGGCGCACGCTTTGCCACCTGCACCATGATCGGCTGGGCAAAGCGTGTTGTATCCACACCGTTAGGGATGACTTGCGTGTGTGCCTGTGGTAAGGCGGCGCGAACGCGGCGTTCGGTGTAGCTGCTGACGCAGATAATTTGGGCGCGGCGGTAAGCACGCCGATACAGCGCGCCAAAACGCGGCAGCTTTGCTGTTTGTGGAAGGTAGGTGCCGTGTGCCGTTACAAGCAGCGGTTGGCGAAGGGCAAGCGCTGCAAGGGTGTAAGGCTCTGCCAACACATGCACCAGATCGGCGTTGCGTGCGGCATGGCGCATGGCAAGGTTAGCAGCCAGCAAGCGCAGGTTGAGCGCACGCGGCGGCGTGGTCAGGCTCGGCAGGATGCGCCGCACGGCTGTGTTGGGCAGGTTCGGATCCGGGGCGGCATTCTGCGCGGTGATGAGGGTGATCTGTGTGCCGTGTGCGGCAAGCGCGCCGATCAGATCGCGGGCGTGGTTGCTCCAACCATGCGGCTCGCTAGGGTCGGTGGCAAGCAAGGCAATATGCACTGTGCGAGTCCTTTACCATGCCTGCACGTTCAGGTTTTGCACATGCTGAAAGTGTGCATCACGGGTGACGACCGCCAAAGCGTGTTGTATGGCTTGCGCTGCAATCCAAACATCGTTATGAGGGATTGGGCGACCACTAAGGCGCAGCGCACTTTTGATGCGCCCGTAGTGGTCTGCCGTTTGCTCATCACAGCCAATCACAACGCGCCCATCGGCAAAAGTTTTAATGCGCGCAAGATTTTGTTCACGGCGTGTTGAGTGTTCTGCGCCATAATAGAGTTCGCCTAAAACGACAAAAGAGATAACCACAGCATTTTCTAAGAGCAATTGCGCCAACACACTATCGCCGTTGAGATAGGCAGCAGCAGCGTTCGTATCAATCAAGAGAGAGCGGCGGTGTATCATCAACAATTTCGCAATCTTCTTCAATAACGCGCAGCATTTCATCCATGTCTTCGGTGGGTAGGTGAATGTGCCGTGTTTGAGCAACAAATGACTCACCTAGCTCACCAATAGGCAACTTGCCCGATACGCCTTGCAGCAGTATTCTCTCGCGCAGAATTGCTAGGGCAATTGCCTGCTCATGCTCAGATATGCCTTCAAGCAGTTCAACCAATCAGGTAAAATGGGCATGGGGAACCTCCCCTTCCAGCAACCTTACGCTGCAATTGTAACACAGCGCGGTGCGGTTAGTGCGTGTTTGTATCAACTTGGCGATGCAATATTTCCCAGCCAGCGGATATGTGGGAAGCGCCTTTGAATGCTGTTATACAAGGTTTGATCGGCTGTCCAAAAAATCGCATGTTAGCCGTTCTGCTAACGCAAGATATTGCGAGTCGTAGGCTCTCGGTAGATTGAATTGCAGAGCAATTTCATAGGCGCGGATCAGCAATGGCTCTTGGGGCAAAGCGCTCGCCAACAAAATGTTGGAGTCTAGCACAAGTGTGTTCACTATTCCTCACGTATTTCGCGCAGCAAACCCACAACGTCCACTTCAGGCAGCTTTTCCCGCCCGCTCTGGCTTTCCGCGTAAAGTGCTTCCACTTGTTGAAACCATTTTTCCCAATCAAATAGCTCAGCATATTCTTTCAACTGCGCCAAGACTCGCTATTGCGGCTCCTTATTCAGGGATCGGAACTTTTCCACAATTGCCTGTTCAATGGCACGCATAGCCAACACCTTATCAAACTAGCCCACACAATATTATACAACACAGCGCGGCGTGAAGATTCACCCTCACGCCGCGCTGAAAAGTGCCGTTAGTGGCGCGTTTTAGCGCACAAGTGCCAGCGTCACCGCGTCGGCAAAGCCGGTGACCAGTGTTGGCAGCACGCCAATGATCAGCGTTGCCACCGCGCAGAAAGCGATGGCGCCTGCCAAGCGCGGCGGTGCGCTTGCCTCGCCCTCACCAGCTTCCAGCCACATCTTGACGATGACGCGCAGATAGTAGTAGGCGCTCACCACGCTAGTCAGCACGCCGATCAGCGCCAGCAAGCCCAAGCCGGCGTTCATCGTGCTGAAAAAGACAAACCACTTGCCCACAAAGCCGCCCGTCAGCGGAATGCCCGTCAGGCTGAGCATGAAGATCGTCATCGCGCCTGCGAGGAACGGTCTGGCACGCCCTAGCCCGGCAAAGTCATCCAGCAGTGTGCCAGTGGCATCGTTGCGCTCCACTGCCATGCCGACGGCAAAGGCGCCGATGTTGGTGAAGGTATAGGCTGCAAGGTAGATCAGCGCGCCGCGCAGTGCTTCTTCGGCAATCACGAGCGATGTGATCGGCGCCCCGAAATCGTCGCCCGTCACTTGGAAGCTGCCCGCGGCTGCGACTGCCATCATAATGTAGCCCGCGTGCGCGATGCTGGAATACGCCAACAGGCGCTTAATATCACGCTGCGCCACTGCCACAAAGTTACCAAGGATCATAGTCAGCGCGGCAAGGATCGCCACAGTGTCTTGCCATGCGGCGTGAATTATGATCGTCTGATCAGGCGCTAGCTCAGGCAGCGCACCCAGCGCAAACGTCGGCAGGGCAAGCGTCATCACACGCAGCAGCGCCGCAAAGCCGCCAACTTTTGCCGCAACGCTCATATAGGCAGTCACAGGCGTTGGCGCACCCTGATAAACGTCCGGCGTCCATAGGTGGAACGGCACGACTGCCACTTTGAAGCCCAAGCCAACCAGCAACAACGCCGTACCCATCAGCAACAAGAACGGTGAGGTATTCTGTCCTGCCTGCACACGGGCGAAAATCTCGGCAAGGTTGGTCGTACCCATCGCGCCGTAGGTCAGCGCAATGCCGTAGACCAAAAAGCCGCTTGAAAACGCGCCAAGCAGAAAGTATTTCATGGCACTTTCTTCAGAGCGCGCATCCGGACGCCGAAAGCCCGACAAGATGTACAGCGGAATCGAGAGCAGCTCAAGCGCCACCAGCAGCACCACCAGATCGCCTGCCGATCCCATGAACATCGCACCAGAGGCAGTCATCAGCAGCAGCGGATAGTATTCGCCGCGATTCATGCCCGTGCGCTTCAGGTAGTCATAGGCAACCAACAAGCCGATGAAGGCAGCCGCCAGCACAATCAGGTTAACCATGCCAGTGAAGTTATCCGCAATGTACATGCCCATAAAGGCACTGCCCTGCTCGCCCAGCGAGAGCAGCGTAATCACAAACGAGACGCCCACACCAATCAGCGAGAGCGTCAAAGTGATTTCTTTGCGCTCTTTCGGCACAGAGAGATCAATAATCAACAGAATGCACGCGCCCAATGCCAGCGAGAGGGCTGGCAAAGTCGCGCCGATATTCATTGTGCTTAGATCAAGCATGGTTATTCCGCCTGAATGTTCTCGGACGCCGCCTGATTCGGGATGTAGCGCGAGAGTTCAGCGGCAGCCGCATTGGTCGAGGCATCCATGTAGCCGAAGAACGGGCGCGGATACAAGCCGATCACGAAGGCAGCCACCACTACAACCACAAGCGCGGTCACCTCGTTCCACATTAAGGGCGGATACGGATTCTCGCCGCCATGTCCGTGATCGTCATGCCCATGATCAGCGTGAACATCCTCGCCATCGCCTTCATGCCCGCCGCCTGTGGCTGGGGCAAGGGCAAAATCGCCGTGGGCGGCTGCCGCTGGCGCTTTGTACTCGCCCATAAAGACCTTGTTCCACATATAAAGCAGGTAGACGGCCGCCAAGATCACACCGATGGTGCCGAAGAAGGCGAACCCTAAGCCCAACACCGGCGAGCCTGCCGTGCCGAGCAGGATCGTGAACTCGCCAACGAAGCCGTTCAAGCCCGGCAAGCCCATGCTGGAGAGCGTGATAACCAACGCCAAGCCGCTAAAGACAGGCAGCGCTTTCCAAACGCCGCCAAAGGCATCAATTGCCTTCGTGTGCCGCCGCTCATAGAGCATACCGACCACAAGAAACAAGCCGCCCGTGCTGATGCCGTGATTGATCATCTGCAAGGTTGCGCCGCTGATGCCGGCTGCGTTTAGGGCAAAAATGCCCAATACCACAAAGCCTAAGTGGCTGATGGACGAGTAGGCAACCAACTTTTTCACGTCGGTTTGCGCGTAGCTGACCCACGCACCATAAATAATGCCGATGATCGCCAAAATGCCGATGATTGGCGCTAAAGTCACCGACATCTGCGGAAACAAGCCCAGATTGAAGCGCACCAAACCATAGGTGCCCAACTTCAGCAGCACGCCCGCCAGAATGACCGAGCCAGCCGTTGGCGCTTGCACGTGCGCGTCCGGCAGCCACGAATGCAGAGGCCAAATCGGCACTTTGATGGCAAAGGCGATGAAGAAGCCCAAGAACAGCAGCAGTTCCGTCACAGCGCTTGGGAAAGCGCCCTCAGGCGTGCCAGCGGCAGCTTCAATCGCCGCCTTGATCTGCATCACGTTGAACGTGCCGAAATGGTTGCCCATCCACAAAATGGCGAGCAGCATCAGGATAGAGCCTGCCATCGTGTAGAGGAAGAATTTGACCGCTGCATAAATGCGCTGTTCCGATCCCCAAATACCGACCAAGAAATACATCGGCACCAGCGAGACTTCCCAGAACACATAGAACATGAACAAATCCTGTGCCACAAAGACGCCGATCATGGCGAATTCGAGCAGTAGCAGGAACGAGTAATACAGCCGTACCCGATCCTTGACGTGGTAGAGCGAGAACAGAATCGCCAACGGCATGATGAACGCCGTTAGCACCACAAGCAGCACGCTCAAACCGTCCACGCCCACGTAGTAGCTGACGGTGTAGTTGCCCAAGCGGAACCACTCGCCCAAGTTCTCAAGCTGCATCCCTGCCTTGCTTTGGTCAAAAGCACCCAGCAGGATGATTGAGAAGGCAAGCGTGACCAGCGATGAGACCAACGCGACCCACTTGATGCGCTCTTCCCGCGCCCGCCCAAAGATCAGGAGCAGGGCGATCCCGACCAGCGGCGAGAACAGCACAATGTTGATTAGCATATCGTTCTTTTCCATGATTTTCCCTCAATTGCCTTTGCGCTCTCGCCGCCCTACTGCCTCAGCAGCGGCAGCAGCAGGATAAGCATCACCAACACCACACCAAAGAGCATGGTGAACACATACGTCCGCACATAGCCCGTCTGCACGCCGCGCAGCCGTGCCGCAATCTGTGCCACACCACGCGCAATCCGCAGAAAGCCTTGATCAATCGCACCACGATCCACCGGCGTAGCGATGAAATCTGCCGCACGCTTATAGAAATCGCGGAAGACGGTGTGATGGAAGCGATCATGCCAGAATTCCCAGTCCAGCTTATTCGCCAGCCATGCAGCGGCACGGTTATAGGGCTGCTCAATGAAGCGCCCGTAGGTCTCATCCCAATACAGCTTGGCGTTGGAGAGGCGGAAGGCAGCCCGTGTGCTGGGTTGCGCTTCTAGGATGTCTTGGTTGCCCTCTGCCAATGCCGACGGGCTGTAGACGCGCTGCGCCAACAGAATGCCCGCAATGCCCACGCTGAGCGCCACAATCGCCAAAATCGGGTTGAGCGTCAAGCCTTTGGTGTATGGCACGCTGTGTTCCAGCCACAGCACAAGCACCTCTAACTGATAGCTGGCGCCCAGCGACGGCACGAACATGATCGCCGCACCGCTGAGGATGAACGCCGCCGAAGAAGCAAGCACAATCAGGCGGAAGATCGGATTTACGGTTGGCTGGCTGGTAACTGGCTCAGCGCGCCCGATGAAGAACAAACGCACGCCGGGCAATGCCCATAGCAGCCAGAAGCCCGCCATGATGAACAGCACGCCCAACACCAACACCCCACTGACGCCTAGCGGCACGTTCAGCGCACCGCCGAAGATGGTGAGCGCTGCCAGCACTAACAGCGGAATGGTCATTGACGGGCTGGATTCAGGCGCAGCGGCGGCTGCCTCTGTGCGCGGCACGCCCAAAAAGACTAGCTTGATCTGCCGCCACATATAGAAGGCAGTGAAGCCCGCCGCCACCATCAGCACGCCAAGCGCCAAGAAGCCCTCGATCTTGCCGTCGTTAAAGCCGGCATTGAACGCCTTGCCCAAAATCTCATCCTTCGACCAGAAGCCCGCCAACGGGAAGATTCCAGCAAGGGCAAGCGTGCCGATCAGATAGGTGACGAAGGTGATCGGCATTCGGCGCGCCAAGCCACCCATATTCCGCATGTCTTGTGGATCGAATGCCTCATCATGCCCATGATCAGCCTGCTCGCCGTGATCGTCGTGTCCGTGCGAGTCGCCTTCAGCATGTCCGTGTGCATGAGCATGGTGGTGCCCGTGTTCCATCGCATGGATGACCGACCCACTGCCCAAGAACAAGAGCGCTTTGAAGAAGGCGTGCGTGATCAGGTGGAACATGCCAGCTGCATAGCCACCCAAGCCAACCGCCGCCACCATGAAACCTAGCTGGCTGACCGTTGAATATGCCAGCACCTTTTTAATGTCCCACTGCCCAAGCGCAATGAAGCCTGCCATCAGCGCCGTCGCAATACCAATAATCGTCACAATCGCGGAAGACAGCGGCGCAGCATGGTACAGCACACTGGTGCGCGTGATCAAATAGACGCCTGCCGTCACCATCGTCGCGGCATGGATCAGCGCACTAACAGGCGTTGGACCTGCCATGGCGTCCGGCAGCCACACAAAGAGCGGAATTTGCGCGCTCTTGCCCGTCACGCCGATCAGCATAAAGAGCGTGATGAGCGTGATCACCGTCTCAAAAGGCAGTTCAAAAACGCCGAACGAGACAATATGCCCGCCTTCGGCAAGCCACGCCTCTGTTTGCGCAAAAACGCCCTTCTGGCTCGATCCGCCGTGACCACCTTCCCCTGCACGGATCAAGGTGTCTACCGCGGCACTGTGCGGTTCACCTTCAAGGTGCAGCACCTCGTTTGGCTTGTAGTAGTCGAGTGTGCCAAACGTCCAGAAGATCAGGAAGATCGCCATGAGCAAGCCGAAATCGCCCACGCGGTTCACAATGAACGCCTTGCGTGCGGCGTTGCTGTTCTTCCAGCCCTCGCCATGTTTCTTATCAAACCAGAAACCGATCAGCAGAAAAGAACACAAGCCGACGCCTTCCCAGCCAACGAACATCATCAAGAAGTTGTTGCCCGTTACCAAGATCAGCATGAAGGCGAGGAACAAGTTCAGGTAGACAAAAAAGCGCGCAAAGCGCGAATCGCCATGCATGTAGCCAATGGCGTACAGGTGAATGAGCGTGCCAACGCCGGTGACGACCAGCATCATGGTCAGGCTGAGCGTATCCACGCGCATTTGCCATGGGATGTCAATGGCGGCGGATGGAATGTACAGCCAGCTATCCAACAGCGGCGGATTGACAACAGTCGCCTCGTAGCCGTGCGCCGTGATGCCGATGGTCATCACAGCGGCAATGGCAAACGCCAAGCCCGCGGCAGTGGTTGCCACAGCGCCGATGAGCTTCTCGCTCATGTAGCGCCCTAAAAAGAGGTTGATCAGTGCGCCAACAAAGGGCAAGATCACCACTAACGGAACAAAGGATGCGATTACTTCCATGCCACTCTATCCTTGCATCGCGTTGAGTTCGTCAATATCAATGGATTTCTTCGTGCGGAAGATCGCCACAATCAGCGCCAAGCCGACTGCCACTTCCGCCGCGGCGATGGTGATCACGAAGAAGACGGTGAGTTGCCCGCCCGCGTTGCCCCACTGCCGCGCAAAGGCCACAAGGGCAAGGTTGGCAGCGTTCAGCATTAGCTCGACGGACATAAAGATCATGATGGCGTTGCGCCGCACCAGAACGCCTAACACGCCCATGATGAACAGCACCGCACTTAGCACAACAAAGTATTCAGTGGCGACCGTAGGTGGTTGCACGCTTCTTTTCCCCCTTGTCTTAGGCGCGCATTAGTCGGCGCTTGGTTCGGCTTCGCCGCTTGGCAGCACTTTTTCGGTGCTGCTAGCAGTTACATTGATTGGAATGGCACGGTTGATGCGTTTGATCGCCGGGCTGACCACCAGACGCTGGCGTTCCCGTCGGATCACTTCCTCACGGGTGAGCATGATCGCACCGACCATCGTTGCCAGCAGCAGTAGCGCCACCAATTGGAACGGCAGCAGGTAGGTCGTCAGCATTTCAATCCCGATTTGCTGTGGGCTGCCGTACTCATGCGCGGCGCTTGGCGCACTGGGACGGATGTAATCTATCCGCAGGCTTGGCGCACCTTCCACCACTGGCACAGGTGCCGCACTCAAGATGAGCAGTTCGTGCGTGCGCGCCCGTGCGCTGTAGTCCCGCAGCGCCACGAGGCGGTTGCCCAAATTCTCGAAAAGGAAGTCGTAGGTATCGCGGCGGAGCGTCAGTGGTGCGGATGCCTCGCCAAAGGCGAGGTTAGCAGCCAAAACAGTGCTGCGCGCCGCATCCGCCAAATCCTGCTGGATGAAGTTCACTTCGCCATAGGCAGGTAGCGCATGGACGACCGTCAGGCGGAAGGTGTTTTCATCCGCGGGCGGCGTCAGGTCAAGCGGCACATTCAGCAAGCGTAAGTCGGTCGGTGTGCCTGCTACGAGGTAGGCAGCAGTGCTATCAGGCGCAAGGCTGAGCGGCAGCGCCACAAGCGGTGCTGCACCGATCTCCAGAGGATTCGGACACAAGCCGCGTTCTTCTAGCGTACACGCCTCAAAGATCAGCAGGTTATAGTCACCGGGCAGCAATCTTTGCAGTGCGGTGGATTGCCCGTAGCTCAGATCAGCCGCCACGCGCTGGTTATTCAAATAAATATCCACAGCTGGCGCATTTGCCACCGCGTGGACAAAGCGCGCTTGTGGTGGCTGTGGCTGTGGTTCCAGCGCGCCGATTTGCCCTTGCACAACCGCCACAAACACGACGACCAAGAAAATCGTGGTGAGCGCGATAGCGCCGCCAGCCAACCAGCCGTATTTGGCTGTGCCGCCGCCCAAACGCTCGGAGCCAAGCAGCATGATCACGAACATGAACAAGACCATGATCGCGCCTGCATAAACGGTGATCTGCACCATTGCCAAGAAAGGTGCGCTGAGCATCAGGTAGAAGAATGCCACGCACAGCAAGTTCACCACGAGAAATAGCGCACTGTGAACGGCATTTCGGCTGACGAGCATGAATGCTGCCGAGAAAATTGCCACAGCCGCCACGACGATGAATAACAACAGTTCAAACGTCATGAGTTTTTAGCCCTGAAGCTGCACAGAATGGTTAGCTTGTTCATTTTAGCGCAAACAGACTTTCGCGCCAATGTCACCCCTAAAGATTGCAGCAGGGATCAGTTTCGGCTGATCCCTGTGCTTGCCTAGAACACAAACTTACCGTCGCGGTAGAGCGTTTCGCCATCCACGACGATCTCGCCGCCTTGCCGCATGTCGCAAATCATGTCCCAGTGAATGGCGGACTCGTTCTGGCTGCCCGTCTCAGGGTAGCCGCGTCCAAGCGCCATATGCACCGTGCCGCCGATCTTTTCATCAAACAAGATGTTGCCGGTGAAGCGCTGAATGCCGAAATTGGTGCCGATGGCGAACTCGCCCAAATAGCGTGCGCCGGCATCCGTCTCAAGCTGCGCCAAGAGGTATTCTTCGTTCTTGGCGGCTTTGGCGCTCACCACGCGCCCATTTTCAAAGCGCAGCTCAACACCATCCACCACGCGCCCTTCCCGAATGGCAGGGAAGGTGAAGCGCACCCAACCGTTCACTGAATTTTCAACTGGCCCTGTGAAAATCTCGCCACTGGGCATGTTGTGCGTGGCGGTGGAGTTCACAAAGGTGCGCCCTTCAATGCTCAAGGTCAGATCAGCATTGGCGCTGCGGAGGCGCACCTGCTTTTTGCCTTTCAGCCAGTCCACATACTTCTGTTGATCTTCGCCCAACTTGCGCCACAGTGCTATCGGATCAGGCTGATCCACAAAGCAGGCTTTATAAACAAAATCCTCAAATTCTTCAAGGCTCATATCTGCTTCTTGGGCGTATGCCTCTGTTGGGAACTGGGTGAGCGTCCAGCGCTGATCGCCACTGGCAGAGCGCATAAACCGAATCTTGTTCAGCTCGTTGCGGCTGCGCGCACGGCGTGCCGCACGGCTCGGATCAATGCTGGTGGCGGCGCGTGTGTTGTTGGTGCTACGAATGGCGATCAGCACCTTTGCGTCTTTTGCCATCCATTCTTCCAACGGTGAAATCCAATCAAGCTGCTCATCGCTGGCGTGGCGCAGAAATGTATTGCCCATTGTCTCGTCGCTCAGCATGGGAATACAGTGACCACCAGCCCGCACGACTTCTTTATACACTTCGCGGATAAGCGGCAGCCCACTGAGTTCACCCGTCAAGATGACGGTTTCACCTTTCTGGACTGCCACTGAATACTCGACCAAAGTGCGCGCCAAACGCGCCAAACGCGGGTCTGTCATTAGAAAATCCTTTCAAAGCGGTCTCAATGCCATTAACTATGCCGCGTTTTGACGAAAAAAGCTATGTGGTTTACTGCAAACGCTTGCACAGATAGCAACAGGGATTCTAATTGACAATCCTGCTGACTCTCGCCATAATCGCCACCATGCGCGATTTATCACCCGCCCGCTTGTGGCTTGTCTCATTCGCCTGCCTGTTGCCTGCCCTTCTGGGCTGTTCGCTGGCACAAGAAAGCGTCGCTCTGGTCGTCACGGCGACGCCAAGCCTTGCCGCACCTGCTGAAACACCGACTGCACCACCCGAACCAACCACCACACCAACCCTTCAGCCGACACCAACACCGGTGCCGTTCGTGGCGATTGCTGAGGCAAACATCGCTTTGCAAAATGGCAATTTCAACGCGGCTGTGGAAGTTTATCGCTCGATCCTCGAACAGCCGATCACGGCTGTTGACCCACGCCTGCGCGCTGATGCCGCCTTTGGCTATGGGCAAGCTGCCTTGCGTGAAGGGCAGTTCAGCCTCGCGGTAGAGGCGCTCAGCCAATTCATCAGCACCTATCCCGATGATGTGCGCCGCGCACAAGCGCACTTCTTGCGCGGCGATGCCTATCTAGGCGCCTCGGCATGGCAGGCTGCCATCACCGAGTTCAGCGCCTACCTTGCCTTGCGCCCAAACCTGATTGATAGCTATGCCTACGAACGCATTGGCGACGCCTACCTTGCACTGGGCGATCCATCCCAAGCACTCACCAACTACGCGGTAGCGGTCGAACGTTCGCGCAGCCTTGTGCCAATGCTTGTGCTGCGTGAAAAGTTGGCAGCAGGCTACCTGAACGCTGGCAACACCGCGGCTGCCATTGAGCAGTACGATGCTATCCTGAGCGTGGCGCGTAATGCAGGCTACCGCGCAGCCATCACTTTTGCAGCCGCCAACGCCTTGCAGCGCGCCAACAACAGCGCAGCAGCCTTACCGCGCTTCCAAGAGATCGTGCGTGATTATCCCGAAACGCCTGAAGGTTACCGCGCCATGCAAGTGCTGCTGGCGAACGGCTTGCGTGTGGAGAACCTGACACGCGGACGGATTAGCTACGCCGCCAAAGATTACGCAGATGCCATTGAGGCATTTCACAACTACACTAGCAGCACGCCGCTTGGTGAGATTGACCCGAACGTTTACCTGCTGCTTGGGCGCGCCTACCGCGAAGTGGGCAATGTGGCAGCTGCCAATACCGCCTTCCAAACCATCCTGACCAATTATCCGACCAGTGTGCGCTTTGGTGAAGCGTGGCTGGAACAAGGGCGCACACTGTTCCTCAGCGGTGATATTGCAGGCGCCCTAGCGCGCTACCTTGCCCTTGCCGAAACGTACCCAAACCTGCCGGAAGCACCCGAAGCGCTCTGGCGTGTGGGCTATTTGCATTCCACACAGGGTGATGCCGAACAAAGCCTTGCCACCTTTGAGATACTTGGCAGCAAGTATCCCGGCACACAGCAAGCGATGGATGGGCTCTTTCGCGGCGGCATGGCAGCCTATAATCAGGGCGCCTTGGCACGTGCCGAACGCCTTTTTTCCCTGCTGGCAACTGGCGGCACAGGCGAACTGCAAGCAGCGGGCTATTTATGGCTCGGCAGGCTTTACCAGATCAACAATCAGGAGGCATTGGCACGCAGCGCCTATCAACAGGCATCCCGAATTGATCCAGCCGGTTATTACAGCCTGCGCGCCGCGGACTTGCTGGCAGGGCGTGGCGGCTTTGTGCCGCCAGGGCGCCTTGATTGGGCGTTCAACCAGCCCGCCAATATAGATGAGGCAGAGGCGTGGATGCGCCAAACCTTCAAGATCGAAGGTGGCGGCGCGTTGTGGATGCTCTCCCCCGCTTTAGAGGCAGATGAACGTATGGTGCGCGGCGCAGAACTTTGGGCAGTGGCTGCCTATGACGATGCGCAGGCAGAATTTAGCGCCCTGACCGACGCCTATGGGCAGAATCCATTGGCGCTTTACCAATTAGCATCTTATTATTACCGTATTGGGCTGTACCGAGAGGCAATTAATGCGGCTGCCAAGCTGATTGATGGCTCTGGACAGCGCACCGTAGAAGTTCCTAAATACATTGCGGCGCTGCGTTTTCCCATCGCCTACGCCGATTTAGTCTTACCCGCCGCGCAGCAGTATGGCGTTGACCCACTGCTGATCTTCAGCCTGATCCGCCAAGAGAGTTTATTTCAAGGCGCGGCAACCTCCAGCGCGCAAGCCCAAGGCTTGATGCAGATCATCCCAACCACTGGCACCTATATTGCCAGCAAGCTGGGCAAGCGCGACTATCAAAATAGCGACCTGTACCGACCTTACATCAACGTGCCGTTTGGCGTGTACTACTTATATGAACAGTTGCAGACCTTCAACGGCAATCCCTATGCGGCATTGGCTGCCTACAACGGTGGACCCGGCAATAGCGCCACATGGCTGCGGATTAGCGGCGGCGACCCTGACCTTTTCGTGCAGGCGATCACCTTCAGCGAAACGCGCACCTATGTCCGCCGCATCTATGAGCAGTATGCGATTTACGCTGCCATTTACGCCGCACGCTAACGCTGAAGGCTGCCACATCAGAGAGGAATGAGAACGCATGAAACGAGTTGCGATTCTGCACTATGCCAGCCCACCGACCGTTGGCGGCGTTGAATCAACCATTGCTTACCACGCCCGCGGACTCGCCGACCTTGGCTATGCGGTGCGTGTGATCAGCGGCAGCGGCGGCGAGTTCGATCCGCGTATCGAGTCGGTTATTAATCCCTTGTTCGGCTCATCAGTGCCTGAGGTGCTGAGCGTAAAACGTGAGCTGGATCAAGGGCAGGTAACTGAGGCATTCTGGCAGTTGGTAGATAAAATCCGCAGCAGCCTGCACGAGGCTTTGAAAGAATGCGATGTATGCATCGCCCACAATGTGACATCGCTGCACAAAAACTTGGCGCTGACCCAAGCCCTAGTTTCGACTGGCAACGGCAGCCGACGGACGCGCATCATCGCTTGGGCGCACGATCTGGCATGGACAAACGCGCAGTATCTGCCTGAACTGCACAGCGGCGCACCGTGGGACTTGCTGCGCCAGCCGTGGCCGAATGTGCGCTATGTCACCGTCTCGGAGGCACGCCGCACCGAATTGGCGGAACTGCTTGGCGTGCCATATGAACATATCGCCGTCGTCGTGCCGGGCGTTGATCCCGCCCGCTTTCTGCACTGGACACCAACCACAACCATGCTTGCCGAGCGCCTTAACCTGTTGGATGCTGACGGCTTGCTGCTGCTGCCAGCACGCATTACGCGCCGCAAAAACATCGAGTTGGGCGTGAAAATTTTGCACGCCATGCGCGATTTATCCGGGCGCGACTACCGCCTGATCGTGACAGGCCCGCCCGGTCCGCATAATCCTGCCAATCCCGGCTATCTGGGCGAGTTGCTCAAACTGCGCCAAGACCTTGGCGTTGAGGAATCAGCGCACTTCTTGTACGCTTACGGCGAAGGCGATCAGCCACTCATCCCAGATGATGATACAATGGCGAATCTGTTCACGCTTGCCGATGCGCTGCTGTTTCCCAGCACGCAAGAAGGCTTTGGCATTCCGATTATCGAGGCAGGCTTAGCCGGCATTCCCGCCTTTTGTGCGGATATTCCACCACTGCGCCGCACGGGTCAGGGCGATGCCTTGTACTTCGATCCTGTCAAGGGCGCGCCGCGTGATATTGCCGCGAACATCATTTCGACCTTAGAGGTGAATGCGCCGCACCGCCTGCGTGTGCGCGTGCGAAAGCAATACCGCTGGGATGTGCTAATCCGCAATCACCTTGTGCCACTTGTGGAAGGAAAATAAATAGCTGATGACGACTCCTTCACCGTATCGGATTGTGCTGGCGCTCAGCGATGTCAACGCCCTTGAGGCATGGGTTGCCTTCGCCGAGAAAATGGCGGCGGCGCCCTCTATTCCGTTGGAAATCCACCTGCGCGTCATGCTGACTATGCCGGAAGGCGTTTCGCTGAGCGAAGGCACGCTGCAAGCGCGCCATATGCGCGATGCGTTGGACACGCTTGCCAAAGAACGCGACAACATCCACGATGAGACGCGAGTCTATGTGGATTACAAGCCGATCCTGAGCGTGATTGAGGAAATCGAACGTGAGGCTGCCGATCTGCTGATCGTGGAATGGGCAGGTGCCTTAGAGCCGACCGGTGGCATCAGCACGGATACCATCCTACGCGAGACGCCTTGCGATGTGGTGCTGGTCAGCCGTCATCAGTGGCAGGCACAGGGCGGCGTGCTGCTCTCGCTGCGCGGCGGACCGAACCTCTCGCTTGGCACCCGCGTTGCCAATGCACTTGCCGAAAGCGCACCGATCACGCTGTTGCATGTTGCCAGCAGTCCTTACGAATCGCAGCCCTACAGCGTCATGATGGGAACGGATTCGCGCATCGGGCGCACTGTCACCGTCAGCGGCGATATTACGCGGGCAATTATTGAAGAAGTCAGCGCGCATAAAGCTGTGGTGATGGGCGCTTCTTTTCAACAGCCGGATCGGCGCGGCAGCGGCACCAGCAGCGTTGTTCGCAGCGTCTTTGAGCAAACACCTTCACCCCTGATCCTCGTGCGGGCTCACACACCCGAAGAGTTTGCCTTCCATGCGCCGCGCCCATTGGTGCGGATCGCCGAGCCACTCTCGACCCGTGTTGACCGCTGGTTTGCCGAAAACACTTTCCACAGCAACGAATTTGCTGATCTAGAAGCACTTCTAGCGCTTAAAGAGAAGCAAGGCGTCACGATTGGCTTGGCACTGCCTGCCTTAAATGAAGAAGCGACGGTTGGTAATGTGATCCGCACCATTAAGGGCGCGCTCATGGATGCCGTGCCGCTGCTTGATCAAATTGTGCTGATTGATAGCAACTCTACCGATAACACTGTGGCAATTGCCGAATCGCTTGGTGTGCCAACCTACAAACATCCTGAGCTTTTGCCTGAAGTGGGCAGCTATCGTGGCAAGGGCGAGGCACTTTGGAAGAGCCTCTACGTGCTGAACACAGACATCATCGCCTGGATTGACACCGATATCACCAACATTCATCCGCGCTTTGTGTATGGCTTGCTCGGTCCGCTGCTCAAGCGCGCCAATGTGCAGTACGTCAAAGGCTTTTATCAGCGCCCGATCAAAGTTGGTGAGCAGCTTCAAGCCTTCGGTGGTGGGCGCGTTACGGAATTGGTGGCACGTCCGCTGCTCAACTTGTTCTATCCCGAACTTTCCGGCATTGTGCAGCCGCTTTCAGGCGAATATGCCGGCAGGCGCAGCGCTTTAGAGCGCGTGCCGTTCTTCAGTGGCTACGGCGTAGAGACGGGCTTACTCATTGATCTACATGAACAGCATGGCTTGGAAGGCATCGCCCAGGTTGACCTTGAGCAGCGCGTGCATCACAACCAACCGTTGGTTGGCTTAAGCAAGATGTCGTTCGCTATTCATCAGGTGTTTATCTCGCGCTTGGAGCGCCGCTACAGCGTTGAACTGCTGGACAAGGCAAACCGCAGCATGAAGCTGATCGTGCATGAACCTGAGCGCTTCAGCCTTGATATTGCCGAGATTAGCGATGTGGAGCGCCCACCTATGCTGGAAGTGCCAGCCTACCGCAGCCGCTTTGGAAATAAGTAGGATGGTTTGGGCGGACAGTGCATCCGCCCAAACCTTTTCCACCCTCAGCCAAGTTCTGGCACAACCACCGTCACAAAGCCGAAGATGCCGATAGCGATGAGCAGTGCGCCAGACAGCCGTGCAATCAGGGTGTGGTGCTTTGCCAGCCACTTGGTAAAGCGCCGCTGAAGTGGCAGCGCCAGCAACGGCAGCAGCACAAGCGGCCACCCAAAGCCCAAGCCAAAGAAGACGACATTCAGCAGTTCGGTGAACAGATCGCCCACACTGCCCGCGCCCAACACAAAAGCGCTGGCGATGATCGGTCCCGTGCAAGGCAGCGTCATGGGTGCCAGCAGGATGCCGTAAAAGTAGGCGGCAAGGTATGGATTGCGAAGGGTGGGCGACTGAGCGCGTGCCAAACGTGCAAACGGATTGAAGCCAAAGAACATTGCCACGCCCAGCAGCACCACAATCAGGTAGATGCCAGGCAGCAGGGCGGGCAGCACCGCGCTGAACTCACGCTTTAGCACATAGAGCAGCACACCCAAGCCGATCATCAGCGTGAGGATGCCCATCAAGACCAGCACGCCCAGCCACGCCGTAGCCCGTTTAGGTTCAGCCTCGCCTGTGTTGCCAGCCAGAAAGGCGATCAAGCCGGGATAAAGTGGCAGCATACAGACGTTGGTCAGGATCGCGGCGTTTCCTAACACAAACTGCTGAACTAGACCGTCCATTGATGCTCAGGCTCGCTTTCTCACTTCTTAGGTGTGGCAGCAGCCGTTGGCTCAGCCGTTGCCGCAGCTTCAACTTCCATGTACTCCGCTTCCAGCTTGGCAAGGATATCCTCAACAGGCTCAATGCCAAAAATCAGCTCGGTGAAGGTGCCATCAGCGCGGATAATGAAGGACGGCGAGGACGGCGGATTTGCCACACCGCGCCCAAATTCCGCCACCAGAGCGCGCAGCATGTCCTCGCTCAGCACGGCGAAGGTCAGCGCGAAATCGTTGCGCTCAGCATATGTTTTCAGGTCGGCAGGCTGTAGGTTCGTCTCGATGCTCAAGCCGATAAAGACTAAGTTTTCTAGACGCTCATCCTCGTCTTCAGTCAGTTGCCTAATGAGTTTGGTCGTCTCCGTGATTTGGCGGCGGCAATTGCTGCACCAGGTTGCCATTGGCTCCACAAGGATCGTCTTGCCCGCAAAATCGGCAAGGGTAAACGTCTCGCCCGTTTCGGCGTTTACCAATTCAATGGTCATCCATGCAGGAAGGTCTTCCTGAGCGTTTGCCAAAGTTACTAACCCACCAACTGCCAAGACTACTGCCAGCAGCACTGCCCCAAAGCGCATTGTTTTTTGCATTATCTTCTCTCCTCGTCAAATTTGCCCAAAATTACCCGCGGGCATTAAACCGTTCGGTGAGATAGAGCAGGTGTTGCGTCCATTCATTACGGATTGCTCATCAGGTGCTAATCGAAGATGAGCAGCGGCGCCCATTGGGCAAGGCGCGATGGTCCGACGCCCGGCACTTTGTCGAGGTCGCTTAGCGTGCGGAAGTGACCATATTGCTCACGGTAGGCGATGATTGCTCTAGCGATAGCAGGTCCGACGCCGGGCAGTTGTTGCAGTTCTTGCTCAGAAGCGCTGTTAATGCGGATTTGGCGCACGGGAGTGCCACTGGCAGGGCGCGTTGCCAGCACGCCGCTCTCACCTTGCCGCCATACATAGACCTGATCACCATCTTGCAGCAGCCAAGCAAGGTTCAGGGTTTCGGCAGCGGCATCAGGCAACAGACCGCCCGCCGCCTGAATGGCATCTTCGGTGCGGCTGCCTTGTGGGAGCGCATAGACAGATGGCGCTTTCACCGCGCCGCCAACATGCACGCGAATGGGCAGCGGTGTGGCGCTTGGTTGCGGTGGCAGCAGGGTAAAAATTACGGGCGGTGGCTGATAGCTGAGCAATACGATCACGCCGACCACGATGCTGGCAATCAGGGCAATAAAGAGCGCATCGCGGTAGCGTTCAGGCATTAGCGCCTCTCAGATAGAGCGCATTGCGCCGCCATCTACGCGCAAGGTTGCGCCTGTGATGTAGGCTGCCGCCGGTGAGAGCAAGAAGGCTGCCGCCGCGCCAAATTCATCTATGCTGCCAAGCCGCCGCAGCGGAATTTTGCCGACTGCCTCTGCGCGTGCTTGCTCAAAGCTGATGCCGCGGGCAGCCGCGGTGCCTTGATCAAGCTGTGCGACGCGATCTGTATCAATCCTGCCCGGAATCAGATTATTCACACGGATACCGTCACCTGATAGCTCATCGGCAAGCGTTTTCACCAGCCCGGCGACACCAGCACGCATGACGGTTGAAAGGCCTAAGCGCTCAATCGGCTCTTTGATAGAAGATGAGGTGATGGTGAGGATTGCCGCGCCGTGCGGCATGTGCGGCAGCGCAGCACGGATCATCCGCACGGTGCTGAGCAGTGTTAGCTCAAAGGCGGCTTGCCATTGCGCGTCGGTGATCTCTTTGAAGGTTGCCGCAGGCGGTCCGCCGGCGTTGACGAGCAGTGCATCAATGCTGCCCCAGCGCGCCACCGTTTGGGCAACCCACGCCTCAATAGCGGCAGCCTCGCGCACGTCGCACGGCACTGCCAACACTTGCGCGCCCGTCTCGGCGGTCAGTTTTTCGCCTGCCAAGCGCACCTGATCAGCATCGCGGCTGCAAATCGAGAGGTGCGCGCCTTCTCTGGCCAGAGCGCGTGCCACACCATAGCCTAGCCCTTTACTCGCCGCTGCCACCAGGGCGACCTTATTTTTTAAGCCTAAATCCATTGTCGCCAACTTTAGTTGCTGTGAAAGTATAAAGAATGCCTGAGGACTTATTCCGCTTGCGCCAGCAAATCCGCTTGCGCGTGCAGAAACGCCATTATTTTACCCGTCAGCAAGCCGACACTATCGGCAGCCAACGCCACATCTAATATAGCAATTGCAATAGCGTGATCTTCGTCTGTGCCAATGCACATGCCATAGCCATCCGCGCCATTAGTGGCATGAACGCACACCTCGGTGATTAGCGCTTCATAAGTATCGGTGCTGCCATCCTGATCCATAAGGGGTAAGCGTGCAAGGGCAGTGCGTTTGCTGATGACCTCAACTGTGCCGAGCGAATCGACAATTTCAGCGGCAAAGGCTTTTACTTCCGCGGGATCGGCGTAACTGAGTAAGCTCAGTAACTCACCTTGATCCACTCTATCCATCGGTAAATCGAATGACTGGAACACGGCTCACTTCTCCTTGCGTAAGTCAGCTTCAGGCTGTGCCTGATCTTATCTAGAAACTAGGCGTTTGTGCAACACCAAATCACCCGAAGTTGCTTAGAGAAAGATGATAGCGCAATCTTGCACAAACGTGCGTTTATGGGCAAAATGTGCGGCATGAGCGAAGCACAGTACAGCGATAATTGGCGCATCATCGGTCACGAATGGGCGATTCGGCACATCACGCGCAGCCTGAACGCGGATCGGCTGCGCCATGCCTACCTAATTAGCGGCGTGGCACGCATTGGCAAAACAACCTTTGCACGTGCCTTCGCACAGGCGGTCAATTGCCAGAGTGCTGCGGCGCGCCCGTGCGGTGCGTGCCGCGCCTGCCAACTGACTGCACAAGGCAATTACGCCGATTTCACGCTGATCGAGGCGCAAGGTGGCTCCCTGAAGATCGAGCAAATCCGCGAGATGACCCGTGTGCTATCGCTGCGCCCTGTGGAAGGGCGCTACCGCGTGCTGATCCTGCGCCGCTTTCAAGAGGCAAGCACCCAAGCGATGGATGCACTCCTCAAGACGTTGGAAGAGCCACCGCCCTATGTGCTGCTGCTGCTGACGGCGGATACGACCGAGTCCCTGTTGGCAACCATTAAATCGCGCTGCCAACCGCTGAATTTGCGTCCGCTGCCAACACAGGTTATCCGAGAGGCACTTGTCAATCGGCACAATAGCGAACCTGAACGCGCCGCTTTGATCGCACAGCTTAGCGGCGGGCGCATGGGCTGGGCATTAGAAGTGTTGCGCGATGACTCGGTGCTGGAACAGCGCGCCGAATGGCTTGATCTGCTGGAACGTGCGCTTGGCGAAAGCCGTGCTGCACGCTTCGATCATGCCCGTGCGCTGAGTGAAGATCGGGTGAGTTTGCCAACACTCCTTGCGCTTTGGCAAAGCTATTGGCGCGATGCGCTGTTGCTGGCACACCATACGGCGGCGGCTGCCATCACCAACCGTGATCGCCGCCATGCCCTCGAACAAATTGCCCGTTCGGTCAAAACAGAGGAAACCTATCAAGCGTTGCTGGCAGTGCGCCGCACGCTGCGCTATTTACAGGCAAACGTGAATGCGCGCCTTGCCCTAGACGCGCTCATGCTGGATTTGCCACACTTGCGCCTGATCGCTGCGCCTTGATGGCTACCACAACTTGCCCCAGTTCACTGCACGAATGGCAGCTTGGGCAGCTTGGGCGCGTGCGGCGTTGCTGCCAACGCTAAAGGTCGTCGTTAGCTGGAAGCCGTTGCCGTTTTGCGTGCCTTCGCCATTGGCAGCCGCGTCTGCGCGGCGGAAAGCATCAGCAGCCTCTTCAAGCTGCGTGGCAAACTTGCTAAGCATGGTCGCGTACTGCGTTAGGCGTTGGCGGGCAGCCTGAAAACGCACGCGCAGCGACTCCGCACGCTGACCGGCAAACTGATCAGCACTGAGGCGCTGCATTTCCGCCTCAATGGCTTCCACTGCGCCTTGAATACGGCTGCTGTGCGCTCGCAAGGCTGCCGCGATGTTTCTTATGTTTTCTGGGTTGACGGCAATATGCGCCATAGCCGATTCATCCTCACATAGGTTGGTTCAACGTTTGATGTAATGTTACGAAATACCCGCCGAATCGTCAAGAAAATTAACAGGTTTTTTCTATTCTCGGTATAGCGTTGTGATGTTTTGCATGACGCTTACCCTACGCTTGCCCTACGCTTCTTATACGTTTTAGCACCTAGCGCGTTTAGTGATCCTTGTGCCAAAGTTCAGCGCCGCATATAATCTACTATACTGGTATGTACCAGTTTTAACAAATTGCGTGAGGCAGGCAAGGCATGACCTATTCCCTTCAGTATATCGCACAGCGCTTGGCAGCCATGCAGCAAAACCGCGTGCTAGAGCGCCATTTACTGCCTGCGCCGCACTACTGCATACTGCCCGATGCGCGTCCGCTTGCCAGCATTGACTTAGAGCGCCTAACATGGCAACCCCTTACCTATCATACCTACTGGGGAACTTGGCAGACCAACTTTGTGATGCGTTTGCGACTCAGCCTGCCCGCCGCATGGCAAGCGACTGATTCAATTGCTCTGCATTTGCCGCTCAGTGACACTGCGGATGAATTTGAGGTGCATCCTGAAGTGCTGCTCTATGCCGATGGTGTGCCGTTCGCGGCGGCTGACTTGCGCCACAACCTGATCCCGCTGCCGCCGCATCTGCTGGACGGGCGCGAGCATGATCTGCTGCTGCACGGCTGGACGGGACTGGGCGGCTCGCTGCATGGTGATTACCGCCCGCGCTATTACCTTCAACCGTGCGCCCTGTTGCGCCTTGATGATCAACTGCACCGCTTCACTGTGTTAGCGCGCAACGTGCTGGAAATTGTGCAGCGCACACCATCCGAATTTCTGTCGCGTGGCGCGCTGATCACAGCCCTTGATAACGCCTTCCGCACCTTCGAGTTGGACGGCGCAGCACCTGCCACTACCGCCCTTGAAGAAGACCTGCATCGTTTGCCCGACGCACACCCAATGCACCTCTATGCCGTCGGACACGCCCACATTGACACGGCATGGCTGTGGACGTTGGCGCAAACACGCGGCAAAGCTGCCCGCACTTTTCAAACTGCCCTAAACCTAATGGCGCGTTTTCCAGACTATCACTTCGTGCAGAGCCAGCCGCAACTGTATGCCTTCATTCAGCAGGATTATCCCGAACTCTTTGCACGCATTCGCCAACAGGTGGCAGATGGGCGCTGGGAAGCACTGGGCGGCATGTGGGTGGAGGCAGATTGCAACATCAGCGGCGCCGAAAGCCTTGCGCGGCAATTTCTGCTCGGCAAGCGTTGGTTCAGCCAGCAGTTCGGTGCCAACGCCGATTCGCCGATCTTGTGGTTGCCAGATACTTTTGGCTTCCCTGCCAGTTTGCCGCAATTAGCGCGACTAGCAGGCATTCCCTACTTTTTCACCACCAAGCTGCGTTGGAACGAGCATAACCAGATTCCGCATGATAGTTTCTGGTGGGAAGGCATAGATGGCTCGCGTTTGCTGGCGCACTTCACGCCAACACCGATACAGGTCTGGCTGCGAATAGCAACTTACAATGCCAATGCCAACGCGCAGGCTGTCCTCGAATCTTGGGAGCGCCTGCATGATAAGGATCGTGTACCGTTGGCATTGATGGCATATGGCTATGGTGATGGCGGCGGCGGTGCAACGTCTGAAATGCTGGAAAACCTTGCCGCCTTGCAACACATTCCGAACATTCCGCAAGTGCATATGACCCGTGCGCTGGCGTTCTTCAAAGCGCTAGAAACCTATGCCGAAAAACTGGCAGTGTGGCGTGGCGAACTCTACTTGGAGACACATCAAGGCACGCTGACCAGCCAAGCATGGATCAAGCGCGCCAATCGCAAGGCTGAGATCGCCCTGCACAACGCTGAATTTTTGGCAGCCTTTGCCCATGCACACACAGCTTATGCCTACCCAACTGAAGGCTTCACCGCCCTTTGGCAGACCGTGTGCCTACATCAATTTCACGATATTTTGCCCGGCAGCAGCATTGGTGAGGTCTACGATCAGGCACACCCTGAGTATGCGCGTGTGCAGGCAGCCCTCAGCCAGATCAGCCAGAGCGCCTTGTCAGTGCTAACTGAGAAAATTGGTGGTGACTATCTCGCGCTGAATACGCTCGATCAGAGCGCGCCAACGCTTGCCTTGTTGGCAGGTGCGCTACCACGCGGCAAGCACTTGCGTTGTGGCGAAACGCCGCTGCCCGCCCAACCCACCGAGGATGGCACACTCATCGCGCTGCCCGCCCTGCTGCCCTACAGCCTGACGCCGCTCAGCTTGGCAGAAGGCGCGCCGCCAAGCCTTCCCGCGCTGATCGCCACGCCTGAGCGCCTTGAGAATGCCCATTTAGCGCTTACTTTTAATGCGGCGGGCGATCTGATCGGCATCTATGATAAGGAACAGGATCGGCAAGTTTTGGCGGAAGGTAGCATCGGCAATCAGTTTCAGGCATTTCACGATCAGCCGCGCATGTTTGAGGCGTGGAACATTGATCCGCTGGACAATCTGCCCTTTGTGCGCGCTGCGCCCGCTGAGTCGATCCGTGTGGTCGAAGCGGGCAGTTTGCGCGCCACGTTGGAGATTGTGCGGCGCATTAAGGGCAGCCTGATCACACAGCGCGTCAGCCTTTCCGCCGCCAGCCGCCGCATAGATTTTGCCACACAAGTGGCTTGGCGCGAACGGCAAACGCTGCTCAAGGTGGCGTTTCCTGTAGCGGTGCGCGCTGACGAGGCAACTTATCATATTCAATGGGGAACGGTTAAGCGCCCAACGCACCGCAACACCAGTTGGGATCAGGCGCGCTATGAAGTTACCGCACACTACTTCGCCGATCTGAGCGAGTACGGCTATGGCGTTAGCCTGCTCAACGACTGCAAGTATGGCTACGATGTGCGAGAGAACGTGCTGCGCCTGACGCTGATCAAAAGCCCGATCTTTCCTGACCCAAACGCCGACTATGGTGAACATACTTTCACCTACAGCCTGCTGCCGCACACCGATCCAAGCCTGCAAATGACCTTTGCCGAGTCCTATCGCCTGAATGTGCCTGTTCAAATTGTGCCGAGCAGCGGCGCAGCGGCGAATGTGCTTCCCGCCCTTGTTAGCACGGATTCGCCGACTGTGATCATGGAGACGATCAAGCGCGCTGAGGACAGCGACGATTTGATCATCCGTTTGCATCGGCGCACCAACGAGCGCGGCAAGGTCACATTGCACTTCGGCGTGCCAATCCGCGCTGTGTGGCGTGCCAGCCTGCTTGAAGCAACGCTTGAAAAGCTGCCGCTAACCGAGAACACAGTGCATTTCCCTCTGAATCCGTTTGAGATATGCACGCTGCGCGCTGCCCTTGCGAGATAAACACACACCATGACACACCTTGCGCTTATTCCGCTTGATGAACGTCCCGTCAACACGCGCTATCCACGCATGATCGCGCAAATTGCTGGCGCAGAACTGAGCGTGCCGCCTCCTGAATTGCTCAGCGCCAAACGCGCACCTGCTGATCGCGCTGCCCTTGCCGCGTGGCTCAACAGAATCGCGCCTGCCTGTGATGCCCTGATCATTTCATTGGATATGCTGGCTTACGGCGGCTTGATCGCCTCGCGCACCACTGCTGACTCGGCGCTGAGCTGCATCTCGGCACTGGATGGTTTACGGGCTTTGCCGCCGCGCCGCACAACTTACGCCTTCAATGTGATCACGCGCATTCCTGATGCGAACGATAGCATTGAAGAGCCTGACTATTGGGCGATGTATGGCAAGCGGCTGCACCGCTACTCGCAGTTGATGCACCGTGCCGCCGCGGGCGAGGTGGTGGAAGAAGCGCTCAGCGCGCTGCATAACGAAATTCCCGAAGCGCACCGCACCGACTTTTTGCAGCGCCGCCTACGCAATCATCAAGTGAACTTAGCAGCGCTCGATCTGGCAGCACAAGGTATGTTCGATCTGTTGGTCATCAGCTCAGATGATACCAGCCCTTACGGACTCGGCTCGCAGGAAAAGGCATGGCTCAGCCAATGGCGCGAACGGCTTGAGCTAGGCGATAGCGTGTTGATGTATCCGGGCGCCGATGAGATCGGCTGTGTGCTGACCATGCGCGCCCTGCTGCATGGCTCTGCGCCGCCGCGCTTCTATGTGCATTATGCTATTGAGGCAGATAAGCAGCGTGTGGCGCCTTATGAAGATGGTGCGGTCAGCCTGACGGTTGAGCGCCAAATCCGTGCGCTGGACGGTGTGATTGTCGCCTCTCAGGCAGAAGCAGACTTTATCGTGGCAGTCAATCCGCCTTCACGCATTGGCGCAGAACTGGATTTCTCGCCTGAGGCTTACGCAGCAGAGCAAGCATACCGCGCTGTGCCAATGGCTGCCTTTGCGTCACAGATCGCGGCGTGGCTGCACAACGGTCAGCGTGTGATTCTGTGCGATGTTGCCTATCCAAACGGCAGCGATCCATTTTTAATGCGGCAACTTTTTGAAGCGGCGGACGTAACACAGCTTGCCGCTTATGGCGCATGGAACACTGCCGGCAACACCATTGGTACGGCGTTGGCACAGGGCGTTGCCAGCGCCATGATCCGCACGCCAAAGCAGGCGCAAGCACAGCAACACTTCCTCGCGCACCGCTTTGTGGAAGATTATCTCTATCAGCAGGGCGTGCGTGCAGAAGTGCGCGCTTGGTTAGCGCAGCGCACAGGCATTCCCGACTCAGCGCCGCACATTGAGGCAGAGACGTGCGCTTACATCGAGCGCGCCTTGAGTGAACATCTAGCAGGGCTGCCCAAACTTGGGGAACAGTGGCGCATCGCGCCGAACAGCGTGCGCTTACCCTGGCAGCGCACCTTTGAAATTGACTTCGATTTGGAGGCACTATGAGCGCGCCGCTTTACGACGTGGCAATTATTGGTGGCAGCACGGGCGGGACGGCTGCCTATTTAGCAGCCTGTGCGCTGGGCGTCAACGCGATCTTGGTTAGCGAGACAACGCGCTTAGGCGGTCAGTTCACGGTGCAAGGTGTTTCCGCACTGGACGAACACGCCTACATTGAGACGTTCGGCGGCACGGCAAGCTATATGCGCTTGCGCCAAACCATCCGTGCCATTTATCAGCGTGAATACGGTGCGCCTGCACGAATGCCACACAGCTTGCTCGGTGATGACAAGCCGCTGAACCCGGGCAACGGCTGGGTAAGCCGCCTGTGCTTTTTGCCATCGGTAGGCGTAGCAGCACTGGATGCTATGCTCACCAATGCACCTTATACGCTGCCTATTTTGTGTGGTTGGCGCCCGGTGGCTGTCCAGCAGATAGGTGACCATATTCAGGCGGTGGTGGTGCAAGATGCCAGTGGTTCACAGCAACCTATCAGGGCGCGCTACTACCTTGATGCAACCGATGCGGGCGATCTGATTGCGTTAGCGGGCGTGCCGTATGTAACCGGTGCAGAGTCGCGCACCGAGACAGGCGAGACGGCAGCCGCCGAAACAGCCAAGCCTAGCGAGGTGCAGGGCTTCACCTATTCATTCGCCGTTGAGTTCCGCGTGGGCGAAGATCACACCATCCCGAAGCCCGAAGGCTATGAGGCATTCCGTGATAGGCAGCCCTACACACTGGCGCCGCTTGGTCGGGATGGCAAGCCTGTTACCTACCGCATGTTTGCCCAACATGGCGAAAATTTACCCTTCTGGACGTATCGGCGCATCCATGATGGCGCGCTGCTTGGTGGTAACGACATCGCACTCATCAATTGGGTGAGTAACGACTATCACGGTGGCGATATTTTGAACGCTGATGAGGCAACGCGCCAACGCTATCTCGATGAGGCAAAGCGGCTCTCGCTCGGCTTCCTCTACTGGCTGCAAACTGAGTGTCCGAGAGATGTTGGCGGCAAGGGCTACCCTGAGTTGAAGCTGCGCGCAGACATCATGGGGACGGCGGACGGCTTAAGCGAACTGCCCTACCTGCGGGAGTCGCGCCGCATTCTGCCGCTGACGCGCATTACAGCGCAGGCTATTGCCGCCGAGACGAACGACGGCGCACGGGCGTGCCACTTTGCCGCCAGCGTTGGCATCGGCTGGTACGCGATGGATTTGCATCCATGCGTTGGCAATCCGCAGGCGTCGCTCTACGCACCGACTCGCCCATTTCAACTGCCATTGGGTGCGCTCATTCCGCAGCAGCCCATCAACTTGATCGCTGCCTGCAAAAACATAGGCACAACGCACCTTACCAACGGCGCCTACCGCCTACATCCGACGGAATGGGCAATCGGTGAGGCAGCCCTGCACGTTGCCGCCTTCTGCGCCCATAATAACCTAACACCACATGCTTTGCACGCCGATGCATGGCAAGTGCTGCGCTTGCAGCATCGGTTGGTGCAGCACGGCATACCGATTGCATGGGCAGTGGATGTCCTGCCCGCCCATCCGCACTTCCACAGCACACAAATGCTCTTGGCAAACGGTGTTTTGGCGCCTGAGGGCGGACGCTGGCACTCGCTCATCGTTGAGCCAGCACAGCCGCTTGGCGAGAGCGTGTGCTTGGAGCAACTGCGGCAGTTGGCAGCCCGCCTAAGCGTCGGTGGCGCGCACATCGCACCCGCTAGCCTTCATGCCGATCTAACATGGGCAGAGTTGTGCAGCATCTTTAATCAGGCATGGCACGTTTTAGCCTAGACCAATAGGACACTTTATGACCCATTTCCCAGACGTGATCAGCAAAGAGGCATTTATCGCACAAGTGCGCGGACAGTTGATCGTCTCGTGCCAAGCACTGCCCAATGAGCCGCTGCACGGCGCGCCGATCATGGCACGGATGGCGGTTGCCGCACAGATGGGCGGCGCAAAGGGCATTCGTGCGAACGGCGTTGAGGATATTCGCGCCATTCGGCAGGCAGTTGATTTGCCCCTGATTGGGCTGTATAAAGATGGCACGGATGGCGTCTACATCACGCCGAGCAGTTGGCACGCACAGGCAGTCATCGCAGGCGGCGCGCATGTGGTTGCCTTTGACGCCACGCGCCGTCCGCGCCCAAATGGTGAGCGCGTCTCGGATGTGCTGCGCGCCATTCATGCTCAACATCGGCTTGCCCTTGCCGACGTTGCGACCTTAGAAGAGGCGCTTGCGGCGCAGGCGGATGGCGCTGATTTCATCGCGCCGACGCTGAACGGCTACACCGACCAGACGGCTGCTAATGCCACACCTGATTTTGACCTGCTGCGTGCGATGGTTGCAGCGCTGAATGTGCCGGTTATTGCGGAAGGTCACATCAATACACCACAGCAGGCGCGCCAAGCGCTGGCGTGCGGCGTGTTGGCAGTAGTGGTTGGCTCAGCGATCACGCGTCCACAGGTCATCACGGCGAACTTCGTGCGGCAAATGAGCGCGCCGCTGCGCTAGAGAAAAGCAGCGGACGAACATCGGACGGTTGCGCGCCGCCCGATGTTCTGGAGCAATTCACATTACAGGCGTCTCACGCCGAGCGTGATCGTCTCGCCGTCAAATGCAAAGGTCTCCACCTTGTCGCCTTCAGGCTGGTCAACTGCCTCAAGCCTTTCGGCGAGCGTCTCGCTCAGCACATATTCGCGGTGCGTGGCAAGTGCTTCGGCAAGGCGCGCTGTGGCGTTGTAGGTGATGTAGATCATATCGCTGAGCGCGTAGTCGGCATCGCGGCGCATCGTGTTGGCGCGGCGCACCACTTCACGCGCCAAGCCTTCCTTGATCAGCGTTTCGGTCAGCGTCGTTTGCAGGGCAGCCACATAGCCGTTTTCCTCAGCCACCGTGAAGCCTTCGGCGGCGGTGCGGCGCACCTCAATCTCGTCGGCGCTCAGCTCAACGCTGCTGCCGTTCAGGGCAATGGCAAGCGGCTGCCCTGCCAAAAGCTGCTTTGCCCATGCCGTCACCTGCCCCTGATCACCTTCGCGGAGCATCTTCTGCACGGCGGGGAACTGTGCGCCAAGCCGCTTGCCAAGTTTCTGCGGCAGCGGATTCAGGCTGTAGCGAATCATGCCGACGGCGCTGTTCTCGTCCAGCAGGCGGATGGCTTTCACATTCAGCTCTTCGGCAACGGTTGCCTCCAGCTTGCGGAGCGCGGCTGCCTCATCGGTGCTGCGGACGGCAAAAGCTGCCTCTGCCAATGGCTGCCGCACGCGCAGATCGGCGCTGTTGCGCGCGGCGTGTCCAAGGCTGACCAAGCGCTTGACAAGGCGCATCTCGGACATTAGCTTTTCGTCAATCAGCGACTCATCGGCACTGATCCAGCGCGTCAGGTGGACGCTATCCACTGCGTTCGGATCAAATGGCACGACCAGATCGCGGTAGAGCGCTTCGCTGAGGAAAGGCATAGCAGGTGCCAAGAGCTTAGCAACGGTCACCAAACATTCGTAGAGTGTCTCGTAGGCGGCGCGCTTGCTGGTGTCAAATTCGCTCTGCCAGAAGCGGCGGCGCGAACGGCGCAGATACCAGTTGCTCAGATCATCTACAAACTCGGCGATTGGGCGCGTACAGCCAATGACATCGTAGTTTTCGTAGGCGTGCGTCACACGCTTGATGAGTGCGTGCAATTCCGCGATGATCCAGCGATCCATCTCTTCGCGCTCAGCAATGGGCAGGTGCGGCGCCGTCGGATCAAAATCGTCAATGTTGGCGTAGGTCACAAAGAAGCTGTAGGTATTCCAGAGCGTTAGGTAGAAGCCGCTGATCGCCTCTTGCACCAGCTTGGCGGAAAAGCGGCGGCTATCACCGGGCGGCGCTGAGGTATACATATACCAACGAGCGGCGTCCGCGCCTTCTTTGTTTAGAACTGCCCACGGGTCAACCACATTCCCACGGCTCTTGGACATCTTCTTGCCTTCGCCATCAAGGATATGACCCAGACAAATCACATTCTTATAGCTGACGCTGCCCATCAGCAGTGTGGAAATGGCGTGCAGCGAGTAGAACCAGCCGCGTGTTTGGTCAATCGCCTCGCAGATGTAATCCGCCGGGAATTGTTCCTCGAAAAGTTCCTGATTACGGTGTGGATAGCCCCACTGGGCGAAGGGCATCGCACCGCTATCAAACCAAACGTCAATCAGCTCTGGCACGCGGCGCATGGTGCCAAGCCCATCTTGCGATTGCCATGTGATCTCATCCACATAGGGACGGTGCAGATCGAGTTCGGTCAGATCGCGCCCTGCGTAGCGGCTCAGTTCCTCCACGCTGCCAATGCAAACTGCCTCAGTGCTATCGGGATGATCGCACTTCCAGACGGGCAGCGGCGTTCCCCAGTAACGGTTGCGCCCTAGCGCCCAATCGCGGTTGTTGGCAAGCCACATGCCAAAGCGCCCATCCTTGATGTGTTCTGGCACCCAGTTGATGGTCTGGTTCAGCCCCACCAAGCCGTCGCGGTGTTCGGTGGTGCGGATGTACCATGTTTCGCGGGCGTAGTAGAGCAGCGGGGTTTTGCAGCGCCAGCAGAACGGGTAAGGATGGTGGTAGCGCTCGCTGCGGAACAGGATTCCGCGCTCTTTCAGTTGGCGCGTGATGAGTGGATCGGCATCTTTCACCCAAGTGCCTGCCCAGTCTGTGACTGCCTCAATGAACTTGCCCTCCGCGTTGACGGTCATCAAAGTGGGCAGTTGATGCGCCCGCGCCACTTCCATATCGTCCGCGCCGAAGGCAGGTGCAAGGTGAACAATACCAGTGCCGTCTTCCGTGCTGACGAAGTGCGAGCCATCCACCACATAGGCGTAATCTTGTGCCACAGGCAGATAGGTGAACAGCGGCACATAGTGCTTGCCAAGCAATTCAGCGCCCTTCAATTCACGGATCACCGTGTATTCCTGCTTCCGCAGCACGGATTCAAGCAGCGCCTTTGCCAAGATCAGGCGTTCGGTCTGCCCTTCGGCATACTGTGCCGCCGTCTCGATCAGCACATAGTCCACCTCGCGCCCAACGGCAAGCGCCACGTTGCCCGGCAGCGTCCATGGTGTGGTCGTCCACACCAAAAAGGCAGTGTTCGGCTCATCGCGCAGGGCAAAGCGCACGTAGATGCTTGGATCATCCACATCTTCGTAAGCGTCCGAGATTTCGTGGCTGCTCAGCGGCGTGCCGCAGCGCGCACAATATGGCACGATCTTGTAGTCCTGAAAGAGCAAGCCCTTCTCCCAGAACTGCTTGAGAATCCACCACACGGACTCGATGTATTCGTTCTTGAAGGTGATGTAGGCATCCTCAAGGCTGACCCAAAAGCCCATCCGTTCGGTGAGCGCTTCCCAGTCCTCAAGGTAGCGCAGCACGGACTCGCGGCACTTCTTATTGAATTCGGCGATGCCGTATGCCTCGATCTCGTGCTTGTGTTCAATGCCGAGTTCTTTTTCCACCTCAATTTCGACGGGCAGCCCATGCGTATCCCAACCGCCCTTACGCAGCACGTATTTACCCTGCATGACGTGGTAGCGCGGAAAAATATCCTTGAAGGAGCGTGCCATCACATGATGAATGCCCGGACGCCCGTTGGCAGTTGGCGGACCTTCATAAAAGACGTAGCGCGGCGCATTTTCGCGCCCTTCCAGCGTGCGCTTAAAGACCTGCGCGCTTCGCCAGAATTCCAACTGTTCGCGCTCCAGCGCTTGGATATCCACACGCGGTGAAACTGGCTTGAACTTCATGGTGAGTCCTCTTGAGAAAAATACTCCGCTAGTTGCTCACTTCCCGCGTAATGCGGAAGTGCGTCTGACCATCTACCACATAATTGGTGGCGACTTGCACCGACCATGTGACGCTGTAGGCACCAATGGTCTGTTTGCCCGAACACAAGCCGACTGGAATCGGCACGCCGACCGAAACATCCATGCCCATGCCCAACCCGATGTTGCAATCTACCGATGGATCGTAAAAGCAGCCGCCAATCCGATCTGCGTAGTAGCGCATGACCTCGCAAGCGTTGAGGTCTGTACCGTAGAGCCATTCATCTTTGCCCAAACCTTTCGGTTCGGTCCGCAGCAGGCGCACTTCGCCCGCGGTTGGCAGCGGCGGATTGGGCGGAAAGAGCAGCGCGCCAAGCGTTGGGAACACACGCGCACCAACCATCACGGCAAAGCAGAGCGCGATCAATAATCCCAATAACGGCATCCACAGCGGCACGCCCGCCCGTGCCTGTGGCTCTGGTGGTGTGGGCGCGGCAGGAGTCTCACTCATCATGCTAACTTCCCCACTCGCGGCGCACTTCAAGGTGAGTCTTGCGCCCTTCCAGATCGTAGGTGATGGTCATCAGCAGGCGCTGCGTCACGTCGCTCTGCGAATTATCCACAAAGCAGCGCACAAAATAGCGCCCCAGCTCATCACGTGGCGGCTCGTCCTGATAAATTTTGCGGCAGCCGCGTGTCACATCCTCGCCCAACTCGCCGCCGGAACGGAACGCCAAGGCGCCCAGCTGTGCTGCGTAGAAGTTAAAGACCTCATCAATGCCCGCCTCTGAGGTAAAGTAGCGCACATCAGTGTTCTCCGCCTTCGACTCGCTGATGAGCGCAAGGTTCGGGAACATCTCAATCTCAATGGGCGTGTTGCGTGCGGCGCGCTGCGAATTGAAGGCGATCAGGGCAATCACGAAAACTGCCACGACCCCGCCAAGTGCAATGAACAGCACCTTCAGGGGCAGCAGCGAGCGTTTTTGCAGCGCGGCGGGTGCAGGTTGATCAGTCATTTTAAGCACTCCTGAAAAGACTTATGCTGACCTTGATCATAACGCCACTTGGCAGGCGGCATTTGTCAGAAAAGTTGGGACAAACCTTTACGTTTGTAGGTGTGCTTCATTGTAGCGGCTTGGGCGCGCCTAGACAACGGTCACTTTGGGCGTGAGGAGCGAACCGTTGGCATAAAGCAAGGAATAGTGCTTCACTTGGGCAAGCTGAGCAGCAAAGGCAAGGGCTGCTAACAAGTCCTCGCGCCGTTCGGTTGTAAATCACCTCAATTATACCTGCAAAATGGCAGATACATCTAGGCAGAACGCAGCGTGGAAGTGCTGAATCGGGTAGGTGCAGCCGTACCGCACCCAAATTGGTGGGTGCTACGTTTCCCAAATCTGCACCTTTTCGGATACACTTTAATCGTGTGCGGCGTTAGGCAAGGGAGTTCAGGTGCAGCGGATCGAGCCTGCTGGCGGTGCAGTCTATTATCAGTTTGAGGCATGGGCAAATCACAGCCTGTTGCGGCACGGCGTCTTTACACGGCTGGGCGGCAGCAGCCAGCCACCTTTTGATGCCCTGAATGTGGGTGGCACAGTTGGTGATGATATCGCGCATGTGCGCGCCAACCTCAACCAGATTTACGAAACGCTTGGAGTGGATGGTAGCCGCGCCTGCACGGTCTGGCAAGTTCACAGCGCCGATAGCCTTGTGGTGAGCAGCCGTCCACAAGGCAGGCAGTGGTTAGCGCGTGCCGACGGTATGGTGACAAATCAGCGTGGTGTGCCGCTGACGATGCGCTTTGCCGATTGCACACCGATTTTGCTATATGATCCTAAGCATCAGGCAATTGGGATCGCGCACGCTGGTTGGCGCGGTACAGTGAACGGCGCCGCCTTGAGTGCCTTACGCGCCATGCAAACAGCCTATAGCACACAGCCTGCCGATGTGCAAGCAGCCATCGGTCCGAGCATCAGCGTAGATCACTATCAGGTGGGTGAGGAAGTGGTGCAGGCAGCCGCGCAAGCCTTCGGCAGCACAGAGGGCATCATCCGCCGTGCCGAAGATGGCAGTGCCTACTTTGACTTGTGGGAGGCAAATCGGCAGGCACTGGCGCGAGCAGGTGTCCGTCATATTGAGATCAGCGGCATTTGCACGGCAACACGCACCGATGAGTTTTACTCGCACCGCGCTGAACGCGGCAAAACAGGTCGCTTTGCCGTTGTTTTCATGTTAGGTGAATGATGATGAGCGCACTTGCCGAACGTTTAGAAGCGGTTCGCCTTGAGATCGCCGCTGCTTGCCACCGCGCCAACCGTTCAACGGACTCGGTGACCCTGATCGCGGTCAGCAAGACGCATCCAAGCAGCGTTATTCAAGAGGCAATTAGCTACGGGCAGCTCGATTTTGGCGAGAGCCGTGTTGAGGAAGCCCTCCGCAAGATTAGCGAGATCGGCGGTGCTGCCACTTGGCACATGATCGGGCATGTGCAAAGCCGCAAGGCAAAGGATGTCATCGCGCTCTTTGATTGCGTTCACTCGCTGGATAGTGCGCGGCTGGCAGAACGCTATGCGCGCTTGCTTGCCGAAGGCGTGCGCGACTCGCGCCCGTTCCGCGCCTTGATCGAGGTTAACATCTCAGGCGAGCTAACCAAGAGCGGCGTTCAGGCTGCCAACTGGCAAGATAACCGTGCCGTGCGCGAAACGCTCTGGGCAGAGGTGCGCCAAATGGTTGGGCTGCCGCGTGTGGAAGTGGAAGGGCTGATGACCATTGCGCCGATTGTGAGCGACCCTGAGCAGGCGCGCCCATATTTTGCCAGCTTGCGCGCCCTGCGCGATGCCCTTGCCGAAGATTTTCCGCAGGCAACCTGGGATTGCCTGAGCATGGGCATGACGGATGACTACCCAATTGCCATTGAAGAAGGCGCCACACATATCCGCGTTGGGCGCGCCATTTTTGGCGAACGCAGCTGAGGGCTGCGACTGGGCAATGCGTTGTGCGTATAAGCTAGATGCGTAAAGCCAACTTGAATTCAAAATGTGGTGCGGCAAGCGGCACCATCTTTAAGGAGTGTTAGACAATGCTGCTGATTGAACTGGTACGGTTCATCTTTCTCATCTTTCAACTGCTCATCTTGGCACGCATTTTGATGAGCTGGCTCAACCCTGATCCCAACAATGCGTTGGTGAGCGTTGTGCATCAACTGACCGAGCCGATCCTAGCGCCTATCCGCCGTCTGCTGCCGCCTAGCGGCATGTTTGATTTCAGCCCATTGGTGGCGATGATCGGGTCAATCGTGCTGGAGGCGTTGGTGATCCAACTGATCATCACCTTGCTGCGCTAGAAGGCAGTCTGTTCAAAGCGTGCGGACAGTCTGCTGCTTTTCGCTAGTTGCTACACGGCTTTTTTAAGCTATCATTAGAGCATGAGCCACAGATAAGGAGTCGGGCATGAACCGCAAGCTAGAGGATTTCAACATCACAGATCGTCGGCATGGTGCAGCGTTTGCCGTGCGAATTGTGACCCGCGCACCACGCGATGAGGTGGTTGGCGTGCAGGAGGGCGGCAGCGTCAAAATCCGCCTGACTGCTTCGCCATCGGAAGGGCAAGCCAATATCGCCTTGATCAAGTTCCTCTCTGCGCGCTTGGGTGTGCCAGAAAGTGCCGTCGAGATTGTTGCTGGGCAAGATCGGCGCGATAAGATGATCTCGGTGGAAGGCATCAGCGTGGAGGACGTGGAAGAACGCCTAAAGCCCGACGAAGGCGCGGTGGACGACGACTCTGAATAGATAAACAGCAGACGCACAGCTAATCAGCTGTGCGTCTGTATGGTGTGGCGGCTAGACCTCCGCGCTTTCGGCATCTGCCTCATGCCGCTGAAGGCGATAGCCAATGCCCGGCTCGTTCAAGATGTATTCAGGGTTGGTTGGGTCTAGCTCCACTTTTTGGCGCAAACGCCAGATCGTCGCCCGCAAGATATGCACATCGTCGGCATATTCTGCGCCCCACACATGCGCCAACAAATAGTCGTGCGTTAGCACGCGGTTGGTGTTTTCCGCCATCGTCACCAACAAACGGTATTCGGTCGGCGTCAGGTGAACGCCTTTGCGGTTAATGGTCACTTGCCGTGCAGCGTAATCAATGCGGAGTGCCTTGTTTTCATAGAAGGTGGCGCGTTGGGTGGTAGGTTCGGCAGGGCGGTAGCGGCGCAAGACTGCCACAATACGGGCTTGGAGTTCGCGTGCGCCAAACGGCTTGGTGATGTAATCATCTGCGCCCAACATGAGTGCCTTCACTTTGTCTTCTTCGGTATCGTTCGCCGTTAGCACAATGACGGGCATATCATGGCTGCGGCGAATATTCTCCAGCACTTCCAAACCGCTCATGCGCGGCAGGCGCAGGTCTAGCAGCACCAAATCGGGGCGATTTTCCTGCACCAGCTCAAGGGCTTTCACGCCGTCGGGCGCCACTAATGCATCGTAGCCCGACATTTGCAGGCTGCTCCGCAAGTAACGCGAGACACGCGGCTCGTCCTCTACAACCAGAATTAATGGATTTTCTCGCATAGTTTGCTCTGCCTAGACCATCGTTACAAAGTTCATTACACTTATAGAGTATACGGCAAGTTGTCAATAATTGTTACTGTTTGGTTTCTAAAAAGAAGCGCACGCAGGCTGTGATCGCCTTGCTGCTCACCATAGGGGGCGCTTTGCCGTCCTGCGTTGCGCTGCTGCCGCCTGCGATCTATACTTAAAGGCGTCTTTATCAGTTTGCTGTGACTGGGAGTGTGTGCCATTCGTTACCTAACGCTCTTTATTGTGGTTGCCTTCATCTTGGCAGCCTGCGGCGCAGATCGCCCTGCGGCAACACCACTGCCCACACCCACACGGACGCCTACGCCGCTTTCGCAGCCGCTGCCAACCGTTGCCACCACCGTGCCGCTTGGCGCAGAGTCACGTCCGTTTCCGTTGATCATCGTCTCGGACGATCTAAACGCCGATGGCAGCGCCTTAGAGCAGGCATTGCGCGCTCAGACGGGCTTCAGCTTCCGTGTGGAGTTCTACACGAACGGCGCACAGGCGCTTGCCGTGCTGTGTGGCGATCTGCCGGCGATTGGCATTTTGGACGGCTGGACGCTGTTGGCGGCGCAAGCACGCGGCTGTGGGTTACCTTTGCTTTTTGTGGAGCAAGCAGAAGGCACACGCCGCATTACAGGCACCAGCAGTCAGATTCTCACGGCAGCCGGCAGCGGCATCAGCGCTGTGGGCAACTTTGCCAGCCGCGATTTCTGCCGTGTGAATGATGGCGGCTTGGCAGATTGGATTTTGCCCGTGCTTGCCATGCGTAGCAGTGGCTTTGATCCATTCCTCAGCTTCCGCAACGTGCGGCGCTTGCCGGATGTACCTTCCATGCTGCGCGCTGTGGCACTTAACGAATGCATCGGCGCTATCGAGACCGGCACGCTCAGCCGCTACCGTGTGGAAGGCTTAAATTTGCAGCAGGCGCTCCGTGTTGTGCTGACCACGCCAGAAGTGCCGCTGGGTGGACTGGTCGTCTCGCCGCTGATGCCTACCAGCCTGAGCGTACAGGTGCGGCAAGTGTTTGCTGAGGATCGTGCAGCGTGGCGCGAGGCAGTCAATGCGAACACCTTTGTGCCTGCCGAACCGACGCGGGTGAACGCTTTGGATACACTGCTGCGGCTTGCCGCCCTTGACTTGCTGACCGCCAGCCGATAGCGCACTGCATGGCTAACGAATCATCGCTGCTCTTGCCGTCCGAGTTGGCGGTCGTCATCGTCACGTGGAATGTGCGCGATCTGGTGCTGGAATCGCTGCGGACGCTGACGGCTGATCTGGCAACAAGTGGTTTGGACTGGGGCGTTTGGGTGGTAGATAATGCTTCTAGCGATGGCACACCAGAGGCGATCCGCGCTGCTGCCTTCGACGGCGTGCGTCTGATTGAAAGTGAGGCGAATCTGGGCTTTGGCGCGGGCAATAACCTTGCCCTGCGTGCGCTCGGCTTTAGCGATTCACCCAACAAACGGGCGCCGAATGCACCGCGTGCGGTCTTTCTGCTCAATCCTGATACCCTTGTGCATCCAGGTGCGGTGAGTGCGCTCTACCGTGTGTTGTTTGGTTTGCCCTATGCGGGCTTGGTTGGCGCACGGCTCACTTACGAAGACGGGGTGCTGCAACACAGCGGCTTCCGCTTCCCCGGACTGACTCAGATCGCCCTCGACCTGCTGCCACTGCCACCTGCCTTACACGGCAGACTTTACGAGAGCGCCCTCAACGGACGTTATCCGCGCCGCCGCTATGCGCCTGATCAGCCACCTTTCGCAGTGGAGCATACGCTTGGTGCAGCCATGATGGTGCGCCGAGAGGCAATCATAGCGGCGGGATTGTTTGATGAGGGCTACTTTATGTATGCCGAAGAGGTGGACTGGAGTATGCGGATTCGGCGCGCCGGCTGGGAAATCTACCTTGTACCAAGCGCGCACATCACGCACCTTGAAGGGCGCAGCACGCGCCAAGCACGCGCCCAGAGCATTGTGAACCTGTGGCGCAGCCGTCTGCGCTTCTACCGCAAGTTTTATACGCCACTGCGCGCTATTCTGGCAACATGGTTCGTTCGGCTTGGAATGCGCTTTCAGATTGGCAAAGTGCAACGCATGGCAGCGCGTGGCGAACTTTCCGCCGCCGAACGCGACGCACTGATCAGCGCTTACCGTGAGGTCAGCCGCCTATGAAGTCCCTGACCGCCGTCATTTTGACCAAGAACGAAGAAGCACACATCACCGCCTGCATTGAGTCTGTGCGTTGGGCAGATGCCATTGTGGTCTTCGACTCGTTCAGCACCGATCAAACGCTCAGCCTTGCCGAACGCAGCGGCGCGCAGATCATCCAAAATGCCTTCATCAACTACAGCCAACAGCGTGAGGCTGCCTTGCGCGCCCTCGATTCGCAGACTGAATGGCTGTTGTTCATTGACGCTGACGAGCGCTCTAGCCCTGAACAGGCTGCCGAAATTCGCGCAGCCATCGCTCAAACGGCATGTGATGGCTTTTGGATTCCGCGCTACAACTACATCTTTGGCAAGCTAACACGCGGTGCGGGCTGGTATCCTGATCATCAACTGCGCCTGCTGCGCGCCAAGCGTGCGCGCTACGACCTGACGCGGGACGTGCATGAGTTAGCTATTTTAGAGGGCGAAGCAGGCTATTTGAACGTGCCGCTTGTGCATTATAACTACCGCGATGTGGCGCAGTTCTATGCCAAGCAGCAGCGCTACACTGCTTATGCCGCTCAAGAACTCTTTAAGCAGGGCGTGCGCGCCAAACCGCAGAACTACCTTTTACAGCCGCTGCGCCATTTTTGGTGGCGTTTTATGACGCTGAAAGGCTACCGCGATGGCTGGCACGGGCTGCGGCTCTCGCTGATCATGGCATACTACGAGTGGCGGAAATACATCATTTTAGGGCGCTTATGGCGCGCTCAGCAGCTCAACCACGCTGAATGATCTCAACCAGCGCGTGCAAACCGCCTGCCACAAGGCTGTGTCCGCCTAGCACAATCGGGATAGGCGCGGTGGCAGCCGCAAAGGTGAAGGCGCGCAGCCACTCGTCTTCCACCGCCCAATGCCATAGTAAATCAGAGGCGTAGCGATCTGCGGCGCTTGGCGTGATGCCGCGTGCCGCAAACAGCACCCGTGTATCAAACAGCACGGCGTCCGCCATCTCGGCAAGGCGGGCAAAAAAGCCTTCCATGCCAAGCGCTTCCAACATCGGCAGCAGCATAGAGCGCACTTCGCCACGTGCCTCACGCTCACTGGCAACCATGCCGCGTTCTTCGGCAATCACACGAGTCCAGACGCGGCAAACACGGTTAAGCGCGCCCCATGCCGTCGGCGCAACACGCCCGATCAGGGCAACGGTTTTTGCCTCCTGGCGCAGCACATTCAGCACCGCCTCAATGGGAATAGAGGTCAGGCGCACATCTTCGAGGGCAGCGCGCAGGTTTGGCAGCAAGTCGGGGTGCTGAGCAAGCAGCGCGAGGTCAGTCGGTGTATCAATATCAAAGGCGGTGGCAGGGCGCAGCGTGGAGAGGGCGCGCACTTCGTAGCCACCGTTCTCACGCAATGCCCACGCTACACTATTATCACGGCGCTGATCGGCAAGAATGGGCAAGGCGTGCGCGGTGCGCGTGAAGCCGATCCAATCACTGCTGTGCAGATTATTGGTCAGGGCAAGGCGGGTGGGTAAATTGGAGGCACCGGGCGTGGCTGCCTGCGTCACAATGCCGATGATGGTCTCCATCAGCGTTGAATCGAGCAGTGGTGTGCTGCCGCCACCAAAATAAAGGGCGGGATCGTAGCGGTAGGAGTCGATTAGGGCGGCAAGGCGCTGCCCAAAATGGAAGGGTGCATCAGGCAGATCGTCGGCACGGATTAGGCTTTCGTCGTCTGCCAGCCAGTCGGTATGCGGCGCGGCAAGCACAATGCGCTCTACATGATGAGCGCGCAGCAGTTCAACCAGATCGCGCGTATTGGCGCGCTGTGCAGCACTTACAAGCTGCTCCTGTGGCGATTCACCGCCCGCGCCGAGCATGATCACCGCACCAAGACTTGTCATCAGAATGCCCTACCTCACACGGCACATCAGCACAAAAGGGGCGGGAAAATTCCCGCCCGCCGTTCACAAACACTCAAAAAAAATCACTGCACAGGCTGTAGCAAACCCAAATCGCCCTGTTTGCGGCGGTACAGCACATTGATGCTGCGCGTATCCGCGTTGAAGAACATGAAGAAATCATGTCCGAGCAGTTCCATCTGATCAATTGCCTCTTCTTCGCTCATCGGCAGCACTTCAATCTGTTTGCGGCGCACGATCTGAGCAGGTGCTTCCTCATCCTCCATGATGCCTTCAGGCATCTCGGCTAAGGCGAGTTCAGGCTCTAGCGCCTCAAATTTATCGCCAGCACGGCGGCGGCGTTTGCCCTTGTAGCGGCTGATCTGGCGGTACATCTTGTCAATGACTGCATCAATGGCGGCGAAGGCATCCGCTTCGGAGCGTTCCTCAGCGCGTAGGATGGTGCCGCGCCGATCACGCAAGGTAAGCTGTGCAATGCTTTGGTTGCCACTGCGTCGGTGTTCTTCACTGAGTTCAAGAGTCACTTGGGCAATCGAGGGCAGGTAACGGTCAAGGCGTGCCAGTTTCTTTTCGGCATAGCCGCGCAAGCGCTCACCGAGTTCAAAATTTTTTGCGTGTAACTGTAGGTTCATGGTTTTTCCTCATACTGGAGATGAAACAACGACGCCTCACGATGCAGATCGTGGTTGAGCAGATTATACCACGAGATGACAAGAGATGCGTCGGCGGTAAGTCACAAGGCAATCACAGCTGGCTGCCAAAACGTAGGGAAGGCTTAACCTGAATTCAACAATTGTGCGCTAAAATGCATTCGGCTTTTCAAAAAAGCCCTGACCAAACGTCTTTTGCATGGAGAATAAGCCTTGTTCAGTTCATTAGGGTCTCATGGTCTGCGGCGATTGTTGATCGTCGCACTGGTATGCGCGGCACTCTTGCCGTTAGCGTTCAATGGGCAGCCAAGCGCCCAAGCGGCGGGCAGCATCTCGCTGACGGCGCTGGACACCGCCTACACACAAGATTTCGATACGCTTGCCACGAGCGGCACCAGCGATGTTACACCCAATGGCTGGTGGTTCTTAGAAACTGGCACGAATGCCAACACCACTTACGCTGCCAATGATGGCGGCAGCAACAGCGGCAACACCTACAGCTATGGCACTGGCACCAGCACTGAACGCGCTTTCGGCGGTTTGCTCAGCAGTTCGCTGACACCAACCATCGGCGCGCAGTTCACCAATAACACGGGCAGCACAATCACCAGCCTTGCCATCAGCTATCGCGGTGAGCTATGGCGGCTTGGCACCTCAGGGCGTGATGATCGGCTCGACTTCCAGTACAGCACCAATGCAACTGCCCTCAATAACGGCACGTGGACGGATGTTGACGCGCTCGATTTCACAACGCCTGATAACACTGGCACAGCAGGCGCACGCAACGGCAACGCTACAGGCTTTTTCACAAACATCTCGCACACCATCACTGGCTTGAGCATTCCCAATGGTGCCACATTCTGGATTCGTTGGCAGGACTTCAATGCCTCTGGTGCGGATGATGGTTTGGCAGTAGACGACTTCTCCCTGACGCCGAGCAGCGCGGACAATCCGCCAAATGTGAGCAGCACCACGCCCACCGACGGCGCGACCGGCGTTGCCCTGAACACGACTATCACGCTCAACTTCAATGAGGAAGTCACCTTCAGCGCCAGCAGCTTCACCCTAAGCTGCAACAGCACGCCGCAGACCTTCACGGTTAGCAGCAGCCCTGCCACTAGCGCAGTCATCACGCCTGATGCTAACTTGCCCTCTGGCGCAAACTGCACTGTGGTTGCCCTAGCCGCTGGCATCGTTGATACCGACGGCACGCCCGATAACATGGTTGCGGATTACAGCTTCAGCTTCAGCACGGCGAGCGCCAATGCCTGCGGCGATCCATTCACGCCCATCTACGCCATTCAGGGCAGCGGCATGACCTCGCCAATCGTGGGCAATACCGTTAACACTGAAGGCGTGGTGACGGGCTTGTTCAATGGCAGTGGACAGTTCTCAGGCTTCTTCATCCAAGACCCGCTCGGTGATAGCGATCCGACCACTTCGGACGGCGTCTTTGTCTTTGATAATGGCAATCTGTTGCCGTCTGGCACCGCCGTTGGCGATAAGGTGCGCGTGAGCGGCACGGTTGTTGAGTTCACCAGCACAGGCATCCAAGAGACGCAGCTTAGCACGCTGACCCAAGTCTTGAACTGCGGCGCAACAACAGCCATCCTGCCGACACAGGTGAGCCTGCCCTTCGCTTCTGCCACCTACCTAGAGCGCTATGAAGGCATGTTGATCACGCTGCCACAGAACCTCTATGTGACGGAGGTCTTTACCCTTGCGCGCTTTGGTGAAGTGTGGCTCTCCAGCGGTTCACGCCTGTTCCAGCCTACGCAACTCACCACACCCGGCGCGGCAGCTGTGGCACAGCAGGCAGCCAATAATCTAAACCGCATCCTGCTGGACGACGGCAGCAACATTCAAAACCCTGATCCTGTGATCTACCCCGCCCCTGCGCTAAGCGCCGCCAATACACTGCGCGTTGGCTACACCACTCAGAACGTGACCGGTGTGCTTGGGCAGCGCTTTGGGCAGTACCGCATTCAGCCTACCGCAACCGTGAATTTCAGCGCAACTGCCAACCCACGCACTGCTACGCCGGGCGCGGTGAACACCAACGGCACGCCAAATGTGGTGGTTGCCAGCTTCAACGTGCTGAACTACTTCAACGGCGATGGCTTGGGCGGTGGCTTCCCGACTGCACGCGGTGCGACCAACCTAACCGAGTTCAACCGTCAACGTGCCAAGACGATTGCCGCAATCACGGCGCTTGGTGCAGATGTGGTCGGTTTGATGGAGATGGAAAACGACGGCATGGGCGCCAACAGCTCCCTGCAAGACCTGATTAACGGTCTGAACACAGTTGAAGGCGCAGGCACTTGGGCAGCCATCACCGAGCCTTCTTCGCCGCTTGGCACTGATGAAATCCGTGTGGCGCTCATCTATAAGCCCGCCAAAGTGACGCCCGTCGGCGCGGCGATGACCGACCTCAACAGCGTTTTCAGCCGTCCGCCACTTGCCCAAACCTTCCAAACTGCCAATGGCGGCAAGTTCAGTGTGGTGGTCAACCACTTCAAGTCGAAGGGCTGCGGCGGTGCAACCGGACTCAACCTTGATCAGGGCGATGGGCAAAGTTGCTTCAACCAGCTCCGTACACAACAGGCGACCCAACTCTTAGCGTTCATCAGCACGGTGCAAACAGCCGCTGGTGATGACGATATGCTGATCATTGGTGACCTGAACAGCTATGCCCAAGAAGACCCAATCGCGGTGTTGCTGACTGCTGGCTACACTGACCAATTGGCAGCATTGGTCGGCTACAGCAGTGCCTACTCTTACGTCTTTCAAGGGCAATCGGGCTACCTTGACTATGCTCTGACCAATAGCACGCTCAGCTCACAAGTAACCGGCGTTGCCGAGTGGGACATCAACGGCAGCGAACCCATTGCACTGGACTACAACCTAGAGTTCAAGAGCGCAGGGCAGCAGGTCAGCTTTTACGCACCGGATGCCTACCGTTCCTCTGACCATGACCCTGTCATCATCGGTCTGAACATCAGCGCACCGCCTGTTGCTGCGCCAGATACCATCGGCGTCTTCCGTCCAACCGACGCAAACTTCTACCTCCGCAACAGCAACACCACAGGCTTTGCCGATATTCAGTTCCTATTTGGCACTGGCACTGATCTGCCGGTGGCAGGTGACTGGAACGGTGACGGCATCTCGACAGTGGGCATCTACCGCCCAAGCACGGGTGAGTTCTTCCTGAAGGATGAGAACACCTTCGGTGCGCCGGTTGTCTATAACTTCACGTTGGGTAATCCGGGCGATGTGCCGTTTGTGGGCGATTGGGATGGCGATGGCAATGATGGCGTCGGCGTCTACCGCCCAAGCACAGGGCAACTCTTCCTTAAGAACACGCTCAGCACAGGCTTTGCCGACTTTGCGCTGCTGTTCGGTGACCCGAACGACTTGCCTGTTGGCGGCGACTGGGATGGCGATGGCTTTGATTCGCCCGGCGTCTACCGTCCGAGCGAAGGGCGCTACTTCCTAACCAATCAGGTCTGTAATGCCTGCGTGCCAACAGCTAACTACGACTTCTACTTTGGCGATCCGGGCGATGTGCCATTCGCAGGTGACTGGAATGCCAACGGCACTGATGGCGTCGGTGTGTACCGTCCAAGCAACGGCATTACCTACATCACCAGCACGCTGGCAACCGGCTTTGCCGATACGGACTTCATCTTTGGTATCGCCAATGATGCGCCGATTGCCGGTGTTTGGCAGTTGCCAGCACCTGATCAGCCGAACGCGCCAGAGGTTGCACCAACCTTCGTGCCGCGCCAATAGGCTGTAAGCACACAGGGCGGGCAGATCGTCATGATCTGCCCGCTTTTTGTTGCCCTGCCGCGCACACGCTACGGCACTTGCGGCGTCAGGCTGAACTCAATGCGTGGATTTGCCCACAGCACATGCCCACACGCCAGCGGCTCAGGCGTTTCCAACTCATAGAGCAGCGTGAAAGCGCGCCCGCGCAGATCGGTGAGGTCAAGGGCGAATGGCACAAGGTCGGTGCTGGCGGTTTGCTCAATGGCAATACGCTGTGTCTGCCCATCCTCCACCATTAGACGCGCCTGAATGCTTTGATCAGCACAAGCGGACTCAAGGCTGAGCGCGCCGCGCAGCGTGAAGTGGTAATCGGGCAGGTCGGGCAGCTCAAGGGATTGGGCAAGGCGCGCTGTGTGCTGGAAAAGGACGTATTGGGCAGTGCCAGACAGCACTATAGCCTTTGCTTCGCGTTCAGGCTCATTGAAAACCTCTGAAGTGTGCAGCACCGGCAAGAAATGCAGGGCGAGTGACACTGGCTGCTGTTCCACCCATTTAAACGGACCAATCTTGAGTTCCGCCAAACCAAGCGCATTGCTGTGGATCATCTCTGTTGGAATTAAGTGGAAAACCGAGCAATTATTATTGCCAATTAGGGAAGTCAATGGGCATTCACGCGGCGATGTTACATTCTCGTCAAAGCGCATAAGCGGGGCAATCACATGCAACAAGGCAATCAGCGTAAAGATAATCTGTGCACATAGCACACAAGCAACGAACAGGAGATTTGCCATACGTAATGCACCGCGGGACTTCTGAATAACACACAGGCTCAAGATGAAAGCACCAACCCAAAACATCATCGCCACAGGTGTGTGATAGTCGAGATGCAGCACGAAATCAATATAAACGTCAAAACGTCCTATGCTCGTCGCAAGGGCAAAACCAAGTCCCCACATAATGAGTGCCGCAATCATTATCAGTTTGGTATGGTGCAAACGCCGCAGCAAAAAGTGTGCATTGATCGCCACAAAAAAACACCCAACCACGAAAGTAAGTAGCGCAAAATCTTTGGCGGATGGTGGCAACACACCATAACGCAGGACAGGTGGCGTTAGTTGCACTGCACCCAAATGCAAGGCCACAAAGTAGGTATTCTCAAAGGGTGAGAGTGTAATTTGAGCGTAGCCGTGTCGATCACTTAGAAAGACTATAATAAAGCAGAAGGCAGCCGCAACACCAAACAGTGCCAAGCGCAGCAGATGGCGCTCACCACGCACCCACCACACTAAACCAACTACACCGAAAGCAAGGATGCCTGCACTATTTGAAAAAGCTGCCAATGTGCAGACCAAAGTGAGCAATGCTGCAAGTCGCCAACCAATTTCGACTCGATCAGCGAAGATGACACCAAGTAGTGTGAACAAGATGCCAAATTGCCACAGGTTCATAAAGCCCCATGTCCAGCCTTGCAACCAACGCCCTGTAAAGACCATTGCTGCTAGTGGAATCAGTCCTAACCAGAACAAGCGCGGTGTTCCTTGTCCAAGTTGCCGATTCATAATCAGCGCCAGCAAGCTGAAATTTACGACAAGCAAGGCTGCTGTGAGGAGCATCTCAAAGCGTGGATCGTAACGAAACAATACCGTGTTCAGCGCTGTGAGTGCAAAACTGATCGGCAGGCGGTGACCGTTGTAGTTAGTGAAAATATCACTCAGCCTGAGGCTGCCTTGTGCAGTTTTGAGAGCAATTGCGCTGTTCATGCGCTCATGCCATTCATCAAGTGCAGGTGTTGTACTAGCATAGCCAGCAATTGCAGCACCGATCAATGCCAAATGCGCGGCGATTACCACAGCCACCACGCCCTTCAGCCACAACGGCACATGCTTTTTTGTCATCCCTTAGAAAGTCCTCACGGTTTGCGGGCAACCACGAATGTTTGCTTACCAAGCAGCCATTGGGCAGGCGGAAACATCAAATAGAGGCGCACCAAAAACGGCGCACGCGGCAGACGGCTGCGCGTGGTATAGGGCAAAAAGCGCACGCGCATAACCTCAATCGGCATCTCGACCAGTTCAAGCGCCTCTGCCAGCGTGTGTTGAGTCAGCGGCAGCAGGTGATCAATAAAATCCCAGTAAGCGCCGTTCAATAAGCGGATGTTCGGCTGCAAGATGAGCAGCTTACCACCACGCTTCAGCACACGCCGAATCTCGGTGAGCGTCGCCAAAAACGCGCCTTTATCAGGCAGGTGTTCAAAGAAGTTGCTCACAAAGACCACGTCCACGCTCTCGGAGGCGATTTCGGGCATGGCGTGGCTGTAGGCAAGCACGATCCGCACCTCAGGCGCAGCGTGTTGGCGAACATCTTCGTTCAAATCCACCGCGATTTTTGCACCCGCTTGAATGTGGTTGATGAACTCGCAATTGCCGGCGGCAAGGTCTAGCACGGTGGCGTTCGGTGCGATGTAGCGCTGAAAAAAGTGGCGGCACAGCACCTGCCACAGCGCATTGCGCGACTCATATTCAGTGCGGCTAAAGCGTTGGCGGTAGATGTCTTTTAAGCGTGTTGGGTCGAAGGTTTCCAAGTTGGCTTACTCGCTTCTCTCGGTTTGTGAAGAAACAGGGATTGAGACGAACGGCTGAAAGACTTCCTCAGCAGGGCGGCGCGTATCACGGCGGACGAGCAGCCACTCAAACCAGACGGTCAGCAGGGTATATAGATAGCGGCTGCCCTGCTCACGCAGTTTGAGCGACGAGACGCCTACGGTGCGGTCGTGCCACGCAATGGGGATAACTTTGAAGGAATAGCCGCGCACCATGGCTTTCAAAGGCAGTTCGATGGTCAGGTTGAAGTGCGGCGAGACGAACGGGCGGCAGCCTTCGATCACATTGGCGCGATAGCCTTTGAAGGCGTTCGTCGTATCGTTCAGGCGGAAGCCGAACATCAAGCGAATTACAAAGTTGGCAATGCGGTTGATGATCAGCTTGAAGCGCGGATAGTTGACCACCTTACTGCCGCGTATAAAGCGCGAACCAAAGGCACAATCTGCCTCATCGCGCAGGATGTAGTAGTATTTCACCACATCAGTCGGCGAATCTGAAGCATCCGCCATGTAGATGATCACAGCATCGCCCGTGAAGTGGTTCAAGCCAAAGGTTACGGCGCGCCCAAAGCCGTTCTTGCCCGTGTTTCGCAATACACGCAGGCGCGGATCATGGGCATGTTGGGTCGCCACCACTTCATACGTGCGGTCGCTGCTGCCATCGTCAATGACGAGGATTTCAAAGGTTTGAATGCCTGCCTGATCAAGGTGATCGCGCAAGGTCGTGATCGTCTGCCCGATGATGCCTTCTTCATTACGCGCCGGTATAATAATCGAAAGTTTCATGATAATGTCTCAGCTATACGCCTCTGCTAACTATACCACCAGATGGGCTACAAAGTAGGTTTTGGCAAAAGTCTGTTAGTCTTTTGTTTTAGGGCAGTGCAGATAGGTTTGCATGGCTTTGCTTGTTCCGTGAAAGTTCATTTGCGAGGATTATAATGCCTCAAAGTATGGAGGATTGTTATGGACTTTTTACCTTTCACCCAACTGGTAGCGCACCATTTTCCCAATGCACGTCTACTAAAGGCATGGTCATTGAAAGGTGGCATTTCTGCCTCTGTCACGGCACTTGAAATTGCCTATGCTGATGGTCAAACGGCGCGCTTTGTCGTGCGGCAGCATGGCACAAACGACTTGCTGCGTAATCCGAATGTGGCAAGCGATGAATATACCCTGCTGAATATTTTATACGCAGCAGGGTTGCCCGTTCCCAAGCCATATTTCGCAGATTCTTCAGGCGCATTCTTGCCTTCACCATATGTTGTGCTGGAATATATCAACGGCGAAGCAAAACCTGGTTCAGCAGATGTAGCGACCACACTTCGCAAAATGGCACAGACGCTGGCGCGCATTCACCGTGTGGTCGTGCCGCGCCAAACTGTGCCATTCCTACCACACTATCATGATGATGTTGCGTGGTGTATACATCACCCTAGCCCTAGGTTGGCTGAAATCCCTGAATACGAACGCTTTTTAGCAACTGTGCGAGCTGTTCACCCGCTGTTATCTGCCAACCCAGAAACAGTACTGCACGGCGATTATTGGGTGAATAATTTAGTGTGGTTGGGTGATGATTTGGTAGGGGTGGTAGATTGGGAAGACGCTGCTTACGGCGATCCTGTTGCTGATCTTGCCATCGCCCGCCTAGAGATGCTGTGGGCGTTGGGCGCAGAGGCAATGCAGCAGTTTACAACGACTTATCAAGCCGAGCAACCAAACCTGAATTTCAGCTATTTGCCTTATTGGGATTTAATGATTATCTTGCGGCGTCTTGGAAGTATTTCTGGTTGGGGGCTGGAGGCTGACCATGCACAACGGCTCTATGCCGCAGCCAATTGGTTTGTGGCGCAGGCATTGGCTGCCATCCCCTAAAGGCAATCCGTACCAAGGCGTGATCACCCCTTTAAGGCGAGTCGTGGTATAGTACGTATATCTGCCCTAATTATCCTAATCTTTGAGGATTTGGTATGGCTGTTTATCCGCCTATTCAAGTGAATTATGATGTGCAGGCATTACGTGCTACGGAGTTTCCCGTCACACGCGAAACAGTCTATTTGAACCATGCCGGTATCTCGCCGCTGCCGCGCCGCACTGTGGCGGCGATGCAAGAGGCAAACGAGCGCATGATGTTCAATCCATCCGCGGCTTTTGGCTGGTTCATGGAACGTGAACAGGCAATGCGCGACAAGGCCGCGCAGCTCATTAACGCCGCCAGCGCCGACGAGATCGTTGGTGTGCAAAGCACCTCGCTGGCGCTGAACCTTGTGGCACAAGCCATAACGTGGCACAGCGGCGATAACATCGTGCTGTGCGATGTTGAGTTTCCCAGCAACGCTTACCCATGGATGCGCCTTGTGGAGCAGTACGGCGTCGAAGTACGCCTCATCCCTGCCCGTGACGGCGGTTTGCATGTGGAAGCGCTGCCACAGGCAGTAGACGGCAACACGCGCCTTGTGGCAGTCAGCGCGGTTCAGTTTTTGAGCGGTCACCGCAGCGACTTGCAGGCAATTGGCGATTTCTGCCACGCGCATAACATCCTCTTTGTGGTGGATGCCATCCAAGCCGCAGGACACATGCCGATCAACGTACAGGCGATGCATATTGGCGTCCTGGCAGCCGGCGGACAGAAATCGCTGATGGCGCCGCCCGGACAAGGCTTTATGTATGTGCGCGCTGATCTGGCTGAACAAATGCGCCCAACCTTCGTTGGACCGAACGCCACTGAAGATTGGATTCACTGGCTGAAATATGACCTTGCGCCATTGGCAAAGGCAGCCCGTTTTAACATGGGAACGCCGAATGTTAGCGGCATCATCGGCTTAAACGAGAGCCTAGGACTGTTGCTTGAACTTGGCGTTGCCAATATTGATAGCTACGTCACGGCATTGGTGCGCCATGGCCGTGAGCGCCTGCTCTCGCTTGGCTACACCGTGCTGACGCCAACTGACCACGCCGCCATCCTCACTTTCCGCGCCGCGCCTGACGATGACGCTACCGATGCGGTGGTGAAAGCACTTGCCGAGCGGCACATTATGGTGGTCAAACACTGGGATGCACAGGATAACGCCTATGTACGCGCTTCTTTTCACTGTTACAACAACTGGGATGATGTCGAACGCTTGCTGGCAGCCCTTGAGGAGGTGCGCGCATGACTTCTAGAACACCACCGCCCAGCACCAATACGCTGCAACAGCAGGCGCCTTGGGCGCCGCCGCCTATTCGGAATATTGAAGATACCGGCTTAAATCAGGTCGTTATCGCTGATCTTGCCCTGAAGGTGATCTACTTTGGCGGCGTGCTAACCGGTACACGCGTTTCAGAAATCATCAAGCTGCCATGGGTTGGCGTGCTGGATAGTGTGCTTGAATTTTTGAAGCGCGAAAAACTGGTGGAGGTCAAAGGCACTGCCGGTGGCTTGGGCGAGGCAGGCACCCAGTTTCAGATCACCGGCGCGGGCTTGGTGAAGGTGAAAGAAATCCTAGAGCGCAGCCAATACGCCGGTGCTGCACCCGTCACCCTTGAGCAGTACATCAACGCGATGAAGGCGCAAAATCGCGGGCGCATTGCTGCTACGCCCGAAGTGATGAAGCGTGCGCTTGGGCATTTGGTCATCTCCGAGAAGATGTATAGCAAGGTTGGCGCTGCTGTCAACAGTGGTAAGTCCATGTTCCTGTATGGCGCGCCGGGCAACGGTAAAACGACCATCTCGGAAGCGGTTGGGCGCGTGGTGCTGGGCAACGATATTTGGATTCCCTACGCCATTGACGTAGATGGGCAAGTCATTCGTATCTTTGACAATGTGAACCACGAGGTGACCGAGACGGCTGAGGCAGACATGCCGGCGCGGCAGGTCGGCGTGAAGCGCGATCCGCGTTGGATACGCATTCGCCGCCCGGTGATCATTGTGGGCGGTGAACTGACGCTTGACGGACTTGACCTGATCTATGATCCGATCAACAAGTTCTATGAGGCACCTTACCAAATGAAGTGCAACGGCGGCATGTTCCTGATTGACGACTTTGGTCGCCAGCAGGTGCGCCCACGCGACTTGCTAAACCGCTGGATTGTGCCGTTGGAAAAGGCGATAGACTACCTAACGCTTGCCACCGGGCGCAAAATCGAAATCCCGTTCAATGTGCTGATCGTCTTCAGCACCAACATTGATCCATCTGATCTGGTGGATGAGGCATTCTTGCGCCGTATTCGCCACAAGATCGAAGTCGGCGATCCAACGCCGCAAGAATTCGTGGAGATTTTCAAGCGCGCTTGTCAGGCGAAGCGCGTGCCTTACGATGAAAACGGCTTGCGCTACCTGATCCAAGAATGGTACATCAAGAAAGAGCGCCCGTTTAGATCGGTGCATCCGCGTGATATTCTCGATCAGCTCTTGGATATTGCGCGCTACCTAAACCGTCCGCCCGCTTTGCAGTCCGATTTAATTGATATGGCGTGTGACTCGTACTTTGTGCAGCTATAAAGCCCCTCCAACGCCGCTGTGTGCGGCAAACAGGCTGCGGTGGCTCAGCCTAGCACTGCTGATCGGCTGCGTGCTGCTGATCGGCAGTGCGGCGGCTGCCCAAGAGCCTACTGAGCAGCCGCCAACAGCGACCCGCACCCCTGATCCACGCGCCACCTACTGGACGCCGCCACCCGCGCCCTTTGCCATCGGCGTTCAACAAGTGGTGCGCCTGACCACCTTAGATTTCAGTGTGCTTGGCATTGGCAGCGTTGCCGCCGATGCTGAGGGCAACCTCTATCTTGGCGACGGACGCCAAACCGTCTTGGTGCTATCGCCCGATCTACAGGAGGTGCGCCGCCTGAGCGTGCCACAGCCGTTTTCGCTTGCCCTCACGCAACGTGGTGAGCTAATTGTTGGGCAGCGCATACAAGCAACGCTTAGCCGCTATGCGTTGGATGGGACGCTGATCAGCCGCCTGTGGGAGCAATCGGAAGCGCTCTTAGATGCCTTCACGATTGCGCCCAACGGTGATTTTTACATCCTATGGACGCGCACCAATCCGCCTGCTATCACCTACCTAACGCGCCTGAACGCAGCAGGGCAACTCGTTTTCACCCGCGAATTTGGCAAGCCGCGCCGCACAACTGACGCAGTACACGGTATTGCCTCTGCGCCAAATGGTGCGCTAAATGTGCTGCTGACGGGCTACGATTTTTCGGATATGTTCGGCGCAGCGCACCTGATGCTGAGCGCTGAGGGCGATCTACTGTTGAACCGCCCGCCACTGCCCGTCTTGCGTCCCATGCAGCCGCCTGCCGTGCCGCTGCGGCTGCCTAACGGCGAGTTTGTCGTGCATAGCAACGCCTATATCTACTGGTGGCGCGCTGATGGGCAACTCAACGCTTCACTTTTTACAGATGCAACGCGGGCAGGCTTCGCGTCGCCTATTCTGGCGCGGCGGTCGGCGCTTGCCGCACAGCCTGATGGCAGGACGCTCTATGTGGTGGAAGTGCTGAACGATGGCAGCCTAGGCGTAGCGGTGATCACCTTGCAGCAGCGCTGACTAACCGTTCGGAGCGCACGTGGTATGCATTGCACAAGCAATATTAGTTATAGCCTATAACATCTTTTCAACTTAGGATTAGTAAAAATGTTTACCTTCGATAGTTTGCCGCAGCCTTACCAAACGCTCTGTAGTCTGGCAGTGCTGCTGATTACCACGCTGTTGATAACCGCCTTCCTGACAGGGCGCTACCAAGCCGCACGGCACGGGCGCATGGCAAAGGCGTTGGAGTTACCACAGTCAGCGCTGTTGATCGGCGTAGCGCTAATCGTATGGCTGAGCGCAGCCAACAGCACACCGCTCAGCACATTGGCAGCCCTCACCGCCTTCGGAATCGCCTTCGGCTTCTTGGGCGATCTATTCATGGCGAACGTCTTTCGGCAGAGCAACCACATTCTGTTCGGCATGATTGCCTTTGCGGTTGGGCATGTGCTGTATATGCTCGGCTTCCGCGAGATCGCAGTGCAGTTTGCCCTGCACGACCTGGGTAGCTATGCGCTGGCGCTGGGTGGCGCGTGGCTTTTGGCGCTGATCCTATGGCGCGTGCTGGTCTACACGCCGCAAGGTGGTGCTATGCAATATGCTGCGCTGGTCTATGCGCTCTTTTTGGCAAGCATGGCAGCCTTCGCGCTCGGCATCGCAGTGCAGCGCAGTGCGTTTCTCGGATTGGCGCTCGGTGGCTTGCTCTTTTTACTGTCCGATACGCTCATCGCGGCGCAATTATTCGCCAAGCGCGCCTTTCCCTTCATTGGCGATCTGGTCTGGGCAACCTATATCGCCGCCCAAACCCTGATCGTGTGCAGCGTGCCGTTGGCGCTCAGCCTGCTTTAGTGCGGCTTCTTGCCCCAATGCACGGCGATGGTGTTGAACATGAAACGCTTATAGCCAACGTCTGTGAAGCCAGCCATTTGCATCAACGCTGCCAATTCCTGTGGCGACTTAAAGCCGATAGTCGAATTGGGCAGATAGGTGTAGGCGTCGCGCTGCCCGGTTAGGATAGTTCCGATAATAGGTATTATCTTCTGTAGATAGATCAACAGAAACGGGCGCAGCACGTTTGGCGGCGGCGGCGTGGTATCTAGGCAGACAATGTAGCCACCGCGCTTGAGAACGCGCCACTGTTCGGCAAAAGCACGCGGAATATCAATCACATTGCGGACGAGAAAACCGTGCGTCACTGCGTCAAAGGTTTCGGCGGGAAAGGGCAGGTTGAGTGCGTCGGCAGCCGTCCACTGGACGTGCCTACCATTGGGGCGCGCTCTGCCAACCTGCATAATCTCCGCTACAAAATCTGCGCCAACGGCGGTGATGTTTGGCAGGCGCGCCAACGCTTCAAAAGCAATATCGCCAGTGCCTGTGGCAATATCCAGCAGTTTGCCACCTGGCGGAAGGTGCGCTTGATCAATGGCAAAGCGCCGCCAACGGCGATCCATACCAAGCGTCATAACGCGGTTCATCAGGTCATAGCGTGGTGCGATGCGCTTGAAAATATCTTGGACGGCGGCGGCGCGTTCTGCACCGCTGAGGCGTTCAGCGTTTGGTGTGTGTGTCATAGGGTTGTGATCATTTCTAGGCTTGGGTCGCTGTCATCAGGCGTGAACGGTATTGGACTGCTTCGGCAACGTGCGTCAAGCTGATCTGTTCTACACCATCCAGATCGGCGATGGTACGGCTCAGCTTCAGCACACGGTGATAGGCGCGGGCGCTCAGGCTGAGGCGGCGCATGGCATTTTGCAGCAGCACAGCAGCATCTTCGGTGATTGGGCAGTGCTGGTCAATTTCGGTGGCGGTCAGGTCGCTGTTGGCGCGAATGGATGAGTCCATGCCGTAGCGTGCGCGCTGCCGTTCACGGGCGGCTGTCACACGTGCTTGCACGCGCTCAGATGCCTCAGCCAACTGCTGGTTGGTCAGTTTATCATAGTCCACACGGCGTATATCTAGGTGAATATCGAACCGATCAAGGATTGGTCCGCTCAGGCGCTGCTGGTAACGCCGCACAGCCGACTCGCCGCAGGTGCAAGCCTGTAGTGTATCGCCATAGTAGCCGCACGGGCACGGATTCATGCTACCGACGAGCATCACATTGGCGGGAAAAGTCAGCGATCCGTTGGCACGGCTGATCGTCACGGTTTTATCTTCTAAGGGCTGGCGCAGCACTTCCAACTTATGCCCGAACTCTACCAGTTCATCAAGGTATAGCACGCCGCGATGGGCGAGCGTTAGCTCACCCGGACGCGGCGAACTGCCGCCACCGACCAAGCCGGCTTGGCTGATGGTATAGTGCGGCGCACGGAATGGGCGGCGGCGCGCCAACGGGCGATCTGAGGGCAGCAAATCGGCAACGCTGTAAATGCGCGTGATCTCCAGTGCTTCATCAGGCGCCAGCGGCGGCAAAATGCCGGGCAGGGCGCGAGCGATCAGCGTTTTGCCCGCGCCGGGCGGTCCAACCAGCAGCACATTATGGTTGCCAGCGGCTGCCACTTCCATAGCGCGCTTCACATATTCCTGCCCTTTAATTTGGGCAAAATCCACCACGCGCTCAGGGGTGATGGCTGTTTCTTGGCGCAGTTGGCTGCGCTCAAAGGGTGGGATGGGATTCATGCCAAACAGATGCTCGACAAGGTGACCAAGCGACGGCACTGGGATCACCTCAATGCCGTCAATTTGTGCCGCCTCAGGCGCATCTTCAACAGGGACGTAAAGCGTGCGGCAGCCTTCTTGCCGTGCCAGCAAGGCAAGGTTAATTGCACCGCAAATGTGGCGCAGCTTGCCGTCCAGCGCCAGTTCGCCAATGAACATGGCATCGGCGATTTGGTCGGCGCGCAGTTGTTCGGTTGCCACCAGAACGCCTATGGCAATTGGCAGATCGTAGGCGGGACCTTCCTTACGCATGTCGCCGGGCGCAAGATTCACGGTAAACCGCTTCATGGGAAACTCGCAGCCAATATTTCTGATGGCAGATCGCACACGCTCGCGGCTTTCCTGCACGGCGGTGCCGGGCAAGCCAACAATGGTGAAACTTGCCATGCTGCGCGGATTGTAATCCACCTCAACAGTGATCTTTACGCCGTCCAGCCCAACGACTGCCCCTGATAAAACGTGCGCCAACATCTGCTGCCACTCCCTGATCACCCTATGCCGTGCTTAGATTGTAGCCTAATTCGGGCTATCGCTGGGTCAATTTCTGAAAACCAACGCAATTCAAGCCCAAAAAGACTTTTTCCGAAAACTCGCCCTTGACGGGAAGGCGGTGTGTGGTAAACTGAGAGACATGAAGCGCGGACGACACAAACAGAAGCGCTGAAAGGGGAACT
>QWHC01000022.1 GCA_021404685.1 Chloroflexi bacterium CFX4 | reverse complement strand
GCCGACGGGCAGCGCAGCGCGGTAGGGATTGCGGTAGCGCAGATCGCCCAGCAGCGTCTCACGGTCACCGACGGCGTAGATCAGGATGCGCGGCTCAAGGTAGGTCTTTATGTCCGTTGCGGCAAACGTCCCTAGCTCAACCTGACCGCTTGGGAAGGTATGGCTCAGGTTAAGGCGCTGCCCTGCTTGGATGCTGACGTTGGTAAAGGTGTAGGTTAGCGGCTCGCGCAGCCCTGTTTGCCATTTCAGGCGAAGGTCATACGCGCCGCTTTGCAGCCGCAACACGGGCTGAATGCCGATTGTGCTTGTCAATCGGTTTGCGGAGTCGCCAACCGGGTAAACTTCAAGCTCCACGTCGGCGTTCAGCGGCATATCTTCCGCCATGTAGAGGCTCACGGCAACTTCGCCCGCCTCCGCAGGATGGAACAAGGCAGTCTCAGCATCGGGGCGGACGACCACATTCGCAAAGGTGTGGCTGATGGGCGTGCCTTGCTCATTCAGATAACGCAGGCGCACCGTATACGTCTCAGACGGCAGGTGCAAACTGGCAGGATTGCGCCCTGAAAAACTGCCGTAGGCTGTCGCGCCATCCGCGCTCACGATCTCAACGGTGAGGTCGTCGGCAAGCAGCGTGCTGCCTTCGCGCCGATAGGCTGTCACCGCGAGGGTGCCAACGGCGAAAGTATGCTCCAGCGTCACTGCCTGATCGCTGAGCGTCACAGATGGGAAGCTATGCTCCAACGCGCCAACGTCGGTCAGGTAGCGCAGCCGCACACTATAAACCCCTGAGGGCAGCGAAAAGGGTTGCCCATCGAAGGCGCGCAATGGCACGACCACTGTGCCGACGGCGTCTCGAATCTCGATTTCAAGGCGCTCTGAGGGCGCACGTCTTTCAGGCGCATTGAAGACGCGCACCGAAAGCGAGACATCCTGCGCGGCGATGGCGGCAGGCGTTGGCGTGGCGGCGGGCGTTGGCGTTGGCAGCAAGACCATCAGCGCACCTTCAAGGCGTAGCTCAGCGTAGCGTTCTAGGCGCACCTCACCAATCACAGCCGTCAGTTTCAGGTACAAGCCACCGCGTGCCTCTGTGGACGGCACTTCCACACTCACCGTTTGATCACCACGTGGCTGCCGTTGGGCTTCTACAAGAGTCCGCAGCGGTGCATCGCCTTCGCCGAGCAATTGCAGGGTGACCGTTGCCTCAGCAGGCAGGGCGTAGCGGACGGTCACCCTATCGCCTGCTTTGGCAATGGGCGGCGCTACGCTGAGCTGGCGCAGTTGCAGGGTGCGTTTCACCCACACCTCACGCTGTCCGCTGCGTGTGGAGATAAAGGCAATCGTGCTGCCATCCCGCGAGACAGTTGGCTGCCCATCGGCTATGCCGGCGAGGCTTGGATCGGAAACGCCTGCGAAAAGTGCGAGACCGCTGCCATCTGTGCTAACTTGCCACAGCAGGTTGGGTTGCCCGCTTGTGCTTGGCGCACTGTAGAGCAGCGTCGTATCATTCAGCCAAGCAGGTTCAACCGCTGCGCCACCTTGCGAAACGCCTACCAACTTGCCGCGTTGCAAGTCGTAGTGTTCTATGCGCTGCTCATACAAATGGAAGCCTAAGGCAAGCGCCTCACCATTTGGACTCCACACGACGGAGCGGTAGGGGCGCTCAGGGTCTTGGATCAAGTTGGTGGGTGGCGCATTGCCGTCGGCATCCACTAGGATCACGTTGCCGCTCTGGATAAGCGCGATCTGTTTGCCATCAGGTGACCAAGCGGGTGAGGCAAGCTGTACACCCTTATGCAGCACGCGCTTTTCACCAACCACGCCCGCTGTGCTGATCGTGAGGCTGACCAACTGCATTTGTGCGCCACTGCCCGCGAGATAGGCAAGCCGTGTCCCATCCGGTGACCAGGCAGGATCGCGCACAGGTTGATCGCCTGTTTCAAGGGTCTGCACGGCTTGCGGATCATCGGTGGATGCGACGAGGAGACGGCGCACGCCTTCCACGCTACGGATGAACGCCACTTGCTCGCCAAAGGGCGAAAGGGTGGGCGATTCGCCGCCGCCAAAGGTCACTTGGCGCAAGTCAGCGCCGCTGAGCATGGGCAGATCGGCAATGAATGACCACGTATACGCCTGAGGGAGCGCATTGCCGGCATAGTCCTCGGCAGTATCGAGGGACAACGCCACAGTCTGCCCATTCAGGATCGGCGCGGGCAGGGGATCAAGGCTTTGGGTGACGATATTCAGCGTTCGCCCTTCCCAAGTGATGCCGTTGCCATTCATCTGATAGGCTTGCCCATTCAGGCGAAAGGTCAGGCGCAACGGCTCTAGCCCGTTTGCCTCGTCAAGGCGCACGGAAAGGAGAAAAGGATTGCCCGCGCCGTTAGGGGCTGGCACGGTCTGTGCGACCAGTGGTGGTGTGCGGTCAACCAAGATCGGGTAGTAGGTCGTCAGGCTCTCATTGCTATCAGTCTTCCCTTGCACACGGATAAGGTGCAAGCCGTCTGTAGGTGGCACGCGCAGTTGGTAGGTTGCTTGCTCAGTTAGCAGGGCAGGCTCTGTGCCAAGCGCGACGGTATAGGCACTGAAAGCCGCCTCAGCAAGCGGGCGGAAATTCAAAACCACATCGGCAGCCTTCACGGGACGCAACAGCGCGATGTTATCAACAGCATAACTATCGCCCACTTGCCCAACATCCGTCGGCAAAATTTGCATGAAGGCATTTTGGCGCAGCGCACCAAAGGCAATCGCATTGATTGGATGACGCTCAGCCTGTGGGAAGGCTTGGCGCAGCAAAGCATACAGATCAAGTTGCAGCCGATGCCACTGTCCGTCATCAGTCAAGGGTTCGGCATCCACTGTCCTGACATATTCCGTGTTAGCCCTCAGCCGCAAGCCCAAAGCCACTTGCAGCCAGCGATCACCGCTCTGCACCAGCAGGTTGAAGCCATCTTTGGGCTGAAGGCGGTAATCAAAGGTGAGGATCGGGTAACGTGCCGCGTCGTAATCCAGCCCTTTCATCCCAACATAACGGACGTTGGTTGGTGCGGCACGCACCACACGCAGCGCAGTTTCGCCTTCTGGCAGCCCAACGGTCGCACCTTCTGCAACCTCAAGGCGTGTGCCGCGCACGTCTAGGGCGTCCCACTTGCCACTATCCGCGCTGAAATCGTCATAAAAGGCAACAGGGTGCGTGCTGGATTCCACACGCAAGGCAGGGCGCGCCGCAGCATAGCTAAAGGCGGGCGGTGGCGCATCGAAGCGCGGCAAATCCGCAAAGGGTGCGCCGCTAAAGACGCCCACCAACAGCCGCCGCGCCCGAACACCCAACAATGAGGCGCGCAACACACCCCGTTCAGCATCTAGCTGGCTTTCCAGCACGCGCCAGCCCTCTGGCGTGCCGTCGCCCACCAAAATGCCAAGCGTCGCAGGATCACTGCCCGCTGCATAAGCGAGTTCAAGCGTTATAGGTTGCAGATAGCGATCATTGGGTGGCAACACTTCATAGAGCGTCTCTTGTGGACGGTAGTTTGTCGGCAGCAGCGCTTCAACATCACCATCAGGGTCAGTTTGTTCGGCGGGTAGAATTGCGATGACGACGAAAGAGGCTTCTGTGCTGGCAGGTGGAATAATCAGGCGAACGCGCTCATCAGGGCTGCTGATCGTCCCGCCTTCCGCAAAGTGAACCAATCTGCCCATCACAACAGGTACACTATGGCTGTTCTCATAGCCATTCTGGCTGACGACGCGCAAACGCAGCGTGTAGATGCCGCTTAAGCCAACCGTGTTGAAGGGTCCGAATTCATCTAACCCGACATTCCAAACACCGAGATTAGCCTCAAGGTGACCTTCGCGGTAGCTTGGGCGCGGCTGTGCTGCGGGCTGTTCGGAACGGGTGATGAGCGTCCATGTGGTTGGCGACAGCCCTTCGCCATACTCCAACACATAATGGCTAAAATCCTTGCCATAAGCCTCACCAATGATCGGCACGGCATTGCCGCGCACAACGCTGTAGTTGCTTGGCGTGAACAAACGCGCAATCAACGGCGCTGTGCCAAAGGAACGCTCAGCAACAGGCTGCCCACCTACCGAAAACTGAACGCGATAATGGGCTTGTGGGACGGTTGCGCCGCCCTCATCGGTCGCATCCCACGTCAGGACGTGAAAGCCTGAAGGCAGCGGCGCGTCCGTGAGCAGCGTTTTGACGGGCTGCCCATCGGCTGTGACGATCTGTGCGCTGACTGTGGTTGGTTCGGTCAGCGTAAAGCCGATCTGCGCGCCGCCTTCAGTGATGGGTTGGGCAGCGCCACCGCTGACGGGCAGCGTCTCCGGTGCGTTATCGGTCTCCCGTTTGGCGGTGGTGGTGGTTCCCCACCAAACGCGCCCGTTCACCACCCCGAACAGAATGCCCGTGACAGGTTTCCCAACCAAAGCCAGCCGTTCAGCAGGAATGCTCAGACGCACCCATTCACCAAGCGGCGGTAAGCTGCCCTGCGGAAAAAGCGACTTGGTGCCAGCCACACCGCCTGTTTGGGCAAGGTTTTCACCCCAGAAAATGCGTGTTTCGCCATCACCCTCACCCACATAGAACTGCAAATAGACCTGCTGCGGTGGATTCTTCGGATCAAGGTAGACATACTGCACAATATTCTCATCGGCATTAAAGGTGATTGGCGCAGCGCCAATGTAGTAGTGCAAGCTCGTGCCGATCAACACTTGATTGGTGTGGCTGAGCAACCCGTTGAAAGGCTTTTCGGCATCCCACAGCCATTCACCGATCAGGGTTGCACCCTGCGGCGGCTGACCATTCAGAATTGCTTCAGCCCGATCACGGTATTCGTTGAAGGCAAGCGCTGTGCTTTCAGGCGGATTGCCAAGCGGCGTCAGGCTAGGGTTGGGATACTGCCCCCCCTCAGCAAAGGTGATGGTGAGGGCAGCCTCCCGTTGGCGTTTGTCCAGCCCGCGCACGTCCGGCTGAATGAAGTAGGGATCGCCGTTGCAAGCCTGACCCGACGCACGTCCTAGAACATTCCCGAAAAAACCGCTCAAAAAACTGCCTAAGCTATCTATGGGCATGCCCGGCATACCGAGCAGCGCGCCCAACGTCAATGCCAGCGCAGCACCCGTCGCTGGCGCAGCCAAAAAGCCCGCGACTCCAATTGCCACGCCAATCGCCCAGTTCATATAATCAACCGCCGCTTTGAGTCCTGTTTTCTCAGCCTGGGAGAGGGTTTGATCCTGATCAATACCCTCCTTCAGGTGTGTGGCGATGATCCCGCCCGCAAAAGCCCAGAACAAGCCCACTGCATTCCAACCGCGGAAGACACCGCCGAACTGACCTCCGAAGACGCGTCTCACTTCATCGCGCCCAAGCCTAGCACCAAACCGCTCTAGAATATTGCCCAATTCTGAAAGGTCAACCGCGCCTGCCACAGCGGCTTGCCCTAGCGCACCGGTGAAGGCTGCAAAGGCTGATCCAAGCCCGCCGGCAATATCAGCACAAGGCGAGAACACCCCATAGGGCGTTTCGGTCGGTGCGTTGCGCCCTAGGGGATGTGCAAAATCGCTGTTGAGATCAGCTGCGTAGATACCCACTGGCTGGGTTGCCTTCACGTCATTGTCCGCCGCCGCGAACAGGTCAGGCGGAAGGTTGACGGGGTTACCCTGATCATCCACCAATTTGAAATTAACGTGGATGCCTTCCGCATCTAGGTGCAGCGTGCCACGCTCCGCCAGCCGCACCGCAAGCCCTTGCCCAAGCCGCACCTCAAAGTGATCAACCACCTGTGTGTAGCGGCTGCTCTCGCTGCGCTCCCAATAATGTTGGCTGAGCGCGAAGGGTGCCTCGTCCGAGCGTTCGACGTGCGTCTCAACCCAGATTTCCGCCTCATACTCAGTGATGCGGCGAATGGTAGTACGGCTGTTGTAGCGATCTGTCTTGCCGCCTTGCAGCACGGTGCGTTCGATGGATTTTTCCAGCACGCCGACGCTGAGCTGTTGATAACGCTCTATGTGCGAGGCTTGCGTGTCTAATGCGGCACCTTCACGGGTCAGGGTCAGGGTGTATTCGGCGCTTTCCTCAAAAATCAGCGCTGATTCAGGCGTACCATTGCGCCCACGGTTGATGATGGCAACGGTAAGGCTGTGTGTTGCGCCTTGCAGCGTTCCCTCTAGGCGCAGATCAAAATCGTTCGGATTGCCCGTCTCGGCATTGGCAAGGCTGTAGCTCAGCGCGCCTGCCAACGTCTCTGTGCCGCTGCGGCTGCCGTCTGCTGCCAAAAAGTTCACCTGAAACATAAACTGCCCAATGCCCTGAAAAACCACAGCGTCTGAAGGCGGCGCCTCATTCAGGACGGCAGGCATATCGGTGATGGTTAAGTTGGTTTCGGCAGGGTAGGCAGCCCGAATCGCCTCAAGGAGATAGCGCTTAAACAACAGGGTGTAGGCGGTGTTCTCAGAAAGTTTTGGCGCTGTTGGTGGATCATCAAAGGCAAGGACATGCAAAGGCTGCGCCGCGAGTGCCACAGCCAAAACGACCGTCAATAATGCGGTTAAAATGCGCTTGAACATCGTTTTTCTCCAAAATATGAACAGTGCGCGTTATGGGCGTGGTGCAGCCGAGATGGGTTGGCTGCGCTCACTGATTTCGCCATTTGCATTGACGGCAGCGATGGTGTAGCGGTAGGTGCGTCCGTTGGTCAGCCCAATATCAAGGTAGGTGGTCTCAGGGAACGCCATAGCATTCAGCGGGCGTTCGCCATCGTCGCGGAAGACAACATACCCAACCGCGCCTTGCACGGGCTGCCAGGTGAGGCGGATCACGGTATTGCCTGTTTCAACGCTTAGCCCTGCTGGCGCACCGAGCAATCCAAGTGCAGCCGCTGTTGCGGTGGGTGGTGGTGTGGCTTCCGTGGCGGAGGATCCGTTTGGGTCAGCCGTGGGCGCCGTTGTGAAGGTTGGTGGTGGTTCAGTTTGCGGGGTGCTGCACCCCGTTTGAGGAAGAAACAAAAAGCCGATAAAAAGCACGGGTAAAAGTTGCTTAAGCAACACGACAGGGATAATCCGACGGCGCGTCACAGCGTGCCTCCTTCAGCAGGCAACTAACCATCGCTATCATTGTATGCAGCACAAATAAAGTGTGCAAAAGGTTGGGGCGTGGTAAGAAGAACCCCTATCCCGAACCCTTTCCCCGCAGGCAGGGAAAGGGCATCGGAGGCGCGGAGTCGGACAAGCCCGATCCGTGAACACATTTAGAATTGCCGCGACCAGTTGCTATACCAGCGCTCCACCACGACCTTTGTCTGCGTGTAGAACTCGACGCCGTGCTTGCCCTGCCCATGCAGATCGCCAAAGAAGCTCTCGCCCCAACCACTGAACGGATAGAATGCCATCGGCGCGGCAACGCCCACATTGATCCCGATATTGCCGGCGTGCGCTTGTGCGCGGAATTGGCGCGCTGCTGCGCCGCTGTTTGTGAAAATGCACGCCATGTTGCCATAGCTGCGCGCATTGACCAGTTGGATCGCCTCGTCAATGTCATGCGCGTGCATCAGGCTCAGCACGGGACCAAAAATCTCCGTGCGGGCAATCTCGCCGTCAGGCGGTACGCCATCCAACAACGTTGGATAGACCCAATAGCCGTCCTCGTAGCCGCGCACGGACTTACCGCGCCCATCCACAAGCGCCTGTGCGCCTTCCGCCTCACTCTTGGCAATGAGCGACTCAATGCGCGTTTTGCTCTCCGCCGAGATGACCGGTCCCATCTGCACGCCGTCATCCAAGCCATAGCCAACCACACGGTTCAGCGCCGCATCCGCGATGTGTTCGGTGAAAACATTGCGCGCCTCGCCAACCGTGATCGCCACCGAGCTTGCCAAGCAGCGCTGCCCGGCACAGCCAAAGGCAGAATCGGCGACGATGCGCGTGGTCATCTCCATATCCGCATCAGGCATGATGACCACAGGGTTTTTGGCGCCGCCCTGGCACTGTGCGCGCTTGCCATTGGCTGCCGCACGGCTGTAGATATACTTTGCCACCGGCGTCGAGCCGACGAAACTCACGGCACGCACATAAGGATGATCGAGCAAGGCATCTACCGTCTCTTTGCCGCCATTCAGCAATTGCAGCACGCCCTTGGGCAGGGCAAGGCGGTCAATCAGGGCGAACAGCTTAGCGCTGGTCATCGGCACGCGCTCGCTCGGCTTCAGGATGAACGTGTTGCCCGTGGCAACCGCATAGGGCAGAAACCACAGCGGAATCATGGCGGGAAAGTTGAACGGCGTGATGGCTGCCACCACACCAAGCGGCTGACGGATCATGTGTTCATCAATGCCACGGGCGATGTCCTCGTTGTTGTAGCCCTGCATCAGCAGCGGAATGCCGCAGGCAGTCTCCACATTTTCGATGCCGCGCCGCAGTTCGCCCACGCTTTCGGCATAAGTCTTGCCGCATTCATTGGTGATGGTGCGCGCCAGATCGTCAAGCGCGTCTTCCAACAAAAACTTGAAGCGAAACAGGTATTGCACGCGCTCTGTGGCAGGCACTTGCCGCCATTCTAGGTAGGCTGCCTGCGCGAATTCAACGGCGCGGGCTGCCTCTGCGGCAGGCGTCAGTGGCACTTCGGCAAGCACGGCAGCCGATGCCGGATTCCGCACCGCTTGGTGCTGTGCCTCAGCACGCTGCCAACTGCCATTGATGTAGTTCAAAAGTAGGTCGCTCATCGGTTGGTTCTCCGAAGTATTCTGCTAAAACTCTTTGTACAATCGCTATCAACTTTACCCATTCAACACACCGCTTGGCGAGAGGTGCCAACCCCTAAAGCCGCAAAGGGCGTGTGGATGATATGGACAATAGGCGCTCTCAAGGCGGCGGGCTGAAGCTACCCCTGAATGTGTTCAAGATTCAGCACGCCTCAATCCCGCCCCCTCTACTTCCCCCTTTTCTGGGTGCGGGGAAAGGGCTAGGGATTAGTTAGCCCATTCACACGCGCTTCACGCCCTGCAAGTTGACGCTTTTTAAGAGCAGTGCTATAGTGTTAAGGTCTAGTCACCCAGTGTGATAAAAGGATTATGGACGACTATCCCAGTTCTAAGCGGCTTTTCGCCGTTCTGGAAAGCCTGATCTGCCTCGCTGAGCGCGCCTAAGCCACGCCGCACTGTGCGTCGGCTGATTTGCTCAGCATGGCGCAGCCTCTCCACGCGGCAAAAGCCCTTCTAAAACGCGCTTACAAAGCTGCTATAGAAAGGCGGTGCTTATGGATGCACTCCGTCGTAAGACTGTGTTCGCCACTGGGCAAAGCAGCGCAACCTACTTGGGTTGGGCAGATATTTTAATCCTGCTTGGCATAGCCACAGCCGTCTATTTAGGTGTGCAACTGGCGTCTAGCGCGCCTGTTTCGCTCGCCCGCGCCGAAATTGACCTCAACCCGCAAGTGTTGCCCTACTATGCGCTGCAATCCGTCGGGCGGATGGCAGCCGCCTACCTGCTTTCAGTGCTGTTCTCGCTCGTTTATGGCTACATGGCGGCGCGCAGCCGTTCGGCAGAGCGCGTGCTGCTGCCCGTGCTGGATGTGCTGCAATCCGTGCCGATCTTATCCTTTCTGCCAGTGGTGGTGCTGGGGCTGACGGCTATCTTGCCGCAGGCAACCGCCGTTGAAATCGCCGCCATTGTGCTGATCTTCACCAGCCAAGTCTGGAACATGACCTACAGCTTCTACCAATCGCTGCGAACTTTGCCGCGGGAGCTGCGCGAGGCAGCCTCTGTCTTTCGCTTCAATTGGTGGTGGCGCTTCCGCCGCATGGAGCTGCCCTTTGCGTCAATCGGCTTGCTGTGGAACAGCATCATGAGTTGGGCAGGCGGCTGGTTCTTCCTGATGGCTGCCGAAATTTTTACGGTGGGCGATAAAGATTTTCGCTTACCCGGCGTCGGTTCATACCTGCAAGAGGCTGCCAACGCCAACGATACGACGGCAATTGTGTGGGGCGTGCTGACGCTCGTCTTGATCGTCGTCTTGCTCGATCAGTTGGTGTGGCGTCCGCTATTGGTGTGGGTTCAAAAGTTCAAGCTGGAGACGGTGGAGGACGACAATCCGCCAACCTCGTGGTTCTACAGCCTGCTCAGCGGCTCGCGTTTAGCAAATTGGCTGAATCAGGTCTTGGTGGTGAATGTGGTGAGGGCGGTTGATCGGCGTTTGGGCAAGGCGCGCCGCTTTGAGCCAGCCGAACTCGACCGTCCACTGCACTGGACGCAGCACGCCGCCCGCTTCCTTGCGCTGCTCATCTTCATCCTCATTGTGCTGGCGCTTGGCATTGAGTTAGTCGGGCTGCTGCTGAGCGTGCCGCTGGCTGAGTATGGACGCATTGCAGCGGGAACGGTTGCAACAGCACTGCGCGTCATAACGGCTATGCTGATCGCCATCGCCTGGACGATTCCGCTTGGTGTGCTTATCGGCTCTAGTCCGCGTTTGGCAAACATTTTGCAGCCGTTGGTGCAGATCGCCGCCTCGATTCCCGCCACAGCCTTCTTTCCGCTGATTGTGTTGGCAATTGTGAGCAACGGCGTTAGCCTGAACGTCGCCGCCGTGTTGCTCATGCTGCTTGGCACACAGTGGTATATCCTGTTCAATGTGATTGCTGGCACCTCTGCCATTCCCAAAGATTTACGGGATATGAGCGACCTCATGCGCTTCAAAGGCTGGCGGCGCTGGCGCAAGCTAATCTTGCCGTCGCTCTTTCCATACCTAATCACAGGGCTGATCACTGCCAGTGGCGGCGCTTGGAACGCCAGCATCGTGGCAGAGTATGCCGAGTTTGGGCAGCAAACTTACGACGTGATCGGGCTTGGCGCGCTGATCAGCGAGGCGACCGCCAAGGGCGATTTCGGCTTACTAACCGCCGCAACGTTAACCATGATCATTGTGGTGGTCTGCATCAACCGCTATTTCTGGCGGCGTTTGTATCGTTTGGCGGAAGAAAAGTACAGAATGGAGTAGGCGCCTATGGCACTCGCAACACACGGACATGGACATAAACCACTGGGGCAGACGTTGGTAGACCTGCGGAAGGTTGGCAAGCACTACGGACGTGGCGATAAGTATACAGAGGCACTGCGCGGCATTAACCTGACCATTCGGGAAGGTGAATTCATTGCGCTGCTGGGACCGAGTGGCTGTGGCAAATCTACCCTGCTGCGGATCATCGCGGGTTTGATCGGCGCGACGGAAGGCGAGGTGCTGTATCGCGGGCAGCCACTGCGCGGCGTGAATCCGAACACGACCATCGTCTTTCAAAGTTTCGCGCTCTACCCATGGCTAACGGTGCAGGAAAACGTGGAAGCTGCCCTAGAGCCGCTTGGCATAGCGCGCCTAGAGCGCACCAAGCGCGCCTTGCGCCTGCTCGATCACGTTGGGTTGGATGGCTTTGAGATGGCATATCCGCGGGAGCTGAGCGGCGGAATGCGCCAAAAGGTAGGCTTTGCGCGGGCGATGGCAGTGGAGCCTGAACTGCTGTGCCTTGATGAGCCGTTTTCGGCGCTGGACGTGCTTTCGGCGGAGAGTCTGCGCGGCGAGCTGATGGAACTCTGGCTGAGCGGCACCATCCCGACCAAAGCGATTTTGATGGTTAGCCACAACATTGAGGAAGCGGTCTTCATGGCAGACCGCCTGATCATCATGGATAAAAATCCAGGGCATATTGTGGCGGAAATCCAGAACACCTTGCCACATCCGCGCCGCCGCAAGGAAAAGGCGTTCCTGACGATGGTTGACCAGATTTACGCGCAGATGGTGGGCAAAACGCGCACCGAGGCAGAAGAACTTGGCTCTGCGCCGGGCGAGCCGGGCTTGACTCGCGCCTTGCCCGAAGCGCCGATCAGCGCCATTTCGGGCTTGGTCGAGCGCGTGAACGAAGAACTGACCAACAAGATTGACGTCTATCGCCTTGCCGATGAATTCGTGAACGACTACGACGAAATCTTGCCGATCATCGAGGCGGCAGAGGTGATCGGCTTTGCAAACGTGGAAGCCGGCGATCTCAGCCTGACGCCGCTTGGGCAGGCCTTTGCCGAAGGCAGCATCCAAGCACGCAAAGAGATTTTTGCGGCGCGCTTGCGGCGCGTGCCGATGATCCGCTGGATTCTCTCCATGCTCAAGGCGCAGCCTGATCAGCGCCTTTCGTGGGATGTGTTCATCGCTGCCCTCAGCCGCGAATTTCCCGCTGAAATTGCCGAGCGCCAGCTTGATACAGCCGTAGATTGGGCGCGCTATGCAGAGTTGTTCAGCTACGATAACAGCGACAACGCACTCTTTATCGAGGTTGAGCAGCCCATCGCACAGGCTATCGCACAGCCAAACGGCGCACCAAACGACCACTAGCCCATCCGCCTGTGGGACGTGGCGCCACGTCCCACAGGCAAAATGCAACCCTACACCACTCGCTTGCAAGCAAAGATTCCCAATGCCGTTTATGATGATAAAATACGGCGGACTACCATTCAGAGCAAGGTGAATACATGCGAGATCGATCTAACTTGCTGGCGTGGGCGCTCTTAATGCTGCTGAGCTTCTACGCCGCATTCATTGGTGCAGCGGCAACCTTAGAGGTGCGCTTTAAGAATGTGGCATTGGTGCTCGGTGCGGTTGCTTTGCTGGTCTGGTGGGCGGGGCGCAGGCGTTGGCGCTGGCACAGCACGCCCTTAGACGGCTTGGCGCTGCTCTGGTTGGCTGTGATCGGGCTTTCGACGCTTGCTAACCTTGAGATGTGGCGGCGCAGCGCGATTGGGCTGTGGTATGTCTGCCTGTACTTGGGCGTGTGGCTGGTGCTGTATGATTGTGTGGCGAACCGCGCCCTAACGCGCAGCACGCTTGTTGATGCGATTTTGCTGAGCAGCCTTGTGCCGCTTGGCTTCGCCTTGCGCGAGGTGGTCAGTTTTGCAGGGGATGCTTTGCAGCAGGCTGCCGATGGCTTCATGCTGCCTGCGCTGCCGCGCCCTTCCGGCACGTTGGGCAACACCAACTTGTTGGCTGCCTACCTCATCTTGGTGATACCGCTGAGCGCAGGGCGCTGGCTTACCATTCGGCAGCGTTGGCAGCGCTGGGCGCTCAGCCTGTATATCTTGGTGGCGCTTGGGTTGCTGTTACTCACCTATAGCCGCAGCAATTGGCTGGGCTTGGCATTAGCAGGTGTGTTGTTTGGTGTGCTGCTCTTGGCGCACCACGATCTGCTTTCGCCTAGCAAGCTGCGTGCTGCATGGCAAGGGCTTGGCAGCCGCACCAAAGCATTGATGAGTGCTGCCTTTTTAGCAGTTGTCGCCTTGGGTGGTCTGTTGGTGGTGCTGAGTGTGCGTGCGCTGAACGTTGCCAGCCGCACGCTCGATCTCCGCACCTACCTTTTTGAGGCGGCGTGGCAGGTTTTTCAGGAGCAGCCGCTGACAGGCAGCGGACTGTTCACCTTTGGCAGCAACCTAACGCGCCTTAGCTCCGTGCCGCCGCGCCAAATCCACGCGCACGCACATAGCGCCTTTTTCAATATCGCAGCGGAATTAGGGCTGTTCGGTCTTTTGGCGTTAGCAGCCAGCCTTGTGCTGTTGGTCATATTGCTCCGAAAGCAGTGGCGCACCTTACCAGAGAGAGAGCGGTTGCTGTTTATCGGCGCTGCTTCGGCGTTGGGCGCTTTGGCAGTCAGCCACATCACCGATTTCACAATCTTCACGGCTGTGATCGCGCTCACAACGCTCATCATTTTGTTGGTTGCCGTTTTTCCGCCGTCGCCAAGACGCTTGGCGGGCAATCGGGCGCGGCTGAATGGTTTGGCGGCGCTTGGGTTGTGGGCAGCGCTCTACCTCAGCGGCGTGTGGAGCAACGCTGCCAACGGCGAATATTTCGCCGCCTTGCAAGAAGGCATTGGTCGGGAAGATTGGCGGGCAAGCCAACCGCATTTCGAGCGCGCCATCGCCCTTGATCCACAGCTTTCGCTCTACCATTTCTACTATGGGCATGTGTTGGGCGCGGCAGCCGCCAAGAGCGAGAGCGAGCCACAGGCAGCCATCGCCGTTTACGAGACGTTCGTGCGGCAAGAGCCGAACTACGCAGCAGCGTGGGCAAACTTGGCAGCACTGCACTGGCAGGCAGGCAATCAGCAGGCAGCCCTTGCCAACATGCAGCGCGCTGCTGATCTCGCATCGGAATCGTGGTTGTTCTATTATGCGCTCGGCGCCTACCAAGAGGCACTTGGGGATCAAGCAGCCGCACGCGATAGCTTTAGTAAGTCCTTAGCGGCACAGCCTATCGCCGCGCTCTATCCCGTTTGGCGCGAGACTGCACTGCGCCGCGACCTTGCCGATTCAACAGTGATTCCGACCTCGCTGGAGGCAGTGCTGCGCTTGCTGCGCGACGGTCAGGTAGAGGCGGCGGCGGCACTCTGGCGAGAGGTGCGCTGGAATGAGCGTGCCGGGCTGATCTTCCTGATTGATGCGGTGCTTGCCTTTGAGCGTGGCGATTTGGCGCCAGCCAACCGCGCTTGCGCCCAGGTGGAGCGCGTCCCGCCGGACGATGCCGCCCGTGAAAGCTGGCGATGGCTATGCCGCGCCTACCTTGCCCATGCGGAAGGCGATCAGGCTGCCTATGCTGAGGCACGGCAAGCCTTAGCCAGTTACACGCAGAAGCCGTTCGATAGCCCAATTGATGTGTTGGTTTCGCCGCTTGGCTACAGCCATTTCCAACGCGTGGGGCTTTCGCAATATTTGCTGCCACAGGTCTATAATCCGCCCTTGCCGGCAAGCTTTTATGCCTTGCTGGATCATCTGGAAGCATTCACTGCAAAGGAATAGGCAATGCAAGCTGTTCAGCGAAACCGTTTGCCCTTGCTGCTGCTTTTGTTGATTATTGGCGCGTGGCTGCGCGTCTATGGCTTGAACACGCACAGCCTGTGGTTTGATGAAACATTCTCGCAGCGCGTGGTCAGCCTGTTTGATCCGATCAGCCTCTTTCAGAACGGCGTGGCAGGCGATGTGCATCCGCCGCTGTACTTCGCGCTGCTGTGGCTGTGGGTGCAGTTCGTTGGCGAAAGCGTCGTCGCCTTGCGAATGCTCTCGGTGCTGATTGCGGTCTTGGCGCTGCCCGCTTGCTACCATTTGGCACGGCTGCTTTTTAATGAACGGGCGGCGTTACTTGCCCTGATCCTAGCCGTTTTTGCGCCTTATCAGGTCTACTACGCGCAAGAGACTCGCCAATACGCTTTGAGTTTCACCGCGTTGGCATGGGCGGCTGTTGGCTTGGCGGCAATGTGGCGCGGCAAAGGCTACGGTTGGCTGTTGTATGTGATTGGTGCGCTGGTCAGCCTGTACACACACTATATTTGCGGCCTAACGCTGGCTGTGCTGCATATCTGGCTGCTTGCCTATCCACCGATGCGCGCCAAATGGCGGCTGTGGCTCAGCGCAGACGTGCTAATCGCGCTGCTCTATCTGCCACAGGCATTTACCTTCCTCAGCCAGACCAGCGCTGTGTTTGGTGGCTTTTGGATTATGCCGCCGAACGCGCTGGCACCTGTCTTTTCGGCGGGCTATCTGATCTTTGCCGTCGTCTTTCCTGTGGCGCTCATCCCGATTGGTGTGGTGGCGGTCTGGCTGCTGTTGGCGGTCAACGGCATAGATATGCGGCAGGTGCGGCAAGGTTCAGTGCGTGCGGCGTGGCTGTTCTGCCTGATTGCCGTCTTTGGGACGTTGATCGCGGCGTTGATCGTCTCGCTGCGTGCGCCGATCTACTCAGAGCGCTCATTCGGCATGGTTGCGCCGTTTATGGTGGTGGCTCTTGCCGGCGCAGTTGCGTTTGCGCCGCGCCGTTCGCCGGCACGGCTGCTCTATGCCGCGCTGATCGTGATCTGCCTAGGCGGCTTGATCGCACACTACACACCGCCCGATCTGCTGCGTCCGCCCTTCCGCGAGATTGCCGCTGACTTGCGCGCCTTGCCCGATTCGGAGCGCGTGCCAATCCTCTATTTGCACGATGGCGCTTATCTGCCCATGACCTACTACACGCCTGATCTGCTTGCCAATGCGCGCTTGATCTTCACTGAGTCGCGCAGTTGGCTGTATCCGCGCACTTGGCAGATGCTCGGCATTACGCGCTATAGTCGTGCCGAGATTGCCGACTGGTTGGCGGGCTATCAGGGTGCGTTGCGCGTTGTCTATTACGGCGGCACGCTGCCTGAGGAAGAAGCCACGCTGCGCGCCCTGCTGGCGCGTTGCCCTGTCCAGCGTGAACTGACCTATCCGCCTTTTGTCATCTTCTATGAGGTATTCTGCGATGTTCAGTCTGACGGGTAAAGTTGCCGTTGTGACGGGCGGCAGCGGCGCTTTAGGCATGAGCCTTGTGCGTGGGCTGGCGGCGGCAGGCGCACAAGTGGCGATCTTGGCGCGCCGCGCTGAGCCACTGGCGGCGCTGGTTACCGAACTGCAAGAATCGGGCGGGCAAGCGCTCGGTATTCCCACCGACGTGCTGGATAAAGCACAGCTTGAAGCGGCAGCCGCGCAGATTGCCGCGCACTTTGGGCGTGTGGATATTCTGGTGAATGCGGCGGGCGGCAATCAGCCGCAAGCAACCGTGACACCTGATCAGCGCACTTTCTTCGACCTGCCCGCCGAAGCGCTGACGTGGGTCTTTAACCTGAATTGGCTGGGCAGCGTGTTGGCGGCTCAGGTGTTTGGGCAAGGCATGGCAGCGCAAGGCAGCGGCGTGATTATCAACCTCTCCTCAATGGCAGCCTTCACACCGCTGACTCGTGTGGTTGCCTATGCCAGCGCCAAGGCTGCCCTCAACAATTTCACGCAGTGGCTTGCCGTCTATATGGCACGTGAACACAGCCCACATATCCGCGTGAATGCCATTGCGCCGGGCTTTTTTCTGGGCGAACAAAACCGCTTCCTGCTGATTGACCCAGAAAGCGGCGCGTTGACCGCACGCGGTCAGCAAATCATCAGCCACACGCCGATGGGACGCTTTGGCGAGCCTGACGACCTGATCGGTGCGCTCATCTGGCTTGCCAGCGAGGCGGCGCGCTTCGTCACGGGCATTGTCGTGCCAGTGGATGGCGGCTTCAGCGCCTACAGCGGCGTCTAGTTATGCCTCTGCTGCCTCCTGTTCAGCTTGCCTCTGCTGCCACCACCAATAGAGCAGCCCTAAAAGTGCCGCGAAAAGCGCCAAAAACAGGATGCGCGGAAGCGGCGGGCGCGGTGGGAACTGCGGCGGCGCAAAACTTGGCGGATCGGCACGGCGGGCGGCACGCTCAAAAATGCTGCTGCCATTGCTGGCGGCTGTGCTGGAAGGTGGTGTGGCTTTGGGCAAGGGCGCGGCTTTAGAGTCAAGGGCAGCTTTGAAGGCTGCCACCAATTCACCGGCGGATTGATAGCGCAGGTCAGGGTCTTTTTCAATCGCCTTGCTGATGACAGGCTCAACGCTTGGCGGCAAGTCTTGGCGCAGTTCCAACACCGAGATCGGCGACGCCATCAGGTGCAGCAAATGCACAAACATCATGCTGCCCGTCTTGGAAGGCTCAAAGGGGAGTTGCCCTGTCAGCATCTCAAAGAGGATGATGCCGAGCGCGTAAATATCGGTGCGTGCATCAATCGCCTTGCGCTGCCATTCCTCTGGCGACATATAGCCCGGGTTGCCAAAGACCAAGCCTTCTCGTGAGCGCGCTTCCGTCTCGTCGGCATATTTGGTCACACCCAAATCGCTGAGGGCTGCTTTGCCCTGCGCGTTGTAGAGGATGTTCTCAGGCTTCAAATCGCGGTGGACGATGCCGCGGGCATGGGCGAAATCAAGGGCAGCGGCGATGTCTTCCAGCGTGCGAACGACGAACGCCAGCGGCAGCGGCTCCGGATTCGCCTTCAGCTTATCCATCAAACTGCCGCCCTCACAAAATTCCTCGACCAGATAGAGCAGATCGCCCTCGCGGTCATAGCTATAGACCTTGACCACATTCGGATGATCAAGGCTGAGGGCTGCCTCTGCCTCTTGATGGAAGCGTGCCAGTGCCGCTTCGTTGTCGGTCAGGTTCGATTTCAGCACCTTAATCACACGGTATTCGCCCGAATCGCCTTCACGGGCAAGGTAAGCGTGAACGTGTGCGCCTTCACCAAGCCACGCCATCAGCTTATATTGCCCGAACTGCTGCCCTTCGAGTGCCTGTAGGTCCATCGTTCAATCCTCAAAGCCATTCTGCACAGTGCGCTTCATGCTGCCAAGTATAACGCAAAACTACCCTGAGCGGGGTGCGCCTTGACAGGCAGACGCAGCGCGTGTTACTTTCAGCGCCATTTCACCTGCACGCACACGATTGGAAGTTCTTGTATGGCTGAGCCAACGTACCTTGTTAGCGGTTGTATGGGTTGCATCGGCGCTTGGACGCTCTATCATTTACACCTTGAAGGCAAGCGCGCCATCGGCTTTGATCTCAGCACGGACCGCGGACGGCTCGATTTGCTGCTGCCGCGTGCGGCGCAAGAATCGATCACTTTTGTGCATGGCGACCTGACCGATTTCGCGCAGGTGAAGGCAGTCTTGGAAGCCCAAAAGGTAACGCACATCATCCACCTTGCGGCGCTGCAAGTGCCAGCTTGCCGTGCCAATCCCGTCTTAGGCGCGCAAGTGAATGTGGTTGGCACAGTCAATATGTTTGAGGCAGCGCGGCAGCTTGGCATCGCGCACCTTGCCTATGCGTCCTCGATTGCGGTGTATGGCAACGCTGCCGATTATCCTTACCGCCTGCTGCCGCACGACGCACCGTTGCTGCCGCGCACGCTGTACGGCGTTTATAAACAGGCGAATGAAGGCACGGCACGCCTCTACTGGCAAGATCACGCCCTCAGCAGCACAGGGTTGCGCCCGTTCACAGTGTATGGGCTAGGGCGCGATCAGGGCTTGACCAGTGAGCCGACCAAAGCGATGCAGGCTGCCGCACGCGGGCAGGATTATCACATCAGCTTTGGCGGCAAGACGCAAATGCACTTCGCCAGCGATGTTGCCCGCCAGTTCATCGCAGCGGCGGAAATGCCGCTGAATGGCGCGCACGTGTTTAACCTTGGCAGCACACCGATCAGCATTGGTGAGGTTGCGGCGCTGATCATGGAATATGCGCCCAACGTGCGGATTACGCACGGCGATGCGCCGCTGCCCTTTTCGGAAGGCACCGATGGCGCCGCGCTTTACAACGCCTTTCCTGCCCACATCTACGAAACACCTCTGGCAGAAGGCATCAGCCAGACCATACAGGCGTTTGCGCGGCTGGCATAGCGCTGTGTGCAGCATAGGCTGCGATCACTTCCTCAGGGCTGCCCTCCGCCATCAGGCAGCCCTTGTCCAGCCAGATAGCACGATCACACAAGTCTTGCACCAATTCTAAGGTGTGCGAGACAAGCACCAAGGTGCGCCCTGCTGCCTGCAATTCGCGCAGTTTTGCCACGCACTGCGCCTGAAATGCCAGATCGCCAACGGCAAGCACCTCGTCCAGCAGCATGATCTCAGCAGGTGTTGCCATCGCAATCGCAAAGCCAAGCCGCGCCTGCATTCCGCTGGAATAGTGCTTCAAGGGCGTGTCGAGGAATGGCACAATCTCGGCAAAGGCGGCGATCTCTGCCACGCGGCGCGCCATGCTCACCCGTGTATGTCCGTATAGCGCACCATTTAGCAGAATGTTCTCGCGCCCGCTCAGTTCAGGGTGAAAGCCTGCGCCCAACTCTAAGAGCGCCACCAAACGCCCATTGACGCGGATTGTGCCTGAGGTCGGTGTGTAGATGCCCGCCAACAACTTAAGCAGCGTGCTTTTGCCGCTTCCGTTGGCGCCAACGATGCCCAGTGTTTCGCCTGCCGCCACGCTGAACGCGATGTTTTGCAGCGCTGTAAACGGGATATGCTCAACTCTGCGCCAAAAACGGGCAAGGTCTATGAAGAAGCCGCTGACCGTCTCGGCACGGTTGCGGATGATGGTGAACGTTTTGGAGAGGTTGCGTACTTCAAGGCTGTTCATAGAGTCTCGGCAAAGGTGCGGCTGGCACGCCCAAAGATCAACACGCCACCGATGAACAGCACACAGGCAGCGAGCGCAGCACTGCCTAGCAGCGCCAGATCAGGGAAACGCTGTTCGTAGATCGCCTGCCGAAAAGCAGTGATCAAAGGCGACAGCGGATTGATGACCTGAACAAACGCCCGTGCGCTGATGCCGAACAGTTCGCGTTCCGCAGGAATGCTCTCCAATCGGTAGAGAATCGGCGTCAGGAAGAACCAACCGAACAGGAACACGCTTAAAAATTCCTGTGTATCGCGCAAACGCACGTTCAGGGCAGCCAAAGCCAGCCCAACGCCGATTGCCAAAAGGGTGAGCAGCAGCACCAACAAAGGCAGCGCCAACAGCCCTGCGCCCAGCCCACGCCCGGATAGGTAGAGTACACCGATCACAACGCTCAGGGCAAGGCTGAAGGTGACCAACTCGGTGAGGATGGCCGCCAACGGCAGCACGGCACGCGGAAAGGCGATCTTCAAGACGAGTCCGCGCCCGTTGGTCACGCTGATTGCCGCGTTGCTGATGGCTGCCTGAAAGTAATTCCATGCCAGCAGCGCCGAAAGCACAAAAACGGGAAAATCAGGCGTGTCGTTGGGCAACAGCACGCTGAAGACAAAGGTGAAGATCAGCATGAAGAAAAGCGGGTTAACCAAGCTCCACGCCGCGCCGATCAGTGTGTTGTTATAGCGCAAGCGCAGGTTAAGCAGCGCAAGGCTAAAGGCTGCATCGCGGTAGCGAAAGAGGCTCACGGCGTCGTTTGCTTATCCTCTAGCAGAAAGCGCACCACCCATAATAACGCCGCGTTGGGGTGCGGATCGCGCTGAAGTGCCTCTAGGGCAGCGCGGTATTCAGCCGCCGCAGCGTCCTGATGTTTGTTGGCAGCCTGCTCTGCGCCGCGCAGCAGCAGCAACAGCGTTTGAACAGTCGGATCAGGGACGGCGCTCATTTCGTGGCGGCGCTGCCGCAGCAGGGCGATGAGCGCCTCAAGGTGCGTTTGGGCAGCGTCAAGGCGTCCCAGCGCGTGGTTGCTCTGGGTTTGGAGGGCGATCACAAAGGCAAGGCTTTTCAAGTCGGGCAGGCGCGTGCGTTCTAACAACAGGCGCGATTGTTCAGCGGCGGCAAGCGTTTGCTCATGGCGGGCAATCTCTGCCTCAACTTCGGCAAGGGCTTGGCGCGCTGCCTCTTGGATCGGTGTTGGGCGCGGCGTCTTTATAGCGCGGCGCAGATTAGCAGCGGCAAGCTCAAGCTGATGCAGCTCATGCTGCGCCTTGCCATACATAAAATACGTTTGGCTGAGGCGCGCATAATTCGGGCGGGAAAGCGGTGCCTCAAGGCGCAGGGCTTCCTCAGCCGCTTTGATCACCTCACCATAGCGCCCTAGCTGCATATAGAGCCGCGCCAACTGCCCAAGCGTGGCAAGATGATCGTCAAGGGCGCTCTGGGTATCCTGATAGACCAACACGCTGTGGTGATAAGCAACAGCACGGGTAAGGTTGCCAGAGGCTTCGTAGGCTTGGGCAAGCGCCTGCATCAGCGTGATGAGCGTCGCTGTGGCTTGGCGTGGCTGTGCCTTTTCCAATTCTAGGGCGCGCTCTAGCGGCGCGATTGCTTGCTGCGGGCGCTGCGTGGCAAGGTACAGTTCGCCGATGGCGCGTTCAGTGGCGGCACGCAGCGCAGAGTCACGGCGAGAATCTAAGTGCAGCAAGGCGTGCGTATAGGCATTGAGAGCAGCCTGTAGCAAGCTGTGTTTATAGTCACCGCTGGCAGCGTCGGAATTCGCCTCGGCGCGCTGAAGTGCGCCCAGCGCGTGCCACACTGCGCCGATCTGCTCAGGCGGCGCGCCATCAAGGGCAGCCTCATACTGTGCGCGTGCCGCGTCGTAGTTTTCCATCAGCATGTAGCCTTCGCCGAGTGCTTGCTGAAGGGCAGCCCGTTCGGCGGCATCTTCGGAGAGCGCCAGCGCTTGTTCGTAGGCGTGGATCGCCTCTGGCACTTGCCCTAACTTGCTGAGCGCGGCAGCCTGCTCACTGAGCAGTTTTCGGCGCTCAGCGGGCGCGTGATCGAATTGCAGCACCTCTTGGTAGGCAGTCGCAGCGCTCTGGTATGCCTCCAGCAGCATCTCTGAACGGGCAAAGGCAGTTAGGATCGCGGCATACCGCTCAGGCGCGCTGAATTGATCGATCAAGCCGAGTGCCTGCTTAAAGGCGCCTGCTGCGCCGCGTGTCTGACCGAGAGCAGCATAGGCGGCACCCAAATCGGCATAAAGCTGCGCCATAAGCGCCGCCTCAGGCTTGGTGGTGCGCTCCATAGCGCGCAGCGCCTCCTGAAAAGCCTCTACAGCGGCGCTGTGCTGCTTCAGGCGCAAGCGTCCGTAGCCAAGCGCGATAAGCGTCTCGGCGTAGCGCTTGGCATCGCGCTGGCGGCGCAGCAGATCGGCAGCCTGTGTGTAGTATTCAGCGGCGCAGGCGTCATCACCTGCGGTGTGGCAGGCTTCCGCCGCTTCCAAGCAGAGCAGGCAGCGCGCTTGTTCGTCGGTCTCATAAGGTAGTGCCGCTTCATAGTGCCTGACTGCCAGCGCCAAATCGCCAAGGTTGGCGGCAGCCCGCGCCACGCCAACATGCACCGCCAGCGCCAAGTAGCCCGTTTCGCCTTGCGGCGCGCTCATCTGCCGCACCTGCGCCAAAAGCGGCGCTAAGACCTCTGCTGACTCTGCCCAACGCCCAAGCCGTCCATAGAGTTCTGCCAGATCGCGGCGCGCAGCCCAGGCTGCCCACGTTTGTGGCGCACTGGTCTCGGTGATGAGCAGCGCCCGTTCGGCAAGGTCAATCAAGCGGATCGGATCATGCTCAGCCAGCGCCACATCAGGCAGGCTACGCAGATATAAACCAATTGCCAGCGCGTTCAGGGCAGGCTCAGGGTGATTAAGCGCTTCTTCAAGGCGCTCCATCAGCCTTTGCAGCCAATGCTCACCAATGGCAAGCGCACGCTCAGCGCGCCCAAACGCCGCCTGACGCTGCGCCTGCCTTGCCAGCACGCTGCCAACAAGTGCAAGATCGGCGCTTTCGGTGTGCGGATAGAGCGCGGCAACTGCCTCTGCACCGACCTCAAGCGACTCGGCGCTGCGCCCAAGCTCGGCAAGGCATTCGGCAAGTGCCAAGAGCGTCAGCAAGCGCTCCGAGATTTCGGCGTCCTGATAGCTTAAGGCGCGCCGATAGCAGGCAGCGGCGCGCTCAAAGTTGCGCTGCTCACGGTGCAGATCGCCCAGCAAATGCAGCACAGTAGCACGCTCGGCATCATCGCGCAGGCTTGGCGCACTAAGCGCCTTTAACTCCGCCTCAAAAGCGGCTAGCGCACCTTCATAATCACCGCCCTGCCACGCCAAACGCCCCAGCACACGGCACGCAATCGCCTCTGACTCAGGGTCGGCACGTTCAGCACGCAGCGCACGCGATTCCTGTGCGGCACGCAACGCATTCTCAGAGTCGCCAAGCATCAGGCAGAAATGTGCGTAGAGCGCCAAACTGAGCCGCTGGCGCGCAAAGGCGGCATAGGGCTGGCGTGCCTCATACCAGACGCCTTCCGCACCAACCAGCATGGCAGCCTCGCGCACCTCGCCGTGGGCTGCCAACACACGCGCAGCACTGCGCGCCACGGTGCCGCGCCAGGCGTGCGGAGTCACCGACTCAAGGGCGGCATAGCTATGTAAGGCACCATCCAGATCGCCTGCGAGTTGGCAGATCAGCGCTTGCGCCCAAAGCGCCGTGAAGCTGCCTTGCGGCGCGCTTTGCAGTGCCTCGTCTGCCCTGCCTGCCAAAATGAGCGTTTCAGCGCGCCCGATCTGCGCCAACAGCCAGCCATCTTCACTATCATCCGACGCGGCTAACCAACGTTCGTAGCAGGTGAGCGCCTTGTCCCATTCACCACGTGCGCGGTAGAGCGCGGCGAGATCGGCAGGCGGTGCGGACTCATCATCTACGATGGAGAGTGCTGCCTCTAGCCTGCCAACACGCGCATAGGTGCGGCACAGCGCCAAGCGCATTAGCTCCAAGGCAGGCACATCGCGCAGTTTGTGCAGAATCTCGGCGGCTGCCTCAAGGTGTGCAATGGCGGCGGAATCGTCGCCGTTCAGGTAGGCAAGCCTGCCAAGCGCGCTGAGCGTCTCGGCGATGGCATACGGCGCATTCAGGGCTTGCCGCAGCGCTAACGCCTGCTGAAGTGACTCGGCGGCTTCATCAGGACGGTTTTCCTCAGTCAGCGCGATGCCTTGCTTATGCAGAAACTCGGCGCGTGCGGCGCGTGCGTCTTGCACATAGTCAAGCTGGCTGAACGGTGCAAAGGTGCGCGGCGCAACCGCGAAAGGCTGGGCAGAGTCGCTAATCTGGTCGGCGGGCAGCCGAAAGAGGAGGCTGCACAGATCGCCTTCTGCGGTTGGGTGCAGGTCGATCAGGCGGCGGCGTGCCAAAAAGGTGAGGGCGCGGCGTGCTGCGACGGGATGCGCCAAACGTTCGGCGATCAGGGCGCTGGGCAGCAGCACTTGCTGCGTGGCTGCCAGATCGTGGCACAGGGCGCGGTATTCAGTCGGAAAGGTGTTGATTGATTCGTGCAGCAAGGCAGCATAACGCTGATCGGCAGGCGCGGCGCGCAAAATGTCAATAAGCTGCTGTGGCGTCAGGTCGTCTTCAGCCAGCAGTGCCGCACACAGGCGCAGCAAAGCAGCCTGACCGCTGATCAATTCGGCAAGGCGTTCCAGCTCAGCAGGGCTGAGGCGCGTTTGTTCAGCCAACCATTGACGGACAACAGGGCTGGGCAGCTTGCCAAGCATAATGCGCTCAGCGTGCGGCGTGTCGGCTGTGGCGGCACTCAGGTGCGCGGTGTGCGGCGCAAAGGCGCTGAACCACGCTTGATCGGCTTCTGGGATGGAAAAATCGCAGAGCAGCACCGCACGCGCCGCTTGAAACGCCGCGCTCAGCATGGCGGGCTGTGCTTCGGGCGCCGCGCTCAGGATGTGCGGTGCCTCTAGGGCAAGCGCCAACAAGCGCGTAAAAGTTTCACGGTCGGGCTGCATTTCCAGCCACAAAATGATGGAAAAGTGCGCTTGCAGGCGTGGGTCGGCAGCCAGCCCGCGCAAGAAAGCAGTTTTGCCGCTGCCGGAGGTACCGCTCAGCAGCACAGGGCGCTCAGCGATCAGCGCATCGGCGGCGCGGGCAAGGGCTGCCTCATAACCGATGATCAGGGTTGGCGGTGGCGCTTGCAAGGCTGCCCGTGCAAGGCTGACCCACTGTGGTGCAGGGCGCAAAATGGGCTGAGGCGGCAGGACGGGCAGATCGCGGTCACGTGGCGGCTCAATGCGGTGCAGGCGCAGCGCGAAAGAGTCTAGGCGCTGTGCCGACACATGCAAAGGATGATTGAGTAAAGCGGCAGAGGTGGCGATCAACTCTGCCTTGTGGCGTTCGCTCAGGTTTGCTGAGAATTGGGTCGCATCCATGCCCTCTAGTGTACCCTAAAAGTGGGCAGGCAGAGACTCCAATCCGCGCAGCACATAGGTCGGGCGGTAGCGCGGCGGCGCATCGCTCAGGCGCAGATCGGGCATATGCTGCGCCAGCAAGCGCAGGGCGATCTCACCTTCCAAGCGTGCCAAGGGCGCACCCAAGCAGAAGTGAATGCCGCCGCCAAAGCCAATGTGCTGATTAGCGTCAGGGCGTGTGATGTCGAACCAATCAGGGTTGGCGAACTTTTCAGGGTCACGGTTGGCGGCGCCCAGCACAAAGGCAACTTGTGTTTTGCGCGGAATGTGCTGCCCGCCGATCACCACGTCATCCGCCTGCACAAGGCGCGAGGTAAGCTGCACCGGACTGTCGTAGCGCAGCATTTCCTCAACGGCGTTGCGCGTCAGGCTTGGGTCAGCTTTCAGCTTGGCGAACTGCTCAGGGTGGCGCAAGAGCGCCAGCACACCGCTGCCGATTAGGTTTACGGTCGTCTCATGCCCGGCTGCCAAGAGCAAGATGAGCGTGCTGACCAACTCGGCTTCTGTTAGGCGGTCACCTTCTTCTTCCACAGCCACCAATGCGCTGATCAAATCCTCACGCGGCGCTTTGCGGCGCTCTGCAATCAGGGCGCGCATGTAGGCATCCAGCGCAACGGTGGCATCGGCAGCCTCATTGTAGACAGATTCTTGATCAGTTAGATCAAGGGAGCCGACCACCGCCCGCGACCACACGCTGAACTGGGTGTGATCAGCCGTCGGCACGCCGAGCAATTCGGCGATGACCGTCACCGGCAGTGGATAGGCGAGATCAGCCACCACATCGAAAGTGCCTTGGTCTTTGGCACGGTTGAGCAAGTCCAGCGTGATTGCCTCAATACGTTCGCGCAGACGCTCTACCGTGCGCGGCGTGAATGCCTTATGGACAAGGGTGCGTAGGCGGGTATGGTCTGGCACGTCGCGCACGAGCATCCAATTGCGCTGCATTTCCCACAATGGATTCTGGCGCGCACTGGGTTGCATAGGCTGCCAAGCCGCCCGTTCTTCCTCTGTCAGCGCATTGCGGAACTCATGCCCGAAGCGCGGATCGCGCAAGGCGGCGTTACAATCCGCATAGCGGAAGCAGAACCACATATTCCAGGCTTCCATGTGGAAAACGGGCATATGCGTTTGCAGCATTTGGTAAAAGGCATAAGGATTCGCCTTGAACTCAGGCGAGAGTGGGTTGAAGTCCATGCGATCTCCAATTGGCATTATAGAGACAGAACGGTAATGTACGCCTCATAACGTGCGAAGTCCGTTGCGTTGTTTGTTAACAACACAGGAATATTGTAGGCACGCATCGTAGCAACTATGTTGGCGTCATGAATCTGCTTGCCACCAACTGCCACATGCCCTATGATTTCCAAGAGAGCGTCTAGTACGCTGAGGTTGCCCTCTCCTACGTGAAACGTCTCCCGAAAACGCTGTACTTGTGCCAGAATTTGTAGCATAGGTATAGGTGGACTGTAACTTTGAGGGCGCGATGCATTGGCAATATACTCTCGTATGGCTTGATGGCTAATCCATAGGCGCTTGTTTTCCATGCGGAGTTTCAGCAAGGCTTTTTGTGCAGCGATGTGCAAAAGGTGTTGTGGCGACTGTGGCATAGGTTAAAACGTTCGTATCTACGAACACGGAATCAACGCTCATCGTCGCCATACATATCTTCGCGGCGCAACGTCATATTGAGATCGCCAACCTGTGATTGAAAAATGATGAAGCCAAACGTTTTATGAAAAGTTTCCTCAACCAGTTCAGCCTCTTGCTGTAGCTGCGCGATGAGTGATTGGCGTTCAGACTTTGTAAGCTGGCGCGCAAGGGCAAGCACATATTCCAGTGTGACCTCAGCCATGTGTTTTACCTATTCATCCATTGCCGTTAGTTTGATTCCTGCGCCTGTGCGGCAAGTGCTGCTGCGTGCTGTGCTGTTTGGGCTGTTACATGGCACGCTGCAAGGCTGCTGGACTCAGTTCGCGCCAGTTCAGGCAGCGCCACATCGCAGACCGTTGGCACATGCCACGGGCAGCGCGGATGAAAGGCACAGCCATTCGGAATCCGCAGCAGGCTCGGAATATCTTCACTGCGTAAGCCTATACGCTGCTTGTTGCGCGTCAGTTGCGGATCAGGCTCAGGCAGTGAGGTAATCAAGGCGCGTGTGTACGGATGCTGCGGCTGAGCAGTCACTTCCGGCGCGCTACCTAGCTCCACAATGCGCCCCAGATACATCACAGCGATGCGCCCTTCCCAGGCGAAATAGCGCGCCACAGCCAGATCGTGCGTGATGAAAACAAAGGTTAGGTTCAGCCGCCGTTGCAAATCCGAGAGTGTGTTGAGCAGGCTCACGCGGATTGAAACATCCACCATCGAGACAGGCTCATCCGCCACAATCAGGCGCGGATTGACCGTCAAGGCACGCGCAATCGAGACGCGCTGGCGCTGCCCGCCGCTAAGCTGGTGCGGAAACTTATCAATGAAATCTTCCGGCGGCGTCAAATCCACCAACTGAAGCAGTTCCAGCACACGCGCCCGCGCCTCCGACTGCGTCCGCACCATCCGATGCCGAAAGAGCGGAAAGCTCAACATGCGGTAGAGCGTTTGGGTTGGGTTGAGCGAGGCGTAAGGGTCTTGATGAACAATCTGCACGGCACGCCGATAGGCATTAAATGCCTCACCACTCAAATGCCGCACGTCTTGCCCTTCAAAAAAGACCTTTCCCATTGTGGGTGAAGATAAACCGGCGATGATCTTGCCCGTGGTCGTTTTGCCGCAGCCGCTTTCACCCACCAAACAGACGATCTCGCCTTGCGTCACGCTCAATGAGACATCTTGCAGCACGCGAATGGTGTTTCTGCCCGCTTTGAAGTGCTTATGCACACCTTCTAAGGCAAGGATGGGTGTCGAGTTGGTCATCAGTCAATCGCTTTCGGTTGCAAGGCGGGCATTTCACGTAAGATGGGCAATTGATCCCAAAAATGGCAGGCGCTGGCATGGTCGGTAGCGCGCATCTCAAGCGGCGGTGCTTGCTGGTGACAGATGGGCTGAACATACGCACAGCGCGGCGCAAAGGCACAGCCATGCGGCGGATCGATCAGGTCGGGTGGCGAGCCGTGAATCGAGATGAGGTCTGTGCGCTGACCGCTCAGGTTTGGCACGGCGCGCATCAAGCCAAGCGTGTAGGGATGCTTAGGCTGATAGAACACTTCGTTCACCTGCCCAATCTCGACAATGTTGCCAGCATACATGGTCACGATGCGGTGTGCCAATTCCGCCGCCATCGAAAGATCGTGCGAGATGAAGATCAGCGCAAAGCCCATCTCCTCACGCAAGCGCTTCAAGACCTCAATGATGGTGCGCTGCGTCAGCACGTCTAGGGCAGTGGTTGGCTCATCCAGGATGACCACTTGCGGATCGAGCAGCAAACCCAGCGCCAACAGCACGCGCTGCCGCATTCCGCCGCTTAACTCGTGCGGATAGGCGTCATAGACGCGGCGCGGATCAAGGCGCACCTGCTGGAAAAGCCACAGCGCACGTTCTTCGATCTGTTTGGCGTCGTGTTCGCCGTGTGCGCGTGCCGTATCCTGCACTTGGGCGCTGACCTTCAGAACAGGGTTCAGTGCGTTGAGCGCACTCTGAAAGACCATCGCGCAGTTACGCCAGCGGAAGGCGCGTAACTGCCGCCGATTCAGCCGCAGCACGTCAATCGGCGCGCTGTATTTGCCGCCTTGAAACAGCACCTTGCCGCCCGTGATCTTGGCGGAACGCGCCAACAAGCGCACAAGGGCAAGGGCAAGCGTCGTTTTGCCGCAGCCGCTCTCGCCAATGACGGCGACCGTCTCGCCGGGAAAGACATCAAAGCTCACGTCGCGCACAGCCTTCACCTTGCCGCGCCGCGCCGTGTATTCAACATGCAGGTTTTGGATGCTCAGCACAGGTTGATGAGTCATAGGGTGTTATGCTCCTGAGCGCAGACGTGGATTAAAGACATCTTCAATTGAACGTGCTAAGGTGACCAGTGACCATTGAAAGAGCGCGATTGCCAAGACCGGCGCCAAGATGAACCAGACCGTATCGGCAATGTAGATCGCACCTGTGGTGCGCGCACTGAAGATCATCTTGCCCCAGTTCAAGTCCGAAAGCGGCACTAAGCCAAGCGTGATCAGGGCAATTTGCGCGTAGATGGCGCTGGTCATCGCCAAGATCATGCTGATGGCGATGTAGCTCGCCATGTTCGGCAGAATCTCGCGGAAGATGATGTGCGGCGTGCCAAGGTTCAGCGCAACCGCCGCCTCCACATATTCGCGTTCGCGCAGGCTCAGCACCTGAGCGCGCACAGTACGCATCAGCACCGGCCACGACCATAAGGTGAGGATCAGCGCTTGCGTGATCGGGCTGTTCAGCCGTATGAAGCTGGCAAGCACCGTCATTGCCACTAGGTAGGGAATAGTCAGCACAAAGTTCGCCGCACTGTTCACAACGCGATCAAAAAGTCCGCCTAAGAAAGCGGCCAAGGCACCCAGCGTGATTGCCACGATGGTCGTCAGGATGCCTGTCAGCAGTGCCACTGTGATCACAGGGCGTGCGCCATGCACAATCTGGCTGGCAATATCTTTGCCCTGATTATCTGTGCCGAGGATGAACGCCGCAGAAGGCGGCTGGCTGCGCGCACTCACATTGACCTTTGGCTCAGGGATGATGAGCGGTCCGACGAACGCCATCAACAAGAAGAAGGTGACGCCGAACAGACCAATCGCGCCGCTTGGGTGCCGCCGAATGGCGCTCCAAATGCCGCCGAGGCGCGGCAGAGTAAAGCGGCGCGCTTGGGGAAGGCTAGGTGTCGCAGTGGTCATGGTTGCACCTCACTTATTTACCTGTGCCAAGCCGCACACGCGGATCAAGCTGTGAATAGAGCAGGTCTGCCAGCAAGTTTGCCAGCACCGTTGAGAGTGTGATCATCAAGAAGATGCCCTGCATTAACGGATAATCGCGTGCGCCGATTGCCTCAAACAGGCGCACGCCAATGCCCTGATAGAGGAAGAATAACTCAATGATGATCGCACCACCCACCACCGCACCAACGCTGAGCGCCAACTGCGTAAAAAGCGGCAGCGAGGCATTCCGTCCAACGTATGCCACCAAGATGCGGCGCTGTGGCAGTCCACGCGCATGTGCCGCGTTCACATATTCTTCGCCCATCACGCTGAGCGTGCTGTTCTTCATGCTGAGCGCCCAATGCCCAACTTGGCTTAGCACATAAGTGAGGACGGGCAGCATCGCATACAGCAGCACACTGGCGATGAATTCTATCGAGAAGCCCGGCGTCAGCCTAGGATCATAGGTGCCGCGCATGCGTGCCACTGGCAGCAGCTTCCACTGCACACCGATCAGGTAGATCAGGATGATTGGCAGCAGGTAGTTTGGAATGCTGCTCAGAAACGAGGCAAGCGTTGAGACGGCGACATCAAAGATGCTGTTGCGCCAATATGCCATCAGCATGCCGATCAGCAAGCCCAAAATGAAGCTGATCAGCAAGCCCAAGCCAACGCTAAAGAGCGTCCATGGTAGAAAACGGGCGATGATCTCAATGACCGGCGTGTTGGTTGAGCTGATTGAAACACCTAAATCACCGCGCACTAGATTGCCCAAATACTGCAAATACTGCTCATGGATCGGCGCGTTGAAGTCTACCGAGAACATGGCGGCTGCCTGTGCCAATGCCTCTTCACGGGTAATGCCCTGATCCGAGACCAGCCGATCCACAAAAACTTCTACCGGGTTGCCCGGCATCAGGCGAATCAGCACAAAGGTGACGGTCAGCACCAACCAAACCGTGAAAAGGGCTTGCAGCAGCGAACGGACAAGATAGCTTTTGAAGAAGCGCGCTAGGCGGCTGCGTAGCGTTGGTGCGGAAGCGTCCGATGACGCAGTCGAAAGAGAGGCATCCACAATAATTTACTCCGTAAGGTTTCTATTGGCGTTTGAGTATAGCGCACGCGTAGAATTGCGCCATGCGTTCTGCGATTGCCCGCCACTGAAAGGCATCCTTTGCCCACATTTGCGCTGCTGCACCCATTTGGCGGCGCGCCGTTGGCGATTCTAACAAGTGCCGCAGTGCCGCCGCGAGCGAGTCTGTTTGGCGCGCCACGATCATGCCGGCGCCATGCGCTGCCGCTTCGGGCAAATTGCAGCCTTCCGTCAGGATCAGCGCACAGCCGCTTGCCGCCGCTTCTAGCGCCGCCAGCGAGAGTCCCTCGCCCACAGCCGGCAGCGCGAAAATTTCTGCCGCCGCCAACGCCGCAATGCGCTCACGCCCTTCCAACAAGCCCGCAAAGGTGACCTGCGCCGAGAGCCTCTCCTGCTCCACTAAACGCTGCATCGCGCCTAACATACCGTCATCCGCACCGACGATGAGCAAGTGCGCCGCGCAGCCTGCTTGAAGCGCCTGCCCAAAAGCAGGAATTAAGTGTTGTATGCCCTTGCGCTCGTGCAGACGCCCTAAAAACAGCACAATCGGCACCTCGCCAATCCCGAACCGCGCTCGCAAAGCGGCAACATCCGCGCCAAGCTGCGGGCTTGCTAAGCCTGCCCACACATCCGCACCGACGCCATTCGGGATGACGCGCAGCAGTGGCGGCGCTAAGCCGAAGGTGCGCCACGCCGCCGCAACCTCTGTGCGTTCCGTCTCGGTCAGGGCTGCCACGCCTGTGATGCGCGCCGCTGTGTAGCGCCCGAATAGACGATCCCACAGCCGCTTGATTGTGCTGCGCCCTGTGATCTGGCTGAGCGTGCCGTGCGGCGAGAGGATGATCGGCGCCGCAGGCTTAGCACGCAGCGCCAGCAGTGCCTCTAGCGTGCGGAACTCGTGGAGGTGAATCAGGTCTGCCTGTGGCAGCGCAGCGCGCAGCAGCGCACCGAAGCCTTGCGGCGTGGAGAGGTTAAAGCGCCCACGCAGCAGCGGAAAGGCATTCCGCGCACGCCGAACCTCCACGCCGTCACGCACTTCTTCCAAAACGGTGATCCGCCCGCCCTTTAGGTCGGCAATATCCGTCGTCAGCACTTGCACCCGATCACCACGCGCTGCCTGCGCCGCCGCCAGATCGCTCACGGCGCGCACCACGCCGCCTAACGCCCATGCTGGCGCATAGTAAGGCGTGATGTGCAGCACCTTCATTGATCAAGCCTCACGCGGTAGACCCGTGCGCCGTCCTGATCAAAGACCTGTTCAAGGTAGGGCAAGTCGTTCACGGCAAGCACGTCGTAGACGGTGTATTCGGGCAGCGGCGGACGCCAACGGAACATACTTTGCAAGGACTGCGGCTTGTTGAAAAGCTGCGGCACAATCACATATTCCACGCCGTAGCGCCTGAATAGCTCACGGTGAGCAGGATCGCGTGGATTCAGCCAGAAGGCGCGGAATTCTTCCCACATCGCCTCGACGCGCTCCGTGTTGGTGAAGAAAGGCTGCCCGCGAAAGAAAACGGTGTTGCGCTGCGCGATGATCGGCACCCAGTCTGCCTCGTGCAAGCCGGGATGATTCAAGATCAGCACGTCGCGGCGCGTATTACGGTTCAGCCAGCGCATCGCCTCTACATCAGCATGGCTGGAAAAGGCGCCAAAGAAGGCAATTGGCGTCTGTTTGCTCAGGGCAAGCAACGGTTCGGCAAAAATCACGGCAAAGAGCGCCGCACCAACCACCGCACCCATCAACGGCAGGCTAAAGCGCCGCAGCCACGGCTCAAAGCCTTTGCGTTGTGCGGTCAGCCAAATCAGCCCGATGCCGCCTAAGTACATATAGGGAATGATCGGACCGTGCCACGCCACGCTGAACGGATACTCATACTTGATGATCGGCGCCAGCAGCGTCGGAAAGAGCGCCTTCAGAATGCCCGTGCTGGAGAAGTCAATCACCAAAAGCAGCCATGCGATCATTGTTAAGTCAATCACTGTGCGCCGCCGCACGCCTATCACAATGCCGACCAGCGAGAGCAAAACGACCACACCACCGTGATAAATCACGATCACCAGCAAATGGCTGAGGCTGATCTCGAACGGCGAGCGAATGTCGCTGCCAAGCAGCGGCGCAATCTGTGCCAGCCATGGCGAAATGCCGACGACTGCCACCAACGGAATGCCGATCACCAAGCCCAGCCAACGCGGCAGGAAGGCACGCCAATCGCGCCAGCCATCCCGCCAAACCAACAGCACGAACGGCGCGTAGCCCAACCCTAGAATGATCGTCATATCCGGCTGTGCCAGCGGCACGCTGCCCAAACACAACGCCGCACCGATGAAATCTGCACGGCGTCCTTCCTTCGCAAAGCGCATGGCAAAGGTGAGGAATGCCAGCGCGAAGACCAAACCAAGCACCGCCGTGAAGTGCGAGTCCATATAGGCGAGGAACAGCCCAAGCCCGATCAGGGCGCTGAACGCCATCGCCACGCCATAGCGCCGCGAGCCCTTGTCCATGTCTGGATCAAGTTCGTTCCCAAAGTCATAGGCTGTCCAGATGAAGATCAGGCACAGCACCGCGCCAACCGCAAACTGAATGGTATGAATGCCCGCGTTCAGGCGCTCGCTGAGGTAGGCAATCAAGACGGGAAAGCCCGGCGAATAGAGCCAGTTGACCTCTGGGTGAAAGGGTGCCAGCGTGGTGAAACTGCCGCTTTCGCGCAGAGTCAGGGCGAGGTAGCCAAAGCCTTGCGCGTCGGTATCCAGCGGCACGGGCAGCGCAAGGATCGGCGCGATGACGATCACGGCAACCGTCGCAAAAAATGCCAGCTCCCGCGGACCTGCCCATCCCTCAAATTGGCGGGTGCCGCCCTCTGCCTCAGCGCGGAACATGCCCGCCGAAAGTGTGCCAGTCAGGAAGATGCCGACCAACGCGGCAAACCACATATAATCAATCACAAGGGTGTTCCAGCCAAACAAGGTGGCATAGAAAATGCCGCCCGCCGTTACGAAGGCGAGCGTTAGGGCGGCGGCTAAGCCAATGCGTGGGCTGTGTGTGGGCAGCGCAGGTGCTAACATCGCGCCGGCACCCAGCATGATTGAACCAAAGACGAAGATCACGAAAAGTGGCATGGTTACTCACAACTATCGCGGTGTATGTGCAATTGCCGCGAGTATACCGCACTTTTGCCGCCACTTGAGCGCACTGCCCTAGAAAATCTGTGCTATACTCTCTACAAGACCGATCTGTGCGCCCTGAGAGAGTGCCATGACCGAGACATCTATCACCCTTTCTGAACACAATATTGCTGCCCAACGCGCCGCCGAACTCCGCCGCCTGCTGCACGAACACAATCACCGCTACTTTGTGCTTGGCACACCCAGCATCACCGATGCTGAGTACGATAGCCTTTTTGATGAGCTAGACGCTATTGAGAAGCGCTACCCTGATCTGATCACGCCTGACTCACCGACGCAGCGCGTTGGCAGCGACCTTGACGAACGCCTGCCGAAGGTCACCCATCCCGCGCCGACCCTGAGCCTTGCGAAGGCATACACCGCCGAAGAAATTCAGGCATGGCGCGCTCGTATTGATAAAGTCTTGGATACGACCGCCGCCTTCGCCTACACCGTTGAACCGAAGTTCGATGGACTCTCGGTCATCCTGACCTATACCGATGGTCTGCTCACGTTGGCTGCCACACGCGGCGATGGCTACATTGGTGATGATGTGACGGGCAGTGTGCGGACGATTCGCAGCGTGCCGCAGCGCATCCCCGTTGGTGGCAATGCGCCGCCCGTGCCGAGACGGTTGGTCGTGCGCGGCGAAGTGGTCATCCACAAGGACGACTTTAAGGCGTTCCAGGCGCGAATGCAGGCAGAGCAGCCCGAAGGCACAGCACGCTTCATCAATGCCCGCAACACTGCCTCTGGCGCGCTTAAGCAGCTTGACCCGAAAATTGCGGCGTCCCGTCCGCTAACCTGCTACGCCTTCGGCATTGTGGACGCCTCAGATGCGCTTGGCGAACGCCTGCCACGCGATCAGTACGCGGTGCTGCTCTATCTGCGTGCGCTAGGTTTCCTGACGAGCGACGCCGTGCAGCGCTTTGAGGACTTGGCGCAGGTGATCGCCCACGTGCAGGCATTTGAGGCACATCGGCACGACTTGCCCTTTGAGATTGACGGCATGGTTATCAAGGTGGACGATGCGGCAATCTATAACGCGCTGGGTGTGGTCGGCAAGAATCCACGCGGCGCAGTTGCCTACAAATTCCCGCCGGAAGAAGTGACCACGCGCCTGATCAACGTCACCTTTAACGTCGGACGCACGGGCATGATTGTGCCGAGCGCGGAATTGGCGCCCGTCTTCGTCAGCGGTGCAACCATTCGGCAGGCAACTTTGAACAACTTTGAGGATGTGGCGCGTAAAGACGTGCGCGTTGGTGATTGGGTACGCATCAAGCGCGCTGGCGAGGTGATCCCGTTTGTGATCGGCGCCCTTCCCGAACGGCGCGACGGCACAGAGCAGGCGATCACACCGCCTGAGTGTTGCCCGTTCTGCGCTTCACTTGTGGTGCGCGCCGAGGGCGAGATCGCCTACTATTGCAGCAATCCTGATTGCCCTGAACGGCGGGCGCGCCAATTGGAGTATTTCGTTGGGCGCGGGCAGATGGACATTGAAGGGCTGGCAGTCCGCGGCGTGCGCCAACTGATGGAAGCAGGGCTGATCCGTGATGAGGCAGATTTGTTCGCGCTAACCGCCGAACAGTTAGCGCCGTTAGAAGGCTACGGCGCACAGAAGATCAAGAATCTGCTGGCAAGCATCGAGGCAGCCAAAGCGCGCCCTTTAGAGCGCGTGATTGCCGCCTTGGGCATTCCCGGCGTCGGTCTGACGGTCGTGCGCCTTCTGCTGAAGGATTTCCCAAGCCTAGCGGCACTCCAAAGCGCTACTATCGAACAGTTAGACGCCATTCACGGCATTGGTGAGGCACTGGCACAAACGGTAGTAGGCTGGTTTGCCGAGCCGCGCAACCGCGCTTTGCTGGAAAAACTGCGCGCCAACGGCGTACAAATGCTGCCTGCTGAGAATAATGCGCCGCGCTCTGAAGTGCTGCGCGGACTCACCTTTGTGCTGACTGGCACGCTGCCAAGCCTCACCCGTGATGAGGCGGCGGCGCTGATCGAATCGCACGGTGGCAAGGTCGGCAGCAGCGTGAGCAAAAAGACCAGCTACGTGGTGGCAGGCGAGGCAGCCGGCAGCAAATTGGAGAAGGCGCAGCGTTTGGGCATCGCGGTGCTGGACGAGGCGGGCTTGCAGGCGCTGATCGCGGAACGCCTAGCCCTGCGGCAGGACTAAAGGCGGTGTGTCGTTGTTGCGTGCGGCTGCGATGGCAGGCGGCAGGTTGCGGAAGGCGCGTGCTATGCGCGTGCCGTGCCATGTGATCCAACTGCCTTCCACAAGGTAGATGTGTCCATTCCGCACAGCTGGCACATCCAGATGATCGAAGGACAAGGCATCCGACTCTGTGAAGGCGTAAGGCTCTGTTGGCAACAAGATGATCTCAGGCTGCGCCGCTTCAACTTCTGCCAGCGCGAGGCGCGGATAGCGCGTATCGCGCCCTGCCAAACGTGGATCGTCGGCAGGCAGCGGTGCCGCCTCGCCTAGGTCAGCCGCCAATGGGAAGCGCCGTTCGCGCTCACCAAAGACGTTTAGCGCGCCGCAAGTGAACAATAAATCATGGGCGAATGTTTCAGCGTTGAAGGTCATCCACGGATCGCGCCAAATCGGGACGAAAGCGCGCACCGGTGGCGTATCTTCGGCGTAGCGGCGCATCATTTCATAGGTGATCTCGATCAGGCGCACGCGATGCACCATCGCGGCTTCCTCAAAGACTTCCATAATCTGCCACAACAGCTCAATTGCGTCGCGCACGGTGTTCGGCTGCGTCACCCAAATCGGGATGCCTGCTGCCTGCAATGCTTCAGCGTCCTCACGGCGATTTTCTTCGCTGTTGAGCATGACCAGATCGGGGTCAAGCGCCTTGATCTTCTCCAAATCGGGATTCTTAGTGCCGCCGACTTTGGGCAGTGCCTTTGCCGACTGTGGGTGAATGCAGTAATCCGTCACGCCAACGACGCGCTGCCCTAAATTCAACTCAAAGAGCGACTCGGTGAGGCTTGGCACCAACGAGACAACGCGATACGGCACGAAATCAATCGGCTGTGCGTAGTCGTAGGCGTGTGTGTGGCGCGCCACTAGATCGGGATCATCTTCGGGCATGTGTGGCATCAGGTCAGGCGTCTCGGTCATCAGTCTCTGCCGCCATTCTGCGCCGCCGCAGCGCTTAACGCGCTGCCAAGCGCGATTGTGATACGGCGTTCGCCCCAGGCTTCAACTTGTCCATCCGCGCCAAGCGCCAGTGCCGAACGGCTGCCGATGCCAACGCCATAAGCAGTTGGATGTTCTTCCAGCAGGCTGCGTAAGAGTGCCGCTCGGCGCGGATCATCGTAGTTGGGCATGATGATCGCGTTTTCCAGCCAGCCTAGCCCATTTGCACCTTCCACATAGCTGCCGAGCGCCGCCGCCCCGGCGCCCATCCCTAAGATGACTGCACCGCGTGCGTAGGCAGCCTGCATCCCTTCAAGGGCAGCGCCCGGCAAGGCTGCCCGCAGTGCTTCCGCCGCATGACCATCTCCCAAGATGATCATGCCCGCCTCATCCAGTTGGGCGCGAATGGTGGCGTCATCTTCGGTGATCACATCGACCAGATAGCCCGTTGGTGCGCCCATCTCGTCAAGGCGCGCAAGGTGACGATCAGCGGTATCTGCATCGCTTGCCGCCCAAATGTAGGCAATCGGCTCGCCGTAAGCAATGCGCGCCAGTGCCTGCGCCTCAATATCCAGATCAACGCCTTCCTGATCGCCTAGCTGCGTGCCGCCGCCATCCAGCACCAACCAACCGCGCCCATCGCGCCAATGTAAAACGTTTACCTGTGGCATGGCTAATTCTGACCGATTTTAGCAGCTTTGAACAGGCGCGGCGTCTTGCCACGCTCACGCTGATAGCGCAGCCAATCGCCGTGCGGAATTTCGGTGTGTGGATGGGCAGCCAGCACCGCAGGATTGCCCACATACAGCCATGCCCAAGCCTCTGCGCCGCCGCTGAGCCGCACGCGCCGCCGCACACGCTGGTACAAGCCCATCTCGCCACTGGCTTGGTCAGCGTTGGGATTATAGCCCTCGAGGCGATCCAACTCTGTCAGCAAGTGCGGATAGTAGGCAGGGTGCAAGACCATGACCTCACCTTTCACCGCCACGCCTTCGTTTGGCGCAGCATCTAGCAGCACGGGAAAGGCGCCCAGTGAGTAGAGGTGCATGTTATCCGCCTCAGCGGCAAACTCGCTGACGGTATAGCCGCACAGCAAGCGCATATAGTTGCGTTCGCCGTTCCGCAGTGTGCCATAGGCAAAGATCGGCGTCTGAATCCAATCGCGGGTGGAACGCACAGGGCGCATTTTCATGGCATCAACTCCTACGCGCTCGGCAGCACATATTCGGCAACTGCCGCTGCTAACAAGCCCGCGCTGATGGGCAGCGAGTCCTCATCAAAATCGAAGCGCGGATGATGGTGTGGAAAATCCAGCCCACGCGCACTGTTGGCAGAGCCAACAAAGAAGAAGGTGCCGGGAATGCGCTCTAAGAAGCACGCCATGTCCTCAGATGCCATTGTGCGTGCGTTATCGATCAGGCTGATCTCAGGCGCGGCACGCCCAAAGACCTCGCGCAGGCGCGCATTAACGAGGGTATCGTTGATGAGCGGCGGCGCCAGCAGATCGGCGCGCACTTCGGCGGTGCAGCCAAGCGCAGCAGCCACGCCTTCGGCAATTTCGCGCAGACGGCGCGTCACAAGGTCGTTTATGGCAGGCTGATAGGTGCGGAAAGTGCCGCCAAGCGTCACCTCAGACGGAATAACATTGTTGGCATCGCCGCCGCGAATGTTGCAGACCGAGAGGACGGCAGTATCCATACCGCTGACGTTGCGGCTGACGATGCTCTGCAAAGCGGTGATGATCTGCGCGGCTGCCAAGAGTGGATCGCGTGTTTCATCGGGCAGCGCACCATGACCGCCTCTGCCGCGCACGCTGATCGTGAAATCGTTGGCGCTTGCCATCGCTGCGCCTTCGGTCACGCTGACGGTGCCAACAGGTAAGCTATTCCAAAGGTGCAAGCCAAGCGCCACTTGCGGCACAGGCGCTTCTAGCACACCATCGTTGATCATGGCGTAAGCGCCGGCGGCAATTTCTTCTGCGGGCTGAAAGACGAACTTAACCCGTCCGACGAGTTGATCACGGTGCGCGGCAAGCATCTTCGCCACACCCAGCCCGATTGCGGTATGCCCATCATGCCCGCAGGCGTGCATTTTGCCCGCTGTCTGCGAGATATATTCGGTGTCGTTCGCTTCTGGGACTGGCAGCGCATCCATATCGCAGCGCACCAGCACCGTCATGCCGTCCTGTGCGCCTTCAAGAATGCCCACGACGCCCGTCTTGCCGACGCCGGTTTGCACTTCTAAACCAAGCGCGCCAAGTTCAGCCGCCACAATGCCCGCTGTGCGAACCTCTTCAAAGGCAAGTTCTGGATGTTGATGAAAATCGCGGCGGCGTGCCACCAATTCAGCGCGCATAGCGTGTGCCTGCGCCAGCCAATCTATCGCCATTACGTCACTTTTCCCGTCCTGCTGTGGTTGTTGCTACCATTATAGCGGAATCAGGCGCAGAGTGGCATGGTAAATTTGCCGAGTGCCTAGTCGCGGTCAAAGTGTTTCAGGACCCTCTACGGGTCGAAGTGGGTTGCAACCCCTAGACTCCTCATTCTTGTCATGTACTGTGCGAAAAAACAACCGTCTTCTAGGGCGTTTTTTTGTATCAAGTTTTAAGGAGCGACCTATTGAAAGGCGTACCACAAGTCGTTTTAAGTTGTCAAGAATCTCAACCCGTCCGCCGTCAAAAAAGGCGGGAGGGTTGGAGACAGAGCGCCTAGTCCCATCAAAACATGCGATAGCAGGCGTGCGACGCGCTCTTTGTTCAAGCGCAACCAATTGCTTTTCGCCTTGCGCGGCGAGAAAAGCTGCTTATAGCGTTCGGTATCCAGCTTGTTGACGACGCTATCAATCCCGCCAAAGCAGAGCGCTTCCTCAACTGCCTCATCGTAGGAAAGGCTTGGCTTGCCACTCTCTTTTTTAGCCACAGCCCATCCGAGGTGGCATGATTATCCACTAACCACTGCCGCCACTCGGCACGGGAAGCGGGCGCAAACGACTCGAACGCACGCTTGACTCTGCTCATGAATGTTCTTATTCGGCAGTGGCAGGCGGCTGGGCTTGATCAGCGTCGTAGGCAGCCTGATCAACCAAGGTGCCGCCTTGCACTTCGGCGTTGATCACCTTACGGTTTTTATCGTAGCTGACCTCAAGTTCGACACGCGCAAAGCTGCGCGTGCCAACGGCAACTTTTCGCACGAAGTAGCCGTTATCCTCATCGTTGAGCGAGAGATCGTTGTTAGGGTTGATGCGAATGCGGATCACTTCGCCACTGCGGTGCGCTTTGACGTAATAATACATGCCAATATCGCCTTGCGTGGCGGTAGATGGTGTGCCGCTGAGCATTCGGGCAAGTTCGCGGAAAAATTTCATGGGAACAGCTCCACAGAAGGGCTTGCCCTGCCGCAAGCGACAGGGCAAGGTTGGTAGGCAACTAGCGGCGGGCTTGCTGCATCAACTGCTCAATATCAAAGAGGAAGGGTGCGTTGCTGGGCAGCAAGATCATGCTGATGTTGGGCGCAATCTGCTCGATGTAGCGCCATTGCAGCAGCATCGGATTCTTGGTGATCTGCTCGTTGATCAGGGCGAGTGCCTCAGCCTCAGCGGCGGCACGCGCACGGATGGCAGCTGCCTCACCGTTGGCGCGCTCACGGAGTGCGTTCGCCTCACCACGTGCAGCGGTAACTGCTGCGTCCGCCTGACCGCTTGCCAGCGTGCGGGCGCGTTCAGCCTCTTGTTTTGCCTGCTCTGCCTGCTGCTCAGCGACTTGCTTCGCCTCGACAGCGCGGATGAATTCCTCGCTGAAGGTGATCTCGCGGATGAGCAACTCCTGCAAGAACAAGCCGTTATCCGCAAAAACAGGGCGCAATTCTTCATTCAGGCGGCGCTGCAATTCAGGCAGCTTGGAGACGGCTTGTTCCGTGCGCGACTCGCCCGTATCGGCGTCTGTAGTCGTGATTAGGCTTGTGCCACCGTACAGTTCATTCACACTGTAGTTTGCCACGCGCTCACGAACGGCAGAGCGCACCGTCGGGCGCACGAAGTCGTTCTCATAGCGGTTTTGCCACTTGCGGTGCAAGGTGTTGGCAATATCACGATCAATGCGATACAGCACCGAGACGTCGATCAACACCTGCTGACCGTCACGGGTGCGCCCTTCCACCGCGTCGGCGCGGCGCGCCTGCCCTTCATCCATCACGCGGGACATGGTGTAAGTCTGCACCGCCGTTGTGTACAAGATAGGCTCGTTAATGATGGGCATGATGATATGCACGCCGGGACCGAGCGGCGTTTTCCACAGGTTGCCCTCTTCAGGGTCGCCACCGATGGATTGGAAGACGACGGCAACTTGCGTTGCGCCAACCGTCACCAAGCCAGTGCTGGCAAGGAAGAAGACCACACCAACCACCAAGCCAAAAGCAGCCAACGCAATGCCGCCGCGGGTGGGACGGTTTTGGGCAGCGTTGCTAATAGCGATACCTGCACCAGCTAGCACAGCCATCCAGCCTGCCAGCGAGAGGAAGCCCATTATTGAAGTCAAAGTCATCTTAACCTCCATGATCGGAGTGAATCGCCCGTATGGGACTCGTTAATTTGTATAACTATAGCATAAAGGCGGCGCGCTTGTAACAGAATTTCGTAAATACCGCCGCCGAACACCCAAATTTTAGGACTAGGGCAGGTCGAGACTAGCTTGATGATACAGGGCAACACCAACGGTTAATCCACACACGGACGCCGCGCCGGCATCCTTTAGCGCCGCCGCGCAAGCCGCTAAGGTTGCGCCTGTGGTTGCAACATCATCCACCAACAATAAGTGCAACCCACGCACTTGATTAGGCACAGCCTGAAAAGCGTTAGCAACATTAGCAGCGCGCTGCTGCCGATTCAAGCCGACCTGAGGCACGGTATTGTGTATACGTTGTGCGGCATCAGGCAAATAGGGCAATTTCAAATGTGCCGCCAACGCCTGTGCCAAGAGCGCTGACTGATTGTAGCCGCGCCAGGCAAGGCGTTCCGCGTGTAAAGGCAGCCCGATCACGGCATCGGCGCGATAATCGGTTTGAGCAAGGGCAAGCGCAAGGCGTGCTGCCAGCAGCGGCGCATAGCGCTGTTTGCCCTCATATTTCAGGGCGTGAATGGCATTCCGCAGCGCACCTTCAAAGAAGGCAGCGGCGATGTGCAGGGTCAGCGGACTTGAGGGTGTGTGGTTGATGGGTGGGAAGGGCAGTTCGGCAAGGCAGTGTGGGCAGTAAAGGCTGCCAACGCGCTGGCAGGCAACGCAGTGCGGCGGAAAGAGAAAATCGAGCGTGGTTTGGGCAGCGGCGCGCCCTAGTTGCCCAAACAGTTTGCCCGCCTCCGAATGGGCGGGCAAAACGAACCGACGGGACATGCGCTAGGTTAGTGTCCGCCTTGCAGGATGATGATCAGGGACGGACCGAGCAACACCAACCAAATGGAGGGGAAGATCAGGAACACCATTGGGATCATCATCTTGACAGGTGCCTGATGCGCCTTTTCCTGAGCGCGCTGGCGGCGCTTCACGCGCATTTGGTCGGATTGGATGCGGAGGATTTTACCAATGCTCACACCGAGTTGGTCTGCCTGAATAATGGCAGCCGTGAAGCTGGTCACATCTGGCACATCCATGCTGTAAGCCATATCACGGAGCGCTTCGCGGCGCATCTTGCCGTAGGCGATCTCTTGGATGACGCGCCCGAACGCCTGCGCCAGATCGTTATCCCATTTCTCATAGACTTTACCCATCGCCTGATCAAAGCCTAAGCCTGCTTCCACACAGATGGTGAGGAGGTCAAGCGCATCGGGCAGCGCACGGATGATGCGCTCTTGGCGCTTTTTGATCTGGCTCTTGAGCTGTGATTCGGGCATGTAGTAGCCCAAGTATGCCACAAGTGCCGTCAAGCCAACTGCCGTTAAGGTGTCCAGCTTAAGGGTGACGAAGAACACAAAGCCGCCGCCAACACCCAGCAGCACCGTCAGCATGATGCGCGTGCCGAAGAAAGTGCGCGGATCCATCTTCTGCGCCTTACCCGCCAGTTCAATCTTGCGGCGGGCAGCCTCGATCTGGCTTTCTGGCGTTAAGCGGCTCAAGCGGTTGGCAAGCGTCTTGAAGAGCGGCAGCAGGACGCGATCCTTAAAGCCCATGGACATTTCCAGCTCTTCAAGGGAGCCGGGCATTTCGCGCTCTGCAAATTCTGCCAAGCGGTCTTGGAGTGGGTCACCGCCTTTATTTTCGCGCAGACCAACCCACACTAAGCCCGCCAACAGCCCTAAACCACCCAGACCGATCACGATCAGGGCGATCATTTGAATGGTTCCAGAGTCGGTTGCTTCAGGTGGCATGTTCTCACCCTCCCCTAAATGTCAATGGACACGATACGTTGAATAGCTGCCATACCTGCCACGATCATGAACGTGCCGACCGCCAGCATGGGCCACCCACAGCCGGGATTGCTGAAGAGGTTGCTCATATAGCGTGGGTTGATCAGAAAGAGCAGAAAGCCCAAGATGATGGGCAAGGCGCTGATCAGCCAGCCCGTGATGCGCCCTTGCGCCGTCAGCACACGGATTTCACCAAACAGCTTGATGCGCTCACGAATGGTATGACCGATCACTTCTAGGATTTCAGCAAGGTTACCACCGACTTCGCGCTGAATGTTGACTGCGGTGAAGCATAAGTCCAGTTCGGCGCTCGGCATACGCTCTAGCATGTGGTCAAGCGCTTCTTCCAGCGGAATGCCGAGCTGCACTTCACGGATGACGCGCTGAATTTCGGTATTGGTCGGTGAAGGCATCTCGCGCGAGATAGCCTCTAGCGCTTGCAAGACGCTGTAGCCTGCCCGCAGCGAGTTCACCCACATACTAAGCAGATCGGGCAGTTGCTGTTCAAACTTCTTCAGGCGTTGCGTCTGCTTTCTGCCCACATACAGGCGCGGCATGAAGAAACCGGCACCGGCGGCGATAATTGCTTGCACAGGCTGCAACGGGAACAAAATGAGCAGCGAGACAAACGCCATGCCAACGACTGCGATGATGTGCAGCCCGAAATATTCACCAACGGTCAGCTTGAGGTCGGCGCGGGCAAGTTGAGCGCGGGCGCCCTTGCCCCATTTCGTATCACCAACCGCTTTGTCTGCAATATCGGTGAGGGCGCTCTTTTTGGCTTTTTCGCGCTCCTCCTGCTCAAATTCCTCTGAGAGCTTGATGAGCGAGGTAGACTCCGTGTAAACACCGAGACGCTCCTCAATATCTTCAGACTGCTTGGAGCGCATACCGAAGGCGACGATAATCACCACCAGCAGCAGCACCACAACCACAACGACAAGAACGATTGGATTGATCATCAATAAAACTCCACGCACTCCTATGCTGCCAATTGTAGCGCAAAACGCCTTTGAATTGGCAACAGCGGCAGGTAAGAAGACTCTATCAAAAGGTGAGGCGCTTTTAGAGAGCGCCTCATGCGCCGCCTAGTAGCGCACGCCACCAATGCCAAAGATGGACGGTGGCAGATGAATGCCTGCTTCTTCAATCTTATCAATGAACTTCGGACGCAAGCCCGTCGGGCGCACACGCCCAATCACCTGACCGCCTTCCAAGCCCGTTTGCTCGAACTCGAAAATATCGGACATGGTGATGATGTCGCCTTCCATACCCTGAATTTCTGTGATCTTGACCACTTTACGTTTACCATCGCGCAAGCGCTCTTGCTGGCAGATCACATCCACAGCAGAGGCGATCTGCTCACGGATAGCGCGCACGGGCAAGTCCATACCCGCCATCAGGCACATTGTCTCCAGACGTGCGATGCAGTCACGCGGCGTGTTGGCGTGCGCCGTCGTCAGAGAGCCATCGTGACCGGTGTTCATTGCCTGAAGCATGTCCAACGCCTCACCACCGCGGCACTCACCGACCACAATGCGATCTGGGCGCATACGCAGCGAGTTGATCACCAAATCGCGGATGGTTACCTCACCCTTGCCTTCGATGTTGGCTGGGCGCGTTTCAAGGCGCACCACATGCTCCTGCTGCAATTGGAGTTCGGCGGCGTTTTCAATCGTCACGATGCGCTCATCGCCAGGGATGAAGTTAGAAAGCACATTGAGCAACGTCGTTTTACCCGAACCCGTGCCGCCGCTCACGATCATGTTCAGGCGCGCTTGCACGCAGGCTGCCAAGAATTCGGCAATTTCTTTCGTCAGCGAGCCGAAACGGATTAGGTCTTCAATGGTCAGCGGCTTTTTGGAGAATTTACGGATGGTGATGGACGGACCGTCAATGGCGAGTGGGCGAATGACGGCATTCACACGCGAGCCATCAGGCAGGCGGGCGTCCACCATGGGCGAGCTTTCGTCAATGCGCCGTCCGAGCGGCGAAACAATGCGATCCAGCACGCGCAGCACGTGATCGTCGTTCTCGAAGACGGTTGAGGCACGCTCCAAGCGCCCGCGCCGCTCAATGTAAACGTTCTTGGGTCCGTTGACCATAATTTCCGTAACGGTCTCATCGGCGAGCTGTGGCTCTAGAGGACCGAACCCAAGAATTTCAGAGACCACCTGTTTGTACAACTGCTCTTTTTCCGTCTTAGAGAGCATGATGTTTTCTTCGGTCAGGATGGTGTTGAACACCTCTAGGATGCGCGCTTGCGTTTCTGGTGAACGCGGATCATCGCGTGGGTCTAGCTCGGAGAGCAGCATCTGCTGCACACGGTTACGCAGGTCAGCGTAAGAGCTGCCGCCTTGCCCAGCACCGGGCGCCGGGCGGCGATTCCGCAGGCTATCCAGGCGCGAAGTTTCCTCACCCTGTGGGCGCGGCATTGGCACAGACGCCGAACTTGGCGCTTGTTGAGGTGTGCCGCTGCTTTGCGAAGGCGGCTGCTGCTGATCCTTGTTGATACGCTTTAAGATTCCCACGACACACTTACTCCCTCTTACAACTCAGCACGGTAGGTTGGTTGGGATCAGCCACCGCCAAACAAGCGCCCTAAGCGCGAGGCGGGCTGTTTGGCAGGTGCCTGCAACTGTTGGCTGCTGGCAGGCGCTTCTTCTTTGGGCGCAAGGCTGGCAATCAATGAATCTGCCATAGCGATCAACTCGCGGGCAGGCGACTGGTTGCGATCCTTCGCCACGATTGAGATGCCGCGATTAACGGCAAACAACACTTTCTTCTCATCCATCGGGATGACGGCAAATGCCTTGCGGCGCAGTTTCTGCTCAAAGGCGCTGATGGCGATGGCAACTTTAGAGCGCTCCAGATCAGGCGTGACGCGATTCAGCACCAACTGCGTTTTTTCTTCGGGATATTCAAGGCTATCCATCAGCGACATTGCCGCCAAGCCGTTCTTAAGCGCGGGCAAGGTTGGGTTCAGCACCAACAGAATGCGGGATGCCATATCAAAAAGCGCCAGCGCCATCTCATCCACCCGCGAGTTCATATCCACCACGATGTAGTCGAACAAACCGCGCAGTTTCTCGATCAACAACGGCACCTTGGCAGTTGGCACATATTCAGCATCCTCAGGGCGCAGCGGCGCCGTCAACACGCGCAGACCGCTGTCGTGCGCCACCAACACATTGTTCACCAGATCGGTATCGAGGTCGTCCACGCTCTTGATCAGTTCAACAATGGTTGCCTGTGGCTTCAGGTTCAGAAAAACGCCAACATCGCCAAATTGCAAATCGCAATCCACCAGCAGCACACGGGTGCCTTCGCGCATCAGGGCAGCGGCAAGGTTGGTGGCGATGGTCGTTTTGCCCGCGCCACCTTGCGGGCTATAAACGGCGATCACATGCGTTGTGCGGTCTTCTTGAACTTCAAGCTTGCGCTTCTCGTCGCGTTCGCTCTGGGCAACCAACACGCTGAGCGAACGCATATCTTCCGCCACACGGCGCACAGTGGCATACAGCTCGTCGGTGGGTGGCGGCTTGGTCAGAAAGTCGCGTGCGCCTGCCTGCAAGGCGCGGCGGATGTATTCCGCCTCACCCTGCACGCTCATCATAATCACGCCGGCGGTTGGCACACTGCGGCGCAGTTCGCTTGCCGCACTGATGCCGTCCATATCGGGCATGTTGATGTCCATCAGCACAATATCGGGCAGATATTCACGGGCAAGCGCAATGCCTTCATTGCCGCCACTTGCCATGCCGACTACTTCAAAGTCGGATTCAAAGGCAAGCAGCTTTTGCAGGCGCTCACGTGCCTCTGGAATATCATCCACAATCAGAATCTTGATCTTCTTCTCAGCCATACTCAGCCTTCCTAACCTTTAGTTATTCGGCTCTCCGAAAGTCACTTCGTCGTTCAGGATGAGGCGGCGGATGGAACGGATAGCTGGCTCTAGGGCGTAGGGCAAGCTGGCAGGTTGCGGCACACGGTACTCGGAAATCATGTATTCCAGCGAAACGGCGTTGGTGGATGTATCCGGTGCGTTGCGGTCACGCGCAGAGCGCAGCGCCAGCGTAATGGGCAAACGTGACTCGATTGCCCAGACCAAAGCAACTGCCTCTTGTGGCTCCATCGCCAAGGTGATGATGTCCTTAGGTGGCAGCGGCGTGAAGGTCGGCGTTGGCAGTGGCGTCGGGCCGCCGCGGGCAGGGTCATAGGTTGGTGGCGGCAGCGGCGTTGGGCGGCGGTTTAGGAAGTCACCATCCGGCGGGAAGGTGCCAACATGCACCACGAAAGCGTTTTGAATGGTGCGTTGCGTCACAAGGCGCGGACGCTGCGTTTCGCTCGGGCCGACGATGATTGGGAAGGGAAAATCACCGCTTGGCTCCACGCGCCCTTCAATGCCGGATTGGAATTCAAGGGTGCCATCTTGCTTCAACACAGTAAGGGTGATTTTGTTTGGCAAGCGCGTTTGGAATTCGTCGTCCACATCCACAAACAAGAAGGAAATAATAATGTCCACCGTATCGCCGCTGAGTGGTGCGTGTGCGACGTTCGTCAGGCGATCTACCGGCATGGCAATTGCCACCAAGCCATTGGGCAGCACAGCAGCGGCATCCGAGCCGGCAGAGGCAATCTGCGAGAGGTTATCCACCAACTGCGTCACCAACACAGGCGACTCACGGGCAATATCGGTACGGGCAATCCGCCCAACCACATCCCGCACTTCAGTGACGTTATTGGCAGGCAGCGATTCCTTTGGCCACGGGCGCAAGCCAATGCCATCCTCAGGGATCACAATGCCGCGTGGCAGCTCTTGCAGCGCGATCACGATTTCCACGAATTCGGGCGGCGGCAAGGGCGTTGCCAAGGGTTCGCTCACAGCGAATGGATCGGGCGTTGGCGTAGTCACAGCGGTTTGGTTTTGCATCAGCAGCACCACAGCAGCGCCACCGCCCAACACCACAACCAGCAACAACAAAATGAGAACGTTTCGGTTCATGATCTTCTCCCAGAAGCACGAATCAAATCAGCACAACCTTCGGCGCTGCGTCGCACCCTTCTAGTGTATTCGCAGCGCGGGAATCTGCAAGCATAACACTTGTACTGTTACAACATTGAATAGCGATCACCCAGCGGTGGGCAAGGCTATCTCAACCCGATTTGGCTCACCCTCAATACTCTGAAACTCTATCTGCCCGCCTACCAATTCAATACGCTCTGCCAACGCCGACAAGCCGAACATCTTGTTTTTGTTCTGCTCAACAGCAGCCTCAATCTCATCAATAGTTCTGCCGTTGAAGGTGACGCTTGCCTTAGCCGGATTGCTGGTAATATCTAGCACCAAATCGATCTTGGTGGAATTGGCGTTCTCACGCGCATAACCCAATAGCTCTTGCAGGCTGCGGAAGATGGTCACTTCGGTGTGCGGCTCTAGGCGGCGGCGTTCTTCACCGACGATGTTGATGCGCGTTTCGATGCCGCTTTTATCCGTAAAGACATCCACATAACGGCGCATGGTCGGCGCCAAGCCCAGATCGTCGAGCATCATCGGGCGCAGTTCAAAGATGAAATCGCGCACGCGCTGGAAGGTCGTGCTGGCAGCCGTTTTCAGGTTTTCAAGTTCTTCGCCGGCGCGCCCTGGGTCGCGGTCGAAAAGGCGGCGGCAAATTTCCGCTTGCAAGATGAAGTTGGTGAGCGACTGTGCAGGTCCATCGTGCATTTGGCGGGCAAGGCGCTGGCGTTCGCTCTCCTGCGATTGCACGACACGAATGATAGTTTCGTTAGAAAGCGTGCTTTCAACTGCTGCGTCACCGTTGCTTGGCAGGTTGGGCAGCGAAACACCTTCTAGCGAATTGAGCAAGTTGTTCAGCAAGTTGCCAAAGTGTTCCAGTTGGGCGCGGTCTTGCTGAAGTTTCTCAAGCTGCGCTTGGGAAGTGAGCAGGCGCGTGCGTGTATCAATGGCGGAAGTGTAGACCACCTTAATATCGTTACGTGGGACGGTATCAAAGTTTTCTTCAATGCGCTTCATCTGAGTGGTGACTTCCACGCTGCGTTGCTGCAAACGGCGAAATTCGGCTTGCGACTGATCGATCATGGATTGAATTTCGCGCAGACGTTTGGCAATCTGCTCGTGTTCGGTACGCAGCTCACCGATCAACATATCTTTGGCGTTCGTCGTCATGCCTTAGGCTCCTGCTGATACAGACTGTCTCTAAAGGTTACTCATTCTCATTTTCCAAAGGCGGATTGAACTCATCAGCGCGCACCCAGCCACGCTTCAAAGCGTAGACCGCCGCTTGGGTGCGTCCGCGCACGTTTAGCTTGGTCAGGATCGAGGTAATGTGATTGCGCACCGTCTGATGGCTAATGCCCAACTCCTGAGCAATTGCTTTATTATGCAAGCCGCGCGTCACGCAGCGCAAAATTTCCATCTCACGCGGGCTAAGCGGCACGTGGCGCTCGCTCTCATCGAGCCAACCGCTTTCGCGCTGAGCATCCAGCCAAGCCTGCATGGCGTGCGGCGTATAAAGACGGTTGCCGATCACATAGTTGCCGCGTGCCACCTCCCGAATGACCATAAAAAGACGCTCCGCCTCCACGCCCTTTGTGCAATAGGCAGACGCGCCGGCTTGCATGGCATACAACACTTGCTCCGCCTGATCATGCGCGGTCAGCAGCACACCAGCCAAGACCGGAACCGTCGGCCGCGAGGGCAGACTCCGCGCCACCCACGCCACCGAATCGGCGAAGTCGTCGCGCGCGACCCTGAACTTCAGGCTGGTGTCTGCGGCAGTGGGGCTCGCAAGATCCATGAATACCCTTCGCTTCCTCGTTGTCCAGGTCGGACTGTCTGCACACAAAAATCCGTGATAGCCATCGTGGCACGCCCGGGTGACAGCGTTGACAGCGCATCGGACGACCCCCGGCACGTCACCGGGGCACCGTGCACAAGTTCTGTCACTCGGAGTGGGAAGTCTCAGGCCATGCGACTTCCGAAGCACAACCGTAGATGCTTTCGACGCATCGGGAAAGCGGATCCGTCTCTCCGACGATCCCTGAAGTCCACTGCCGGGTTACCGGCTGGACGGTCCTTGTTGACGCGTCCATCCACACAGCTGCTTTTAGAGAGAAAGATTAGATAGAGATCTAAGCAGTATTAGTAGGTGCTGTGGAATCTGTGGACAGACAAGTGTTGTCGCACGACAGAGGCTCAGCGGGGTTGTCAGGAGTTTGTGGATTCCGAAGAGGGTTGCGGCCCGCGGATGTGGAGGACATGTCATTCGTTCAGCAACCCCCAACCGATCGTAGGTTTGCCCCACGGCAGTCCACAGTCCTGTGCACAACTTCGATTGGTGTGGATGTGACGTGTGAGCCACACGAGGTGACAAAAAATCATCGAGAAAAATCTCGAAAAGTCTTGAAATGGGTACGTGTTGGGGGCCCGGCGCGGTGCGGTGAGACAAAAAAACCCGGCCGCGGGGGCCGGGTGGGGCAGGAACTAGGTCAGTGCCGGGAACGCTGGCGGATCCGGGCGGTGAGTTCCTTGACGTGATCGAAAACCTCACGCCGCTGAGCCATTTCGCCACGGACCTTCTTGTCGGCATACATGACGGTGGTGTGGTCACGGCCAAACGTCTGGCCGATCTTGGGCAGCGAGAGGTCTGTGAGTTCGCGGCAGAGGTACATGGCGATCTGGCGCGCCTGCGCCAGTGCCCGTGTCTTGCCGGGCCCACGAAGCTCTTCCACGGTGGTGTCGAAGTACTCCGCGGTGACCGCCATGATCGTGGCGGCGCTTATCTGAATGGAGTTTGAGTCGGGGATGAGGTCGCGCAGCACAATCTCGGCCAGCGACAGCTCGATGGGGGACTTGTTCAGCGAGGCGAAAGCGGTCACCCGGATGAGCGCCCCTTCGAGTTCCCGAATATTGCGTTCGATCCGGCTTGCGATGAGTTCCAAGACGTCATCGGGGACGTCCAGCCGATCCATCTGTGCCTTCTTGCGCAGGATCGCGATCCGCGTTTCGAGTTCGGGGGGCTGAACATCGGTAATGAGGCCCCACTCAAATCGGGTGCGCAGCCGGTCCTCAAGAGTGGCCAGGCCCTTCGGAGGCCGGTCGGAGGAGATCACGATCTGCTTGTTGGCGTTGTGCAGGGTGTTGAAGGTGTGGAAGAACTCTTCCTGGATGCCTTCCTTGCCCTCGATGAACTGAATGTCGTCGACCAAGAGAACGTCGATGTCGCGGTAGCTGCGTTTGAAGGCGACTCGACGGTCATCGCGCAAAGAATTGATGAAGTCGTTGGTGAACTCTTCGGTGGAGACGTACTTGACGCGCATACCGGGAAACAGGCGCTGGGCATAGTTCCCGGCGGCGTGCAGTAGATGTGTCTTACCCAACCCGGATTCGCCCCAGATGAACAACGGGTTGTAGGCGCGGGCGGGAGCTTCGGAAACTGCGACGGCGGCCGCATGCGAGAACCGGTTGGATGCTCCGATGACGAAAGATTCGAAGGTGTAGCGCGCATTGAGGCTCGTGTCGGGGGTCTCGGCCTTGTCGGCCCCGCCCGGACGGTTGATGAAATAGGACGGCCACGATTCGTGTGCGCTAGCAAGCGCCTCGGTGGTCTCATCGACCTCGTCGAGCTCGAGTTCGGGCGTGGGGCCGGCGACTTCCAAATCTTCGCCAGGAGCCGGCGCCGCGATTCGCACGCCCAGCTCGACGTTCTCGCCGAGGCGACGGGAAAGTGCCTCCACGATGGGTCCGCGCAGGTGCCGTTCGATCTCGTTTTGCACGAAGCTGGACGGCACGGAAAGCAGTGCGAAACCTTCGGCCATGGTGAGTGGCTTGACCAATGTGAGCCAGGCGCGCTGCTGAGGCGTGAGTGGCGGAAAACTCGACAAATATTGGTTGTCGTCACCATTGAGCTCTGCGACGACGGTATTCCATACCGCCGTGAACTGGGAATTCAGTTCATCAGTCAACGGCGAGCATCTCTCTGGCAGTAGGGGACACGTCGACAGTAGCCCCTTTTCAATGATCGGTCGTGGGTTTCCACACGGTTATCCACACCTGTGGACAACAAAGCAGACCACCCCTGTGGTGGTCAGTGTGCGCATACCAGGAGATCACGTCGGATCACCTGTTCCGGGGGACCGGCTAGTCGGTGTCCGACCTCGATCGGCATCGGCCCGCGTGGGTGGTTCCGATGCATTCGCCCGGTGGAAACGGCATTCGCAGAAGCTAACAGTTTTTGTGCCGCCCCGCCAACCTATCCCGTGACTACCGTGACAACTTTCGTAAAGGTGACGGACTGCTGTGCAGAGGGGATACGCGTGTGACGGTTGAGATCAGTTTGACCGGCGACGAGCAGGTCAGTACCCTCAAACAGTCGCCCGAACGTTGGCGGCACGGCCGCGACCCGCACGTCATCAGGGGTGAAACCCGAGATTCCGTAGGCACCGCGCCGGTGGCGAGTAAGCAGTACCAACGGACTGATGCGTCTCAGCACATTGCATGCGTCGTGAACGGGCGGCGTGAGTGATGTCAGTTGAGCACGTGACGGATATAAAGGAGTAGTAGCGGTGGCAAAGGGCAAGCGGACCTTCCAGCCAAACAATCGGCGTCGCGCGCGTACCCACGGGTTCCGGTTGCGCATGCGCACCCGTGCCGGACGCGCAATCATTGCGGTCCGGCGTCGTAAGGGCCGCAAGGAACTGACCGCCTGAGTTTCGGGCGCAGGTAGGTAGTCGGTGTTACCGACTCGACACCGGATGACCAAATCATCCGAATTCCGGCAGACCGTCAAGCGTGGAGTTCGAACTGCCCACGCCGACTTGGTGATTCATCTGCAACGTGGCTGTGTGGGTTCTACACCAGCCGAGGCTGAGGGTCCCAAGGTTGGTTTGATCGTCGGGAAATCGGTAGGCGGCGCGGTAGTGCGCCATCGGGTGTCTCGTCGACTCCGGCATGTTGCCGCCGAGGTGCTCCCCACACTTGAACCCGTGGATCGCATGGTGATCAGAGCGCTGCCCAGTAGCAGCACCGCACTCTCGGCGAGTCTGCGTCAGCAATTGCGAGACGGAGTCCACCGGTCGATACACCGGTTGGAACCCGCACCAGAGCGGCAGCCATGAAAAGCCGTCCCGCACGCGCGGTGATCTTCCTGATTCGCCTGTATCAAACCTGGGTCTCGCCGATGCGTCTGCCCAGTTGCCGGTTTATGCCGACCTGCAGCCAGTACGCGGTCGAGGCGTTGACCGTGCACGGACTGGTCCGCGGCGGTTGGTTGGCCACGATCCGCCTACTGAAGTGCGGGCCCTGGCACCACGGTGGATGGGATCCGATTCCTGAACGCCATACCAAGCACGAAGACGTAGAGCACGTGAGCGTGCGGAGGAGTACAGCGGATGTTTGATTGGTTCAGTCTCGGGTTCATCTACTACCCCGTCTCGGCGATCATGTGGGTTTGGTACAAGCTGTTCGCGTACCTGCTGGGCCCCAAGAACTTCTTCGCATGGGCGCTGTCGGTGATGTTCCTCGTGTTCACCCTCCGCGCGATTCTGTACAAGCCGTTCGTCCGCCAGATTCGGACCACCCGGCAGATGCAGGAGCTGCAGCCACAGATCAAGGCTCTGCAGAAGAAGTACAAGAACGATCGTCAGCGCATGGCACTGGAGATGCAGAAGCTACAGCGCGAGCACGGTTTCAATCCGATCCTTGGCTGCCTGCCGATGCTGGCCCAGATTCCGGTCTTCCTGGGTCTGTTCCACGTACTGCGTTCGTTCAACAGAACTACCGGTGGCTTCGGTCAGGTGCATATGTCGGTAGAAGCGAACCGCGCCACGGGCAACTACATTTTCAGTGCCGGCGACGTGGCCAACTTCCTGGACGCGAACCTGTTCGGTGCCCCGCTGGGCGCCACGATGATCCAGACAACGGGTCTGGACGCGTTCACCGAATTCAACAGGTGGGCTGTCGCGGGAGTCTCGATACCGTTGATGGTCATCGCGGGTATCGCGACCTACTTCAACAGCCGGGCCTCTATCGCGCGGCAGAGTCCTGAGGCCCAGGCCAACCCGCAGACCCAGATCATGAACCGGTTGGCGCTGTACGTGTTCCCGCTCGGTGTGGTCGTGGGTGGTCCGTTCCTGCCGATCGCCATCATCCTGTACTGGGTGTCCAACAACATTTGGACGTTCGGTCAGCAGCACTACGTCTTCAACCACATCGCTAAGGAAGAAGAAGAGAAGAAGCAGGCGGATCTGGAGCGACGGGCCGCGAATGCCCCGAAGCCAGGTGCCAAGCCGACGCGCGGCGGGAAGAACCAGCCGGCGAAACAAGCAGACGAATCCGATAGCACCGAGATTGTGGAATCGGGTGGCACGGACGAGGACACCGGGGGACAGGCTTCCCCGGACTCCACCAATGGATCAGGTACGACGAGCCGCACCCCGAAGCCGGGTGCTCGGCCCGATCGTCGCCGCAAGCGCTAACCGCCCGCGATTCTGCACGGGCGTGACAGAGGGAGAAGAACGATGACCGATCTGGACACTCAAGCCGAAGAGACCACAACCGAGGTCGACGCCGCACCCGAGGGTGAGACGCGCACGGTGGATCTCGAGGAACGTCTGGTTGCCGAAGGCGAGATCGCCGGCGACTATCTCGAGGGGCTCCTCGACGTCCTGGACTTCGATGGCGATATCGACCTCGATGTCGAGGGAGACCGCGCGATCGTGAGCATCGACGGCGGGGGTGACCTGTCCAAGCTCGTTGGCCGCAAGGGCGAGGTGCTCGACGCGTTGCAGGAATTGACCCGACTGGCGGTGCAGCAGAAGTCCGGTGAGCGCAGCCGCCTGATGCTGGATATCGCGAACTGGCGTGGCCGTCGTCGCGACGAGCTGGCGGCGCTGGGCACGAAGATCGCCAAGCAGGTGCTGGAGTCCGGTGAGCGCGAGGAGCTCGCGCCCATGACTCCTTTCGAGCGCAAGATCGTGCACGACGCCGTTGCGGCAATCGACGGTGTGCACAGCGAGAGCGAGGGCGTGGAGCCCTCGCGTCGTGTCGTCGTCCTGCACGACTAGTCGCCACCAAATCTCATCGATGTAATTCAGTGGCCGCGCTCCGGGAGGAATGTTTCACGTGAAACACGGCGAGACCCTCCCGGTGCCGGAGGCCGCAGCCGAGGTCTTCGGCGAGCGGCTGCCTCTAGCGGTCGACTACGTTGACGCACTCGCGACGATTGGTGTGGAGCGCGGTCTGATTGGCCCACGCGAGGCCGATCGATTGTGGGAGCGCCACATCCTCAACAGCGCCGTGCTGGGGGAGTTACTCGACTCCGGTGAGCGAGTGATCGATGTCGGAAGCGGCGCGGGTCTGCCGGGTGTTCCGTTGGGTATCGCACGCCCCGACGTCGATATCGTTCTGGTCGAGCCGATGCTGCGCCGCACCGACTTCCTCCGTGAAATGATCGAGCGGCTGGGCCTCACCAACGTATCGGTGGTGCGCGGCCGGGCGGAGGAACCAAGTGTTATCGCGGAGGTTGGCGGGGCGGACGCGGTCACGTCTCGGGCGGTCGCGGCACTGGACAAGATCGGTCGGTGGTCCCTTCCGTTGGCGCGGGTCGGCGGACGCATGTTGGCGATCAAAGGCGATCGCGCCGATGAAGAAGTGCAGCAGTACGGTAGTGCGCTGAGCCTGCTCGGCGCTGACGATGTGAGGGTGGTGCAGTGTGGCACGCGGTACCTCGATCCGCCCACCACGGTGGTGGTCGCGCGGCGGAAAGAATGCGACGGAGGCCGTCGACGGGGAAGCTCCCGCGACGGTACGCGGAAGCGGAGCCGATGAGCATCCGATCAAGGAGACGACAGTGACTAGCGACGATGTTTCACGTGAAACCGGCGCAACGGGTGACGGCCACCGCTCGCCCGCGAACTTTGAGGAGTCGGAGACTCCGATCGGTGCAGCCGCTCAGCGGGCCACCCAGATCAAGCAAGGATCGGTCCGTCTTCCGAAGCCGGCGCATCGCCGGATGCTGACGATCGCCAACCAGAAGGGTGGCGTCGGCAAGACCACAACCGCGGTGAACCTCGCCGCCGCGATGGCGATGCAGGGTCTCAATGTTCTGGTGATCGATCTCGATCCACAGGGCAATGCGAGCACCGCGCTGGGTGCCGATCATCGTGCGGGCACCCCGTCGTCGTACGAAGTCCTACTCGGTGAGATCCCCATCAAGGACGCGATCCAATCCAGTCCACAGAGCGAGCACCTCTTCTGCGTTCCGGCGACGATCGACCTGGCCGGTGCCGAGATCGAATTGGTTTCGATGGTGGCTCGTGAGGGCCGGCTGCGTGGCGCGATCGCCGGGCTACCCGCCGACGCGTTTGACTTCGTATTCATCGACTGCCCGCCCTCGCTCGGCCTGCTGACGGTCAACGCACTCGTGGCGGCGAACGAGGTGCTGATCCCGATCCAGTGTGAGTACTACGCGCTGGAGGGCGTTGGTCAGCTGCTGCGCAACATCGAACTCGTCCAGGCTCACCTGAATCCCGCGCTGCATGTGTCGACGATTCTGCTGACCATGTACGACGGTAGGACCAAGCTCGCCGACCAGGTGGCGGACGAAGTGCGTAGCCACTTCGGTCCGAAGGTGTTGGGGTCGGTCATCCCGCGTAGCGTCAAGGTCTCAGAGGCTCCGGGATACGGAACCAGCGTCCTCGAATACGACCCGGGTTCACGGGGAGCCCTGAGCTACTTGGATGCCGCGCGCGAACTCGCGCAGCGGCCGAGCCCGTCGGCGAGTGATCCACAATGAGCGCCGTGCACTACGAGAAGATGATCATGTGCGTACAGCGGATGCAAAAAGGGAGAAGTAACCGATGAGTCAGTCGCCACCATCACGGCGTAAGGGCGGACTCGGCCGAGGCCTGGCATCCCTGATCCCGACGGCACCGGTGGATGGTGCACCCACCCCCGCAGGCCCGCGCCTGGGTGACGCGGCCGCCGATGTGATCATCGGCGGCGGCCCAGCGGCTCCGTCTGCACCGGCCACCGATATCGGCGCGGTGTACCGCGAGATCGCGGTGACGGCCATCAGGCCCAACCCCAAGCAGCCGCGCCAGGTCTTCGACGAGGAGGCGCTCGCCGAGTTGGTCCACTCCATCCGCGAGTTCGGTGTGATGCAGCCGATCGTGGTGCGTGCGGTCGAGGGCGGTGACTACCAACTCGTCATGGGGGAGCGGCGGTGGCGTGCTACCCAGGAGGCCGGTTTGGAAACGATCCCGGCGATTGTCCGGGAGACGGCCGACGACAATCTGCTTCGAGACGCGCTGCTGGAGAACATCCACCGGGCACAGCTGAACCCTTTGGAAGAGGCGGCCGCGTACCAACAGCTTCTCGATGAGTTCGAAGTGACGCATGAAGAGTTGGCGTCCCGGATCGGTCGATCGCGCCCGGTGATCTCCAACATGATCCGACTGCTGCGCCTACCGATCGCGGTACAGCGCAGGGTCGCGGCGGGAGTCCTATCGGCCGGCCATGCACGAGCACTACTCGCTCTTGAGGGTGGCGCCGAGGCGCAGGAGGAGCTTGCCGCCCGGATCGTGGCCGAGGGAATGTCGGTGCGTGCCGCCGAGGAAGCGGTGACGCTGGCGAACCGCAGCGATGCTCCCAAGCCGGCGCCGCGGCGCAAGCCGATCCAGATGCCGGGCTTACAGGATGTCGCCGAGCGACTGTCGGGTACCTTCGACACCCGCGTGACGGTGAGCCTGGGCAAGCGCAAGGGCAAAATCGTTGTCGAGTTCGGCTCGGTGGAAGATTTGCAGCGAATTGTCGACATGATGTCCGGCGAAGCCACGTCCTAGCCCACGGGGGAGAAACGTCACTGTGACGCGAAAACCCGCGAAGCGCGGCCTCCGCGCGAAAACGCTTGGCAAGTAAGAAGTTTCGGCTCCACAGGGGAATCATCGGCACGACGACGGCTCCGGCCGCGCATTCCAGGTATCGCGGCAAGGTCGCCGGGTGCCAAACCAGAAATTTCGCATATCCTTGAAGGGTTGCCGGACGCTCGAGGCGTTCCGTGCACCATGTGGACCTGACGTGGAGGCGTACAAGACCAGTGTCGGCTCGGATCGTTCCTTTGCGGCTCGATGGTTTCGAGCAGCTGCCCAAGCACGCCCGGCGGTGTGTCTTCTGGGAAGTGGACCCCGCTACCGTCGGAGACAGCCAGCACCTGTCGGACCCAGAGTTCGAGAAGGAAGCATGGCTGTCGATGGTCATGCTCGAGTGGGGATCATGCGGTCAGGTCGCAAT
>QWHC01000005.1 GCA_021404685.1 Chloroflexi bacterium CFX4 | reverse complement strand
AGCAGCACATTGAGTTTCTCCAACAAGTCAGACATAAGCGGATCACTCTGTAACGGATGCTGTATCAGTCCGATAATCTTAGCGCAAAATGCCGCAGAGTAAAACAGGGGTGCGGGAGGGGTGACGATTGGGCGGGTGACCAAAGTGTGTAAAGCGCCTCGCCAAGTTTTTTGGCGAGGCGGACGGCGGTGCATAGGTGCTACCCAGAAGTGACAAACGCGTTTAGGACTCGATGATCTTATCGTCAATAAGCTGCTGGCGGACTTCCTGCCCACGCGGATCAAAGGCAAAGAACGGCGCGTGCAGTTGGAATTCCATATCAGTCATGGCGCGCCCTGCCCGATTTTTCTCGATAGTGAAGACCACCCAGTTGCGGTACTGCTGCGCTGCGTAGGGATTAAATGAGATGTGATCCTTCGCCAGCACCTGATACTTGTTGTTCATGATGATAGCGATGTCGCATTCGTAATCTAGCGCAGAGCTGCCGCGCAAATGGAATAGATGCAGGCGCTTTGCCTTCAAGCCTTCACGGTCGGAGGCGACAATGGAGACAACCGAAACGTTCTGCGAGAGCGCAATATCTTTCAGCCCTTCCACCACAATTGTGATCTTGTCTTCCTCGTTGGCGGCGCGCTCAGGATGGATCGCCACTTTTTGCAGGTAGTCCACGAAAATGGTCAGGTTGCCGCCGGTGGCTTCGGCGAGGCGTGCCGTCATTTCGCGGATGGCGTTGAGGGTCGTGACGGCGGGGCTTGCCTTGACCATAATCAGGCGGTCGGCATATTTGTTCAGGCGCGCCAAAGGCATCGAGGTTTTCGGATTCTCGCGCAGGATGGTTTGCAGTGAGCCTGCTTTGTTACCATCGCGTGCCAGCAGTTCGCGGGCGCGCTGCGAGATGATTGTGTCGAACAGGTCTTTGAGCTTCAGTCCGTTGCGCGGATCAATCTCTGGCGGATTGATGCTCTCTAGGCAGAGCAACCGATTCATCAGATGTGTTTCGGTATGCTCATAGGAGATATAGAAGGCAAACTGATCAGGGCGCATGGCAATATTGCGCGCCATTTGCAGCGCGGCAATCGTCTTACCAATGCCCTGCGCGCCGCCTAGCAGCACCAGTTCCGTCTTACGCAGACCGCCGCCGATGAAGCCATCCAGCGGATCGAAACCGGTTGGCTGCGGCACAAAATCGGAAAGATCGCCACGCACGACCGAGTCGTTGGCATCGTTCAGCACTTGCGCTAAGGTGCGCGGCATGTGCTGCGATGGGCGCTGTATGGTTGCTCGCCGCGAAACACGCGCCGGGTGTGGCGGCGGCGCACTTTGCGGGACCGGCTGTTGCGGTGGCATTGCAGGGCGGCTCATCCGCGCCGCGCTCTGCCCAGTTGGATTCGGTGGATTCGATGTTGGCTCTGGTGCGGCGTCTGAAGGCTCATCCGGAAAACGTTTGGTTGCCATTCGGTTTTTGCTCGCCCGCTTGGTTAAGATTAGATGAATTTTGTATATTTTACAGCCGATGGGCAAGCCTTGCAACAAATGAGGGGGTGGATTTTATGGCGATGATTCATGTTCTGAACAAGTTCGATCCACTTTCACCACGCCCCAAGTTTGAAGCATTAAGGGGATGCACGCTCAAAACCATTATGAATTGCCTGTAACAAGCCAAAGCCTTTGCGCCACTACTAAATCTCACCCTGTAGACTGGGTTTCCCCAGTTTTCCGCTTCACCTTTCCCTGCTTGTGGGAAAAGTCCTAGGGATAGGGCTTGTTGATCGCCACATAATTCACCACGTCCCAAAATTGCACTTGATCCCCGTTTGTTGGTATACTGTTCAACATCGCTCAAAAAAACAAAACTATCCATCAAGGCTTGTTTCAGCAAGTGGGTTAGAGGTGGCGCATGGATAACAATATGATCGAGGTTACAATTGATAGCATCCGCGTCAGCTTGATGTCTCCGCATCGGCTGGTTATTCTCAAGGATACCGCGCAAGAGCGCTATCTGACGATCTGGATCGGACCATGCGAGTCAGATGCTATCACCGCCGAACTGCAAGGGCAAGGCTCGCCGCGCCCACTGACGCACGACCTGCTCAAATCCTTGATCGGCACATTGGGTGCGCGTGTGCAGTACATCTTCATCAACGATCTGCGCGAAGATGTTTACTATGCGCGGGTTGTCATGGATTTCAACGGGCGCACGGTAGACGTAGACGCACGTCCGAGTGATGCTATCGCGCTGGCGGTGCGCGTGCGTGCGCCGATCTACGTGAGCGACTCGGTCATGGATCGGGCTGCCATTCTGCCCGACCAAGAGATTGAGAGCGATCCGAGCGCGGCACCATTGGTCGAGCTAGACGAGGATGACGAAGATAAACTCGGCATCTTCAAGGATTTTGTAGACACCCTCTCGTTTGATGAGGATGAACCTGATAAAGAATAGCGCAGGCGCGGTTGCCGAGACCGCTGATCCGCAGCAGGGCAGGCGGCACGTGCCGTGCTGCTCTGTTTTGTCTTGCCCAAATGGTTAGAATTGCGTTCCACCTATGAGCGACACTCAAGCGCCACCACCGCAGCAGCGCCAAGCACGCGAAGAAAAACGCTACGGTCCGCACTCGATTGAGGCGGAAGAGGCTGTGATCGGCGCAGTGCTGATCTACCCTGAGGTACTCCTTGAACTCAGCAGCCTTGTGCAACCTGACGATTTCTATGAGCTGAAGCACCGCTGGATTTGGGAGGCGATCCTCACCCTTTCTGATCGCAACGACGCCATAGACCTGCTCACAGTTACCGAAGAACTGCGCCACCGCCAAAAACTTGAGGATGCCGGCGGCGCGGTCTATGTGGCGCAGTTGGCGAACAACACGCCAACTTACCTCTATGCCGAGACGTATGCCCAAGTGGTGCAACGTGCCGCTGTGCGCCGCCGCCTGATGGAAGCAGCCGGCAAAATTGCCGATCTTGCCCGCGATGAAGCCCGTGAACTGCAAGAGGCGATCAGCGCGGCAGAAGTGGCGCTATTTGCCGTCACTGATCAGAGTTTGCGGCAAGAGATCATTCCCATCGAGCAGGCGGTCAATGATTACTACCGCCGCATTGAGGAACTTTTCCTCAGCCAGCAAGAAACTTTGGGCGTGCCAACGCGCTTTAGCGATTTGGATAAGCTGCTGGGTGGCTTGCAAAAATCCGACTTGATCATCGTGGCAGCGCGTCCGGGCGTGGGCAAAACCAGCTTCCTGCTCAGCCTAACGCTCAATGCGGCGCGCTTTGCCAATGCGCGCACAGCCTTCTTCAGCTTGGAGATGGGCAACGAACAGCTTGTGCAGCGCCTTTACAGCATCGAAACGGGCATTAACTCGCAACGCTTGCGCGATGGCAAACTGGAAGATCACGAATGGGATCGCTTCACCGAGGCAACCAGCCGCCTGAACAAACTACCTATCTTTATTGATGATACGCCCGGCATCAGCGTGCAGCAAGTGCGCGCTCGCTGCCGCCGCCTGAAGAAAGAAGGCGGGCTTGACCTTGTGATTGTGGACTATCTGCAATTGCTGACCAGCGGCGTAGCACGCATGGATGCCAACCGCGTGCAAGAGATCAGCTATATCTCGCGCAGTTTGAAAGAGATGGCGCGTGAGCTGAAAGTGCCAGTGCTGGCAGCCGCGCAGCTTTCGCGTGCGGTTGAACAGCGCGCCGATAAACGTCCACAGCTCTCGGATTTGAGAGAATCAGGTAGTATTGAACAAGATAGTGATATAGTAATGTTTTTATACAGAGATGAATTGTATAATCAGAACACAGAACATCCAAATCAGGCAGAGGTAATTGTCTCTAAGCACCGTAACGGACCAATCGGCACAATACGCCTCTACTTCCGCAAAGACCTGACGCAGTTTGTGGATACTGAGATCAATCATGGCAGTGTTGCCAATCTTTAATGAGGTAAACATGAACGGGCACCGCTTTAATGGTTTTCCCAAAGGCGAAACTGCCACAATCATCGTGCCGTCGCGCTTCTTTAGCGATCTGCTGCCACACATTGACGACTTGGCAGAACTTAAGCTGACGCTCTACTGCTTTTGGGCGCTTCAGCAGCGCGAGAGCGTCTACCGCTATCTGCGCCTGCGCGATTTTCTGGGCGATCCAACCTTTGCCATCAGCATGGGTAGCACTGAGTCAGAGGCAGAAGCTGCCATCCGTGCGGCGTTAGTGCGTGCTGTTACCCGTGAAACACTGCTGGCGGCGGATGTGCCGACCGTCAACGGCAGCGAGACGCTTTATTTCATCAACACAGAGCGCGGCAGGCGCGCTGTGGAAGCGTTGCTGCGCGGCGATTGGCAGCCCGGCGGCAGCGAACATCCGATCAGCCTTGTGCAAGATCGCCCTAATATTTTCACGCTTTATGAGGAAAACATCGGTGCGCTAACGCCGCTGCTTGCTGAAACACTCGCTGATGCTGAGCGCACCTACCCTTACGAATGGCTGGTTGAGGCCATCCGCGCTGCGGTGGAAAATAACCGCCGTAGTTGGCGCTACGTCGAGGCGATCCTCAAGCGCTGGGCAATAGAGGGCAAGCCGAACGGACGTGCCGCCAAAGCTGCCGAGCCTCAGGTTGATCCCTATCTGCGCGGCGCTTATTTTGAGCAAGAAGAATAGGTGCGCCCATGGCAACTGCCGCCACACTGACCACTGAGAAGGAAGTTTGCCCGATCTGCAAAGGGACAGGGCTAGTGCGTGAGGATGTGCCGGTTGGTCACCCAAACTTTGGCAAGCTGTTTCCGTGTGTGTGCCAGCAGGCAACCTACCGTGCGCGTGAGGTCTCGCGCCTTCGCACGTTGGGCAACCTTGAGGCATATACCCACAAAACCTTTGCCAGTTTTGAGGTGGACTACAGCCTGCTGGAGCCAGAGGAAGGCTATTTGCGCGGCATCTTCCGCGATCTTTCAGAGGCGCGCCGCAGCAGCCTGAACGAAGCGCAGCGCCGCGCCGCCAAGGCAGCCGCCGAGATTGCGCTGCACTACGCCGAGATGCCTGAAGGCTGGCTGCTTTTCGAGGGCAGCTATGGCACAGGCAAAACGCACCTGGCAGCTGCCATCGCCAACCACGCCATTGAGCGCGGCGCGCCTGTGTTGTTCATCACCACGCCGGACTTGCTCGATCACTTGCGCGGCGCCTTCGGTCCCAGCAGCGAAACCGCCTACGATGAGTTGTTTGAGCGCATCCGCAAAGCGTCGCTGCTGGTTGTGGACGACCTCGGCGCCGAGAGTCCGACCGCCTGGGCAATCGAGAAGCTCTATCAGTTGTTCAATGATCGACACCGCTACCGCCTGCCAACCGTCATCACCACCAACCGCGATCCTGCCCAAATTGAGCCGCGCATCCGCAGCCGCTTGCTAGACCAAGACCTAACGCGCAGTGTGCGCCTGATCCTGCCGGATCGCCGTTCGCCCGTGCTAACGTGGGCAGAGGCAGACCTGACCGATCTCAGCCGCTACCGCGAGATGACCTTTGAAACGTTCGATTTGCGGGAAGGCGAAGGGCTGCCTGAGGAGAGTCTGCGCCGTTTGCAAGGCACTGCACAGGCAGCTTATAGTTACGCCGAAAATCCGCAGGGCTGGCTGGTGCTGACGGGACGCCCCGGCAGCGGCAAAACGCACCTTGCCGCCGCCATTGCCCATCTGCTGAACGCTGAGCAGCCAACAGCGCTGTTCGTCACAGCCGCCGATCTGGTCAATCATCTGCGCGCCACCTTCTATCCCGGCGCAACCATCAGCTATGATCGGCGCTTGCAGGAACTGAAAGGCGCGCCCGTGCTGATCCTCGACGATTTGAGCATTGAAGATCGGAATATGTCCGTGTGGGCGCGGGATAAGCTCTACGAAATCCTGCTCCACCGTTTCGATTACAACCTACCAACCGTCATCACCAGCTTGCAGCCCCTTGAAGAAATGGATGCGCGCCTACGCAGCCGCCTGAGCAACCGTGCGCGCTGCGTTGTGGAAGCGATCATCGTGCCGAGCTATCAGGGTGCGGCGCGTCCCCGCCGTGTGCCGCCGCCGCGCTCGCGCCGTGCGTAGGCAGCACTGGCTGCCGCTCTGTGCGAACTTCCAGCCGTTCGCCGTCGGTGATCAGGTGCAGCCTGCCATGCTGATCCGTGCGGAACAGCGGCACGCCCAGACGCGCAATCAGTGCCTCAGCAGGCTGTGCATTGATGTTACCCACTTCAGCAACCACGACCGCGATCTGCGGCTGAACCACCTCGATCCAGCGCGGCGGATTGCTGTTGGCAGCACCATTCGCGGGCAATTGCACCACCTGAGCGCGTAAATCGTCAGCCGTTTGCAACATCACGCCGATTGCCTCTGGTGCTGCCTCTGCCAGCAGCAGGAAGCGCGCCGTCCCATATTCAGTACGCAGCAGCAGCGGCGCAGTATCAGGGCGCATGGCGCTTTCAGGTATGCTGTGTGGCGCAAGAGCGCTGATCAGCACGCCATCACTCGTTTGAAGGCGCCAGCCCGCACCAATGCCCTGTGTTGGAATGCCCGCTGCACGGATCGCGGCTTCTAGCGCGGCAAAGGTTGGGCTGCCTGTGCGCTGCCCATTGTGCAAGATCATGCCGACGCTGTGGCGCGCTAAGAGCGCAGGCAGCGCACCAACCAGCTTCTCGTGCGGCGCGCTGAGGATGATCAAATCGAGGTGGCGCTTGTAGAAAGGCAGCACATCGCCCAATGCTTGCTGCAACTGGCTCGGATTTTCGCCGCCGTCAATCAGGATGTGCGCGCCGTGCGGCGTTTGGATCAGCACCGCACTGCCCTCACCAACCGCTAACCACCACACATGCAGCTTGCCATCTGAACGTGCGGCAATGAACAGCCAAAGCAGGATAGCCACACCACCGCCCAATAACAGCAGCGCCGCCGAACGTCCCGCTTGCCGCGCCCACTGCCAGGCGGTCCGCCGCACAGCAGGATGCTGCATGGCAAACGCCGTTCCGCCGAACAAGGCAGCGTAATAGAGCGCGACAGCTAACGGTGTAATCAGCAGTGGCGCGCTCAGATGCGGCATATCCGCTGCGCCCCGAATGATGCCAAGCGTATAGCTCAGCGGCAAGCCAACCAGCCATGCCGCCACCTGCCCTAACGGCAGCCACAGCGCGCCAAGCGCTAAGGTTGCCAAGCCGATCAACATGATGAGCGCTTGCGCCGGCGCTACCAAGAGGTTGATCAGCACGCCCAACGGCGCAAATTGCCCACTGATCAGCAAAATGATCGGCAAGGTCGTAATCTGCGCCGCAAGTGTGATCAAGAACCACTCCGCCAGCATGTGCACCGCAGACTGCGCCTTTTCCGCACCGATCAGGCGTTTGAGCGTGCGTTCGCTGAGTTGTGTCAGTGGCGGCAGGTATAAGATCAATCCAACCGTCGCAGCAGCGCTCAAGATCAAGCCGATATCAAAGAGCGCTGACGGATTGAGCAGAGTCATCAAAAAGGCTGAGGCAGCCAGCGCGGTTAAGCCGTCGTTGCGCCTGCCAAGCCGTTCCGCCAACAGCACGAACGTCGTCATGATGGCAGCGCGCACCACAGAGGCTTCCGCGCCAACGAACAGCGTATAAAGTCCTACGCCGCTCACGGTAATGAACAACACCCCCACTTTGCCCGCCAAGCGGCGTGGCAACAAGCGGCAAGCCGCCATCAGCAGCGCCACAATCACCGCGATGTTTGCACCGCTGATGGCGATCAGGTGCGAGGTGTTCGTGCGCCGAAAGGCATCGGCAAGCCCTGCAGTGATGTTGCTCTCGTCGCCTAGCAAAATGCCCGCCAACAGCGCCGCTTGCGGATCAGGCAGCAGGCGGCGAATCAGTTCATGCGCCGATTCGCGCACGCTGTAGAGCGTTGCCAGCAGCGGATTGCCCTGATCGCGTTCGATCAGGCTGACTGCGGCGCGCAACAGGATGCTGTAGACGCCTTGCCGCGCCAGATAGCCTCGAAAGGAGAAGGCGTCGAAGGTGGGCGGCGTTTGTGGCGTGCCGCGCACACGGATCAGATCGCCATAGCGGTAATCGCCGTAGCGCTCAGCATAAACAAGCGCCGTGCCACTAATGCGGTGCGTTTCGCCATACTGGGTCAGGCTGCGGGCGCTGAGTGTGAGGCGTGTGGCATTTTCGCGGCGTTCGGGCGGCGCGCTGATCACGCCTTCCAAGATCGCCGTGCCGCGATCATTATAAAAAGCCAGTTGATCGGGGCTGAACGGTTGCGCTGCTGCGCTGTAATGCGCCATGCCCAGTCCGCTGGCAGCAAGGCACAGGCAAAGGCGGCGTAGGCTGCGTTTGGGATAATTAATCAGGGCGACTGCCGCGCCACCAAGCACCGCGGCGGCGGGCAGCGCGCTGTGGATAGCGGCTGCCTCAGGGTGAGCAGCACTCAGGGCGATGCCGCCGCACCATGCCATCACCATGTAGAGCAGCAGCACACCGCACCTGCCTTTTCAGCTGCCCTTAAGAATGCCTACAGTTATAGATCAGGCGGGGTGTGGCTGTCAACCGCTTTGCCGATCTCCTTTCTCTGCGGGCAGAAAGGGCTAGGGATAGGGCTGCGCTGTTGCACGCCCATTTCAACACAGCCCTTGACAGGCTCTTTTATTCAGTGCTATATTTTACTTAGCCGACTAAGTTAAAAGGCAACCTAGCCCGTGAACATCCGAGAGAGCATTAGTTACCTCATCGCGCAGATTGGCAAAGCGCACCGCAGCCGCGCAGAGGCACACTTAAGCTGCTCCGGCGTTCACGTAGGGCAAGAGATGCTGCTGATGCTGCTCTGGGAACAGGACGGGCAAACCCAGAGCCAGCTTGCCGAAAAAATGGACGTGCAGTTGCCCACGCTCAGCAAGATGCTGCGGCGCATGGAGAGCAACGGGCTGGTGGAAAAGCGCGAAGACGCCGCCGATAGCCGTGTTTCTCGCGTCTTTCTGACAGCGGCAAGCCGTCAGTTGCAGCAAGAACTAACGCACATCTGGCAACTGCTTGAAGAACAAACGCTTGCCAACCTAACAACGGATGAGCGCATTCTGCTGCGGCGGCTGCTGCTTCAGGTTCACAACAACCTGACGGAAAGCACCTAACGCGCTTTTTTATGCGAATTTGCTTAGTCGGCTAAGCTATTGATCGCGTTGTCGTGGAGGAATTGCTTATGTCTGTTTCAGCGCAACCTGAGGGTCTGGCACCTGCCCGCCAAATTTGGCAGGTCGGCATTCTGGCGGCTGTGGTTGCCGCCGTCCTGAATGTTGTTGTCTATTTCATCGCATCGGCGCTCGGCGCTAACTTCACATTTTTCCCGCCGGAAATCCCCGCGCCGCCCTTCCCGTTGGTGGTGGTTGGCACAACGGTGATCGGCGTGCTGGCAGGCACGTTCGTTTATACGCTCATGCCGCGCTTCAGCAAGCGCCCAGTCAGCACCTTCCGCACAGTGGCAATCGTGGTACTCGTCCTCTCGTTTGCTCAACCACTGCTGCTGGTGACGGGCGTGTTCCCTGTGCCAGAGCCAATCGGCATTGGGACGATCCTCGCCTTAGAAATCATGCATGTCATTGCGGGTGTGCTGTGCATCTGGCTGCTCACCACACGCGCTCGCGCCTGAGCGAATTGTTTGCGGCAAGGCATGGCAATCCCTGCTGTGCCTTGCGCTTTGCGCGCATCTCGCCTACACTGTGCGCTGCCTGACCACTGAGTATGGAAACTGCCCGTGTTCTTACGCCTGCTGCTGATCCTGCTGTTGTGCTTGCTTCCCTTTGCAGCGCCAACCCATGCTGGCTCGCTGCCCAGTGAGGGTGCGCTCAGCCTTGCGTGGCGTGCCGATAGCGCTTTGCTGGCAGTTGGCACAGAAGGCGGCATCACGTTCTATGATCCGCTGCGCGGTGTAGCCGTCGGGCAGCTTGCTGAACCACTGGCTGCCAGCGGCGGCATGGCTGCCTTAGTTTGGAGTCCTGACGGTGAGCAGATTGCGGCGGCGCGCTACGACGGCGTGATCCGCGTGTGGCAGGTGCGCGATGGCGTGCGCCGCCTGACCTTGCGCGGGCATATCGGCGCGGTGAATGGCATTGCGTGGAGTCCTGACGGCACGCTGCTCGCCTCAGCAGGAGATGATTTCACGGTGCGCGTGTGGCACGCCGCCGATGGCACGCTACAACAGATGCTCAGCAAACATCGCAGCCGTGCGATCTGCCTCGTTTTCACGCCGGATGGCGCGGGCTTGGTCAGCGGCGGCGCAGATAACCGTGTGCTGCTTTGGCGTGTGGCGGATGGCAGTTCGCCGAACAATCCGCAGGCGCATCGGGATGAGGTCTATGCGCTTGCCTACGCACCTGATGGCAATGGCTTTGCCAGTGGTGGTGCGGATGGCACGCTGCGCGTTTGGCGGGCAAGTGGTGAGCCGTTGCTTGCCTTTACGCACGGCGCACATGTGATCGGGCTTGGTTGGGATGGGAATTTTGTGCTGAGCGTTGGACGGGACGGCACGCTAAGCGTTTGGGACACCACACAGCGGCTTGATCAACCTATGCGGCGCACCGAAACAGGCATGGCGCTGAAAAGGGCTGCACTCTCGCCTGATGGTGCGTGGCTGGCGCTTATCACGGTTGAAGGCGGGCTGCATGTGTTGCAACGCGCTGCGTTTATGCCAAACTAGGCGTTGCCAAGTGCCTGTGCCACTGTGTAGCAGCCGCTATCTTGCCGTTGGATGAGCAGCTTTTGAAAGGTCAGCACGCCCTTGATAATCTCATCGCTGTGTTTCCGCAGTCCGTCCTCACACAAGCTGAGCGCTAGAGGAAATTGCAGGCTGCGCCGCAGCACATCTACCAAGAGCGCATCACTGGCATCGGCTTGGCGTGCGATCATCTGCCCACTGGCAAGCGCTTCCTGAAAAAGGCTGGCTGCCCGCTGGCGGCAGTGCAGCGCGCCTTGCGCCGCACGTTCATCATCACAGACCCATGCGGCGTGCAGGCTGCTCCAGCCAGCGCGGGTGAATTCGCCCTGCGCCGCCAAGATGATTGACAAACATAGGAAACTGTTGGCAAGGGTTGGCAACGTGCGCTCTACCAACTGATCGCGGTACGCCTCACTAGACATAACCTGTCCCGCCGTCGGCAGCAGGTGATCAAGATCGCTGTTGCAATAGCCGCAGTGCGGGCAACGCTGCACCCAGTGCGGAATGGTGGAGCGCATCATCTCCGGCGGGCGCGTATCAAGGTCAGGGCTGCCAAAGGTATTGGTCGAGCCGATGACGATATGCTCGCTGTGGCGTCCGCAATGGGCGCATTGTTTTTCAACTGGGAAAATGGTGGTCATGGGCAAACGCTCCGTGTGTGCTACAAGCATAACACAACTATAGGCTGTCGGAACATTGCGATTCGTGGGGAAGTGGTGAAGGGTATGCCTGCCCAAACTGTGTGAATGGCCTCAAATAGACTGGGCATTTACCGTATCCTCAATCCCGATCCGCACGCATGGCGGAGGCAAGGATTGGCTAACAGGCTTCACCACACCCTATCAGTTTCGCCTATTGATCATTTAGAAAACCTGCTCTATAGTTGTGGAAACATAAATGCTTAGTGTGTTTCCACGACATTTTTTGTGAGAAGGCTGTTACGTCTCAGCAGAACACATTGTATATTTTGCTTCTATAATTCAGGATAGCTAAACGCGCCTACAATGTGACCGCGAAAATTGAACGCTAAGTTCTAGGGAATAAGGACAGTAATTTTATGGTCACGCTGCTTTTGATTGAGGATGATCACAACGCGGCTCGCATGGTTGCTAAAGTATTAACACCGCATGGTTTTGAGGTCCATCACGCGCCAAATGGCTTAAATGGCTTACGCTTGGCACGTGAGATCAATCCCGATGTTATCCTTGTGGATATGGACTTGCCCGATCTGGAGGGCAAAGTCGTTGTTTCACGGCTGCGTGGGTCAACAGAGGCTTCACACCTGCCCATTGTGGCATTCACCGCCGAATGCAGCGCCCGCGCCAAGCGGCTGGCACTTGCCTTTGGCTGCGATGCCTTCATTAGCAAACCGATTGATACGCGTACTTTTCCAGAGCAAATCCGCGAAATTATGCAGCACAACAAAGAGGGAAATACCCATGTCGGCAAAGCGAATCCTTTACATTGAGGACAATTTTCAAAATCGGCGCTTGGTGCGGAAAATTCTGACCGCAGCCGGCTATGAGGTGCTGGAGGCTGAGGATGGCTTGGCAGGCATTGCGGCTGCTCAGCGTGAACTGCCCGACCTGATCCTGATGGATATTAACATGGCAGGCATGGACGGCATGGAAGCAACTGCGATCCTGAAAGGCTCTGACCTAAAGTATATCCCGATCATTGCCCTGACCGCAGCCGCTATGAAAGGTGACCGTGAGCGCATTATGGCATCCGGCTGCGATGAATACATGCACAAGCCGATCAACCGCGCCGATTTGCTAGAGACGGTTGCCCGTTTCGTCGGCTGATCCTCATCTATTCTATTTCGCACTTATATTATAGAAAATGCCCGTTCACACGATTGTTGTGGACGGGCATTTTTTGCGTGCAGCATGTTTTTTCAGCTTGATTGCGGCGTTGCCCGCTCAGCGCCGTAGGGCGAGCGTAGGGCGAAAGGTGGTTGCTGAGCAGATTTGGCGATGTGTTATAATGCCCGTTTGGATTTGGATTATGAGGAGTACGGATGCAGTGATCCGCTTACGAAAACGCCATTTCGCGGCAGTGTTGGGCTGCGCTTTAGCGCTCACACTCATCCTGACCGTGCGTGGGCTAATTTCCGTGCGCGCACAAGGCGTGGAATTGCTCACCAACAACGGCATGGATTCCTATGTTGGCGGCACGGGCGGCGTTGTGCCAACAGGCTGGACGCTTACCGCCAATGTGCCAGTTAATTCTTCCAAGCAGGACTGGGTGTTTAACGAATTTCCCGGCTTTGGATCATCTTGGAAGGTCTCTACCTCTAAATATGCCTTCACCATGAATGCCTATCAGTTTGTGGCAGGCGTTCGGGCAGGCACACCACTAGTATTCAGCGCCTATGCTAATATTTTCACCTGTGATCGGCAGGATTCGTGCATCACTGCCGAAAGTCCGCGCACTTCACAGCGCGAATCAGGCGCGCAGGTTCGCATCGGCATTGATCCAACCGGCGGGCGCGATCCGAACGCGCCAACCGTCAAATGGTCAGCCTACATTCAGCCCTTCGATCAGTTTCTGCCCATGAGCATTGAAGCGCGTTCTGAAAATGATAACGGCGTTACGGTCTTTCTGAATGCCACGCAATCCGTTGGAATGCTGCTGAACGATGTGTATTGGGATAACGTCAGCCTGCTCTCCGGCGCAGGCAGCGGTGGTGCCGGTGGCGTGCCAATTCCGCCGACGGTGCCGCGTGATGTACCATTCGTCACGCCGCAAAACGCTCGCCCTGATGGCAGCATCATTCATACGGTCATTCAAGGCGATACACTCTTCTCTATCGCAGTTGCCTACAACATCACCGTGACCGAACTGCGCCGCCTGAACAATATTCCACCTGAGGAATATGTGCTGCAAATTGGGCAGCAGCTCATCATTAAAACGCCTGCGCCGAATGTCACTTTTGTGGTGGTGACGGCAACACCCACGCCTGATCCGAATGTTCCACTAACATCCACACCGACGCCTTTCATCGTGTTACCAACCAATACGCCCAGCAGCGGCGGCGGCATCTCGGTGACTATCATCCCAGTGACGGTCGTTACGAACACGCCCAAAGCCAGCGGCGAAAACCTGACGCCAGCGGCAACCCTTGTTGCAGCCGCCGAAGTGCCTGCCTCACCCACAAAGTACCGCTTGAACATTCCGCCGCAGGATGTACGCCGCATCCTAACCGTCCGCATTCAGCCGCGCAGCACTTTTGCCACCCGCACAAGCGGCAGTGTTGCCCCAACTGTTGAGACCGTCGCGCTCTTGACGAGCGCGACCTCAACCTCTACTGAAATCCCTGCTGAAACATCTACAGCCAAACCCACTGAAACTGCGCTTATCTTACCGACTGGCACGCCAACAGCTCTGCAAGTAGTCATCACCACCCCAACGCCCACCGATGACCCAACGCCCGAACCCATCACCACACGCGCTCCTACTGAAACACCCACCGAGCAACCTACCCAGATCGCCCTTGAAGTTGTGGTGAACACAGCTACGGCACAGCCAACCGCCTCGCCGACGGACGCCGCGCCCGCACCGCCGTTCAGCACTGCCGAACAGCCTTCCGTCTCACCCACTGCCTCAGGCTTTGAGATTGTCATCAGCACACCCACCGATAATGCACCCGCGTTAAGCGCCTCCGACTTGCCAAGCTCTACGCCACTTGCCGCAATACAAGCGTCCGCAACAGCCATCCCAACCACCGCTGCCTTGCCAACGCTTATCCCGCCAACGGAAGTTGCCTTATCAATTCCCGTTATTGCGATGGAGTCCATTCAACCGGATCAAACGCGCTTGTGTGTGCTTGCCTTTGATGATGCTAACACCAACCGTCTGCGCGATCAGGGCGAACCGCTGCTAACCGGAATGCAGATCAACTTGCTGCAAGAAGGGATGGAGACACGCACGCTCAGCACAGCGGCTGGCACACCTGCCTGCTTTGCCGATTTAGCGCAAGGCACGTATACCCTTGTGGCTGTGCCACCGGAGACCTATGGCATGACCACAGCTAGCCAACTCCAAGTGGAAGTGCTGCGTGGCGTGGCGCTCATGGTGGGCTTTGGCGCTGCTGGCAGCTATCAGCCAACATCTCTGCCCGCCGCCCTTGAACTGCCGCCGCCTTCAACCGTTGCCACAAGTGAGAGCAACCAAGGTCCGCTGCTTGCTTTCCTCGTGGAAAATCCCGGTGTGGTGATTATCGCCCTTGCTGGGCTAACTCTGCTGAGTGGTTTAGCCGCAGCAGTTATCGTCCGTCGGAGTTAATAGATGCCGCTCTTCAACCGCCGCGCCTTCCTAAAAGCGGCTGCACTCGGTGCGGCTGCCCTCACCCTGCGCCAGCCCGTCCACGCCGAAAATGTGCCGTTCCGCATGTATTTGACCTTCGATGATGGACCGACCACCAATCCCGATGGCAGCGGCGCAACAACAACCATTCTTGATATTTTGAAGCAAGAAAGTGTACGCGCCACCTTCTTCCTGCACGGCATCGCCATTAACGATTGGGAAGGCGGCATTTTGGCGCGCATTATTCAGGATGGACACGCCATCGGCAACCATTTATGGCGGCAAGGCGGCAACACAGTTGAAGATGAATCGCCTATGGCGCTGCTGGCACAGCAATACATCTTGTGCGAGCGCCGCGTTCGGAGCATATTAGAGGCTGCCAATCCGGACGCCTATGCCAAATATTTGGCACAGCCACGCTTATTTCGGCGTCCCGGCGGCAATAACGGCTTAAACAGCTTCTTAGACCTGAAAAATTTCACGCTGCTGGAGAACGCGCCATTTCTGCGCGGCTACCGTTCAGAGGTGGCGTGGTTGAAGGGCGTCTATGACTACAGCGGCTGGCACCTTACCAACGGCGATAGCGTCCCACAGCGCGCCTTATATCCTGTGGACGAAGCTGCCATGCTGGATTGGGTTATTCGTGGGCGCGGCGCTTATCAAGGTGTGGAGAGCTACCTGTGTACAGGCAATCCACCGCGCCGTGCCGCTGAGGTGCGCGATGGCTTGATCTTGCTGATGCACGACGCCGCACCGCTGACACAAGCAACCTTGCCCGCCATTATCAAGGAACTGCGCCAGCGCGGCGCAACCTTTCATACGCTGCCACGCCCGATTGACCAGCCGAATGCGCCAACGGTTGGTATTGGTTACGCGCCAACACCCGATCCGTATGGGCGCGCTTGCTCAGGTTAGAGGGTTCAGATATCCTACCCTTCATGGCAGCATCGCTTGGCATCTCCGCCCGTTCGCCACACAGGCGCGCTAACGCACGTCCCATTAGGAGAGTGTACCACCACAAATTCCACTACACTTCCTACCCTAACAGTGATTGACGCACGCGCCCATCCGTGTTACTCTGATCGGTATGCGTGGGCAGATGCGCGAGGCAACCAAACCATGACCGATGCCGAACTAGCTATCCTCAGCTTGCTTCATGAAAAGCCAAGCTACGACCATGAGTTGAGTAAAGTCATCGAACTGCGCGGCTTGCGCCGTTGGACGGCAATTGGCGCGTCTTCCATGTACTATGTGCTGGATAAGCTGGAACGGCAAGGCTTGGTGCGCCAAGAGACCGATGGCGATGGACGCCGTCTTTTCTCCATTAGCCCTGCTGGGCTTGGTGTGCTGCAAACCTCGATTGCCGATCTGATCGGCACCGCACGCGCCTACGACAAAGGCTTTGAGCAAGGCTTGGCGAACCTTTCTGCCCTCAAAAAGAGCCAAATCCTGACCTCGCTGCTGGGCAGGCAGCAGGATTTGAACCTGCAAATTCTGCGCCTGCGCGAAACCTATCTGCGCGAAAAACCGACGCTCACCTTTGCCGCCGCTGCGATGTATGAACACCGCCTGCATATGCTTGAAGCAGAATTGGTGTGGCTGAAAGATTTTATTCCCGCCTGGGAAGCCCAAGCACCCGATGACCCAGCAACGCCTATCGAACCGCACATTGTGCCGCGTGAGCGCCAAGTCATCTTGCCCCAAGACCCTGACTCCGTGCATAAGCAGCGCACGCAGCCCGTCTCTACCGACCGTATGCCAACGCCGCCGGCAGTACGCACCGAGATCAAGCCCATTCCCAAAGACTCTGAAGATACGCCTGAGGACGCCTAGCCACCTATGACCACTGATGACGGACGCAAAAAAGCACTGGATGCCACCGTACAAGACCTGACCAAACGCTTTGGCGAAGGCACTGTGTTGCGGCTGGGAGAGGCGCAGCATTTACAAGTGCAGGCGATCCCAAGCGGTTCGCTGGCGCTGGATATTGCGCTTGGCGTTGGCGGCGTGCCACGCGGACGCATTACCGAAATTTACGGACCAGAGAGCAGCGGGAAGACCACCATCTGCCTGCACATCATTGCTGAGGCACAGCGGCAAGGCGGTGCTTGCGCCTTTATTGACATGGAACACGCCCTTGACCCACGCTACGCAGCGCGCATTGGCGTGAATGTGAACAGTTTGTGGATTTCACAGCCTGACTACGCCGAACAAGCGCTAGAAATTTGCGAGGCGTTGGTGCGCTCTGCCGCCTTTGATGTGATCGTGCTAGATAGCGTTGCCGCCCTTGTGCCAAAGGCAGAGATCGAAGGCGAGATGGGCGATTCGTTCGTCGGCTTGCAAGCGCGCTTGATGAGCCAAGCATTGCGCAAGCTCAGCGGTGCGATCAGCCATTCCAACGCAGTGATGCTCTTTACCAACCAACTGCGCGAGAAAGTCGGCATCGTCTATGGCAGCCCAGAAGTGACCACCGGCGGGCGCGCCTTGAAATTTTACGCCAGCGTGCGCCTTGATATTCGCCGCACGCAGGGCATCAAAAGCGGCGAGGAAGATATTGGCAACCATGTGCGCGTCCGCGTCACCAAGAATAAAGTGGCGCCGCCCTTCCGCGAGGCTGAGTTTGACATCATGTTCAACGAAGGCATCAGCAAGGTGGGCGATATTTTGGATATTGGCGCCGAGATTGGCGTCTTGGAGAAGCGCGGCGCCTTCTATCGCTACGGTGAACAGCTTTTGGGGCAAGGGCGCGAGGCTGCCAAGAATTTTCTGAAGGAAAACGCCGCCCTTGCCGCAGCCATTGAACAGGCAATCCGCACACAGTATGGCTTAGTGAAGCCGACCTAGGCACGTGCAACGCGCAGGGCTGCCGATAGCACATCCTCACGCCGAATCAGGCGCAGGCACGGATGTTTATCCGCCGCATCGTCTGACCAATCCAAGATGCGGCACGGACGGCAGCCAATTTCCGCCGTAAGCATCAGGTGCCGATGAGAGTCGCCCCATGCACCAAAGCGCTTTGGATCAGCCGGACCGAAAAGCTGCACGCTCGGCGCGCCCACTGAAACAGCCACATGCAGCGGACCGGTATCCGCGCCCAGCACAACCGCTGCCTCTGCGTAAAGTGCTGCCAGTTGGCTCAGGTTGGTCTCGCCCACCAGCGAGAATGCCACCGCCCGCATTTCAGCGCGGATGGCAGCCGCTGCGCTGTGTTCGCGCTCGCTCCCCGTCAGCACGATGACTGCGCCGAGCCTCTCCGCCAATTTATCCGCCACGTATGCCCAGCCCGCTGCCGACCATGTTTTATAAACGCTGCCTGCGCCCACATGAATGACTACATAACGCGCTGCGGCGTGTGCGCCCAACAGACCCCGCACATAGGCTTGGTCATCGGCTGTGAAGGGAAACGGCGCGCTCAGGCGCCCTGCTGTGTGTCCGCCCGTCCAGTCTGCCACCAGCGCAGCATTTTCCAACACACAGTGCGCCTCGCGGTAAGGCAGCGCCCGCGTTAGGAAGGGTGCAACACTGGGCAGATCGTAGCCCACGCGCTGCGGAATGCCCGCCCACTTTGCTAACAGTGCGCCCCACCAGTGGTCAGGGCGAAAGATGATCGCCACGCCCGCGCCAACCTGCCGCAATCCCCGCGCAGCACGCCACGCTTGCCGATAAGGACTCCATAGGCTGCCTTTCGGTACGCCACGCGCAAAGCCGGCAAAGGGTAGCGTAAGGACCTGATCAATCTCCTGATAGGCGGCGAACACCTCTGCCGACCACGCGCCGCACAGCGCGATCAGGCGCGCTTGTGGCTGTGCCGCACGTAAGGCGCGGATGGCTGGCATGGTCAGCAGCGCGTCGCCAATGTGATCAGGGCGGATGAGCAGAAACGTCTGCGGATCGGCACGCCGTGCCTTCCAGGTTGGCAGGGCAGCGATCAGGCGCAGCAGATCAGCGCGCAGCCGCTCGGATCGGCGCGGTGCGTGGCGCTGTTCGGCAAGGGCACGGTTGCGCGCCGCCAATTCAGCCAGTTGGAGTGCGTTCAACGCCCAACCTTTCGTAAACCTTGAGCAGGCACGGCACAATTGCCGACCAATCGTAGTGAGTTTGCACCAATTGGCGCGCTGCCTTGCCAAGTGCCGCACGCCGATCAGGGTCTTTCAGCAAGGCGATCACGGCTTGGGCGAACGAGAGCGCGTCATCGGCAAGGATTGCCTCTTGCCCGTTGCGAAGGGCGATGCCTTGCGCGCCCACACTCGTCGAGACGATGGCGCAGCCGGCAGCCATTGCTTGCAGCAGTTTCAGGCGCGTGCCGCTGCCCATCCGCAGCGGTGCGATGTAGATGGCTGCGCTGTGCAGAAATGGCGTTACATCCTGCACAAAACCTGTGATCTCCACGTCAGGACGTTGGCGAACAGCGTCTAGGCGCGGGTGCGGCTTGTTGCCAACGATGAACAGGCGCGCCGTTGGCACTACCTGCCGCACGCGCTCCAACACATTCTCCACAAACCACAGCGCGGCGTCCACATTCGGACGGTAATTCATGGTGCCGGTGAATAACAACGCCGAATCGCCAAGCGTAAGCTGTCCGCTCGGCTCGGTGTATTCCGCCGTGAAAATGCCGTTTGGCACGACCGCGATGTGCTGTTCAGGCGCCAGTTTGGCAAGCGCGGCGGCGTCCGCCTCACTGACGGCGGTCACGGCGTCAGCATGGCGGCATACACTGCGCTCAAAGGCTATCAGCCGCCGCCACTGAACGAACGAGTAGAGCGCCTGTGGCAAACGTGCCACATTCCGCCGATCCACTGCATAGATCGAGCGTTGCAGGTCATACTCAGCGTTATAGGCGTCGTAGATCAAGCGTGCCTGCGGTGCTTCGGCGCGCAGGATGGGCAAATAGGCTGCCATTTCAAGGCTCTGCATTTGCACCGCGTCGTAGCGTTGCCCTTTAAGCTGTACGCGCAGGGCAGCAGTGAAAGCAGGCGTCTCAAAGCGGCGGGCAAGATCGGCGTGGCGCGTAAAGAGTAGGTCACGCAGGCGCTGGCGTGTGCTGCGCGGCACATATGGCACACCGATGATCGTTTGGCAGAGTTCAGCAAGCGGCGTTTGGTGGGGCGGCGGCGCGTTCGGCTCTACAAACGTGAGCAGATCAAGCTGATGCCCTGCTTTTCGCAAGCCATCCAGCAAGCCATAGACGCGCAGCGCGCCGCCGCCGTGTGGCGGATATGGCACTTGAGAAGTCAGAAACAAAACGTGCATGAAGTCTCGCTTGTTGGTAGGTGAGTTTTGCCGCGTCTATTTTACCTCTTTCAGCCGATCACATGGCGGTAGACCGTTAAAGCGATCTGCGCGGCAGCTTGCCACGTGAAGGTTTGTGCGCGCTGGATGCCTTCATCACGGCTGCGCGCCCGAAATACTGAATCGGTCAGGGCGCGTTCAAGGGCAGCTGCGATCATGTCGGGCTGCTCAGGATCGATCAAGAGTCCCGTTTCGCCCACCACTTCCGGCAGCGAGCCGCGCTGCGCCACAACGGTTGGTATGCCACAGGCCATGGCTTCCAGCGGCGGAAAGCCAAAGCCTTCATAGAAGGATGGCTGCACCAGCACACTGGCACCGTTATAGAGCGCGGGCAGTTCGGCGGCGGGCAAATCCTCCAGCCAGATGAGGTGTGCTTCCAGCCGCAGATCAGCCGCCTGCTTAAAAACATCCTCATACAGCCAGCCACGCCGTCCCACAATGACTAACGGCGGCGCATCGGGCAGGCGCTGGCGCAGCAGCGCATATGCCGCCAGCAAGCCAACCAGATTCTTGCGCGGCTCAAACGTCCCTACAAATAATACACAGCCACGCGGCACTTTGCGCGCTGCCAAAATGGGCAGCACCTCTGAATCCGACAGCGGGCGGAAGCGCTGATGATCCACACCCAGCAAATGCACGCTGATGCGCTCTGCCGCCACACCCAGATCATGCACCAATTCGCGCTTGGTTGCCTCCGCATCGGTCAGGATGTGTGCTGCCTGCCGCAGTGCTGCGCCGAAGTTTGCACGGTAGTAGCGCAAGCTCTCTGCTGTTTGGAAATGCGGATAGCGGATAAAGGTCAGGTCGTGAATGGTGATCACAAAATGGCGTGCGCCAAAGCGCGGCGGGATAAAATCAGGGCTGTGCAGCAGGCGCGGCTGCCAGCGCGATACTTCCAAGCCGAACAGGGTGCGTTCCCAACGGTGGTGCGGCGGCGTGAAGGCGCGCACATGGCGCACATTCGGCGCGCTGAGCATAGGTGATCGCGCTTTAGCGTGCTGAATGAGCGTGTACGCGCCGTCAGGATCAAGGCGTGCGATCCACTCCGTCAGGCGGCGCGTATATTCAGCAATGCCGCCTTCACGGTAGGCGTTCAAGCGCGCATCTATCGCAATTGGCGTAGGCATAGCAGATTGGTTTAGCTTTGCGCGGCGCGGATCAGGGCAAGCAGGGCATCGGCTTGCGCTTGAATGGCACTTAGGTGCGGCTGTGCGTTCTCGGAAGCGCTCTCGGTGAGTGCGGCGGCGCGCTGCTGAATGTTTTCCAAGCCATCGCGCAGTGCATTCAGGTTGAGCAGGCTGCCATAGCGCTGCAAGGTGGCATTCACACGCGCCTTGAGCAAGACGGGATTAAACGGCTTGAACAGGTAATCTTCCGCGCCTAGCTCTATGCAGCGCACAACGCTATCCAGCTCATCTACGGCGGAAATCATGATGATGGGCATGTGGCGCAAGGCAGGGTCGCGCTTGATCGTCTCCAGCACTTCGTAGCCGTTCAGACGCGGCATCATAATATCCAAGAGGATCAAATCGAACGTGCTGGCGCGCACTTTCTCCAGCGCCTGCGCGCCATCTTCAGCAACGGTTACGCTGAAGCCTTGCCGTTCAAGGCGGCGGGTAAGCACATCGCGGTTGGCTTCGTTGTCATCTACCACAAGAATTTGTTTAAGTGCATCGGGCATGAGCATTCGATCCAATGGCTAAGCGGATAAACTGCCTTGAATGATAGCCTACTCTAGGGCTGTGTGGTAGGTTCGGATCGGCTGAGTTCGGCGGTGCTGGGTTCGGGCAACTGCTGGATCAGGTCGGCAAGGTAGCGCGCAAGGGCATCTTTGCCTGCCACGCTCAGATGCACACCATCGCCTAGCAGCAAGCCGTTCGGCTCATTTTCAAAGTAGCTTGCCAGCCAAGCGCGTGCATCAGCGCGCAATGGGCTAATAATGCTGCGCTCAAAGGAGTCGCGTGTGGTCAAGCCGATCACATGCTCAATGCCCATACCTTCAAAGGCGGTGCTGATCGGCGCACAACTGACTAAGGGCAAGCTGCTCAGGTCGCCTTCTGTGCAGGCAGCCATGATTGCCGCATTGTAAATTTCCACATTTTTGGCAGTGAAGCCAAACGCCCACGTGCGCGCCGCAAAGGGACTGGTCGCACCCTGATAGTAATCTAGCACGATGATGTAGCCGTAAGGATTGGCGGTGCGTATATCCGCGATCAGCTCAGCCAGCGCACGCACATGCCGCCGTGCTGCCTGCTCAATAGGCAGTTCGGGCGAAATGTCGTTCAGCCAAGGCATGATTAGGGTGTAGCGGCAGTTATCCGCCAGCAGTTGGTTGTACTGTGTGGTGCGGAAATAGGACGGATGGTTTAATGAACTGATCCCAGTATGTGAGGCGCCGCGATCCAGTGCCGTGAAGGCAGTTAGCCCAACGGCGGAAAGCGCCTGATTCATGTAGACGTTCAGCGGATCAGTTAGGGCGACGATGTAGCCGTGTCCCGGCACTTCATAGGTCACACCACCATGCGTCACCGAATCGCCCACGAGGGCAACGCATGGCTGCGTTTCCAGCAACAGGCGCGGAATTGGCGTGGCTGTGGCGCTTGGCGTGGCAGTGAGGGTCGGTGTGCGTGTGTGCGTTGCGGTATGTGTAGCAGTGGGTGTGTGCGTGCGCGTTGGCGTGGCGCTGGGTGTGTACGTCGGTGTGGCTGTGGCAGTCTGTGTCGCGGTTGGCGTGGCAGTCGCTGTGAGTGTGCGCGTTGGCGTGGCGCTGGGTGTTGGCGTCGGTGTGGTGGTCGGCGTTGCCGTCGGAGTCTCGGTGGGCAGCAGGGCAAAGGCAGTTGCGGTTTGGAGATCGGCAGCCAGCGGGCGCGGCAAAGCCAGCAGCGCGCCGATGCTGATCAGGGCAGCCAAAAGCACAGCGCTGATGCCAAGCGCCAGTCGGCGTGCCAACGGTGGGCGCGGTGGTGGCGCGGTCAGGGCAATTTCGAGGGCGCTGTGCAGATCGCTGGCGCGCCCGATCGCGCCGTTGTAGGCGGCGTGCAGCACCTCACGGATGTGGCGCGGCGTTTCTTCGTCAAGCGCAGACTCGATCAGCGCAGCGTAGGCGGCAAGATCTGCGTGCTGCGCCTCAGGGCTGATCGGCTGGCAGGTTAGCTCAAAGCCGCGCAAGGCAAGCGCACCATTGGGCAGGCGCACAATGCGCGATGCACTCACGGCACAATGGGCGACGCCTTGTGCGTGTGCGTAGTCCAGTGCCGCACTGAGTTGTGCGCTGAGCGCGATCAGCGCCGCTGTACTAACGCGCTCTTTGAAGCGCAGCGTTGGCAGCAGGTCGCTGGCGGCGTAGTAGCCACCCTCAGGCGTTTTGCCGCCATCGCGGAAGGTGTGAATATGCGGATGAGTCAGGCGGCGTGCCAAGCGCAGCCGTGCCAAGAAACGTTCCGCAGCGGTGCGATCCGCAAAGGGTGAAACTGCCAGCCATACGCGCTGACGGGTGTGTATGTGCTGTGCCGCGTACAACCGATACGCCGTATTGGACTCAAGGGCTGCCACTACACGGTACGCGCCGAAAGAATCACCGACCACCATATTTTCGCAACCTTCACCTTGCTTGCAACTTGCACAAGCATAGCACGCTCGCGGAAATGTGCCATTTTCGCACAGGGGCAGAATTTGTCCCACTCAACTTAGTGTGCTATAGAGTGTGCTGCCTTTAGCGGGGGAAATGCCTTTCCGACAAGCTTCGCCGAGCGCCTAGACCATGTGATCTTTGCTGGGAATTCAGGCGCGGCAAGACGCATCCCGTTGGAGAGGGCATACGCGCCAAAGGTGCCGTGGTGTGGCGCATTGGATATGAGTGGGAATGGGTGAACAGTTTGTGCAGACCCTAACCATATATCGCAGATGACGGACGCGAGGCATCTGAGGGGATAGGCTTCCGTGTTCTGCGCGGCGGATCGTGGCTTAGCTACAGCACCCGTGTCGCTTTCCGCGATGCCCTAGACTCGCATCTTCGCCTCAATTGCGGCGGCTTTCGGGCAGGGGCATCCATCGCTGGTGGATAAGCACGCTCCCTAATGAATCACACCCTTGCAGGGAGCTAAAAGGGACAGACAAGCCGTCCCTACTGCATGGGCAAACCGCCGTAATAGCGCCTGACGATGCGCTGCCCTTCCGGGCTTTGAATCCAGACGAAGAAGGCGCGGTACAGATCATTGGCTGGCTCTGCGTTGCCCACGATGAGGATCGGTGCGCGTAAGGCATAGCTGCCTGCCGTGATCGCCTCTGTGGTGGGCAGAATGCCATCAAAGGCAACCACGCGCACACCCTCGGCAAGGTAGCCGCTGGCAACGTAGCCAAAGCTGTTTGGATCGGCGCTCACAAGGTCTATCATGCCTTGTCCGCTGGGTGCAAGGCGCGCCGTCCGTGTAAGGCGCCCGCTGCCAAGCAGCAAGCCTTGTAGGGTTGCCGCCTCGCTGCTCTCATCAGGGCGCACCACCACCTGCACAGGGCGATCCGTGCCGCCCACCTCTGACCAATTTCGCACCTGACCACGCAGCAGGGCGCGCACTTGGGCAGCCGTCAGGTTGGTGATGGTGTTGCTTGGATGCACAATCAGGGCGATGCCAAGCTGCCCTATCGGCGTTGCCCACAAGCTGCCACTATCCTCCACCAAGCGCGGATCGGGCAGATGGCTTAGCACGGCAAACGGCACATCGCCGCCTGCCAGCGCCGCAAGGGCAAAGCGCGGCTCAACCGTGATGATTTCCCACGCCACCAGCGCACTTGTCTCACGGTAGCTGCGCGCCAAATCACGCAGCAAGGGCGCGCTGGCGCTATCCACCAACAGGCGCAGCGAAACCGTCTCTGGTGTTGGGCTGGCAGCAGGCAGTGTCGCACGGCAGCCCGCCAACGCCAACGACAGCGCCACAAGGGTACGTTTGGCATACCGCCATGAAACTGGAGTAAACACCATCAAGACCCTTATTTGCCTGTGCCGCTAATAAAATGCCAACGCAAGCTGCCTTTTCCTTTCTGAGCAGGCGTGACCAAGCGCGCTAACTTTCGGCGGCACGTGCCAAAAGCAGCCTAAACACGGGTGAGCAGTGCCCACCGAGAGAGATGCGAGCGCCGTCAGAGGCTCGGTGGCGCGGACGCCTCCTTGCTGGTCGGACGGTAGGTCGCCAAGAAGTTCGCAGCATACACTGCAAACGTGCCGTCTAAGATGGCGGCACGCATCTCTCGCATTAGGGTGAGTAAGAGGTGGAGGTTATGTAAGGTGAGCAGTTGGTGACCGAGCAGTTCGTTGGTCTTGACCAAATGCCGCAGATAGGCGCGTGAAAAGTGTGTGCAGGTGTAGCAGGTACAGCCTGCTTCAAGTGGTGCGCTGTCTTCGGCGTGTTCAAGGTTCCGCATATTGATGCGTCCCTGCCGCGTGAGCGCCGCACCGTGCCGCGCGGTGCGCGTCGGTAGCACGCAATCAAAAATATCCACGCCGCGTGCCACACCATTCACAAGGTCTTCAGGGCTGCCTACGCCCATCAAATAGCGCGGGCGGTCGGCTGGCAGCAGTGGCATGGTTTGGTCAAGGGTTGCCAGCATTTCGCTTTTACTCTCGCCCACTGCCAGCCCGCCGACAGCATAGCCCACAAAATCGAGGTCGGTCAGAAAACGCGCCGATTCAGCGCGCAGATCGGGAAAAACGCCGCCTTGCACAATGCCGAAAAGCGCTTGTTGATCGGCATGTCCATTGCGCTGATGGGCTTCCACACAGCGCAGCGCCCAAGCATGAGTGCGTTCACAAGCGGCGCGCACTTCATCCCGATCATGTGGCTTCGGGCATTCGTCAAAACACATGATCACATCTGCGCCAAGGTTATGCTGAATTTGAATAGATTTTTCAGGTGTGAAGCGGTGAACTGAGCCGTCAAGGTGGCTGCGAAAGGTAACGCCGTCATCGTCAATGTGGCGCAGTGCGCCCAAGCTGAACACCTGAAAACCGCCCGAATCCGTCAAGATCGGGCGATCCCACGCCATGAAGCGGTGCAACCCACCCATGCGGGCGATCAAGTCATCGCCGGGACGCATATAGAGATGGTAGGTGTTGGAGAGGATCAGTGTTGCGTCCAGTTCGTAGAGTTCGCGTGGTTGGATCGCCTTCACAGTTGCCTGCGTGCCAACCGGCGCAAAGACGGGTGTTGGAATCGCGCCATGCGGTGTATAGAACATACCCGCACGCGCTGCGCCACTCTGTGCCTGTAGATCGAACCTAAACATGGACTTCCTTGATCGCGTCTGTGAACGAATACAGATTATAGCAGTAGAACGGCATAAGGCGAGTCAAACCTTTCTGCCGAAAAAGGCTAAAGTACGCGCTACTGACCTATAAGCGACAAGCTGATCTGGTAGGCACCTTGTGTGGTGCCTTGTGCAGCGCCTGCCCGTGATGCCACGATCAAATAGTCACCATCTGCCGTTAAAGCGGCACGAATGGCAGCATCGCGGTTTTCAGGGCTTAGATTATCGTTGCTTGCAATTAAGACAGGCTGATTGTCCTGATAAAGATATAGATAAAGGGCAGCGTCCAGCGTGCCGCTGCTGGCAGCCATCTCGATCAGGACGGACTCGCCGCGCTTGCCCGTAAAGGCATAGTAGGCGAGGAAGCGCTGATTATCAAGGATTCCGCGCAGAGTCTCGCCATAGCGAATAGGCATAATCGGCGGCGGTGGCGCAGGCGTAGGTGTGGCAGGTGGCGTCAGCGCGCCACTAAGCGTCAGGGTATAGCTGCCCGTGGCGGTATCGTTGACGCTGCCGCCGCGTGCCACAATCACATAATACCTGCCGCTGCGCTGAAGCTCCACGCCGCGCAGTGCGCCTTCACCAAGCGCCACTTGGGTGAACTGATCATCTGCCAACAGGATCAGGGCAGGCAGCGCCGTTTGCGTTTGCAGCAGCAGGTCGGCAAGGCTGCCGCTTTGCGCCTCAAACTGATAGAGCGTGGCAAAGCGCGGGCTGATGGCGCCGTCTTGTGCCAAGCCTGCCACAAGGCGCACCCCTTCGGCAAGCGGCAGCTCGCCAAGGGCTGGCTCAGGTTCGCGCAGCAGGCTGTAAGGGCTGCCACCCGTTGGCGGAATGCGCGCTACCACCAGCCAGTGCCAACCATCGGCGGCAGGCGTGAAAGTCAGCCTATCGTTTAGTTCCGCAGTGGCAAGGCGCGTTTCAAAATCGGCGCTGTAGAGGTACATGCCGACGGGTAGGCTATTTTCTAGGCTTAGGCGGAAACGCAGCGAACGCTCCGCAACGGCGTAGACGGCGTATAGGCGAAAAGGCGCTAGATCGCTCAGCTCAGCGCGGATTGATTCGCCGGGTCGCAGTGCGGCAAGGCGTGGCAGTTCACTGAGCGGCGAAGGTGTGGGCGTCGGATTGATCAGGCTCAGCGCAAGGCGGAACGCGCCAACGGTGCGGTTGCTGTTGGGTGCGCCCAGCACTTTGATCAGGTAATCGCCGCTGTGCGGAAGCACAAAGCGCAAGCGCGCATTCACGCCGCCGCCGTTGTTGTCGTCCAGTGCGTAGACTTGCCGCTGTGCTGCATCCAGCAAAATTACGAATGGATCGAGCGATTCGGCATCCAGCGAGTCAACCGTGATCAGCAGGGCATCGCCTTCGCGCCCGCTGAACACATAGCGCGCTTCAGGCTGCGCCGTGCTCAAATTGCCAACCACCACCTGCCCATAGCTCAGGCGCGCTTGCCCATAGGCAGCAGCAGTTGGCAACACCAACCACACACCGATCAAAACCAGCATCAACCGCTGATGTACCCGCATAAACACCTCTCACAGTTCTATTCAAAAATTCAGGGTTGGGAAACTACACAATCCTACAAAATTATGCAACAATACAGCCTGTAAAAACTGTTCTGAGGAGCATTAGAATGTTTGATAGGCTACCCAACAGCGCTTTAGCAGCAATGGACTGGACAATTGAGCAGTATCAGCCCTACTTCCAAGCGCTGACCGATACGCAGCTCACTGCCGAGAACGTTGACACATGGCTGAAGCAGTGGTCGCAGCTTGGCGATCTGATCAGTGAGGTCTTTTCACGCCTTGCCGTTGCCAACTCGCAGAACACTGCCGACGCTGAGGCAGAGCGCCGCTACCTAACCTATGTGGAAACCATGCTGCCGCCGCTTCAAATTGCCAACAACGCCTTACAGCGCAAATTGGTGGAAAGCGGCTTGCAACCCGCAGGCTTCGAGATTCCGCTGCGGAATATGCGCGTGGAGCTAGAACTATTCCGTGAGGAAAACTTGCCGCTCTTTGTGGAAGAACAAAAACTTGGCACGGAATACGATAAGATCATCGGCGCGCAAACTGTGGAGTGGGAAGGCAAGCAGATTCCCATCGCACAGTTACAGCCCGTTGCCCAAAACCCTGACCGTGCCGTGCGTGAGCGCGCTTGGCGGCTGGCACATGATCGCTATCTGGCAGACCGTGAGGCACTGAACGGGCTGTGGGTGAAATTCCTCACCATTCGGCAGCAAATGGCAGCCAATGCCGGCTTTGATAACTATATTGATTACCGCTGGAAGGCATTTGGGCGTTTCGACTATACACCGCAAGACTGCCAGAGCTTCCATGCCGCTATTGAGGAAGTGGTCGTGCCGGCGATGGCGCGCCTCTTTGAGCGCCACCGCAGCGAGATGGGCGTGGAGAGCTTCCGCCCGTGGGATATGAACATTGACCCGACGCATCCGCTGCATCTGGGCATTGATCCGCACCCGCGCTCGGCGCTGAAGCCCTACCAATCCATTGAGGAGATGGAGTCCCGCGCTGAGGCGATCTTCCAAAGCGTTGATCCGACGCTTGGCGGCTATTTCGCCACCATGCGCCGCGAAGGGCTGCTCGATCTGGATAACCGCATGAACAAAGCACCCGGTGGCTACTGCACTGCCTATCCCGTCGCACAGCGCCCGTTCATCTTCATGAATGCGGTTGGGCTGCATGATGACGTGCAAACGCTGCTCCACGAGGCGGGTCACGCCTTCCACGTCTTTGAGAGCGTTAGCCTGCCCTATATGCAGCAGCGCGATGTGCCGATTGAGTTTGCCGAAGTTGCCTCGATGAGCATGGAACTGCTTGCTGCGCCCTACCTAACGGCTGATCAGGGCGGCTACTACAGCCCTGCGGATGCTGCCCGTGCCCGCATTGAACACCTGCAAAACATGATCACCTTTTGGCCCTATATGGCAGTTGTAGATGCTTTCCAGCACTGGGTTTACAACAACATCGAACAGGCGAAGGATACCGCCGCGTGCGATGCCAAATGGTCGGAATTGTGGGATCGCTTCATTCAGGGTGTAGATTGGTCGGGCTTGGAAGCTGCCAAGATGACCGGCTGGCACCGCAAGCTGCACATCTTCCGCATTCCGTTCTACTATGTGGAATACGGCCTAGCGCAGCTTGGTGCCGCGCAGGTTTGGCGCGGCGCGCTAAGCGATCAGAGCGGCGCAGTGGCGCGTTACCGCCAGGCGTTGGCGCTAGGCGGCTCCGTGACGCTGCCCAAGCTCTACGAGACGGCAGGCGCACGCTTTGCCTTTGATGCTGCCACTCTGCGCGATCTGGTAGCATTGATTGAACGCACCATCGAGGAACTGAGCGCAATTCATTAAACTGTGCGATAATGTAAAAAGCATTTGGATGCCAAGCCGTACATGGTTTGGTATCCAAGTTGCCTATGTTCTGATTAGCATAAAAGATTTACGGCTGAAGTGGTGTTTAGTTTTATGTACTTTCCCGTGCGCGCAGCGTTCTGCACTTACCGTCCTGAGTGCGGAAAGAGGGCGACCATGTATAAATTAACGCTTTATGTGGCAGGGCAAACCGAGCGTTCTGTGCGCGCCCAAAAGTATTTGGAAACGTTGTGCGCGCAGCATTTAGCGTGTGCCTACGAAGTTCAAGTAATAGATGTTTTGGAAAATCCTGAGGCTGCCCTTGCCGCCCAAATTTTGGTAACACCAACCATCGTGCGGGAACTGCCCCTGCCACAGCGCCGTTTGGTGGGCGATCTCTCCGATGCGGAGCGTGTTATCCGTGCCTTAGGCTTGGATGATTTTCTTGATGAAGCACCTTCGCCAAAGCCGCCCAATTCCGATCCTTAGCCGCCCATAGTCGTTTTAGCAGGTGCTAAATTATGAACAGAATTGAGAGAAGCACCCGCTTGCCCAAGCCTAGCGGATACACTAAACTTTAACTACAAGGCATTAATGGCAGAATGGCAGCACACGCCGAGATGTTTAGGGATTGGGCTGCCAATATCGCCTAGAGTTGGTAAGTGATTGTCATATGTCTGTAGGGTATCGGTTGCTGTTGGTGACGGCACACAATGCTGATCAGGCCGCCTTGCGGCAGGCATTGCAGTCCGCAGCGTTGCCAGAGCCAACCGTGCTACATGTACACCCTAAACAGTGGTCACCCTCACTGCCCATGCAGGCAGCTGATGTACTACTGGTGGACTATGCTGCCTTACGTGAAAGCTGCGAATTTTTGGCTGCCTACCTGCATGGTTGGCTGCCTAATGTACCGGTCATTCTATTGGCAAACTATGCTGAGGAGGCTGCCGCACAGGCAGATGCCGAACGCTACCATTCGCTGGCGCTGAACTATGCAGCACTCAGCCCGCCCACGCTTCGGCAAGTGGTCAATTTCGCCGCTGAACAAGCTCGCCAGCACACCGCCCTACGCCAGACCCAACAGGCTTTTTCCAACAGTAGCCAACTGCTGCATAACTTAATCAGCCATAACGCCGATGGCATGTTGGTGATCGATCAGCAGGGCATGATTCGTTTTGCCAACCCGGCGGCGGCTGCCCTTTTCGGGCGGGAGAGCGATGCACTGCTGAACCTGCCCTTTGGCTTTCCATTGGTGATTGGCGAAACCACCGAACTAGACATACCACTCACCAACGCACCCAACTGTGTGGTTGAAATGCGTGTGGTTGCCACCCAATGGGAAAACCAGCCCGCTTACCTTGCCACACTACGCGATATCACTGAGCGCAGCCTTGCCCAGCAGCGTTTGCAGCGCCGCCTTGCCCTAGAGAGCCTGCTCGCCTCGCTTTCGGCGCAGTTCGTCAGCCTGCCGCTTGCCCAAGTTGATTCCACCATTCACAGTGCGTTGGCGCATTTGGCACGTTTCATCGGTGCAGACCGCGCCTTGCTCATAGATTTTATGGTGCCGCCTTCGCCACAAAGCATTACCCATTTATGGGAAGCGGATGCTATTGCAGGCATTTATCAGCAGACTAATCCCGAAGCGATCTTCAGCTACTACATAGAGCAGCTTACCCAAAACGATACGCTGCATATTCCCGACGTGGGAGCATTGCCCGAAGCACATCCCGCCCGCGCAGGGCTGATACGGCGCGGCGTGCGTTCGTCTTTGGTGGTGGCCATGCACGTTAATAATACGCTGCGTGGGTGTTTGGCGTTCAACGCGGTGCTGCACCAACGCGACTGGCAAGCAGAAGATGCGGCTCTGCTCAAAATTGCGGCAGATGTATTCGCCAGCACCCTGCGCCGCGCCGAGATCAACCGCGCCCTGCGTGAGAGTGAGGCACGCCTGCGCTTTGTGATCAGCAATGCGCCGCTGATCTTGTTCACCTTTGATACTACTGGGACAATCAACTTCATAGAAGGGTTGCTGATCGAGGAACGCTACCCATTCCTGCGTGAGTGGCTTGGGCAATCTGCCCTTAACGATATTTATATCGCCGCGCACTTGCTGCGGACGTTGAAAGGCGAAAGCTCGACCAGCATCATTAACCCTGGCGATAACGCCGCGCTTGAACTGCACCTGACGCCCCTCTACAACGATGAAGACGTGATTATCGGCGGCATTGGTGTTGCCATTGATGTGACCGAACGCTACTACGCCCAAGAGGCAGAGCGCCAACAGCGCCGCCTGCTGGAGACATTAGCAGAAGCATCTGCCGCCCTGACCAGCTCGCTGGATATGAAAGAGGTCATGGAGAACATCTTGACCTACGCAGAGCGTGTGGTACCAAGCGATGGTGGCTCGGTAGTGCTGTTCACCGCCGATAGCGGCTACGTGACGGCCGCGCGTGGGCAATCGGCGCACCTGACCAATCGGCGCTGGCAACAGCTTTTCGCCTTACCAGAAATGGCTGAGAAAATTCAGGCATTTCGGACAGCAGGCAAAGTGGATTTGATCCAAGACACACAGACTAGCGACCAATGGTTGCTGATTGAGGGTACAGAATGGATCAGAGCATATCTGGGGCTGCCCATTGAAGTGGAAGGGCGCGTTGTAGGTATCCTTCATTTTGATAGCGCCACGCCGAACTACTTCACGCCAGAGCATGTTGAGCGCTTGCAAACATTGGTTGGCTACGCTGGCATTGCCATCCAAAACGCGAATTTGTACAGCACCATTCAACAAAACGCAAAAGCGCTAGAGCGCCACGTGCGCGAACGTACCGCAGAGTTGGAAGCAGAGCGCGCACGCCTGAACGCCATCCTCGATTCGATGGATGAAGGTGTCATCTTCTTTGAATCGCAAGACGCACTGCGTGCTGCCTATGCCAACCCTGCTTTTTACCGTATGCTTGGCTGCCTTGAACCTGAAATAATTGGCTGCACCATTCAGGAACTGACTCACAAGTTCTATTACCTGGCAGACAACACTGAAGCAATCCTTGATAAAATCCTGATCGCCCTAGCCCGTGAGCGCTATTGGCAAGGCGAACTGCGCCTGAAGCGCACCGATGGCAACCTGATCGAAACGCATATCACGGTGAGCCGCGCTGCAAGCCCACAAACGCGCTCGCTTGGCACAATGGCAATCATCCGCGATATTACGGCTGAAAAGACGCTCCAAGAGCAAAAAGATCGCTTCATCGCCAACGCCGCGCATGAACTCCGCACGCCGCTGACCAACCTCAAAATGCGCCTTTATCTGCTGCGTCGCCAGCCAGAGGCAACCAATGATCATCTGGATGTGCTGGAACAAGTGGCGCGCCGAATGCACGCCCTTGTGGAAGATTTGTTGGATGTCACCCGTTTTGATCGTGGCATGTTGGTGCTGGATCGGCAAAATGTCAGCCTGCAAGCCCTGCTTGAGGAAGTGGCTGAGGTGCAGCAGCCACACCTTGACCAAAAGCACATTCACATGCAGCTGGACCTGCCCGAAACAGAGGTTATGGTATGGGCTGATCACGAACGACTGATCCAAGTTTTCACAAACTTATTGGTGAATGCTATCAACTACACCGAATCAGGCGGTACAATTGCCTTCACGTTGTATTGTGAAGCTGATCACGCCGTCATCAGCGTGGTGGATAGCGGTCTTGGCATTCCTGCCGAGATGCTGCCGCACATCTTCGATCCCTTCTTCCGCGCTAATCTTGGCACACAGCGCGGCACAGGGCTTGGCTTAACCATCTCGCGTGAGATTGTGCTGGCGCACGGCGGTGAGATCAGCGCGCAAAGCGAACGCGGCAAAGGCACCACCATCACAGTGCGCTTGCCGCTGCCGAAGCCAACGGCTACCGACTCACAATGAGGAGAACCATTCATGACGAGTGCGCCACGCGCTTTTGAAATCAGCACGCCCATTGCCATCCGCACCTATGACATTGACTTTGCCAGCATCGTTAGCAATATCGTCTATCTGCGCTGGCTGGAGGACATGCGCTTGATGTGGCTGGAAGCCTTTATGCCGCTGCAACCTATGGTCGAACGCAAACACGGTCCCGTGCTGATGGCGACCCACATCGAATACAAACGCCCCCTGCGAATGTTTGACCCAGTGATCGGGCATATGTGGCTTGCCGATCTCGGACGCACGCGCTACACCATCGCCGCCGAGTTCACCTTGCACGGCGAAGTGACCACCACTGCCACACAGCACGGCGTCTTTGTGGATTTCACAACCATGCGCCCGCTGCCCATCCCTGAAGCAATGCGGCAAAAATTTCTGGAGGTCAGCGGGCAGAGCAGCAACAGCACCGCCTAAGTTGCCGAGCCGTGCCGTACCTGCCAGGCGGTGATCAAGCCCTGCACATGGGCGATTACCGCCTGGGCATCTAGCCTGTTGGTATCAATGTAGTGAGCGTCTGGTGCAGCGCGCAGCGGCGCCACAGCCCGTTGGCTATCGCGTTGATCGCGCTGGCTGAGTGCGCGCTGAACATCCCGCTGATCGGCAACGCCGATTTGCTGCCCACGCCGTGCGGCACGCACTTCAGGCGCGGCATCAAGGTAGATTTTGAGGTCTGCCTCTGGCAGCACCACAGTGCCAATATCCCGCCCAACCATGATCACAAACGGCTGCGTCTCGGCAAGGCGACGAAAGCCTGCATTCAGCACATCGCGCACGCCGCGGACGGCTGCCACCTGCGAAACAGCGTCCTCAACGGCTGCGCTGCGGATCGCCTCTGAAACGTCCTCACCATTCAGCAACAAACGGTAAAAATTACCGTCTGTGCCATCTGCCCAAAGTGTTTCAAGCTGAAGCTGCTCAGCTAAAGCGATCAGCGTCTCCGAATCGCTGATCGGCACGCCAGCGCGTAATGCGGCAAGCGTCACAGCGCGGTAGAACGCGCCCGTATCCACCAGCAAATAGCCAAGTTGAGTCGCTATGGCATGGGCAACCGTAGTCTTGCCCGAGCCGGCTGGTCCGTCAAGGGCAATCGTAGGCGGAAGTGTCACGCGATAATCCTTTGTATCGTTTATGGTGCGTTGGGTGTTACGCTGCGGCAAACAGGCTCTAGAATTTGGGCAATCTCTGCCAGATTCACCGCCGCGTCTGCTGCTTGCAGCGTATAGTTGAGCGTGCGCTCGCGCATCAATATTTTAGCATAGCCTGACGGTGCGCGGCGCGTTTCGCGGATAGTGAGCTGCTCAGGCGCACCATCCAAGCCGAGTATCAAGGTTGCCACCAAGCTAATTTGCACGCCATCAGCGTCTTGGGTCACAAACTCGGCGCGGTACTGCGGTTTGCCGCCTGCTGGCGGCGCATTCTGCCAGATTGCCAGCAAATTCGGCGGCGCAATGCGCCCGATCAGCGCATCCAGATCAAGGGTGCTTAGCACGCCTAAGTTTGCCACGCCGATTGGCTCTGCTGTACAGGTGGTGGTTGGCGGCAAGCCTGCACCTGTGTGGTAAAAAACGCCGTCAAGGGCGGTGTAGAAAGCATTGCCTTGCCGATAGAAAGCATCGGGCAGCCAGCCGACGAAGCCTGCCACCTCAGGATCATCACGCAGACTGATTTCATAGCGCCCGCTGGGCATATCACCCTTTTCGGCAAGCACGCGCAGCGAAAGCGCGCCGCGTACCGTTCGGTTTTGCGGCGTCAGTGCTTCATAGTCCACCGTCAGGCGGTAACGGAAACGCGCCCGCCCTGCCAACTGCACGCCCTGATAGCTGATGGCAGCGACAGGCGGCGCAGTCGGCTGCACTACGACGGCGGTGGGCAATTCGGCGGGCGTGGACGGTGCGTCAGCCGTCTCGTCAGCGGCAGACTCAGCCGTCGGTGTGAGGGCAGCAGGATTGGGCGCGGTAGTGGGCGGCGGCAGCGTCGCTTGGGCAATCTCGGTCGGTGCGCTAGGCGCGGGCGTGGTGGGTGGTGGCGCGTTCACAGCCTGATCAATGCCGATCCGCAGCGTCCCGATCTCACCATTGATGAGGGCGTCCAACTGCGCTACCAAGCCGGCGGCGCCACCTTCAAGCTGCAAGCGCCGATCAAGTGTAGGCAGATCAGTTTGGGCGCAGGCGTCCGCGTATTTGGCACGCAGGGCGCGAAATTTCTCAACAGCGCTGTTCAGGGTGCTGAAAATGATTGCCAAATCGGGATAGGTGGCGATGTCCGCCTCTGCCAAGGCGCGGGTCAGGGTTTGGCTTTCGGGTAGCGTTGTACAGCGCGGCAGCCGACGCAGACTCTCCACGTCCACTTGTAGATCAAGCAGCGGCTGGCGCAAGGCAACTGCCTCTGTCTCTAAGGTGGCAAAGCGCGTTTGCGCCTCAATGACCAATGCGGTGCGGTTGGTGGCAGGCACAGGCGTTGGCTGGTTGGCGATGACGCCGCTGATGCCGCGCCCTGCCATAACGAAAACGTTGACGGCAATCAGGGCAACAAGACTGATGATAAGTGGAATCCGCAGTGGTGAAGGCGCACGTGCCGCGCTCTCCATCGGATCATGGTGATCATCGCCTGCGTCGCGTGCAATTTGCATCTGTCGGTAGACGCGCAGTGCTGCCGCGGCTGCCTGCTTCACGGAGTCATCCTCATCAGCGTAGTAGGCATTTGTCAGCGCATCAATCGCGGCAGGATCGCGCAGTTCGCCAAGCCGTTTTGCGGCTTTGCGGCGCTCTGCTGCCTTTTCCGAATCGCTTAACTGTGCGATAAGACTATCGAGTTCGCTCTCCGCCACCGCTTGCCGCCTTTCTTTCTACCCTAAAGCTGCTTAACGCACGCGAAACAGGCACGTGCCTGTGTTAATCTCTTCATCACCGCCCGGACCAAACGATTTATCGCCATCTTCAATACGGCGCGACCATGTTAGGCGGTAGCTGACGCGGTACTCACCTGATTCAAGGGTACCAATCGGTACGAACCAGCGCACCTCTTGGCGTGTGGCGCTCAGGCGCACCGTTGCCGTGCGGAAATTGTTGTAATCATCTAGCTTGCGGACGAGTTGCCATGTCTCGCCTTCTTTGCGCTCAAGCTGCACCTCATAAAAACCTGCGTCAAGGTGATCTTGAATCTGCTCGGCAGTGCGCGCAAACCACGTCCAATAAATACTGATGCGCTCGTTAGCGCCGAACGCCTTATTTGCCTCACTGCGGAAGCCGGGCAGGTCGCAATAGGCAAGCACGTCGGTGCGCGTATTGGCGCGTGCGCGCAAGGTTGGCACGCTGGTTGGGAAGGTGAGCGTTGAGCGCGGCAGTGCGGCGCGGGCGGTCAGTTCGGCGGTGGCAAAGATTGGCACAGCGGTGCGTTCTGGCACGGTCACCAACTCGCCCAGCATCCAGCCTTCGGTGCCATCTTCCAAAACGACGTTGTACCAGAGTTGATCGCTGCTGATGCCGATCACGATCAAGAGTGCGCCACTTGGCACTGTCCGCAGCGATTCATAATCCGTGCCAGGTCCTGCGCGCAGGCGCACCGATGCGTTTCGATTATTGACTGCGCCGCGCACGGCTGTAGTGGGTGCTGGGGTTGGCGTCAGCGTCTCGGTTGGGATCAGGGGCGTCTCGGTTGGTGCCAAGGTGTTGGTTGGGATCAGGGTGCTGGTTGGGATGGGCGTGGCGGTGAAGCGCGGCGTCATGGTCAGCAGCGGCGCTAAAGTATTGGTCGGCACAGTTGGCACCGAGACAATCTGGGTTGGGAAGGTTTGCGCGTTCAAGCCACAGGCAGGCAACATCAGCAAGAGTGCGACAGCCAGCAATCTGCGCGCAGGGCGGTGAGTGATCAATCTTCGCAGCAACAGGCATTTCCTCCGCGCCGAAGGCATTTTGCCAAGGGCGTATAGGGTGATTTTATGCATTCAAGGGCGCTAAGCGTGTTATGATTCTGTCAAGCCAATAGCGCATACAGCACATAGCGTTTATTGTACCGATTTTTGGCGAAGGATAAAAATGGTTATGGAGAGCCTTCAGGCAGAAAAACAACTGGCGGCACGCGAAAAACGCTATCGCCTTGTGATCTTTGGCGGCGCGGCGCTGATCTTGGCGTTGACCTTAGGCGTATGTGCCACGTTTGCTGCCGTCGCGCCCAGCGTATGGCGTCCCTTTGAGCGCCCAACGCGCATCGCCATTCAGATCACGGGTGAGGTGACGCGCATCGGCGGAATGCCCATGCCTGCCGATGCCGTGCTGCGCTACCATACCGTGCGCGAAGCAGGCGGCATCTTTGAATACACCACACAGCACACCACCGAACAGCTTTTCAGGTTCTACTACTACCTTGTGGTGCAGGTGAATGGCTGGCGTGCGGGCATCAATCCGATCCTGACCGATCAGCGCGCCGAATTTCGCTTCTACTTGAATAACTTACCGCGCCTGACTATCGTCAAGGCATTCTGCGCGGCAGAGACCTGCACCGTCACAGTAGATTATTAGGCGATGTTGGTCTTTGGTACGGCATTGCCCAGCACTTAAGGTCAGGACAGTGGGCGCAACAACGGCTAGGGACACGGCTTAGTGTGTCCGCTGCGCTTTGTGCAGTATTTCACTACCACGAAAGTTGCGTGATATTACGCAAGATTATTTGTACGATACTGTGGATAATTAGAATGCCTGTTTACAACGGCAGAGCAAACCTTGTGTGCTGCCCTATCCAATGCATCTGGGCGATGCATTGATTGATGATTTGCTATGCATTGTGGAATAGGTATATACGGAAAAGGTATTTATGGGCAGAGCGGGTCGATTCGATACAACAGGTCCGCACCCTCTGTGGGTCGTTCTTGGACTGAGAAAATTGGAGTGGTAACTACAATCCACTAATTTCAGAACCCTAGATTCTGCCCATACCTAGTTTACCTCTCAACAAAGTGTATTGGCAAGGGGAATAATGAAAGAGGTGATACTAGAACGTCGTCACAAAAATTGCCCTTGACAGGCTTGGCAGAATGCGCTAGACTAACCCTATGCAATGTGTTCTGTAACCACAATCCACTAGGGTAAAAGTGAACGATATGGATTATAATTTTATGTGGTGGATATTGGGTATCATCGAAAAAACAAAGTTATTTCTGTGAAGGTGATGTCGAAGAAGGTATTAAGTTACTTTCCTTGGCAATCAAGCGCATTCAAGAGTATTGGCTACCGTGTTCACATTTATGTTGTGATGAAGCCTATAGTGAGGAGGGAAGCAGCTACCCATGCTTGAATTAACCAACCATGTGTTAGTGGATGTTGGCATTCACACCATCACCGCCTTCGCCGGTGTGGAGTCGCCATCACAGGTTACGCCGCAGCATCTAGATGCCATCGCCGATCAATTGGCGCAGATTTATTCGTCGGGCATTGGGCGAAACTTGGCGCAAGGCATTGTCTTTCCGAATTCTGGCTTCACGCAAGCAGCCTTTGACGGACCGAAGTTCGCGCACAAGCGCCGCGCATGGGCAGATTTGGTGCTGCGCGGACACCAACACCTTGATCTTGAGCCAATTGTGCGCGCCCTTGATAAACCTGAATACCGTGCAATGGTGCTGCGTGATGTCGCAGATGCACCGCCGTGCGCCTTCACGGGCAAGCCCGCTTATTTACGCGTCAGCCGTGATATGTTCCCGATGCTCAACGGGCGCGGCGTCATCAATTTTGGTGGGCTTGGCATGGCAGGCGTGCCGGTGAGCGATCTGGCGCTGCTGGCAATCCATGCCATGCCGCTTGGCTGCGTGATCAGCCAAGGACGCCTGCTGGCAGTCGAGAGCGATGATCCAACGCTCGCCTTTGGCATCGCACGCCGCAACTATGAGAAGAACATCGCCTTTCTGAGCTTGGCGGCACAAGGCACCATGATAGGCTTTCCGAACATCTCATCCTTCAAAACACGCCTGATTGACCTGCTCGTTGATGTAATTGATACGCGAAGCGACGGCGACTATGAGTATCGCATTCCATCGCTGACTGCCTACCACTTCTCGAACAGTGGGCAAGACGCCAAGATGGATATCTACAGCCTGCCATCGCCTGTGGTGGCTTTCGTGCGCGAGGCAAACAGAGGATCACGCCGCACTGCGTGGCAAGCGATTGTTGGGCGTGCTTGGCAAGAGGAGAAAAGCGAGCAAGAGGAACTTCAAGAGGAAAAACCGAAAATCACGCGGCGCAACTTCCTCTACGAAGACTTATTCAGCCTGCCGCAAAACGCACGCGCCTTTCTGCGTACCTACATTCTGCGCCAGCCACTGAAGGCGCTCAAAAACGACGTGCGCGGCACTTACGATCTGCGCCGCGAAAGCGATTTAGTCTCTTGGGAGATCACCGATCTGTTTCTGAGGAGGATGATGAATATGGAAAAAGCACGCATTGATAAAATCCGCGAACTGGGCGATAGCCTTGCCGAATATATTCGCCAGCACGATGACCGTCGGCTGCTCAAAGTGCTTTACAATGCCACACGCTACCAAGCATTCCGCCTAGCACTGTTGCGAACTATTGCCCAGCAGCGCGGCGGTGGCGCTGAGCCACTTGTCCCCTTTGATACCTACATCAAGGTGTTTGAGGAAAGCGAGGACTTTGAACGGACGGACTGGAATCTGGCACGCGATTTGTTGCTCATCCGCATTTTTGAGCAGCTCCATCACACGCACAAACTCGCCGAACTTGCCGATGCCCTTGAGCCAGAAAGCACAACGGACTCGGACGCTGAATAACGAATGCCCCTAGTTTGAATAGAAAGGATTGTCTCACCATGGCTTATCTAACCGTACTGCTTATTATTGATGCGCCGGCCAGCGCCCTGAACAACTCTGGCGAGGAAATACCGAATGCGCGCACCCAAAACACCACCGCCGTCAAGTTCATCCAGAAGCGTGGCAGTGGCAGTTATCCTTACGTCTCGGCGCAAGCATACCGCCGTTGGCTGCGTCGTTCGCTGGAGCAAGACCCACAAGGTTGGGTGATGTCACCCATTTACCGTGAGGAAAAGGTGGCATACACTGACGCTAATCCAATCCACTATTGGGATGATGATTTGCTTGGCTATATGCGTGCGCCGGGCAGCAAGGCGAAAAAAGCACGTGGAGAGGATGAGGCGTTCAAGAGCATGACGCCAATGGGTGAGGAGAAGGACGATGGTAACGCGCTCACGCGTATGTCGCCCTTGCGGGTAAGCACCTTTGTCGCGGTTGCACCGGTGATTTTAACCGCCGATTTTGGCGTGATGGCACGCCAAGAAGGTGATCCAGCACCCTTTGAGCATCAGTTCTACCGCGCCACGCTGCAAGGGCTGCTCTCGCTGGATTTGGCAAATGCAGGTGTGTTCACCTATAGCCGACGCACTGGCTACCAAAACATAGATAGCGTCCGCCGCAAGCTGGCAGAGGAGGCAGGGTTGGAACACATTCCGCAAGAACGTGCTTACCGCTTGCCACTGGCAGAGCGCGTGCGCCGTGTGCGCCGCCTGATTGAAGCGATTCCATTGGTGCAGGGCGGCGCCAAACAAACGCTGCACTACACAGATGTTTCGCCAGTAGTGGCAATTGCAGCCATCACGCGCTATGGCAACCATCCCTTTAATTACCTGTTCGGCGAGAAGGACGGCGCAGCCTTCTTCAACCACGAGGCGTTTGAGAAAACCGTCCGCAGCAGCCGTGATCAGTTCCTTTCACCGATTTGCATCGGCTGGCGTCCCGGCTATGCACCAGAGCAAGAGGCGAAGCTGGATCAGCTTGCCGAAGATGTAAATGGGTTGCTCTATCGCGGCACGCCCATAGAAGTCTTTGGCGCGCTCTCTGAGGCGATTGCAGAAAATTCGGGATGGCTTGGCTAAACGAGCAGAGGAGCGCCTCACAATGAGCGAAACAACGCGCCAAGTGGTGAAGGTGGTTTTGAAAGGTGCTGTCACGTCCTTTCGCTATCCGCACTTTGTGCAGCAGGTGCAGCCGACCTACGAAATGCCGCCGCCTTCCACCATCTATGGGCATCTGTGCAGCGCAGTTGGCAAGCGTGACTTGGATGCGCGTGAAGCAGTAACCTTTGCCCTGCATTTTACCTATGAGGCAAAGTTCAGGGATTTGGAACATATTCACCTTGAGATGCCGTACTTGCAGGCGAATCCGTTCCAGCGTGAGTTGTTGTTCAACCCAAAGCTAACGCTATACATCTCGCCTGTCAGCTACCTGGAATATCTCCTGAATCCGCGCTATCCGGTGGCGTTAGGGCGCTCACAGGACTTGATGACCTACGAATCGGTGAAGGAAGTCACCCTTCACCGCGCAGAGGCAGCATATTTTGAGCATACCCTGATCCCACAAGCCTACGCTGCCTTGTTTCGGCGCACCATTGCCGTGACCATGGCGAAGTTCATTGATCCATACACGCGCCAACCAAGCTGGGGACAGTATGCAATCCTCAAGGATCGGGTCAAATATCCTGATGATGAATTGCCCACTGTGCCACTGCTGGTGGGAGACACACCGCCGCTCGAATTTTGGGTGGATACAGACGTGAATGACGAAGAACCATACGCCACCTATGAGGGTCTCTACCGCGGGCTGATCTTTCATCGTTTTGTCTAGCTATCAGGTGCGCTTAGAGGCACTTCTCAAGCGCACCGAGCAAACACAGTTTGCCAAACGGGCTGAAAGGATCGTTTTCCATGGTCACAATGCCGCCTCTCGACGATGACCTACACGGGCTTCTTGCCAAAACGAAACCGAAAGAAAGCCTCGTTATGCATACATGGCATGTGCTTTCTCGCCTTGCTGACCAATTGCGGTTGCGCCCGCATTTGGCAGCGCAGGCAGGCAATCCGCGTCTGTGGCATCAGGCATACTGGGGAACGTTCCTGCACGATTTCGGCAAGGCTGCCGATGGGTTTCAGAAGGTGATGCGCCGTGAGCAGCGCCGTTTTGACTATCGCCATGAGGTGCTGTCGCTATCCTTTGTGGATTGGCTGTTCCCATCAGAAAGCATAGATCGGCAGCCCGTGATCGCCCTGATTGCTTGCCATCACCGCGATGCTGAAGCGATTTATAAGCAGTATGGCAAAAATATTTGGGATGAGGAAGACGACGATGCCACAGCGCTGATTCAGCAACTGAGTCCCGCAAATGCTCAGTTGCTCTACCGCTGGTTGGCAGACTATGGCATGGTGTGGGCAGAAGCACTTGGTTTTGCGCCGCATATCCAGCCGATCAGCCTGCCTGACCAAGCGGCTGCACTTGCCATGCTTCGCCCTAAAGCGATTCATGATGCAATCCGAACGCTGAGGCAATATACAAACTCGCTCAAATTCGGCACGAATGCCCGGCAGGCAACCTATGGCACGCTCATGCGTGGACTAATCATGATTGCTGATCACAGTGGATCGGCACACAGTGATCCCTTTCCAAGCATTCAACCAAGTGCAGCGCCCGTTACGCCACACCCACTCTACGATCATCAAGTGGCAGCCCAAAACAGCCCGCAAGGCTCAGCCTTGTTGATCAGCCCAACCGGCAGCGGCAAGACGGAAGCTGCCCTGCTCTGGTTGCTGCGGCAGGCACAGCTAGATGGCGCGCCGCCGCCGCGCTTTTTTTACAGCCTGCCCTATCAGGCAAGCATGAACGCCATGAAACTGCGCTTGGCAGGCATTTTCCCTGAAACAAGCATTGGCTTGCAGCACAGCCGCGCCTTGCAAGCACTCTATCATCAAGCACTGCACAGCGAAGATGATCCTGATGCGGCGGCCCGTTTTGCCCAACAGCAGCGCCAGCTTGCCAAGCTGCACTATTTCCCGATCAATGTCAACAGTCCATACCAATTGTTGAAGGCTGCCTACAAACTGAAGGGCTATGAGTCACTCCTGACGGATTTGCATGGCGCATGTTTTGTGCTGGATGAGATTCACGCCTATGAGCCAAAACGGTTGGCGCTGATCGTTATGCTGATCCGCTTTTTGCAGACCTACTTTGCCGCTAAGTTTTTCATCATGTCTGCTACCATGCCGCGTCCTGTGCGTGCCGTCTTGCAAGAGGCTTTGCCCAATTTACAGCACATCATTGCCTCTGAAAGCACCTTTGAGCAATTTCGGCGGCACCGCGTTCACCTCTTGGCAGATGATCTGCTCTCGCCTGATAATCAGGCGCGCATTCTCGCTGATTTTCGTGCGGGCAAATCGGTGCTGATATGCTGTAACACAGTTCGCCGCGCTATAGAAGCCTATGAAACGTTGGTGCCGCATGTTGATCCGAGCGATATTTTGCTGGTGCATGGGCGCTTCACCAGCACAGATCGGCTGCGTAAAGAGAACGAAATTATCGCACGCACCGCCGTCGGTGCTGTGGCAAGTGATCAGGCGTCTAAGCCGATTGTGATCGCCACACAAGTGATTGAGGTGAGCCTGAACATTGATCTTGACACGCTTTACACAGAGGCTGCGCCGCTGGAGGCACTTTTGCAGCGCTTTGGACGGGTGAACCGTGCGCGTGGAAAAGCTGCACCATTGGCAGATGTTTATGTGCTGCGCGATCAACCCGAAAATGTTAAGTACGTTTATGATCCGCAGTTGATCGCTGCTGCGTTGTGCTGCCTGGAAAGCGTGGATGGGCAAGCAATTCACGAACAACAAGTGAATACATGGCTAGATAACATCTACACAGGCGAGATTTTGGCAGCTTGGCAGCGTGACTATGCCACACATGCCCAACAGTTTGAGCGTGATGTTCTGACGCACCTTTCGCCATTTGATAGCAGCGATCTGGAAGCGTTGTTCTATCAAATGTTCGACGGTATTGACGTGCTGCCTATGTGTTTCCTTGATGATCATGATCGCCTGCTGGCGGAAGGCAAGTTTTTGGAGGCATCAGCCCTAATGGTTTCCATCTCTTATGGGCAGTTGAATCGCCTGAAACGCCACAGCAAGGCATGGTCTGAGCCTACTATACAGCGTAAATACAAGCAGTTTCTCTATGTGGTGGATGCGCCCTATACGCCTGAGCAAGGGCTAGACCTCACCACGCCTTTTATCCATTCTGAAGCTGAAAGCTATGAGGCAGATTAGTGATGACCCTTAGCCATCCGATGGATCATTTCTTTGTGCAGCACTATGTGTTCGTAGGGCGTGCGCGTGAGTGGATATCTTTCGGCGCGCAGCCCGGCACAGCCATTCGCGGAGCGATCTACCACGCGCTGATTGAATTGTTCAGCCCGAATGATCCCATTCCCAATATGCCGCTTGATCCAGTGCGCCAACTGCTGGAGGCGGAAGACGAAACCAACCCACGCGGGCGAAACATTCCACGCGCCTTTACCGTAGAGCCGCCGCCACCTAATGCGCGCTATGGCAATGGGCAGCGTTTTGAGTTCGGACTCTCGTTGTTTGGGAACGCGCTGATGATGGCACCCTATCTTTTTCGGGCAGTCCATCACGTCAGCCAGCACGGCGTTGGGCAAGGGCGCGGGCGCTTTGAGCTTGAGCGCGTCGCTGAATATAACCCACTCAACCGCACCCGCCGCGATGTCATGCATCACGGGCGCGTCTTTATCCCGCGCTTGCACGTCAGCCATCGCCGCATCGTACGCGAAACAGCCATGCGAAGCACAGATCGCATTTTGGTTAATTTCCTCAGTCCCACGCGCCTGATCGAAGGTGGAAAATTGGTTCGCATCCCGCATTTAGGCACGCTGCTGCGCCGTCTGATCGAACGCGCCCAATCTTTGGTGGAAAACTACAGTACCGATGCCGTACATATACCTTCCCAGACAGATTGGCGTGCTGAATGGGAACGAATCGGCGAAATAGGGGATGCCATTCAGCGTGAGGGCATGTTATTTGAGCGCACCGAATGGCTGGATGTGACCAGCTTCAGCCAAAAGCGCGGCAAGGGATCACCCATTGGCGGTTTTGTGGGCAGGGCAGGCTGGCGTATTCCGCAGCGGGAAGTGGTGCAGTGGCTTATGTGGGGACAGAGCCTGCACGTGGGCAAAAACACGCCTAAAGGTGACGGCTACTTCATTTTGGAGTGAGCCTGCGGCATGGCTGCTTGATCGAATTCTGGTTGCTTGGAGAGGTAGGGATTGAGATGGCAATTGTTTCAGAGTTGTACGCGGATACATATGGATCACACATTAGCAAGCACAGCGAACGGCTGCAATTGATCAAGGCAAACCAGATGTTGGTGCAAGCACCGCTGATGCACCTCAAAAGCGTGATTGTTGCATCGAAGGGTATCAGCATCTCCGCCGATGCCATTGAGGCTTGCTGCCAACGCGGCATTCCCATCTTTTTTGTAGATCGGCTGGGTAACCATTATGCGTCACTCTACGCTGCGGGCTTAGGCGGCACAGTGCTTACACGCCGTGCGCAACTCACTGCCTATGAAGACGGGCGTGGCGCGCACATCAGCCTTGCCATTGCGGCTGCCAAGATCAACAATCAGGCTGCCACACTCAAATACATTGCCAAATCGCGCAAGGACAGTGAGCCTGAAATCTATGAGCGCCTGCAAGCTGCCGCCCTTGAAGTCAGCCAGCAGGCACGCCACTTAGAGTCACTGCAAGGCATAGCGCTTGAGGAAATTCGGGATGCCCTGATGGGCTATGAAGGGCTGGCAGCCACACACTATTGGGAGATGCTGCGGCTGGTTGTGCCTGATGACTACGGCTGGACGGTGCGAGAAAAACGCGGCGCAACTGATCCGATCAACAGCCTACTGAACTATGGCTATGGAATGCTGCGTAAGCAGGTAGAGCGTGCCTTAGTTTTTGCCGGGCTTGATCCATTTGCAGGCTTTCTTCATGCGGATCGACCGGGCAAACCTTCCTTAACGCTTGATCTGATGGAAGAATTTCGCAGTGTGGCAGTGGATCGCCTTGTGGTAGGGCTTGCCACGCGCCGCTTTACAATCAAGATGACCGAAGAAGGGCGGCTAGAGGATGAGGTGCGCCGCGCTTTTGCTGAAAAAATCAAACTCCACCTGACGGCAACTGTGCGCTACGAAGGTGAACGCTTTCCGATTGAACTGATCATCCAACGGCAGGCGCGCAAATTGGCTGCTCATCTGCGCGGTGAGCAGGAAACCTATCTGCCCTACCGTGCCGTCTGGTAGCAGAGGATTGCCCTGATGCGAATTCTGCTCATCTACGATATTACCGATGATCGGCGGCGGACGAAAATCGCCGATACGTGCCTTGATTATGGTCTGGATCGTGTGCAGTACAGTGCCTTTGTTGGGCAGCTCAGCCGCACACACCAAGAGGAATTGATGCTCAAAATTGAGCATATCCTCGATCAATCGCCCGGCAAAATTCACTTGTATCCAATTGACCAAAAGGCTTGGATGCGCCGCTTGATTGTGGAGACAGTGACTGAGGAGGATTACAGTGAGCGTGATGCACTTACCGCCGATTGAACCCGATGATCCAACAGATTCCGATGCTTTCGAGGCACTGCCCACACCTGATTCTGATGAACCTTCCACAGAAACGTTGGAAGGCGCGGCGCTAGATGAGATGATCGAACGTGCTGAACTGGCTGACGCACTGACCATCACACTATTGAAGCAATACACCTATTGCCCGCGTGTGGTCTATTATGAAACTTGCACGCCGGGCGTGCGCCCAACCACCTATAAAATGGAAGCAGGCGCAGCACTGCATACCCAAGAGAAATACCGCGCTGCACGGCGCACATTGGCTGCTTACCAAGTTCCCGAAGGCACGCGCCAATTTGACGTGCGCCTACATTCAGCGGCGCTTGGCTTGGTGGGCATGGTGGATGAACTGGTGTTCATGCCTGATGAAGTCATCCCGGTGGATTATAAAATGTCGGCTTGGCTGAGCGATAATCACATCATCCAAATCGCTGCTTACGGCATGCTGGCGGAAGAAACCTTCGGACTGCCAGCCAAGCGCGGCTATGTCTACCTGCTGAAGGGCAAACGCTATGCGATGGTGGAAATCACAACAGCGCTTCGCAGCGAAGTCTTAGCAGTCATCACCGATATTGATCGGATTCACCTGACAGAGTATATGCCGCCACCGCCCGAAAACACGAATAAGTGCATTGCTTGTGAATTCAAACGCTTTTGTAACGATGTGTGAGGTATGGCGAACACAGCAGGCACGATTTTACCACAGCCATCCGACTTGTCTGCTCCGCGAATCCTCGCCACATAATTCACCACGCTCATAGCGCTTCAAGCCTTGCCCGACGCGCTAAAATGTGGTAAAACTAAGCACTCATGAACAGACGTTCGGTTAGCAGCCGCCGTTTTGTTCACGGAAAAATTCCGCCATGCCTGATCGCATAGAGGTGTTAAATGCGTGAAATCACAGTTGCCACTGTCCAGATGAAGCCAGAATTGGGCAACGTTGGCAATAACCTTGTGAAAATGTCCGATTTCGTCTCAGACATCGTCAGTGAACAAAAGGTAGATTTGATCGTTTTCCCTGAGTTGGCGATCAGTGGCTATGAGCTAGGTGTGCAGTTCACCGAGTTGGCGCAGCGCGTGCCGGGCGCGGCTGTGAACTTGCTGGCGCAGCGCGCTGCCGACGCGGGCGTTTACCTTGCCTTTGGAATGCCAACCAAAGAGAAGGTCGAGAGCATCCTCTACAACAGCGCCGTGCTGCTCGGTCCGAGCGGCGATTTGCTGGGCGTCTACCACAAAGTGCATTTGCGTGGCGAAGAGCGCATGGCCTTTCGGGAAGGCTTCAAAATGCCCGTCTTTGATACGGGCGAGATTGGCAGGCTCGGCTTGCTGATCGGCTGGGATTTGGCGTTTCCCGAAGTGGCGCGTGTCATGGCGCTGGAAGGCGCCGATCTGCTGTGCTGTTTAGGCAGTTGGGAGCAGCAGCACATTGATGAATGGCGCACCTACGTGCGTGCGCGTGCTTTTGAGAACGCCCTTTTTGTGGCAGCCGTCAACCGCATTGGTGAAGATGTGACGCTGAAGTTCGGCGGTGAGAGCATGATCATCGGTCCGCGTGGCAAGGTTTACGCCTCGCTCTCTGTGGAGGCTGATCTGATCCGTGAGATGCAGCGCGAGCAAGAGTCGCTCATCAAAGAACTGGAGCAGGTGCAAGCACTGCGCGCCAAAGAACTGAAGGAATCAAAGGCGGCGCAGGAAGCACTTGCCGCTGCTCAGGCGGCTGCCCTTGAAGCTGCCAAGAAGATCGAGGCGTTGGAGAAGGCTGCCGAAAAAGTGGCTGAGCCAGTGGCAGTTGCCGCTAATGGCGCGGAAAAAGCCGCTGAGCCTGATTCTGCGAAGCCCGCAGTGCCTGAAGCTGCCAAGGCGATTGTTGAGCCAGCCAAACCAACCGAGACGCCCAAAGCGGCTGCCACGACGGATGTGCCTGCCAGCAGCACCCGCAAGCCCGAACCACCCAAGCCTGCTGAGCCGCAAGAAGGCTACTGCATCGCACGCATTGATCTGGATGAAGTGCGCCGCTACCGTGAAGAATTTCAGACCTTGCAATCGCGCCAACCAATTGCCTACCGCATGATTGCAAAACGTTACTAGGCTTTGTTCCAGAGCGCAGCAAGATACTGCGCTCTGTTTTTGCACACGAAGGACTATCCGCGATGCCCGAACAGCCAACTCTCAGCACGGCGCGGTTGGTGCTACGCCCTTTCCAGATGGAAGATTCACAAGCACTTATGACATTGATCGGCGTGCGTGAGGTGAGCGACACCATGCTGGTTGTGCCATATCCCTACACACCGCAAGATGCTCACAACTGGCTCAGCACGCGCCAAACTGCCTACGATGAAGGGATCATGGTCAGCTTTGCCATCACACGGCGCGAAGACGGCGCATTTATGGGCGGCACAGGGCTTACCTTTGGGCATGAGCGCGCTCACGATAAGGGCGAAATAGGCTATTGGATCGGTCTGCCGTTCTGGGGACAGGGTTACACGACTGAGGCAGTGCGCGCCGTGATTGCCTACGGCTTTGAGCGGCTTGGCTTGAACCGTATCTATGCCAGCCATTTTGATTTTAACCCTGCTTCTGGGCGCGTTATGCAGAAAGCAGGAATGCGCTATGAAGGCACACTGCGCGATTATTACCGCAAGGGTGAGCGCTACATCACTGCGCTGATGTATGCCATTCTGCGCGCTGACTGGCAGCCTGACTGAATAACATTCGGTGCAACCGAAGGACAGAAACGAAACGGGCGGTATGAAAACCGCCCGTTCGTGTGAGTCTTGCGCGCCTTACGGCACGATTGCGCCACTTAACGCACTCAGCACGCGCAGCAGGGCAATATTTGCCGCCACCGTGCCATACTGATCAGGGTTTGGTGCAGTGAAGTCGGCGGAGTCGGGCGCGGCAGTGAAGTTTGCACCGCTGATCAGGCTTGGATTCAGAGCGCCAAGCTGATATAGGTTGAGCAGCGGCACATTCCTTGTCTGCGCCACGCTGTAGATAGCTGTGTTGTACTGTGCCACGTTCAGGTCGCCTATCGGACCTGGCAGCGTGAGCAGCACCGGCACAATGCCGCGTGCGGCAAACTGATCAACCGCGTTGTTCAGCTCAGCCGTGAACTGTTCCAGCGGCACGCCGAAGTTGAGCGCTTGCTGCCCTGCACCATAAAAGACGATGCTCACATTCTGCTCAGCGGCGCAGTCCCACGACGGGCGACCTTGGCAAGCGCCAAAGCGCGGCGAGATGTTCGGGAACGCTTCTGCAAAGCGGTCTACCGCAGGCTGCAATTCAGCGGCGAAATCAGCAAGGTTGAGCGTTGGTGAGCCAAGCGCGCCAGCACCTAACAGGCTGTTATCGCCGTAGATGGCAAAGTCGTTCGCATTGCGCGGGACGTTCGGATTAAGTGTCTTGCCCGTCTGTGCAATCTGCATGATGTTGCCGAGCAGCGCACGGTCATTAAAGTTGGGCAGCAGCGGCACACCAGCCAGATCAATGACTGGGACGGGCGTCGGCTCTGGCAGGGGTGTTTCGGTCGGCACCTCAGTCGGGATTTCGGTAGGCGTCGGCTCTGGTGTCGGCGTCTCGGTTGCCGTTGGCTCTGGCGTTGCCGTCGGAATATCCGTAGGGGTTGGCTCAGGCGTCGGCGTTTCGGTTGCCGTTGGCTCTGGCGTTGCCGTCGGAATGTCCGTAGGTGTTGGCTCTGGCGTCGGCGTTTCGGTTGCCGTTGGCTCTGGCGTAAAGGTTGGGATGTCTGTCGGCGTCTCCGTCGGCAGAATCACAACAGGCTCAGGTGTATTGGTGGGTGTTTCCGTTGGTGGCAGCGAGATTTCCGGTGTGTTGGTTGGCGTCTCGGTTGGAAGGACGATCACCACGTCAGCCGTCGCGGTTGCCGTCGGCGTTTCTGTTGATGACAGCGCGATTTCCGGCGTGTTGGTTGGCGTCTCGGTTGGGAGGATGATCACCACGTCAGCCGTTGCCGTCGGCGTTTCCGTTGGCGGCAGCGAGATTTCCGGCGTGTTGGTCGGCGTCTCGGTTGGGATGATAATCACCACATCAGCCGTTGCTGTTGCCGTAGGAATAACGATCTCAACGGTTGCCGAAGGTAGCTCGGTGGGTGTTTCCGTCGGCAGGATCGGCTCAGGTGTGAAAGTCGCCGTTGGAATTGGCGTTGGAGTCTCGGTTGGTGTAGGCGTAATGGTTGGCGTTTCCGTCGCGGTTGCGCCGGGAACGGTTGCTACAACACCTGTGATATCCAAGAAGGCGACGTTGTTTGTCTCGTCGTATTCGGTGACGAGGTTGCTGCTATCGGCGATAATGGTGAGCTGCTGTGCGCCTTCCAAACTGAAGGCAATATCAAAGCGCAGCATTTCTTCTTGTCCCGGTGCTAGGATGTTGACCACCGGCTGCGTGACGACAACACCATTCGGCTGCCGCACCGAGACGAGAAAGATCGGTGCGGGTGAAGCGCCTTCATTACGGACGATGGCTGAAACAACCAACTGTCCAACGCGCGTCACAGGGTCTAGCACGACGGTTGTGCGGTCAGCCTCTGCACGGCTGATGACCAACTCAGGCAGCAGCGGCGTTGGCGTGATGGTCGGTGTGGCGGAGGGTGTTTCCGTCGGTAAGGTGACGCCGGGCGGTGGCGTGAACGATGGTGTTGGGCTAGGTGGCGGCGTTGGTGAGAAGGCAAGCGCCGTTTGCGTCGCAAAGATGGCAGTCGAGGTCAGTTGACCGATGGTGACCTGCCCTTGCGTCGGTGGCACAACTTGGGAAGGCGTCAGGGTTGGCAGCACGATGACTGGCACAGTGCTGGTTTGGGTTGGGAAGAACAGCGTCGGGAAGGGTGTAAAAGTTGGCTGGATGACAATTTGCGTGCCGGGTAGGACGGTCGGTGAGGGCGGAATCGGCACGACGCCAACCGTGCTGCACACGCCAAGCTGCGTCACAAAGCTGGCGCTCACCCAACCTACGGAGCCAGCCGCCACCACTTGAAACCACGAACGCTCAAAGTTCGTGCCAATGATGGGCAGTTCTGCACCAAGCGCAAGGTTAGCAAAACTTGGGTAGTTGGTGCCAGGTCCATTGCGGAGGTTGAGTCCGTTCACGTTAACACGCGCACGGCAGCTTGGGTCAACGGTTTGGGTGACGTTCGGCGGCAGCGCGGTGACGGCAGGCACAGTAATCTGTGAAACGTTCTGGCGCACGATCAGCGTGATGCGCTTGGGATTGCCGCGTGTGTTGCCGCGAAAGGCAACTACTTCCACGATGTTCTGCCCAAGCGTTACAGGCGTCCATGAAAGCAGGCTCTCCAGCGGCGAAACACCGGCAGGATCAGGCGCAGCAATGGCGTCTATCGGCAAGCCATTCACGCGCATCTCGACGCGAGTCACGCCCGTGCGGTCAATGGCGCGCACAGCAATCTGGACGGCAGTTTGCACGACGACCTCGCTGTTATCAGCCGGCGCAAGAATCTCCACCTCTGGCACATCGCTCAGCGCAACGCTGGTCTGCGTCACCGCTGAGGTGGCAGTTGCCTGTGGTTCAGAAGGCGAGAGATTGCACGCCAGCGCCGCCAAGCTGAGCATCAGCGGCACGAGGACAACGCGCATAGAAAAGGTACGTATGCGGTGTGGCATGTCCCGAAAATCCTTTTGCAAAAGTTCGTTTCCTACCCAAACAGTCTAGACCATGCGGCAAGGTGCGTCAAATATTGTTACCCTACGCTTGCTAGGCGCTTTGGTAAAAATTCCGAACAGCACACGACGGCGTGGTGGAGTGTGCGAATTACCTCGCCGACCCTATTCCTAACCCTTTCCCCGCGCACAGTGAAAGAGAATCAGCGGGTAGCGGCTGCCCGAAACAAACCATCACCTTGGCCTTCACCACATCTTGCACAATTGCCACTTGACAGAAATTTAGTTAACGGTGTAAACTGTTAACATCATTCACAAAGCAAGTGATGTTTACAAAAAGAAAGGTATTCAGAGCTGTGGACTCTTCCAAGACGCGGCGCGATGTGCGGCGCGAGGAAACCTATCAGGCGATCAAGGCAGCCGCACACCAACAAATGGCAGCAGGCGGCACGGCGGCTGTTTCGCTGCGCGGCATTGCCGCACACATGCGGATGAGCGCAGCGGCGATCTACCGCTATTTCGAGAGCCGTGATGCGCTCATCACAGCGCTGATCCTCGATAGCTTCAATGCGCTGGGCGATGCCTTAGAACAGGCGCACCACACAGCGCAGGGCAATGCCGTTCAGCGCCTGATAGCCGTGCTAGAGACGTACCGTGCTTGGGCAGTGGCGCACCCCATTGATTTTCAGTTGATTTATGGCAATCCCATTCCTGATTACCATGCGCCGCCTGAGCTGACCGTGCCGGCTGTCATTCGCGGCTTTGTTGTCATTATCGGTTTGATCGAAGAATGCTTGCACAGCACACACTACACACCACGCGCACCCTATGCCGAAATTCCGCCGTCCATGCGTGAGCGCCTAGAGGCGCGCATTCAACAGGATGGCTACACTGTCTCGCCGTTAGCGCTTTACTTAGGTGTGGTTGGTTGGTCACAACTACACGGGATCATCATGCTGGAACTGTTCAATCACTTGCAGCCTATCGTGGGCGATAGCGCGCAGTACTACACGGTGCAAATGCACCTCATGCTCAGCGCGTTCGGTTTAACCATGCCGTAAACACGCCGCCTTTCTCACATTTTTCGCACTTTCTTTAGCCCGATGCGAAGGCATCACATCAGGGAGGGTAGGATCATGTCTGCTCAAATGGCAAATCAGGCTGAACTGCACGTCATCATTGGTACGGGCGCTGTGGGCAAGCACACGGCACACGCCCTAGCGGCACTTGGCAAGCGCGTGCGGCTGGTCAACCGCAGCGGCAAAGCGTCAAATCTGCCTGTTGGCGCGGAAGTGGTGCGCGGCGATGCCTACGAGGCCGCCAGCATCCGCAGGCTGACCGAAGGTGCGGCAGCCGTCTATCAGGCAGCGCAGCCGGACTATCACGAATGGCAGGCGAAATTTCCACCACTGCAAACTGCTATCCTCGAAGGCGTGGCTGCGACGGGTGCAAAGTTGGTCGTCGTTGAAAACCTATATATGTATGGCGCGCCTAACGGTGCGCCGCTGCGCGAAGAGTCGCCGATACGGACGCAAACCAAAAAGGGCAAGGTGCGCGCTGCCATGTCTGCCGAACTGCAAGAGGCGCATGCCAAAGGGAAGGTGCGCGTTGTGATCGGGCGTGCCTCGAACTTCTTTGGACCTGAGTATATGCTGAGCGGCGCGTTGTTTTTCTATCCCGCCATTGCCGGCAAGCGCGCCAACCTGTACGGCAGCCTTGACCAGCCGCACAGCTTCACCTACGTGCCAGACTTTGGCAAGGCGCTCGCCATCCTCGGCACGCGGGACGAGGCGCTAGGGCAAGTGTGGCACGTGCCGAACGCACCTGCCATCACGCAGCGCGAATTGGTGCGCCTTACAGAGATGGCGCTTGGCAAACCTGTGAAGGTTGCGGTTGCCAACCGTTTGATCATGCGCGCCTTAGGCTTGTTCGACGCGGGCGCACGCGAAACGGTCGAGATGATGTACGAGTTTGAACAGCCCTTCGTGGTGGATAGCAGCAAGTTTGAGCGCACCTTCGGCTTGCACGCCACACCGATGCCGCAAGCAGTGGCAGAGAGCGTCGCCTGGTTCAAGGCGCATCCGCAGGGCGCTCACTGATCAGACGCTGGCTCGCTAGGGTGTTCGCGCAGATCGGGCAGGGCAGGGCGTGCGCTGCTGTTGGCGCGGAAATAGGCGGCTGCCGAGACAGTTAGCCCGCTGAAGACCAGCCCGATCAGCACCCCTGTGAGCAGCGCACGCCCAAACGAGTTGTTCTGAGAGAGCATGAACAACACAAAGCACAGCGCTGAACCAACCGCGCCAAAGGCAAAGCTGGCAGCCAGCGACGCCCAGCGGCGGCGCACCGAAAGATAGGTGAACAACGTCGTTAGGGCGAACAAGACCAAGAAGATGATCGAAGCAGGGTTTGCCATCGTAAACAGCCTTTCTAGGTGCGGCGCGCCACAAAGAGCAGCATATCGGCATCTGTGGATGCTGTCATCGGTGCAAAATCCAGCGTGAGCGCCTTCTCTAAGGTGAAACCAGAACTGTTCAACAGGCGCTGCACTGCCTGCACCGGATAACCGCGCAAGGTGTGCATTTCTTCGGCGCGCTGCCAGCCCGCCACATAGTGAAAAACGGTGTAGAGCGTGTTCAGGCTGAGCGTTTCATAGCTGAAGGCACTGCGCGCTGTGATTAGGTGATGATCACCGTCCGAGACGATGCGCTCAGCAGGTGTATTCGCCAACCCACGAATGGTATGCAGGTCGAAGATGAACGGCTTTTTGGGTGTGCAAGCGGCGGCGGCGCTACGGAACACCGCACCCAGATCGTTCATGGTGGGCAGGTAGTTCAGGGAGCCGCCAATACACAGCACCAAATCGGCGGGCTGATCTGCCTGATAGGTGCGAATATCCGCTTTAATGAAGGTGGCGGCGGCATTCTGTTCATCAGCAAGCGCCTTGGCGTGTTTGATCATGTTGGCGGAGCTATCCACGCCAACAGCAGGGATGTTGCGCCCGGCAAACCAACAGGCAACCTCGCCGTTGCCGCTGGCAAGGTCTAGCATACGGCTGCCTTCCCAACTCATGTCGTAGATGAAGTTAAGGAGCTGTGCTGCCAAGGTTGTGCCATAGGCAGATAGCCCACTCACTTTGTAAACATCGGCAAGGATGGTGAATGGCTCTAGGCGTGGATTGATGGACATGCTTCAGGCTGCCTTTCTGTTGCAGGGAGCGCCTACGGGCGGAAGCCAAGCCCGCCCATAGGACTGACGCAGATTAATTCAAGATTTGCCGCCAGATGACATCAAGGGATTGCAACACCAGCAAATTCCGCACCGTCATGCCATACTTCAGGTTTTCAGGCGTGAAATCGGTGGCGGAGCCGGGCGGCAGCGAGAGGTGAATGCCATCTGATTCCAAGCCGCCGTTGGGCAGATTCTTCACAGCATCCGCAAAGTTCATGATCGGCACGTTCTTCTCACGCGCCAATGCCAGCACCATTTGGTTCACTTGGCGCGAAAGCTGCGGCACGGAAGGATTCTCTGGGAAGGTGCTGAGCAACGGCACAACGCCTGCTGCCAATGAGTCATCCACGATGTTCCGCATAAAGCGGTAGAACTGTTGCGGCGTCATGACCAACACATCGGCAATGCCGAACATGATCACGGCAACGGCAGGCTTGTTCAGGCGATATTCACAGGCAAGCGGGCGCTCATCAGGGTTGCACATGGCAGGGTCTGCCCACTGCGTCTCGCGCACGGCGCTGGAGTTAAAGCCGTTGTGCGCCGCCTTGCTGCCAGCATCCCAAGAACTGCCGACATCATCACGCGGCTTCACATTGAAGTAATCAATGGTCGCTTGTAGGTAGCCGTACTCGCCCAGATTGTACTGCCCCCAAGCGAACGGATTCAGGAATTGCGGATGGTCGGTCATGCAGTCACCCACTTTGGAGAACACACGAATGTTGTTGCCCATCGCCTGTCCTTTTGCCACCACAGCGCGCATTGCCGCACGCACGCTGCCGCTGATCTGCGGCACAAAAGGCGCATTTAGCGGCGCGGTACCGCTCACATTCGGCGGACGAACCGCGTCTGGTGGCGCGGCGGCTGCCACCTCCGCCCGATTCAGGATTTCATCGCTCTGGGCAATCATACGCAACTGCACATTTTCCGAGAGGCGGAACAAGCGCGTTCTGCCCCAACCACGCAAGCCGTTCTCGCCCTTCAGCAAAATCCAGCTTGTGTCGGCGTTGCGCGCCTCAATTTGCAACTGTACGCCGATCTCTAGCGTGGTGATCACTTCGTAGTTCGTGCCGGGCCCGGTGCGAAGGTTGGTTGCCGTCTCCGTCCAAGCGTAGGCAATTTCGCCTTCTTGCGCGGTGGCGTTTGTAACGGGCAGCGCAGCTGCCATAAAAAGCAGCACACAGCCGATTAAGAGCAGTTTTCGCAGCATAAGTCATTCACTCCAATCACGATAAACCTTAGCGCAGTGTGGCATTGACCACATTCACATGCTGGCATTCAGGATCGGCATCAAAGACGATGGTCTGTGTTAGTGTATAACTGGTTGGGCTGGTAAAGGTCAGTGCGATGCTGATGCGTCCATTGCCCATGCCATTTCGTCCATTATAAACGTAGACGTTCTCGCGGACTCGCGTCAGGTTGTAAGGCGTGATCTCTTGCCCGCGATAGGTCAGCCCACTGCCACGCGGCGAGATCGCCACCATGTGCGCGCAGTAGTTGAGCGCGCCCAGCTTGCAAGTGCCAACCAACTGATCAACACCGACTTCGGCATTCCAGATGGTGCGCGTGCTTGGCGCAAAGCCACCACCACCCGGCACGCCCGCGGCACCTTCTGCGCCGCTGCCTGCCATCATGCCCACTTCAACCTTCTCAACCTTTTCGCAAGCGCCCACTACACGGATCGCGCTCTGCTCCACCCAGTTTTCGGCGCGGTTATCGTTGCGGAGTTTCCACCATTTATTGCCGTCGGCGTCTGCGTTCCAGCCCTCCACGGTGTAGGTTTGGGCAGGCTGCATGAAAAAGAGCGAGGTGTATTCCTTAGCGCTTGGGCCCGAACGTACCGCTACCCGTGCATCGGTTGGCACAACGCCCGCCAAGCACGAAAGCGCCTGCGGCATGAGCGTCATTGGTACACCTTCCACAGCCGCAAAAGGCAGTTTGGTCTTTTGCTTGGGCGCGGCAACTGCGGTTAGATCATCGGCGCCGCCAAGCCGCACTTGCAGCATTTCGCCATCGGCAATGGCTGCCTCTGCGCCAAAAGCGCGCACCGAGACAACGCCCTCAATCGCCATCACATCTAGGTGATCTTTAGGCGCAGCGCGCAAGACTAAGGTCGCGCTGAGGAAGGTCAGCTCAACGCCATTCACCAGCAAACTGACAGGATCAGCACCGCTTTCGGCGCTGCGCTGCAACAGCAGTCCGCTGGCAGCCTCAGCACAGGCGGGCTTGCCGCGGGCTGGCACATTGCTGAGGGTCATCGCCTGCATGGGTGCAGTATACAGAAAATCGGGCGCGATGTTACGATCATCAAGGATGGGCAGCGACTCAATATCGCCTTCCAACCGAATTTGGTTCATAGATGCCCAGCCAACCATGCCGTCCAAGCGCACGCGCACCCAAGTGTTTTTGGCGTTGCGCCCATCAGCCGCGCCTTCCTGCTTAAAGGTCATACGGGTGACTTGTGGGAAGTTTGAACTAGCGCCTGCCCGCAGCAGCACAGGCAGATCGTCAAAGGTGCGGACGGTCAGCGTTTGGGTGGTGGCAGCCTCAGCGCGCACCGCTGAAGTTAGCACGGAATCGCCAAAGAGTGCGCCGCGCACACCTGCCGCGCCTTCGGGCAAGCCCGCTTGAATGTTCAGCATGGCGATGCCCCAGTCCCCGCTTTCAAGGCTGGCAGCAGACGTGGTGAGCGATTGAATTTCGCTCAGCGGCGCAATCTGCCCAACAGTGCTTAACACTGTGCTATCTGCCGCACTGCTAACCACCACACCTGCATGACCGTAGCACGCGCTATCGGCGCCTGCGCCGCCGCACGCCGCCGCTGCGGCTGCAATGCCCTCATCTACTAAAATGCGGCACGCGCTGCGGTCTTCCGCCCGCACCGTTGGCGCTGCTACATAACTTGCCAAAAGTAGGCTGCCTAGCAATACACTTAAGCCCAATAACACTACTCGGCGCATCAACCTATCTCCTCTTGCTCGGTTGCCGTCTGGCAGATGACTATAGCCATTCATAGCGCACTTTGCAATGCGGCTTGGTACTCTAGGCTCAGGTTGTGCGATATTATGTGCCGAATTCAGATGCCACAGAATTCGGTAGAGGGCAACGAGGCGCACCAAATTTAACAGCCACTTAACATAAGCATAATCTTTTTGGCGCATCATCTCACGGTGATTAACTGCCTATTTTTAGGAGATTCACCCGTGATTCGTACTCGACTCCTCACCTTGGCGTTGGCGGCCGTGCTTGCCCTTACCGCTCTGGGCGCACCCAGCCAAGCCCAAGAAAAAATTGAGATCAAATTTGTGCATATCTTCGGTGGACAGCAGGATTCGCGCTCACAAGTGGTGCAGGGCATTGCCGATGCCTTCATGGCGCAAAACCCAAACATCACTGTGACCGTGACCAGCACCAGCACCGATTACATCGAACTCTTTAATTCTGCCCTGCTTGCAGCAGAGCAAGGGCAAGCGCCGCACATTGTGCAGGTCGAAGATTCACTTTCGCAGCTTGCCGCTGACTCAGGCTATTTCACGCCGATCAGCGCGCTTGCCACGCCTGAGCAGCTTGCCACACTGGATGACCTTGTGCCAACCGTGCGCGCCTACTATACCATTGGCGGCGAACTGCTCAGTATGCCATGGAATGCCTCTAACCCAATCCTCTACTATAACCGCACCCTGTTCGCCGCTGTTGGGCTTGATCCCGACGCGCCGCCACAGACCTTTGAAGAGGTGCTTGCTGCCTGCGAGACCATCATGGCGCAGAAAGAGGAACTAAAACTGACTGCCTGCATCAACTTCCCGATGTCGGCATGGTTTGCGGAACAGTGGCTCGCCATGCAGAATGCCCTGCTGACCGACAACGATAACGGACGCATGGGACGTGCCACTGAAGTGCTTTACACGCGCCCTGAAATGCTGCGTGTAGCAGAATTCTACAAGGCACTGGCAGAAAAGGGCTACTACACCTACACAGGGCGCGCCAATGACTATAACGGCGAAGGCATCACCTTCCTGAGCAAGCGGACTGCCATGAGCATCAGCAGCACCGCCGGCTTGACGTTGTTCATGAACTTTAGTAAGGCGCAGGGCTTTGAACTTGGCACCGCACCGCTGATCACGCCCGGCACAGATGCCGATAACGGCGGCACAGTTGGCGGCGCCAGCGTGTGGGTGACTGCTGATCACCCGGAGGCGGAACTGAAGGCAGCCGTGGACTTCATTTTCTTCCTAACCAGCACCGAGAACGATATCACATGGCACAAGGGTACAGGCTACTTCCCAATCCGCCAAAGTTCAGTTGCGCGCCTGACCGCCGAAGGCTGGTTTGAGCAGAATCCGCCTTTTGCGATTGCCGTGAACCAACTGGCAAAATCACGCGGGAACGTTGCCAATGCGGGCTTTGTGGTCGGGCCTTCCACCGAAGTGCGCGAGGCGCTCATTAAGGCGTTTCAATCCATTGTGGATAGCGGCGAGACGCCTGAGGCAGCCCTTGCTGCCGCCAAGCAGGCAGCCGATAAGGCACTGGCTGAATACAACGCCGTTGTGGGCAACTAAGGAGTAGCTTCTATGCGTGATGAGCGCCTACAAACGCTATCCGTGCGCGCCATAGCCGCCTTTGTAATCGTCTTTTCGGCGTGGTTTGTGGTCGCCGAACGCGATGGCTTGCTGCGCCTGCTTATGTGGCTGCTGAATGGCATTGGCGCTGCACCTAGCGCGCTGGAGACGCTCATCACCTATTACCTTACACTGCCTGCTGAGCCGCTGCTGCTCTCTTTGGGCATTGGCGGTTTGGCAGGCGGGCTTGCCAGCTATCTGATCTGGCAAGCGGCAACACGGGCAGGGCGGCGCGTCCCGAATCGCGTTGCGAGTGCCGCGCTTGGCGTGGGCGTTGGCATGTTCGGCGCACAGATTGCCGCGGCAGCCACACAGCACTGCACTTACCTGCCAGAGGCAGCCTTTGCCGAGACGCTGATCGGCGTGCTGCTGACCGCTTTTATGGCGGTGGCAGTGCTGCTGCCACTCTGGACTTTGATCTTAGGGCGGCGGCGCATGGATGGTGCGGAATCAGGCTATTTCCGCAGCCGCTGGCTTGGCTACATCCTCATCGCGCCGACGTTGCTCAGCCTGCTGATTTTCCTCTACTATCCAAGCGTGCAAATGCTCAACCTCTCGTTGGTGGCACGGCGCTTTCCGATCCGCACTGATCGCTTTGTGTGCCTAAACAACTATATCAGCCTGGCCGGCGATGCAATCTACCAGAACAGCTTGCTCACCACATTGTTCATCACTGTGGTGATCGTGCTGCTGAGCATGACGGCGGCGCTTGGCATCGCAGTGCTTGCCTCGCAAAAGGTGCGCGGCGCAGCCTTCTACCGCACCTTGCTGATCTTTCCGTTCGCGCTTTCGCCTGTGGTTTCCGCTGCCGTTTTTCAGGCGATGTTCCGTGAGGGCGGCAGCGGCTTGATCAACTTCTTTTTGGATAGCACCGTGGGCATTCAACCCAGCTGGCTGCGCGATGCTGCCTTAGCGCGCTGGGTGGTGGTCTTTGCCGGCGTCTGGAACATTCTTGGCTTCAACATCATTTTTTACATCGCGGGCTTGCAAAACGTGCCACGAGATTTGCAAGAGGCAGCCGCTATTGATGGCGCTAACCGCATTCAGCGTTTTTTCCGCATTGTCTTTCCAATGCTGGCGCCCTACACCTTCTTTCTATTGGTGACGAACGTCACATATTCGTTTTATGGCATCTACGGCGCGATTGATACGCTCACACAGGGCGGACCGCCACTCGGCGCGGCAGGCTCGCTCGGCGGAGCAACCAACGTCCTGATCTATAAACTCTATCAGGATGCGTTCAGCCCGGGCGCGCCCATTGGTGCGGCGGCTGCCCAAGCAGTGCTGCTATTCCTGATTGTGGCAGTGCTGACGGTGCTGCAATTCCGCACCCTAGAACGCAACATCACCTACGGAGCTTGATTATGAACGCCCTGACTCACCGTCCGCGCATTGGCGTGCATCTTGCCCTGATCCTGATCTGTTTCCTGATGTGCCTGCCGGCGCTCTATGCCCTGCAAGTTGCCACGTTGGATATTGTGACAGCCTTTCAAGCACCGCCGCAGTTGTTCCCACCCGGCGAGGCGTTCGGTGCGAACATCACCACGCTCTTTGAGCGCCTGCGCTTTGATCGGCTGATCCTGAACACAACCGTTGTCTCATTGGTGATTGTGATCGGCAAGACGGTGCTGGCGCTGTTGGCAGGCTTGGCATTCGTCTATTTCCGCTTTACGGGCAAGGTGTTCTTATTCTTCTTTGTGCTGCTGACGCTGCTGATGCCAACTGAGATCATTATGCTGCCGCTCTTTCGCCTTGTGGCAGAGCTGGAATGGGCGCAGACCAGCCCAAACCTTGCCCTCACCATTCCCTTTTTAGCAACGGCAACCGGTGCATTTCTCTTTCGGCAGCACTTCTCCAATATTCCGCGTGAACTGGCAGATGCCGCTCAAATAGATGGTGCTTCGCCGCTGCGCTTCTTGTTCGCCGTGCTGATCCCGATGAGCTGGAATGTGATTGCGGCACATGCACTGATTCAGTTCATCGCCAGTTGGAATCAGTACCTTTGGGCGCGCTTGATCTTGCCGCCGGATCGCCTTGATGTGCAGTTAATCCAGATCGGCGTGCGGAATGCGGGCAGTGGCCCGCAGACGGATTTTGGCTTGCTGATGGCAGCCGGCATTGTGGCATCACTGCCGCCGCTGATCCTCTTTCTACTGCTGCAAAAGCAGTTCATGAGCGGCTTTGCCATCACCCGCGATAAGTAGCCGCCAATATGTTATACTGGGTGAAATCCCTTCACAAAAATGGTGAGGCGTTGCCATGGAAACGACACTCAGCATCAATCTTATCACCAGCAATCCTAAGGTGCGTGGTGGTCGCCCCTGTCTTGCTGGAACAGGGCTGCGCGTTAGTGATATTGTCCTAGCACACTTGTATCACAAGCAAACACCCGATGAGGTGGCAGCAGGTTATGCTGTGCCGATTGCAGCTGTTTATGCGGCATTGGCATATTATTATGAACACAAAACTGAACTGGACGCCGACCTGCGAGAGCAGATTAAACAAGCACAGCGCCTAAAGCAAAACTGGATAGACCATGGCGGCACTCCACTTCTACCTTGACGAAAATATGCCTGTGGTAATTGCCGATCAACTGCGGCAACGTGGTATTGAGGCAGTTACTGTGCGGGAGTTAGGTCGGCTTGGCGATTCAGACGATAGTCACCTGCAACGCGCTGCCAACATGGGATGTGTTTTATGCACATTCGACACGGATTTTGTGGTGCTTGCAGCGGCATGAATAGAACATGCTGGCATTATTGTTGGGCAACCTGAAAAACATTGGATTGGTGAATGGGTGAATGCGCTAACCCTTTACCATGCCGTTTATACGTCTGACGATATGCTAAACCGCGTTGAATATCTATAACACCTCATAAAACAGCCACAAATGCGCTATACTCTCGGCGCAGGGTAACGAAGACCACAGGAAACAAGCATTGTGCAGCGCGCATGGCTGATTATGCCTCTAATTGCGGTGGTGGCGCTTGGCATGGCGCTGCTGCTGAGCGTTCACGTCTTGGCACGTGGCATTACAGGCGCGGAGTCGTTCGGGCAGGCATTCGAGTCACCCTCTTTCGGCGTCATTTGGGCGATCAACACCTTGGTGATGCTCTCCTTTGCCCTGTTCATCGGGCAGACAGGGCGCGAATCGCTGCGCGTACTGCTGACCGTGGCAGCGGCGCTCTTGATTGGACTGCTGATCTTGCTCCTGATCAATCCGCAGAGCGCGAGCGATGCCTACAATGCCTTGCTGACAGGTCCGCTCAGCCGCCTGAATCGGTGGGCAACGTGGATTGATGACGCCATCAGCCTGACGTTGGTTGCGTTGGCTATCACGCTTGTCTTTAAGGCAAAGCTGTTCAGTTTGGGCGCCGAAGGGCAGATTTTTCTGGGTGCGCTTGCCAGCGGCTTAGTGGCGCTTTTCGTGGAAGGGCTGCCGCCAGCACTGCACCTGAGCCTTGCCGTTGGCGCGGGCGCGTTGGTCGGCGCGCTGTGGGGGCTGATTCCCGGCGTGCTGCGCGCACATCTCGGCGCGAACGAGTTGGTCTCCACCCTCATGCTCAATCCGATTGCGGCGCTTTTCTACGGGCTGATCCTTGAGCAAATCCGCTTGCCGCAAAGTGGCGCGATGGCGTCGGCACTCTTCCCTGCCTCTGCGCTGCTGCCGCGCCTGATCCCTGCCACACGGGTAACGTCGGCTGTGCTGTGGGTGCTGATCGCGGTGTTGGCGGTGTGGTGGCTGATGCAGCGGACACCCTTCGGCTACACGCTGCGGACGGTCGGCGCTAACGCGGATTTTGCCCGTTATGGCGGCATCAACCTGCGGCGCGTGATCGTGCGGGCGATGGGCTTAAGCGGTTTGCTTGGCGGCTTGGCAGGCGCCTATCTAGCGTTGGGCATTTACCAACGGCTGCCGCTGTCCGTCTCCAGCGGGCTGACCTTTGAAGGGATCGTGGCGGCGCTGTTGGCGCGGGAAAATCCGTTGGCAATCCCGGCGATGGCGCTGCTGTATTCCTACCTGCGCGTGGGCGCGCCGATCATGCAGAACGATGCCGCAGTCAGCTTGGAGATTGTGCGCGTGATTCAAGCGATCATCATCTTGTTGTTCACCGCCGAAGGGCTGATTGGCTTTTGGCGGCGGCGAAAGGCGGCGTGAGTGTGGAGAACATCCTGAGCAGCATTTTTAGCGCAACCTACCTTGCCGCCGTGCTACGGATCAGCACGCCGCTGCTGCTGCCATCGCTCGGTGCGCTGATCAGCGTGAAAGCAGGCGTGATTAACATCGGCTTGGAAGGCATTATGCTGATGGCTGCCTTCACCGGTGCCACGGTCGGCGGTTTGCTGCAAAATGCGCTAATTGGCGCGCTGGCAGGGCTGATCGCGGCGGGACTGATGGCGCTTTTGTTGGCAGCCTTTCACTTAGGCTTCAAGGGCGATCTGATCTTGGGCGGCGTGGCGATCAACATCCTTGGTTCAGCGGCAACTGTGGCAATTGGCTACCAACTGAGCGGTGCGCGTGCCGGCGGCTTAAACCTGCCGCCAACGGGCATCCCTGACCTAAATTTGCCCTTCCTGCGCGACGTGCCACTGCTTGGCGAGTCGCTGCATACCGCACTCGGACGCCAAAACCTGCTGACGTGGCTCGCCTTCCTGAGCGCGGGCGGTGTGGCGTTCATGCTTTATCGGCTGCCTTTTGGCGCACATCTGCGCGCTGTGGGCGAAAATGAGCAGGCTGCCGCCTCCGTTGGGATCAATGTGCGGCGCGTGCGCTATACGGCGCTGGCGATCAGTGGTATCCTAGCAGGCTTGGGCGGCATTCACCTGAGCATGGGCTACCTAAACGGCTTCAGCCGCGATATGACCGCCGGGCGCGGCTACATTGCGTTGGTCATCCCGGCGTTGGGTGGCTATACGCCGCTTGGCACGCTGGCAGCAGCCTTGCTCTTTGGCGCGTTTGCCGCGCTGGAAACGCGCTTGGGTAGCTTCAATGTGCCATCCCAATTGCCGCAGATGATTCCCTACCTTGCCACGCTTGCCGCCTTGATCATTTATGCGCTGCGGCAGCGGGCTAGAGCAACACAAGGATAAGATCACCTATGAGCATTCGCCTATGTGCGGAAGTCATCATCCGTGCCACGCGTGAAGCGGTTTGGCAGCGTATGCTGCGTGAGCAGATGCCCGAAGCACCTGAAACAGGCAGCACCTTGAAACCTGAAGTGGTTACCCGTGAAGAAAGCAGCCGCCTCCATTTGCGGCATGGCAAAATGCCGCCACTGTTGAAGCAGATGGATGTCGTCTTCAGCCTAAGCGACCATCGAAACGGCACGCGCCTGACGACGCATACTCACTTCCAAATGGGGCGGGGTTGGCTGGTGCGCCTGATATACCCATTCTTCCGCAGCCGCGTTGAGCAGTATTATGTACGCGGCTTGAACGACATAAAAGCGGATTTAGAAGGGCTGCCAGACGCCGCACTTATCCCGTCTGATCAGCGTGCGCGCATGACGCGCTGCCCGTGAGGAACCATGACCACACCCTTAGAGTTTGATACTGCCCGCAAAAACACCGCCTCGTACAAGACGGCGCGCCCTGATCTGATTGACCTTGTGCCGCACAGCACCCAAACCTTTCTGGATGTTGGTTGTAATCAGGGTGCGGTGGCTGCCTACCTACGAAACACACTGCCCAATCTACGGCGCGTCGTCGGCATGGAGATCAACGCGGCTGCCCTTGAGGTTGCGCGTCCTCACCTCGACGCTGCCCACTGCCTAAACCTTGAAGATCACGCTGCGCTGCGCGCTGCCCTGCACGGCGAGACTTTCGATACAATCCTTGCGGCGGACGTGCTGGAACATTTGGCAAATCCGTGGGCAGTCAGCGCGATTTTGGGCGAACATCTGGCGGATGGCGGACAGTTGATCATCAGTGTGCCAAACATTGCCCATTGGGAGATTTTTCTGCACCTGCTGCGGCAGTCTTTCCCGCTGCGTGAGCGCGGCATTTTTGATAACACACACCTGCGTTTCTTCATGCGCCGCGATGTAACGCGCCTTGCGCCGCCGAATACGCACGCCGTCATTGCGCGGCGGTTGTTCCGCCTCTTTGAGCGGCGCGGCAGGCGTTGGGACGTACTGCTGAAATGGACACTTGGGCGTGTACCATGGTTGCGTGAATATTTCGTCTTTCAGTATGTGGTGGTGGCAAAGCGTGCGTAAGGTGAGTTATTCAACCACCACCCTACCGATGGGCAGCGCATCGCCGTCGCCTACGGGCAAACGGGCGCCATCCTCTAAGCTGTACAGCACCACCACAATCCGATAATCGCCAGGTGGTATATTCGGCGCGATGATCACGCCGTGCGTATCGCGCACAGGCAAGTTTGGCAGCCATAACGTGGTGAGCGACAGGTTGTTGTTCGGCTCAGCGTCGCGCTGTGCCACCAGGCGCCCAAAGACATCCAAAAGCTGCACCGAGACGCGATAGCGAACGCTGAGCGGCTGATCGGTCTGCCAGGTGAGCGCCACGCCAAGCACATCGCCGGCAGTGATACGCGCTGCACTGAAAGCTGCGCTGAGCAACGTGATCGACTCGCCAAAGCGCGCATTGATCGGGCGCGGCTCTCCAAGTGTGCCTAGCACCGCGTAGCGCACAAGGCGCACATCACCAAACCATGCCGTATCAATCTCATAGGCATGTGTGCTTAGCACCTCTGCCAGCACACGGCGCGGATCGCGTTCGCCCTCACCCCAATAGACGGCAAAAATCCGCCGATGCGCGGCAATGACCGCCTCCGCTTGGCGGCGCGTTGCGCGGTCGTCACCGCCCAAGCCTTCGGGAATGCCATAGATCGAGGCATCGCCCGTGTAGTAATAGGTGAACACCTCTGCCTGATTTGGTGCACTGAGGATGATCGCATCAGTCGGCTGCGCCTGACGTGCAATGTACGCCGCCAAGCCGCGATAATCGCTGCGGGCATAGGTTGAGTCGTGGTATAGGTTGTGAATGCCCTGACTTGCCGTGCTGATCAGCCCATAACCGATTAGCAATGCGATCAGGCGCGGCAACGCCTCTTGCCATGCAATGATGTTTGCCGAACCAGCTTCCCAGAGCAGCCAGATGCCACGCGCAATCAGCAGTGCCGCCGCGATCTGCATCGGCAGCAAGAATTTCAGGTTTTCCAAGCGGTAGAGATTGAGCGCAAGAAAGCCACCCACGCCGATCAGCAGCCAGAGCGTTGGCACGGCACGCCGCCACCACAGCGGTGCTGCACGCTGCGGACGCCGCACCCAGTCCCAGACGGCGGCGCCGATCAGCATACTCATCAGCGTTAGGACGATCAGCCCTTCGTTGAAACGCGGGAAGGTATTACCATAGAGCAGCCATGCACCAATCACACCTAGCTGGTTCACGAACGGCAGTGTCTCGCCGCTCGCCTGACTCCAGCCGCTGAGCTGGTTTAGCGCCGTTTGGAGCTGTGGCAAAAAGAGCGCTATGCTCAGCAGGTTAGCAATCACATAGGCGGCAAGCGTGCGCCATTCGCGGCGTGCAGTAAACCACAGCACGAACAGCGCGCCTTGCGCCAACATCACCAACGGATAGGCGTAGTGTGTGTAGAGTCCCGCCGCGTTGAGTAGCGCCAGCCCGATCAGCGGCGGTAGGCGGCGTGTGTCCAGCCAGCGGACAAAACACAGCATGGCGGCGGCGGCAAAGAGCGCCAACAGCGCGTACATGCGTGCCTCTTGGCTGTAGTACAGGCTGAAGGTGTTGGCAGCGGTCAGGAAGGCGGCAAGCATCCCGACGCCACGCGCAAAGAGCGCCGCACCGAGCGCATAAGCGCAGGCGACGCTCAACACGCCAAGCAGTGCGGAGAAGGCGCGCAGGGCAAACTCAGTCTCGCCCGTGAAGGCTGCCCATCCTTTGAGCAGGATGTAATAGAGTGGTGGATGAATATCACGGTTGGCGGCGCTCAGCAAATCGGGCAAAGCGCGCTGGATCAGGCGTAGCGTGTTGCCTTCATCATTCCAGAGCGATTGTGCGTCCAGCGCGTGCAGGCGCAAGAGTGCCGCCAAGAGGAGCGCAGCAAGCGGCAGCAGGCGGTAGGCGCGTGAGTCGATCCATGTGCGCCACAGTGCGCCGATCCAGGGTTGAGTCACAACGCCTATTCCTGAACACCTTCCGCCAGCAAGAGCGCTGCTGCGCTGCTCGGATCGATCTCGCGCAGGATGGCGCGCTCAATCAGGGCTTGCAAGCGCGCCACACCGACTCGCTCGATCAGGCGCGCCAACAGCAATTCACGCAGCCGCTCACTGATCTCAGCGTTCAGGCTGGCGCGCTCACGCAAGGTTTGCACACCGCTCTCACGCAGATAGGCGCGATGTTCAGCGATCTTCGCCAGCAGGCCGCCGATGCCTGTGCCATTGGTTGCTACCGTCTGCACGATGGGTGTTTGCCATGCCTCATCTTCGCCAACGACAGCGGCGGCTGGCACGCTCATCAACTGTCCGTGATGCATAATGCGCTCAGCGCGGTGACCAAGATCAAGCATGGCGCGTAGGGCGCGCAGTGTGCTTTCCACGCCGGGATTATCCGCCTTGTTCACCACCAAAATATCGGCAATCTCAAGGATGCCGGCTTTGATCGCCTGCACGTCATCGCCCAAGCCCGGTGCTTCGACCACTAAGGTTGTGTGCGCGGCAGAGGCGATTTCAACCTCGCTCTGTCCAGCACCGACGGTCTCAATCAGGATGACATCAAAGGCGGCGGCGTCCAAAGCGCGGATCATATCGGCGGTGGTGCGTGCGATGCCGCCCAAGTTGCCGCGTGTTGCCATGCTGCGAATGAATACACCCGCATCACCGTGCAGGTCACGCATACGGATGCGGTCACCCAGCACGGCGCCGCCGCTGAAAGGGCTGGTTGGGTCAACGGCGAGGATGCTGACAGTCTTACCTTCGGCGCGGTACGCCTTCGCCATGCTGTTCACAAGGCTGCTTTTGCCCGTGCCGGGCGCGCCGGTCACACCGATCAGGTGCGCCTTGCCACCATGTGGATACAGCGCGGCAAGATCAGCGGCGGCGGCGTTGTTCTCAATGCGCGTCAGCAGGCGTGCCAGCGCCCGCCGACTCTCGCGGATGGCTGCCACAATCGGTGGCAAGGTCGGTGTCTCACTCAAGCGGCACAACCTTACGAATATGCTCAACGATTGCCTGTGTATCGCTGCCAGGTCCGAAAATACCGCTGACGCCCATCCGCTGCAAGGCGGTGATGTCCTCATCTGGCACAATGCCGCCTAGGATCAGCTTTACATCAGCCAGATCGTGCGCCTGCATCAGCTCCAGAATGCGCGGCACAAGCGCCATATGTGCGCCGCTGAGGATGCTCAAGCCGATTACGTCCACGTCCTCTTGCAGTGCCGCCTCAACGATCATCTCTGGCGTTTGGCGCAAGCCCGTGTAAATGACTTCCATGCCGGCATCGCGCAAGGCACGCGCCACCACTTTCGCACCGCGATCATGCCCATCCAAGCCCGGCTTGGCAACCAACACCCGTATTTTTCGCTCAGACATAAAAACCATCCTAAGTTTGCTTGTTTTCTGCGCGGCTATTGTACCACACAGGCAGCCCGCAGGCTTGCCGCCAAATCACGGACGGCTGCTATGCCTTCCTGCGCCATCAGGCGGATGAGCGCGCTCGCCACGATGACGCCATCGGCGTGTGCCGCCACTTGCCGCGCTTGGCTTGGCTTGCTAATGCCAAAGCCAACCGCTAAGGGCAGGTCGGTGGCTGCCCGAACGCGCTCAATGTATTCGGTCAGGTCGGGCGGCAGCGAGTCGCGTGCGCCGGTGACGCCCGTCACCGAGACGAGATAGACAAAGCCACGTGCCGCCTTCACTACTTCGGCAATGCGTGCGGCGGTGCTATTCGGCGCCAGCAGCGGCGTGAAGCCGAGACCGTGCGCAGCACACAGCGCGTTAAAGTCGCCCGCTTCTTCGGTGGGCAAATCCGGCACGATGAAGCCGCTGGCGCCAGCAGCAGCGGCATCCGCGACGAAACGCTCTAGCCCGTAGGCAAGCAGCGGATTTAGGTAGCCCATCATGACCAGCGGCACGCCGACGCCGCGCTCACGCAGCGTCCGCACGGCTGCCACACAATCACTGATGCGCGTGCCGTTCTCCAGCGCCACCTGTGAGGCGTGCTGAATGGTCGGTCCGTCGGCAAGTGGATCGCTGAAGGGCATTCCGATCTCTAGGGCGTCCGCGCCTGCTTCCGCCAGTGCCTGCATCACATTGATCGAGGTTAGCAAGTCAGGATAACCGACCGTGAAAAAGGGCATAAAGGTAGCGCGCCCTTCTGCTTTGGCGCGTGCGAAGGTCTTGTTAATGGCAGCCAAGCCGCCGTGCGTCTCTGGCATGGTGTGTTGTCTCTCCGTGTGCATTCGGTCAGGGTGTGGGCTAGGATGGGCAATTGCCGCTTGCCGCAAAGCGGTAGATCGTCGTGCCGCCCATCAAGCCTTTGGTATTATAGACTCGGCAGAAATAACGCCCAAAGGTTTCCGCCTGCCCTTGCCACAGCCACGCCCATTGATCAGGCAGCACCATCAGCCAACGCACATCGCGCTCGCGCATCAGGGCAAACAACTCGGCAGGGCGGTAGAACAATGGCACCACCTCAGGGCTGACCAAACCGGCAACATCGAGGATCGGACGGTTGGCAAAGAAGCCGACCGCGCCAATATCATGCACAGCGAGCAGTTCATCAGGCGGCACATTATCACGCAGCCATACCGCTGCCGCCACCATCTCAGAGTTGATCATCTGCACATCCTGAGCAAAGACTGACGCGCCGATCAACCAGAAAGTGGCAAATAGCAACAGGGCTAAAAGTGGCAGGCTGCGCCCTAACAAACGGGCGAGCATTCCACGCCGCCGCGTCGTGAGTGCCTGACTCAGCATCAGGGTGCCGCCAACGCCAATCACGATGAAGGTTGGCAGAGCAGGAATCACATAGCGCCCATGCTGATAGCTGGCAGGCAAGCGCAGCGCATAAAGTGCAATGAGGGCGAACGACCACGCCAGTGGTAGGACTAAAAATGCCCAGCCGCCGCGTTGGTGCTGCCGCAGCAGCCCGCGCATCCCAAAAAACGCACCAAAAATCAGCGCGAACTGCCCGCCCGCCGCTAGGGGCATCAGCATCTCGCCAAAGTTGGCAGGGAAGCCACGCGCCAGCAAGGGCGCATATTGCGCTTGCTTGGCGTTGAAGGTATTGGGCAGCGGCGCGCCGTTCAAGCTGAGGTTGAGCAGCAGATACGGCGCAATGCATAGGCTGCCCGCCACCAACACGCCAATCAGCCATGCCAGAGCCGCCCGCCGTTCCGCTGCTAACCTGATTAAGAGCGCAGCACCAAGCATGGCTGCCAACAAGGCACCTTCCGGGCGCGCTGCGATGAGTGCTGCACACACTGCGCCGAGTGCTGCGCCGCCTGCCATGCGTTCCCGCGCACGCAGTCCCGCGTCCAGTTGGCGTGCGGCAAGCTCACAGGCGATCAGGATCAGGGCGCTAAAAATGGCGGTCTCCATGCCAGCAACCGCACCCCAGATCAAGTGCCACGTCAGGCAGAGCGCCGCGCCCGTCCACCAACCGACGCCGCGCACACCCACAAAGAGGCGTTCTGCTAAGCGTGCGCCAAACATACCCATCAGCGCGAGTGCTGCTGCGCCAAGCAGGGCTGCCCACAGCAAATACGGTACATTCAGCAGGTTGCCCAGCGCCAAGAGCAGCGTGTAGAGCGGCGCCGTCGAGCCGCCGCTTGGCACGCCCGCCACAAAAGACCATGTGCCGCTTTGCGCCAAGTTCCGCCCGTAGGTCTGATGAATCCAGGCATCGTCAAGCGGAAAGCCACTGCCGCCTGCGTTATGCGCTGCCAACAGATAGGCAAACGTACTGACAAGCGCCAAAACCACAAAGTATGCATCACGGCGGCGCAGATCAGTTAACTTCACGGCTCTCCCCTTGCGTACGGACGCGGTAAATACGCACCCTGCCGTTGTAGTAGCGATGTTCTAGGAAAAACGGCACCTCCTGCCGCCGCCACAGTGATTCCATCAGCGGCGGATAGTTGCGATCCAGCACGACGTGCGTCACGCCGTAGCGCGCTGCCAAATCGCTGATGCTGCTCGGCGGCGCGTTTGGCACCACCACGCCCATATTGCCCGTGAAATAGTAAAGTGCGGACGGATCCTTGATCATCACAATTGCCTCTTGCGGCAGCCCAAGCGACTCGTAAAATGTGCCGCTGCTGTTCCACTCCAGCCGCTTATTCCAGAGCATAAGCACACTCAGCAAAACTGCCCATGTGATCAGCGCGCTGCCAAAGACGACCTTTGCCTGATTCAGATTCCATCTGCGCCGCCGCGCCGTAACCGCCCTAATCAGATCGTGCAAGCCAATGGCGCCTAGCGCTGCCCAAAACGGCATGAGCGCCGCGCCGCTGTGGAACAAGCCGCCGCGTGCGCCGGGAAAAGCAAAGACAAAGGTCATCAGGATGAACAAGAGCGGCGCATAGAGCAAAAAGCCGCTCAGGATCGGATCGTGCCGTTTGCGCCACGCACCGAATAACATCAGCGGTGTGAGTGCGATCAAGCCCTGTTCGCCGACAAAGCGCATCAGGTTCACGCCCAACGCCCACAGCCGCGACCCGATGATATTCTCCACACCCCACGTCAGAAAGTGCGCTAAACTGACACCGGGTGGATAATTGACGATTTCATCGTAGCTCCGCATGAAGGCAGTCTCAAGCCCACCAGCAGGCAGCGGCGCGCCCGTCACCTCCAGCATTCGCAGCCACCAAGGCAGCATCACCAAACCGTAAGCAAGCACGCCTGCCAGCATGGCACGCAGCCCAACGCCAAGCGGCGCACGCCAGACTGCTACCACAGGCAGGATGAGCAGCAGCAACAAGCCATCGGCACGGGTGAGGTGTGCCAGCGCCGCGCACGCACCGCTCACGGCAAACCATAACCAGGCTTCCGTCTTGCGCCCAATGCCCATGCTCAGCAGGCCGAACGCGCCGAACAAGCCAAAGGGCGCAATGCTGGATGTGGTAAACCAATAGGGAAAGTAATAGCCACTGAAGATCACCAACAGCGCTGCCAGCCATGCCACCCGCCGCGATTTGCCCAAGAGCGCACCAAGCGTATAGCCGATCACGGCAAGGCAGGCATACAGTGGCAAAAAGGCAAGCTGCGCCGCACCGAAATGCACCTTGAAAAGCGCCATGCCACCAAAGGCGATGAGCGATGGCATCGGCTGCCAATAAAGGTGGCTTGGGATGGGCAAGCCCGACGGCGCGCCGATGTATATCCACACGGCGGCATCTGTCATGCCTAGTCCGTTTGCCATGCGTTGCGCGGCGTTGTAGTAATAAAAGGCATCTGTATAACCGGGATGATCGATCAGGACCGCGCCTAGAATGCCCACGGCAAAAGCAAGCGCAGCGACCCACGGTACATCACGGCGGTAGACGGGCGCAACACGGCGGAAAGACATATCTGTAAATCCTGTTGGCAAGCGGCACATGCCTAATTATACGCCATTCACAGGCACGGCATAAGGGACACAATGTGCCGACCAAACAAGGCTTGACAAATCATCTCGGTTGTTTTATTATCATATCTGATAACGTTATCGAGAATGACTATGACGATCAAGCGCCTAAATCTGATCAACCATCCCATCCGTATGCGAATCTGCCAGGTGCTGCACCGTGCCAAGCTCTCGACGGCACAGTTGCACGATGTGTTGAAGGATGTGCCGAAACCATCGCTCTACCGCCATCTGCGGCTGCTGTTGGAAGGCAACGTGATCATGGTTGCAGAAACGCGCCTTGTTAACGGCATTGAGGAGAAAATCTACACCGCCAACGATGAGGCAATGCAGATCACTGAAACGGACGTGAACACGGCCAGTGTGCCACAATTGGCTGAGTTCGTGTGCATTTATGCCAACGCGGCTGCCAACGACCTTGCCGATTACATCACCGCCACCACACCGCCCGATTTTTATAACGTCATCTTTCACGATCATGCCTTCCTCGCTACCGATGAAGAATTCGCCGAACTGAAGCGCACTTTGCGCCAAATGCTGGATGCCCTAGAGGCGCGTCCGCCGCAGGAAGGGCGCAAACGCCGTCGCTTGATGGTGCTTTCGCACCCAAGCCCAGCCCCTGAACCCGAACCGTCCGATTCTAAGCAGGAGTTTTCCGAATGAAAATGCTTAAGCCGAAACGGCTTGCTATCCTTTTACTGTTCGTACTAGGCTGCCTGCCGTTGGCAAATATGCCCATGGCGGCTATCTACGCGCAGCCGAACATCACCATTGAGCCAACGGACTGTTTGGCGCCACTGCCTCAGTATTTCCCGGATGCCGAGTGCGCCTATGTGAGTGTGCCGAAATTCCACGCACAGCCTGATGGCGAACGCATCAAGCTGGCTGTAGCAAAAATTCCCTCTACCAGCGCAACACCGTCTGCTGATCCATTGGTGATGCTGCAAGGCGGCCCTGGCGGTTCAGGCACTGCGCTGTTCGGCACACTGCTGGCGGTGACGCCGCTTGGTGAACTGCGCCAAGACCGTGAGATCATCCTGCTGGAACAGCGCGGCACGCTGAACACACAGCCAAGCCTTGCCTGTGAAGCATTCACCAGGTTTGTGCTGGCAACTCTCAACGCTGATTTGGATGAAGCGACAACCCTTCAGCAAACGGAAGCCGCCTTCACTGCCTGTAAAGCAGACCATGAAGCAAACAGCATCAACCTTGCCGCCTTCAACAGCTATGAAAACGCCGCGGATATTCCTTATGTGATGCTGGATGCGTTGGGCTATGAAAGTTATAACTTCTATGGCGTCTCGTATGGCACCCTGCTGGGGCAGCACCTGATGGCGACTGCGCCACGCGGCTTACGCAGCGTGATCCTAGATGCGAACGTGCCGCGCCAGACGAACTTCTTGCCCGAAATTCCGCTGAATGGCTGGCGTGCCATGCAGCGCCTGTTTGCGGCGTGCGCCGCTGATGCAGCCTGCAACGCTGCCAACCCTGACCTTGAGGCAACTTTCCTTAAGACGGTGGATGACCTTAACGCTGCGCCTGCCACCATTACGCTGACCAACAGCGCTGACGGCAAGCAATATCCCACACAGCTGACGGGCAGTTTGTTCGTGCGCCTGCTGCATGGAATGCTCTACCAAACGGCGCTGCTGCCGAGCATTCCAAGTTACCTGACGGCGAGTGCCAACAGTGATCACGCGTGGGCAGAGCGCATCGGATCCCTGTTGTTCCTCGATTTCTCAATCAGCTATGGCATGTATTTCTCGGTGCTATGCGCTGAGGACAGCGACTATACAGAGGATGACATTCAGCGTGAAGGCGTGCCGCACAGCGTTGCCACGTCCTTAGCACGGTCTCCCGCGAGTGTGCTTGCAGTTTGCGCGCTGTGGGATGTGCCGCAACTGCCTGCTGAAGTAGATGATCCGGTGGTAAGCAATGTTCCCGCGCTCGTCCTCAATGGCGATTTTGACCCGATCACACCACCCGCCTTTGCCCAGACAGTTGCCCAGTCGCTGACCAATGCCTTTTATGTGGAATATCCCGGCGTTGGGCATGGTGCGCTGCTTGGTGGCGCCTGCCCTGTCCAGATGGCGCGGGCATTCCTCAACAATCCAACCCAAGCGCCGGATGCCGCCTGTGTAGCGACGATGGGCTTGCGCTTTCCGCAGTTGGCTGCTGCAATCGAACTAGAGCCGATCACGCTTGGCAACATTAGCGCCCTTGTGCCGAAAGGGTGGCAGAATCCGCAGACGGGTACTTATGTGAATGGCACTTCCGCGCTGCTGATTCAATCTGCGCCTGGCGACGATGCCGATGCGCTCTTGCGGTCGGCGTTGGGTGCGCTGCTGCCGCCTGAGCCAAGCACCACCATCAAGACGGAAACGCTTGAGTGGTTGCTCTATGAGGCAGAGGCGGATGGGTTGCGCGCTTACATTGCCGCCACCGCTCAGAACGGCACTGTTTACATCGTCATCGTGCAAGGCACGCCGTCTGATGCTCAGGCACTCTTTGAAAACGTGCTGATGCCTATCTTATCCGCTTTCAAGATCAATTAAGGCGTGTAGTATACCTCACCCTTTCAATCCCTCTCTCCAAAAAATTGGAGAGAGGGACGCCATGCCAACAGGGAGTGATGCCAATCCTGCTCGACTGCTAAGCTATCACTATGTGGCTGTTGCACATACCACAAATTTTGCCACTTCCGTTGATAGGAATTGATCGCCATTTTCAGGCAGAGGCGGTATCATACTTGCCAAACGCCCTTTGAAAAGGATTTACGCGCATGGCACAGGCTGTTTCGCCTTCCCAACCACCAAGCATTAGCTCACCAACCACTGCGCCAAGCCGTGCCAGTGGCGCACGGAACATCCTGCGCACTTTGGCAGTGCCATTTTTGGCAGTGTTCACAGCGGTGCTGATTGGCTCAGTGTTCATCCTGCTGGCAGAACGTGATCCGTTTCGTGCCTATCAGGGCTTGCTGCAAGGTTCACTCGGCACGGATGCGGCGCTTGTCCGCACGCTGATCAAAATGGCACCGCTGATCCTTTCGGGCTTGGCGGTGGCGTTTGCCTTCAAGGGTGGTCTGTTCAACATTGGCGCGCAAGGGCAGCTTTTGGTCGGTTCGCTGTGCGCGGCGTGGGCAGGCTTTGGCATTAGCGGATTGCCGCCGCTGCTGCATATCATCGTGGCAATGTTGGCGGGTGCGTTGGGCGGTGCTGCATGGGGCTTCCTGCCCGGCTTCTTGAAGGCGCGTACTGGCGCGCATGAGGTGATCTCGACGATCATGCTCAACTATATCGCGGCGCTCTTATTAGAATGGCTGGTCTCGCCGGCACGTGCCAACACGCCTGCCGGACCTTTAGCCCTTTGCACTGCGCCGGGCATATGCAGCGGCAACCCTAACCGCACGCCGCCGATCCTCGATACAGCGGCGCTACCAATTATCTACACGCCGGGCGGGCGTGCCAGCGATACACTCCATTTGGGTGTGCTGATCGCTATCGGCGTCGCCATCCTGATTTGGTTTGTGCTGTATAAAACCACGTTTGGTTTTGAACTGCGTATGGTCGGCTTAAATCCCAGTGCAGCGCGCTACGCTGGTATCAAGGTCGGGCGCATGACGATCCTGACCATGATGATCGCGGGCAGTTTGGCGGGCTTGGCAGGCGCTATTCAGGTGCTAGGCGTCACTAAAGATTTCCAGACCAACCAGAATTTGGCGCTCGGCTTCGATTCTATCGCTGTCTCGCTGTTGGCAAGCAATAATCCCATCGGGATTATTCCATCTGCCTTCCTGTTCGGCATGATGGACGCCGGCGGCGCACAGATGCAGCTTGCCTCACGGGTGCCAAGTGAGCTGATCAAGGTAGTGCAGGCGCTCATCCTGATGTTTGTGGCAGCCGACCAAATCATACGCGGACTTTACCGAATACGCGGCGGTGAGGGCGAAAAATTGAAGCTCAACACCAGTTGGGGACAGCGTTAGCCATGCGGCGTCTGCTGATGATGCTGGTGGCGCTCAGCGTGGCCGCTTGCGATGTCGGTGCGGGTGAAACCTTGCTGCGCGTGCGCCTTCAGGTGGATGGGCAAGAATTGGCGCTCTCGGTTAGTCCGCCCAGTTCAGTTGGGCAAGTGCTGCGCCGTGCCAATGTGGTGCTAGGTGCTTTTGACCGCCTGAACCCGCCCGATTTCACGCCAGTGACCGACGGCATGTTGATCACAGTGGTGCGCGTGGAGAACCGCGCCGAATGCCTTGATGAGGTGGTGCCCTATGAGAGCGAAACGCTCAAAACGCCTGATTTGCCCGAAGGCGCCACGCGCGTGTTGCAAGGCGGCGTGAACGGCACTGCCCGCGTTTGCTATGATGTTCTGCTGGAAGACGGTGTTGAGCGCCGCCGCACGCAGAGCAGCCGCACCATCATCACACAGCCGCAGCGCCAAGTGGTGGCTGTGGGTGTGGATACCAGCCGCCTAGAGCCAATTGCCATCAGCGGCGCGATCTTCTACATCAGCAATGGGCAAGCGCGTGTGATCCGCGAGACGAGCCTGACTCAAAGTGCGCTGCCCACCGGCGGCAATCTGGATGGGATTGTCTTTGCCCTCTCACCCGATGGACGGCAACTGCTCTACACGCGCAAGCCCAACGCGCCTTCGGCAGAGGTGTTTAACGAACTGTGGGTGCTGATGGATACGGCTGACCCAAGCGCGCAGCCCGTCAAGCTGATCGTGGATAACGTCCTCTACGCGGAGTGGCTGCCCAACCGTCCAAACACCTTTAGCTACTCCACACTGCGCCCACGCGGCGAGCCGCCGGGCTACCAAGCGCTGAACGATCTGTTCATCGCACGCTTAGATGCCGCAGGCAAAATCAGCGGTGCTGACCCAATCTTGCAGCCGACGGATAGCGGCACTTACAGCCAATGGGGGACGTTTTTCGCGTGGTCGCCTGATGGTGCGCGCCTTGCTTGGGCGCAGGCGGAAGGTGTTGGCTTGGTGGATATGCAGCGCGGCAGCTTCCAAAAGCTGATTGATTTCCGCATTTACCAAACGACGCTTGCCCGCGGTTGGCTGTGGCAGCCTAGCCTTTCGTGGTCGGCGGATAGTGCGGTGCTGGTAGCCTCGGTGCATGGCGCGCCACTCGGCAACGAACCGCCTGAAAACAGCCCGGTCTTTGATGTGGCAGTCGTAAACGCGACGGCAAACTTCATCATCAACCCGATCTTTGAGCGCGTTGGGATGTGGTCTGCGCCGCAGTTCTCGCCGCTGAACACGGCAGAGGGCGGCGCGCTCAGCGGCAGTATTGCCTATTTGCAGGCGCGCACGCCGAACGACAGCGTGAACGGCGAGTATGATCTAGTGGTGGCAGATCGGGATGGCAGCAATCCGCGCCACGTCTTTCCGCAGCGCGATCAAGTTGGCATTGTGCCATTTGAAGATCGCACACGCGGCGCAAAATTCCAATGGAGCGCCGACGGCAAGCAGATTGTGCTGGTCTATCAGGGCGATTTGCATGTGGTAGATGTCAGCAGCGGGCGTGCCACGCGCATCACTGTTGAAGGCAGCGCGCTGAGTCCGCGTTGGGTGAAGTAAGTATGCCGCGTGCCTTGCTTGCCTTCCTCTTGTGCTGCCTAGTCAGCGCCTCTGGCGTTGGTGTGGCGCTGTGGCACGCCGATCAGCATGGGCGTGCGGTGCGCGGTTGGGAAAATCCTGCTGAGGGCGGCGCGCTGCCCTTCAAGGTGCCGTTGCAAGGTGTCAACACTGCCCTCACCAAATACGCGCCTGAGGCTTTGCCGCGTGAACTGGCACACATTGCAGCGGCGGGCTTTGTTTGGGTGCGGCAGCCCTTCTATTGGGCAGAGATTGAGGCGGAACGCGGCACGTTCGATTTCAGCCGCTACGATCCGATTGTGGCTGCCCTTGCCACACAACCAACACTGCGCCTTGTGGCGGTGCTGGAAAGCACGCCGGCTTGGGCGCGGCGACGAGAGGCGGAAGGCAGTTTCTATGCGCCGCCCGCCAATGTGGAGCATTTCGCACGCTTTGCGCGCACGCTTGCCGCACGCTACGCCGATCAGATTGATTTCTACCAAATTTGGGATGAGCCAAATCTGCACGACCGCTGGGGCGGACTTGATCCACAACCGGCGGAGTATGCGGCGCTGTTGGCGGCTGCCTATCCGGCTATCAAAGGTAACGATCTGAGCGCAACGGTGATTGCGGCGGGCTTGGCGCCAACGGTGGAGCAAGGCCCGCGCAACATCAGCGATCTGAGCTATCTGCGGGCGCTGTATGCCTACGGCGCGCAGGATTACTTCGACGCGGCGGCGGGCAAACCTTACGGTTTCAACGCCTCACCTGAGGATCGCACTGTAGACTCGAACGTGCTGAATTTTTCGCGCCTGATCCTGCTGCGCGAGGTGATGCAGCAGAACGGCGATGGGCATAAGGCGCTGTGGGGCAGCCACTTTGGCTGGAACAGCTTGCCTGAAAGCTGGCGCGGCGCACCTTCGATCTGGGGACAGGTGGACGCAGCGACGCAAGCAGCCTACACACAGGCAGCCTATAGGCGGGCAGCACGTGAGTGGGCATGGATCGGCGGTTTGATCCTGCAACATTGGTCGCCGGACGCGCCTGCTGATGATCCGATACAAGGCTTTGCCGTTTCGGGCAAGGCGGCGGCGTGGTTTGAGGATGGTGCTTTTTTTTCAGGTGAAGGGTTAGAAATTGGCTTGCATCATCCAACCGATGCGCGCCTGCGCTACGAAGGCGCGTGGCAGCTTGGCGCGCTTGGCGCAGATGTCCGCTCAGCCGATTATGGCGATCCGAACTTTGATTTTAGCCCACAGCGCCTGACTTTTGGCTTTCGCGGCGAGTCGTTAGCGCTGCGCGTGCGGCGCGGCGATTATCTCGCTTACCTCTACGTAAAGGTGGATGGGCAGCCCGCTAACAGCCTTCCACAAAACGAAGAAGGCGGCTATATGGTGCTGCGTTCTGCCTCGCTGCAACCGGAGACGGTTACCCTTCGGGCAGCGGCGGGACTAGGGGAAGGTGTGCATGAGGCAGAGGTCGTGCCATACGTCGGCTATGATCGCTGGATTTTGGCAGCAATTGCCGTGGGTGAATCGCCGCCAGCCGCGCCGTTTGCCTTAATGGGTGGTGGTTGGTTAGCGGCGCTGATCGGTGCGTTGGGCGCGGTGTGGGCAGTGCGCCAAATGCCACGCGGCGCACGCCAGCAAACAGCGCGTGCCGTGCGCGCCTATTTGGGCAAGATGGCAGCAGTGTTTAGCGCTATCCTAATCTCGATCATCGGCGCACTGAGCATGGCATTAACGATCAATGATCTGCTACCTGCCGTTTTGCGGCGCGATGCGGCGGCAATTGCGGCGGCAGCAGCGGTCAGCGGTGCGCTGTATCTCTCACCGCACCTGATCATCAGCGCGGTGGCGCTTGTGGTGCTGGGCGTGCTGATCTACAACCGTCCCCTGATCGGCTTGGCATTGATCGCCTTCTGGACGCCGTTCTTCCTCGCGCCGCTTGAACTGTATGTGTGGGCAGCGCCGATGGTTGAGCTAAGCCTATTGGCAACCTTTGGCGCGCTGCTGCTACGCGGTGCTGTGGCAGTGGTGCGCGGTGTGCGCTTGCCTGCTATTCGCCTGACCATGCTGGACTGGGTGATGCTCATCTTTGCCGTGTTGGGCGTGCTAAGCCTGCTGTGGAGCGCTGAACGTGCGCCGGCTATCCGTGAACTGCGCGTAATCGTACTTGAGCCGTTGCTCTTTTATGCGCTGCTGCGCGTTGTGCGCCCAAATCGGCGTGAGTGGCTGCTGTTGGTGGATGTCTTTTTGATGGCCGGCGCGGCAGTCTCGCTGATTGGGCTGTATGGCTTCCTGACGGGGACAGGTGGCTTTGCATTAGCGGAGCAAGGCACGCGGCGCTTGATGAGCGTCTACAGCTCACCGAATAACCTGGCACTGTTCTTAGGGCGTGTGCTGCCGTTCGGTGTGGCGATGATCTTCTTCGCGCCGACGTGGATCAGGCGCGCTGTGGCTGCCCTCCTCACGCTGATCGTGCTGATCGCCCTAGCGCTGACGCAAAGTTTAGGCGCGGCAGTCTTGGGCATTCCTGCTGCCCTTGCCTGTGTGCTGCTGCTGTGGGATTGGCGGCGCGGCGCGTTGATTATGGTGGGCGTCGCGGTGCTAGGGCTGATCGCCTTGCCGCTTGCCGCACAGATTCCACGTTTGCAGGGCGCACTCGATCTTTCACGGGCATCTTCACTCATGCGGACTCAGTTGTGGCAATCCAGCCTGAGCCTGATCGCGGAGCGTCCAATCACAGGCGGCGGCTTGGATCAATTCTTGTACCTCTATCGCAGCCGCTATATCCTGCCGAGTGCTTGGGAAGAGCCTGATCTCTCGCATCCGCACAATGTGCTGCTCGATTTCTGGATACGGCTTGGGCTTGGCGGTGTGCTGATGTTTGGCGCGTTGCAGGGTGCCTTTTGGCGGGCAAGCCTGCGGGCATGGCGGCAGCTATGGCGCGGCGCTCAGCACGATCCGCTGGCGGCAGCGTGCGTGGTCGGTGCGATGGGCGCAATGGCGAACATCCTAGCGCACGGTCTAGTGGACAACAGCTATTTCGTCATTGATCTAGCCTACATCTTCTGTTTCGTGGTAGGCATAGCAGCAAGCATAACAGGCGCACAAGGTAGTTAAGCAAGATGGCACGGGTGCTGGTTGTGGATGATGCGCCGAGCATGGTTAGCTTGGTACACCTAATTCTTGAACGGCAGGGACATTCGGTCATTGGTACGTCGGACTCGCGGCAGGCGTTGGACTTGGCATATGAACACCAGCCGCACTTGATCATCACCGGCGGCGTGATGCCATACTACGATGGCTATACAGTGTGCCGTATGCTGCGTGCTACGGAGCAGTTCGCCAACACGCCGATCATCTTGATGTCTGCCAACATCAATCGGGCTGAAGCAGAGGCGGCAGGCGTCAATCGGCTGTTGAGCAAGCCGTTTCATCCGCAGGCGCTCATCGCATATTCACGGGAATTACTTCATGCGGAAGGCGGTGCGCCAAGCCGCTAGAAACAAAAAACGCGCTGCACGGCGCGTTTCGGTGAATGACCCTAGTAGGACTCGAACCTACAACAAACGGATTAAAAGTCCGCTGCTCTACCATTGAGCTATAGGGCCCGACTGCGGGCGAATTGCACGCAACATGGCTAATTGTAGGCGATCAAAGGCAGCCCGTCAAGGCTAGGTTGGATGGGCATGTGCTGATAGCTTTGCAGGCAATCCCTATCTCTTTCCCCGCGTGCGGGGAAGGGAATGATGAAGACTGCTCACTTCAGAGATTTCGCCACCCCTTGAGGCTCGCCACATCCCGCGTTTTCATAGGGTCGGACTTATCCGACCCCATGAACGACTATCCTCAGATTTTTAGTCCCCAGCGATGGGCAGGGCAGGCTTTAGGATGTCCATCACCTGCTGCTGATCAATGATCTCGTGGGTCATCAGCGCGTCGGCAAGCGCTTCCAGCAAGTGGCGGTTCTCGCGGCAGAGCTGGCGCGCACGGTTATGCGCTTGCTCCACAAGGCGCTTGGTTTCGCGGTCAATCAACGAGGCAGTCTCCTCACTATAGACACGCGGCTGTGCCATGCTGTAGCCCAAGAACGGCTGCCGATCCGAGTCACCGTAGTTGACGGGGCCCAGTTCATCATTCATGCCGAGCTGGGCAACCATATCGCGGGCAAGGCGCGTCGCAACGCGCAGGTCGTTCTCCGCGCCGCTGGTAATCTGGCTCAGAACCACTTCTTCGGCGCTGCGTCCGCCCATCAATACAACCAAGCGCGCAAAGAGGTATTCTTTGGTGTAGTTACGCCGATCATCGCTGGGCATACTCTGTGTGACGCCTAAGGCGCGCCCACGCGGGACGATGGTCACCTTGATCACCGGGTCTGCCTCTGGCGTGAGCGCAGCAACCAACGCGTGACCTGCCTCATGAATGGCGACGGTGCGGCGCTCATGCTCATTAGAGAGCGGCGGGCGCTCGCTGCCTAAAATGATGCGATCCAACGCCAGTTCAAAATCACGCTGAATAACGCGCTCGCGCCCGTTGCGCGCAGCCGAGAGCGCCGCCTCGTTGGCAAGGTTTGCCAAATCCGCGCCGCTAAAACCAATGGTGGCACCTGCCAGAATATCCAGCCGCACATCGTGCGAGAGTGGAATATCGCGGGTATGTACCTTCAAGATTGCCTCACGCCCTGCCCGATCTGGCAGATCAACCGTCACTTGGCGGTCAAAGCGACCGGGGCGCAGCAGTGCAGGGTCAAGCACATCAGGGCGGTTGGTGGCAGCCATCACGATTACGGTTTCGCGGGCGTCGAAGCCGTCCATTTCTACCAAGAGTTGGTTTAGGGTCTGTTCACGCTCATCGTTGCCGCCGCCAAGCCCTGCACCACGCTGACGCCCAACCGCGTCAATTTCGTCAATGAAGACGATGGAAGGCGCGGCAGCCTTGGCACGGGTGAACAAATCGCGCACACGCGAAGCGCCCACCCCAACGAACATCTCCACAAATTCGGAGGCAGATAGCGAGAAGAATGGCACTTTTGCCTCACCGGCGACTGCCTTCGCCAGCAGAGTCTTGCCCGTGCCGGGCGGTCCGATAAGCAGCACGCCACGCGGAATGCGCGCACCAAGCCGAATGTACTTATCAGGGTCTTTCAGGAAGTCCACCATTTCGGTCAGTTCAGCTTTGGCGGCATCTTCACCTGCCACATCCACAAAGGTGATCTGCGGCTTTTCTTCGTTATAGCGGCGGGCGCGTGTTTGCCCGAAGTTGAAGATGCCGCTTTGCTGTTGGCGCGCACGGCTGAACGACCAAAAGAGCAGCAAGCCGATCAAGATCAGCGGGCCCCAGTTCAGCAGCAACAACAGCAGCGTTGAAGGCGATGGATCATTGGCAACCACCGTCACGCCGTTTGCATTCAGCTTAGGCAGCAACTCGCGGTCTTCGATAGGCGGCAGGATGGTGCTGAAGAACAGCACAGTGCGCCGTGCCGTTCCGCTGCCCAGATCCGCCCCCGTGATCGTTATCTCGTTACGCAAGCGCCCTACAATCTGCGAACCGCGCATCTCAACGCGCTGGACATTGTTTGCGTCCACCTGAGCGCGGAAGGTTGAGTATGGCACTTCAATGGCAGCGCCAGCCGGATCGCCCACAATGGACGGAATGCGTGTTAGGAACAGCACACCAAAGCCAACCAGCAGCGCGATCACAACCCAGTTCGGGATCGGCGGGCGCATTGGCTGCTGCCCTTGCGGATCGCCGTTTGGGTCGCGCTCCGGTGGCGTGTTCTTAGGTGGTTTTTGCATGTTAGACATTGTGTAACTTCTCCCACTAAACAGAAACGGCAGGCGAATCAGGCGTAATGCCATAGGCGTGCGCCAAAAGCTCCACCGGATGAAGGACATGCGCGCCGCTCATCTGTGCGATGTGCCAGCGGCAAGTTTCAGTATCACAAACAGCAAGCTGTGCGCCGCTCTCACGGATGCGGCGGAACAGCGGCGCGCCCACGTCTTCGGCAATTTGGCGTTTTTCCGCCTTGTAGCCATACGTGCCAGCAATGCCACAACATTCGGCATCCATTTCGACGGCGCGCAGTTCGGGAATCAAATCGAGCAGATCGAGCGCTGGGCGTCCCATGCCGTGCGCCTTCAGTTGGCAGGGTGCATGGTACGGCACAATCGAGTCACCAATCAGGGCGCGCACTTCGGGCGGAAAAGCGCTGACGGGACGAAAATCTGTCTTAAGTTTGCCTTGCCGATGCAGATTCCACAAGAACTCCGAAATATCATATATGCCCCTTGCCAAAGCCTTCGTATCTGCATCATGCAGCCCTAGCACATGCTCATAATCGCCTTTCAGCGCCATGATGCAACTGCCAGAGGTGCCCACAATCGGGACGCCGCGCCGCGCATAATCGGCGAGGGACTGCGTGTTTTTGCGCGCAAACTGCCGCGCTTCCGCAAACAGTCCATTGGATTGCAGCGGCAGACCACAACAGGCTTGTGGCGGCACCACCACGCGAAAGCCGTTATGCTCCAAGATTTGCACGGCAAGTTTGCCAATGCGCGGCTCGTAGCTGTTGGTGCTGCACCCGTGATAGTAAACAACCACAGGGCGACTCTCTTCAGCAGGCACAGCGCCGCGTTTCTGGCGTCTGCGCCACCAGCCGCGAAAAGTGTAGCCTGCCCAAGTCGGAAAGGCTGCCCGCGCCGAGATGCCGAGCGTTTTTTCCGCCATCCAACGGAACGGCTTGAAGCGGAACAACCAATTGAGCAGCGGCGCGAACGGTGTGCCAAGCACACCCCACCAAGCGTTATGCCCGAGCACCCAATTCCGCAGGCTAAAGCCCTTTGCAGCAGCCAACTGCGCCTTCGCCTGTGTGTTGATCTCCATCACGCGCACGCCATGCGGGCAAACCAACGTGCAGATGCCACAGCCTGAGCAGTAGTCCACCGAATGATCAGGCGAAGGCAGATCAGGATCACGGAAGCGCTGTGCCTGCGGCCCGACGGTTTTCGGACCCGGAAAGAGATCGGTCACTGGCACAACCGGACATGCCTGTGTGCAGATGTTGCACTTTAGGCAGTGATCGGCTGTGAAAGGCGTCTCTTGCAGGTAGGGAAGTTCGCGCAGTTCAGTCACCATAACCTCAATTATTCACTAAACTATACAGATCGCGTATAAGAAACGCATTATTATGCTTTAAGGCTGCATGAGTGCCGACTCAACAGCGCGATAGGCAGTCGCTAGTGCCACGCCTTCCGCCATCTCGAACGGGGAAGGCGCGCCAATGGGATGTGCCATGATATGCCCTGCCACAAACAGGTTTTCTGCCAGCGGCTCGCCGTCCGCACCAAGCGGCTGCATGTGTGTGTTGGCGCGCACGCCGAAATGATGGACAGCATGTCCGCGTTCGTCAAGCATATGTGCGTTAAACCACTGCTGACGATCTGCCGTGTACTGCACCGGAATGCCGAAAATACCTTCCCACACGCGCCCATAGTCATCGCTGAACAAGCCGCCGCCATACAGGTTGCCCGTTGCCAAGATGACTGCCTTCGCGCCGAAAAACTGCGGCTTGCCCGCCGCGATGACTTCTACGCCCACCACGCGCTTACCATCCAACACGCCGCACCCAACTGGGTGCCCAACTTGCAGCCGCACCCGCCGATCCAATAAATAGCGCCGTAAGCCGTTAAACAGGCGCGTGCCGGGTACGCTTGGCGGCAGCGTTGGCAGCTCAAAGACTGGCACATCGAGTGCTGTTTGCAACGTTTGCAGCGTCTCGGCGTGGTGCGCTAAGCCCAGAACAGCAGGGAAGGCAACCGATGTTGCGTCGTTCAGATGCGGCTTCAGCGCGTGGGCAACCGCCTCGCAGAAGGCAGGCTGATCAAAGTGGCGTGCGTAGTCGGTCGGTGTTAAATCCCATGGGCGATTGCTAATTGGCGGCGTGATCAGGGCGAAACGTCCGCCCGAAAGCGCGGGATAGTAATCACGCCAGCCTGCAAAGCCCACAAAAAGCGGCTGCGCGCCTGCTTGCGCCGCACCCTGATAACCAATGGGCAGCGATGCAGGCGTTTGCGAGGCGCCTAATGCTGTAAAAACGTGCGTGTTGTGCAGCGGCAGTTCGGCGCGGTAGCCCAAGCCGATCTCCGTGCTGATCTGCGCGAACAGCCGCAGCGCCGACTCTAGGGCGGGCGCGCCTGCCAATGCGTAAGGATGATCAGGGTGACGTGTGATCAGATCGCGCACGGCTGCCAATACATCGCCCTTCGCCGAGTCCAGCACGCTTAGCCAGCCCGGCGTGACGATTGGCGAGCCAATGCCCTGTGCAATGAGTCGTATTTTGGCGTTCGGCTGCCTGTGCAGGGCAAACGCCGCAGCGCTTAAGCCCGCCCAGCCCGCGCCAATGATGAGAAGGTCGTCCATGTTGGCATCCTTGCTAATCGCTGGTGGCGTGCGCCTCAGGCTGAAGGCTTGGCACGCCCAGCGCACGGCGATAAATCATTTCGTCCAGCAGTGCTTGGCGCAGTTGGTGTCCCCACAGCAGCGGACGGTTGCCACGAAAGCGCTCTTGGATGAAGGTGGCGAGTGCTGCAATCGATTCGGCAGGCGGCAGGTTGGCAGTCTCGCCCAGAACACCCGCGGCACGGTAGCCGCAAAAGCCCGCTTGGCATGGGCCCATGCCCAAGCGCAAATCACGGCGCAGATCGTCAAGGCTGACACCCTCAGGCGACGCCTTGATCGCCGCCTCAAGCTGATCACGGGTGACGATCTCGCATTCACAGATGAGGTTGTTATGTGTGGGCGCGTGTTCCAGTTGGTGCAGGCGGTGCGTCATGCTGTGCAGCCTGCGCGAGTTTCCGCTGAACCACGACGGTTTGGGCAAGGCTGTTTCGGCGGTGCGGCAAACTGCCCGAACACCCAGATACTGGCAGACTTCATCGGCAATCTTCTCTGCCATTTGGCGGTAGGTGGTTAGTTTGCCACCCACAATCGAGAGCATTCCCGCCGCGCCAACGTCGGCATGGCTCAGCGCACGGAACGAGCGTGTGATGAAGCGCCCATCCTCGCCAACGCCACCCTCTGCCTCACCTTCGCGCTTCTGCGGTGGATCGTAGAGTGGGCGCACACCCGCCCAAGCACGCAGCGCCCGCGCCTTGCGGAAGTCAGGGATCATCACTTCGGCGGCATCTAACATTTGGGTCACTTCTTCGGCGGGAATATCCAGATCATCAGGGCGATCAATCACGACAGAGGTCGTGCCGATCACACAGACGGTGCCAACTGGCACCAAAATATCGCCATCGCCCGGCGTTGCCAAGCGATTAATAATGGTATTCACCCAACGCACGTTCATCGCCACCATGATGCCGCGATCATGCGTCATGTGGATATCGGCACCTGCCATCTTGGCAATCTCGCCCGCCCAGGGCCCTGCCGCGTTCACAACTGCGCCTGCATGGACGCGCACTTGCGCGCCGTTGCGCCGATTCTCCAAAAGCGCGCCGATCACCTTGCCGCCTGCCTTCTCAATGCTGCATACGCGGTGATAATTTAGCGTGATCCCGCCAAAGGCAGCAGCTGCCTCAGTCAGCGTATGTACTAGCTCAAAGGAATCACAAGCAGCGTCCGGCACGCGGTAGATGGCATACGCCTTCGGATTCAGGTGCGGCTCCTCTTTGAGTGCTTGCGCCAAGGTGACAGATTCAGTAGGAATGCCAACCGCTTTACAGCCCGCCAGCCAGTGCGGAATGTACTCAGGATCATCCGGTGGAAATGCCGCAAACCAGCCGCCGGTATCCTCAAGCGTGTGCGGCGCAATGCGGCGGACAATGGCATTTTCCTCAATGCACTCGCGTGCCGATTCAGGGTCGCGCACGGCGTAGCGTCCGCCGGAATGCAGCAAGCCGTGATAGCGCCCTGAAGTGCCAGTAGCGATGTCATTCTGCTCCGCCAGCACCACGCGCAAGCCGCGCTGTGCCAAATCGAGCAGGACGCCGGCGCCCGTCGCACCGCCACCGATCACCAACACATCACAGTTGAGGGAAGTTGCCGCCTGCATGAGCCGTGTCCATTCACAATGCTTTCGTTAGGCAGATTATACGCCAAAAAGCGCTAAGTCGCCCGCTATCGGAGTCGTGAGTTGGCACGAACGTGAGAAGGCTTCACAAATGTGCAGGCGACATAGCATACGCCGCCTGCATAGCAGTGCCTTGATTAGCGTGGCAGTGAAACCGTAAAATTGGTAAAGCGTGCGCGTGAAGTTGTGGCGGTGAAGGTGCCTGCTGAGAGCAAAATGCCATACTCATCTTGTGTTTTCAAGTCGTCAGCCTGCACTGTGCCGACCTGTACGCCATCCACGAACAGGGTGAAGGTTGTGCCAACTGCAATAACGCGCAAAGTATGTTTGGCGGTTGGATCGAAGCCGGCAAGCGGCGTTTCATCAATAAAGGTGGTTAATGAGCTGCCGCCGCGCTGAGAAGTGAACGTAAAAATGCCTGTGCCACGCACCTCAAACAAGTAAAAGTAGGTATCCTCGCCTTCTCTGTAAGCGCGCACACCAATACCATAGCTCCACTCGTTGCTTGGATTTTGCACATCGTTGATCACTTCAACGTGCACATCCACATCAGCCGCGAAACGCCGATCCGAATCGCTCCAACTCAACACATTATCTTTCAGCACATCAAAGACCAACGCGTTATCTTCCACACGCACATCGCTGTTAGAGGTTCTGCCCGTTCCCCAACCGTTCGGATTATTATCGGGGAAATCTTCGCGCAGCAGGGTGCGTTGCGTCACCACTTCGTAAACGGTGATCTTACGAAATTCAACAGTTTGACGGTTCACGCCTTCATAGGTGCCAGCCATGATTCCGAAGAACTTCTCAATATTGGGTGTGCTTTCAAGGGTTGTATTGGTAAATTGGCGGATCAAGCGATTGTTCACATAGAAGGTGAAGGTGTCGCCACGCGCTGAAACGCGCAGTTGGATGGTTCGGGTAGCGTCGAAGCCCGTAAGCCTGCCGCGCTCTATATTTTCGGCATAGCTTCCAGCATCTGGCGGACGCACTGAAAATTCCCATGTGCCGTTGCCCGCCACGCCAAAGTGGTAAAACGATCCGCGTAGATCACGCTCTGTGGCGCGCAGCAAAACTGCCAAGTTCCAATTGCCGCTGGGATCAGGGTCCACCACACGCGCCTCGACTTCAATATCAATGTCATCAGGGGCGCTCAGCGCCGGAAATGCCCAACTTGCCTGCCCTTCCGAATTAACTGTGATTGTAACATTATCAGGGTTTACGCTAACCTCACCGATAGTGCCGGCGAGCTGCCAACCACTGTAGTTGCTGCCAAAGATTTCTTCAAACAGCACCCGACGGCTTTCCTGTGCGGCGGCAGGCAGGGCGGAAACACTCAACGCGCTGATCAATAACAGCGTCAGCAGCAAACGATATACTCTTTGGCGGTGCATAAGGGCAATCCTCTCTCCGAATTGATTTTAGCTATCAAGGCGGGCGAAAAGTCGGCTGACGGGCAGGTTGAAATCAGGCAGCACGTCGTAGCCTTCCAACAACTGTTCACCCTGCACGGTGAGCAAGGGCTGGTTCGGGCGGTAAACATCCACAAAGCGATCAGGTGCATCCGGGAAGATGATCCACAGCAGGCGCGTGCCATACTGCAAGTATTGGCGCGCTTTGCGGCGCATTTGGCGTGCTGTATCGCTTGGCGAGACCACTTCCACAGCGAAATCAGGCGCAATCGGATAGAACTTGCCGCCAACTGGCACAGCACGCGCCTTGCTCACAAAGGCGAAATCGGGTGCGCGCACAATCGAGCGCCCTGCCTCGTTATCTTGGTGTAGCACGAAGCCTGTTTCCGCGCCGAAGGTTAGCCCTAGATCATGTTCCTCTACAAAATTACCAACCAAACGCCCGATCAGAACGGTCAGAATGCCGTGCAGCGCACCCGATGGCGACATCACAACCAATTCTCCTTCGTCCAGCTCGTAGCGGTTCGGGACTCCGTCCGACTCGGCGTGCGCGATTGCCCACAATTGGTCAATATCTGGGTGGCGTTCTTGCACTTGCTCAAGCATGTAGCGCTCACTCCTTCGGCTGAGGCGGCTGATTATCTTCAGGAAAGCGCGGTGGCTTGCGAAAATCGCTGCGGATGCGCGCCACTGCCAGCAGCACACCGCTGATGATCACGGCAATCACCAACATATCGAAGAACTGCGGCGTTAAAAATTCCATGGATGGCTCGGTGCTTCCCTACTCTGTTTCTGCGTGGCAGCAGATTGCCCAACGCGCTAATCCTAGCCCAGTTTGGGTGATGAGACAAGCACCTTCGCGGCGCGACCCTACCCAAAGTGGCGTGCCTTTTGCTATAATAACAACTATCCACATGCTCTCGTAGTTCAGCGGATAGAACGCGGGTTTCCTAAACCTGATGTCGGGGGTTCGAGTCCCTCCGAGAGCATTGCCTAGCGGCTGTAATTCTCCCCAAACACATTGATCATCAATTCGACCACGCGCTCACGGTCAATGGTGAGGATCGTCTCGCCGCCCATGTTCACCGCACGGATATAGCGCTCATCTAGCGAGGCGTTTTGAATGCTCTGAATGGGAATATCCTTCAAATACCACGCAAGGCTGAGCATCTGATCAAAGGGCAGGTCGGTGATGATGCCCCGGCTGACCTCATCCCAAATGGCGGGCGCACGCAGCACGACGCCAGGCAGCACATCGCCGCGCAAAAGCTGCTGACGCACGGCAAGGATCACCTGCTGTTGGCGGCGAGTGCGGTCAAAGTCGTTGGTTTGGTGGCGGGTGCGCGCATATTTCAGGGCAAGCTCACCGTTCATCACCTGTGTGCCAGCCGCGATATAGAGCGGATCGTAGCCAAACGCCATATCGGGATATTCGTTGTCCACGATCTCGGTTGGCACATCAATCGTGATGCCGCCAATGGCATTAATAAAGCTGATGACTGCCTCAAAAGACAGCACCACATAATGATCAATAGAAATACCAAGGTTGTACTGGATTGTCTCCGCTGTGAGCCGTGCGCCATAGCCGGGACGCTCTAGCTCACCCAACACATAGGCAGAGTTGATCGGGTAGAGTGTATCAGGGCGGTTTGGCACTGGCACACGCACATCACGCGGAATGCTCAACATGCCAATGCGTTGCGAGGCGGGATCAATGCTCACGACGATCAGCGTATCAGTGCGAAAGCCTGTGCCGCGTTCACCGGGGCGTTTATCAATGCCCATCACCAAGATGGTGAGCCGCCGTTTGCCATCCCACGCCTTAAGGTCAAGCTGGTCAAGGTCTGCCATTGTGATTGGGCGAGCAGTTGCTTGTGCGGCGGGATCATCGGTAGGTGCGGCAGGATCAGATGTGCTATCGCTCGCCGTGATAGCAATGGCGGCGCCGGTGGGCGTGGCATTCGTGGCAGAGAGCATCAGCATGGCAGCGGTTGCCAACACACCAAAGACGGCAAAGCCGATCACAAGCCACGTCCAGTCAAGGCGCGGCAGTTGGCGGTCGGCATTGCGGCGTGCCACACGCTCACGGGCGCGCTGTGCCTTAGAGCGCGTTGGCGGGCTGGGCAGTTCCGCACCAAGTGCAGGGTTATACCAATGGCTGCGCGGCTTTTTGGGCGCAGCGGTGGATCGGCGCTTTGGCTCGCTCAAATGGCTACCTTTTCGCTACAAGCGGCGGATGCTTATGTGCCTTAAGCATACCGTACTTTGGCGAAAGCGTGAAGGTTGGCAGTCCATAACCGCGATCTTCACCACACCTATGAGTCACTCAGGCGAGTAATTCGGCACGGAATCTGTTAAAATAGGCGAAAGTATCCGCATTTAGAAAGTGCCTGTCTATGTCTGCCCTATCCCTTGAGCAACTTACCCGCCAAATGGCGGCACACCGCGCCGATTTCCCAATCCTTGCCCAAATGGTGCGCCCCAATGTCCCGCTGGTCTACCTTGATAACGCCGCCACCACCCAAAAACCAACCGCTGTGCTGCGCGCCGTGGAGGACTATTACACGCACATGAACGCCAACGTGCATCGCGGCGTGCATTCCTTCAGCGAAAAGGCAACCGCTGCTTACGAGGCAGCACGCGACGCCGTCCGCGACTTTGTGGGCGCCACCTCCGCCCGCGAGATTATCTTCACCCGTAACGCTACAGAGGCGATCAATCTTGTGGCATATGCATGGGGACTGGCGAACTTACGCATAGGCGATCAAATTTTGGTCAGCGAGATGGAGCATCACGCCAACATCGTCCCATGGCAGATGGTGGCGGAGCGTGCAGGCGCGCATGTGCTACCCATTCCGATCACTGAGGATGGGCAGATTGATCAAGACGCCTATCAAACCTTGCTGGGCAGCGGGCGTGTGCGTATGGTGGCGCTGGCGCACGTCTCGAACGTGCTTGGCACCATTAATCCGCTTGCCGATCTGATCCGTATGGCGCATGAAGTCGGCGCGTTGGTCACGGTGGATGGCGCTCAGAGCGCGCCGCACATGCCGATTGACGTGCGCGCCCTAGATGCCGACTTTTTCGCGCTGAGCGGGCATAAGCTCTGTGCGCCAACCGGCATCGGTGCGCTGTATGGCAAGCGCGCCCTGCTAGAGGCGATGCCGCCTTTTATGGGCGGTGGCAGCATGATTGACCGTGTGACCTTCGCCAAGACGACCTATGCCGATCTGCCGCAGCGCTTTGAGGCAGGCACGCCCAACATCAGCGGCGCAGTGGGCTTGGGCGCGGCGATTGCCTATTTGCGCGGCATTGGGCTAGAGGCGATCCACGCGCACGAGGTGGCGCTCATTCAGCACACGATGGCGGGCTTGGCAGATATTGAAGGCGTGCAGATGTACGGACCGAGTGCCGATCAACGGGCGGGCTTAGTGTCCTTCACGCTGCGCGGCGTCCACGCGCACGATCTCTCCGCCGGCTTGGATCAGGCGGGCATCGCCGTGCGGGCAGGGCATCATTGTGCCATGCCGCTGCACGAAAAGTTCGGCATCGCAGCCTCAACACGGGTCAGCTTCTACCTCTACAACACGCTTGAAGAGGCTGATCATTTTGTGCAGACAGTCGCGGCAGTCCAGCGCTTTTTTGCGCGCTGAGGAAAGGCAGTTCAACCAATGGATATGTATCATGAGGCGATCCTGGAGCATTATCGCCAACCGCGCAACTGGGGCGTTTTGCAGCCCTGCGATATTGACCATGAGGAAAAGAATCCACTATGTGGTGACCGTCTGCGGCTGACCGTCCGTGTGCGCGATAACCATATCGCCGAAATCGGTTGGTCGGGCGAGGGCTGCGCGATCAGTCAGGCGACAGCCTCTATGCTCGGCGAGATCATCTTGGGCAAGACATTGGAAGAAGCACGCCAACTCACCAAAGAAGACGTGCTTGATCTGATCGGCATTTCGCTCGGACCGGTGCGCTTGAAGTGCGCGCTGCTCTCGCTGAAGGTGCTTAAAGTGGGCGCTTATGGGCTGGCAGGTTGGCAAGAGGACGACTCACGCTAGTGCATCTGCTGGAACAGGCGCGCCAAACGCCGTGGAAGGCGCTCACTGAGCTGCGCCGCTATGCAACGCTGCCTATTGCACGGCTGACCTTTGCGCTGCAAGGTGTGGCGTGGCAGCGCGGCTGGCGCATTTATGGCGCACCGATCATTCAGCGGCACGCGGGCAGCACGCTCACCATTGGGCGCGATCTGACGCTGCGAAGTTGGTATGCCTCGAATCCGCTGGGCGTGGTGCGCCGCACGCTGCTTTGCACGTGGTCAGCGGCGGCGGCGTTGATCATCGGGCAGGGCGTCGGCATGACGGGCGCTGTGATCGTGGCGCAAACGCGGATTGAGATCGGCGATGGCGTTTGGATTGGCGCCAACAGCACCATTATTGATACTGATTTCCACCCACGCTCGCCTGAGGCGCGCCGTGCCGATCCGATGGCGGGCAACAGCGCACCGATCACCATTGAGGATGAGGTGTTCATTGGTATGTGGGCGATCATCTTGAAGGGCGTACACATTGGGCGTGGCGCGGTGATCGGCGCTGGTGCAGTCGTGGCGCGGGATGTGCCGTCGCGTGCCATTGTCGCGGGCAATCCGGCGCAGGTGGTGGGGCAAGTCTGAAGGGCAGCCTTCCGCCTTTGGGCGGATGACGAACCTGCTGCCTACGCTATACTCAAGGCGCGATTTTTCACAGCTCGAAAGGCATTTTTTAGATGGATTACCGCAAACTTGGGCGCACGGGCTTAAAAGTGAGCGCGCTGTGCCTTGGCACGATGACCTTCCGTTGGACAAGCTCTGAGGAAGACTCGCTGCGTGTGCTGGATCGCTTCTGGGAAGCGGGTGGCAACTTCATTGATACGGCGGATATTTACAGCCGTTGGGCAGAGGGCAATCCCGGCGGCGTGGCAGAAGAAATCATCGGGCGCTGGCTGCAAGGCAAGCCGCGTGAACAGATCATCATCGCCACCAAGACACGCGGCAGAATGTGGGACGGCCCCAACGGCGAAAGCCTGAGCCGCCAGCATATCATGGCAGCCGTTGAACACAGCTTGCGCCGCCTGCAAACCGATTACATTGATCTATACCAATCCCATTGGCCCGATTGGGATACGCCACAAGAGGAAACGCTGCGCGCCTATGATGATCTGGTGAAGCAGGGCAAAGTTCGCTATCTGGGCGCCAGCAACTTTAAGGCGTGGTACCTGTGCAAGGCGCTCTGGATCAGCGATAAATATAACCTTGCCCGCTATGATTGCATTCAGCCGCATTTCCACTTGCTCAATCGGCGTGAGGTGGAACCAGAACTTGCCCAACTGTGCCTTGAGGAAGGCATCGGCGTGATTCCTTACAGCCCGTTGGCAGGCGGCTTCCTGACGGGCAAGTATACCCGTGAGGGCGGCGTGCCAGAAGGCAGCCGCGGTGGTGGCGCAGCGCGCTGGATGACGGATAAAGGCTTTGCGGTGGTAGAAGCACTGCGCGAGATGGGCGCGGCGCGTGGCAAGAGCATCGCGCAGATGGCGTTGGCGTGGCAGTTTACGCTGCCCTTTATGACTTCGCCGATTGTTGGTGCCAACACCGTTACGCAACTGGAGGAATCGCTTGGTGCGGTTGGCGAACGGCTGACCGAAGACGAGATGAAGCGCCTGGATGAGCTGACCGAGACCAGCCGCGACTACACTGATCGTTAATCACGAATCTCGCGTAGTTTTGCCAACATCTGCGCCGCCTGCTCAGGGTGCTGTAAGGCAATATGCCCGATTAGCCCGTGCAGGTAGGCGCGGAAATGCTGCCGCCCTTCGCGGTTTTGGGCGGCAAGCCCTGTCTGCACGGCGCGGTGCAGAATGGCGCGCACGCGGCGGCGCAGATCACGTGGCACGCTCACCTTGTCATTGACCACCAGCCCGGTCACCACTTGGCGCGCCGACTGCCTGAAAAAGCGTATTTTGCCCATGTGCAGCGTCAGACCTTCATCAGCGATGATGCGCTTAGCAGCACGCAGCAGCCGCGTTGCCACCTCTGCCGATTCTGCCGAGAAAGTCAGGTCGTCCGCGTAGCGTGTGTAGGCTGCGCCTTGTTTGGCTGCCAAGCCGTGCAGACGTGCATCCAGCCGCCGTGCCATCAAGTTTGCAATGGCAGGGCTGGTTGGCGCACCTTGCACCAAGTGCCGTGCATTGATCGCCACATAGCGCGTTTTATCGCCACGCTGCACGCTAATGCGCTCCGACTCGGTGCAGAGCAGCGCCAAGACAGAAGCGATGGTGAATCCATAGCCCAACGCCACAAACAGACCACGTACACGCGGATAGGTAATGCTTGGGAAAAAATCTTTCAGGTCAAGGTTTAGCACGCAGGCTTTGCCAACGTGCGGCGCGGCGTTAGTGGCAATCGAGCGCCCTTTGATAAAGCCATGCGCGGCATCTGTGTTGGGAACTTTCGCCAGCAGTTCAAACAAAATCTTGTGTTGGATCGCCTTCAAGGTGCGCTTTGGCGCAAGGATCACGCGCTGACCGCCGCCGCGCTTGGGCAGTGTGTAGCGCGTGTAGTGGTAGATTGGGCTGACCTTTCGGTCGTAGCTATACCAGCGCAGGCGCTTAAGGGAAATGCCAAGCCACTCAGCCAAAGCGCGCTCATTGGCAAATGCGGGCAGCCCGTAACGGGCAAGGCGCTCCGAGTCAAGCTCGGCGCTGCGGTGTGCCTGACCGACGCCCCACAAACGCCCGCCAAATGAGAGGCGGTCACGGCGGGCGCGTTCGCGTTTGCGCTGCTCACGTTCTTCACGATTGAGGTCAACACGATTTTCCCAAGTGAGGGAACGCCATTCAAACTCGTCGGGCTGCCAATTCAAGCGCCATGCTTGCAGCACATCGGCGGCATTTGTCATCGCGGTGCGCTCCTTGCGAAAATGAGGCAAAGGAAGGCTGATTGCAAAAAGCCAGCCACACAGCAAGCAGGCGGCTACGATCTCCGTGATGGAGCGGTTCCCACGCTTGTCCGAGCTGTGGGAGCCGTGAAGAAGTGACCTGCACAGTTTGCCACCGCGACGGGACATCGCAGCATGTTGGCTAACCGCGTCGCTTGCTGTGCGACTGACCTTTATAGAACAAATGTTATAACGGATCGGGAAAGTTGTCAAGCAGCAATTTTCGAGAAGCGTGGAAATAGCCTAGCGTGCAGCGGCAACCCCTCCTACCCCGCCAGCAGGGAAAGGAGATCGGCGGTGGACTTCAAAGTCCCGCTCTGCCTGCGGTGCTGACCCTGCTCACGCACTTGGGCGGCGCATCTCGAACAGGCTTTCTACTGTCACGTGCGTGTAGGCGCTGCCTGCCAACCTGCCGATAGGCTGTAGGACAGCCAGATCAATCTTGTCCGTGCCGATCAGCACCTTGTCATCCACATGCAGATGCACCACCTCACCCAAGACCACAGAGCCGCCGCCGGCTGCCTCGCCCACTGTGACGATCTGCGAGACCTTGCATTCATAGTGAATCAGGCTGGCAGCCACACGCGGCGGACGCACCACAACGGATGGCGCTTTTGCCAAGCCAACTGCCTCAAACTCGTCCACTTCGGGCGGAAAATCGGCGGCGGTAGCGTTCATTGCCTCTGCCAGCGGCGCACTGACGATGTTCACGACGAATTCGCCTGTTTCGCGCACGTTCCGCAGCGTATCCTTGTGGTTGCCTGCCATACCGCGAATCATTGGGCAGAACAGCACAGTCGGCGGATTAGCGCACACCGCGTTGAAGAAAGAATAGGGCGCAAGGTTGGGCGTGCCTTGCGCGTCCACAGAGGAGATCCAGCCGATAGGGCGCGGCAGGATAGAGCCGATCATCAGCTTGTAAAGCGCTGCCCAGTCTTGCGGGCGCGGCGTGAGTTCCATGCGGCAGCCCTACGCCAAACCGAGCCGCTGGCGGCGCTCTTCGAGTTGTGCCTCAAGGGTGGCATCGCCAACCTGCTGATCGATCTCGGCGGAAAGGCGGCTGGTTGCCATCTCCAGACGCTCATCAGCGGTATCCATTTGAGAGCGCACATTCTCCATGATCTGGCGCGTGCGCGTATCGGAGATTTTCTCTACGTCTTTGATCGAGCGCGCCACAATGTTTTTGCTCTTGATCAGCTCCAGCATGGTGGCAACCTGATCGCGCTGTGCGTGCAGCACGTCTACCTTGCTCTGCAAAATCTGCACCATTTCGATCAGCATGTTATAGGCGCGGCTTTGGCGCTCATACTGCACTTTGTAGGTCTGTGCGATCTCCATCAGGCTGTTCAAGCGCACCATATGCGCCTTCGCCATGGATTCTTTGCCCGCCTTCAACGCTTGATCAATTTGCAGGTCTAGGCGCGCTGCCTCATCAGCGGCCTGGTCATATTTGGCGCGCAGCGTCTTGACCGTCGTTTTGAGGTCAATCAAGGTGCTTTGGATCAGCTTCATGCTGCTTTCCGCTTGGCGGATGTATTCATCAAAAACGCCTACAGAGTTCGACTCTAAGGCACGGTCTACGATGCTGTGCAGCGTTGCCGAAATGAGGATGCCAATTTTTTGCAGAAGCGTCATGAATCCTACTGCTCCAAACACGCTAGGCGCCTAACCAATTTCATTTAGGCTGATTGTAGCGCTCACACAGCAACAAGACAAAATAACGTACTGTTTCTAGACCTGAGCAAAGGTCAGGCTTTTGGCAAGCCACACAGCCAGCAGGCTCGGATCATCAATGAACGCTTGCGGCACTTCCACCGCCGTTTTAGAGATGAGTTGCTGTTCCGCGCCTTCAACTTGCAGCAGCGCGGCACGGTCGGTTGGCGAGAGTTTCAGCGCTAAGCGCAAGCCATAATAGCCGCCGATCATCTTGCCGTTGATGTAGTAGCCGGCACCGCCGAACATATGCTTCACCACCAATTCGGCATCTGGGCGCACCGCTGCCAGTGCTTTCCGCAATGCCTCAGCATAGGCAGCGATTTTTGCTTTGCCATCCGCTTCCATGTGAATGCCCTCACAAGAGTCTTTGCAACCATTATTTTAGCACAAAATTTCTAGTGTGGGTGCAAGAAAAAGCCTTCTCACGCTGAGAAGGCTTTTTGCGGAAAGAAAACACTGCCCTAGAACTTGCCGAGCAGCAGCCAGATTGCCTCGCTCAGCTGCGGATCGTAGTTGGGACGCGCTTCCTGCTGTGCTTCCGTCCAGCCAACGAACACATCGGGAATAATGCCAATCCCATCAATGACGCCGCCGCTTGGCTTCAGGAAGTTTGCCACCGTCACGATCAAGCCGCCGCCGTTACTGAGCGTATTCCACGTCTGGATGGATCCCTTGCCGAATGAGTAGGTGCCAACCACCTTTGCCCGTCCGCGATCTTGCAGCGCGCCGGCAACCAGCTCGCTGGCACTGGCACTCGCCTGATTGAGGATGATAACCAGCGGTACATCTGGCGCTAAGGTGTAGCCCTGTGCTTCAAGCTGCGCCGCGGTCGATTCGTAGCGAATGTCGGTGCGGCTGCGGCGTCCGCGCTCTAGGATAATCGTGCCATCGGGAAGGAACAGGCTTGCCACATTCAGCGCTGAGGACAGCGGACCACCCGGATCATTCCGCATATCGAGGATCAAGCCGTTCAGGTTGTTGGCATCTAAGGCAGCCAGCGCGTTCGAGACATCTTCCGTGCTAGTATCAGTGAACTGCGCCAGCCCAATATAGCCGATATTGCCTTCAAAGAGCGCAGTGGTGATAATTTCCTGCTTAATGCGCGCACGGCGCACCGTCACCTCGAAGATATCGCGTTCGCCACGCCGCAGCACGCCTAGCTTGACCGATGAGCCTGAGGGACCGCGAATCTTGCTGACCGCTTCTGTCAGCGAGAGCGACGTAATATCCTGACCATCCACGGTGAGGATAATATCGCCTTCGCGCAGCAGCGAACGCGCCGGCGAGCCTTCAAAGGTACGGACGATCTGTACGCCGCCGGTCACTTCATCCTTGCGGACGCTGGCACCAATGCCTTCATATTCGCTTTGCAGGCGGCTGGTTTGCTGCTCAAAGGCGACGGGATCAAGGTAGGCGCTGCGCTCATCGCCAAGCGATTGAATCATGCCGCGCAGTGCGCCTTCCATCAGCTTGACATCGTCCAGCTCTTCACCGCGCACAAAGGTGCGCTTGATCAAATTCCAAGATTCCCAGAACGGCGCAAAAGTCTGTTCAAGGTTGCTTGGCGTGCCGCCTTGCGCCAGCGCGGCAGGCGTCTGCGTGCCAACCAAGACACCCGCGCTAAAAACAGCGCTGATCAACACCACAACGCCCACCACATTTAACAAACGTTTCATAGCAGAGACTCTCACCTAAACTGCGCCCCAACGATATGTAAGTATTGTACTGTACCTGACTGCCTTAAGGCAACACACCCTAGCTGAGGAAGTGGTGAAAAGCACAACGGGACGCGCTAGGCATCCCGTTGCAGGTTGCATGAGATGTGTGTGCTTAGTAGTCACGCTCAACGGCAGCCTCAGTCAGGCGTGCCAGTTCATCGCGTGCGGCGGAAGGCGGCAAAATTTCTAGCTGCATCTTGGCAAAGGCTGCTAATTGGCGCGCCTGCTGCCAGCCCTCCTCAATATAGTTACCTTGTAGCAGCTTGCGCTTGAAAGCGGCAGCAGGGTCTTCTTCCTGTGCTTCTGCGACTGCCACGCTGCCGTGGACGCTGTTCCCATTGGTTGCCATTGCCGTGGCAAAGCCCTTACCCTGAGTCAAATCAATGCCGGCGGTCTTGCCAAGCTTTTCACTATCCGCGATCAGGTCTAGGATGTCATCCACAATTTGGAATGCCAAGCCGAGGTTGAAGCCGTACTGATAGAGCGCCTCAACCTGCTGGGGCGTCGCTTTGCCGAGCATTGCGCCCAGTTTTGCCGCGCCCGCAAATAGCGAAGCGGTCTTTTTAGCGATGATGCGTGCATAAGTCTCACGGTCGAGCTTGCCTGCTTTGGCGGCAGCGGCCTGAAGGGTTTCACCTTCTACAAGGGCAGCGGTCATCTCGGCAAAGATGATGTTCAGGTCACCATAGGGTGCCATCAGCGTGTAGACCTTGGTGAACAAGAAGTCGCCCGTCAGCAGTGCGAAAGTGCGTCCCCAGATGGCGTTGATGGTTTGCCGTCCGCGCCGCATCACGCCATGATCGTTAATGTCATCATGGACGAGCGTTGCGGTATGTACTAACTCGACGGCGGCTGCCACGGGCAGGGCTGTGTCCATCGCCACACCACCAACTGCCTCGTAGGCAAGCAGCGTCATGCGTGGGCGCATCCGTTTGCCGCCGGCTGCCAGAATATGGCGGCTGGCATCTTGCAGCACTTCAACATCACTCTCAACCGTCTTGATCATCAATTGTTCAACGGCTTGCAGCGCTTTTTCGTGGTTCATCACGACCTCTTTTCTCGCAGGGCTACCAAGTACGACACTTCAGGAACTACGGTGCGTGCCTGCATAGAGCGCCTAATTGTTATCGCCTACGCTCGTCACCATCTCTAAACTGCCAAACGTTTGTACCTTTTAGAACTTTCTAAATTTATTATACAAGAATTGTGATCGAGCGTCAATCAGTTTGACGCTCAATTTGGCGAATTAAACAGATATTTATCTTTCAAAAGGCGCTGCTTATTCAGCGGTTGGTTTTTCGCTGCTGCCAGCGCCTTCGTCTGCTTTGGCTGCTTCGTCCGTGCTGCCCTCGCTGTCAGGCGTCAGGTAGATGACCATCCGCACCGAGTTGCCGCCTTCGGGCAAGCGCGAAAACTCAACTTTATCCATCAACTGCTCAATGAAGAACATGCCCCAGCCGCGGTTATCCTCACCAAGCCTGCCCGCCTGCGGCAGCTCATCAGGCAGCGGTGTATGCCCTTCATCGGTCACTTTCACCTCTAGCTCGCCCGATTCGGCGGCGGTGAGCAGCACAGTTACCTTTGCGCTGCGCTCTGAACGGTTGCCATGCTCAATGGCGTTCATGCAGGCTTCGGCAACGGCAGTTTGGAGGTCATCTATGCGATCATCGCTGAAGCCCATCTCTTGGGCGATGGCGGCGGCGGCATTACGTGCGATCTTTTCGTAGCCAAGAATGCTCGGCAAGTAAATCTCAACACTTTTTACGGGTCGTTGCTCAGTCACGGCAAAAGTCTCCCACAGATAGGCTTCAGATCGATCTTAAGACATCTCATCCGCGTGTGCAATCCGTCAGGCGCGGCGCATCATCGGCAATAGGCGGCAGGGCATCGCCCACCAATGGCTCAGGCGGCGTTTCGCCATCACCAACGCCGGTTTGGAGCGTGTTGCCTGCCAGCGCACGCCAGATCGCCTCTAGGCGATTTTTCACGGCTTGCGGCACATCGCCGGAGGCACTGTTAAACGGCGCGTAGCCAATACCACAAACGGCTGCCGTCAGCGTGAGTGTGCCACCGCTAAACTTGCGTTCAATAATATTCTGAATGGCAGTATAGACGCCTGTATCTACACGCTTCACGGCGCTGCTCAAAATACGCTCGGCATCTTTGCCAGCGGCGAAGGTGGTGCGGAACTCGTCTTGATCCACGCCGATGACATATTTGCCCTGCGCGGCAGCGTGAACAATGGCGCTAGAGCCAGTTAAGCCGCCGGCACCAAAGATCACATCAGCGTTTTGGGCGATCATGGCGTCTGCCTGATCACGCCCCTGAGCAGGATCGGCAAAGCTGGTGGTGTAGGCGCTGAGGGCGGTCACGTTAGCGTTTACGTAGCGCGCACCATTCACAAAGCCGTTTACGTAGCGCTGCACCGGCGGAATCTCAATACCTGCCACCACGCCGACGACGTTCGTCTTGGTCATCATGCCCGCCAAAGCGCCGACCAAAAAGCCTGCTTGATCTTCGGCGAACTGCACACCAACAAAATTAGCAGGTGCCTCTGCCTCAAACTGATCGACGCCGATGAAATAAAGCTGCGGATGGTTGATGGCTGCCTCCACGGTATCCTTCTGCATTTGGAAGCCAACCGTCACAATGATGTTATAGCCACTTTCGATCATGGCGCTGATCGCAATTGGATAGTCTTTGTCTTCCACCGTCTCGCGGTAGGCAACTTCCAAGCCAAAATCGCGCCCTGCCTGCGAGGCACCGGCGTAGGCGGACTCGTTAAAGGTGCCGTCGCGGATGGTACCTTCTGCATTCAGCACAACGGCAACACGAAAATCGCTGCGGAGGGTGGGCGGTGGTGTGGCGCTTGGCGCGGAAGGCGTGCAGCCAACCACGAACAGCACTGCCAGCAACAAATACACGGTACTGCGCCATCTTGATGCTTTAAGCATAGTATCCCCTTCTTTCTAACGCGCTTGCGGAAGCGCCTTCAAAACCACTATCGTAATATCATCTTGCGCGTCTTGCCCATCCAGATGAGCGCGTACCGCCGCAAGGATGTTATCGGCAATTTCTTCGGCGGTCGCGCTGCTCGGCTGTGCGGCAAGCAGTGCCTCAAAGCGATCAAAGCCAAAGAGGTTGTCGTTGCGATCTTTCGCCTCGATCACACCGTCCGTCACAAAGACGATTAGCGAGTCGGGCGAGAGTGTGAGCGATTCCGCACGATAAGACGAATATTCTGCTGCGCCAAGCGGATATCCGCTCACTTCCACCTCTTGCCATGCCGTCCCGTTATTACCCTTCCGCACGTAAGGCGAAAGCATTCCGCCAGCGGCGATTTCTGCCATGCGCGTCAGTGGGTCAAAAATGGTGATCAACAAGCCGCTGTTCATGTTGTTTTGGCGCATACGTGGCAGCAGGCGCTGATTAAGTTCGTGCAGCAGGTTGGAAGGTGAGTCGGCACGCAAAATCTCATCGCGCAGCGCTGTGGTGATGACTGCCATCAGCAGCGCCGCCGGAATGCCCTTGCCGCTAACATCACCGACGGCAACGCCCAGTTTGCCGCCCGGCAACATGAAATATTGGTAGTAATCACCGCTGACTTGCCGCGCCGGAAGCGAGCGCGCTGCCATCTGCACCTGCGGCACCGGCGGTGCTTCTTGCGGCAGCAAGCTGGTTTGGATGGCGCGTGCCGTCTCCAGTTCTGCCTCATAGACGCGGATTTGCAGTTCGTGTGAGCGTGCGTTTTGAATAGCGACGCCTGCCTGATCGGCGAAGGCATCTGCGACGGCGACATCATCTTCTGTGTAGTTATTCAGGCTGTGGCTGTTGATGTTCAGCACACCCACAATTTGATCGCGCACGCGCAGCGGCACGCCCAACCACGATTTAATCTTGCCATCCGGCAGTGCTTCCCAACGCGGATCATTCATACAGTCGGCAATGACGACTGGTGCATTCTTCTCGAAGACTTCACGTGCGCCTTTGATCTCATCAATGCGGAAAACGCGCTGCGTCGTGTTTGCCTCATAATCGCCGCTTTCCGCCACAGACTCGAAATGCTTACCGTCCTCATCCAGCAGGAAGATTGAAGCGCTGTCATAAGTGATGACGCTACCCAAGTTCGCCAGAATGCGCTGTAGCACAGTATTCAGCTCTAGGCTGGAATTCATGGCGCGTGAAATATCGAGGAGCGTGTTTGCCGTTTCGCGCCGCCCTTCCTCACGGCGGCGGCGGTTTGCCTCACGCAGCAGGAAACTGCCCACCAACACGCCAAACAAACCAACAAAGGCAATCACGCCGATGCTGAACAAGGCGATCAGTTGCAGTGTGCCAGCCACGACCTGATTCGCTTCTTCAAAGGTGCGGCTGAGGATGAGCGCCAACGAACCAACGCTTGTGCGGCTCTGTGTGAAGGATGCGTACACCGGCACAACGACCGACTCACGCTCGGCAGAAGGATAGCCCGTTAGCGTTGTGGTATCGGTCAGGTTGATGATCTGCGCGGTGCCGGCACGAAACTCAGGCTGTGGGCGTGCGCTGTAAAGCTGCACACCGCCCGTCGTCAGCACCCAGATTTGCCCACTTTCGCCAATGGCAGCATCCGCAAAAACATTGTTCAGGTAGCCTGTCAGGTCTAGCTCAAGTGCCAGCACTTCGTTTGCGCCCAAGCCGGTGTTCACAGGCGTCACCAGCAGGTAGGCAACGCCAACACCCGTTGAGCGCCGCGCAAACTGAATACCGCCCGTGCTAACCACTTCGTTCACCCAAGCGTTATCTACCGTCCACGGCAAGGGCTGCTCCGCTTGAATGCGCTCATTATAGGCGGGTGGATAGGCATAGCGTGGTGTGCCATCCCGCGCAAGGCGCACAATGGCAACAATCTCACCGTCAGAGGCTTCTGCGGCTTGGCTGAGCAAGTTAAGGGCTGCTTCACGGCTGGCTGCCACACTTTGAATGGCAGGACGCGAGGCAAGGCTGATCAGCACATTGGAATAGGTGTTGAAAAAGTTCTCAATGCGGCGCGCCAAAGATGCCGCCAATAAGCGCTGACCTTCTGCCGATTGCTGCTGTGCTGCGGTGGTGATGGTGCCGGCGGGGATGAAGGTGAGAAAACCAATCAGCACCATGAGCAGCAGCACCGCGATGGCGATCACAGTCAGCGGGCGCGCTGTGCGGCGGTCGGCGAGTAAACTGCGTGTTGTCACAAGTAATTATCCTTTGGTATGCAGCACGCCGCGATTATAACATGCCAAGCACCGACTACAATTGATTGGCGGGCAATCCAAAGGCAAGCCTACAGCAGTTGTTCAGAACGCCAAGTCGTTGCCTGCTTGCGGCGTGCCAATAAAGCAGCGGATCGGTCATGCCGATCCGCTGTGTGTTAAGGCGTGCTGCGCGGTGTGGTGGTTGGCAGCGGCGTGCGCGTCAACGGGATGGTGGGCGTTGCCTCGATGAGCGGCGTTGGTGTTTCGCTTGGTGTGGGCGTGGCAGTATCGGGCGCTGGCGTTGGTGTGGTTTGGGTGATCCGCACTGTGAACAAGACGCGATTTGCCTGCATCTGCACGTCAAGCGGTGTGTATTCGGACATAAGCGGCGCAACCTTACGGATTGCCTCCGGCACGGCGCGATCACGCAGGGCGCGGCGCACCAACTCACGGGTCAGGCTCACCTGATTGGGTGGGATAGGCGCACGGGTTGCCGATTCAAAGCCAAGCACCTCAACGGCGAACTCGCCACCTACGGCACGGAACTGCAAACGGAAAGTGACGGGTAAGCCGCGTGTGGTGAAGTCGTTCAGGTTGGCGGAAATTACCGCGATGCGCTCCTCAAGGGCTGCGCTTGGCGCGCCGTTAAAATCCGCCGAAAAGTAGAACGTATCGCGCTCAGCGCGCAGGGCAGCGTTTAAGGCGGCAACGTCCACCGCCACGGTGAGCAGTCCTGCCGTCGTCACAATGCCGATCTCGCCGCCAGCAGGCGTTCGCGTTGGGATGGTGGTGTTGGTTGGCAGGGGTGTGCTGCTTGGCAGGCGCGTGGCGGTAGACGGCGGCGTCAGGGTCGGTGGCAGAGTCCACGTGGGTGGCAGCGTAAAGGTTGCCTCAGGCGTCACAATCAGGGTGACGACCGGGATCGGTGTGCGCGTTGGGCGCGGCGTAATGGTTGGTGTTGGCGGCGTGCAGGCGCTGAAGAGCACCGCCGCCAACAGGATGATCAGGGTACGGCGCATAGTCCGCCTTTTTAAGGAAGCACAGGCACGTAGTTCGTGCCGCCGCGTGTGCGGAGCGTGGCGATATTGACCCACCCTTCGCCAAGTGCTGTTTTCACCAGCCACCAAGCGCGGTCAGGGCTTTGCCCAAGGATGGCAACTTCGGTGTTGGGCGGAATGACGCCAATTGAATCAAAAGCAAGGTTAGGGCCTTTGCGAAGGTTGGTGCTGCTGCGCGTGGTGCCGGCGATGATGCCATCCGCGGCGGCATCCGCATAGCGAATGATCGGCGCTCTGCCGAAATAATCTAAGGTGCGGAGGAAACGCACATTCAGCCAGCCCTTGCCCAAATCCGTCTCAACCTGTAGCCATGCGCCGTCCGGCGTGCGCGCCAGGATGGGAAAGGTTGCACCTTGCGCCAACACGCCCAGCGAGGTGAAGAAATCGCCCGGCCCGCTGCGTAGGTTGAGGGCGGAAGCCCGCACCTCAGCCCGTGCAACATCCGTGCGCGGCAGATCGGGTGCATCGGGTGCATCAGGTGCGCTCGGCGTGATCCTGCCAACCTGATCGGTGTTGGTGGTGGCAATCCAACCCTCGCCAAACTCAAAGCGGATACGCAGCCAACTGCCATCCGCGTTTGTACCGAGGATGTAGAACTGCCCGCCGCGTGGCAGCACCGCTAAGCGCGCCGCCTCCACACCGGCGCCAACGCGCACCGCGCTGTTGACTGTGCTGCGCCCAATTAGCCCAACATCAATGGTTGGCACGCCTTCTGTGCCGCTGGCAACTACATCAGCAGCGCTGACCCACACCACGCCAATGCCCGTGTTCAACTGCCAAAATTGGCGGTCTGCACTGACGCCAATGATCGGCACAATTAGGTTGGCGCGCAATCTGCCCAAGCGCCAGAAGCCCGTGCCAGGACCAGCATAGGCTTGCGCCCCTGAACTCCGCACAGTGGCAACAGCGCCGCTGATCTGCTGTTGCTGATCAGCAAGCTGCGAGAGGCTGTGCGCCTGCACTACCAGCCCGCTGCTGAGCATCAGCACTGCCAAGAGCGTGCTTAGAATGACCCGAAAATACCCTGAACGCATAACAACTTTCCTTTCAGCACGAAAGGCGATCCAAGCCCAATTAAGGCAAAGTGTACTTTCTGCGCGCTTTCTGGTCAAGTTTAGGGCGCAGTTGGCGTTGAGAGGTTCACCTTCCACTGTATGAAGAATGTGCCTAAGTGTGGTATGATGTAGCGCGCTGCTAGGGAATTTGCGCGTGCTGTGTGTAACATAGCCAGCACGCCACGTGAAAGTAGGATACACCCTGTGTCGGATCAGGTTGCAACGCCAGTGGACGCCGAACGTCCTTTCCTCTCCATCATTATCCCGGCGCTGAACGAAGCGCTGCGCTTGCCCGAAAGCCTGCGGAAGATTGATGCCTTTCTGAGCCAGCAGCCCTATACGGCTGAAGTGATCATCGTGGAGAATGGCAGCACCGATGATACGGTGGGTGTGGTGCGTGCCTTCATGCAGGATCATCCTTATGTGCGTCTGTTTGAAGGTGAACCACGCGGTAAGGGTCGGGCTGTGCGGCGGGGCATGTTGGCGGCACGCGGCGCCTACCGCTTTTTATGCGATGCTGACCTTTCCATGCCGATTGAAGAAATCAGTAAATTTTTGCCACCGGCTGTGCAAGGCTGCGATGTGATCATTGGCTCGCGGGAAGCGAAAGGCGCCCGCCGCTACAATGAGCCATGGCATCGGCACTTCATGGGGCGCATTAACAATTGGATCATCAAACTTTTTGCGGTGCGCGGCTTTGAAGATACACAATGCGGCTTTAAGGCGTTCACGGCGCCTGCCGCAGAAGATTTGTTCGGCGTCAGCGTGATTAACGGCATTGGCTTTGACGTGGAAGTGCTATTCATCGCCAAGCAGCGCGGTTATGCTGTAGCAGAAGTGCCGATCAATTGGTATTTTGACCCCGATAGCCGTATGCGCCTTGTGAAAGACTCGCTCGGCATCCTCCGTGAGATTTTTGAGATACGCCGCAACTGGCAAACGGGACTCTACGCAAGGCGCACCAGTAGCCAATAAAACCGATTGCCTCGCCAAACCTCATAGAACGCACTATTTTTGCATATATTATGCAATTGTTACACAATTATCAAAAAATTATATAAAGAACGTATGTTTTCTTAAACAATCGCACCTCTTTACAAAATTCGTTTTATACTTAATTTGTGAAATTTGTGCAGGCGAGCATTGTAGCCAGTTAACGTAAAAAACACCATTAGAGAGGAGAGGTGCGGCATCTGTGGAAGCAGGGCGCACCACAAGGGTTCAATGAATCACAAGCGACTGTATGTAGGTGACCTTTCAGCCGACGTGACAGAAGAGCATCTTAACCAGCTTTTCGCCGAGATTGGCGATATCGAGGCAATCAACCTTGTTCGCAATGGGCAACATGGCTTACACAGCTTTGCCTTCATCGAAATGGTTGAGCCAGAGGCGGCACGCCTTGCCGCACAGCGCCTGAATGGGCAAACGCTGTTTGGTTCGCGCCTGATTGTGTATACAGTGCCGCCGCGCAGCCGTCCCCGCACGGCACCACGTGCCTAAGGCATTTGACGAGCGCTTTTCACAGAGGCAGCCTGCAAGGCTGCCCCTGTGCGTTAGTGCTATTCATCACCGGGCAAGCCATAAGTATAAACGCGCTTTTTGGCGTCCAGCGCTTGCCCAAGCTGCGTCGCAGCCTCCAGCACATTCTTAGAACGCCGCACGCGCCACGTTGCGCGAATATCCTTTACAAAACTTGTCAGCAACTCGAAGGCAAGGTAATCGAAATCCGTCACGGCGATGTCATCGGCAACACGGGGCCATCCATAGCCCCATGCAAACCACGAGGCGTCCGCAAAAATCAAGAAGTCGTAGAACGATTCACCCATTGGGTCATCACCCACAAAGAGTGCAATCCGCCCGCTGAGTTCCTTGAAGCGCGTATTTGGCAGGCGTGCCTCATCGCGCACGTTTGGGCGCGCTGCACCGACCAGCGGCACAAGAATCACAAACCAATCTTCAATGGGCAGTTGGAGCGCTTGCCGCCAGCCGCCGGCTGGATGCGGCACACGGCGCGGCTTGTGTAAGCCTTTCACGCCAGCGGCAGTAGCGGTTGCAACGGCATTCTCAAAACCGCCATAGAGCTTTTGCGTGAACTGTTCAAGCAACTGTTCAATCTTTTCGCGTTGGGCGCGCTGCTCATTCATCTCTCGGCGCAGCGCGTGCAGTGGATGGCGTTCATCCTCTAAAGTGGGCAAAGTTGGCGCGTCAGACATTGGGAATCATTCTCCACAAACAAGGGCAAAACATCTATCAGATTTGCTGCAAGTGTAGCACAAAGACAGCCCAATCCTACCCTCACTTGCGCTCTCAACTGGGCGCGGGTAAATCGCCTCTACCCTCAACCCTGCCTGCACGCTAAGCTCTCGTATTCACCTTGTCCATTTGACATCTGCAAACAGGCATGGTATTTTTGTATACAGGTCTAGACCAGATAGCGAGAAGCGATCATGCAGTCCGAATACTTTAGGCTCTCAGATAACCAGACCTTGCGTCTCTACGAGCGCATCCAAGAGAACTTGATCGAGCTGATCGAGAACAACCTTTTGCAGGCGGGTGATATGCTGCCTTCCGAGCGCTTATTGAGCCAGTATTACGGCGTAAACCGCATGACGGTTCGGCAGGCGATAGATGGTCTAGTGCGGAAGGGATTCCTTCAACGGCGGCAGGGTGTGGGCAACTCGGTCAGTGAACGGCAAGTGATGCAGGCATTCACACCGGCCGTGATCGGCTTCAGCCAGCGGATGCGTGAAGCAGGCTTGACGCCAACTTCCCGTGTGCTGCAACAAATCCTGACCACACCTGAACCAATCGTAGCACACCGCCTTGGGCTGCAAAGCGATCATCAGGTCATCCTTATCAAGCGGTTGCGCTTGGCAAACGACGATCCACTGATGGTCGAGACATCTTATCTGTCCTACGATCTGTTCCCGCGCTTGCTGACGGAAGACCTTGAGAATCAGAGCCTCTACCAAGTGCTGGAACGCCTTTACAACGTGCGAATCAGCGAGACTGAACACACCTTAGAGCCAACACTGACCACACCTTACGAAGCGCTGCATCTGCGCGTTGAGCCGAACGCACCGGCCATGTTGGTGCGGCTGCTTGCCTACTCGGCTGACCGCACGCCGATAGAGTTCTCCAAGTCGTTGGTGCGCGGTGACCGCTGCCGCTACTTTTTCCGAGTCACCACGCATGTGCCGATTGTCACGTAGGAAAGGAGCGCATACACACCACGCCTAGTCGCCGCAATGATCTGGACACTCTTTAGCTTTTCGATCAACTTTTTAGGCAGAAGGAACAGATAACCCGATGAAACGTCTTACCCTTATTTTGCTGATTGTTGCTCTAGCAGCAGTCGTGACCAATGTGACATTCGCCCAAGAGCGCCCCGACCGCCCAAACCGCGATCTAACAGGCGTTTTTTGGAACCCAAGCCAAGCTGATTATGACCGTTGGCGCGTGATTGATGGCGTGGAAGAAGGCGCCGAAATCCGCTTCTGGCCCTGGGCGCTCACGCCCGACTTTGAGGATTACCTCAACCAGATCATCAAGAACTTTGAAGCAACCTATCCCGGCGTGAAGGTGATTATGGAAGGGCAGCCTGCCGCCGGCGCCCGCGATAATATCCGTAACAGCTTCGCTGCGGGCAACCCTGCCGATGTGATTAACATGAGCGATGGCTGGGTGGCAGAGCTGGCAGAGGCAGGCGTGCTGATGAACATGGATGAGGCGGTCGGTGCGGCATACCCTGAAATCCGTGCCGAATATGTGGATGGTGCATGGACAAAGGTGACCTTCAACGGCGTGTCCTACCACATCCCGTGGTATTTAGCGCTCTCCAACACGATGGCGGTCAACACGCTCATCCTTGAAGAACTGGGCTTGACCTTGGAAGACCTGCCCAAGACGTGGGAAGAATCCTTTGCCTTTGCCAAGCGTGTGCGCGAAGAAAGCGACGGCAAGTACTACCTGTATTCGTTCCCATGGGGCGAATTGGCGGGCTTGGGCGTGCTGAACGCGTTTGTGGGTGAGGGCATCCCCGTCTACAATGACGACCGCTCGCAGGTCATCTTCAACACCGAACCACGTGCAGCCGGCATTCTGGCTGCCTACAAGGAAATGCTCGATAACGACTATATTCCGCGTGCCAGCCTGACCGACGATGTGCGCGAGATGATTGACCGCTTCAGCGAAGGTGAAATCCTGCTGCTGCAAACCGGTCCGCAGTTGTTGCGCCTTGTCCGCGAGAACAACGAAGAAGTCTACAACAGCCTGAAGCTGGTCAATGCGCTGGTTGGCGAGGCGAACATCCGCAATATTGGCGGCGTGCAAACGCTGGTCATCCCGAAGGATACCAAATTCCCGAAGGCTGCCCTCGCCTTTGCCATCTTTGTGACGAATGCCGACACACAGACTGCTTTCTCGCGTGAGGTACCGATCTACTCATCCAACCTCAAGAGCTACGATGATCCGTTCTTCCAGACGACAGGCACGCAACTGACCGATAGCTTGCGCCCGTTGGCAAAGGAATACTTCACCACCGCCGTCAATACCAACATCCTGAACTTCCCACGCCTTTCAGAGGTTGAACAGATTGTCTTAGGCGAGTTCCAAGCGGCGCTGCTCGGCGTGAAATCGCCCCAGCAGGCAGCCGACGATATGGCAGGGCGCATCAATGCAGTGCTTTCATCCCAATAACCTGCTTCACAATACCGCTTAGCGGTTAAGCATAGCGCGGCAGATCGTCTGATCTGCCGCGCTGCCCAGCCCACACATGGAGAATCACCGAATGGTCAGCACACCTTACCCCGGATCACCTGATCCGCTTGCCGCGGAGGCAATCGCGCAAGGCAAACGCCGCCGTGAACGACGGCGCACCCTAACCGCTTATGGCTTTTTGCTGCCATCCTTCGTCTTTTTCTTTATCTTTCTGATCATCCCACTCATCACGGTTGTTTACCTCAGCTTCACCAACTACAACATTGTGACAGCGCCACAATGGGTAGGTATGGATAACTATACGCGCCTTTTTCAAGACCCACTTTTTTGGCGCGGCTTACGTAATTCGTTCATCTACCTTGTGGTGACGCCGATCCTGATCACGCTCTCCATTGCGCTTGCCATTGTGGTGAACCGCAAACTACGCGGCATTTTCGTATTCCGCACCATTTATTACATTCCAGCGGTGACCTCTGTTGTGGCAGTTGGCATGATTTTCGAGATTGTCTTTGCCGAACCAAGTGGTTTGATCAACGGCGTGTTGCTGGCGCTTGGCTGGATTGAGCGCCCACTCAACTTCCTAACGCATCCTGATTCGACGCTGATCTCGGTTATGTTGGTCACCATTTGGCGCGGCATCGGCTTTTATATGGTCATCTTCCTTGCGGCACTGCAAGCTGTGCCAGAAGAACTCTACGAGGCAGCCGCTATTGATGGTGCCAACCGTTTTCAACAGCACCTCTACATCACGGTGCCGGGCATTCGCCCTGCTATCATCTTTGTGGCGATCATCTCCTCTATTTCGGCGTTGAAGGTCTTTGAAGAAATCTTCGTGATGACCGATGGGAGCGCCGGTGTGCTGGATAGTGCGCTGACGCTGATGTTTTACCTCTATCGGCAGGGCTTTGTGAACCTGAATGCTGGCTATGCGGCTGCCATTGCCGTGATCTTCACCATCGTGACGCTTGGTTTTTCGATTGCGAATTTGCGCTTTTTGGAGAGGGGCAGCCGTGACAACCGTTAATCCGAATGCTGGGCGGTTGCGCCGCCGCAAGCGCCTTCAAAAATGGTTTGCCAACAGCGGTTGGTATGTGATCCTGATCAGTTTCGCCCTGATCACCGTCATTCCCTTCTTATGGACGGCGCTGATGAGCGTGCGCCCGAACTCTGCCAGCGTGTTCCGACCCGCCCGCCCGCCCGAAATTATCCCGTATCCGGGCTTGATCGGCTGGGGCTACGGTCAGCGTGAGGCGCAAGCGGAGGGCGAATATACCGCCCTACCATGGGACAGTAGCTTGCCCGAAGGCACACAGCACGGCTGGTGGCGCAACTATACCAACACCTTTGCGGAGGTGTTTCAGAATGTCGGCTTGGCGCAGTTCTCGTTTCCTGCCACCACCGTCAACTATTATCGCGTCTGGACGGACGTAAACCTGCCCGCCTATTTCTTCAACAGTTTTGTGGTGGCAATTTCGGTGGTGCTGCTGCAATTATTCACCTGTTCGCTGGCAGCCTATCCACTCGCTAAGATGCGCTTTCGTGGGCGCGACGCGATCTTCTACCTAATCCTCAGCACGCTGATCTTTCCTGAACAGCTTACCCTGATCCCATCCTTCATCATTTCGGTAAATGTGCTGGGGCTTGGTAATACGCTGCAAGGCTTGATCATTCCCTTCGGTGCGAATGCCTTCGGCATCTTCCTGCTACGCCAAACCTACCAATCCATCCCGGATGAGTTGATCGAGGCGGCGCGCATTGATGGCGCCAGCGAGATGGGCATTTGGTGGCGCATTCTGCTGCCCTTGATCCGACCCGGCTTGGCAACCTTAGCGATCTTCTCGTTCATTGGCTCCTGGAACAGCTTTTTGTGGCCCCTGCTCATGATTCGGCAAGAGAATCTGTACACATTGCCGCTGGGCTTGGCGTTTTTGGAAGGCGCCTTCACGGGCAATCTGCGGACGGTTGCCGCCGGCATCATTGTGGCAACCGTGCCGATCATCATCGTCTTTTTGATGTTCCAGCGGCAGTTCGTGCGTGGGCTAAGCGGCGCCGTGAAAGGCTAAGCAAGGGCAACCTTCTCTCTAGAAGCATGTATCCCGCGCCGCACACAGCGCGGGACTTTCTTGACCGCCTGATTTCTCAAAAGTTCCTACGGAGGTTGGGCGGTGCATTCTAAGAGGGCTAATCCTCCGCCAACTTCTCTAAACCGTCACGGTCTATGATCACATAGTGCCGCCCTTCGCGGCGCACCAAGCTGAGATCGTAGAGCTGGCGCAAGGCGCGCCCAAGCACTTCGCGGCTGGTGCCAAGCACGGCGGCAATCTCATCTTGCGAGAGCGTATCCAACGGGATATTCACTTCGCTCTCAAAACCACCGCGCCGCAGCAGTAAACGCGCTAGGCGGCTTGGCACAGTGCGGAAGCCAATATCATCAAGGCGTGCGATCAGCTCACGGTTTTGCAGCGTCAGCAGGCGAATGCAGCCCTGCATCAGCTCAGAATCGCCCGCCATTAGGTGCATGAGCACCTCACGCGGCAGCCAGCCGATCTGCGCCTCACCAACAGCATCTGCGCTGACAGGATTCGGTCTGCCATCCAAGGCCGGGATGATGTTGAGCGCGGCATACGGGCGCACATAGTGATGAACATGCACGCGCCCATCGCGCAGAATGTGATACAGGCGCGCCAGCCCACTGACCACCACCCCCAGCCCCGTTGGACGATGCCCTTCGAGGAAGATCGGCTGCCCTGCCGCATAGTGCCGAATGATGACAGCATCATCAATAGCGCGCTGTGTTTCGGCGCTGGCGCGCAGAAAGAGCGGCACACGAACGATCCACGCTTTCTTGAGGGGTGTTAGGCAAGGCAAGGTCAATCCACCCTTCAGTCTATGGGCGAAACTGCACCGCACGCCACGCTGTAAAGTGATCGCGCAGCTTCAAACGCTGATATTTGCCCGTTGTGGTCACAGGCACCTCTGTGCCGAACACAACCACCTTCGGCGCTTTCTCAAAGGTCAGCTTGGCGCGGCAGGCTGCTAGTATCTGTGCTTCGGTCAGCGCGGCGCCCTCCTCCAACACCACATAAGCACCCACTTCCTCACCATAGTAGTTATTCTCAAAGGCGATTGCCAAGCCAACCTTCACACCAGCAATGCTCAGCAACACTTCCTCAATATCAAAGGGCGAGAACTTCACACCGCCGCGATTGATCAGCTCTTTGATGCGCCCCGTGATGAAGAAGAACTGCCTACCGCGTGAATCGCTCAGGAAGAAGCCTTCATCGCCGCTGCGAAACCAACCAAACTTGAAGGTCTCAGCGTTTGCCTCTGGACGCTGAAAGTAGTACTTCATCACGTTATGCCCACGGATGCAAATCTCGCCGCGTTCGCCTTCCCCTAACGGCACACCGCTGCCGCTCGGATCAAAGATCGCCATCTCGTTCGGGCTGATCGGGCAGCCAATGGATGGATAGCCGTGCCTTTGCAGCCAGTCTTGGTGTTCGTGCCAACCCAGATCAATTGGTAAGAAACAAGAATAACAGGTTGTCTCGCTCAGACCGTAGCCATGTAGAATCGGGAAATCAAACTGATCTTCAAAGCGCTTGGTCAGGGCGACGGAGAGCGTTCCTGCACCGCAAATGATATGCCGAAAATGTGTTAGATCGCCACGCCGCACATGATCGCCCCAGATGCTCTTGCCACTGGCCTGCTGTGCATCGGCATACTCACAGCAGAATTGCAGCAAGGTTGGCACCACGCTGACGATATGTACCTTTTCCGCCGCAATGCGCGCCCAGAAAGTTTGGGATTGAAATTGGCGGTTCAGCACCAGGCTGCCGCCAACATATAGCGGCGTGATGAGCGTCACCACAATACCATTGACGTGATGAATGGGCAGCACACACATCATGCGCTGATTGCCCGTGATGCCTTGCCAATCGCTGATGCCGCGTGCATCCACCAGCAGGTTATACTGCGTCAGCACAACACCTTTCGGCGCACCGGTTGTGCCGCTGGTGTAAACCAACAGCGCTTCAGACTCCAGCGAGACGTGATCCGGTGTGCTGAAATCCTCAGCCTGCACAGCAAGTTCTGTGCTGAAGTGCATAATCTCACCATGCGGCGCGCCACCCATCTGCACCACACGGCGGACGTTCGGTGCGCCGCTGCCCTCGCTGGCACCGCTCAAAATACGGGCAGCGCGCTCTAGGTAATCATGCCGCACAAAAAGCGCCACTGCCTCGCTGTTTCGCAAGATGAAGGCGATCCGTGCATCATCTTCGGTGGCATTCTGCGGCGCCAACGTTGCACCCAGCTTCCAACAGGCACAATAAAGGATAACAGTCTCGGCGTGGTTGTAGGCAAGCGTTGCTACGCGGTCGTTTGGGCGAATGCCAAGCGACCAAAGCAGGTTGGCGGCACGATTCACCTGCGCGTTGAAGTCCGCGTAGGTGTATTCGGTGCGCGTGCCGTCAGCATCATAGGCGATCAGGAAAGTCTTTTCGGGCGACTCGCTGGCGCGGTTTTCCAACAAGTGCGCGATATGACGGTACGGCACAAGGTAGTTTTCAGGTGCGCGCTCGTGATAGGTGCGCGCCGCACGAATGTTGGCTAGGGTTTGTGCATCTGGGTGCATGGTGCTTTTGATCCTGCAAAAAGTGCTTAAGTAGTGTAGGTCTTTAGGATTTTACGACGGGCAGGGCGGGAATGCAAAAGGCGCAGAGGGGAAAATTTCCCGTCCGCGCCTTGTCGTCTGGAAAGCGTTGTTTTAGCGCACCACAAAAGGCAGCGGCGCGCTGGTCGTGAGTGTGCCGTCCGCTTCGCGTGCGCTGAAGGTGACGGTATAGTTGCCCGGCGGCAGCGTTGCCGTCTCGTAGTAGAAATGGACGCAAATCTGTGTGCCGTTGGCGTTGATCGTCCAGTCGTAGGTCTCATCAAGATCAGTGCCGCCTGTCCACCGCGTGGCAAAAGTCGTACCACGTTTGTAGTTCCGCACCACAGCGATTGCCCACACCTGCCCATCTGTGGTGGTGAAGGCGTTTGTCTCGTTAACAGGGCAGCCGTCAGCATTGTTCATGCCGCGTGCCGTCACGACGCGCTCAATGATCATGCCTGAAGGCGAACGGAGTGGCTCAGAGGCTGCGGGTGCGCCCTGACCGCTGAAAACAGGCGTGCCACTTTCTGGGATAGGCGGTGGCGGCGGTGCAGGCGGCAAGGTGGCAACGCTGGCAAAGTTATTCGGGTCCGTGGTGGGCAGCACCGCAACTGGTGCGCCCGTGCCGCCGGTTACGCCGCTGTTCATCTGCACCGTAAGGCTGGTCACCTGTTCGCGGGCTTGGTTCAGATCAGCTTGCAGCGTGGCAATTTGCTGCGTCCAAACGGCGGCTTGGGCGGTCATAGTTGGGTCAAGCGCCTGATAGTGGCTGATGGTGGCACGCAGCGAGGTGTTATCCGCCTCAACAATACGCGCCGCCTCAGAGCTGCCGCCACAGGCTGCACCAAAGAGCAGCAGCGCAGCGGCAACCAGCAGAGCAGGCGTGCGTTTTAGGTCTTTCATCTTCAACGGCGTCGGTCATCCCATCTGATCAACACTATGGACATGCTATAATGCCAGCAAGCGGCACGCATTGCAAGCCTTTCTCACCGCCGACTTAGCAACGCTTTGGTTAGAATTGTTTCTTGCGGCGCACGGCTGGCTCATCCGCACTGGGCAGTTCGTCCTCAGCCACGATTTCGCCGTCGTCCGTCAGGCGGTAGGCATCGCGCTTTGGCTTTTCAGCCGCGTCATCTTCAAAAAGGGCGTCCACATCCGTGCCGTAGATCGCCTTTTCAATGCGATAGCGCATGGCAAGGTTGCGGCGCAGCGAAGGCTCACCAAATTTGCCATCTAAGACAACTGAAAGCGTATGCAGCAGCGAACCGACGAAAAGCGCAATGGTCAACAAGACCATGCCGATCCAACTCGGTGCATCACTGCCGAAGAGTCCCGTTGCAGTGAAGACCCATGCTAAAATGGTCATGACGATTGCCGTGACCAATGCGCCAATCAGGAATCCTAGCCGCTGCTCACGGCGTGCTTGCGGCAATTTCCGCTCGATATAGGCGCGCATGGCAGCTTTTTCGCGTTGATCAGACATGATGACACCTCAATCCTGTTGCTGAGCATAATACGCAGCAAGAGTTTACTCGGTTGCCAGCAGCGGCTCAAGAGCTGCCAAGAGTGCATCAAGGCGCGCTTGACGCTTGGGGCGCGGATCAAAGACGACAATCCGCGCCCGCTGCCCATCTAGCGTAACCTGCCAAATGCCTGTTGGTGGATCATCTTTGCAATAGTTGATGAGCAGCACAGGCGGCAAGCTGAACAGATCGGCAGCTTGCAAGGCAGCGCGTGCTTGTTCAAGCGCCTCAGGGCTGAGCGTGCCTGCTGCCTGCCACGCCAAATCTGCCCGATCTTGATCAAGGCGAGCGGTGGGCGCAGGGGGTGCATTGTCGGATGTTAGGCGCAGCAGCGTGCCATCGCTGAGCAAGCGAAAGCCTTGCGGCGGCACACTGCGCTGTTGGATAACGTACTCAACCAGTAGATCAGCCATGTGAAACACTCTCTATGGCAGTTGCCCAACTGAACGCGGCGTTGGTGTCGGTGTAAGCGTTCCACGCGAGAGATCAGGCGTCAGGGTCGGCTGCTGGTGCCATTGAGCAGTGGCGGCACTGGCGGTGCTGGTCTGGTTAGTGATGAATGCTTGCTGCGTCTGTGCTTCAGGGGGCAGGCGCGGCGCACGGGCGGTTGCAGTGGCAGCCGCAGGTGTGCCAGTGCCGAAGACATCCACGTAGTCCTTGTTCAGCTCCACGCCAAACATGCTGCAACAGCGCACCACTTGCACCCACGTTTGACCGGGCTTCAGCTTGATGGGCGTCTGCCCATCGGGATAGAACAGGGCAAGCGCCGTGCCGTAGCGTTCGCGGCTACGCCGAATCCAAACGCCCTCGTAGCAGCGCCCTTCACGGCAGACAATGGCTTTTTCGCGTCCCCAGAGTTGGATTTCAACGGTCTTGGCACCGCTTTCGCTCTCGTAAATGTCGGGACGGTCGACATGGTATGCCTGCACAATCACAACGTTATCAGCGGTAAGCTGCTGCCCTGTAATGGCATCCACATGGGCGTAGCCTGTGTTCCAGCGGTAGTATTTGCCATCCTCAGGATTATACTGCCAGCGCATGTTTTGATCGCCATACCATTTAATGAAAATATCATTAATAGGTGTGCCGCCTTCATCGGGTGTTTCGTCAAAGGCGAAGCCACGTGCGATATAGCCCTGATTAACATTACGGCGCGTGGCAAGCTGCCACATCTGGAAAGTGTTGCCGAACAGGGTATGCTCAAAAGGCACGCCGGGCATCGGAAAGCGGCAGAAGGGCGGGCAGTTATCACCGAACTGCGGCGTGATGGTCTGATATTTCCATTCCGCCTCACCGATCAGCGCTTTGATGGCGTCATTCACGCCGCTGTAGGCGAACAGCGCGTTGTACATCACCACTAATTCCAGGTCGAGCAGGCGTCCGGAGCGCACTGAACCAACATGCTCTGCGCCCTGCGAACGGTAAATGGCAGCAAAGCGCGTGGTGCCACCTTCTACCTCATATTCGTAGACAATATCCGCCTTATCCAAGCCTGATTGCGGGCGCACGATGTACGGGAAGTTAGAGACCTTCACGATCAGGTTGCGCCGATTGCGCGCTTCCTCGCTTGGGTAGGGCAAGCCCGTTAATGGGTTGATGTTATCAGGATAGGTGACGGGTCCGATGACGGTTGGCGTCAGGGTTGGGGTTGGGGTGTGTGTCGCCGTTGGCTCAACAGTTGGCGTTGCCGAAGGGCGACGCGTGTTGGTCGGGATCACAACTTGGGTGGGACGGCGCGTGTTGGTGGCAAGGGCGCTGCCCTGACTATATGCCGTTTCTGCGCTGCTGAAGGCTGCCACAAACAGTCCAAGCAGCAGACAGAAAGCGAGCGCAGTCCGATTCAAAAACTTCACGGTAAACCTCTGCACATAGAAGATCGCATAGCGGCGCAAATCATAGCGCAGGGCGCGCACTTTTGCGATAGCAGATTGAAAGCGTTGGGTAAGCGTAGGGCAACCAATTTTCGCGCCGATGCCACGCTTTGTGGTATAGTAGCATGAGCAGTACACGGGCAAAGGGGCATTCTTCACAGTGGCAGATTTAAGCGGACGGAAGCTAGGGAAATTCGAGATTCTTTCGGTCTTGGGCAAGGGCGGCATGGCGACTGTTTATCGTGCGCGCCAAGCTGATTTAGGGCGTGAAGTTGCCATCAAGATTATGAAAGCCTCGCTCGCCGAGTCGGAGGACTTTCTAGCGCGCTTCCGCCGCGAGGCAAACCTCGTTGCCCAACTTGATCATCCCAACATCATGACCATTTACGAGTATGGTCAGGATGGTGATACGGTCTATATTGCGATGCGGCTCTTGCCCGGCGGCAGCCTTTCGGAGCGCCTGAAGGCACACGGTGCGCTGCCAACCGATGAGACTCGCCGCATTACAGCGCAAATTGCCTCTGCGCTGACGCTTGCCCATGATCGTGGCGTGATTCACCGCGACCTCAAGCCGCAAAACGTGCTGTTTGATAGCAGCGGTAACGCAGTGCTGACCGATTTTGGCATTGCCAAAGTGGATAATAGCTCCACTTTAGTGACTGGCACGGGCATTGCTATGGGAACGCCTTCCTATATGTCGCCGGAGCAGTGGCGCGGTGAGGCGGTAGACCTTCGTATTGATATTTATGCGCTTGGCTTGATGGTCTTTGAGATGCTCTCAGGGCAGTTGCCTTTCGTGGGTGAAACGCCTGCCAGCTTGATGTTCAAGCACCTGACTGAGCCACCACCACGCATTACCAAACTTCGCAGCGAACTGCCTGTGCAGGTGGAAGCTGTCATCCTGCGCGCCCTTGCCAAAAACCGTGAAGATCGCTATGCCAGTGCCAATGAACTTGCCGAAGACCTAGACGCTGCGCTTTCAGGTAGGGCGCTCTCGCGGCATACGCCTGCTGCACCTGAGGAAAGCTCGAAGGTGCTGCCTGCCGCACCTGTTGTGACGCCGCTGGGTTCGCCCGCGCTCGGCGAGACCGTCACCGCGCCTGTGCTGCCAACCGCACCAAAACGCAGCGCGTCGTCTGTGCTGCCGATCATTGGTGGTGTGATCGGTGTGCTGCTGATCAGCTTGTTGGTGTTGCTGGCCGGCAACAACAGCAGCGCAGAGACACAAGAGGCAACCAATACTGCGCTTGCCATGCTCAACGCAAGTGAAACGGCAAGCCTCTCGCCTTCCAACACTACCAGCAGCACGCCCAGCACAGAGCCAAGCGCAACCATCACGGCAAGCAGCACTGCGACACTGACTCCAACGCTCACGGTCACCAATACACCCAGCGCGACGCCCACACCCAACCTGACTGAGACGCTTGCTATTCAGGCAATTCAGACACGCGATGCAGCCGATCTGATCGCGGCAATGGCAAATACCATTGTCGCACAAACGATCACCTTTGAAGAAAACCTGACCCAAACGGCCACCCGTTGGACGCTAACGCCTTCCAGCACACCGACTGCCACACCGACCTTCACACCCTCCAACACGGCAACGGTGACGCCCAGCCCAACCGCAACGACCACGCCAAGCGTTACGCCCTCCAGCACGCCGACTGTCACGCCCAGCCTAACTGCAACTGCGACGCCGACTGCCACGCCAACGCAGACGCCCACGCGCACGCCAACGCCGACTCTGACACCAACACCAACCGAGACGGCGACGCCCACCGAGACACTTGAACCAACTGAAGTCGTCATGACGCCTTGCATTGTGCAATCGGTAGGACGCACCGGCGCAGCCGTCTACGGCACACCCAACAAGCGCTCAGGCATTTTGAACCGCTTGCAACTGAATAACCAATATGTAGTGACGGGTCAATTCACTTCCACTGATAATGTGAAATGGTGGAAGGTTACTTTTGGCAGCTACGCCGAGGCATGGGTTGATCAAGCAGATGTAACGCCAGTCTTTGGCTGTGAGGCAGTGCTGGCAATCACGCCGCTGCCGCCGGGTGTGCGTCCGAGTGCAACACCGGGTGGCACAGGTGGTACGGGCGGTAGTGGCGGCACGGGTGGTTCAGGTGGATCCTCCGGTGGCAGCGGTGGCGATGATGACGATGATGGCGATGATATAGGCTTCTAAAAAGCAGTGGGTAGGGTTTAAGCCTACCCACTTTTGTTAGCTGTTTAAGAAATTAAGGCGTACTTGGTCTAGCGGGCAACCAACGCCACCGTGCCGGGATTAAAGATTGTGGTGCAGGTGAAGCGCGGACGGGCATTGCTCAACGTCGTGTGTGGGAAGAACTGGCGTGGTGCGCCCTTCACTGAAGCGAAAAGGATATTCCCGCTGCCGCGCAAACACAGGCTCAAACCTTCGGCAAAATCGCCCTTGAAGGACGCGCCGCGATAGAATACGAACACATCCGCCGCACGGATATAGGGAATATCAATCACGGAACGGTTGCCAACATTAGGCGGCGGCAGCAACCGCGCAAAGGCATCGCCTTCACGCACCACCAACTGACCACCTTCTGGCACAAGAATCTTGATCTTGGTGGCAACCACAACTTCAGGGTCACCATTGGCATCTATGTTGCCGCCAGTGCCGCTCGGTCCGGTCGCCTCTGGCACATACTGCGCGTTGACGGAGTTAACGTCTAGCACATTAAAAGCAAGGACAACCGCCGAAAGTAGAAGCGTCATTGCAATTGCAAAGGCGAGTGCTTTGTGAGAAAACTTTAGCATCATTATGCCCTTTCGAGCTAACTTCAGTCAATTTTAATCCTAGCATCATTTTGAAGGGTAAGTCAAGCATAAGGGGCTTAACACGCCCTCCCCGATCCCTTAATGCATGGCAACGCCGCGCTGGGCAAAGGTCACCTGCACATTAAGACGCTGATTGCCGCGCAACACCGTCAAGGTGACTGTATCGCCCGGTGCGTAGGGCAGCAAGCGCAGCGGCAGCGTGCGCTTGGCATCCACCACATCGCCGTTCACGGCAAGGATAATATCACCCACACGCAAGCCGGCAACAGCGGCGGCGCTGTTCTCATAGACTTCGAGGATCAACGCGCCGTCCGTCACGCGCAAGCCACGAGCGCGTGCCACTTGTGGCGTGATCACTTCGTAAAGCACGCCAAGCTGCACACGCATTCCCGGTATGGGCGTGAAGGCATGTGTGGCGGCGGGACGGGTCGGTTGAGCAAGCAACGGCGTGGCAGTCGGCAGGATCACACTGCCTACAGCGCGCAGAGTCACCGTGAGCATGTTACCATCCCGAAGCAACCGCACACCGAGGATCTCGCGTGCGGGCGAGTTGAGCAGCCTCACAATGCTTGAGAGCGTGTTCGGCGCGTAGAGGATAGTGTCCACTTGGATGATCAGATCGCCAACGCGCAGATCAGTTTGGTTGGCGGGCAGGTCTATGCGTATCACGCGCAAGCCTTCGGGCAGCGTCTCGGCTTGGAAACCATAGCGGCTGAAGGTGTAGCGCACACGCGGAATATCTGGTGGTTGCGTGAAGCGCGCTGTGGGTGTGCCTGCTGCGCCAACGGCGAGCAAGCTGACGCTAAACGTCCTGCCACTGCGCTGCACAGTCAGCGTGACTGTGCTGATGCTCGGTGTGTTAAGCAGCGTTACGATGCGCGAGATGTTCCCAGGTGCATAGCGGATGTTCTCAACTTGTGTGATCAAATCGCCAATACGGAGCATGGTAGCCGTTGGTGAACTTAGCTCTACACGGCTAACGCGCAGTCCATCGGGCAGTGTTTCTGCCTCAAAGCCATAGCGCGGGAAAGCGAGCCGCACACGCACCATGACGGGCGTAGGCGTGACACGCGGTGGAAGTGTGCTGGTTGGTTGAGCAGGCATGGGTGTGGGTGAAATATTGCGCGGCGTGGCAGTCGGTCGGATCAGGGTCAGCCGAATGACTTGCGCTTGCCCATCGCGCCGTATGTTGAGCGTGATCTGCTCACCGGCACGGCGTTCAGCCAGCAGTGCCACCAAGTCATCGGCATTGGCAACTGCCCGCTGATTGACGGCTGTGATGACATCGCCAACGCGCAAGCCCGCCCGTATGCCAGGCGCGTTCGGCGCTAACGAGACGATCAGCGCGCCACCATCTGGTGCGTCTTGCACGCCAATCCCGATTACGCCGCGCTCACCGCCGCGTGTGGCTGGGATAGTCGGTGTGACGGTGAAGGTTGGTGTGCGGCTTGGCAAGGCTGTACGAGTCGGAGTCAGCGTGCGCGTTGGTGAGGGTGTACGGGTAAGCGTGGGCGTTCGGGTGGACGACTGGGCAAGCGTTTGCCCGCCGCTAAAACTTATAATCACACTCAGCAAGGCACACAGCGCTGCTACGCTGAAAACTACCTGTTTTCGCATAAATTCCCCTCTCAGTGAGCCACCAACATGCCGATTGTAACGCAGATTTGCTCATCCCTGCGATTCATCCTACAATACGCCAAAACGCTTAAGAATTGCTAAGTATTTTTGTATGCGTGACCAAGACCTGATCCTCTTTGCTGCTGTGAACAGCACCGCCGTTCGCCAAGCCCTCAGCGCGCTCCCCAATTTTGATGTGCGCCTGCACAGTTTGCCGCACGATGCGGAAGGCAGCATGGTCGTAGCGCTCATCGCCGATTTGCACCCTGTTTTGATTATCGTTGAGCTAGATGGCAACGCGGCATGGCTTTCCCAGACGCGCTCCGATCCTGCGACAAGGCGCTTGCCAACGCTTGCCATTGGCGAAGGTCAGGCGGCTGTCGCACGCGCTGCGGCGGTCAATGTTCCGCTGTACGCGCCTGAGAGGTTCTGCCAAGAGGCAGCTGCAATCATTCGCTTACATGCGCGGACAGCCACTAACAGCGCTGCCCTTACCGAACAGTGTGCCGAAGCGCTGCCGCCGTTAGCCCTACGCGGCTTGCAAGAATTCAATCGCGGCGAATATTACGAATGCCACGAGACGCTTGAGGAAGCCTGGATGGCAGAAACGCGCCCAATCCGCGATCTGTACCGCGTTATTTTGCAGGTGAGCGTTGCCTACTATCAGATTTTGCGCGGCAACTACAACGGCGCGCACAAGATGTTTCTGCGGGCGGTGCAGTGGTTTGCGCCGCTGCCTGATCAATGCATGGGCGTTGATATTGCTGCGCTGCGGGCAGATGTCGCTGCGGTGCGGACACACCTTCAGGCGCTCGGCGCTGCCAACATCGCCAACTTTGACCGCACGCTGCTGCGCCCAATTCACTATGTAAGCGAGGCGGATTTATGAGCCGCTTTATGGGTAAAATTGCCCTTGTCACGGGCAGTGGGCGCGGCATTGGGCGTGCCATTGCGCTGCGCCTTGCCAAAGAAGGCGCGGACGTGATCGTGAACTACTTCCGCAACCGCGAGAGCGCCGAAGAAACTGCTGCCGCCATTAGCGCACTGGGAAGGCGCGCACAGCTCATCAAGGCGAATGTTGCCGAAGAAGCTGACCTTGAACGGCTCTTTGAGGCGGCGCGTGCTTTTGGCGGCTTGGATATTCTGGTCAACAACGCAGCGTCGGGCTATAACCGCCCCGTCTTAGAGCAGCGCACCAAAGGTTGGGATTGGACGCTGAACATCAATGCGCGGGCGGCGCTTTTTGCTTCCCAGCACGCGGCGGCACTCATGCAAGAGCGCGGCGGCGGCACGATTGTGAACATCAGCAGCATTGGCGCGCAGCGTGTGGTCTCTGAATATGTGTTGGTTGGCGTCTCAAAGGCAGCGCTGGAGGCACTGACGCGCTACCTTGCCGTAGAGTTCGCACCTTTGAATATCGCCGTGAACGCGGTCAGCGGCGGCTTCGTAGAGACAGACGCACTGAAGCATTTCAGCATCACACAGTCTATCTTGGCTGATCCTGAGGCATTTGTGAGAGCGCGCGTGCCGGCAGGGCGCATGGTGAGCGTTGACGACATCGCCGCGGTGGTTGCTTTTTTATGCAGCACGGATGCTGCCATGATACGCGGTCAGGTACTGGTGGTGGATGGCGGCTTCACGCTGACTGCCTGAGCAAGGCGCATTTTGCGCCGCTGCCATTTCAGGTGAAGCATCAGGCGCAGGTGCCGCCAGCCATCGCGCCACGGGCGCAAATGCGGCGGGCGGCTGCGTCCATCCGGCGCGTAGGTGATTGGCACCTCGGCGAGTGGCAAGTTGTTCAGTGCCGCTTGTGCGATCATCTCAGTGGCGAACTCCATGCCCCCTGCGTGCAAGGGCAAATTGAGCAGCGCGGCGCGTTCAAAGGCGCGCATTCCACAGTGATAATCGCTAAGGCATGTGCCAAACAGCCGATTGGCAAGCCATGTTAGCAGTGGATTGCCCAGATAGCGATGCAGCGGCGGCATGGCACGCGGCAGAATCTTGCCCTTGAAGCGCGTGCCGATTACTAATGCATAGCCTGCGTGCAGCTTTGCCCAAAATGGCTTTAGATAGCTTAAATCATAGCTGCCATCCGAGTCAGCGATGATCACATAGCGCCCACGGGCGGCGTGAATGCCTGCCTGCAATGCCCTGCCATAGCCGCGCTGCGCTACGTATACGAGGCGTGCGCCGTGCTGTTCGGCAAGGCTTGGCGAACCGTCAAGGCTGCCATTATCCGCCACCACCACCTCACCAGAAATGCCAAGGGCGGCAAGCCCTGCCCAGGCTGCCGCAAGGCAGGCAGCGAGCGTTTCCGCCTCGTTCAGGCAGGGCAGCACGACGGAGAGTTCAAGGGCGTGTTCGGAAAGCATCAGGTCAGGTGGCATAGCAGGTTCAGTGCGCCTTTGGCGCGTGCGCGCTCAGCCAGAAACGGCGATGCAGGCTCAGGCGCAGCCGCCAAGCCAAGGGCAGCTTATGGGCATAGCGCCCAAGCAGTCGTCCGCTGATGCGCGCTGCCTCGTAAAAGGGCAGCCGAAGCAGCCAACGCCAGTGTTTGCCGCGCACCAAATAGGCAGCCTCTTGGGCGATGAAACGGATGGCGCGCTGTGCATTACCGCGCAAGGTGTCCTCTGTGATGCCGCGCAGTGAGTAGGCACTATCGAAGTTGCGCCGAAAGAGCGTTTTGAGGTCATAGCGGTGCGAGTGAAGCACAGCCGCCTCGGCGTGATAAAGCGTCTGATAGCCCGCCGTGAGCAGCGCTTTGGCAAACGCCTGATCTTCACTCATGATGAGCATCTCGTCAAAAGGATGCTCAAGGCAGACCGTGCGCCTTGCCGCGCTACACACATTGGAGAAGAAAAGGCGTTCAAGGCTCAAGCGTTCACCGTGCCGCCATGTATAGCGTGTGCTATGTGATGGATAAAGGGTCTGGATGAAAAATGCCTCAAGTGGCGTGGCATCTGGGCGCGGCACTTGGCGGGCATAGAGTGCGCCAAGTGCTGGATCTGCGAGTGGTGCCGTCAGCCTGTGCAGCCAGTCCGTGCCGAACGGCTGTGCATCTTGGCTCAGGAAGACGCAAATCTCATGCTGGGCGTGCCGCACGCCCAGATTGCGCGCATAGCCGTGCGAAAACTGCGCCTGCGTAATCGGGATGAGGCGTGCGCCATAGGTTGCCAGCAGGTGCGGCGTCTGATCGGTCGAGGCAGAGTCCACAGCGATGATCTCAATCGGTGCGGCGTAGTGCTGGCTGCGAATGGCGCGCAAAGTCTCAGGCAGCCAGCGCGCACCCTGATAGGTAGGCATAATGATCGAAACGCTCGCAGACATGCACTTTCCCCGCACCTCACTTTACAGTAATACTACCCGAAGTGGCGGTGAATTCAATGCCGCACTCTAGTTGCGGCGTGGTGAAGCGTATGATGATCTTCTAGCGAACCCCTATCCCTAGCCCTTTCCCCGCACGCAGGGAAAGGGAAGCGGAGGGTGTAGGCAAGTTCCGCCTCGTGTGCAGGGCGGGATTGCGGAGCGAACGCACCTTGACGCATTCCTACGCAGTTCGTCATCGAAATAGATTGTCGCCCTATACTTCACCATGCCCTTCATCCCAATCGCTTGACTTTTCCCCAAAAGCTCCTTATCATATGCTTAATATTTATTTGCAAAGGGCAAGAGTGTATGACCATACCTCAAAAACACTCAACAGTTGCTTTAGCGAAGGCAAAATAAGGCACGGCACGCACAAAATGCGCCGTGCCTTTTTGTTTGGTCAAGTTGTGTTGAACTAAGATAGGAGATTTTCATCATGGACTACGGGATGATCGGGCAGATTGCGAAAGCAAAGCACTATGCCGAAGAGCGTCACCGCATTCGTTTCCTCGCCTTCAAAGTCTCTATGGTGGGCGATAACCACACCCACACCGTCACCTATCACGCCGAAACAGGCTGGCACTGCACCTCAGATTTCTTCAAAACGCACGGCTGGTCAAGCCACACCGTCGCCCTAGAGCGCATTTTGAAAGATATGGTGCCGCCCGTGCCTGCCACCGAGAGCAGAGAAGCAAGCGCCCAGTCTGCCATCATCAGCCAGATTGAAAAAGCCAAGAAATATACGCTCGAACCTTCCCGCGTCAAATTCCACAGCTTCACTGCCAATTTCAGTGGCGAAAACCACACGCACACTGTGCATTATGAAGAGGGTAAGTGGGAATGCACCTGTAATTTCTACAAATCGCACGGGTGGTGCAGCCACGTGATCGCAGTGGAGCGTATTCTCAGCGCAATGGTCACACCAGCCGAGCGCGCCTCTGAGGCGCATTAAACGGCGCAGCACAGCGTAGGTAGGGCGGAAAAATGCCGCCCTATCTGTTTGCTGCCCCGGCGCTACGCTTTGAAGCACCCGCTTTTTTTGATCCAATTTGCCATTGTCAGGCAGCACATTCTCGCTTATAATGCCATACAAGCAACGCGGGGATGTGGCGGAATTGGCAGACGCGCATGACTTAGGATCATGTGGATTATCCGTGAGAGTTCGAGTCTCTCCATCCCCACCACATAAAACTTATGACGCCGCCTGTGCGGCGGTTGAGTGAACCCAATTTCTATCCCCATCGTGTAAGGTAAGTGCTTAAAATGCAGGTCGAACACCTAGAAAATCACACCGCACGCTTAACTGTAGATGTGCCAGAAGCGCGCTTTACGGCAGCTATGCAGCGTGCCGCAAAACGCATCGGCGGCAAGGTGAACATTCCCGGCTTTCGCAAGGGAAAAGCGCCGTTTGCCGTTGTGGTCAGCTATGTTGGGCAGCAGGCAGTGATGGATGAAGCCCTTGAAGATTTGGGCAATGAAATTTACCGCGAGTCTTTGCAAGAAGCAGCCCTAGAACCCTATGGCATGGGCAGCCTTGAAGATGTAAAAACCGAGCCAAGCCTACAACTCGTCTTCAGTGTGCCAAAGGCGCCCGAGGTAGACCTAGGCGCCTACCGTGACGTGCGCCATGATTATACAGCGCCCACCGTCACCGATGAACAGGTGCAAGAAGCCCTTGAGTCATTGCGCGACCGCCACGCTGAAGAAACCGACGTGGAGCGCCCTGCTGAGATGGGCGATGTGTTGGTGGTGGATATTCAAGGGCAGGTCATCCACCAACATGAGCATGAGGAAGACGAAGCAGACGAGGAATCGGCTGAAGGTGCTGCCGCAACACTCAGCGAAGACGATGCCGCTGCTGAGCATGATCACGAAGATGACGATGATCACGACCACACCGAGACTTTCATTGATGAAAAAGATTTCGATCTGCTCCTCACGACGGATGCCAAGCGCGAATTTATGCCCGGTTTCACGGAAAAGGTCTTAGGCGTCACTACGGGCGAAACCCGCACCGTCTCGCTGGTCTATCCTGCCGATTATGAAGATAAACGGCTGGCTGCTCACACCTTTGAAATCACCTTCACGGTGAAATTGGTGAAAGGGCGCACCCTTCCCGAACTGACGGATGACTTTGCCAAACTTGCCACCAATGGCGAAATTGAGAACGTTGCCGACCTGACGGCACGCCTCCGCAGCGATCTTGAAGCAAAGGCAACCCAAGAGGTCAACGAGCAGTATTCGGATGCCGTCTTCCAAAAGGTTGTGGAAGGCGCACAGGTGAAATATCCTGAGGCGATGGTTGAGGATTATATTGACGACATCCTTAACGAAGTGAGCGAAAACTTGCGCCAGCGCGGCTTGACGCTGGACATTTTGAAGCAGGTGCAGGGCAAGGATGATGAGGCACTCCGCGCTGATTACCGCGAAATGGCGATTAACCGCCTGACGCGCAGCCTTGTGATGCAGACGCTCATCTCGGCGGAGCGGGTGAACGTGAGCGCTGCCGACCTAGATGCTCACATTGAAACGCTCCTGACCACGCTCGGCGGCAGCGATGACTCGCAGCGGGACACCTTTCGCAAAATGCTGAACGCTGAGAATAATCGGCGCGATATTGGCGTTCGGCTGGTGATGGATCGCCTTAAGGAACGTCTGGTTGCCATTGGGCGCGGTGAAAATCCGCCGATTGAGTCGGCTGGTTTAGAGATGCCCGTCGCTGATCAACAAATTTCGCTGACGGGCATGTTGGCGGCGGCAGAAGTGGCTGAAGGCGAAGCGGTTGCTGAAGTCACCGAAAGTTCGGCGCCTGATACAGCGTCTGAGCCAACCTCTGAGCCGAAAGCAGAAGGTGACGCCTAAAACTCTTGCAAAATTCTTGTGGCGCGCAGCACATGCCGCTTGCTATGCTCATTCAATCCGTGATGGCACACTGAAAGGCAGGGACGTATGACCATAAAACACCCCCTTGATTTGATCATCCCAACTGTGGTCGAAAACACAGGGCGCGGCGAACGTATCTATGATATTTATTCGCTACTGCTCAAAGATCGGATCGTGTTTGTTGGCACGCCGATCAATGATCAGGTGGCAAACTTGATCGTGGCGCAGTTGCTCTACCTGAATTATGAAGACCCAGAGCGCGAAATTCGCATGTACATCAACAGCCCTGGCGGCAGCGTCTACGCCGGTTTCGCCATCTACGATGCCATGCAACTGATCCAAGCACCAATCTCGACCACGGCAATGGGCTTGAGCGCCAGCTTCGGCACTATCCTGCTGACGGCAGGCACAAAGGGTAAGCGCTACGCCTTGCCAAATGCCACCATCCATATGCATCAACCACTGGTGCATGGCGGTGTTGGCGGGCAGGCAAGTGATGTGATGATTCAGGCAAATGAATTCATCCGCCAGAAGGAGAAGCTCTACAGCATCCTGACCGAATGCACCGGGCAGCCGCGGGACGTGATCGAACGCGATGCTGACCGCGACTTCTTCCTAGACGCACACAAGGCAGTTGAATACGGCTTGGTAGACGCTGTGCTGCAACCAACCGCCGTGCCAGCCGCCTTGAAGAACTAACAAATCACGCATAGAAATCCCTGCTGGCTTGGTGTGTTGCCTGTTTGTGGGTATCATCAAGCCAGCATTGTACTGTATTTTATCTGTGGAGTGTTCCCATGACGCCTATTGCGCCCTCAGGAAATCAGCGGTGTTCGTTCTGCCGCCGCGCTCACGATGAAGTTAACCGCCTGATCGCCGGACCAGAAGGCGTATACATCTGTGATGAATGCGTTGAACTGTGCCGCGAGATTTTGAGCGAAGAAAGCAGCCTGCCCAAGAGCAGTGGCGATTATAAAGTGGCGCATGTCCCTTCGCCTAAAGAGATTGTCGCGCACCTTGATCAGTATGTGGTTGGGCAAGAGCGCGCCAAGCGCGTGCTGAGCGTTGCCGTTTATAACCACTACAAACGCATCAACACCGATAATGTGGTGGAAGATGTGGAACTTGATAAGAGCAACATCCTGCTCATCGGACCGACTGGCGTCGGCAAAACGCTGATGGCGCAGACTTTGGCGCGCATTTTAGATGTGCCGTTCTGCATTGCGGATGCCACAGCGCTCACGGAAGCGGGCTATGTTGGTGAGGATGTTGAAAACATCCTGCTGCGCCTGATTCAGGCAGCCGATTTTGATATTGCGCGTGCTTCTCGCGGCATCATCTACATTGATGAGATTGATAAGATCGGGCGCAAAAGCGGCGATAATCCGTCCATCACACGCGATGTGAGCGGCGAAGGGGTGCAGCAGGCGCTCTTGAAGATCATCGAAGGCACGGTTGCCAATGTGCCACCACAAGGCGGACGCAAACATCCACACCAAGAGTTCATCCAACTCGATACGCGCAACATTCTGTTCATCTGCGGCGGCACCTTTGAAGGCATAGACCGCGTGATCGGCAAGCGCATTGGCATGGATGGCACACTTGGCTTTGGCGGCAGCACGCGCAAACAATATTCCAAAGGCGAATTGCTCCGTCAGGCACAGCCTGAGGATTTGATGTCTTTCGGCTTGATCCCAGAAATGATCGGACGGTTGCCTGTCGTCGTCAATGTTGAGCCGCTCGAATTGGCAGACCTGATGCGGATTCTCACCGAACCAAGGAACGCTATCACCAAGCAATATCAAAGCCTGCTCTCTCTAGATAACGTCGCGCTGACTTTCACCGAAGAAGCACTGACCGCTGCCGCCGAGATCGCTATGCGCCGCGAAACTGGTGCGCGTGGCTTGCGCGCCATTATGGAAGGTGCACTAATTGACGTGATGTATGAAGTGCCAAGCAACAAGGCAGTGCGCCGCATTGTGGTAGATCGTGAGGCAGTGGAGCGCACAGGGCGCCCCAAACTGTTTGGTGAAGGCGGGCAGCTTTTAGCGTGGCACGAAGAACTACCGTCACTGCCAGAGGCAAGCTCCGCAGAAGCACCAAAACCAAATGAGAGTGCTAAAGACGATCCTGAGCTGGACGCCGTCGCCTAACTTGCGCTCAAGCGCTCCGTGTCTGGGCGGCTGGTGAAGCCGCCCACAAATTTTCCGCACCAATACGGCAAACTATGTCTTCTACCCAACTTTATGTGATTGTCGTCATCAGCCTGCCGTTAATCCTGACTGCTGCTAACCGCCTGCGCGCTGACTATGCCGCGTTGATCATCGCCTTTCTGCTTGGTATTGGTCAGGCGTTGTTTGGTTTGCCAATTTTTGATGGCAGCGGCGATGCTTCGCGGGCGGTCGGTGCGATCAACGGCTTTGGGCAGCCTATTTCACTCACCCTGATCAGCTTATTCATCCTAACTGGCACGCTGGAGAAATACGGCATTGCGCGCTGGATTGCAGATCGCCTCTTGGCGCTTGGCGGTCAATCTACAGCACGCCTGATCGCGCTGTATACCATTACGGCGGCGGCGCTTTCGCTGATCATCAATACGGTGGCAGCCGGCGCGCTGCTGCTGCCTAGTGCGCTGCAAACGGCGCGCCAGACCAATATCGCGCCTTCCAAGCTATTGATGCCGCTTTCTTTTGGCACCCTGCTTGGCGGTTGTGCCACCTACTTCACAACGGCAAACATCATCACCAGCGGCTTGCTCACGGTGGCAAATCCGCCGCAAGCACCGCTTGGCGTGCTGGATTTTACGCCGGTTGGCGGCTTGATCGCTATCGTCGGGATTGCCTACATCATCATTTTTGCGCCGCGCTTGCTGCCGGAGCGCACTTCGTTGTGGCAGCCTGCCGCGGTTAGCCACGCCGTTACGCTCTCGCCAAAGCTGGCAATTCTCAGCGTGCTAATTTTAGGCGTTTCGATTGGTGCGGCAGTGTTTGGCTTGCCAACCTACCTCGCTATGATGGGCGGCGCGCTGGCAGTGCTGCTACTCGGTCTGATCACGGCGGATGAGGCATATCGGTTGGTGGAGTGGCGCACGATTTTCCTCGTAGCGGGCATGTATTCGGTCGGTGTGGCGCTCACGCAGACAGGGATCGCAGCGGCACTTGGCGAGGTGATGGTCAACGCTGTGCAGCCACTTGGTGGGCTGGGATTAGCCGGCGGCGTTTTTTGGCTGACGGTTATTTTCGCGCACATTATGGGTGGGCAAGTGACGCCGTTAGTTGCCGTGCCGATTGCCATCAGCGCGGCGATCCAGTTCGGCGTCAATGTTCACGCCATCGCCATCACCGCGGCGATTGCCTGCTCGACGGCGTACCTTTCACCGATTGCTCATCCGGTGAATATGATGATAACGCCGCCGGCAGATTACCGCTTTAGCGATTTCTTCCGCTTGGGCAGCGGCTTAACGCTGCTCTGCTTTGTGATGCTACTGATCGGCTTAAAGCTGTTCTGGGGTCTCTAGCGCGCCGATCAAGTTAAATCCAAGCCGATGTTGAACAGGGCAAGGTAGCTGCCATCATCTTGCAAGGTTGGGTTCAGGGTAAGCTGACCGCCACTGTTGCGGAAGATCCCATCACGGGCATTCGGCACATCTGCCAAGCCTTTGCTGCTGTAGGGCGCTTGCTGGTAGACTGCCGCGTTCACAGCTTCCTCAAAAAAGAGCTGCGAGGTGAACTCGTAGCCGCGGGCTGCCTGCGGCTCAGTGCGTATCTTGAAGTGGATATGCACAGCGCGCCCTGAGTACCAGCCCGGATAGATCGTCACGAAATCTGCCACACCATAGCGATCTGTGATTTGGTAGCCGCGCAGGAAGTCCTGCCCGCGTGTATCAAAGCGCCCATCACGCACACCTGAGTACAGCCCTTGTGCATCACAGTGCCAAATATCCACCTGTGCGCCTGCCAAAGGCAGACAGGCAGCCGCGCTCAAATTTGCCACCACAAAGCGCAGCAGCAACGGCGTGCCTTCCTTGGGTGTGCCACTCACCGAATCGGTGCGAATATCAATCCGTTCAAGCAGGTTATCCACAAAGTAGGGTCCTTCGGTCAGTTCAGGGCGCACCACGCAAGTTGGAATTGAATTCGGCGTGGCAGAGGGTGAAGGCTGCGCTGTGGGTGTGCCATCAGCCGCTAAGGCAGTTTGGCGGCTGCCCAGCGCAAAAGCAGCACCGCTGAACAGGGCAGCGCCGGCGCCACCCAGCAGCGCCAACACCTCACGGCGGCTCAATACGCGACCAACAGGCTTATCGTCATCATGCAATTCCATCTCTGAACAAGTCCTTTCGCTATCCATAGACGTGCCGTCTATCCTAACAGGCACTTATTCAGAAATTACGAAGATCGGCTTAGCGTTTGCTGAGCGCCCTCAGTAAATTTCGGGCATCTCAATCGGTTCGGGATGGGTGCGGCAAACACGGCACCACACGGCATCTGCCACAATGAGCGCTTTCGGCATCTGGTTGGCGCCAACATAAACCGACATAAAGTAGGGCATTTTGTAGGTGTGATTTTTGCAGACAAACCGTCCACAAAAACGGCAGGAGGCTTGTGCAGGGCTTTCGCAGACCCAACATACACTCATGGCTGTCGAACTTCCTTTAGTGGTAAGCGAGTGTTCTAAGCAGATCATACCACGAAATCTATAGAAGCTGAAAATGCCGATCTGTAGGGCATGTTCAGGTTGCTTGCACTGGCATTTTACATTTTTCACATGCGCTCTAAGTATCTCGATACACTTTTGAGATACGGACAATGATAGCGCGATAGCGAGTTTAGCTGTACATTAGATGCGATGGCGGAAAAGTTATCCTAGAGAAGAGGAAACAATGCGATCCTTCCGTTTTGGTCTATTGATTTCTGTTATGGCGCTGCTGTTCTCGTCGCTGTTTGGCATTTCGCTCAGCGTGCAGGCAGAAGCGGTCAACACAACCCAGTCGGGCGTGTTTCAGGGCGATGCCACACCTACGGCTGAACCTACGCCTGTTCAGTGCCGCGGCACGCAGGTCTCGCGCCTGAAGGCGGACGAGGTGGCACAAATCGTCAGCGATCTGGTCGCAATCAAGCGTGAGCCGCGCCGCAGTGCACCTAACCTTGACCTGATGCGTATCAACGATACCGTCGTGGTGCTGGAAGGTCCGATCTGCTTTGATAATCTGGCTTGGTATAAGATTATCTGGACGACCAAAGACCTTGAAGGCTGGGCAGCTGAAGGCGATGCCCGTGAGTATTGGATTGAAAAGCTGACCGTTACTGATGTGGATAGCGATGCACCTGTTCAGTGCCGTGGCACGCAGGTTTCGCGCTTGAAGCCCGACGATTTGGCGCGTGTGAGCAGCGATTTGGTCACGCTCAAGCGCAATCCGTCGCGCCGTTCGGTCAACCTTGACCTGATGAACACTGGCGATGAAATCGTCATCCTTGAAGGTCCGTTCTGCGCTGATAACTTGGCATGGTACAAGGTGCTGTGGACGCGCAAAAACATCGAGGGTTGGGCGCCTGAAGGCAATGCCAGCGAATACTGGATGGAGACGTTCAGTGTGTCCGACGCAGAGGTGGAGACCTCAAACTGCCGTGGTACGCAGCCTTCACGCCTGAAGCCAAATGATCTGGCGCGTGTGGTCAGCGATCTGGTCGCGCTCAAGCGCAATCCGTCGCGCCGTTCGGTCAACCTTGACCTGATGCGCGTGGGTGATGATGTTGCCATCCTTGAGGGTCCGTTCTGCGCCGACAACTTGGCATGGTACAAGGTCGTATGGACGAAGAAAAACCTTGAAGGCTGGGCAGCCGAAGGCGATGCCACAGAGTACTGGCTAGAGAAGCGCCAGTAAGCTCAACAGACGGGTGGCACACACTGCCACCCGTTTTTTGTGATGACACACACTGCGCGTTCAGGTGTGAAAATCATCTGAGCGGCGCTTCTTTCGCGTTAGAGAACGACCTTTGTTTGTATGGCAAAGCCTATTGCGTATATAATGCAGGCTGAAACAAACATCTTTAGCAGGCGGCACACACAATCGCCCACAAGTTGCAACCGATTTTTAGGAGCGCGCACGATGTCTGATGGAATTGTAAGCGACATGAATTTTGCCATGATCAAAGTGGTGGGCGTTGGCGGGGGTGGTAGCAACGCCGTGAACCGTATGATCGAAGAAGGCTTGGGCGGCGTGGAATTCGTCGCCGTGAACACCGATAGCCAAGCCCTAACGCTCTCCAACGCACGCACACGGGTGCGGATTGGCGAGAAGCTAACACGCGGTTTAGGCGCGGGCGGCAATCCCGAAATTGGGCGCAAAGCGGCTGAAGAAAGCGCTGACGAACTCTACGAGGTGCTGCGCGGCGCGGATATGGTCTTCATCACCAGCGGTATGGGTGGCGGCACCGGCACAGGCGCGGCGCCCGTCATCGCGCAGATTGCTAAAGAATTAGGCGCGCTGACCATCGGTGTGGTGACCAAGCCGTTCAGCTTTGAAGGGGCGCGGCGCATCAGCACGGCTGAGGCAGGCATTGAAGAGCTGAAAAGCCGCGTGGATACGCTGATCGTCATCCCCAACGACCGCCTTTTGCAGATTATGGACAAAAAGACGCCGCTTAACGCTGCCTTCCGCATTGCCGATGATGTGCTGCGGCAAGGCATTCAGGGCATCTCGGAAGTGATCACTGTGCCGGGCTTGATCAACCTAGACTTTGCCGATGTGCGCGCCATCATGAGCGAAGGCGGCGCAGCGCTGATGGCTGTTGGCACCGCCAGCGGTGACGACCGCGCTCGCAAAGCCGCCGAACTCGCCGTGAGCAGCAATCTGCTGGATGTGACCATTGACGGCGCACGCGGCATCCTTTTCAATGTGACTGGTGGCGCGGATATGAGCCTCTTTGAAGTGAACGAGGCTGCCGCTATCATCAAAGAGACAGCACATCCCGATGTGCAGTTGATCTTTGGCGCTGTGGTGGATGAAAATATGCGCGATCAGATTCGCATTACGGTGATTGCCACTGGCTTTGAGCGTGCTTCCACGCTTGGTTCGCGCCCTGCTGCCAAGCCCGCCGCCAACGACTGGCGCGCTCAGGCTGCCGCCGCCCGCCAAACTGTGCAGCAGCAACCCGCGCCGCAGCCGCAGCAACCTTTGCGCCAGCAAGCGCCTATTCCGCCCGCTGAGCCACGCGAAAGCCGCGAAACACGCCAGCAGCCGCCCGCCCAACCTACGCCGCAGCCACAAACACCGCCCGCGGCGCAGCAGCCACCTGCACAGCAGCCGCCGGCAGGCAATAATCCAAACACCTACTCCAGCGATGATCTAGACATTCCGACCTTTTTGCGTCGGCGCTAAACCAACGCGATAGCCCTTCTCTGCACAGAGAAGGGCTTTATTCAGGAGTGCCGCTACCTGTGGAACGTCCGCCCATCTCGGAACACATCACTTTCGTCTATGTGCCTGACCTAAAGGTGGCTGCCCGCTTTTACGGTGAATGGCTTGGCTTGCCGCTTGCCCTTGATCAAGGTGGCTGCCGCATTTACCGCGCCGCAGCCGAAAGCTACATCGGTGTGTGCCAGCGGCAAGGCGCCGATGCCTCGCCGAAACAGGGCGTGATCCTGACATTGGTCAGTGAGGATGTAGACGGTTGGTATGCCTTCCTGAGCGCGCAAGGCGTGCTGTTCGAGACGCCGCCACAGATCAACACCACCTACGGCATTTATCACTGCTTCCTGCGCGATCCTGCGGGCTACTTGGTCGAGATTCAGCGCTTCCTCAACCCTGATTGGGATCAGTCCGTCCGCTGATGCAAGGCAGCCGCATATCTTCTCTGGACAACGGCGCGCACTTCCTCTATGATCGCGCTATCTCAAGACTGATAAACCGTTGGAGTAGATGTAAACCTATGGAAGCCCTGATCAGCCAACTCAACGCCATGCAGCGGACTGTGCAACAGCTTATGGAGCGTCTTTGACTTACCCGCCAAAAGCCGCGAAGCTGCTGCCTTAGACGAAAAATCGAGCGCGCCGAACTTCTGGGATGACGTGCGCGCTGCCCAAGCTGCCATGCAGCGCCTTGCTGTCCTTCGGGAAGAAATCACAGCGTGGGAAAGCCTGCAAGCGCGCCTTCATGATGCACACGAACTCGCCCTGCTGGAAGATGAGGGCATTGCCCAAGAACTTCAGCAAGAGGTGGATGCCCTACAACGTATTGTCGATCAACGCGCCTTTGAAGCGATGATGAGCGGCAAATACGATAATGAACACGCAATTCTCTCGGTACATGCCGGCGCCGGCGGCACTGAATCTCAGGACTGGGCGCAAATGCTGCTCCGCATGTATCTGCGCTGGGCAGAGTCGCACGATCTGAAGGTTGAGATTATTGATCAAATGGAAGGCGAAGGTGCTGGCATTAAAAGCGCCACCATCACCGTCAAGGGCAGCTACGCCTATGGCTACCTACAATCTGAGCGCGGCGTGCATCGCCTAGTTCGGATCAGCCCCTTTGACGCCAACAAGCGCCGCCACACCTCGTTTGCGCTGGTAGAAGTCGTGCCGGACGTGCAAGGCGAGATCGCCGAGATTGTGATTGACGAAAAAGACCTAGAGATTGACACCTATCGCTCTAGCGGTGCTGGCGGGCAGCATGTGCAGAAGAACGAGACGGCAATTCGCATCGTCCACAAGCCGACGGGCTTGGTGGTGACTTGCCAAAACGAGCGCAGCCAAAATCAGAACCGTGAGCGTGCCATGCAGGTGCTGCGCGCACGCCTGCTAGACCTTGAGCGCCGCAAGCAGGAGGAAGAATTTGCCAAGCTGAAAGGCGCCCATGTGGACGTGAACTTTGGCAGCCAGATTCGCTCTTACGTGCTGCACCCTTATCAGTTGGTGAAAGATCATCGCACCGATCACGAGGTTGGCAACGCCGCCGCTGTGCTAGATGGTCGGCTGGATGACTTTATGGAGGCGTATTTGCGCGCCAAAGTTGGGCAAGCCTCAGGCTGAGCGTCGCGTGAGGCGGCAAGGCGCACTTATGAAGTGTGGTGCGCCTTGCCATCGCTCATTTGCCGACTTTGGGTACAATCTTCCTCAACGTATTGCTTTAGCTAGGTAACCATGTCCGAACAGATACACGATAATCCACCTGAGCGCCCGCCTTATCCGCCTTACCGCCCAACGCTGGCGATCTTCCTGATCATGCCAATTGCGGCGGCGTTGGTCGCTTTCTTGTTGGCGGAGAGCATTGTTGAAGGGCGCGATCAGATCGGCGGCAGGCGCGATGATTCGCCACCAATTGTTGCCCTAACGCCCTTCACCCTGATCGGCAGCCCTGCGCCGGATTTTGAGCTGCCCACGCCCAACGGCGAGACGTTGCGCCTGAGCGCCTTGCGCGGTCAGTGGGTGGTGGTGAACTTTTGGGCAACTTGGTGCGCGCCGTGCCGCGCCGAGATGCCTGTGCTGCAAGCCTTGATCGACTCACCTTCTGAGGCGGCACGCGCACTTGGGCAAGTCGCGCTCATCGCCGTCAACCGCGACGAGTCCGAGTCGGCGGTGCGCGCCTTCTTGGATGAACTGAACCTCACGCTGCCGGTTGCCCTTGATGCAGGCGGCAAGATCAGCAACCGTTATGGCATTGTCAGTTTGCCCATCACCTTTTTCATTGACCCTGAGGGTATTGTGCGCCACAAACAAATCGGTGAGGTGACGGCGGCAATCTTGGAGCAAACGCTCCGCAAATTGGCGGATCCATAGCATCTATGCACGTAGATTTAGGGCGCAGCGTCACCTATCCTTTTGAAGATTCGGCGTGGTTTTCCAAGCTGATTATCTTCCTCATTGTTGGGTTTCTGCCCGGCTTGAACCTGATCTTGTGGAGCGGCTACGCGCTGAGTGTGGCGCGCAATTTGGCACGCGGCGAAAAGCAACCGCTACCGTCTTGGGATGGGTGGACAGATATTGCAGTACGTGGCTTGCTCTCGTTGGTTGCCACCGCTCTGTATGGTGCACCTGTGCTGTTGATCTTTTTGGGTGTGCTGCTCATCTCGCTGCTAACAAACGGCGCAGAGTCTTTTTTGGCGCTGCGGGTGCTTGCCTTTGGGGTAGCGCTTGCCTATTTGCTTTTGGCAAATTACTTGCTTACCTGCGCCCATGCGCGCTATGCTCAAACTGATCAGTTCTACCACTATCTGGAAGTGGGAGCGCGGCTGCGTGATATACGCAAGGCAGCAGGCTTATTCGGCGTGCTGTATGGCTACCAAAGCCTGCTTGCCTTTCTGCTGCTGATGCTTTCTGTGGTTGTTTTGGTGCTGTTTTTGTTGGCGCTCAGCGCCGTGATCACAGGTGGCGGCGTGCTGAGCGTGATCATGGTGCCAATCCTGACGCTTGGCTTGGTCGGCTATATCGCCATCCTGACGTTGGCATTCTTGGCGAACGGCTATCTGCTTGGCACAGCACTGCTCAGGTTGCGCCAACCTGCCTAAGCCATTGTTGTGCCTTGTGCTGCCTGATGATTACAGTAACAACGGCGCATTTGTTATAAGTGCGTTAGGATAGCATCAGAAAACGCTTGTAGAATTGAGTATGCATTGTTATAGCCCTAAACGGGCTTTCGCCTAAAATTAGATAAAGACACAGGACACCTACACGACTTGGAGAAGCTGCAAGATGAAGCGAATTTTGGTTGTGGATGATGAAGTAGGCGCACTGACGCTTATTGGCATTATGCTTGATCGCGGCGGTTTTGAGGTTGTAAAGGCACAAAACGCTGATCAAGCACTGGCTGTTTTAGAGCGTGAGCATCCCGATCTCATCATCCTCGATATCATGATGCCCGGCATGGATGGTATTGAACTCTGCCGCGTCATTCGCACCCTGCCCCAATACACAGAGACGCCAATCCTGATGCTTTCCACCCGTAGCGACTCCGAGAGCGTTATTCGCGGTATGGAAGCCGGTGCCACCAGCTACTTGCCTAAACCGATACTGCACCACGATTTAGTATCGAAGGTGCGTGGTATGTTAAACCTCAGCGCTGTAGAGCGCTAGTGCGAATCAGGTGCTAGGCTGCCTTCCAAATATGGCACACCAAAAGCAAAGATGAGCTTGCCCGCCTCCACAAGGGCGTAGGCAAGCTCATGCGGCGTCCGAAACTGCCACCAATGCTCAGGGCTGCCTAACTGCCCAACCTGAAAGCCTTCCCACACCAGCCGCGCCAGGCTGATTTCTTGCAACACAGCATCGGCTGTGCTGCGCCGCAGCGCCACCTGAAAGCGCCCTAAACCATCTGCATAAGGCAGCATCTGAAAGGCGACGCTAATCCACAGCGGATCGGCAAGCGCTTTCTCATAACGGAACAAGCCGCGCATGTGGTGCATCGCATTTTCTTGCAGGCGGAAGCCCGCCGCGCTAAATGGTTGCCCGATCACTTGTTCCAACATGGTTCGGAAAGCTGTGTAGGGCGACCCTTCTTGCCTTGTGCCGTGCATCTAATTCATCCCTGCCTTTTGAACACCACCTTCAGCTTAGCACCTTGCTAAAGCATTCCGCAACAGCTGGTTATTATGTGCTGATTTTGCGGTGGCAGCCTATCCTAACGAAGAGCTGCCTAGATAGGCTTTCACAACGCACTACCCAACTTGCGCGCTTCATGCTATACTTTCAAGCGTGTGCCGTGCGCGGCGCACCGTGATGAGGCTCACGGTTTACCGTAGGTGGTTGATGGCTTCTACCCTTCAGATTGGGTAGAGGCTTTTTTTGTGTCAAACAGGGGCAGGTTGGCTAATGCGGAAATTCAATGTCACGTCTGCGGCAAGGCTCAGAGTGCATGGGCGGCGCGCCGTCCGTGCGCTGAACGGCTCATTCTCCTTTGATGTTTCGGAATTTTTCGCCACACTGTGGCTCATGATACGTTGGGCTGGGCTGGGCGGCGTTGTCGGCATTTTGGCGGGCATTGCCTCAGCCATTTTCTTGTTCAGCCTAACGTGGGCAACCCAAACCCGCCTTGCCAACTCAGCGCTGCTCTTTCTGCTGCCGTTGGTGGGCGGCATTATTGGCTGGGTCTATCAGCGCTATGGCGGCACGGCCGCACGCGGCACAAACTTGGTGATCGAGGAAGTGAACAGCAACCGTGCGCGCATTCCGCTGCGGATGGCGCCTTTGGTGCTACTTGGTACCATCCTAACGCATCTATTCGGCGGCTCGGCAGGGCGCGAAGGCACCGCCGTGCAGATGGGTGCCAGCTTGGCGGATACGTTGCGGCGTGCGCTAGGGCTACATGGCGAAAATCGTCGTCTGCTGATCATGGCAGGCATCAGCGGTGGCTTCGGTGCAGTCTTTGGCACTCCCTTGGCAGGTTTTGTCTTTGGGATGGAGGTGCAGCGCGTTGGGCGCATTCGCTATGAAGGCATCGTGCCATGCTTTGCGGCTGCCTGCCTTGGCGACCTAACCGCCCGTGCGTTGGGCGCAACGCACACGCACCACGCGCCGCTGGCAGCCGTGCCGATTGATCTGTGGTTGCTCGTCAAAGTCTTGATCGCCGGCATCTGCTTTGGACTGACCAGCGTCCTGTTTGTGGAGCTAACACACGCCATCAAGCATCTGCTGGGCAAGCTGATCAAGCCGATACCGCTGCGCCTCGTCTTGGGCGGGTGCGCTGTGATCGGCTTGGTGCTGTTGTTCAACACACAGGCTTATCTAGGCTTAAGTGAAGGACTGATCGAACAAAGCCTGACCACGGGCGATCTGCCAACGTTCGCCTTCCTGCTCAAGCTGATCTTCACGGCGGTGACGCTTGGCTCTGGCTTCATCGGTGGCGAGGTGACGCCGCTGTTCGTGATGGGCGCAGCGCTTGGGCATACGTTGGGCGTACCGCTTGGGATCGATCCGTTTTGGTTGGCGGGCATTGGCTTTGCGGCGGTCTTTGCGGGCGCCAGCAATACGCCGTTGGCGTGCGCGCTGATGGGCGTGGAACTTTTCGGGAGTGGTTCGGCACTCTACATCGCCTTAGCGTGCGTCACTGCCTACCTTGCCTCAGGGCATCGTGGCATTTATGTGGCACAGCGCATTGATACGCCTAAGAACAAGCGGGCGGTCATCCAGCCTGAGGACAGCCTAGAGATAGCGACCAAGCGCCGCCGCCGCGAATACGTGCCTGAATAGGGACGCTGATCTCGACAGGCTGCTATCAACAAGGCGCTGTGGTAATTCGGGGTTGTTCATTCCCTTGCGGAATAAAGCAAGAGCTCTCTGAGGATGCTGCGTTGTTAGCATACCCTGTGACGATTCTCACAAGCGTGGGTTTATAGTTCACTGAAGCGTTTCGACCAATCAGGACAACCTTTTGAAAGGCGGTTTTCACCTACCCATGAACCGATCCCCTGAAATGTCACCCTATGCGCGGCATATCTTCATCTGCACCGGCGACTCGTGCGATCACAAGGCACGCGGCAAAAAACTCTACGATAAACTCAAGGAGATGCTCGGCGACCTGACCGATTATCACAGCGCGTTGCGCGTCAAACGTGGCAAAACGCCCTGTTTAGGCGTATGCAGCGGCGGCGTGATCGCCGTGGTCTATCCGGAAGGCGTGTGGTATTACGACCTGAACGAAGAAAAGTTAGCCCGCATTGTGGAGGAACATCTACGTGGCGGCAAGCCTGTGCAGGACTATATCTTCCACCAATTGGCAGATAATCCGCACGCTGCTTTTCCGCCGCAAGCAGAGACCTAGCCGATCCATTCGCGCTGTGCGCTGTAGAGGTGCTGATAAACGCTGCGCTGCGCCAAAAGTTCCGCTTGTGTGCCGCGCTCCACGATCTTGCCGCTTTGCAGGACGAGAATCTGGTCAACCTGATCCAAGCCAACCAACCGATGCGTGATCAGCAGCGTTGTGCGCCCTGCCATCAGCGCACGAATTGCCTCCAGCACGCTGCGTTCCGTTTGTGCGTCGAGGTTGGCAGTTGGCTCGTCCAGCACCAGCAACGGCGCATCCTTGAGCAAGGCACGCGCAATGGCAAGCCGTTGGCGCTCGCCGCCGCTCAGGTTTACGCCAAACTCGCCGACTCGCGTCTCGTAGCCCTGCGGCAGGCGCATGATGAAATCGTGGAGTTGGGCGCGCTGCGCCGCGGCAATGATCTGCCCCTCTGTCGCATCGCGCTTGGCGATCAGCAAATTCTCACGGATGCTGGTGTTGAAAAGATAGGTTTGCTGCGTCACCACGCCGATGCGCTGCCGCACGTCCGCCGCCGCCAACTGGCGAATATCCACACCACCCAGCCTGATCTGCCCTTCCCGATAATCCCAGAAGCGCAGCAACAGGTTAACCAACGTCGTTTTTCCGCCGCCGCTGGCGCCGACAATGGCAAAGGCGCGTCCTTGCGGCAGGCTGAAATTGATGCCGTCCAGTGCATAAGGCTCACCTTCCGCATAGCGAAAACGCAGCCCTTCAACGTCCAGCGTGCAATCGCTTGGCATGGGCTGCGGCTGCGACGGATCGCTGACGACGGGATCAGCATCCACCACCGCGTAGAGCGACTGTGCCGCACTGAGGTGCGTGCTAAGCTGTGCGGCGGCAATTGGCAGCGGCGCAATTGCCTCAAAGCTGGCGATGGCTGCCAGCACAAGCGTCGCCAGCACGATGCCTTCTGTGCGCGGCGCAGCCAAGATCAGGACGGCAAGGGCGCATAGGTTGATGAGCAGGCTAATCAGCGCCGTTTGCAGGGCGCCAACGCGCTCAAGCTGATGGTGTGCGGCGCTCAGTGCGTCCGAGTCAGCCTGAATTTTCGCGGCTTGGCGCGCTTCGGCGTTGAAGGCGACCACATCCGCCATGCCCTGCGCCATATCCACTACATTCGCGTTGAGCGCACTGCGGGCTGCTAGGGCTGCTGCGCCGCTTTGGCGCGTCAGCCGCCGCGCCAGCCATGCTACGCCTATTGAGGTTGCTAGCATAAAACTGATGACAGTGATGGCAAGGATCAGGTCGAAGGCAGCAAAGAAGACTGCCATCAGCAGTGCGATGAGCAGTGCCACTAAGGGCGGCGCAACGGCGCGCACATAGAACTCTTGGAGCGTCTCGATGTTGCCAATGGCACGGCTGAGCAAATCGCCGCTGCGGAACTGCATCAGGCGGGCTGGCGCTAAAGGCGCAATTTTGCCATAGAACCAAACGCGCAGCCCCGCCAAGATGTGAAAGGTCGTCTCGTGGGAGACCAAACGCTCTAGGTAGCGAAAAACACCGCGTGTGATGCCGAAAAAGCGCACACCAACGACTGCCACCGAAAGGGCAGCAATGCTCGGACGCTCTGCCGCACGCGAGATGATCCACGCAGAGGTTGCCAACAAGCCAACGCTGCTGGCAACCGTCAGAAAGCCGAGCAGCACGGAGAGGCTGATCCAGCGGCGGTAAGGCGTGAGGAGGCTGATCAGACGGCGCAAGGTTGTCATAGCGGCTATTCGCGCTGTTCCTTTGCCAAAGCAGAGGCAAGCTGCGCGCAGACCAACTCCAACATGATCACATGCTCTTGGCTGATGCTGCCGGGCGGCTCACGGAAGGCAATCACAACGCCAAAGCGCATGGTCTGCCCAACCGCAACGGCAACCGCCGCACCAAAGCGCCCTTTTTCCAGCAAAAAATGCGAGCGCTCATCGCCGGGTGCGGCAATCTGGCTTTTGCCGCTTTGCGCCACCAGACCGAGCAAGCCGTTATAGTCAGTGCGCTGTGGCATGGCGCTCATCACGGCGTTGTTGCCCATCTGGGCGGAAAGCACGAGCGATGTGCTGCCTGCCTCGATGGTGTAGAACGCCACATGATCATAGCCCAAATCCATCACGGCACTGACGGCAGCCTGCTGCTTGCCCAAGCCTTTGGTCGCCTTGGCAATCGCTTTCGCAAAGGTGCGGATGGGCGGCAGGGCATCGGCGCGCACGGTCTCTAGGCGGCGTTCTTCAGCAAGCCGCTTGATTTTGCGGATCAGTTCATTGTCTTTGAACGGATCGGTTGAAACATCATCAGCGCGTCCGGGCGTGCCAAAATCAGCTTCCTCGTCCACGGTTAGGATGAGCAGGCGCGGCTTTTCAAGGCGCACAGCGCGGATTAGGTCATAAGTATCGCCCAGTGCGTTATCCAGCACGAAGACATCAAAATGCTTGCTGGCATCGCGCAGGATTTCGCGGGCGTTCTCTAAGGCAGTGGCATAGGTCACTTTGAGGGTGGCTTCTTTGGCAAGATGTTCGCGGTAGCGCGCCATAGAGCTGATCTGGGTGGCTACCAAGACGCTGATTGTACTGCCCATGTTCATAGAAAATCTCTCCACCTAAACTTCAGCGCTGCACAGTCTTTTGGGTGTTCAGGCGGATTATAGGCGATCAGGCGGCGGTGCGGCAAGCCATTCAAGGAAATGGGTGCTTTGAAGGGCGTGGCTACGCCCCAGCCTTTTCCTCACAAGCATGGAAAGGGCAATCAGAAGTGCGAGAAGCCCCGTCTAGGCTAGGGTGAATTCTTCTAGCAGTTAACATACCTTCAAAGTCACTTTATCGTTTGTAGTGTCTCGCCAACGAAAGGATGCGCCAATATGAGTGATCCCTATGGCGAAATTCACCTAGCCATTGCCACCTATGACCATGAACGCGCCCGTGATCTGCTGCGAAAGGCAATTCGAGAGAATCCCACAGCAGAGGTCTATTACTTGGCATCTCAGGTTGCCCTGAACAACACTCAGAAGAAGGATTTCTTGAAGAAGGCTGTTGCGCTTGATCCCTTCCACAAAGAGGCAACCTACCTCTTATCCCGCTTGGAGAGCGGCGCGCCGATTTGGTCGTCCTCGCCTGAGGCATACACTGCTAAAAGCGTTCAGTCGGGCAGCCAAAGCTATGCATTGGCAGGCGTTGGCGCGCGCCTTGCCGCTTACCTGCTTGATGGTATTGTGCTGATCCCCATCCGCTTTGCCACCTGACTGGTCCACAGTGCTTTTGCGCCAATTCCTGAATCATCGGATTTCCCTTCATTGGCAGCCTGGAATGACGCTGTGCTTGAATGGCAGTTAACTTAGGAGTCTCTATTCTCTACTACGCCTACCTCCTAACCGCGCAAGCAGGGCAGACGCCGGGCAAAGCCGCCTTGAATATTCGGATCATCAAGCTGAATGGGAAGCCGCTCACGGTTTGGGATTCGATTGTGCGAAGCCAGATCGGCTTTTTGTGGATACTTCGTGACGAGCAGCGGCAAGGTTGGTACGATAAACGGGCTGGCACACTTGTTATCAAGGCGCGTTAAGCAACCCTAGCGGCATCTCTTGCGTAAATAAAACTGTTTGGGAACAAAAGTTTTGAGGAGTTTCTATGACTGCCCGTACCCTTATTCCGCGCAAGGTGCTGTTTGGCAATCCAACCCGTGCGATGGCAAAGCTCAGCCCTGATGGGCGCTACCTGAGCTACGCCGCGCCCGTAGAGGGTGTGCTGAACATCTGGGTAGCACCCAGCGATGATCTAAGCGCTGCTAAGCCGATCACCCAAGAACGTGTGCGGAATGTGCGCTTTTATGAGTGGGCATATACCAGCCGCCACATCCTCTACATGCAAGATGCCAACGGTGATGAAAACTGGCATGTACTCAGCACTGATGTGGAGAGTGGCGAAACACGCGATCTGACGCCAATTACAGGCGTGAACGCGCAACTTAGCAACGTTAGCCACCTTTTTCCTGAAGAAGTCCTGATTGGCTTAAACGACCGCAACGAACAACTGCATGATCTGCACCGCGTGAACATCCTGACGGGCGAGCGAGCGCTTGTGCAGGAAAATCCCGGCTTTGCAGGAATGCTTGCCGATGAGTCCTTTGCGGTGCGCCTTGCCTTCCTGCCAAACCTAGATGGATCGCTCAGTGTGCAGCAGCCGAATGGCAGCGGTGGTTGGCGTGAGTGGGCAACCATTCCACACGAAGACTCGCAGACCACCTCGCCATATGCTTTTAGCACGGATGGCAACACGCTCTACCTTGCAGACTCACGCGGGCGGAATACCAGTGCCTTGTTTGCAGTGGATATGCAAAGCGGCGCGCAGACGCTGCTTGCCGAAGATGCCCGTGCTGACCTCAGCAAGGGCTTGATGCACCCAACTGAGAATCGCCCACAGGCAGCGGGCTTCTACTACGACAGGCTGCGCTGGCAGGTGCTTGATCCTGACCTTGCCGAAGATTTCGCCTACCTTGAGACGGTCTCGGCGGGTGAGTTGGACATCCTCAGCCGCACCCAAGATGACTCGCAATGGTTGGTTGCTTACCTGCTGGATGATGCACCTGTCCGTTACTATCGCTATGATCGGGCGACAAAGCAAGCACACTTTTTGTTCACCAACCGCCCTGAGATCGAAGGCTTGCCGCTCAGCAAAATGCACCCTGTGGTCATTCCTACCCGTGATAACCTCTCACTGGTCAGCTACCTGACCCTGCCCAATGGCAGCGATAGCAAACACAGTGGCAGACCTGACTCGCCGCTGCCAATGGTGCTGTTTGTGCATGGTGGACCTTGGGCGCGGGATGTGTGGGGCTACAATCCATTCCACCAACTGATGGCAGATCGTGGCTATGCGGTGCTAAGCGTGAACTATCGCGGCTCAACAGGCTTTGGCAAGGCGTTCATCAACGCTGCTGATGGCGAGTGGGCGGGCAAAATGCATGATGACCTGCTTGATGCGGTGGAATGGGCAATCGGGCAGGGTATTACGACGCGCTCGCAGGTGGCGATTATGGGTGGTAGCTATGGCGGCTATGCGACGCTGGTCGGCTTGACCTTCACGCCGGAGGTATTCGCCTGCGGCGTGGATATTGTCGGGCCTTCCAACCTTGTGACGCTCTTAGAGAGCGTGCCGCCTTATTGGCGCCCAATGCTTAACCTGATGCGTAAACGCATTGGCGATGAAAGCACACCCGAAGGGCGCGCCTTCCTTGAGTCGCGCTCACCACTGACGCGCACCGAGCAGATTCGGCGTCCGCTGCTGATCGCGCAAGGCGCTAACGATCCGCGTGTGAAACAAGCCGAGTCCGATCAGATCGTCAGCGCGATGCAGGCGAAGGGCATTCCTGTCACCTACACGCTCTATCCTGATGAAGGGCATGGCTTCGCCCGTGAGGTGAATTGGCTGTCGTTCATGGCGCTCAGCGAGGCGTTCCTCGCCGCGCACCTTGAAGGCGAATATGAGCCATTCGGCGATGATCTGGCAAATTCAAGTGTGCAGGTCATCAGCGGTGCAGAAGGCGTGCCGGGCTTGCGCGAAGCGTTGAGCAACTAAAGGCTGTTAAAATGGCGTGCCTCGTATTCACCATACGAGGCACAATTTATAGCTCACGCTATCAGCAACCATATCAGTGAGAGCCACAGGGCAAGGATGGCTGCCAGTGGACGTAGTGGCGGAAACAGCAACGATAGCAGCAATATCAGTGGGAAAAACACTGCGAACAAGCTGAAAAGGTCGGCTTCCAAAGCGAATGCACCTTCAGCGGCGAACGCTTAGCTGTAACGCCACCCAAAATCCCAGCAGAATCAGGTTGACAAGGTGGAAGATCACAAACTCCCAATTTACATCCATACTTCTCCTCCATTCTGAGGTAGGCAAAGCACCCAACGCATAGTATAGCGCTGCCTACTTGTGGAGTGCCTAAGATTCATATTCCGCTAATAAGCGCGCCATGCGAGTCAGACTATCACCTAAGCCACCTGGTCGGCTGCGATGCAACCAATCGGCGGCAAAGGCGCCCATCAGCGGGCGCAGATCGGCTGCCATCTCCGCATTGCTGTAAGCGGAGTCATCCGCCGCTTTGAGCAGGCGCTTGCAGCCGTGCAGCCATAAAGCAATCGCGGTGCGGTATTCGCGCACGATGTACGGATCGGCGGGACGGACGCTCTCAAGGCGCGCTGCCAGCGTTTGCATGTGTGCCATCGCCTCGCGCACTTCGCCAGCCTCAGTCCGAATCGGCTCACTGCCACGATAGATGAAATAGCCCTCACGGATTTGCTGCATAGGCGAGAACAAAGCGCGCACCATCAGCGCGCAGTTATTATGCGGCGCTTTCAGAATGCGGTAGACATTGCCGAGATCAAGGGCAAGCTGCCCAAGCGCATTGGTCGAATCGCGGAAAGCATAGCGGCTGAGCAGCGTGCCGAGATCGGCATCCTTGTTCGCGGCATATGCCCACGAGACAGCCGCACCATAGGCAAAGCCTGCATAACTGACCATGGGCTGCTGCCAATGCCCAAAATCACCCCAGTCGGTGTTCAGGAAGCCGCGTGCGCCGTTCTGCTTGCCGTTTTCGGCGGCATTCCGCAGGTTGCCCAGCATATTATCAGTGCGTCCAACAAGGCTCTGCCATGAAGACGTGCCGGGACAGACATAGAACGGCACGCCGGATTTGGCAAAGAGTGCGCTGTTGCGCTCAAAAGGATGGTTTGCCTCGTAGCCCCATTCCAGCGCTACGGCATCTTTGGGCAGTTCTGGCACCAAGTCAGGGTGCGAGATGATAATATCGCCCCAGAACATCATGGTGCGCCCACGTTCGCGCACAAGGTCTGCCACCTGCTTCAAAAAATCTAGGTAGACGCGCCCAACGCCCTGCTGTTCCACCAAGGCCTTGCTGCGCCCTTTGCCCAGATCAAAGGTTTCGTCGCAGCCGACGTTAAAATATTGGCTGCTAAAGTGTGGCAGCAGTTCATCGTACAGCCCTGCCAGGAAAGGCAACGACTCCTTGACGGCGGGCGAGATTCCGAACGGGCGCGGCGTGAGCGCCAAACTGAACGAAAAGCCTTCAGGCACTTCGGCAAGGTGCTGATAGTGCGGGTGCATCAGCCAACGGTGCATATGCCCAAAGCTGTTCTGGTTCGGCACAAGGTCTATGAAGCGATCACGACAGAAGCGATCCAGCGCAAGGATTTCTTCACCTGTCATGGGCGAGGCGTGCTGCCACACCACTTGATGTTTTTGATAGGCAAAGGTGTGCTCGGTATAAAGCTGCACTTCGTTGATCTTCCAGCTTGCCAGCAGGTCAATTAGCGCGTAGAGCGTCTCTAGAGTTGGCACACGGTCACGGCTGATGTCCAGCATCACGCCGCGGCGGGCAAAATCGGGCTGGTCGTCAATGTTCAAGCAAGGTAAAGCGTCGGTGCTTTGCTCGATGATCTGGATGAGGGTAAGGGTGGCATTCCAAAGGGTGGCAGTGTTTTGGCTGCCAATCAGGCTAATGCCTTCGGGCGTGATGCGAACTTGATAGGCGTTTTCTAGCTCCGCGGGTGCGCTCTGGCGCAGCATCCGCACCGCCACCTGATCCGAGTCGCTGCTGCCGATCACAATTTCCCAGTGAATACCGCGTGCGGCAAGGCTCGCTTGCAAGCGTTGGGCAGTAAAAAGCAGGCTTGGGCTGGGGATGCTGATGCGTTTGCCACTCTGCAAAGGATAACTGCCTTCGGCAGGCGTCAGCTTTTGCGGATGTGGCAGTAATTGTAAAATAGACATGGCAAATTTTCCTGTTGGCAAGTAATCTAGGCAATGGGAGCGCTCTCATAATGCTATTCTAGTGTAAACCGATTGCCATAGCGAGTCAATAAGGTGGCTGAGGGACACCACCAAAATCTTTTCGCGCAGAGGAAGCTGATTCCTGCAAAGCGCGCTGTGGGACATGGCTTGGCGCGCCTCGACGCAAGCGCTCGGCAACGCAAATAGAAGTGAGGTGCTACCTTTTGTCTAGAAACTGTTTGCAAGATGCAACAATGATTTTATAGCATGTTTTGCGCTGCTCTGGCATATAATCAAACCGTCCCAACACCATACCACAGCATAATACCCATAATTTTTATCCTTAATGCTAGGCAAGGATTGTTCTAGATAATGACTGATCGAACGCCCAATAAACTGGAGACGCAGACCGTTGCAGCGCTTTCTGCTTCTGTCAGCCTCTCGGATTTCATTTTTGGCACCCTCGCCAGCGATAGCCAACGGTTACAAGCGCTTATCAACGGGCAGGAAGGTTTAGCCTTCGAGTATCAGATGACGCCGCGTGATCCGAAGCCCGATCAACCTGTTCAGATCGAGATTACTGCCGGCCCAGCGGCGCCCGTACTGGAAGTGTTCATCCACTACACACTGGATGGCAGCCCACCACAGCTTGGCGCAGATAACACACGCACGCTGCCTACCATGCGCGGCGCGCTGGAATGGAACACACTTTTATGGGGCTATGTGCGCCACTTCAGCGGTGAACTGCCCGCCCAACCTGAGGGTAAAACCGTCCGCTTTTTGGTGAGCGGCTTAACCCAAGACGGTGTGCGGCTGTGGGCGCAGGATGAACGCGGGCGCAGCGTCTTTTCCTATGCAGTGGATCGGCACACTGTGCCAAGTTGGGTGCAAGAATCCGTCTTTTATCACATCTTCCTAGATCGCTTTGCACCCACACCGGGACGTAAATTTGCGCCCGCCGAACACCTTAGCGACTTTTTCGGTGGCACGCTGCGCGGCGTGCATAGCAAGTTGGATTATCTGTGTGAGTTAGGTGTGAACGCGCTGTGGCTCTCGCCATTGTGTCCCAGCCCATCACATCACGGCTATGATGCCACCAATTTCCGCAGCATCGAGCCGCGACTTGGTACCCGTGCCGACTTAAAAGCATTGGTTGACGAAGCACATCGGCGCGGCATGAAAGTTATTTTAGACTTTGTGCCAAACCACACTTCCAATAAACATCCCTTCTTTGAATCTGCCAGCACCAAACCAGACTCACCCTACCGCGATTACTACACCTTTACCAATTATCCCGATCAGTATGAAACTTTCTTTGGTGTGCGCTCGCTGCCGCAGTTGAACAACGAGAATCCCGTTGCCCGCCGCTACGTCATCGAGAGCGCTATCTATTGGCTGCAAGAATTTGGCGTAGATGGTTTTCGCCTTGATTATGCCTACGGACCCAGCCACGACTTTTGGACGGATTACTATACCGCTGTGAAAAGCGCCAACCCACAAAGCGTCCATTTTGGCGAGATCGTCGAGACGCCACGCCTGCTCCGCACCTATGAAGGCGTTATGGACGGCGTTTTAGACTTTAACTGGCTGCAAAATGCCCGTAAGCTATTTGCCTATGAAAGCATAGATGCCGCCACTTTTGAGCAGTTCCAGAACGCGCACGAGGCATATTTTGGCGGGCGCAATCTGGCACGCTTCAGCTTTTTGGATAACCACGACATGAACCGCTTCCTGTGGGCAGCGCGTGGCGATATGCGCCGCCTGATGTTGGCAGCCGTCTGCCAATTCACACTGAGCGCCGTGCCAATTATCTACTATGGCACCGAAGTTGGGCTGAGCCAACGCCGCGATATTCGGCAAGGCGAGTTCGCCATTATGGAAGAATCGCGCCTGCCTATGCTCTGGGAGCCTGAACAGCAGCAGCGCGAACTGTTCACTTTCTATCAGCGCTTGATCAAGCTGCGCCGTGAGCTATCGGCGCTGCGGAATGGTACGCGCTCCGCATGGCTGGTTGATCCGATGAACGGACGGTATGGCTATCTGCGGCGCGCTGCCAGCGAAACCGTCTTGGTTGCGCTTAACCTGTTCGGCGTGCCGCAGTCCTTCGATCTGCCGAACGTTGGCTGGCGCGATGCCTTCACAGGCGAGCCACTTTCGCCCAAACAGCGCCTAGAACCCTTCGGATTTGTCTTAGGGAAGCAAGGCTGACTTTGCACGGTTGCGCCGTTGCCGTACAATCGTTAGGCATTGCCTTTAGGAATTGTTGGCACACAAAAGGATGTTTTCGCATGACAGGCAACGGTACAACTACACAACTCAATGCGCGTAGCCGCGTTTTGCTGGAAGGCGCCAACCGCGCCGGCGCACGCAGCATGTTCAAGGCAATTGGCTTGACCGATGACGACCTGAATAAGCCAATTATTGCTATTGCCAACACATGGATCGAGATCGGTCCGTGCAACTGGCATTTGCGGCGTTTGGCAGCAAAAGTGCGGGAAGGCATTAAAGCTGCTGGCGGCACGCCTTTGGAGTTCAACACAGTCAGCATCTCCGATGGCATCACCATGGGGACGGAAGGCATGAAGGCGTCGCTGATCAGCCGTGAGGTGATCGCCGACTCGATTGAGCTGATCGTGCGCGCCAACGCCTTCGACGGTGTGATCGCCCTCAACGCTTGCGATAAGACCATCCCCGGCACCGTGATGGGCTTGATCCGCTGCGATATTCCGGCGCTGGCGCTCTACGGCGGCTCGATTGCACCCGGCAGCTATAACGGTAAAGATGTCACCATTCAAGATGTGTATGAGGCAATTGGCGCCTACACCAAAGGCAAAATCTCGCTCGAGGAATTGCACGCTATCGAGTCGGTTGCCTGCCCTGGACCCGGCGCTTGCGGCGGACAGTTCACCGCCAATACGATGGCAACCGCTATCGAGATTTTGGGCATGTGTCCGATGCGCTTTGCCGGTGTGCCAGCTATGGATAGCGCGAAGGACGATGCAGCCTATCGCGCTGGGCAGCTTATCATGGAACTGATCGCCGCGGATCGGCGTCCATCGCACGTTGTAACGCGCCAATCTATCGAGAACGCCGTGCGCTCCATCGCAGCAACTGGCGGCTCGACCAATGGCGTGCTGCATATGTTGGCAATTGCCCGTGAAGCAGGCATCGCGCTCTCGCTGGAAGAAATTCATCACCTAAGCGAAAGCACACCGCTGCTCTGCGATCTGAAGCCGGGCGGACGGTTCGTTGCCACCGATATGACTCGCGCTGGTGGCATTCCGCTGCTGGCAAAGCGCTTACTGGAAGGTGGCTATCTGCATGGCGAATGCCTCACCGTCACGGGCAAGACTATCGCCGAAGAAGCCGCCAACGCTCAAGAAACACCCAACCAAGAGGTGATTCGCCCACTGAGCAACCCGATCAAGGCAACCGGCGGCTTGGTCATCTTGCGTGGCAACCTTGCGCCGGATGGTGCTGTGGTCAAGCTCTTTGGCTATGAGCGCCTTACACACCGCGGACCTGCGCGTGTGTTCAACAGTGAGGCGGAAGCCCTTCAAGCTGTCTACAACAATCAGATTGTGGCGGGCGATGTGGTCGTCATCCGCTACGAGGGACCCGTCGGCGGACCTGGGATGCAAGAGATGCTGGCAGTGACGGCAGCCATCGCCGGCGCAGATTTAGGCGGCTCTGTAGCGCTGCTGACCGATGGGCGCTTCAGCGGTGCCACACGCGGCTTGATGTTGGGGCATGTCTCGCCAGAGGCGGCGCTTGGCGGTCCGATTGGGTTGCTGCGCGAAGGCGACATCATCAGCATTGATGTAGAGGCCCGCCAAGTGAATGTTGAACTGAGCGAGGCGGATTGGGCAGAGCGGCGCGCCGCATGGCAAGCACCCGAACCGCGCTATAAGCAAGGCGTGTTCGCCAAATACGCACGCTTGGTACAATCCGCAGCGGAAGGGGCAGTGACTCTTTCACTCTAACGGGTCGGTAAAGCAAGCAAGCGGTGGACAAACCGCCTGCTTTTCGTGTTGTTATAGGAAGGATTTTTGGCTGTATGGCAGACTTGAGTGGACAAACGCTCGGTAAATATCAGATCATTGAGCGGCTAGGGCGCGGTGGTATGGCAACCGTCTACCGCGCTTATCAGCCGGGCATGGATCGTTTTGTTGCTGTGAAGGTGATGCACCCACAATACGCTGATGATGCCAGCTTCATTGAGCGTTTTCGGCGAGAGGCGCGTGTGGTTGGCACATTGCGCCATCCACATATTGTGCAGGTGATAGATTTCGACGTTCAAGACGAAGAATATTACATGGTCATGGAGTACGTCGAGACGGAAACGCTCAAAAATCACCTGCAAAAGCACGGCGCGATGCCCATAACGCAAGCACTGAGCGTGGCACGCAAACTGGCAGATGCACTCGCCTACGCGCACGCCAACGGCATGTTGCACCGCGATATAAAGCCTGCCAATGTGCTGTGGAGCAAAACAGGCGAGCCGATCCTGACGGATTTCGGCATCGCCAAACTGGCAGGTGCTACAGGCTTAACGGCGTCTGGCGCGGCGGTTGGCACGCCTGCTTACATGAGTCCTGAGGCGGGACGTGGCGAACAGGTGGACGAACGCACGGATATTTATAGCTTGGGCGTGATGCTCTACGAGATGCTCAGTGGCGAACTGCCCTACGACGCCGATACACCTTACGCCGTGATCCTAAAGCACATCAATGATCCGCTGCCGCCGCTGCGTCCGCGTGTGCCGCATCTGCCTGAGACAGTTGAGCGGATTGTGATCAAGGCACTGGCAAAAGATAAGGCGCAGCGCTATCAAAGTGCGGCGGAATTGCGTGATGCACTCGTTCAGGCTGAAAAAGCTGCCCACGAGATAGGTTCAGCGGAAGACACTGTTGATCTTGCCCCGCCGGCTGCCAAATCGCCTGAGACAATTCTGCTGCCGGAGCGGCGCTCAGTGCTGCCCTTTGTGCTTGGTGTAGGTATACTGATCGGCATTGTGCTGCTTGTCGGCGCCTTAATCAGCGGCAGCCCCTTGGGTGTGTTTGTTGCGGCTGCGCCCAGCGCAACGCCCACAGCATCCCCTACTTTAACACCCGCTGCCACCGCAACACCTACCCGCCGCGAGGAGATCGTGGCAGCACCACCTGCCACTGCCACGATGGATTTGCCAACCGCGGTTGCCGCCGTCAGTGATCCACAGTACGCTGAATTAACTGCCAAAGTGCGCGAATTGATCGCCAACGGCTCGCTGGAAGCTGCCCTTGAAGCGTCCCAGTCTGCCCTTACCAACGACCCACAAAACTATGATCTGCTGGCATTGAATGCCTGGGTATTAGTGCAGTTTCGCAGCCAGCGCGAACGGCTTGAGGCGGGCAAGCAGAGCGCCGAACAAGCCATTGGGCAGGATAACAAGCGCCCAGAGGCATATATCCCAATTGGTTTTTATCATCATTATTCACCCATTGACGACCGCCCGCGTGCTGTGATGTTCTATACCTTAGCAATTGAGCGCGGCTCACAGGATTCGGCAGTCTATCTGCTGCGCGCCCTTGCCCTGGACGATGTGGAAGAAAATAATCCACAGAAAGAGACTGATTTCAGCCGCGCCATTGAACTGGCACCCCAAGATGACGAACTGCGTATTGCACGCGGCAACTTCTACTACCAAACGCAGCGCTATGGCGATGCCGTGCGCGACTATGAAGAATCGCTGCGCCTGCGCCCTGAACTATGGAAACATCCGCAAACTGCTGCTGCCTACCTGCTGAACAAACAACCGCGTGAGGCACTCTCGCTGTTCACTAATGCGACCACAATTACAACGCAAGCGCCTAATCCCGCGTTGTCGGATGCTCAATATCTCGGACAGGCGTCTTATGTGGCATGGATCACGGATCAACCTGCCCTTGCCGCTGAATGGAGTGCCGCCGCCCAAAAGGTTGAGCCAAACAACGCGCTGGCAGCCTACACACAAGCATTGCTTGCCCGTGATGCTGGCAACTACGCTGAGGCACTCAACAAGCTGGCAATTGTGCGCGCCGAACCTGAGGCATGGAAATATGAAGCACCATTCTTCAACCCGCACTTTGATCACCAACTCGATGCGGATGAAGGGCGCGTTCTGGCACTGCTTGGCAGGGCAGATGAGGCAATCGCCGCTTTTGAGCGTGCTAAAGAGGCAACCTACCTGTGGGGGACGCCCTATGTGGAACAGGCAGCGCTCTACTTTGCGCGTGGCGAGCGCGAAAAGGCACAGGAAAACATTCGTGTTGCGCTCACTTTCCCGTATGCACAGCAGAATGCAGAATGGCGCGCCCATCTTGAATCGCTCTTGGCAGCCTATAGCGCCACGCCAACCCCTACACTTACGCCAACCGCAACGCGCACACGTGTGCCTGCCACAGCAACCGTACAACCGACAATACAGTCCACTGCGCCGCGCCCTGCCGTGATCAGCACGGCACGCCCATCTGAGCCACGCCTTGCCACGCCTAGCGGTGGTTCGGGCGGTGGAGGTGATGACGACGATGACGACGACGACGACTAGTCGGCAGTTTGCCTTCCTGTATTTATGCCTAATGTTCAGTGTGGTGGCGTGCGCGCCACCACCTGCACCAACGGCAACCTTGCGTCCACCACAGCCGACGCGCATTCCAACCCGCATCGTGACGCTTGCGCCAACACCAACGCTTGCGCCCTCGCCCACTCCGACGCTGCCCTACGCCCTTGCGCCGTTGCTTGGCACATGGCTGGTGGATATCAACCTGCAACTGCGGGAAGGCATCACTTTTGATGATGTGCGCTTCTTTGGCACAGCGCTTGTGGAGGTGGCATTGGATGGTGCGCTGAGCGGCAGCGTGGAGTTTTACCCAACCGTTCTGCAACCGCCCTGCGTCACCGCTGCCCTAGACCCTGAGCCAATCCGTGCGACGCTGGTTGGCGATCTTCAGCCTGCGGAGGATGGCGGCGTGATCGCTAATCTGCGCTTTGTGCCTGAGAATGCTGCCCAACCAACCACACTACGCTTAGCCTGTGTGGAGTTTCCTGAGGGTATCGTCTTAAGCGATCCCATTTTTTGGGAGGCGATGCGTGCCGCCGACCTGCTGACGCTGCGCGTGCCGCTGCGGCTTGGCTTTCAGCGCCAAAGCAGCGCCGATCTCAGCGGCATTAGCGGTGGCGCCTTGTATGGCACGCTCTATACGCAGGTGCGCGTCAGCCGTTAGGCGCGCCCCCTCAATCTAGCGCGAGAGCATCTCGCCCATATCATAATACTCAAGGTTGGCGGGACGGTGTTTGGTGGTCACTTCTTCCAACGGCACCGGCGAGATTTCGCGTCCATTCAAGCCAACCATGATGCCCTGTTCGCCGCTACACAGGCATTCCACAGCCTTGATGCCCAAGCGCGATGCCAGCAGACGATCAAAGGCAGTTGGGCTGCCGCCGCGCTGAATATGACCCAGAATCGTGATCCGCACCTCAAAGCCGACATTCTGCCCTTCAAGGTATTTCACAATATCGGTGATCTTGTGCTTGGCGCCTTCGGCAATCACAGCAATGGCATGATTTTTACCGCGCAGATAAGCATCTTCAAGGCGTGCGGCAATTTCTTCAAGTTCCATCGTCTTTTCAGGGATAAGCGTGAGTTCTGCGCCGCCCAAAATGCCGGACATCAACGCCAGATAGCCGCAGTTACGCCCCATCACTTCGATCAGGAAGGCGCGTTCATGGCTGGAGGCAGTGTCGCGCAGGCGGTCGAGCGCGTCAAGGATCGTGTTAAGCGCCGTATCCACGCCGATGCTCATGTTGGTGCCCCAAATATCGTTATCAATGCTGCCCGGAACACCGACCACAGGTACGCCCAAATTGTGGAGTGCTAGCGCGCCGCGCAAACTGCCATCGCCGCCAATCACAACCAAGCCCTCAATGCCGTGTTCATTCAGGCGCCGCAAGCCACGCCGCTGTCCCTGTGGCGTCTTAAATTCGTCATTGCGCGCCGTTTGCAGAATGGTGCCCCCGCGCTGCAAAATGCCGCTCACTTCGCGGTTGGTTAAGCGTTCAAAATCGCCCGCCAGCAAGCCGCGATAGGCTTGGCGGATGCCATAGACTTCAATGCCCTTTGAAAGAGCAGTCCGCACAACGGCGCGGATAGCGGCGTTCATGCCCGGCGCATCGCCGCCGCTGGTCATCACGGCGATTCGTTTCATAGTTGCATTTCCTCTTGTCGTGGGCGCTGTGGTTTTCTGTTCGTCCTGTTTTCCGCAAAAAAGTATAACACATCCTGTGCCAATACGGTGCGCCGCGCTTGGAAATTTGGCACACCCAACCACCCATGAAAGTGCATAAGCGCGCACCTTGTGCGTTGTGCTTACCAGTTGCTTGTGACAAACGTCACCGAATCCTAGTGCCTTATGCGGCTACCCATTTTGCCTAGTTTTGCGGCACAATAGGCACGTCGAGGTCTCACATTGTAAAGTAGGAAGCGCGTGCCAAAGGTTTATGCATGGCAATTTGCCGTCCGCACTTATGAAATTGGCGCACAAGATACAGTGCGCCTACCTGTCTATCTGAACTACCTAGAGGAATCCGCGACACAAGCAAGCGCGTGGTGCGGCTATAGTTATCACTGGTATCAGGCGAATAAGCGAGCATGGTTTGCGCGTAAGACCTATCTGCGCTACCTTGCCGATGCGCGCTACGGCGATACACTGACCATGCAAACGTGGGTATCCGATTATCGCCGTGTGCAATCGCACCGTGAGTATGATCTGCGCCGTGCCGACGGTCTGCCGATTGTGCGTGGGCGCACCAACTGGGTGTATGTGGATACGGAGTCGCTACGCCCTGTGCGCCTGCCCGATGAATTTTACGAGGCGTTCCTGCCCAGCGGCACACTCGATCCGCTTGAGACAGGCGTTGAATCGTTCACGCCACTGGAGGCAGCACCGCGTGCGTATTCCCGAACGGTGCAGGTCTATGAGATTGACAGCGCCGCGCACGTCAATAACAGCGTCTATGTGGCGTGGGCAGAGCAGGCAATCTACGAGGCGATGCGCGATATTGATCAGCCTTGCACACCCTTCGGGCGCGAGGTGGAATATTTCCGCAGCGCACAGCCCGATGAACCATTGCGGATCGTCTGCCAGTTGCTCGGCACAGCCGCCAATCGGTTGGTGTGGCGCACGGAAGTTTTCAGTGCCGCCACCAATGAACGCCTTGCCACCGATTTAGCGTCTTACACACTCAACGGCGCAGATCGCCTTTCTGAGGCGGCACTGAACACACTTGCGGCGTCGGGGCGCCGTTCATCAACCTAAGGACACAAGACTTACAAGGAGTCTGCCAATGCTAGATACTTTTTTCAGCCCGAAGTCAGTCGCCATTGTGGGCGCCAGCCAAGACGCAACCAAGCTAGGGAACGTCGTGCTGCGAAATGCCATTGAGGGCGGCTACAAAGGCATCCTCTATCCGATCAATCCCAAAGCCACAGAGATACTCGGCTACAAGGCGTATCCAAATGTGCAGGCGTTACCCGAAGTGCCTGATTTGGCTGTGATTGTGATCCCTTATCCGCACGTGCCAGCCGCGATGGAAGATTGCGGCAAAAAAGGCGTGCCGTCCGTCGTGGTGATCAGCGCCGGTTTCCGTGAGGCGGGCTATGAAGGCATGAACCGCGAATTGGAAGTGCTGAAGATCGCCAAGCAGTACAACATCCGTGTGATCGGACCGAACTGCCTCGGCGTGATTGACTGCTTCACACCCCTCAACGTCACCTTTGCGGCTGGCACGCCGCCAAGCGGCCCGATTGACTTTATGTCGCAATCAGGCGCCTTGGGCGTGGCAATCCTCGACTGGGCAATGGCAGGGTCACAAGTTGGCTTTAGCAAGTTCGTCAGCTTGGGCAATAAGGCAGATGTCAGCGAGATTGACCTGATGAAGGCATGGGCAGATGATCCTGCCTCACGGGTGATCCTAGCCTACAGCGAAGGCTTGCCAAACGGGCAGGAGTTTATGCGTGTGGCACGTGAAGCCAGCCGCAAAAAGCCGATTGTTATCCTGAAAAGCGGCGTAACGCAAGCAGGCTCACGGGCTGTTTCCAGCCACACCGGCTCGCTGGCAGGCTCTGAGCAGGCATACCGTGCTGCCTTCCGTCAGGCAGGCGTGCTGCGCGCCGAAACACTGCAAGAGCTGTTCGATTACGCGCTCGTCTTTGCCTACCAACCACTGTTAGCAGGTGATCGAATCGCCGTCGTGACCAACGCTGGCGGACCCGGCATCCTCTGCACAGACGCATTAGAACGCAACGGTTTGCAACTGGCACGCTTTGCGCCTGAAACGACCAGAGTGCTGCAAGACTTTCTGCCTGATGCTGCCAGCGCCAACAATCCAGTGGACGTGCTAGGCGATGCCTTAGCGGATCGCTACGCCTATGCGTTGGAGAAAGTCGCCCTTGATCCAAATGTGGATGGCATCATCGCCATCGTGACGCCGCAGGCGATGACCGATGTGCATGAGACAGGGCGCGTGATCGGCAGATGTTCAGAGATGATCCGTGAGCGCGGTTTGAACAAGCCGCTCGTCTCGTGCCTGATGGGCGAATTCAAGATGAAACCTGCCGTCGAGATGTTGGCGGCGGAATATAGCGTGCCAAACTACGTCTTGCCGGAGCGCGCCGCACTTGCCTTCGCCGCCATGCGCGATTACCGCGAACTGCGCGATGCGCCGGAACTGCGCGTACAACGCTTTGAGACGGACAATGCGCGTGTGCGCCAGATCATCCAGCAGGTGCGTGCTGAAGGGCGTGTGGCAATTGGTGATGCGGAAAGCCGCGACATCATGAGCGCCTACCAACTGCGTATTCCACAAGCGAAACTGGCGGCAACGGCGGATGAGGCGGTCGCCATTGCCAGCGAGATGGGCTATCCTGTGGTGCTGAAGATTGCCAGCCCGGACATCCTGCATAAGACGGACGTTGGCGGCGTGAAGGTTGGCTTGGCTTCTGCGGCAGATGTGCGCGACGCCTTCGATCTAATCGTCTACCGCGCTCAGCGTTACGTGCCGGGTGCTGTGATCTGGGGCTGTTTGGTGCAGGAAATGATCCCGAAAGGCACGGAAATTCTGGTTGGCATGAACCGCGATCCACAGTTTGGCGCGCTGGTCACATTCGGCTTGGGCGGCATCTACGTCGAAGCACTGAAAGATGTCACCTTCCGCGTTGCACCCTTTGACCGCACCGCTGCTACCGAAATGCTTGGCGAAATCCGCGCACACGCACTGCTGGACGGCATTCGTGGGCAGCCACCCGCCGATAAAGAAGCGATCATTGATACCCTGCTCAAGATCAGCCAATTGGTGACGGATTTCCCAGAGATCGTTGAAATGGACATCAACCCGTTGATGGTTTACGAACAAGGACGTGGTGCAATTGCGCTGGACGCACGCCTTGTGATATCCGCAAAGTAGCTGAATGCGCGGCATAGACGCACTTGGCAAGCGCCTATGCCGCATGGCACTGGTATAATCTCAGGCGTAAAAGATCGCCTTTTCACAAAGCAAATGTATCTATAAAGGAACTCAGAGAGCATGAAAGCACTTTATGTAACAGCAGTGGTCACCTATTCCGGTAAAACGGCGTTGGCACTTGGCATTGGGCTGAAATTGCAGAGCATGGGGCGTAAAGTCGGCTACATGAAGCCGATCAGCACTCAGCCCTTCTTGCTAGGTGGCAAGCTGGTGGATGAAGATGCCGAATTTGTTGGGCGCACCCTTGGCTTAGACCTGCCAACGGAGGCACTCTCGCCCATCATCTTGGATGACGCCAAGATTGACGCCGTGCTTGGCGGCGCGCCCGCTGAAGACTACCTAGCCGCCATGCGGAGTGCCTACGCCACTGCCGGCGAAGGGCGCGATATGCTGCTGTTGGAAGGCGGCGCGAGTATGCGTGAAGGCTACCTGATCGGCTTGAATGCCATGCGGATTGCCGAGACGCTTGACGCGCCAACGCTAGGTGTGGTGCGCTTCCGCAGCACGTTGATGTTGGTGGACGATGCGCTAGCGCTTAAATCGCGCATGGGTGATCGGCTGCTTGGTATTGTGGTGAACAGCGTGCCAGATGATCAGCTTGAGGCAGTGCGCGGCAAGGTCAGCACTTTCTTGGAAGGCAAGGGCGTGCGCGTCTATGGTGTGCTACCAAGCGATCCACGTCTGATGTCCATTAGCGTTTCAGAGCTAACCACTGTGCTAGAGGCGAAGAAACTGACGCCTGAAGTGAGCGACGATGGCTTGATCGAGACGCTGAGCGTTGGCGCAATGAGCGTAGAGGCAGCCACACAGCATTTCCGCCGCTTGCAGCGTAAAGCGGTCATCACCGGTGGCGACCGTGCTGATATTCAGGCAGCAGCGCTGGAAACTTCCACAACGGCGCTGGTGCTGACGGGCAACTTGCAGCCGAGTTCCACGATCTTGAAGCACGCCGAGTCGCGTGGTGTGGCGGTGCTGCTGGTGCCATACAACACACTTGAAGCGATTGAGCGCGTGGAGAAGGTCTTTGGCAAGACGCGGCTGGCGCACCCGGAAAAACTGACACGCTTCCGCGAATCGCTGGATGCCAACCTGAATTGGGCGCGCTTGTTCGCCGATATGGATGTGTAGGCATTCCAACACACAAAACGGGCGAGAAGTTTCTCTCGCCCGTTACATCTTCACTCGCCGCGCTTGCGGAGCAGCATACCAAGCAGCATCACGCCGCTGATGGCAAAGCCAACAATGCTCAAGCCGCGCTCGCCACTGATGTGCAGCAGCGTGCTTGCCAACGTCACGGTCGAGAAAATTAAGCCGTTGCTCAACTGCCCTAGTGTGGATTCAATGCGCGTTACTTGCCTGCCTAACTCGCTATCAGGGCGCACCTGCACCATCAGATCGCCGCGTTCGGCACGGGTCAGCACGGTATCGGCAAGGGATGGCAGGCGGTAGACGCGCTGCGCCAAATCACGCATGGACTTAAAGGCTGCCTGCACGAAGAAATTGCCACTGATCGGATTGCGGGCGTTCTCTGCCTGCTGTTCGTTGAGCAGGCGCTGCGTATAAGGCTGCATGGCACGCCATGGATCAAAGCGCGGATCAAGCCCGGTACACATGCCGCTGAGAATACTCACCGTGCGGCTGAGGTAGATAAAATCCTGCGGCATTTGGAAAGGCATGGACATGATCAGGTCGCTAAATTCGAGCGCCACGCCCGACATTTCTTCAAAGGGAATGTTAGTCAGGTCGTTCATATCCAGTCCCCAAACCTTATCGAAGACGACCCGCGTCGCCTGCTCAAGGCGTTCCACATCAGCATCGGGCATCAGCACGCCCAAATTCTTGTAGCTCTCCACCAAGCCTTTGGCATCCTGCGTGACGACAGATAGCAACGTTGCGCGCAAGCCGCGCACCAACTGCTCGGTGAGTTTGCCCGTCATGCCGAAATCTATGAAGATCAGGTAGAACTTACGCTTGCCGTGCGCGGCGCCATTTTGGTGTGCCTCAGGCAGTGGGTAGATGAAAATATTGCCCGGATGCGGATCGGCATGGAAGAAGCGGTGATCGAAAATCTGCGCCATGTAGCAATCAATCAGGCGCGTTGCCACCTCACGCCGATCAACGCCTGCCCGATCAATGGCGGCGTAGTCGTTCAGCTTAATGCTGGTAACATCTTCCAAAGTCAGCACATAGCGCGTGGTATGCTCAAGGTAGACGGCTGGCACATAAATGCCCATGTCATCTGCAAACATGCTTTGGAATTGCAGCGCATGGTCAGCCTCTTTCAAGTAGTCGAGTTCTTCCCACAGCACATCGCTAAATTCTCTCAGCAGCATTGGCACATTGGCACGTTTGCGGATCGGTTGATAGCGCATGGCAAGCCGTGCCACCACAGCTAAGGCGGCCAGGTCGGTCTTGACCGTCTCAACGATCTTTGGGCGCTGCACCTTCACCACAACACGATCACCGTTAGGCAGTTGGGCGCGGTGAACCTGCCCGAAAGACGCCGCCGCAACAGGCTCTGTGCTAAACCACAAGAAACGCTCTTCAAGCCTGCCAAGTTCGCGCTCCACTGTGGCGCGGATGTAGCTGAAATCTACAATCGGCACTTGGTCTTGCAAGCCCGCCAGTTCGTTGGTGATCTCAGGCGGCAGCACGTCCACACGGCTGGAGACGAACTGCCCCAGCTTGATCATCACGCCGCCCATGTCAATCGCCATAGCGCGGAAGCGGCGCGCATAATGCCGCCAACGCGCCGATCTGCCGCGTGCTACGAAGCGCTCACCGGTGAAGCGGCGGATGATCACTTCCCAAAGGATGATCCGCGCAAAGAGCAGCGTGAAAAAGACCACCGTGCGGCGGAAACGCCCGCGCCGCACTTTGAAGCCCGCTTCACGGCGCGGATCAACTTCTGCCTCTGCGTGCAGCCGATTGCGTGCGGAGTCTTGTTCCGAACGGGCATCCGGCATCGGCGCAATCAGGTTTTGAAGGCGCTGGCGCGTCTCAAGGTTTGGCGACGAAGTGAATGTTAAGGGCTGATCCTTCAAACTTGGCGTCCCCGATCTCTAGCTTCCACAAGGCATGTGGCAGCACGATATTACGGCGGTAAGGTCCGACGCGCAGCGTGAGTTCGTCGGCAGAGCGATACAGGTCAAGGTCGTCTTTATTGGCAAAGGGCAGCGGCACGCGCACTTGATAGCCGCCATTCTCCAACGGGATGATTTGGTGGGTGTGCCCATTAAAGAGTACCTCGCTCGGATTACGCTCACCATAGAGGGCATCGGCAACGCGGCGCAGTGTATCCATGCCATTCACGTCCCGATCCAGCAGCGGTGCAGTCAGCACGGGCAGTTCGCCAAATGCCTCAGCAATCAGGTTCATGTTCTCGCGCTGCAAGTCTTTCCACTGTTGGAAGTATGGATCGGTGACCGAGTCTGGAATGACGCGGTTGCACAGCACAGCATCTACCACATAGCCGTACAGGTTCAGGTAGGTGTAGGTGCGCTGCGTCTCTTTGATGACCATGCGCTCCGGGTTCACCACAAGGCGCATACTGCTCATGGCAGGGTCTGCCAGCAAGGCGCGCACCTTATCGAGCGTCTGGAATAAGTTCTCGACGGTGTTAAAGGCGGCATCGTCGGGCAGCTCGGTGCGGAACAGCGGACGCGCAATCGGGCGCAGGAATTTGGCAGCGCCTTTGGTTAAGGTCAGCACGCGCTCAAACCACCAGCGCGTCACGTCCGGCAAGCTGAGCAAGCGCAGCGTCTCGGCGGTTGGTGCGGCATCCACCACGATGACATCAAAGAAGGCATCATTCACATACTTATCAATCCAGAGTAGGTGTGCGCCTTCTTCAAAGCCGGGCAGGATCGTCACCTCTTCCGCTACGATGTCCTCAACGCCGCGCTTGGTGAACAACGCTACCATGTACTTTTGGAAAGCGCCCCAATACTTATCCATCGAGTAACGCGCATCCACCTCTTGCGCCCACAAATTCGGGCGCAGTTCAATTGGCTCAGGACCAATCGCCATATCCAGCGAGTCGCCCAAGCTGTGAGCAGTATCTGTGCTAAGCACGATGGTTTTCAAGCCCATCTCGGCGCAGCGCAGCGCCGTCGCCGCCGAGATGCTGGTTTTGCCAACGCCACCTTTACCCGTATGTACAATAATTCGCATGGCTGCGTAGACTCCTGTTGCCAATTTGATTTGGCAAATGCGGGCGCTGCGTGAAGTTTAGCACAAGCCGCTTCTGTGCGCCCAACCCATATTTCTGTGAGGTAGTACGCCGCATGGCGCGCAAAGGTTGCATCAGAAAGGCATAAACGCGACAAAAAGCGGACGGGAAAAGGCTTTCCCCGTCCGCTAGAGCGCTTAGTTCGCCATGTGTGGTTTAATCGTCATCATCGTCCCCACCATCATCATCGCCGCCGTCATCATCACCACCGCCGTCATCATTGCCGCCGTTATTATCGTCATCGCCATCATCTTGATCGTCAGTGTCCGTATCATCACCATTCTCAGTATCATCTTCGCCGAAATCGCCTTCTTCGTCGGCACCCCAAGCCTCGTCCCATTCGCTCTCATCGTCAAAGTTCTCCATAAAGTCGCGGTCAAGCTCGAATAGGTCGAGCAGGTCTTCCGAGAGTGGCTCATCAGCGTAGGTCTCAGTCTCCAGCAGCGCATCATCTTCATCATAGTAGCCAACGCTCAGCGTATCGCCCCAATCTTCGGGATCAAATTCCGCCTCGCCCGCATCGCGCAGCCCAACCGCACTGTTATAGTAGAGTTTGCTGCTGCCATCGGGATTGGTGCGCGCCACTAGCAAACTGTAGTTACCGCCACTGCCCGAAGCACGCATCTCACCGCGCTCGCCCAGCCGCAGCGTTAGGGCATCGCCATTGCCGGCAAGGTTGTAGGCATAATGGCGTCCATTTGCCGAGACCGTGTTCTGCACCTTTAGGCTGCGCGCCGCCGCCGATTTCATTTGGAGGCGGTCGCGGTCTATGTTTAGGTCAAGGCTTTGGCTGAGGTCTAGCTTGCTGGCAGTTAGCACGTTGCCCTGTTTGGCAAAGGTGAAGCTCGTGGCAGGGTTGCTGCCGCGTGCTTTGCTCACCTGCACGGTATATTTACCGTTGGGCATGATGATCGTGGGTGCGCGGCGTGAGCCGATGGTGCGCGTGCGTCCGCGTTGGTTGGTCACCTGCCTGATCTCGACATCGGGAATGTCGTTGCTGAAAGCGCCATCCACAAAGCGCAAAGTGCGCCCTTGCCCATCCGTGATGATGACATTCGCTTCGCCGTTCAGCGAAAAGGTCAGCTTATCCACAGTGCCTGTTTTCTCCGCAGGGATATAATCACCACAATAAGAGCAGGTGAAACTTTCTTGGTAGCGGGCTTCTAGCGGCACGACAATCAGCGATTGCGTTGTTTCATCACCTTCATAGAGTTCGGGCGGATCATTCGGGTTGGCGGCTGTATTATAGCGCCAAGTGTTCGCCTCAATATCCACCTCAATGGCGCGCTCCTCGTTCGGGAAGTTGTTATCGTAGATCAGGATGTCGTAGCGTGTATCGCTCATCTGGCGAACGGCATACGGCGTCACAGCGTGTCCGCCGGAGCCATCGGGCTGATAGAAGGCGAGGGTGACGAGGTAATTTTCCTCAAAAGCGCCGATCAAGCCGTCCACCACTTCGGCGGGCGTCAGCGTAATGCGCGATCCGTAGACCTCATCCATGACTTGCAGTTGGAACCAATAGGCGATCTCACGCTGAAGAGCTTTGTTGCCGCGCAAACGCAGCTTATTGGGCAGCGCAGCACCGAAATCGGCAGCGCTAAGCTGCTGCTCGAAAAAGACCAAACTCAGCACTGCCATGCCTTCGCAGTGACCGCCATCCATATCGGCGTTTTCTTTCTTCATGAAGGCTGCCGCCGGCGCGGTCAGTTTGCAGCCGCCTTCGGCATTCACCGCACCTGCACAGACGCGCTCCGCACCAAAAATGCGGATCATCTCCACGGCGGTTAGGTTGGTAGGATTATTTTCATTGCCATAGTTTTGAAAAGCGAACCCGTGTTCTTTGGGCTTAAAGCCAATATCGGCCAGAATTTTGCCCTGCTGTGCGTGGAGGCTGGTCGCAGGCAGGCTGATTGCCAGTGCCAGCATTAGGGTGAGCGCGAGTGTTACGTTGATTAAACGCTGCATAGAAGCCATCCTTTCAGGGTGGCAACCCAATGAAAACTACCTTCAGCATAATGCCGAATGACAACGATAGCAAGATAACATCCATAAATAAGCGTATACATCTGTGTTACACTTAAGGCGGGTTAAAAAGTGCCTCAGGAAAGACTACCCTCAAATGAGCAAGGACGCGATTCGCGCCGCATATGTCGCAGTGTGCTGTCTGCCTATTGTGATTACGGCATGGTTTATTATGCAACATGGCTTTAACGTTCCTTATTGGGATGAGTGGGATGCCAGCGCGCCAATTGCAATCCACACCGCCGATGGCACACTCTCGCCAGAGATGCTGCTTGCACCACACGGACAGCCGCGCATTTTCTTCACCAAGCTAACCGTTGCGCTCTCAACACTGCTCACCGGCTGGGATTCACGCTTTGAAATGTGGGTGAGCTTTGGGCTGGCGCTCATCAGCTTAGGACTATTGATCGCAATTGCCAAGCGCACGCACGCACCCAGCGCCTTTTGGCTGATGTTACCTTTCGCACTGCTCATCTTCTCGCTGCGCCAACGGCACAACTGGCTGATGGGCTTTCAAACGGTATGGTTCTACATGCCCTTATTCACATTGGCTGCTTTGTGGGTATTGGTGCGCCTCTCGGTTGGCTGGCGCGCTCTGCTGCTTATGCTAATGTGCGCGGTTGGCGCAAGTTATGCCTACCTGAGCGGCATGGCGCTCTGGATAGCCCTCTTGCCTGCTCTGTGGTTGCGCGGTTACCGTAATTGGCGGCACTATGCGGCATGGATCGCGGCGGCGGTAGCTTGCATTGGTCTGTATTTCACTAACTATACGCTGGTGGATGGTGGCTTACGTGGTACAGTTAGCCTGTTGGACTATTTAGCCTATGTGCTGCTCTATTTAGGTGCGCCACTCGTATCCGAATCGGCAAACAGCGCCTTTTCTGCGCTGGCTTTCGCAATTCTAGGGCTGCTGCTGGTTAGTTGGAACATACGCTATATAGGGCGGCATATGCCGAAAGCGGCACTGGCTGCGCCAAGTGCGTTGCTGCTGCTGAGCATTGCCGCAGGCGTTATCACAGCCGTTGGGCGGGCAAGGTTTATGCTGGCGGAGGGCTTGGCGCAGCCGCTTTCGTCGCGGTATGTTTCGGCGAGCAATTATTTTTGGGTAGCACTGCTGATCTTTGGCGGGATGGCAGCATGGCAAGCCTTCGGCAAGCGGCAGTTCGCCATCGTTGGTCTGAATGGCGTTGCGCTCGTTGTGGGTCTTGTCTTTTATACATCGGCAAACTATGGCGTGTTGACCCTGTACGATCAGGCGCCATTCTCCACCCCACAATCACGGTGGTGCGCCCTAAACTATTTGCGCTTCCCCAAGCACCCATGCCTCTACCAGTTATATCCTGTCCCTGAGAAACACTTTGGCACCATGCAGGCGTTGGCGGAACGGCGCCTAACCGTTTATGGCGATTGGTATACTGATTATTCGCCCGCTGATCAGCCTCTCTTAGCAAACCTACAACCCTTATACGGGCAAATGGACATCCTGCCCGTATGGCGAACAGAAGCCTCTGATTCGTTCAACCTCTTACAGCACCCTGCCAACGTCGCCGAGCAGTATTTGCAATTGCCCAACCGCGAGCGCGTCTTTTTCGAGGCAGCCATTTACGTGGATTTGGCGAACCTCACCGCACATCCCGACGTGCCGCAGACGGGCGCAAACTTTCGCCTAAGCATCCGCCAAGGGCGCACCATCCACACCCTTTATGAAGGCAGCTTTGATGTGAACGTTGAGACTGCACCTATCCCGATTCGTGTTGATCTGAGCGCGTGGCGCGGCAAGGCAGTTGTGTTGGTCTACGAGACATTGGTGCGCGAAGGTAACCCAAACTTTGCATGGGCAACTTGGCTAAATCCGCGCCTTATTTCCGAGTAGGCGCTCATAAATGGCGGTGGGTATAATCCGACGCGAGAGGATTTGGCAATACGTGGCTAATTGCGTGAAAGGATTTACCTAAAATGCCTGTTCCAACCTTACAGGGCATCACCGCACAGATGATCAGCACAGCGCGCCTAACCACACGGGTGCTGTTCAGCGGTGCTGCCGATGGCACACCCGTGCTTTTCTTGCACGGCAACGCCTCATCTGCAACCTTTTGGGAAGAGACGATGTTAGCGCTGCCTGCGGGCTTTCGCGGCATTGCGCCTGATCTGCGTGGCTATGGCGATGCGGATCGGGATAAGAAGATTGATGCCACACGCGGCTTGGGCGATTGGGTGGATGACATCCGCGCCTTGCTTGACCATTTGGGCATTGCCAAAGCGCACGCCGTTGGGCATTCGCTAGGTGGCGGGTTGGTGTTTGCACTGATGATGGATGCCTCTGAGCGTTTGTTAAGTGCAATTTTGGTCAACCCTGCCTCACCTTATGGCTTTGGCGGCACAAAAGATATTCACGGCACACCCTGCTATGCTGATTTTGCGGGTTCGGGCGGCGGCATTGTTAATCCAGAGTTCCCACAGCGGATGGCAGCAGGGGATCGCGGTGAGGATAATCCTGTCTCTGCGCCGCGTGTGGTGATGAACAACTTCTATTGGAAGCCGCCATTCCGCGCTGCCCGCGAGGAAGACCTGCTTAGTTCGTTGCTCTCGGAGCATGTCGGTGCGGATGCTTATCCGGGCGATATGACACCTTCACCGAATTGGCCGGGTGCGGCGCCGGGCGTGTACGGTCCAATCAATGCCAGTTCGCCGAAGTATGTGGGTGATGTCTCGCGGCTGTATCGCGCGGCGCACAAAGTCTCGGTGCTGTGGGTGCGCGGCAGCCATGATCAGATCGTGGCGGACAATTCACTGTTTGATCTCGGCACGCTGGGCGCATTGGGCGCTGTGCCGGGCTATCCAGGTGGGGATGTCTTCCCGCCGCAGCCGATGGTCAGCCAGACGCGCCATGTATTGGAGCAGTATGCCGCAGCAGGCGGCACTTTCCGCGAAGTGGTCATTGAAGAGACGGGACACACGCCCTACATCGAAAAGCCCGCCGAATTTAATACACTACTGCATGGGCATTTGGCAAACGCTTAAGGCAGGCAGCAAAAAACCTCTCGCCGTGCGGCGAGAGGTTTTTGTTAAGGCACTAGCCTAATTTACTGGGAAACCGTCCAGGTCTCGATGTTCCAGAACAGTTCGTTCGGGTATGGGTCGAAGCCGTTCACGTTGGCGCGAGCAGCATACTGACCATTGATCACGAACATCGGGATGTAGGGCAGTTCTTCCTGGAAGAGCTTCTGCAACTCGTAGTAGTAGACGTTGCGTGCTTCGTCCGTGCAGCCTTCTGCCGAGAGGCCGCCTTGCAGCAGTTCATCCACGCGTGGGTTGCTCCAGCTGGTGAAGTTGCTGCCGCTGCCCACCACGTCCGACGAACGGGCGAAGAGCTGGGTCTGATCGGGGTCTGCCGGGTAGCCGTTCAACCAGCCGAGGATGAAGGCGTCGTAGGTCTGGCTGCGGAAGCGCTCAATCAAGACGTTGAAGTCAATCGTCTGGAAGTCCACTTCGATGCCGATCTGCGCCAACTGATCCTTCACGATGGTGCCGATTGCTTCACGGCGGGTGTTGCCCTGATTGGTGAACAGGGTGAAGCTGAAGCGGGTGCCATCCTTCACGAGGATGCCATCTGCGCCGGGCGTCCAGCCTGCCTCAGCCAGCAGTGCCTTAGCAGCTTCTGGATCGTAGGGGATGGGCTGGAGGTCGGGGTCAGTACCCCACGAGGTTGGGATCAAGTTGGCAGCCATGCGCGTGCCTTCGCCGAAGACGGCACCCTTCACGATGCTGTCAACGTCAATGGCGCGGGCGATTGCCTGACGCACCTTGATATCACCAAAGAGCGGGTGCTTGCCCTGATCAATTGGGTTACCGTCAGCATCCAAGCCGTTCTGCGGGTTGGTTGGATCGGCAAAGTTCAGTGCAAGGTAGTCCCAAGAGGTGCCGGGGAAGTCCAAAACGTTGACTTCGCCACGATCTTCGGCATCCTTGATGTCTGAGCGGCGGTTCACAGGCGCACCATCAATGATGTTGGTCTCGCCGGCGAGGAACTGCTCAACCAAGACGGTCTGATCTGGCACAACCTTGTAGATGAAGCCATCCAGCTTGACGGCGCCGTACTGGTAGTCAGGGTTCGCCACAAGGCTGGTCTGATCGCCAACACGGAACTCGTTGAACTTGAATTGACCGGAGGTGACGGTTGGCGCAGTGTTGAAGGGCAGGTCACGCAGTGCCTCTGGTGCAGTCTCCGCATAGATGTGCGACGGCACGAAGGGCAGGGCGCTGTTGGCAAGCACGCGGCAGCTTGGCACCTTGTGGGTTACCACAAGGGTGTAGTCATCCGGTGCTTCCACGCTCTCGATCAAGCCTGCATAGAAGGTCAGGAACGAGTTGGTGGCTTCATTCTGTGCCACTTCCCACGAGAACAGGTAATCTTTGGCGGTAATTTCGGTGCCATCTGTCCACTTGGCGCCCTTCACAAGGTTGAAGGTGACGGTGCGACCATCTTCGCTGATCGTCCAGTCCTCAGCCATTGCACCTGGCACGCCCTTGGCGATGCTCTGTGCAACAGGATCGGTACCCAGCAAACCAACAAACATGCGACCCACAACGCGCGAGCAGGCAGTGTCATTGCAGAACAATGGGCTGAAGGTATTGGGACCGCTGCCGAAAGTGGCTTCGATCACTACACCACCGCCGCCCTGTGCATTGCTTGCTGCGGGCAGCCCAGAGAAGATGAGCGCGAATGCCGCACCCAAGAGAAACAGTTTGACGAGATTCTTCATTTGGCACTAATCCTTTTATATCTAGTTGCCTCACGGCAACATCGAAAGATGCTGCTTAAAGGCTATTCTATCTTGCCCTTTGGCGATTTACAAAATTTGTGGCGCGCAATTTAACAAATGTTTGGTAGGAATACTGCCGAAAATGGCATTTTTTGTGCAAAATGACTAAACATTCGCGCCTGTGTTACAATGACAAGCACACCTTGCAAGGCACAGGCTTGAAGAAGAAAGGGAAAATGCTATGCCGAATAGACAATCCGCATGGATGGCGCGCACTGCACTGCTCTTGATCGCCGTGTTAGTGATCGCAGCCTGCAATACGGGCGTGCCGCGTGATGAAAGCACTGCCAATCTGCTGCCCAACCTAAGTGGCTACAACATCGAGAACACGCTCAACATCACCGATGCACTGACCAAAGCAGGTGCCGGTGCCGCCCTTGCCGGCGGGCAGGTGCAGTTTGCTGCGGCGGTCGGTGTGATTGGGAATTATGTCGGCTGTTTGCAGCGGGCAGGCGCCATTGAGGGACGTACCTATATTCAACAGGGCAACCCGCTCAAATCGGGCTTGATTATGATCATCAACCGCAACAAGCTCACCGATCCGCAAACACTGCTCGGCTGTGCCATTCCGCAAGCCCCTGATATGTTAGAGCCACCTGAATATGGCTTCTGCGCGAACGTCTACACGCTGCGGAAAGACAACAATGAGTTCTATATCATGTATGCAGCCTCCAGCCCGCAGGTTTGCCAAGCATTTTGCAGCGCATTGGAAGGCTGCCAATAGCCCTTAGCGTTGAGGTCATCAGGGCAAGGGGCGCCTTGCCCTGCATCGTCAATAGATTTCACTTGGAACAGGATTTTTCATGGGACGGCTTTTACGGGTGCATCCTTGCCCGGTCTGTAATTATCATGTCGAAGAGACTTTGCACGAGGGCAACAGCGGCATTGATCCAATGTTCCTTCGTAACCATTACGCACTGGCAATTTGTGTAGATTGCCAGCACTTGGTGTCTGTGCTGGTGCCAAACAGTGAGCAAGAGACGCAGAGCGCCCTTCGCACCGCACGCAGCGACTTGATTCAAATGGAGGCGGACGCCGTCATTGGCGACAAACGGGCGCTTGATCTGTTGCCGCTCTTTCGGGCGGCACTGGACGCCTTTGATGAGACTGTGCCAGCCGCCGTTAGCACCTGCACGCACTGCGGCAGCGGGCATATTCAGCTTGTTGGCACAGATGACAGCCGCCTTTATGATATACAGCGGGCTTGGGTGCGCTGCCCGCGCTGTGAAGAAGGGCGCTTGCTGGTTGAAACGGTTGGCGCGTGGGATTAAAGCAACATACCATAGGTAGGCTTTCATGCTGGATTTGATCGGTAAACCATTCGGACAACATGGGCAGTACATGATCACTGCGCTGCTTGGCGAAGGCGGCATGGCGGCGGTTTTCCGCGCACAGCAGCTTTCCGTCAAACGAGACGTGGCGATCAAAGTCATTAAAACGGGCTTGCTCAATATGGGCGAATTTGTCCGCCGCTTTGAACGTGAAGCAGAGACTGTGGCTGCCCTTGATCATATTCACATCCTCAAGGTCTTTGACTACGGTCAGCAAGGCGATATGGTCTACCTCGTCATGCAACTGCTCAGCGGCGGCAGCCTTGCCGATTTGATCGCACGCAGCGGCGGGCTATCCGTCACGCAGGCAGCTAAGTTGCTTGACCAAATGGCAGCCGCGCTGGATTACGCACACGGGCAGAGCATTGTTCACCGCGATATGAAGCCGCATAATGTGTTGCTCGATCAACAAGGCAACGCTTTCCTAACGGATTTTGGGATTGCCAAACTGCGGAATACGAGCGGCACGGCGCTAACGCAGAGTGGTGGCACGCTTGGCACGCCCGCTTACATGTCGCCTGAGCAGTGGCGCGGCGAGGCAGTAGATGCACGTGCCGATATTTATGCGCTGGGCATTATTCTGTTCGAGATGCTGACTGGGCGCGTGCCGTTTGAAGGCGATACAGCCTTTGGCTTGATGCATAAGCACGTTTATGAACCAATTCCGCCCGTCCGCGATATAAAGCCCGATCTGCCGCTGAGCGTTGAGCGTGTCATCAACAAAGCGCTTGCCAAAGACAAAGAGCAGCGCTTTGAATCAGCCGGCGCTTTGGCGGCTGCCTTCCGACAGGCTATCTCGGATGACGGCTGGGATGAGAATCGCACGCCAGAGGCAGTCATTGCTGCACCGCGCAGCACACGCCACCTCACAACGCCATCTGCGCCCGTTGCGGAAAGCGCACCAGAGCCGCCAAGCACAGCGCGGCGCACGAACCTGCCCATTCTTTTGCTGGCAGCCGTCCTTGTGCTTGCCTTGATCGGCGTTGGCGCGATACTGCTTTCGCAGAACAATGCCGCCGCTGAGGCAACCAACACTGCCCAAACGCTGATCGCAGCCCAAGCCACCCAGACCGCTGCCGCGCCAACACTCACGGCAGTGCCATCCGCCACAGCCACCCTAACGCCAAGCGCCACCGCCAGCGCGACTGCCAGCCCAACGGCAACGCCCACTGCGACGCTCACCGCCACAGCGACGGCAACCCACACGGCAACACCGACTGTCACTGCAACCCTCACCGTCAGCCCAACGCTCACCCATACCCCTACGGATGCGCCGACAGCAACACCGCTGCCCTTGCCCACTGCCTTTGGCGGCGGCAGCAGCCGTATCATCTTCACCACCAGCCGCGACGGCAACCAAGAGATTTACAGCATTGAGGCAAACGGCAGATCGCCACGCAACCTGACCCGTGATCCTTTTGATGACTACAGTCCCGCCTTTTCGCCAGATGGCACGCGCATTGTCTTTGTCTCCACACGCGGTGGCGGACGCCAACTATTCATCATGGATGCCGACGGCGGCAATGTGCAGCGGCTTACCCGCGAACGCGCCGAAAATTACGATGCAGCGTGGTCGCCCGATGGCAAGCAAATTGTCTATGTTTCCACACGCGATAGGCGCCGCAACATTTACCTGATCAGCACCGCCAGCGGCGACCTTGAGGATCCCATTCGCCTGACCGATGTGCAGGCAACCGATGAGCGCCCGCTGTTCTCACCGGATGGCACGCAAATCGCCTTCATCTCAGACCGAAGCGGGACGCGCCAAGTGTGGCTGATGAATGCCGATGGCAGCAATCCGCGCCAACTGACGCAGCCGCCTGCCACAGTCCGTTACTTCGCGTGGTCGCCCGATGGCACCCAGATCGTCATCAGCCAGAATCGCGGCGAGAACCGCGCACAGCTTTATTTGATGCCTGCCGCACCAACTGCCAATGATGCCATGCAGCGCCTGACAAACGATCTTGGCAATCATATTCAGCCTGTCTGGACGGCAGATGGTCAACATATCATCTACCTGTCCAACTTTGGGCTATCGGTAGCCGCACGGCGCTACAACCTGTGGATAGTGGATCGGCAAGGCGGCGATGCGCACCAATTGACACGCGATACGCTCGATAACATTCCTGATTCGCGCATTGATTGGCAGCCCTAACCTGCACTGCACCTAAATAATCGTTTGAAAACTAGAGGAGAGCATTTTTTGCCATGATGGACTCACCTGCCTCACCACATCTACCCGAAGATCGGCGGTTGTGGTATCACAGCCTGACTCGCGCCCTGTTAGATCGCTACCCTTTGGCAGCGTTGCCCATCAGCAGCTTTGCGACACACCTTGCACGGCTAGAGCGTGCCGTTGGCGAAGGTGAGGCATATGACGCTGCCCTTAGCCAGCACACAGAGAGCGATCCGCACACCTGCTTCCGCAACTTGCTGGTGGAAGATGCTCGGCGCGCTGCTGATCTGTTACGCCCACACTTTAGTGCTGAATGGGCGAGCGGCGTGGTCAGCGTAGACCTTTCGCCGCTGGACGCTGAAGTGCCTGCCGCACGGCTAGAGGCTGCCCGCAGCCTGTTCCACCTGATTGATCGTCCTAATGTGCTGATTAAATTGCCCGCACAGCCTGAGCTGCTCACAATCTTCGAGCAAATGCTCTATGAAGGCATCAACGTGCATTGTACGCATGTTTATAACGCTGCCATGTATGAGGCAGTTGCCGAGTGCTATCTGCGCGCTTTGGAGCGCCGCGCCCTTGAAGGGCTGCCCTTAGACGGCGTTTTTTCGGTGATCGGCTTCCACGTTAGTGCAGTAGATGAGGTGGTAGACCGTCAACTGCAAAACAACATCCGTGCGGCGCAAGCGCGCAGCGAGTTAGCGCGTGTTTCCGCCAATGCCGACCTGCTCGGTAAGATCGGCGTGGCGAACGCCAACAACGTCTATCGCCGCAGCCGTGATATTTTCAACAGTGAACGCTTTGCACGTTTGCGCGCTAAGGGTGCGCTGCCACAGCGCTTGCTGTGGACGGATATTGCGCCGATCAGTCCGCTCCAAGCGCCCACACACTACATTGAATGCTTAAATCATGCTGAGGCACTGCTGCTGCTTGAACCTGAACTGTTCGAAAGCCTGACCGAAGGCGAAAATGATGCCATGCCACGCACAGCTGCCTTGCGCGAAGCGCCCGAAGTGCTAACGCGCCTTGCCGCCGTTGGCATTGATCTGGATTTGGTGGCGCGCCAACTGCAAGGCGATGCTGAGGAACTTTACGAAGATGCCTTCGCCAAGCTGATCGCACGGGTGGATGGCAAGCGCAAACTGCTCTCCAGCGGCTTCATTCGCCGCCAAACCCTGATCTTAGGGCAGTACCAAAATCCTGTGGAAACAGAACTGCGCCGCCTGCGTACCCAAAAGAGCATCACGCGCACTTGGGCAGGCGATGCCAGCTTGTGGACGGACTCGCCGGATGAGGCTGCCTTGATCGAAACACGCTTGGGCTGGCTGACCTTGCCAACCGATGGACGCATTGATCTGGCGCGGCTGCGCGCTGCTCGCGACGAATCACGCCGCGAAGGCTGGCAGCACATTGTGATGTTGGGCATGGGCGGCGCCAACATCACTGCCGAGACGCTCTACGCCATCTTTGGGCAACAAACAGGCTTTCCCGCTTTGCTGACGTTGGATAGCACCGATCCGACGGCGATCCGCGATGTGGAAGTGCAACTGGACCTGTTGCGGACGTGCTTTGTGGTTGCCAGCAAATCGGGCAGCACGCTGGAAACGCTCGCCATGCTGCATTATTTCTATGCACGTTGCGCGGAAGTGACCGCCCAGCCCGGCGCACATTTCATCGCCATCACTGATCCTGAGACACCTTTGGCAGAAGAAGCACAAAAGCTCGCCTTCCGCGCCGTCTACTACAATCCGACCGATATGGCAGGGCGCTACGCCACGCTGAGCTATTTCGGCACGCTGCCAGCAGCCTTACTTGGCTTGGACTTTGAACGCCTGCTAGAGCGCGCCGCTGAAATGTCTTTGGCATGCGGCGCAAATGTGATGGGCAATAATCATCCCGGTTTGTGGCTTGGCACGGTGATGGGTGTGCTATCGCGGCGCGGCTTGGATAAGCTGACTCTGCTGTGCAGCCCTGAGATTGCCGCGTTTGGTGCCTGGGCGGAGCAACTCATCGCCGAGAGCAGTGGCAAGGAAGATAAAGGTATCATCCCGATCAGCGGCGGCACAATCGGTTTGCCGCATGACTACGATGATGATCGCCTGATGATCTATCTGCGCTTGGATGGCAGCCCACACAACCCTGATGCGGCTGTGCAAATGCTGCAAGAGGCAGGGCATCCGCTGGTCATCCTTAATTTGCGCGATGTCTATGACATTGGCGCAGAGTTCTTCCGCTGGCAGTTTGCGGCAGCGGCAGCAGGCATCGTCTTGGGCATCAATCCGTTTGATGAGCCAGCCGTTGAGGAGAGTAAACAGAACACACAGCGCCTGCTAGATGCCTACATAGAGCAGGGGCAACTGCCTGAGGTGCCGCCGGCTTTTACCGAAGATGGCGTGAGCCTTTTTGCAGACGAAAGCACTGCCGCCTTACTTAACCAACTGCGGCTGCAACAGGCATTTCATACGACAGAACTCAGCGGGATGATCGCTGCATTCTTGCGCTTGGCGCGCTCTGGCGATTATGTTGGTTTATTGGCATACTTGCCGCCACGCCCTGAACATCTGGCAGCCTTAGAAGACTTTCGGCGGCAGCTTCGGCATGTTTTGCAGCGTGCCGTAACGCTTGGTCTCGGTCCGCGCTATCTACACTCTACAGGGCAGCTTCACAAAGCAGGCTGTGATAAAGGCGTGTTCGTTCAGCTAACGGTGGATGATCCAGAGCCGCTGCCGATCCCGAACATGCCGTTTAGCTTCAGTGTATTGAAGCAGGCACAGGCAGCGGGCGACTATGAGGCACTGCAAGGGCGTGGCAGGCGCATTATTCGGCTGCACTTGGGCGCAGAGGCCAGTGCAGGTTTGGCAAAGTTTCGCGCTGCGATTGAGGCAATTGCCGCTAAACGGAAGTAGGCTAGGTGCCGTTGCGTCCTGCACGCAGCAGGTTTGCCACGAGGCTGAGCGAATCGCGTGGGTCGTTGCCCAGATAGTAGCCTGCCACCTGATCGCGCAGGCTTGGATCAGTATCAAAGGCGCGTCCGCCATAGCCAAACAACGGCGGATTGGGTCTGCCGCCTTCCGTCAGCAAGTCTTGCATGTGGCGCAGTGCCAGTGCGGAGGCGGCAGTGTTGGCGGAAAGGCAGATCATAGCAGCGCGCTCTTGTAAGGCGGTCTGCACAATGTCCTCAACCGGCACATCTTGCCCAAGGTAGACAGCATTAAAGCCTTGCTGGCGCAGCATGACGGCGAAGATGAGCGCGCCGATCTCATGGCGTTCGCCGGGCGCACAGCCGATCATAATCATCGGCATATCGTGGCGATGCGGGTAGGCTTGCAGCAAGCCAAGCAGCCGACCGCGCAGGTAGGTTGTGGCGAAATGCTCAATGGAGATAGAGATTTCGCCGCGATGCCACATCTCACCAATTTCGATCAGGGTTGGCGTGATCAATTCCACATAGACAGTGGACATGGTATACAGCACGAATGCCTGTTCAATCACTTCGTCAGCGCGGTCGTTATCGAGGCTGACGAGTGCCTGCACTAACGGTTGCACAAAATCGGAGGGCGGCAGTGGTGCATCACGGGTTGGCTGTGGCAGTGCGTCTTGCGGATCAACATAGATGAGTTCGCCGCTATGACGTGCTGAATCCAGCAAGGCAACCACGCGGCTGATCGTCATACCGTCGTTCATTTGCTGGCGCACCCAGCGCAGCAGGGCAATATCACGGTCGGAGTAGAGGCGGTAGCCGCTGGCAGTGCGTTTTGGCTCTACCAGCATATAGCGGCGTTCCCAGGCGCGCAGTGTTGCAGCAGAAATTCCCGTCTGCTGCTCCACAGCCTTCATGTTGTAGATGGGTTCGTCGGAATAGTCTTCGAGCTGCCGCCGCATTTTTTAGAAACGCTTGTCCACTTTTTGTCTAAGTTAAGGCTCATTGTAAATCGCGCTGATCGCCTTGTCAAGCAGGTAGGCTCAGCCTGCCGCACTAACCTCGACGCGCTCAATCTTTGCGCCAAGCGCACTGAGCTTTTGTTCAACACGCTCATAGCCGCGATCAATATGATGAATATTGCCGATCACAGTCGTCCCACGCGCACACAGTGCCGCCAACAATAAGGTGATGCCTGCGCGAATATCCGGGCTGCTGATAGTCAGGTCGCCGTGCAGCGGCGTATGCCCTTGCACCAATGCGCGGTGCGGATCGCACAGCACAATACGCGCTCCCATGCTTGCCAGCTTATCGGTGAAGAACAAGCGCCCGTCATACATCCACTCGTGGAACATCACAGCACCAGAGGACTGCGTAGCAATCAACAGGGCAATGCTGAGCAAATCCGAAGGGAAAGCAGGCCACGGCTGTGCCTTGATGACAGGAATGCGGTTGCCAAAATCGTTCTGAACGCGCATGGACTGTCTATGCGGCACAAAGATATCCTCACCGCGCACTTCCCAAACCACACCCAGCTTGTTATAGACCAACTCGATCATGGCGAGGTGCTGCGGATCCGCATTCTTGATCAGCACCTCACCGCCCGTTACCGCTGCTGCGCCGATGTAGCTCGCCACCTCGATATAATCCGCGCCAACCCGAAAGCTGCCACCGCCCAAACGATCTACGCCTTGGATGGTAATCTGATTCGAGCCAATACCTTCCATTGGCACGCCAAGCGTCACCAAGAGGTTGCACAAATCTTGCACATGCGGTTCGCTTGCCGCATTACGGATAACCGTTGTGCCTTTGGCGCGTACCGCCGCCATGATTGCATTTTCAGTCGCGGTGACGCTTGCCTCATCCAACAGGATGTTGGCGCCCTGCAAGCCATCCGCATTCATGTGGAAGCCGCGCTCCACCGTCACCGTTGCGCCCAGCTTTTGGAGCGCGATGAGATGTGTATCCAGCCGCCGCCGCCCGATTACATCGCCACCGGGCAGCGGCAGCGAAACAGCGCCCAACCTGCCAAGCAGCGCGCCTGCCAGCACAATGCTGGCGCGCAACTTCTGCGAAAGCTGCGGATTGACACGGTGTGTGTGCAAATTCTCGGCGTGAATGGTCATGCTGCGCGCCGCCTCATCATAGGCAACTGCTGCGCCAAGCCCACGCAGAATATCCGCCATCACGCGCACGTCGGAGATGCTAGGCACATTGGTCAGCGTGACGGGCTGATCAGTCAGCAAGCAAGCTGCCATCAGCTTGATCACGGAGTTCTTATTGCCGCCAACCTCAAGGCTGCCCTTTAAGGCATAGCCGCCTTCAATGATGAACTGCTGCATGGTTGCCTACGATTCTCTGTGAAAATGCTCAATCCACCACGCCGTTTGGACGTGATCTGTGCCAATGCCCACGCGCCCAACGTAATGTGGCGCGCTGGACTCTGCGCCGATGAAACGCCCGCCCACAATGCCAACCACAAAGGCAAGGTTTGCTTCTGCCGCCACCTCGAAAATGCGCGGATCAAACTCTCTGCCGCGCTTGTAGACAGCGCCATACGGGACGATCAAGGTCAGCGGTGCGCGCCCTGTGCCTTCGGCAATCCATTGGGCGGACTCAACAATTTCCTCGCGCAAATCTGCCACAGAAAGCGGTGGTAGCAGGCTGTGATGTGTGGTGTGCGTGTCCAATTCCCAACCGCGCTCAACCAACTCGCGCAGTTGCGCCCACACCTTTGGGTTGCGCGTTGGCGAATGGCGCGTGACCACGCCGAACACGCCCCGATAGCCTACCTTTTCCACCTCATCCGCCATCGCCAAAAAGTAGGGCTGAATGTAGTTAGAGGCAATGTCATCAATAGTGAGGGTAACAGGCTTTTCAGGCAAGGCGCTTTTGCCTTCCAGCGCGCTCAGCACGTCCGCGTAGCCAACGCTTTCATAGCCTTCATCGCGCAGCCATGCCAGAATGCGTGGCATCTTCCAGCGGTCTTTGGTGTGGAACATCAGCGTAGGCGGCACGCGAAAGGGTGTATTTTCCGCACTGCTAATCAGGTTGGGCAGCACGGCACCTAGCGCAGAGCCGCCCAACATGCCCAGAAAGGCACGGCGCGTCATCTGTGAGGATCGGCGTATAGTCACAAGAAACTCCGCAAGATAGCTTAACACACGCGGGCAATTATAGCGTGCCTGCGTGTGAAAGCTACTCTGTGGCGCGCTCAGCGCGTGTAGGTAAGCCACAAAACCGCGTAAGGCTGCAAAAGTAGTTCGCCAGCGGAATCAGGCTGCACACTTTCGCCGCTCAACAGATCGTGGTAGGGTGTGCGCGGATCAGCCGCCGGCAGCATACGGCGCGCTACGGTCTGTGGCAGCTCCGAAAAGTTCGCCAGAACGAGAATCGTCTCGCCTGCATGGGTGCGCTCAAACGCCAGCACATGCGGATTGCCGCACTCCAGCCAAGCTGCCCTGCCCTCGGCAGAAAACGCGGCGTGCGCTTTCCGCACCCTGATCATATGCCGGATCGCGCCGAACAGTGCGCCTGCCACGCTCTGCGGATCGTGGCGCTGTGCCTTTAAGTTCGCAGATGCCTTCGGGCGATGCACCCAACGCGAGTCGTTTGCCTTTGCCGCGTTGGTGCGGAAAGTGTAATCGTTGGTCATGCCGAGTTCGTCGCCCAAGTAAATTAGTGGAATGCCGCCCACCGCCATAATCAGCGCGTGTAGCAGATGAATGCGCGATAACGCGAGATCAATCAGCGTTGGGTCGCCGCTTGCCTGCGCCTGTTCCAAGCCCGCTAAGGAGGCTAACATGCCGCTAATCCGCATATCGCCTGTGCGCGGATTGTAGTTGAAAGGCAGCCCAACTGCGAAACTGCCCTCAAAGCGCCCAGTATAGAAGGCATTCAGGAATTGGCGGTGATCATAGCCATAGATGCCGAGTTCGGCGGCGTCCTCATCGGCAAAACTCCACCCAATGTCATCATGGCAGCGGATGTAATTCACCCATGCCGTGCCGTGTGGAATGGCAAAGCGTTTCGCCATTGTGTGGCGCAGCAGGCGCACTTGGCGCGTGGCAAGTGCCTCCCAAAGCAGCACCATCAGCGTTGGATGGTAGCTAATCTGGCACTCACGCCCGATGTATTTTGCCACCTCATCGGGATGCACAATCGCCTCACTCTTGAAGATGAGCGCAGGCGCGGCAAGGCGCAGCAACAGATTGTAGGCGGCGATGATGTCGTGCGCTTGTGGCAAGTTCTCGCAAGCTGTGCCGAGTTCCTTCCAAATGAAGGCGACGGCATCGAGGCGCAGCACTTCCACACCCTGATTTGCCAAAAAGAGCATTTCGCCAAGCATGGCATCGAACACGGCGGGATTGCGATAATTCAAATCCCATTGAAAGGTGTTGAAGGTTGTCCATACCCATTGATCCAAATCAGGCAGGTAAGTGAAGCTGCCGGGTGCTTGTTCAGGAAAAATCTCGCGCAGGGTGCGCTCATACTGATCGGGCAAGGTGCGGTCAGGGAAAAAGTAGTAGAAATCCTGATAATCAGGGTCACCGCTGCGCGCCTTGATCGCCCATTCATGCTCGTCAGAAGTGTGGTTAAAGACCAAATCCAGCACGAGGCTGATGCCCTCAGCACGCAGCAAGTCGGCAAGCTCTGCCAGTTCTGCCATTGTGCCAAGCGTCGGATTCACTTCGCGGAAGCTGCTGACGGCATAGCCGCCGTCGTTTTGCTCTGGTGGGCAGCGAAAGAGCGGCATCAGATGCAGGTAGGTTAAACCGAGTTCCTTGAAATAGGGGATTTGCTTGCGAATGCCTGCCAGATTGCCTGCGTAGAGGTCTACATAACACACGCCGCCGACCATGCTTTGCGTCTGAAACCAATTCGGCGGGCGCGTTGCGTCCAGGGCGTGCAGGGCAGGTGAGCGCTCTTGGAAATAACGCGCCGCTGTGCCAAGAATTTGTTCCAGCCAAAAGAAGAAGTCATAGCGTGTGCCATACAGGCGCAGCAGCAACGGAAAAAGCGCCGCATAGTGTTGATCAAGGCGTTCGGAGAAAGTCTGCCAAAGCGAGTCATCGGTAAATAGGGCGCGTAGGCGTGGGCGCAGCCGCGCTAGGGATTGATGAACAGCATGGGAAAGTGTATCGGGCATAAAGCATTTTGCTCATACGTAAAAGGTTTCCGCGTTGATTGTAGCACGGTGGCGCTTTTTTGGGCGGAAGCTGCATGAATTAGGCGCGGTGACCCTCAAGGTTATTGAGGACATCGTCAATCACTGCATAAATGGTTATAAGCGCCGCCTCATTGATAAAAGCTCTCGGTTGTGGCAGTTTTTGTGCTTATCTTCTCAGCTCATAATCCAGGCGCACCTCACTGAGCGGGACGGGCGTGTTGCCGTGGTTGCGAATGACGACGCTGGGATGCAGCACGGGCGTGACGGGCGCGCTGTTGTAGGCGGCGTACAGGGCGCGCAGGTCGGTGGGCGGGAGGAGGATTGCACGGTCTACAGGCTGCAAGATAAGCGCACTAGCAGCACCTTGACCACCATAGGCAATGATGTCATCTATCGGACTCCAAACGGCAGCCTCGATCCTATCACCGCGTGACTCATACTCAACTAAACGCTGCATTGTACCATGTTGCCAGTTTACAATAACGAGAACATAGTTGTCAGCTACCATTAAATAAGTCTCGTCTCGATTAAACTGGATTATGGTTGTGTATATATCGCTTATACTGAATTCTCGAACAACTTGGTATAAAGGTCTCTCATAGATCCGTATGTGATCAATTTGTGCAACTGCTAAGTAGTCTCCTGAACGACTCCAGGTGGCTTCGACGCTATCGTCCTGAGATATATCGTCTATAGATAAGTCAATGCGTTGTTCAAATTGCTCAGTCTCCACATTGTAGATGTAAATGCGCCCAACAGTGTCCGAATACATAATCAAACTTGGATTGGTAGGATGCCATTCGATAGAAGTAATTAACACGCCACCCGGTGTATAGGGCAGTTCTGGTGTAGCTCGCCAGAAACTCTCGCTCTCAACATTGAAAATAGCGATATAGGGCAGTTCGCTTTGGGCTCCGCCTACCTGAGCGCGATTCTCGTACCATCCGCGTTCCAACGGATCTCTGAAGCCCAATAGCCAATCAAAGAAAGCGGGAGCCTCAACTCAAAGTGGCTCAGCTCAGCGAGCGTGTTGCCGTCAATGAAATAAACTCTACCACCACTGAGATAACCTAAAATCGGTGATTCAGTAGGCTTCCAAGCTATGCTCCCATCTGTTTCAAGGCAATCCTCGCAGGGCGGTAGCTTGGGCAAGCTGATATCTCGTCGAACGCCATCATTACCAGTGACCCATAACCTTGAGGACGTATCTGCTGAAACAACAGCCAGCAAACCGCTAGAATGCCAAGCCAAATTGTATATAACAGGTGACTCGGAAGACTGGGCACTGGCACTGTATAGGCTACTGAAGATGTGAACTACAAACAGTAACAGCAAGACTTTGCGAAGACTTCGGTAACTCATTTTCTTGCCCCTATCGTACACGTGCAGCCAAACAATCAGACTGGGATATATGGTTCAGAACTTGCGGGTCGTTGCAGATGTCAATTGTGTAACGTTCGATAACAAGGTTTGGGTCGGCGGGCGCTTGAAGAACTTTAGATATCCAAATGAAGTAGCCTGGCAAGTTTGGTTGCATCCTTTCCAGTCTAATCTTGCCGTCACCACGTGCTGGCATAAGCACTAGCGATGGCACAACAACCGTTTTTTCATTGGGGATATATGGCTTTATATCAGAAATGTGCTTATCATAATACTCCCGAACAACTTGCTCTAAGGTTTTTCCTCGCCAGCTCTCGTCATTCCATAGCGGTTGCCAACCAACAGCGCCAGCCCCAAGCCCGCCAATGGGAATGGCAACGGCAGCACCGCCGCCCGCACGCCCTACCCACCCGCCTTCCTCAAAGGGATGCTGCACGGCTTGGCAGCGCGCCTTTTGCCCGCCAATACCAAACTGGACGTTCGGGAAGGGCGCGGCGCAGACCGCACCCTTACCCTTGACGTGCGTTGGTGAGCCTTAAGGCAGCGTGATGCCATAGCTGGCAAGGCGGTTGGCAAAGCGCGGCACATAACCGCTTGCCTCATAGCGTCCGCTGATCTTGCCCTCAGCATCTTTGCCCGTCTCTACGAAGGTGTACAGATCAACCAGCTCAACCACATCGCCCACCATGCCGTTCAGCGCGCTGATCTTCACAAGGCGCCGCCAGCCATCCGCTAAGATGTCAATCTGGACGATCAGATCCAGCCCACTGGCTATCTTTTGGCGTAGGCTGGTCAGGGGCAGCGTTGGCGCCGCCTCTGTCAGCATGATCTCAAGCCGACCAACGCAATCACGCGGACTGGTGGCATGAATAGCGAACATAGAGCCTTCATAGCCATTCTGCATCGCCTCTAGCATAGTGAGTGCTTCCGCGCCGTGCACTTCCGCACAGATGATGTGATCGGGACGCATGTGCAGTGCCGTTTCCAACACTTGACGCATATTCACCGTTGGGCTGGTGTGCATGTGAAAGCGGTTATCGTGCGTCAGGTTAAGCCAGAAATCTTCCTCACCCGTCACGAGGCGGCGTTGGGTGGGAATCATGTTGGCGATCAGCGTCAGCAATGTTGTTTTGCCAGAGCCTGTCGCGCCGCACACCGCGATGTTAACTTTCCCTTGGGCGCACGCGCTCAGGAAGGCGTGCATCTCTGCCGAGAGCGACCCAGCACGCAGCAATGTTTCCCACGTTGGCATCTCGCTAGGCGGCACAGGCTTTTGAATGGTCATGCTCAAGCCGTTGGCAGCCACCGGCTGATCAACGATGGTAATGCGCGAATAGTCGGATAGCACAATGGTGCAGATCGGCGCGCTGGCGCTGAGCGCTTGCCCATGCATTGCCAAGAGTTGGTTAACGATATTCCGCAGCGTTGCCTCATCGCGGAAGGTTTGCGCTGCTTTCTCCATGCGGAATGCCTCGCGGCTGAAATAGATATTGTCGTAGCGGTTGATGGTGATAATCCGTATGGTTGGGTCGCTGAGCAGTGGCTCCAGCGCGTCGAAATCAATAGCGGTTGTCATCAGAGTTTGCCTTTCCAAAGCATGTGACTTTCACACTTTAGAGTTTGCATCAAAAGGCTGCTTGGCAAAACGTCCGATCAGATGGGGTGAATGCCTGCCCAAACGGACAGGTAAGCCTTCTTAGCGCAGCCAACCGCGCCGCACCGCCGTGATTAACGCCTCTGCCCGTGAGTGGACGCCTAGTTTGCTGTATAGATTATCAAGGTGGAACTTCACAGTGCGGATGCTCAGCCCTAGCGCCGCGCCGATTTGTTTGTTGCTCAGCCCTTCTGCCAGCAGGCGCAGCACCTCGTTTTCGCGTGGCGTCAGCATAACTGCCTCAGCGCTTGGGCAGGTGAAGGTGAGGGCAGCGCTTGCTGCCTCACGCATGGCGCTGCTCTGGACGCCGAAAATAGCCAGTGGTGCGCCAAGCTGCCGCCATTGATCAAGATCGGGTGGTGTGCCGCCGCTTTCTTGCAAGGTCAGCACAGCGAAGTTATCTACCTGTATTAGGCTGAGGGCAAGCTGCGGCACATGCCGCTGAACGGCGTCCTCAAGCAGCTTTTGCAGTGTGCGGTAGAGCGCAAATTCCAGTGGCAGAGCAAGGCGCAAAGTCAGCCGCCGCGCCGCATAGCTGATCGTGATTGCTGTGTTGCGCTGCACTTGCCCAAGAAGTGACTCAAAGGCTGCCTCGATGCCGAGTGTTTCTAAGAGTGTTGGTTGAAGGTCGGCGCTTAGATCACGCAAGTGCTGCATCGTTTGGCGCGCCAAACTGCTCAGGACGGCGAAGGCAGTGCGCGTTTGAGGCATGGCGGCAAATGCCTGCTCATAGGCGCTGCTTTGGGCAAGCAGCAGGTTCAGAGCAGGCGTGAGACGGCGCTCCAGCAGGGCTGCTAGTTGTTTGCGCTCAGCCTCTAATGCCTCTGCCCAACCAATCGGATCGTTCAACATGCTATGAGCATAGCATCTGCTGCTTGCCTGTGCTAGAGATATTGATCCCAGCCTGAAAATTTACCACTTGACCATTCTCAATTTTGGGAATAGAATATAACTATTCTAAAAAATGAGAATGGATAGCCTATGCACAATTCTGATCTAATCCTTCACCCAGTACGCTTGAGGATCATGACTGAGGTTGCCGGCAAGCAACTGACGGCGCGCCAAATTGCAGAGGCGCTGCCCGATGTGCCACAAGCAACGCTCTACCGTCATCTAAAGATATTGCTTGAGGGCAGTATGCTGGAAGTGGTGGCAGAAACGCCCGTGAACGGCGCGCTAGAACGCACCTATCAGGTGGTGCGCGGTGAGGATCGCCTGACAGCCAGCGACCTTGCACGCCTTTCACTGGAGGAACATCTTCGTTATTTCAGTGTGTTTGCCGCCACGCTGATTGATGACTTTGCGGAATATGTTCGTCGTGCCGATCCTAGCCAACTGGCTGATGATGGCATGAGCTATAACCGCGCCGTCATCTATCTGAGCGATGCCGAACGTGCCGCCTTACACAGCGCGCTGATCAACCTGATCAGCCAGTACATATCCTTGCCGCCTAGCCCAGAGCGCAAACGCTTCACGCTTGCCTCAGTGATCATTCCAGAAGGGAAGAAAACACCATGAGTCTTCACGTTCAAGAGTACGGCAATCCCAATGCACCAAGCCTTGTCTTTCTCCATGCGCTTGGCTTCAGCAGTTGGATGTGGACAGCGCAGATCGAGGCTTTGCAGAGCGACTTTCACTGCCTGACCATAGATTTGCCCGCCAACGGCGAAAGCTACCGCACCGAATGGCAGTCTTTCCGCCACACCGCCGATCTTATCGCGCCGATTATCCAACAGCGAACGGCGCAGGGCAAGGCACATCTGATCGGGCTATCGCTCGGTGGCTACGCCGCGCTACATATGCTGGCTGCCTATCCCGACTTGCTGGAGTCAGTCTTGGTCAGCGGCGTGACGGCGCATCCTTTCAAGCCCGTGTGGCGCTGGATAACAGCTGTCACGGTGCCGCTGATGACCTGGCGACCGCTGGCAACCTTCAATGCACGCATCATGGGACGCCTGATGCAGCTTCCGCCCGAAGTGGCGCCGCTTTACCTGCGCGATGCACAGCGCGCCAGCCGCCGCAGCTATGCGCGTGTCTATGCTGAGGTCCTCACTTTTGAGGCTGCGCCGAGTGCAGCGCATAAACGGCTCTTGGTTGTGGCGGGCGATCAAGAGGTGCGAACTATCCAAGAGTCGCTGCGGACTTTTGCAGCGTTTCCCAACACGCAGGCTGCCCTTGTGCCGAAGGCGCACCACGCTTGGAATGGCGAGCAGCCCGAGCTTTTCACCGAGATGATCCGCGCTTGGGTGAACTACGCAGACTTGCCGTCTGCCTTGCAGGTTGTGCAGCCCGCCGCGCAGCCTGTCATCGCCTAAAAACGAAGTGGGCGAGTGTTTTTGCACTCGCCCACTGCTTTACTTTTCCGCAGCTTCTTCGGCTGCCTCGTCTTTATCTTCCCAGCTCACAATCCAGATGCACAGCCCTGCCACCAGAACGGAAGCGACGATCAGAGCAACCCACTGCCCTAGCAGCAAGCCGACATCCCGCGCTTCAACCAGCAGCAAGATCACGATACCAAGTGAGAGGACAATCCACGCGGCAAGGCGCGGGCGGGCATCCGCAAAGGTGAACAGCGCGCCAAGCACGGGCAATTGTTTCAAGCGTTCCATGCAAACTTACCTATCCACAATGAACATTAAAGCGGCTTCAACACACGGTCAGGGCGCAGCTTTTTCGCCATGATCTGCGTGTTGGGTGGCTGCGATTCCTGTGCGGCATCGCGCCAGGCTGGCACCTTGATCGCGTCAATTTCCATGCGTTCGTAGCCGCTGCTGGTGAATGCCTGAACAATTTGGGCAGGTGCGTTCAGCGGCAGGTAGATGAAGCCGACCTCGCTCTGAAGCTCTTTCGAGGCATCTTCGACGGCTTGGATCAGGGCGCGGGCGATGGCATCTATCGGCGCTTCAGGCAACAAGAGGAATTCATCCACACGCGTGATCAGGTTCTCCACTTGGAAGCCCGTCACACCCATGATTTTGCCGTTCATCTCTGCCAGCATGTAGGATTTCTCGCCAAAGGCGGTCATCACATCCATGCGGGTGAGGTGTTTGCCCAACATTTGGTTTAGCACCTGTGCGATCAGCTCAGCGTTGCGCGGCATTCCACGCCGAATATCTACGGTGGCAGCGGGTGTTGGCTGTGGCGGCGGCGTTGGAGTCTTGATCGGCTCGCTCTTTGGGCGCGTTACATCTTCAAGAGAGGGCAACGGACCTGTTTTATGGACAGGCGGCAGGCTAGGCAGCGTGCCGGTGCGCGGCTTGGTCGCCTCAGGTGCAGCGGTTGGGCGCAGCGGCGGCAATGCCATTTCGGTGGGCGTGGGCGCTGCCGTCGGCGTCACGGGGCGCATGGATTGTGTATCGGTCTTGCGCGCCAGCTTGAGCGCATTCAGCAACTTATGCCACTCTGACTCCACTTGCGCCCACAAATCTTGCGGCGAACCATTGTTGGTGATCACCACATTGGCTCGCGTTAGCTTGTCGCGCTGTGCGTTCTGCCCTTCAATGCGTTTGCGCGCTTCCAGCGGACTCATGCCGCGCTTTTCGACGAGGCGCTGCAATTGCAGTTCAGGCGTGGCGTCCACCACCCAAATTGTATCCACCTGCGCGGCAAGATTGCCTTCCAGCAGCTTGATCGCCTCAATGACGATGATCGGCTGCCTGGCGCGGCTGACCAGCGTATCAATGCCCTGCCCAACGACCGGGTGCGTGATCGCCTCTAGGCGCGCCAACGCTTCTGGGTGCGAAAAGACCACCGCGCCCAGCTTGGAGCGATCTACTCTGCCTTCGCGGTCTAGCACCCAGCGCCCGAACGTCTCCACCACAGGTAGGTAGGCAGGTGCGCCGGGCGACATGGTTTGATGCGCGAGACCATCCGCATCAATTGTATACGCGCCGAAATTCTCAAGAATTTTCCGCACGGCGCTTTTGCCCATGGCGATGTTGCCGGTTAGCCCAATTACGTATTTATTTGCCCAATGCCCCACGCTTCAACCCTCCACCTGTGTTTTAGCTGTGCAAGTTAGCGCTCGATATGCCAAGCATTGTAGCTTGAACTACGCCGCACGGCAAAACAAAGCTCTCACAAGAATCATGCTTTGCCGCCTGCCTACGGATGTAGCCCATAAAAAGTGAGGGCAGTTTCTTCAGCATAGCCAAGCATGATGTTCAGGCACTGCACCGCGCTGCCAGCCGCACCTTTACCCAAGTTATCGAGGGCGGCAAGCGCCACAATGCGCCCGCTTTCAGGTTCCGCCTCCCAACCGACATCCGCAAAGTTGGTGCCAGCCAACCATTTTGGTTCCGGATGGCGATGCACGCCGCTTTTATCATGCACAATCCGTATGAATGGCTCAGCGCTATAGGCTGCCCGATACGCCTTCCAAAGCTGCTTGTCGTCTACGCCTGCCACGCTGAAGACCTGCGCCGTCGCCATAACGCCGCGCACCATCTCAATCGAGTTGATGGAGAGGTAGATATTCGATAAGCCAAGCGCTTGTGCAACCTCTGCCTCGTGCCGATGCCCAACCGCGGCAAAGGTGCGTACTGCGCCGCTGCGCTCTGGATGATGACTGGACTGCGAGGCTGTAGCGCCGCCTTCCGATGAGCCAACCTTAAGATCAACGGTGACGGGCTTGCTGGCGTCAATCAGCCCGGCGCGTGCCAATGGCAGCAGCGCCAAGATGGCAGCGGTGGCGTTGCAGCCAACGCCGCTGGCATACTTCGCGCCGCGCAGTGCCTCACGGTTGATCTCGGGCAAGCCGTAGACGAACTTATCTGCCCAATCAGGCGCGGCGTGTGGCTCGCCATAATAGCGCTCATAGACAGCCAGATCGCGTAAGCGGAAATCGCCTGAAAGGTCTATGATGTAGGGCGCCAGTGCCGCAAAATGCGTGATGCGCCGCTGCGCCTCGCCGTGCGGCAGGGCAAGGAACAGCACATCGCAGGCTTGCAGTGCCGTTGCTGAGACGAATTGCAAATTCGTCGCCTTCCGCAAATTCGGATGCACGGCATGAACAGGCTTACCGGCATTCGATTCAGAAGTGACTTGTTGCAACGTAACCTGCGGATGTGCCAAAAGCAAGCGAATCAGCTCGCCGCCGGTGTAGCCAGAGGCGCCCACAATCGAGACGCGCACTTTATCGCTCATGCGCGCACCTCTGTGGCATACTTCAGCACATAATCCACCACATGGGCGGGAATATCCACGCCCGTTGGCTCAATGCTGTTGCGGAATTCCATCGTGTGGTTGATCTCATTCACCAGCAAGCCGCGCTCAGGGTCTTCCAGCAAATCTACAGCCAGCACGCCGCCGCCAACAGCCTGCGCCGCACGGACTGCCAGCGCGCCCAACTCAGGCGTTACGGGACAGTTTTCCGCCACGCCGCCAAGCGCCGTGTTGGTGATCCAGTGTTTGCTATTGCGGTAAATAGCGCAGATGCACGTCTCGCCGACCACAAAGGCGCGAATATCACGGTTAGGCTTATCAATAAAGCGCTGAATGTAGAAGATGCTGTGCTGATAGCCACCTAGCACTTCCTTATGCTCCAAGATTGCCTCTGCCGCCGCCTTATCATTGATGCGTGCCAACAACCTGCCCCATGAACCGACCAAAGGCTTCATCACAACAGGATAGCCCATGCGCTCGATTGCCGCCAACGCCGCACCATATTCAAAGGCGACCGCAACATCAGGCTGCGGCACGCCTGCCTCTTTCAAGGCGATGGAAGTCAGCAGTTTATCGGCACAAGTGTGGGCGGTCTGCCAGCGGTTAATAACGCGATTGCCCGCCATCTCCAACAAGCGCAGCGTATATAGCCCGCGTGAGGCACTTACCGAACGCTCTAAGATCACATCGTAGGGCAGCGGTGCGGTCTGCGCGCCAATGTGCAGGATCAATTCATCATCAAGGATGACGGTTGGCTGAATGCCGCGCCCCTCAAAGGCAGCCAGCAGCAGCTTTTCTTCAAGGCGAATGCGAGAGGCAATGATGCCGACGCGCAACGATTCACTCACAGGTTATTCGCCCCAGTCCTCTTGTTCCATCGGCGCTGGCTCAAGCTGAAGCGGATTAACGGCAATCACTTCAAGTTCTGCGCCGCAATCGGTGCAGGTGACGATCTCGCCGCGCAGCACGTCGGTAAGCGTCAGCGTGGCTTCGCACTCTGGGCAGGTGGCATTCATGTTTCGGTCCCTCTCAAGGTGGTGTGTTCAAGGTGTTTGCCGCTAAGCATAGCGCTTGTTTGCCCGAATCGCAACAAGCGGCTGTTAAGTATTCAATTGCCTAACCATCCTGATAGGTTGGTGCCGCCTCCTCAGAAAAACGCTTTGGAATTCAACTTGCCGAGCGCCTTGCCTTGCGCTAAAATGGCGCGGATCGTGAACGGGTGAACAAACTGCCCGCCTGTTATCGGCAGCACATCTGCACCACCGTCTAAGGAAAATGTGTATCGTATGCGTAAGTTGTTCGTTGTGTTGGCTGCCACCCTTGTCTTTGCGCCGCGCCTTGCCTTGCTTAGCGCGGAGAACGCCGCACGCCAACCCGACTTGTCACCGCATAACGACTTTCTACCGCTGCCCGATGCCTTGCCGTCGGCGCAATTTGCCCGCACGCCACAACCCTTCCTGATGTTGGGCATCCTTGCCGCGTTTGCCCAGTGGCGCGCCGCATTCGGCGGTGCTGGCACACTGGCGGCTGGCACAACGCCGCTGCATTACGCGGCACAGGCAGCCTTCCCGCCTGTACATGGGATGGTATTGTGTGCAGTCTGCGCGCTCCTGATCGGCTGCTATGGCTATGCAGCAGCACAACCGCGCCGCCGTGCGCCGCCAACCCACTCCCTAAATCCACGTTAACGGCTCGGTGTGGCATGTTGCGCCGCACCACAACTTGATTTTTCGGTGAATTTGTTTCAACTAACCTGAAGGGAACTTTGACGCCTATGCAAAGAGGAACTGGTGCATGGCTGGCGATTGTGATCGCCATAGCCGTCCTTTGCACCTACATGATTCTGCCCAATCCGGGCTTGTTTGGTCGCCCAATTGAAGTGCGCCCCGGTCTTGATATTCAAGGCGGTGTGCGCGTCCTGATGCGCGCCGACCAAGAGGACGTAACGCCAGAGCAAATGGAAGAAGTGCGCCGCGTCATTGATCGGCGTGTGAATGCTATCGGCGTGGCGGAGCCTATCGTGCAGACTGCTGGCAGCAACCGCATTATCGTGGAACTGCCCGGCATTCAGAATCCCGACGCGGCAATTGACCTCATCCGCCAAACGGCACTGCTGGAATTTGTGGACTTTGCTGCCATTGGTGGCTGCACCGCGCCTATGCCGCCGCCCGGCACCTACATTCTGACCAACCGCCAGCAGGCACTGCGCGATCAGGCACCTGCTGCTACGCCAGAGCCAACCGCTGAAGCTACTGCTGAAGCAACAGCAGAAGCAACCGCAGTGGCAACGGCTGATCCAACTGCCGAACCTACGCCTGAACCCACTGCCGAGGCGACGGCGGAGGCGACCGCAGAAGCAGCACCTGAAGCGGCTGCTACGCCTGAGGCAACCGCCGAACCTACCGCTGAGCCAACGTCCGATCCGCTTGTGCCTGGCAGCAAGGCAAACCCACTCTTGAACCCTTGCACAAATTTGCCCTTCAACACTGTCATGACGGGCGCGGGCTTGCGGGATGCTCAAGCGCGTTTGGGCGGTCAGACTGGCACGCAGTATGTAGTAGGCTTTGACCTGAACAGTGGCAGCCCAGACGCACAAGCATTTGCGGCGCACACCGGCGCGAACATCGGGCAGCCATTGGCAATCGTGCTGGATGGCGAAGTGCTGAGCGCGCCTACTATTCAGGCACGCCTTGATGATGGTGGCGAGATCACAGGCAATTTCACCCGTGAAGAGGCGATCTCCCTCGCCGTGCAGTTGCGTTCGGGTGCGCTGCCCGTCTCGCTCAGCATTGAATCGCGTGAGCAGGTTGGCGCAACACTTGGCGCGGAATCAGTGGCGCAGGCAGTGCGCGCTGGTGCGCTTGGCATCCTGACCATTTTCATCTTCCTAATCCTCTACTACCGTGTAGGTGGTTTGGCAGCAGCGCTTGCCCTGATCTTGTTCGGCATGATTAACTTCGCGCTCTACAAATACATCCCGGTGACGCTAACGCTCTCAGCGATCACGGGTTTTCTGATCTCGATTGGCTCTGCCATTGACGGCAATATCCTGATTTTTGAGCGCGTGAAGGAAGAGCTGCGCGCCGGGCGCAAACTTGGCAAGGCAGTTGATCTCGGCTTCTCCCGCGCGTGGACGACCATCCGCGACTCGAACATCTCCACCATCATGATCGCCATGATCCTTTACTTCTTTGGCGGGCAGTTTGGTGCGAGTGCGGTGCGCGGCTTTGCCATCACCCTGATCATTGGTTTGGTCATCAATCTGTTCACGGCAGTGGTAGTTACCCGCGTCTTTTTGAATGTGATCCTTGCCATTGGTGGCGAGCGTTTGGCGCGCACCAAGCTGTTTGGGCAATAGCCGAGAAAGCGAGAACATACACACATGGTTAACTTTGTGAAACGCCGCCGCCTCTACTACCTGATCTCGATCCTCGTGATCTTAGGGGGCATCGTGGCGATGGTTATCTCCACGCAAACTTATCGGGAGCGCTCGATCATCCGCCTGAGCATTGATTTCATTGGTGGCGCGCTCTTTCAGCTTGAATTCACGCCCGTGCAAGGGCTAACACCCGGCAGCCTGACGGGCAGCGCTATCCAGAATGCGTTCACCGCTGCTGGGCTGAGCGATGTTACCGCGCAGCGCGTGGGCATTGGCGAAACCTACACATGGCAGGTGCGCGCCAACTTTGGCGATGACAGCGCTGAGCAAATCAACGCCATTGCGGAAAACCTGACACAACTCGGCACGACGCTCAACCTGACTTTCGACGCCCAGCGCTTCCGCGAGAACTTCAGCGAAGTTTCGCCCATTGTTGGCAATGAAGTGACCAACGCCGCATTGGTGGCAACCCTCGTTGCCAGTGGCTTGGTGCTGTTTTGGATTGCGCTTGCCTTCCGCAAACTCAAGCATTCCTTCCGCTATGGCGTTACGGCACTGGTGGCGATGGTGCATGATGTGCTGGTCATGCTCGGTGCGATGTCCATCATGGGCTTGGTGGCAGGCTGGGAAGCAGATGCCCTGTTCCTGACGGCGGTGCTAACGGTGGTGGGCTATTCGGTGCAGGATACGATTGTGGTCTTTGACCGCATCCGTGAGAACGATGTGCGCCATCGCGGTGAGCCGTATGAGCTGATCGTCAATCGCAGCTTGCTGGAGACCATTCAGCGCTCGCTGATGACGCAGATCGCCGTGGGCTTTGTGTTGGTGGCGCTGCTCATCCTCACCACTAGCTCGATTCAGCAGTTCGTCGGCATTTTGCTGGTCGGTCTGCTGAGCGGCTCGTACAGTTCGATCTTCATCGCGGTGCCGCTCTTGGTCTCTTGGGAAAACGGTGAGATTCCATTCGTGAATCAGGCGAATCGCCGCGCTGCAACTGCCTAACCGCAGTCTTAAACATCTTTAGAGAAGCGCGACGTTAGGTTGCGCTTCTGTGTCCCTGCTAGGCGCTTACCCTACGCTGCCCAATCCGCCCTTGTTTATGCGCCGTGAGGTAGGTATGCTAGGGCGGTTGAGAAAAAATCGAACAAACATCCTATGAGACAGACCGCCCATGAATTGTTTGCCCTCTCGCGCCCTTGTGCGCCATTGGCTTAGCCTGTGCCTGATCGCTGCGCTGTTGTTGCTCAGTTTACCGCCCGCCGCCGCCCAAGATGATCCACCGCCGATTGGCTTGGCGCTCTACCGCAGCGAGAAGTTTAGCGTGCCTTACCCAAATTTCTGGGAAGTGACCGAACGCGGCATCGATGTCTATTTTGGTGCAGGGCGCACGCCCGTTTGCTCTGAGGCGGGCATGATTGCGGCAGCGCTGGGCGCAGTGGGCAACCGCACCTTTGAAGACCTCATCGGCGAATACACACGCACTTTTATCCGCGTTGATCTCTCGCCTGAGCGCATCGCCATTCGTCGGAATGGCTTGAGCGCCTCCTTCGTCGCGCCCTGCACCGATGGCACACCGCGCCAATACCGCGTGACCTTTTTCATCGCCTATGGGCAGGCATACCGCCTTGCTCAGTTTGCGCCACAGGCTGCCTTCAGCGCTTGGGCAGATGTCTACGGACAGATTGTGAACGAATTTTCGCCAACTACCGTTGGCGGCGGTGAGAATGGCAGCGCGATTGAACTGCCAAACGTCTCGCCGTTGGCGCTCATCGCGCACCTATTTGGCGGCAACGTCTACGTTGGCACGCTTGCCGATCTGCCCGGCAAGCCGATTACGCAGGGTGCAGCGAATGGGCGCAGCTACCGCTACCCGACTCTCTCGCCCAATGGCAGCCTGATCGCCTTCACCGATCCAGCACAGCGGACGCTCTGGCTGGGTGCCACGGCAAACGGCGCGGCGCAACAGATCGCGGACGATGTCGCAGAAGGCTATCCGCCGGCATGGTCTGCGGATGGCAGCCTGTTGGCATACATGGCACAGCATGAGGATAGGCTGCAACTGCGCGCCGTCCAAGTCCCTGATCTCAGCCAGCGCGATCTGGGCGAAACGCTGGCAGAGATTGCCGACTGCCCAACGCTGAGCAACGATCCTGCTGATCGTTTGTATTGGGCAGAGACAGGCGCAGAGGGCAACGCGCCCTTGATGGCATGGACGGGCGATGCGCTCTATTATTCGCTGCGCTGCGGCGTCGGCATAGCACAGCTTCGTGAGGGCAAAAGCACGCTGATTAACGCTGATGTGCGGCGCGCTCAGCTCTCGCCGGATGGCAAGGCGCTGCTCGGTGTGCTAATGGAAGAAGACTCGCCGCAGTTGGTGCGGCTAAACCTGCAAACAGGCGCGCTAGAGCGCATTCAAACGCCGCTACCTGCCGATCAGGTGGCATGGCGCGCTGATGGCAGTGGTTTTTTCTATGCGACGGCAACGCTCAAAGAAGAGGCGACGGTTAGCGAAGGTGACGCTGCACGCGGTTTGGCGCTCTTTGGCGCGTTTCCGCTGCGTTTGGCAGTCTATGAAGTGCAGTTGTGGGAAGTAGATTTAAGCACAGGCATCATCGTCTCGCACTTCAGCGCTGAAGGGCGCGCCATTGGACGCATTGCGCCAAGCCCGGATGGATCAGGCGTGTTGTTCAGCGTGGTGCAGAGCGCCAAACGTTTGGTGGATGCGTTTGTGAACAACGTTTCCAGCGGTGAACTGCGCCGCGAAGCGCCCATAACGCAGCTCTATTGGCGGGCTTTACCCGCAGCGGAAAATGACCGCGCTCTTTTGGTTGCTATCAGCAGCGCGCCCACTTGGGGCAGACTCGGTTCGGCGGCAGCACCCACGCCAACTAGCAGTCCGCGCCGTCCGGGCGAGCGTCCTAGCGCAACACCGACCCGCACGGCAACGCCTTCTGCCACACCAACCCTGACGCCTTCGCCAACGGCAAGCGAACGGCGTGCTGCGCCGCCCACCAACACGCCGCGCCCCACAGCCACACCCTGAACGCCGAATTGTGCAGGGATAGTTCACGAGTCGGACGAGTCCGACTCGTGAATGAGGCTCAGGCTTTGCCAACGCGATAATGCTCTTGCAAACTCCGCACCTTCAGGGGCTTCTTACGGAGTGCCTGAATGCCTTGCACGGTTGCCTGCGCCGCCGAGAGCGTGGTGACAATCGGCACGCGGTATTTTGCCGCCGCATTACGGATTGAGCGCCCGTCGTCGTGCGCTTGCCCACCCAATGAGGTGTTGATGATGAGGCGAATCTCACCGGCGCGCAGCGCGTCTAAGATGGCGGTGCTGCCTTCGCTGACCTTGGCAATGGGCGTGACGGGCAGGTTCGCCCGCTGCAAAAAGTGCGCCGTGCCTTCGGTGGCAATCAGTTTGAAGCCCATGCCGTGCAGATCGCGGGCAATCTTTGCCGCCGCGCTCTTATCAAAGTCGTTCACGGTGATCAGCACCGCGCCGCTGCTTGGCAGCGCCATATCCGCTGCGCTCTGCGATTTGGCGAAGGCGTGTCCGAAGGATGAGGCATGTCCCATCACCTCGCCGGTACTCCGCATTTCAGGACCCAGCCGCGCCTCACCGCCCAGCAGCTTGCGGAAGGGTAGCACCGCCTCCTTAACAAAGAAGCCGTCCACCTGTGGCTCTTGGGTAAAGCCGATCTCGCTCAGCGTGCGCCCGGCGGCAATCTCGGCGGCATAGCGCGCCAACGGCACACTGGTTGCTTTGCTGACGAAAGGCGTGGTGCGGCTGGCACGCGGATTCACCTCCAGCACATAGACCACATCGTTTTTGATGGCGAACTGAATGTTGAACAAGCCCTTCACGCCAAGCGCCAAGCCAATGCGCTCTGTGTATTCGCGGATTTGATCGAGATAGTAGTAGCTGATCTTGTATGGCGGCAGCACGCACGCCGAATCACCGCTATGGATACCTGCTTCCTCAATATGCTGCATAATGCCGCCAATGGTGACGCGCTCACCATCGCACAATGCGTCTACATCTACCTCAAAGGCATCCTCAAGGAATTGATCAATCAGCACTGCCTTGCCATCCCATGCAATATCGCCCGACTCCAGCACAGCAGAGAGCTGATCGCGGCTGAAGCAGATCGCCATGCCGCGCCCGCCCAACACATAGCTAGGACGCACCAAGACAGGGAAGCCGATCTGTTCGGCGGCGGCGTACAGTGCTTCCGCCGAGCGTGCGATGCGCCCTTCTGGCTGCGGAATATCCAAGCGCTGCATGAACAGATTGAAGCGCTCCCGATCTTCGGCGCTCTCAATCGCCTCAATCGCCGTCCCCCAGATCGGCACGCCGGCGTCCGCCAATTGGCGGGCGATGTTCAGCGGGGTTTGCCCACCAAACTGCACTAGCACACCGTCAGGCTGTTCGGTATCAATCACATTCATCACATGCTCAAAGGTCAGCGGTTCAAAGTAGAGGCGATCCGCAGTGTCATAGTCGGTGCTGACGGTCTCAGGATTATTGTTGATCATGATCGTCTCGTAGCCCATCGCGCTGAGCGCATAGCAGGCATGGACGCAGCAGTAATCGAACTCAATGCCCTGACCAATCCGATTTGGTCCGCCGCCAAGGATGACGACCTTCTTGCGCTCCGTCGGCGCTGCCTCGCAGTCACGCTCATAGGTGCTGTAGAGGTAGGGCGTGTATGCCTCAAACTCTGCCGCGCAGGTATCCACACGGTAGAAATGCGCGCTCACGCCTGCCGCCTTGCGTTCGGCGCGCACGGCGATCTCTGTGCTGCCGATCAAGGTTGCCAGCAGCCGATCTGTGAAGCCTTGCTGCTTCCAGTGCCGCCAATGGCGCTCACCGCGCCCGTACTGTTCACGGATAGCGTTCGCTTGCGCTGCCAATGTGCTTAATTGGCGCACAAACCACGCATCGTAGCCCGTCAGGTGGCAAATGTCCGCCTCAGGCGTGCCGCGCCGCAATAAGGATGCCACCTGATGCAGCCGCTGCGCCGTTGGCGTGCGAACAGCCTCCGCTGGCACGGCATATTGTGCGTCATCGTGCTTATCGCCAAAGCCAAAGATGCCAATATCAAGGCTGGCGATTGCCTTTTGCAGTGCTTCGGGAAAGGTGCGCCCGATTGCCATCACCTCGCCGATTGCCTTCATCTGCGGTCCGAGCGTTGGATCTGTGCCGCGAAACTTCTCAAAGTTCCAGCGCGGAATCTTGACGACGACATAATCAAGCGATGGCTCGAAACTTGCCCGCGTCTTGCGCGTGATGTCGTTCGGAATCTCGTCAAGTGTGTAACCCACTGCCACCAAGGCGGCAATCTTGGCAATCGGGAAGCCGGTCGCCTTGCTTGCCAATGCTGATGAGCGCGAAACACGCGGATTCATCTCAATGACCACCACTTCGCCATCGGCAGGGTTCACCGCAAACTGGATGTTTGCGCCGCCCGTCTCCAAGCCAACGCGCCGAATAATGCGCTTTGCCATATCGCGCAGGCGCTGCAATTCGCGGTCGGTCAGCGTTTGAATGGGCGCTACGGTGATCGAGTCGCCGGTATGCACGCCCATTGGGTCAAGGTTTTCAATACCGCAGACCACCACGAAGTTATCATGCTTATCGCGCATGATCTCCAGTTCGTATTCTTTCCAGCCCAAGACCGATTGATCGATCAGGATTTGGTGAATGGGCGATTCGTTCAAGCCGTAAGCGGCAAGGGCGCGCAGTGCTTCGGCATCCTGCGCGATGCCGCCACCTGTGCCGCCTAAGGTGAACGAGGCGCGCACCAAGATCGGGTAGCCGATCTGTTCGGCGACCTGCAACGCTTCTTCAACGGTGGTGACGGTCTGGCTGGCGGGCATTTTCATGCCGATCTCGGTCATGGCGTCGCGGAAGCGCTGGCGGTCTTCGGCGAGGTCAATCGCCTCGGCGGTCGCACCGATCAGCTCAACGCCAAGCGCGGCAAGCGTGCCGTTCTGGTGCAGCACCATCGCAAGGTTAAGCGCAGTCTGACCGCCCATCGTTGGCAGAATGGCATCCGGACGTTCGCGCTCAATGACCATTCGCAGCACCTCAGGCGTCAGTGGCTCAATGTAGGTAGCATCGGCAAATTCAGGGTCGGTCATGATGGTGGCAGGATTGCTATTAATCAGCACGACGCGGTAGCCTTCGCGCCGCAATGCTTTACAGGCTTGCGCGCCGCTATAGTCAAATTCGCAGCCCTGCCCGATCACAATCGGACCGCTGCCGATGATCAAAATGGTGTGTAGGTCGGTACGTTTTGGCATGTGTTCCGTTTTGGCTGGTCTGAAAGATTTTCCCCAACGCGCCATTATAGCGCAGCCATCGCGCCCGTTGCACCTTGTTCGGAGGGTGCGCTTTCCGTTATACTTCAAAAAAGTTGCGAGGAGTGTATGAGATGGTTGCGCTGCCGAAATACGAACATCAGTGGACAGAAGCGGAATACCTTGCCTTTGAGCGCACCAGCGAGACAAAGCATGAGTACTATGATGGGCAACTCTACAACATGGTTGGCGGCTCAGCAAACCATTCCCAAATTACAGCAAATACAATAGCGACGTTCCACATTATTCTACGTGAGCGCCCTTGTCGGGTATACACGAGTGATCTGCGGGTGAAATTACTGCGTGCCTACGTTTATCCCGATGTGACTGTTGTCTGTGGCGAACCGCAGTTAGCTGATCAAGATACACTGCTCAACCCAACCTTGATCATTGAGGTTCTCTCACCCTCTACTGCCCAGCATGACCGCACTACCAAATGGCAGCGTTACCAAACGCTCAGCACACTGCAAGATTATCTGCTGATCGCACAGGACGTGCCGCGCCTTGAACACTATGGACGGCAAGGCGAAAAGCAGTGGCTGCTCACCATTTACGAAGGCTTAGAAGCCGTTGCCGAATTACCAAGCCTTGCTGTGCGCTTACCGTTGGTAGAACTCTACGCCAAAGTGGACTTCCTACCTGAAGAAGCAGCCGACGCTGACGAGGGCGACCGATGACCATTCACCCTGCCCAACTGCGCGCCGCTGCCGATGTGCTGCGCCAAGCACAGCGCCTCGTCGTGCTGACTGGCGCCGGCATGTCTAAAGAGAGCGGCATTCCCACCTTTCGGGATGCCTTAGAGGGTATGTGGGCGCAGTTTGACCCTGAAGAACTTGCCACACCACAGGCATTTCAGCGTAATCCGCGCTTGGTCTGGGAATGGTATGAGGCGCGCCGCCTGAAAGTGTTTGAGGTGCAGCCGCACGCGGGACACTATATGCTTGCCGCCCTTGAAGCGCGTTTGCCGCAAGTGGTGGTGGTCACCCAAAATGTGGACGGCTTACACAAGCGCGCCGGCAGCACCGATGTGATCGAACTGCACGGCAATATCACACAACATAAGTGCTTTGCCAACTGTCTGGGCGACCCAACCTTGCTGAATATAGCGACGCTTGCCACCGACTCTGTGCCGCCGCACTGCCCATACTGTGGTGCTTATGCGCGCCCCAATGTGGTCTGGTTTAACGAGGTGCTGCCAATGGCTGCCCTAGAGCGCGCCCAATCGTTGTGCCTGCGCGCCGATGTGGTGCTGATCGTTGGCACCTCGGGCATTGTGCAGCCGGCTGCCTCACTGCCCTATCTTGCCAAGCGGCAGGGCGGCGCCTACCTGATTGATGTGAATCCACAGCGTGATGAGCTTGCACCGCTGTGCGATCTGTTTCTGCAAGGCACTGCCGGCGGCGTGCTGCCGCAGCTTGCCGCCTTACTCGAACAGTCCGAAGGATGAGTCTTGGCTGATAAATCAGGGATCACCATTGCAAGGCAGCCCGATGGGATGTTATGATAAGCGGCTTGTTAGCCTATGGAGCGTGATCCCCTTTGAAGACGACAGCGCGTTTGTGGCGCAACTTCGATTTCGTCCTGTTTGGCGTCGTGATTGTGCTGATCATCTACGGCGTGTTGATGATCCGCAGTGCAACGCTTGGCGCTGTGGATACCGAGCTGATCTCGCGTGTGCCGCGCCAGATTCAATATGCCATCATAGGTGTGGTGATGATGTTCATCTTCGCTGCTCTGGATTACCGTCTGCTGGCAGCTTTGCAGCCTTATATTTATGGCGGCTTGGTGTTTCTGTTGGCGATGGTGGCAGTGCTTGGGCAGGTGGGCGATGGCGGCGCGCAGCGTTGGCTAACGGTCGGTTTGCCTGTGCAGCCTTCAGAGCTGGCGAAGGTGCTAATTGTCATCGTGCTTGGGCAGCACCTGCAAAAGCAATATCCTAAGATGGATAAGCTGCAAACCGTGATCATCTCATTGGGCTACGTGGGCTTGCCGGCGGGCTTCATCTTCCTGCAACCAAGTTTGGGCATCACCATCCTGATCATGTTCACATGGCTGGTCATGATTTGGGCAGCGGGCTTGCGGATGAAGCATATCGCGCTCTTCAGCCTTGCTGCTGTGGTTGGCTTTCCCGTGCTGTGGACGAACATGCAGCAGTATCAGCGAGATCGAATCGTCAACTTCATCACCTGTGAAGATACACGCGACTCGGATTGCTACAACATCTTTCAGGCGCGCATCAGCATTGGATCAGGCGGGACGCTGGGCAAGGGCTATGCCAGCGGCACACAGTCGCGGTTGCGCTTTCTGCGCGTGCGCCACACCGACTTTATCTTCAGCGTGATTGCCGAAGAACTTGGCTTTGTCGGCGCGACATTCGTCTTCGTGCTGATGGGCATTGTGCTGTGGCGGATCGTCCGTGCGGCGGGGCTGGCACGCGATGCACTTGGTTCGTTGATCTGCTATGGTATCGCGGCGATCATCTTCTTTCAGACGGTCGTCTCAACGGGCATGAACTTGAATGTGCTACCCGTAACTGGATTGACTCTACCTTTTATTAGTTCAGGCGGGTCATCTTTATTAACGCTTCTTGTTGGCATTGGGCTGGTGCAAAGCGTCGTGATGCGCCGTGAGCGGCTGTGAGTCGCAATGGCGGCAAAGTGGTTTATAATACTGCCTTATGGTACACCACACACAACGCCCGATCATTGAGGCAAACCGCGTCTATTCACGTGAGGAAGTTGCCGAAATTCTAAACGTCAGCCTGAGTACGGTGAAGCGGCTGATCGCCTCCCGTCGGCTGCGCGTTAGCCAACCGCCGGGAATGCGCCGTGTGCTGATTCGCGGTCAGCACATCCTCGATCTGTTGGTGGAGAGTGAGGTCATTCCGTCTGATGATGACGATGAGACTGACAGCGCCGAGTCGGCTGAGGCTGCCGAGACTGCCAACTAAGGCACATGCCGCCTTTCCCTTTTCCCTTTCTCGTCCGTGTGTGTTTGGAAAAGTCCCCATGAATTGCTTTTTATCTGGCTTGCGTGTGTTCTTGCTCTTGCTGTTGGTGGCGGCATGTTCAACGCCCGATCTTGCCGCGCCCAATGCGCCGACGGTACCACCAAGTTTAGGCGATGCCGTGAACACAGCGCGCAGTTTCCTAGACGCGTGGGTCAAGAACGACTATAACACCATGTACGGGCTGCTCTCGCCGCGTTCGTTGGTCACCAGCCGAGAGGCGTTCACCGCCGTTTATGAGCAGGCAGAGCAAACGCTCAACCTGTTTGGCGAGAATGCCAAGCGCTACAAAATCCTTGATGATCAGACCGAACGGCAGGGCAGCACGGCGATCATCCGCTACGATATGGCGTTCAACTCGCGTTTCTTGGGCGAATTTACCGATCCGGCGCGTACCATGCGCTTGGTTCTCACGGATCGCGGCTGGCGGATCGCGTGGAGCACAATGGATATTTTCGAGGGACTGGCAGGCGGCGCGCAGCTTGTGCTAGAGCGCACGCCACCACTGCGCGGCAACATCTATGATCGGAATGGGAAGGTCATCGCACAGGACAATGTGCCAAACTACGCTGTGCGCCTGCTGACGCGCCAATATCCGACAGGCAATCCGGATGCCTGTTTCCGCGCCCTTGCCGAGACGTTTCGGCTATACATTGGCGATTTTGAGCAGTATCGCCCATTCACAGGGCAAGATTTCGGCTTTACCGTCGGCACACTCTTTCAGAGTGACTATGAAGCGCTGCGCCCAAGCCTAGATCGCGTCTGTTTGCTGCAATATGTGCCGCAGACTACGCGCTTTTACTACGGCGGCAACATCGCCGCGCAGACGGTTGGCTTTGTCGCGCCGATTCAGGCAGATCAGCAGGCAGCTTATCCGAATGTCGCGCCGGGATCGCTGGTTGGGCAGTTCGGCGTGGAGCGCGTTTGGCAAGAGCAGCTTAGCGGCGTCAGCGGCGCGGAATTGCTCATCCGCACTTCAGATGGCGTCAACGTGCGGACGATTTATCGCAATCAGGCGGCGCGTGGGCAGGATGTTCACCTGAGCCTTGATCGTGACCTGCAACTCAAGACCGAGCAGGCAATTGCGGCTGCCTATAACGAGGCGAATTGGGCGCCACTGCGGAATGGTGCCGCACAAGCGCGCCTTGTGACGGGCGCGGCAGCCGTTGTGCTGGATGTAAAGACAGGCGATGTGCTGGCGATGGCGAGTTTTCCGTACGTCCACTCGGATGCCTGGCGCATTGGCGGCACATGGGATTCGACCGATGTGATCAGCCGCTATTTTGCCCAGCGCGCCATTGTGAACCATGCTACGGAAGAACTCTACGCGCTCGGCTCGGTGATGAAGGTTGTTTCGACGGCAGCCGCCGCAGGCTCTGGTGCCTTCCGCATGAAAGAGACACGCTATTGCAGCGGCACGCTCAAAAGCCCTGACGATGGGCGCATCCTGACCGACTGGATTTACCTTGAGCCGGGACGCAACCCAAACTACCATGAGGAAATCAACCTGCATCAGGCGCTCACCTCATCTTGCGATATTTACTTCTGGCTGATTGGCGAGAAGCTGAACAGCATGGATCCTTCCCTTGTGCGCCAATACGCTAACAAGATGGGCTTAGGCGTTCCCACCGGCATTGACTCAGTGGTTGATCTGGAAGGCGTCATCCCTGACCCAACATGGACGCGCACCAACGAAGGGCGGGCTTGGGGCGTGGGTGACAGCCTGAATATTATCATTGGGCAGGGCAGCGTTAAAGTCACGGTGCTGCAAGCGGCGCGCATGACGGCAGCCGTTGCCAACGGTGAATATTTGCCCAACCCAACCCTTGTCCAGAAGGTGGGCTATCCCGGACAGCCGCCAACCTACAGCGCCCCTGAGCGCGAGACAGCGCCTTTGGAGATTGATCCAGAGGTGATGGCAGGCGTCAAACTGGGCATGTGTGAGGTGATCACCAATCAGCGGCTTGGCACGGCAAACTGGGTCTTCGTCGGCTGGGATCATGGGCGTGTGCGCGTCTGTGGCAAGACGGGAACAGTCCAGAGCGGCACATTGTATCCGCACGGCTGGTTTGTGGCATATGCAGGGCTGCCCGACCAAACGCCTGACATTGCCATTGCGGTGTTGGTGCTGCACTCCCGTGAAGGTTCGGAGACGGGCGCGCCCATCGCACGGCGCATCATCGAGGCATACTATGGGCTGCCCTACGCGCCGTTCCCAAGCTACTGGGCTGATCCCTATGAGGTGCTGCCGACGCCGGGCTTAAGCGGCGGGCAGTAGCCTTGTAAAAATCTCATAAAAGCCCTGTAAAAAAGCTGCAAACGTTTCGCGCTGCACATGCCAAAGGCGTGCCACTCAGTTGGAAAAGCCTTTGGCATGTTCTATAAACAACGCTGTGCTACGCATTGTTAACTTCCTCGCACAACCAAGCCATTTTCTCGTCACAAAGGGGTGGTGTGTATGGGTGCTTCTCACATCCGCATGGATTACGAGGCGGGCAAAGCCTGTTCAGCGTGCTTTTCGGGATCGGCAGATGGCATTCGCGGGCTGCTAAACAGCCTTCAGCGGCAGATGGAACACTTGCAAGGCGGCGCTGATGCCTTCTACGCGGAGATGAAGGCGGACGTGCTGCCAGCGGTGGAGCGCCTTGTGAAGGCGTTGGAGGAAGCCTGCCACGCCACACATAGCATCGCGCAGCGCTTTCAGGCAGCAGAGCGCGAGGCAGGCGCGCTCTTTGTGGGCGGCGAGGGTGGCAAAGAGGGTGTGGTCGCAGCGCGCTTTCAAAAAGTGAGCGCCTTACTACCTAATCAAGGCGGCGAAGAAGAAGAGATTACAGATGAAGACGCCGAGCGTTTGCGAGATTCCCTAGCTGCCTTGCTGCGTCAACTACAGCCGCACTTTTGGCAGGTAATGTTTGGCAGCCGCACCGAAACGCCCAGTTTAGATGAGCTAATCAATTTCTTTGCCCTTATAAAAAGCAATAATCCTTATGATCGGCTCTTTGCAGGACTGGCGGCAGACTGGTTTGGGCTACTCATCAGACAACCGTTAGCCATCTTCCCTGAGGCATGGGCAGAGGGACTGAAAAAGCGCGACCATGCCGCCAGTTGGGACGCTTTCATGACATGGCTCAAAGAAGAAGGCATTGGGACATTCAATGATCCAGCAGGTGTGTTAATTGCCCTTGAGCGGTGGTTAACAGGGCGTGGTGAGGGCATTGATGTTCTAATAGCAGCGGCACCAATCATCTCACCCTCGGCTTTTCGGGCTATCTTAGATGCTGTGGGTAACAACGCAGCACGCGAGAGTTTAGAAAGCGCAGCACGCAGAATGCCTAACGGCGCACTTCGTGTTGATCTAGGAGAGATTATGGGTGTTCTTGCGCGGCATGGTGATGAAATTGCCCAACGCAATTTGCTGCGCTTGACGGACGCTCTCAGCGGGCTTGATCCCAGAGATGCCGATAGAGTGCTGCGTGGGATGCGTCAAGACGATTTGTTGCGCCTTATTTCCGACCGAAATCTACTAGATAACCTACCACCTGGTGCAACTAAGGAGCATATTTGGGGCATGGTAAAGGCTGAACCCGGCGTTGATCCTGAGCGTTTCGGACGCTTATCATACGATCCCCAAAGAGGGCAATTCTCTTTGGAAGAGGGCAGAGTGGCGCTCCGTGTCGAGTCTGCTAGAAATATCGCTTTGGAACGTTTCGATGAAAATATACATTATGGAAAAGAGGGTGACTGGATCGAACGGCTTCCCAACGGGCAAATCCGCAGCTATGATGCCGTCGGTCCGATACCGGAAGGTGTGCCGTACAATGTGGATCGGTTCAGGTCGCAAATTGGTGAACATCTTAGCAAAGATGGGCTGGATGTCGTTGTGGTTGATTTGGCGGGACTTTCACCAGCAGATGCCGACGCGATGCGCCAATACATCAGCACTATCAGCCTACCAGCAGGTAAAGAACTAATTGTGTTTCCATAGAAAGGTGGCTCTATGAGCGGCATCATCGTGATTCGTAATTCAGAGAATCTTGAAGAAAAATCCATGGTGTATCTGAATAGTGGATATATCACGGATTTGACAGAGGTGTTGGATATCTATGATACGCTTAGGCTGGCTGATCCTGAGTTTGCCAAAGAACTTGAAGAAAGCTGGGCTGTAAAATACATTGATATGACTAATTGGAACGGTGGATGGTTTAACCGTTTTTTAGAGGCAGTCAAGCAAATGCGCCTTCAAGATTTCAACGGAAAAGAGGTTGTTCACTTACCTTATATAATTTTGACAGACACATGTCTGATCACTCTGATGCAGCTTGATCCGCGCAGCGGCATCACTAGCTTTCCAACGCGCACAATCCATATTAAAGATAACTGGGTTTGGAACGCACCACAGTGGCTATTTGAGATAACTCTCTCTGTGTGGGCAAGTGCCATCAAGCCTGTTTTGCCGTCTCTAGCAGAACAGTGGTTCAGACTTGGTACAACAGTAGGTGAGGAAATCGTCGCTCTGGAACAAATTCAGCGTGATCTACCTACAGAAATTTTCACCAAAGCGCTGCGTTCTGTGCAGTATTACATGGCGCATGTATGCGTAAAAATCTGTCACAACATGACTTTTGTGTTACGTGACCCGCGTTTTTATGCCGAAGCGCCGTTACCGCTGCTGAGGCTCTATTCAATGCTTGATCTGGTTGTGCCGCGTGAGCGCCCTGAAGCTGATATCTATAGTTCATAAAATCCCGTGTGAAAACAGCAAAAGTCTATGCCGAACAGGTTAAATATTTGCCAATTTTCGCCGCAGACAGGCAGTATAACACCTGTCGTACCCGATACCTCGAATAATCAGGGGAGTAGAGGCGGATGAAACTGGCTGGAAACTGGCTCAAGGCAATTGCTATTGCGATCTGTTTAAGTTTAGGAGCATGTTCGATGGCTGAATGGCGGGGTGGCGAGACAATCTCTCTTGAAGACCTTCCACGTGAGCGCCTTGTAGAGTTATTAGAATTCTCA
>QWHC01000021.1 GCA_021404685.1 Chloroflexi bacterium CFX4 | reverse complement strand
GACCCTCGGGCGTGGGCAAAAACGCCGTGATTGACGCTGTGATGCAGCGCCTAACTTATCTGCGCCGCCTGCCCACCGCCACCACACGCCCGCCGCGCCCCGATGAACAAGAAGGGCGCGAGCATTTCTTCGTCTCGATGGCGCGTTTTGAGGAAATGATCGCTGAAGGTGCCTTCATTGAGCATCAAGAAGTGCATAGCGGCAAGTTCTATGGCACGGTTTACCGTGTTTTTTACGAGGCGCTGCGTGATGGCGCGCACCTGATCGCCGATATTGACATTCGCGGCGCAACTGCCATCCGCGCTGCCTTCCCCAATAACTTCATCTCGATTTTTGTGCTGCCGCCCAGCCTTGAAGTGCTGCGGATGCGTATTATTCAGCGCGGCAAGATGGATACTGACGAGATCGCCGAACGCCTAAAGCGCGCCGAAGAGGAGGAGCTGCCGCGCGCCGCCGAATGCGATTATCGCGTCGTGAACGACCGCCTAGAGGACTGCGCCGCCGAAGTGATGAACATCATCACCGCCGAGATTGCCGCCCGCACCCAAGTACGCCCTTAAAGCACACCTGAATAGCAAAGGCGGACATTACTGCCCGCCTTTGCCACTACTGAGAGAAACACCTGAGACTCGTGCGCGGTGTTGTCGCTTGCCGCGCAGTCGTCCCGCCGCTAGGCGACAGGAATGGTGAACTTGAATTTAGAGCCTTTGCCCAGCTCACTCTCTACCCAAATGCGCCCGCCGTGCATCTCGACAAGGCGTTTGGTGATCGTCAAGCCTAAGCCGGTGCCGCCCGCCCGCCGTGACGATGAGCCATCCACTTGGCGGAACTGCTCAAAAACCTCACCCAAATGCTCCGGTGCGATGCCAATGCCGGTATCTTCAACGCTGATCATGACCACCTTATCATCTGGCACATGCTGCGCCACGACGCGCACCTCGCCCTCATTGGTGAACTTGACAGCGTTGCTCATCAGGTTGTTCAGGATTTGGCGCAAGCGAACGCGGTCAGCATCCAACGTTGGCAGGTTCGCAGGCAAGCTGGCAGAGAGGCGCACGGGCTTGTCTTTGACAAGGATTGCCGTGATCCGCTGCACTTCTTCAACTGCCTCTGCCAGTTCGGTTGGCTCACGATCCAGTTCTAGGCGCTCAGCTTCGATTTTGGCAAGGTCGAGGATGTCATTAATCATGCTGAGCAGGTGCTTGCCGCTCTCATGGATTGCCTGCACGTCTTCTATTGCCTCTTCGGGCAGTTCACCATCCACACCGTCAATCATCACCTCTGCGTAGCCAATGATCGAGTTAAGTGGCGTCCGCAGTTCGTGCGACATCGAGGCGAGGAATTCGTTCTTGAGTCGGTCTAGTTTGCGCGCTTGTTCCGCCGTTTGCACCTGCTGTTGGTAGAGCCGTGCGTTCTGCACCGCCACGGCGATTTGGTTGGCAAGTGCGGTCTTGATACGCACTTCTTCATCGTCAAAGCGGCCAACTTGGTCACTCTGCACGTCCAGCACGCCAATGAGCTGATCGCCCACGATCATTGGCACTGCCATCTCAGAGCGCGTCTCGGGCAGCAGTGGGTTGGGTAGGAAGTTATCATCATCCAGCACATCGTTTACGACAACGCCTCGCCGCGTGCGGGCTGCCTGTGCCACCAGTGAGCGCGGGCTGCTGGCGTTGATGCGGCGTCCTTCAGCCTTCATGATATGCCCAACTTCGCCGGCACCTGCTGCCAACAGAAGGCTGTTGTGTTCGGCATCGAACAGGTAAATATGGGCGTGGTAAAGGTTAAAGCGCTCTTTAGTAAGGTCTGCCACGGTTTGCAGCAGTTCGTCAATGTTTAGCACGGTGGCTGCGGTCGCGCTCACTTCTGCTACCACTGCCAGTTCGTTAGCGCGGCGCTCCAGCAGTGCTTGCTGCTTGATTTGATCAGTGATGTCACGCACCACAAAGTAAACACGATCATCGGAAAAACTAGGCTGTGCATTCCAAGACAGGGTGCGGTAATCGCCTTGTTTGGTGCGGTAGCGGTTGATGAATGCGATAGTGGTGCTGCCTTCAGCGATTTGGCGGGCTGCCTCTTTGTTGGTCGGCTCAACGTCATCGGGATGCACAAATTCGATGTAAGGACGTGAGGTAAGCTCCTCAATCGTCCAGCCGAGTGTGCGTTCCCAAGCAGGGTTAAGGCGCTTGAAAGTGACATCGCTTAAGCCAGAGACGCCGATCAGGTCTGCCGAATTGCGGTAGATACGGTCGGTTTCTTCAAAAGCGCGCCGCACTTCTTCCTCTAGGCGGCGGTTTTCCAAACCTACCGAGATTTGGTTGGCAAAGTTCTGTGCTTGTTCCACCTCACGGGCGCTGAAAGTGTGCAGGTGGCTGGTGTGGTTCAGGAAGATGACGCCGATAGCGCGCCCTTGCACCGTGATGGGCAGCACAAGCACCGATTTCACGCCGACTTTTTTATCATCGAGGAAGTCTTGCGGGAAGTCGGGATAGGCAGCCGCTCGATCCACTGCCACAACGCGCCCTGTCTCTAACGCCTCTACACCGTGCGGATAGCGATCCCGTGCATCTACGAAGGCTTGGGCAATCTCATTGGTCAGACCGCCACCAGCCCCAGCGACGCCGTGCCACTGTTCGCGCATGTAATCATACTCGGAGTAGACGGCGCTATCGCCCTTGAAGGCTTCCAACAAGCTGTGCAGCACCTTTTCCATGATGGTCGTGTAGCTCTCGTTGCTGCGAACGAAAGCGCTGATCTCGGAGGTGGCGCGCAATGTGATCAGGTTTTCCTGCGTTTGGGCATATTGGCGCGCATTCTGGACTGCCACTGCGATCTGGTCGGCAAGGGTCGTCTTGATACGCACGTCCTCTTCGTCGAAACGCCCTGCCCGATCGCTCTGCACGTCCAGCACGCCAATGAGCTGGTCACCGACGATCATTGGGACTGCTAACTCGGCGCGTGTTTCGGGTAGCAGTGGGTTGGGCAAGAAGTCCGGGCTGAGCGTTACATCGTTCACGGTGACACCGCGCCGTTCGCGGGCAGCCAATGCCACAACGGAGTGTGGATGGTTCAGCGGGATGCTGCGCCCTTGTGCCTTCATCAAGTCGCCAGCGCGCCCGGCACCAGCTTGCAACACAAGGGCGGTGCCAGTTTCATTCAACAGGTAAACGTGAGCATGATAGAGGTTGAAGCGCTCTTTGGCGAGGTCAGAAACGCGCTTGAGCAGTTCACTGACATCCAACACTTGGGCAGAGGCAGCGCTCACTTCTGCCACTGTTGCCAGTTCGCGGGCGCGGCGCTCCAGCAGTGCTTGCTGCGCCATTTCGTTGGTAATATCGCGCACCACGAAGTAAACGCGGTCATCAGGAATATTCGGTTGCGCGTTCCAAGAGAGCGTGCGGTAGTTGCCATCTTTGGTGCGGTAGCGGTTGACGAAAGAGAGGCTCGTTCTGCCTTCGGCAATTTGGCGGGCTGCCTCTTGGTTCGTTGGTTCAACATCATCAGGATGGACAAATTCAATGTAGGGGCGCGACATGAGTTCTTCAAGCGTCCAGCCGAGCGTGCGTTCCCATGCAGGATTCAGGCGCTTGAAGGTGACATCCGTTAAACCGGAGACGCCAATCAGGTCAGTGGAGTTCTCATAGATACGGTTGGTTTCCTCAAAAGCGCGGCGGATTTCGTTTTGGGCTTGGCGAACATCGGTCACGTCTTGGCTCATGACCATACCGGCAATGATCTGCCCATCATGGTCACGGATAGGCAGAGTAAATTGTTGCCAAACCTTGCCACCAAACGGCACTTCGGTAACGCGAGTCTCGCCGACCAATGCGCTAATGTACTGTGGTTCAAGGGCTTGAGCAACCTCTGACGACCACGCCTGATAGATGGTCTTGCCTTCCATATCTTTGCTCAAGCCAGCATCAGCAAGTTTGGAGCCATCTACTAGCCTGTAGCGGAGTTCATGATCATAAAGGACGAGGGTGCCGTTCGGGAAGTTGCGCGCAAATGCCTGATAGATTTCTTCGCTCTCGCGGAGTGCTGCTTGCGTGCGCTCAATCTTCTCGAATGCCTGCGTATTCTGCACAGCAACGGCAATCTGCGCGGCAAGCGCGCCCTGCACACGGATATCCTCATCGGTGAAATGCCCAACTTGGTCACTTTGCAGGTCTAGCACACCAACCAACTGATCACCAACCAGCATCGGCAGCGCCATCTCAGCGCGGGTGTTTGGCAGCAGTGGGTTCGGCAGGAAGTTAGGATTATTCGCCACATCGTTCACGATGACAGCTTGCCGTGCGCGTGCAGCACTTGCCACCAATGAATGTGGGTGGTTCAAGGGAATTGAACGCCCTTCTTGGCGCATCATGCGCCCTGCCTGTCCCGCGCCGGCTGCCAACGCAAGGTTTTTACCCTCTGCATCCAGCAGGTAGACATGCGCGTGATAGAGACCGAAGCGCGTCTTGGTCAAGTCCGAGACGGTTTGCAGCAGCTTGTAGGTATCGCGGATGGTCGCCGCAGCAGCACTCACCTGCGCCACGGTCTCTAGTTCGGTCGCACGGCGGCGTGCGTTTTCTTGCTGCACTTTTAGGTCAGTGATCTCATAGCGAATAGCGATATACTTACGTGGCTTGCCGCTCGCATCCAGCAACGGCACAATGGTCGTATCTACCCAGTAGATGGTGCCATCTTTGGCACGATTACGCAGTTCGCCGCGCCACACCTTGCCGTTGGCAATGGTCACCCACAGATCGCGGATAAACTCTTTAGGATGGTAGCCGCTGTTGATGATGCGATGATCCTGCCCTAGCAGTTCTTCACGGCTGTATTTTGAAATCTCGCAGAATTTATCATTCACATACTCAATTTTGCCTGTGACATCCGTCACGGCGACGATGGCAGCCTCATTCAGCGCGCCGCGAAATTGCTCGGCTTCGCGCAGTGCCTCATGCAGATCAGCTTCGGTGCTAGGCGGAACATCCGAGTTACCCATAAAGGCGTGAACTGCGTCTAGGACAACTTCTTTACCATACGCCTGTACCAGCTTCTCCAAGGCGTCTGCAATTTGCTTTGAATCCACTTTTGGTTGCAGCATAAGATTTACCACTCTCTCGGTGCTTGCTCTCTACGTTCTGTTATAGAATCGATTCGGAGATGGCAGCATCACAATGCTATTCCAATGCTTGGGGAAGCGCTCACCGCAGAAATAGAGGCTAAATCGGGTTGGTGCGGTGTTATAAAAAGGCAGTCTTTTGATGATCAAATGCAGCGATGGTTATTCTGCACACAGCGCGCACAAAGCAGCATTAATGCGTTATAATTGCAACAAACCGTTGCGCTGCACGCAGCATTTAGAGAAGGGCATGTTTCCTATGACCTCCCAAGACTTTGTGACAATTGCCACACTTCCCCACCCGCTGCGTTGGCATGGCAATCCCCAGCAATGGGCATTCAGTACCGATCACACCTTAAGCATCCGTGCAGCAGGGCGGACAGATTGGTTCATTGACCCTGAAACAGGCACAGCCTCAAATAATGCACCAGCACTGCTTATGCCTGTTAAAGCACCCTGCTTATTGAGCGCGCTGGTGGAGGCTGAACACGCTGCGACATTCGATGCAGGCGTGCTGTTCATTCATCAAACACCGCAGCTATGGGCAAAACTTTGCTTGGAGCGCTCACCACAAGGCGAGGTGATGATCGTCTCAGTGGTCACTAATGGTCTATCGGATGATTGCAACGCAATGGTTGTCCCCGACGGACGAATATACCTACGCATTGCCAAATTGGAGCGCACCTATGCTTTCCACTACTCGCACGATGGCAACCGCTGGCTGCTTATTCGCCACTTCAGGTTAGGCGATTCACCTGAGGCAGAGATCGGTTTCTTAGCGCAATCGCCTATGGGTGAGGGCTGCACTGCTCATTTCCGCCATATCACCTATCGGCAAGAGAAACTGGCGGATATTCGTTCCCAAGTTTAGCTGCACGCACACAGCGCACCTTAAAACCGCTGATTGTGGCTTTTTGCGCTATACTGGATCGTGGAAACTTCGAGACACGGCACTGCCAAAGGATTGATAACCGTGCGTGCGCTTCTCTTAGGAATTGCCCTCAGTATCGGACTGATCGCGGCAGGCGGCATGTTCTGGGCAAATCTGCCCAACAATAACTTGTTTTCGATCTTGAATTGGGAAGCAGTTCGTTTAGCGCTTGAAAATGGGCAGGCGAATCTGTGGTGGCTCGGCATCAGCGGCGTGGTGATTGCTGGCATCATCTCGGCAATCACAGTCTTGATCGCAGCCGACTCGCCTAAAGCACGCGCCAAGCCGCCCGCTGGCACACCACCCAAACCGGCACCCACCACAAGCGGCGATACCTATCGGGATAACTTTATAAAGCTCTTTGGCGAACATTTCAGCAAACCTGCCGCACCACCACCTGCCGCACCACCGCCTGCTTCCCAAAGCACGCCTGATGCCGAAACAAATACGGGTATTCAAATCGGCTTTATCACCGTGCTCGCCTTCACCGCCGTGATCGCTTTTATGGTTGGCTTTGGTGGCATCGCTGGTGGCGCGGTAGGCGGTGTGTTGTTTGGCGTCTTAGGTGGCGCATTGAACCCGAAAAACCGCCCGGCAGGCGTGGTGATTGGTGTGTGTGTTGGCGTTGGCGTAGGTGTTGGACTAAGTATGAACGGCGTTATCGGCGCGCTCTTAGGTGGTCTGGTAGGCTTTAGCAGCCTGCTGAGCATCGGCATCGGCGCGAGCATTTACGCACAGCGCAAACGCCATCCAAATCTGCGCGGCAGTGGCTGGATTACAGCGATTGGCACAGTGCTGCTGCTGATTCCACTGTTCACCTCTCGCGCACCGTCTACCAATCCACTCGAGTTGACGGTACAAGCATTGGAGCGCGCCATCACTGCCCAAGTGCGCGATCTCACCGCTACGGCTGAGCAAGGCAGCCCATTTTCGGCGGCAGCCGCAGCCACCGCCACCAGCGACGCTCTGCTGAACATGCAGCAATCACTTCAGCAGACTCAGACGGCGCTGAGCGCGCTTGTGCTTGGTGCCACACTGCCCGCCACCCACACACCAGCGCCAGCCAGCCCAACGCCTGATCTAGCCCTGACGCAGACGGCACAAGTGCGCGACCTTGCCACCGCCATCGCACAGGCAACCCGCGCTGCTCAAAGCATTGAGAGTGCTGCACCGCCGCAAGAAGCCAGCTTCCTAGCTGGCTTTGCCGAGTTTCTGCGCGATCCCATCTTTCAGGGCATTGGCGCGATCCTCGCCTTGTTTGGTTTGTTCGCCACCTATTGGCAAGGACGCACACAAAGCCGCCGCTAGCCTGCTACGCGCCTGTTGTTTCGGTGAACGGGCGCGCAGACGTTTCAAACTTAGCCGTTCGCTTGGGTAAGCTGCGCCTCGACTGCCTCGACCAAGCGTTTGCGGTCTAGAGTCGCTTTCTGCCAAAAGACAGCATCGCGTAGGCGCGCGCGGTCAATTTCGCCGATCTCTTTGGCGCTCATGACTGCCACGCGCACATTTCGCAAATCGTCCGATTCGCGGATGTGTTGCAGCACGTCTAGCCCGCCCATATCCGGCAGCATAATATCCAAGATGACCAAATGCGGCGGCGATTCGTGCATCGCCTTTAGCGCACTTTCGCCTGTGCGCGCCTCTGTGACGCTGAACTTGCGGCTTGCCTCCAGAATGCGGCGCACCAAACGCGCATCATAAGGATTGTCATCCACGATTAGCACCTTAAAAGCACCTTCCATTGGCTGTGGTGGCTCAGCCGGCTTTCTTGCCGTCGGCGCAGGACTAAGCGGCTCATCGGTATGGCTTTCAGCAGGGCGATCCTTGAGCGTCGTCACCACGTGGTCAACCAATTCGCGGGTGCTGTAGTTGCCCTTCAACCACACCGAGTCAATTTGTCCGCTCAGGCGCGCCTTATCCAATGCCGTCAGCGATTTGCCGCTCAGCACGATGACTGGGATATGAGCAGTCTCAGGGTCTGCTTTAAGCGTTTCCAGCAGGCTGAAGCCATCAATTTCGGGCATGGTCAGGTCGGTAATAACCAGATCAGGGCGGCGCTGGCGCACCAGATCAAGTCCATCCAGCGGATTGTTGGACTCAAAGACGCGGTAGTTCTTATGCGCCTGCAACAAGCGGCGGATAAGGCGTGTATCGTGTGGATTGTCGTCAATCACAACCACGGTTGTGATCTGTTCATCAAGGCGTTCCAGTGCCGCGCCGAGTCCCTCAGTCTGTTGGGACGGTGCAGCCGCGCCGAGTTCAAGTTCCAGCACATACTGATCTTCGAGGATGTGCTTTTCTGCCGGGAAGGTGTGTCCGGAACAGTTGAGCAGCAGTTTTTCGTGCGGCTGCACCGCACCTGTAGCGATCAGCTTCTCCAAGCCGGCAAAGGCAACCGCTGTGGCAGGTTCTACACTGAAGCCTTCGGTGCGCGCTACGCGGCGCATGGCACGGAATGCCTGCCCGTCATCCACACTGACCATCGCGCCGCCGTGCGTCAGGATCGCGTCGCGCAGCATGGTATAAGCGTGACCGGGATCGCCCGTCGCCAGCACAGTGATCAGCGTCTCAGGGACGACAGGTTCAGCCTGGGCGCTGCCCTGCTCAAAGGCACGTACCATCGGCGCACAGCCTGAAACCTGCACAATGCCGAGCTTTGGCACTTTATCAATCAAGCCGATTTGGTAGAGTTCCAGAAAGCCCTTGTAGACGCCTAGTGGTCCGATGCCGCCGCTGACTGCCTGAATGTACCAATCCGGCGCGATCCAGCGTCCGTCCTCGCCGTAGTCGAGGCTAAGCTGCTCAGCGATCTCGAACGCCATTGTCTTCATGCTCTCCTTGCCGGGAATGCCTTTTGAGCCGCGATCAAAGTAGAGATTGCGGCGGGCAGCAAAGTCAGCGGCAACTTTCTTGGTCTGATCGTAGGTGCCGGTCACCTTGATCAGCTCTGCGCCGTACAAGCCAAGTTCGCGCATTTTCTCGGCAGGCACCATGCTGGGCAGAAAGACCCACAGCTTGATGCCTGCTCGCGCACAGTAGGCAGCATAGGCAGCCGCCGCGTTGCCTGTGGAGGCTAACACGCATTCTTTGATGCCTGCTTGCCGCAAAATGGAGACAGAGAGAGCGCCCTGCCGATCCTTAAAGGAATTGGTTGGCATACGGCGCTCATCTTTGATTAGGATATGTTCGTGACCAAGCGATTCACCAAGCCGATCTGCACGGATGATCGGCGTCATGCCTTCCCCAATCGAGACGCGCTGTGTTTGATCGCTGAGTGGCAGCAATTCCTCATAGCGCCATAGCGAGAATGGGCGGCGCGGCAGCCCGTGCGCCCACTTAACTTCTGAATAGTGATAGCGGGCATCCAGCCACGAGTCGCCACAGCGTTCGCACTTGGCGATCATCGGGTCAGGCAGCATTTGATGTCCACAGGAAAGGCAGACGACTTGGGCAAAAAGCGTTGGCATAGTCTTCACCAGTGATTGTTGTGCGAGCATGTATAGGGAAAGTGTAGCATATCTCCAGCAGGCAGCGGTGTTTCCCTATAACAATCTCCGATCAACTGGGAAGGTTAGCCCTGCATCTCACTCAGCACACGCCGTGCAATCACCAAGCGCTGAATTTGGCTGGTGCCTTCGCCAATGCTCATCAGGCGCTGATCACGGTACATGCGCTCAACGGGAAATTCGGCGCTGTAACCATAGCTGCCATGTATCTGGATGGCATTGAAGCAGACGCGCTCTGCCACTTCGCTGGCAAAGAGTTTCGCCATCGCCGCCTCTTTGGTGAAAGGCTTGCCCTGATCCTTCAACCATGCTGCACGGTAGACTAAGAGGCGCGCTGCATCAATTTCAAGCGCGGCGTCGGCAATCATCCACTGAATCGCCTGATGTTCACTGATCGGCTTGCCAAAAGCAGCACGCTGCCGCGCATATTTCACAGCTTCTTCAAAGGCGCCCTGTGCGATGCCAACGCTCAGCGCGCCAATGCTGATCCGACCGCCGTCAAGCGTCTCCATCGTCTGCTGAAAGCCGCGCCCAACCTCACCCAAAACGTTCTCGGCAGGCACGCAAACATTATCGTAGCTGATCATGTGCGTGGAAGAGCCTTTCAAGCCCATCTTTTTTTCGGGCGGATGGATGGTTAGCCCTGCGCGGTCGGTCTCCACGAGGATGTGGCTAAAGCCACGTGTGCCAGCCGCCTTATCCGTGCGCGACAGGGTGATGATGACGGGCGCAAAGCGGGCATTGGTGATCCAGGCCTTCGCGCCGCTCACCACGTACTGGTCACCTTCTAAGGTGGCGCTGGTTTGGGCGCTCATCAAGTCCGAGCCGGCGTTCGGTTCGGTGAGCGCTAAGGCGCCGAGCGTCTCGCCGCTGGTCAGGCGCGGCAAAAATTTCTCTTTTTGGGCAGGCGTTCCCCAACGCACAATCGGCATACAGCCTAAGCCATTATGGGCGGAGAGCGAGAGCGCTGTTGAGCCACAAACGCGCCCTAGCTCCTCCACAGCGATAGACGCGCTGATCGTATCCATGCCAGCGCCGCCGTACTCCTCAGGCACTTGGATGCCTGTTAAGCCTAGCTGCGGCATCTTGCGGATGGCTTCCCAACGTAAATCGCCTTGCTGTTCGATCTCCGCCGCATAAGGCTTGATCTCGCCTTCGCAGAAGTCGCGCACGGCGCGTTGATACATGCGTTGTTCTTGGGTAAGTTCAAAATTCATTGGTAAAAATGCTCCTAGAAGCGTCCGGCAAACAAATCTGCCACACGCACCACTAAATCTTGCTGCAAAATTGGCTTTATCAGGTAGCTATCCACGCCACCGGAAATATCCAGCGCGGCGAGGAAGCTCTGAGCATAGCCCGCCACCATCAGCACGAGTGTACGCTGCGTCTCGATGGCGCGCATGGCGTTCACAAACTCAATGCCGTTCATGCCGGGCATGGCAAAGTCTACCACAACCATATCGGGTGGGTCAGCCTGAAAACGTGCCAAGCCTTCTGTGCCGTTGGCAGCCATTGTGGTTTGGTAGCCCGCGTAGCTGAGTGTGGTAGCGATCATCTCGCACTGGGCAGGATCGTCATCAATCACCAAGATTTTCTGCGGTGGGTTGGGTGCGTCGCCCATGATAAAAACTCCTCGCGCCGTTTTTTTAGATAATGCCGTTAAATGACCTATAACATGCACGGCGCTTCCTTACATATCTTATACCAGATCAAGGGCGTGATGCAGGGTTAGAATGCTCAAAGACTTTGCTCGCTACCCTACGTTTGCCCTATGCTGATAATGTTAGGCTTTTGTTTGCCTATTCTGCCTAAGAAGTGCTATCATGTGGTGGCTTGAGCATCCGTCTAACAGGCAGGGAGAAGCAGGCATGGTCGGTTTACGGCGCTTTTGGAATGCATTTAAGAACGTAGCCATCTTTTTCTCATTCATCGTCAACTTTGTTTTCCTGATCGTGATCTTGCTGCTGCTGACCGTGATCTTTCAGATCACCAATGGTATTGCCGAGCCGCTGCTTGGCGGCTTATATGGCAGCTTTGTGGGCTTGAACGAGGCACGCATCATCACCACGATCAATGTGAATGATACGATCAATGTGAAAGATCAGATTCAGGTGGCGGATACAATCAACGTCAAGGATACCATCCCTGTCGTGCTGAACATTCCGCTTCAACAGAACACTGTCGTAACGCTGACCCAGCCCGTGCCGATCACGGCGAACGCTGCCTTTGCGCTGCCCGGCGGCGGCGGCACCATTCGCGGCTCTGTGGCGATCACGCTGCCGCAAGGCTTACAACTGCCTGTTGCGCTTAATTTGCAAGTGCCTGTGGATAGCACCTTGCCGATTGATTTGAAGGTGCCGATTGATTTGAAGGTGCCGATTGATCTGAAAGTGCCTGTGGCGTTGCGCGTGCCTGTGGATATTCCGCTTGACCAAACCCAGCTTAATGATGTGGCAAAAAGCCTGCAAAACGTGATTGGTCCGCTCACCCGTGTGGTGACCAACCTGCCCAAGAATTGGAACGAAATGTGGATTGTGATCGGGCAGATTTTGGCAGGGCAGCCGCCCGACTTGCTGGCAGACAATGACTTTATGCGTAATCCGTGGCCGGGCTTCCGCACAGGACCGGGCGCGAACCTGCCCACTTACACACCCTCAGCGCCGCCGCCCAACGCCACAATCATTGTTGTGCCGTTTGCGGAAGGGACTGCCACCGCGCCGAACGCAGCGCCGCCCACAGACTTAACGCCGCTGCCCACACCGACGCCAATCATCCCACCGACGGTGACGCCCATCGCGCCAACACCAACGCTCTTTATCCCGACGCTGCCGCCGCCTACGCCTTGATAGGACTCTGACGCCATGACTCAGCCAACTCCTTCACAGCCTGCCATTTGCGATTACGAAGGCTCCACCTACCGCGCCGATTTTTGGGAAGGCAAAGGGCGCGATTATGAGGATGCCGTTGAACGCCTGATCCTGCGGCGCTTTTTGCCACGCGGCGGCAAGCGCTATGCCGATTTCGGCGCAGGCTTTGGGCGCTTGATCAACGAGGCGGCGGGCTTTGAAGAAGTGGTCGTCATGGATTATTCGCGCACCATGCTGCAAGATGCTCAGGCGCGGCTTGGACGCTCAGATCGGTTTATCTATGTGGCAGCAGACCTCTACAAGCTGCCCTTTGCCGCCAATGCCTTTGAGGCAGGTTTGCTGTGCCGTGTGGTGCATCACCTTGCCGATGCACCTGCTGCGCTGCGTCAAATCCGTAACGGCATGGCAGCAGGCAGCACCTTTGTGTTGGAATTCGCTAACAAACTGAACCTCAAGGCAATGCTGCGCTATGCCTTCCGCCGCCAAGCGTGGAGTCCCTACAGCCGCGAACCGCTGGAGTTTGTGCGCCTTAACTTCGATTTTCATCCCGCCTACATCCGCGAAGCACTTCGCAGCGCAGGCTTCACACCGCGCCGCCGTGCGGCTGCCTCTTGGCTGCGGCTTGGGCTTTTCAAAAAAGTGCTGCCGCTGCGCCTGATGGTCAGCTTGGATCGGCTCTTGCAGCCACTAGGCGGCATGTTGCCTTACGCGCCGCAGATTTTTGTGGAAAATCGCATTGAAGGCGCACCAACTGCCCTTGTCGAGCGCGATCAGTTGTTCAAATGCCCGATCACAGGCGCGCCGCTGCACCGCGAAGGCGATGTGCTGCTCAGCACGGAAGGCAATCCGCGCTGGGCAATCCGCGATGGCATCTACGACTTGAAAGAGCCGCTGTCCTGAGCGCCTACGGCTCTAAACGGTGAATATCACGCGGGAACAGCGTTGCCTGCCGCAGGTTATCCAAGCCCAGAAGCTGCGTCACAAAGCGTTCCATGCCGATGGCGAAGCCGCCGTGTGGCGGCATTCCAAACTTGAACGCCTCAAAGTAGTGCTTGAACGCCTCCACGTTATAGCGGAAGCGCGCCGCTGCTGCCAGATAATCCTCGTACTTGTGCAGGCGCTGACCACCTGTCACCAACTCTAAACCGCGAAAGAGCAGGTCAAAGCTGTTAGAGTAGCGCGGATCGTCTGCGTTCGGGTGCGTGTAAAACGGACGCTTGACCATTGGATAGCCCGTCACGAACAGAAAATCGCTCTGGTAGGTCTTTTGCGCCCACTCGCCCAGAATCCGCTCATGCTCTGGCGCAAGGTCAGGCTCGCCCAACGCATTCTTCACACCAAACTTATCATGCAGCATTTGCTGCGCTTCGGGAAAGAAGATATGCGGAATTTTCGCGGGCAGCAGCGGCATGGTCACGTTGAGCAGGCTTAGCTCAGCGGCGTGGTGCGCCTTCAGATAGTCCAGAATGCCGCGCACCACATCCGCAAGGACTGCCATCACATCGAAATGATCGCGGATGAAGCCAAATTCGCAGTCAAGGCTCACATATTCGTTCAGATGGCGCGTGGTGGCGTGCGGCTCTGCACGGAAAACGGGACCGACCTCGTAGACGCGCTCAAAAACGCCGACCATAATTTGCTTATAGAACTGCGGACTCTGCGCCAAGTAGGCAGTCCGTCCAAAGTATTCGACAGGAAAGACGTTTGCGCCGCTCTCAGTGGCGCTGGCAACTAGCTTTGGCGTCTGGATTTCGGTAAAGTCGCGCTGGGCAAGCGTGGCGCGGAAGCCTGCCATCACACCGGCGGCAAGGCGCAGCACAGCGCGGCGTTCTAGGGCGCGATGACCAATCACAGCGTGATCAAGAAAGACGGGCAGCGTGGCACGCACGCGGTCTTTGTAGAGCGAGAACGGTGTTGGCTCATGCACGGGCGTGATCACCTCAATGTGCGGATCATGCAGCTCATAGCCGCCCGGTGCTTGTGGCTCTTGCACCACAATGCCGTTGATGGCGAGAACGCTCTCTGCCAGCAAGCCGTGCAACGGCGCAATTGCCTCGTGGCTGGCAACCGCCTGCACAATGCCCGCCCTATCGCGCAGTACCAAAAAGTTGACGCCACCCATCGCTCGCAACCGATGCAGCCAGCCCATCACTTGCACGCGCTGCCCAAGATGCTGCGCCAGCGCCGTAGTAAGCACCCGATTGTCTTCCATGCCATGCCTTTCCGCTGTGTGGAGAATTGCTCATTGTGAAATGTGGATCACGCTGCAATAAGGTAGCACGCCGCGCCGATTGCGTCAACCTTAGCGCGTGAAGCGCTCCAACACCTGCACGGCAGGCTTGGGTGTGTAGTCCACCGTCCACAAGCCGAAGTGATGCTCGGCGTTATCTGCGCTTGGGCAAGCGGGTGGAATGCAGGTGGCATCGGTTGGGAAATCGAACGCCGTCCACAGCAGCCAACCGAGCAGGTTCGCGTTTTCCGCCGCACGGATTGCCGCCTCCAACTTATTTGCCTGATCAGCTAAGGCGGCACGGTTGCCCGAACGGGCGGGATAGCCTAGCTCTTGCAGCAGGATTGGCTTACGGCTGCCTGCCCGCAAGCCATTGATGCGCTGGCGCAAGTTTTCCGCAGAGCGCCAATGGTGAAAGCTGAGGAAATCTACCGCGCTTTCGGTTGCCAGCGAGCCTTCGTTCCAGCCGGCGGTAATCAGGTGATTGGGCGCTGCTTGGCGCACACGCGGCGCAAGCTGGTTCAGCCAGGCGATCACGTCCGCAGAGCGCGCATAGCCGCGCACATAGTCAATATCACCTTCATTCCGCAGATCGAACGCCAAAATGGCAGACTCATCGCGGTAGCGCGCCACAATGAACAGGCTTTGAGCGTCTGCCACTTCCGATTGTGTGTAAAGCGGGCGCACCAGCAGATCAGGCAGATCGTTCAAGGTGAGCAGCACACGCAGTCCACGCTCAGCGGCAAGGCGCAGCGTGCCGTCCAGCCGTGCAAAGCCTTCGGGCTTTGGCACAACGCCGCTGCCCGCACACTGGAAAAGTGCCGCGTGCCACGCGAAAATGCGGATGGTGTTCACGCCTGAAGCAGCCAGCAGATCGAGTTCACGGGCGATGCTGATCAGGTCTGATTCAGTCAGAAAGCGCCGCCACGGCGCACGCGATGGGTAATAATTCACGCCACGCGCCACGAACAGCACACCCTCGGCGCTGAAACGCCCTGCCTCAAGGCGCACAAAGCCGCCCTTGCCATGCGGCGTATAGGCGGGCAATTGGGCAGCGGCAATTTCTTCGGGTGAGCAAGTTTCAGGCGGTGGTGGAACTAGGGCGTTATGCTTACGGAGCGCTTGAGCTGCCTCTGTGCCTTGCGGCTGAACGGCAAGCGCCCGCCGATAGGCTTCTAAGGCGGCGGGCAAGTTGCCGCGCCGTTCCAGTGCTGCACCGTAGTTGTAGTAAGCGGGATAGAGCAGCAAGCGCGGCGAATCATCGCCTTCGCAAGTTGCTGCCTGATTGTCCAACAACGTGAGCGCGCCAATTACGCGCCGCCAATCCTGATTCCAAGCGGCGTGCAGGTTGCCGCACAGATCAGCAGGCGTTAGCAGGCGTAGATCGTCGGGAATCTCAAAGGCAACCTGCACCGCTGACTCAACATCGCGGAAGGCGCTGGCGTCATAGGTTGGCAGCGGCAGCATCGTTTCAGAGTCCCGCTGCGTGCTGCCACTGCTGATCACCAATAAGGCGATTAGGGCGATTAGGGTGATGCCGTAGACGCCAAGTCGGGCGAATGGGCGCATCTTAGCGAACGACCTCACGCGCATCCTGCGCGCAGCGGAAGCCGAAGAAGACGCCGCGTGTATCAGGCGCCATCGGCAAGCGGTGCGTAGCGCGATACTCCACCAAGCCAAGTGGATCGCGTGGGCGTGCGCCACCGCCGCGCAGCACGCGCTCCCTGCCCGTTGCAGGGCCTTTCGGATTTTGGTTCTCGTTTTGGGCGTAGTAATCGGCTGCGTACCAGTCCGAGACCCATTCCCACGCATTGCCTGCCATGTCCAGCACGCCAAACGGGCTGGCGCCTTCGGGAAAGCTGCCCACATCGCGCAAGCCGCCCGAATTCACGTTAGCCGGTATGTTATCCGTGGTGCTGCCCCATGGATACAAGCGCCCATCTGTGCCGCGGGCGGCGTATTCCCACTCTGCCTCTGTGGGCAAGCGCTTGCCAATGGAACGGCAGTAGGCGACTGCCTCTGCCCACGAAACGCCCGTCACGGGCTGATTATCCGCGTTAGGCGGAATGTTCGGGGCCGGCGGACGCCGCACAAACTGCACTTGGCGGAAATAAAGATCGAGCCAGACAGGTTCTTCCGGCGGTGCGCCGCGAGGGCGCGTTCCGCTGTATTCGCCGCCATCTTCCCGCGAGAGAAGCAGCAGCAGTTCACGCCGCGAAACATCCACACGCCCATCGGCAGGGCGCTGCGGTGAATAGCAGCAAGTGCCGTCGGCGCGCAGCACGCGGTGATCAGCATCGCGCACGGCGGGCATGACCATCATGTGCGCGCCAAGCCCACGATAAACTCGTTCGCCATCCACATAGAGATCGGCATTGCCCCAAGTGTTAATATCACCCACTACTGCCGGCAAGATGGATGATTCCTGCCCAGTATCGCCGTGCATATGCACGTGATCACCAATGCCGCCTTCCTGAAATGCCGTTGTGCCTCTGAATACAGTATGCACAATGCGAATTTCACCCTTCAGAGTGCGATTTGCCTCTGTTTTAATCTCGCCCGTGAAGGTGACAATGACTTCACCGCGGTTGGTAGCAGGGTTCAAGGTGAGGGTGACTTCCGCATCAGTGAGGGCGCTTACCATTGCACCATCGTAGCTAAAGCGGTCATTAATATCACCGATCAGATAGCCTTCGGTCGCCCTCACTTCCCACGTCGGATCAATGCCGGGTTCAACCCATGCGGCGGGTGCTTCAAAGCCTGTGCGCCGAATGAAATCAAAGTAGGCGCGGTTGGTCACTTCGGTACGGTCTATGAAGAAGGGCGGCACAGTTACGTTGTGCGGCGGGCGTTCATGATCATCGCCAGTTGCCAAGCCCATCAGGAAGGTGCCGCCGCGCACAAAGACCATGCCTTCGGGTGCTGGTGGGTCGGTAGGCTGGCTCAGCACTGCTACCAAGCTCAAGCCCGCCAACAAGCTGATGACTGCTACAATGGCAACCGCGGCAAAGGAAGGCATTCGCCCTGTGCCACTGGGCAGCCGTTCGGTGCTTGAGACGCGCACTGTGCCAGCCTCAAGATCAACTTGAGCAGGTTTGGTAGTTTGGGTGCGCTTTTCAGACTCAGGCAGGCGCGTCGTGGCGTCGGCATCGCCTGCCGCGGCGGCAACTACGGCAGAAGCAGTCGAAAGTGGCTGCCCTGCTAAGGCTGCCTCAAATGCTTCCGACATCTCGCGGGCAGTGGCAAATCGATCTGCGGGATTTTTGCTGAGCGCACGCAGCACAACGTGATCAACGCCTTGCGGCAAGCCCTGCACCAACTCGCTTGGCGCGGGTGGCGGTGAGTTAAGGTGCTTGACAATGATGCTTGCCGTAGAGTTGCCGCTGAAAGGCGTGCGCGCTGTGATCAGCTCAAAGAGCAGGCAGCCAAGCGCGTAAATATCGGCACGATTGGTCAGGTCATGCGCGCCTTCAATCTGTTCGGGCGACATATAAGCGGGCGAGCCAGTCGTATAGCCGGTTGCCGTCAGCTTCTCTGAGTCGGCAAGGCGTGCCAAGCCAAAATCCGTTAGGATCAGGCGCTCACCATCGGCAAGCATGGCGTTGGCAGGCTTCACATCGCGGTGAATCACGCCGCGTTGATGGGCGTAGTCCAGGGCGGCACACAATTGACTGAACCAGCGGCGCACCTCAGCTAAAGGCAAGCCGTGCTGTGAATCGGTGATGCGCTTTGCCAGAGTCTCACCTTCGATGAGTTCCATCACCATATAATGCAAGCCGTCTTGCACGTCGAAATCAAAGACGCGTAAGATGTTCGGATGGCTAAGGGCAGCCACCGCACGCGCTTCTTGCCGAAAGCGCGCCACTGATTCGCCATCCTCAAGGCGCAGTGGATGAATGACCTTGATCGCTACGTGCTGCGCCAAATCAGGATTAAAGGCGCGGTAGACTTCTGCCATGTTGCCGCGCCCAAGCAATCCATCAATGCGATACTTACCGAGCATTTGCCCGTTTTTAAGGTACGTAAGAGGTTGTCCGCCTGCCATCACGCCACCAATTTCCCAAACCTAAGGTTACTTTCACATAATAGCGCCTTTTTTGCCCTATGGGAACAGGCAGCCTGAATAGGCGGTGGTGAATGGTGTGATGGGCGAGGTACATCTTAGGATGATCGTCTAGCGTGCGCTAGATGTTCGCGGTTAGCCTCGTCTTTCGCGTTGAAGCAGCTTTCCCAAATTTTTGGCGTGGGAAATTGAGTATGAGGCTCATTTAGAGCGCGAGGGCAGCGCCGACCTATGTGCCGAGCAATTTCCGCAGTGCGCGCAACACCTCAACATAGGTGAGCAAGCCGCGCAGCCGCAAACCACCACGTTCTACCACAGGCAGCGCGCCAATATCATCATTGGCAAAGAGCGCGATCACGTCTGTCAGCGGGTCGTTTTCGTGCAGAGCGCGGCAGCGCTGATGAGGACGCATTTCAGTCAGGACGGGCAAGTTGCTCAGCATGGGCATATCAGGATCAAGGATACGGCGAATCTTCTCGATGGTGGTCATGCCTACCAAGTTGCTCTGTTCATCGCTGATCACAATGTGCGACCAGCCGTTAATGCGCGCTAACTCCTCAGCGTTGCCAAGCGTTACATCAGGGCGCACTTCAATGAAGTTATCCCGATCATCGGATGGCAGCATGATGCTGCCCACGGTTACATCCGGCAGGCAGTCCATCGCTATGAATTGGTTGATGATCATCCAGTAACCAAGCACACCAACCGCCACAAAAGTGTTATCCAGCACGGGAAATTGGCGAATGCGGAAGCGCCGCGCACCGCGATTGAACGTCTTCAAAAAGTAGCGATCTAGGGCATTTTTCAAAGCCATTTCAGGCGCTAACCACTCAAGGTCATTGCCACGATGATGCATATGATCGCGCACCGACTCCGCAGAGCGCTTCTGAAAGCGCTGCGTATATTGCGCGGTGGTCATCCCTGAATCTGCATAGAGTGGTGAGGGCAAATAGCTAACCAAATCAGCTTTGCTCACCCAGCCCTCAAGGGCGTTGTGGTGGTTGTTGACGATCAGGTAGGTGATGCGCTGTATCTCCATATAGGCAAGCGCAATGCCGATGCTGGTCTCGGCTGCCACAGTCAAAGGTTTTTGACGCATACAGTCGGCAACGCTGAGATCGGGCGCCGCTGCCTGCGGTGGTGGCGGCGGCGGGAAACGCGGCGGGCGCACAAGGGTGGGTGCTGGGTCTGCTTCTGGCTGTTCCTGATGCTGTGTGGGAATTTCCACCACAGGCTGTGACGACGTGGCGTAGCCTGCGGCAGCCTGCACCGCGCTTAGAATGCGGGCCAGGTTTGTCTCTGCGTAGGTGTGGTTATAGGGCAGCCAGTTGTAGCTGAGAATGGGGCTAATTTCAGAGATAATGGTGTGCGCGATGCGATCTGCATCCAACCCATCACGTGCCACCACCACGATCTGATCGGTCTTGTAGCGCAGCGCGTGTGCCACTTGGCTCACAATGCTGGCATCCTCAAAGGTGTTACGATCTAACACCAATACAAAGCAATGGCAGGATACAATTTCATCAAGGATAATATCTTCGCGCAGACGTAGATTATTGCCCTCCACGTCTAAAAAAACGGTGTAGTGCTGTTTAACCAGATAATCTCTAATAAGCCGCGCTAACTCAGCACTCGCTGATTGCCGATGAGCAATATAGACGTGAGGCATGGCTGGCTCCTCTAAGTGTTTCGACGCACATAATGAAGGAAGGCAAGGCGTGGAAAACACAACCATTTCTAACCGTTAGCATATCACAACTTTGTGATCCTTTTCAACAGAATATGATAGATAGCGGAATTGCGAACAAATGTGTGTTACAATTACATTACAAAAATTCATGACTAACACTAATTCTAAACGAAAATCAGACTTAAAGGTGCATGAGTACGAACTTATATGCATTCTCAAACGTGTCCACAACTTTTGGCGCATGGTAAGCGTGCTACACTAGGATCGAGGCATCAACGCATCGAGGCGGAAGCACCTAAATGAACACGATCCAGTACAACACACAATCGGCTGTTCACAAAACCAACATTAACGGAGAGGTCTTAGCCTACGTCACCGCAGGTGATCCAAGCGCGCCGCCACTTATGCTTGTGCATGGCTGGACGTGCCATAAATTCGTGTGGCGGCACGTCTTAGAGGCACTTGCGCCGCACTTCTACCTGATCGCGGTGGATTTGCTTGGGCATGGTGAGAGCGCCGCGCCGCCTGAGGGCGATTACAGCATCGCCGCGCAAGGGCAGCGCGTGTTGGCGCTTGCCGATCAGCTTGGCATCGGGCGCTTTGCGTTGATGGGGCATTCGATGGGTGGCCTGATCAGCCTCTATATTGCTTCTACGCTTGCGCCAGAACGTGTGACGCACCTGATTGATGTGGCGGGCATTGTCAGTGGGTGCGCCACACCGCGCCTAATCCTGCTGAATGGCGCGTTAGTGCTGCTGCCGATGCTCTTTCCTTCTTATATTCATGTGCAGCGCGCCAGCATGGAACACGCTCCACGCTTGGGCAAGTTTGGCTTTCGGGTGTGGTTTGCGGATATGGACGTGCTGCCTTACGCAGCGTGGGCGCAAGATCGCCACTATGCCACCCGTCCCGATGCCTGCCATGCCCGTTGGAAGGCAGGGCTTGCCACACTTGGCACTGATATCAGCCACCGTTTGGGCAACATTAGCGCGCCAACCCTGATCGTGTTCGGTGCGCGGGATGGCGCAGTCTCTACCCGTGAGGGCGCGCTGGTTGCCGCCAAAGTTCCCAACAGCCGCTTTTTGCTCTTTGAGGGCTGCGGTCACTTCCCAATGCTGGAGCAGCCTGAGCGGTTCATAGCGGCGGTCTGCGCGTTTTTGAAGGTGTGAGCAAATTCATGCGCGCAGCACAAAAGCGGATCGCCACCTGTGCAGCTTCAGGCTTTGCCGTACAGTCCGCGGATCAGGTCGGCATCTGAGGGCGGCAGATCGGTGAGGGCGAGATTTTCCGCGACGTGCGCCAACTCTTTCATGCCGACCAACGCCGTACAGACTCCGGGTGTGCTGCGGGCAAATTGTAAGGCGCGCTGCGCCTCGCTGCTCAGTTCAGGCAAGGCAGCCGCCACACGCGGCGACTCCATAATAGCAAGCCGCCCTTGCATCAGCGGCGCACTGACCATCACCGTTAGCCCTAGCTCATTGGCTGCCTCAATCGCGCTCATGAAGGATTCGCCGACCTGTTGGTTTTCAAAAGCATATGCCTCGGTCATGAATAGGTTATAGGGCAGTTGCAGATAGCGCAGGTTATGGTTCTGCCCGGCAACTTCTGTGGCAAGGCTGACCATCTCGGTCAGCGAGAGGTAATCCGGCGCATCGGTCAGGACACGGAATGCCGTCCATGTGGCAAGCCCATAGCTGGCGATCTGCCCACGTTCAACGGCAAGCTCCAGCGTCTCGAAGGCATCCAGCAGGCGGGCGCGGAAAGTGTGCGACGTGATGGCGATAGACTGCGTTTCGGGATTGTGCAAATAGTAGATGTCTAGGCATTCCACACCAAGATTTTGCAAACTGAGTGCGATCATCTGCTCTAGGTAGGCGGGCGCCATGCAATGTTGGTAACGTGCGGCAAATTCGTGGGCTTTGGCGTAGCCCGTCTCGATAAACTGTTTGTAGGCATACACACGCGGATCGTCAGGTGGCGCGCCATCATATGGCACAAAGCCGCCTTTGGTCGCAATCACCACCTCATCACGGGTAAGCTTACCCGCTGCCAGTGCCTCGTTCAGCCAGGCGCCAAGTGTGCGCTCACTCCGCTGAAAACGATAGTTGATCGCACAATCGAAGACATTGCAGCCACGCGCCAAAGACTCATCGAAGGCGGCGCGGTAGGCGCTGTCAGTGGCGGCGTCAGGATCACCCAGGTATGTACCGTGTCCAAGGCTGGACAGCCACAGCCCATCTGCGGATTGGCGGTAGTTTGGCTGGCGAGCAGCCGACTGGCGTTGGGCGAAGCGGCGCGTTCCTTCGGGCGTTGCGCGCATAAGGCGTCCTTTCAGGTGAAGGCACACAATGTGCCTAGATAATACCCAAGATCATAGCAAGCACGAAGCCGCCGCCAAACAGCGCGCCGATTAGCACCGCGCCCGTCCACGGATACACTTCAGGGTCGAGGATCACGCCGCGCCGCCTTGCTACGCGCAGCGGCAAGCCAAAAACCGACCAAAACAAGATGCTGCCGACGAAGATTGCTGCCACCGGGAACAGAATTGCGCCAACCGACCAGTTGACCTGCCCTTGCTCATCAAAGGTGACAGGGCGCGTCAGGCTAAAGACGATCAGCGCGGCGACGGCAGCCAGCAGCACGCCAATGATCAGGCTGGCAATGGTGACGCGGTAGGTGAAGCCGCGGTCAATTTCTAATGGTGTTTCGGATGGGTGTTCAGGAGGATTAGGGTTTGTCTGTGCGTTCATGATCAAAGTGTTTAGCCTGCATCAGGCATATTTGCGCGTTCGATATGCCTTGATTTTCGCGCAAGGCGGTGGGAATGTCCACTGTAAAAGTGGGCGAGCGTGGTGAGTTGGCAACAGGCTTTACACAACGGCGGGCTGAAGCTAAACCGGACTGTGTTCTGCGGTGGACGCTCAACCCATAAACCTTGACTTTTGCGCGCCTTCTCGCTTAACTTGATGCACATCAGGCGTGTTTGAAAAGTTTGTGAGGCGAGTGGGTATGCGAACGTTAAAGCTGACGGTGAATGGTGAGCCGCGTACGTGCGAAATTGCCGAATCGCGCACGCTGGCGGAAGTGCTGCGCTACGATCTTGGGCTGACTGGCACAAAGATTGGCTGTAACGAGGCAGAATGCGGCATCTGCACAGTGCTGGTGGATGGGTTGCCCATTAATTCATGCATTTATCCTGCCCTGCGCGCCGAAGGACGGCATATCACAACCATTGAAGGCTTGGCACACGGCGCAGCGCTTGATCCGCTGCAAGCAGCATTTGTGCAGCATGGCGCAGTGCAGTGTGGCTTCTGCACGCCCGGCTTGATCATGACGGCGCGTGCGCTGCTGAACGGTAATCCTACGCCAAGCGATGCCGACATTCAACACGCCCTCAAAGATACCTATTGCCGTTGCACGGGCTATACCAGCGTGCTGCGCGCCATTCATTCCGCCGCGCACTTTGAGCAGCACGGCACACACTTGCCGCCCGAACTGCCTGAAACAGATACCGATGAACTGAAGGTTGCCGGTCACAGCCTGCCAAGCCAAGAAGCGGTTGCCAAAGTGACCGGTGTTGCCAAATACACGGATGATTACACCTTCCCTGATATGCTCTATGGGCGCACGCTGCGCGCTGCACACCCACACGCCCGTATTCTGAGCATCAACACGGCAAAAGCAAAGGCACTGGCAGGCGTCCGCGCCGTGCTAACGCATAAAGACGTTCCCGGACGCAATCGGCATGGCTTGGTGCATCTGGATTGGGCGGCACTTTGCGACGATAAAGTGCGCTATATGGGCGATCCAGTGGCGATTGTGGCTGCCGAGAGTGAAGCAATCGCGGCTGAGGCACTGGCGCTGATCGAAGTTGAATATGAAGTGCTGCCCGTCGTCGCTGACCCTGAATATGCCCGTTCGCCCGAAGCGCCGATCCTGCACGAAGATCGCCCTGATGGCAATTTGCTCAAACATATCAAGGTGCGGCATGGCGATCCTGAACAAGGCTTTGCAGAGGCAGATGTGATCATTGAGCGCGAATACCGCACGCCGACTACCGAACATGCCTTCCTAGAGCCAGAGTGCGCCATTGGCGTGCCAGCAGGCTACGATGCCGATCACACCAAGCTGACCGTCTACGTCGGTTCGCAAATTCCCTACCAAGATCGCTATCAGGTGGCGGCGGCACTCGGCGTGCCAGATGAGGCAGTCCGCATTAAGGGAACGCTCATCGGTGGCGGCTTTGGCGGCAAAGAAGATATTGCAGGGCAGATTCATGTGGCGCTGCTGGCACAAGCGACGGGCAAGCCTGTGAAAATGCTCTACACGCGGCAAGAGTCGCTCTTATTTCACCCCAAACGGCATGCCACCGTGATCCGCATTAAGACGGGTGCTAAACGCGACGGTACATTGACGGCTATCCAAGCTGAGCTGTACGGTGACGGCGGCGCTTACGCCAGCCTGAGCGACAAAGTGCTAACACGCGCCACCACACACGCCACCGGTCCCTACGTGGTGCCAAACGCAAAAATTGATTGCTACGCCATGTATACCAACAATCCTGTCAGCGGTGCTTTTCGCGGCTTTGGCGTCACACAATCTGCCTTTGCCGTTGAACAAAACATGGATTTATTGGCAGAGGCACTTGACATGGATGCTGTCGAGTTGCGCCGTAAGAACGCACAGCGCGTCGGTGTGGTGACGGCAACTGGGCAGCTTTTGCGCGAATCAGTCGGCTTGCTCGAAACGCTGGATCGCGTTTATGAGACGATGGAATCAGAGACAGAAGGCGGCTTCCGTTGGGCGTGGCGCGCAGGCAGTAAGGCGTATGGCTGGGGCATCGCCTGTGCCTATAAGAATACGGGCTTGGGCGGCGGTGCGCCGGACAAGGCAGCCGCTGAGATCGAAGCGTTTGAGGATGGCTCGTTTGAGGTGCGGACAAGCTCTGCCGATATGGGTCAGGGCTTGGTAATGGTGGTGGCACAGGTGGCGGCTGAGGAACTGCGTGTGCCATATGAGCGCGTGCGCGTGCTGCTTAGCGATACAGACCTTACGCCGGACGGCGGACCGACGACCGCCTCACGCCAAACTTACATGACGGGTAACGCCGCACGCCTTGCTGCCAGCACCCTGCGCGAGGCAATCGGAAATTTCGCCGCCGAGCTTTACGATGTGCCACCGCAAGACATCCGCTTTGAGGAAGGCTTGCTGCGCTATGACGGGCAAGCGGTGCCGCTTGGCGAGATCGTCGGTGCGATGAAGGTGCAGGGCGTGCAGCCGAAGGCGCTCTATGAGTATTGGGGACCGAAAACGCAGCCGCTTGGCACAGGTGGCGATATGCACTTTGCCTTCAGCTATGCCACGCAAGCTGCTTTAGTTGAGGTTGATCTTGAGACAGGCGCGGTGAAATGTCTGACGGTCGTCGGCGCGCACGATGTCGGGCGCGCTATCAATCCGTTGGCGCTGCAAGGGCAGATCGAAGGTGGCATCGTGATGGCGATGGGCAATTGCCTGAGCGAGGCGTATATCACTGAGGATGGCGTGCCGTGGTCAACGCTGTTGGCGCGCTACAAAATGCCGAGCATCAAGCACGCGCCGCGCATTATCTCGCACATTGTGGAACACCGCGCTGCCGATGGCCCTTACGGCGCGAAAGGTGTTGGCGAGATCGCTTCCATCAACACGACGCCTGCCATCTGTAACGCGATTGCCAACGCTTGCGGCGTGCGTATCTATAGCTTGCCCGTTGATCAAGATGCGCTGCTGCGTGCCATCAAGCGCGGCGCTGCCGAAGTGCATACCGCTTGGGCGGATATTCGCTAATCAAACATAAGGATAATGATGAAAGACCTGACCGTGCGCCGTTTGCTGACCTTGTTGCTGACCTTGTTGCTGACCGCTGCGCTGCTCTGCTTGAGCTTGCCGCCCATTCACGCCCAAGATGAGGGAGAGATGCAAATTGAGGCGATCCTTGCTCAAATGCCGCTTGAGGTGCGCCTTGGGCAGTTGTTCATGGTCAGCTTTTTTGGCGAAGGGCTGAACGAGACCAGCACTGCCTTTCTGCGGCAAATGACGCCCGGCGGCATTGGCGTGTTCACCTCGAACGGCGTTTCGCCTGCTGCTGTAACGCGCTCTACCAATGCGTGGCAAGCTTTGGCGGCGCAAATCGGTGCGAAGGTGCCGCTCTTGATTGCCACCGATCAGGAAGGCGGCACCGTTCAGCGCCTGAACGACGGCTTCACTGCCTTCCCATGGGGCGGCGCCCTAAGTGCTATGCCGCCCGAACAAACCGCGCAAGTGGCGGCAATGACCGCTACCGAACTGCGCGCCGTGGGCATCAACATGAACTTTGCGCCCGTCGCCGATCTGCGCCATGCCGAAGGGCGCTTTATGGAAAAGCGCGTCTGGGGACATTCCGCCGCTCGTGTTGGCGCTGCTATTGCCGCCTATGTGCGCGGCTTGCAAGGCGGCGGCGTGGTGGCAACGCTCAAGCACTTCCCTGGACACGGCGCAGCAACCGACTCGCATCTGGCGCTGCCAACGGTCAGCTTCACACGCGAACGCATGGCGTATGAGCTGATTCCGTTCCGCATGGGCATCGCCGCCGGCGCTGATGTTGTCATGGTGGCGCACTTAAATGTGCCAAGCCTTGATCCTGCCAAAGATACACCTGCTACGCTCTCCAGACCGATTGTGAGCGATTTGCTGCGCGGCGAACTTGGCTTTGAGGGCGTCATCATCACCGATGCGATGGATATGGGCGGCGTTCGGCAGAATTTCACGCCTGCGGCGGCGGCAGTGCGCGCTATCCAAGCTGGCATAGATATGCTGGCAACTGGACCAAACCTGCCCATCACAGAGCAGCTAAACATGAAGCGCGCCCTCTTAGAGGCAGTGCTGAACGGCGATATTGCACGCGAACGCATTGACGAGTCTGTGCGGCGCATTCTGCGGCTGAAGGCGAAGTATGGCTTGTTGGCAGGCTGGCAGCCACTAGAAGTTCAGGCGGCTGCCGAGCGCGTCCAGAGCGCAGCACACCGCGCCGCGTTGGAAGCGATCTATCTGCGGACGGTGGCCGTTGCCTACCAACAGCCGAACCTGCTACCCCTTGATCCTCAGCGCAGCAAGATCGGCATCATCTATCCGGGCGCGTACCTTTCCGCAGGGCGCACATGCAGCCTGTATGGTGAACCAACGCGCCAGCTTGCCTACTCGCTAACGCCAACCGATAACGAACTATCCATCGCACGCCAGATCAACACACAAGTGGATGTGGTGGTCGTTTTTACTTTCAATATAGATGAATATCCGCGCCAAGCGCGCTTGGTGAACACCTTCAGCGCCCAGAAAACGGTAGTGGTGGCGCTTCAAAATCCGTATGACATCACACGCGGCATTCAGCCTGCTGCCTATCTAGCGATCTTCAACCCGTATCCTGAAGCGATTCGGGCGGCGTGCGCGGTGCTGTATAACGCTTTCCCGCCGAGCGGCTTTTTCCGCGTCCCGTAGGGATGCAGCACGCCTTCTACAAACTATGTTATAATGCTAAGCATAGGGTAAAACGACTGCGAGGCAGCTAAACCCGTGTTGGCAACACTGCATAGCCTGAACTTTGCCGCACCCGAACGCCCAAACGTTCAGGCAGATGATCTGATGAGCGAAGGCGGGCGTAAAGTGATGGCGTTCCACTTTGGACGTTTGCTGACCAAACAGGCAGAGGTGCTGGCGAGTGATAACGGTGAGGCAGTCCACCAAATGCGCGTCGCAACGCGCCGTTTACGCAGCACACTACGCATTTTTCGCCCGTATTACCGCCAAAGCGTCCTCAGACCATTTCGCCGTGCGCTGCGCGCTGTGGCGGACGCACTGGGCAATGTGCGCGATTTGGATGTTTACCGTGAGCATCTGGCAAGCTATACCAAACAGCAGCCTGCTGCCAGCCGCCGCGAATTGCGCCTTTTAAGTGCAAGTTTGGCAGTGCCACATGCTGCGCTGCGCCAAAGCCTGTGCGACTATCTGCTCAGTGAGGCACACACAGAATTCTTGAGCGCTTTTGCTGCCTTTGTGCAAACACCGCTGGCAGGTGTGCGTGAGCTAGAGGCTGAACTGCCTGTGCCGCAGCGCGTTTGTGAGGTTGTGCCGCGCCTGATCTATGAGCAATATGGCATTGTGCGTGCTTACGCGCCGCTGCTCAGCACGGCAACGCCTGACCAACTACACGCGCTTCGTATTGAGGTGAAACAGCTGCGCTACCTGATTGAGGCGTTCGGCGAACTGCTCGGCACACGCGCTGAGCTACCTGTGGAAGCCTGTAAACAGTTGCAAGATTTCTTGGGTGAATTGCAAGATACAGAGGTTGCAGGGCAGCTTACGGCGCACTATTTACCGAATGTGCAGCGCGGCAAGCGTGCCTTACAGCGTTACTTAAGCACGCGCCACGCGCAAGGCGAAAGGCTGCGCACCACCCTTGCTGAGCAGTGGTCAGCCTTTAGCGCACCTGCCGTGCGAGAGGCGTTGGCACTCGCTGTGGCTGCGCTGTAGAGCAGCAGGCGCTAGAAGCGAACCTTAATCTTCAGGCGACCTAAGCGAATTTCGTCGCCGCTGCGAATGAGCCGATCACCATCAGGAATCAGCTTGCGCCCGTTCAAATAGGTGCGGTTGGTGCTGTGCAGATCGGTGATGTAGATCAGGCTGCCACGCCGACTTAGGCGTAGGTGCCGCCGCGAAACGCCTTCTGCCTCAGCGCGGAAAGGCGTTAGGTCTACATCGGGCGGTTCTTCGCCCGCCACGCGCCGTCCAACGATCAATGTCTCGTGAATGCTCAGGTTCAGCACCGTGCCATCAATTTCAAGTGTAATCGGCTTTTCCTCAGTGGCGATTGCATCACCAGTTTGCTGTGGGCGCGAGGGCTGCGGGACTTCTGTTTCCTCAATGCGGTGCGTGCTGATCGAGGCACCAAAGACGAACTGACAATTGGTGCAGACCAACTCGCCCACTCGCGCCATGCGTCCGCAGTTTGGGCAAGCAAATTCTTTAGCGGCAGGCGCTTGTTGTGGGTCAGCCGCCGCAGAGGGTAGCGGTGGTGTTGCGTCAGTTGGTAGATCCGTTTGGGCGGCGGTTGGTGCTGCCAATGGCAAGGACTCGGGCGCGCCGCTTGCCGTGGCTGAGGGTGCCGCAAGTGGAGCCGCTTCAGGCGAAGGGTTCGCCGCAGGCGCTGCTGCTTGATTGGGCAGAAGGGTTTCGGGTGCGGCGTTGGCGGCAATTAAATCTTCTGGCTCGGAAATTGGCGCGGTGCTTTTGCCGTGACCACTGGTCACACTGCCCTCTGGATTTATCTCTGCGATATTCATTGGATGCCTCCGCCATACGCCCACTTTACAAATTTCGTTTTTATTGTAACACAGTTCGTAAAAAAGCAACGAGAACTTCGCTGATGAGGTGGCTAGTTTTCACGAAATTAGGGGAAAAACGGATGAAAAGGCAGGATTAGACAAGAAAGCGTGTGTATAAGCGGGCGGGGTGGCTCCCGCCCACTTTATGAAGATGCTAAAGTTGCCTAGCTGCCTTTTTGGCTGCGCGGATCGAGCGCATCGCGCAGACCATCGCCAATAAAGTTGATGCACAGCACGCTGATCACAATCAGCACGCCCGGAAACAGCCACATCCACGGCGCAGTGCTGATGTAGCGATAACCCATCTGCATCATATTGCCCCACGTTGGCGTTTTGGCATCCACACCTAACCCTAAGAAGCTGACGTAAGACTCGCTCAGAATAGCGCCGGCGATGCCCAATGTTGCCGAGACGATGATTGAGGCGAGCGTGTTCGGCAGCACATGCCGAAGCAGGATGCGGCGGTTTGGCACGCCCAAACTTTCGGCAGCCGTCACGAACTCCATATTTTTCAGCGAGAGAATTTGCGCCCGCACAATGCGTGCAAGGCTCGTCCAACTGGTGACGCCGATCACGATCACAACCACCAACACGCCGCCGCTTAGCTCACGCCCAAAGAATGGAATGGATGGCATTCGTCCGCCGAAATACTTTGCCAGCACCAGCAGCAGGAATAAGCGCGGAATGGTCATGATCGCCTCTGTGAAGCGCATCAGCAGGTTGTCAATCACGCCGCCATAGTAGCCCGCCACCGCACCGACGAACGTCCCAATCAGGATAGAGAGCAGCATCGCCGACGTGCCGATCAGCAGTGAGAGTTGCCCACCATAAATGGCACGTGCCAGCACATCCTGCCCAAGCTGATCGGTGCCAAAGAATGCCGTCTCGCTTGGCGCTTGCAGCCGATTCCGCACCTCTGGTACAGTGGCGCGTTCGTAAGGCATCAGGATTGAGCCAACCACCACAAAGAGGATCATCCCGATCAGCAGCAGCAAGCCAAGCATTGCCATGCGGTGCTTGCGGAAACGCCGCCATGCCCGATTTTCGCTTTTGGGCGCATCTGCCTGAAGTGAAAGTGCGTTAACTGCCATTTGCATTCTCCCGCCTTAGTAGCGAATGCGCGGATCGAGCCACGTATAGGTAATATCGGTCAGCAATTGAAAGATGATCACCGAGAGCGTGGTGAGCATCAGAATGCCCATCAGCACTGGATAATCATCCCGTCCTAAGCTGGTCAGGAAAAGCGACCCCATGCCGGGCCACCCGAAGATGGACTCGGTGACAACTGCGCCAGCGATCAGGCTGCCTAAATCCAGCCCAATGAGCGTCACAATCGGCAAACTGGCATTCTTCAAGGCATGGATCAGGTTAATCTCGCGTTCTGGTAGTCCTTTGGCACGCGCCGTCCGCACGTAGTCAGCGTTCAGCACTTCCAGCATATTGGCGCGCATATAGCGGCTGTAGCCCGCCACACTGATCAATGTCAGCGCTGCGACGGGCAAGATCATATGCCGCAACACATCAATGAAGGAACGGTCGCCCAGCGGATCAAACATGCCGTTCGGCGGCAGCCACTTCAAATTGACGCTGAACAAATAGACCAAAATCAGGGCGATTAGGAAGATCGGCATGGATTGAAAGACGTAAGAAAGCGCCGTCATTGTGTTATCCAGCAGCGAATACTGGCGCAAGGCTGAATAGATGCCAATGCCGATGCCGATCACAATGATGAGGAACTGCGCTGGAATCATCAAAAGCAGCGTGTTGCCGACCTTCTCGCCGATCACGGTCGTCACTGGACGGCGATCCGTGATAGACGTGCCAAAATCGCCGCGCAGCACGCCGCGCAGCCTGCCATAGCCATCTGCCTCATCAATCACGCCGTCGCAGTTGGTATCTAGAATTGTCCAGTCGTTGCCGATCAACCAAAAGACGTATTGCGTCAAAATTGGCTGATCCAATCCCAGTTGGCAGCGCAGCCGAATGCGATCTGCATCGTCCAGTGGCTGCCGTCCGCCCATTGTGGCAACCGGATCGCCAACGGTCTGCATCAGGGCGAACAGAATCAGGCTGATCAGAAAAAGCAGCGGCAGGGCTTGCAGCACACGCCGAAAAATAAAGCGCGCCATACAAAAATCCTTTTTAAGTGAAATTGCTGCCTAGTGTACCGCAAAAGGTACAGTGCCTTCAGCATTTGCCCATTGCGTTAGAAATGCATTTGCCCCGCCTCAAAACCTGCATAAATTTTTCATGGACAGGTGGTTGATCTTTCTCGCACTCTGATCAAATTCGTGCTAAGATTGCCCTCAACTGTGGTGCAGCACCAAATCTTCGTTCGGGACGTAGGCAAACTATGCGTATTTTAATCATTTCGGATATTCACGCGAATCTAGCCGCTTTTGAAACAGTACTTGCCGATGCCAAAGGCGACTGGGATTATGTCTGGTGCTTGGGTGATGTGGTCGGCTACGGACCTGATCCCAACGAATGCTGCGAGCTGCTTAAGACCTTGCCGCACCTGTGCTTGGCAGGTAACCACGATTGGGCAGCCTTAGGCAGACTGGATATTCGTACCTTCAACGCTGACGCACGCAAGGCAGTCACCTGGACGCAAGAGACGCTCAAGCCCGAGAACATCGCCTATCTGGATGCCTTGCCAACCACCTTTGTGCTAGGGCAATACACGCTGGCGCACGGCAGCCCGCGTGAGCCTGTTTGGGAATACATCCTCGATCCGCTGATCGCTGCCCTCAACTTCCCACACTTCGAGACGCCCTACTGCCTTGTTGGGCATACACACACACCCATCATCTACAAGCTGATGTCCGAACGCGGCGATACTGACGCGCAAGCACCTGCCTATCGGCAGCCTTCACAGCTTAACGGTCACCGTCTGATTGTCAATCCGGGCAGCGTTGGGCAGCCGCGTGACTCCAACCCAGATGCTGCCTATGCCATCCTAGAGGTGGAGAAGCATGTTTTTGAACATCGGCGCGTGCCATATCCGATTCAGGTGACTCAAGAGAAAATGCGCCGCATTGAGATGCCCGAACGCCTGATTGCGCGCCTTGAGCATGGTTGGTAGCCGAAAGGCGGCTGATGCGCCCGCTGGAGTTGGTGATTAAGAACTTCCTCGCCTATCGGGAAGTTGTTCGGATTCCCTTTGAGGGCATTCATGTTGCCTGTCTAACGGGTGCCAACGGCGCCGGCAAATCATCCCTGCTGGACGCCATCACGTGGGCATTGTGGGGCAAAGCGCGGGCAAACGATAAAGACCAACTGCTGCACAGCGGGCAAAAAGAGATGTCTGTCACGCTGACCTTTGAGCAGGATGAACGCACCTATCAGGTGCAGCGCGTCTATCTGAAAAGCGGCAAAACAGGCAGGACTGAGGCATTTCTGCGCGTGCGCGAACACGACTCCGCGCAGTGGCTGCCCATCAGCGAACATGCCAGCGTGCGCGATGTGGATCAGGAAATTGCCAAGCGCGTTGGGTTGGACTACGAGACGTTCGTCACCTCTGCCTTTTTGCAGCAAGGCAAGGCAGATGCCTTCACCGCACAAACGGCGGGCAAGCGCAAAGAGATTCTGGCAGATATCCTCGGCTTGGCGCGTTGGGATGACTATGAAGCCCGCGCCAAAGCAGCCGTTGAGAAGCACCGTAGCCTGCGCGCCGATAACGAACGGGAAATCCGCCGCCTTGATGATGAACTTGACCAAGAGGGTGAACTGCACCGCCAAGAGGACGAACTGCGAGCGCAGCTTAATGAGGCGCACGCTGCTTTTGAGCGCGCCGATGACGCCTTCCGTGCCTTAGCAAGCACCGATGATCAGTTGGTGATGGCACAACGCGAGCGCGAGACGCTTGATAAAAGCATTGCCATGCTGGAGCGTGATCTGGAGGTGATCACCCGCGATGTGCTGCGCCTAGAGCAAGCGCAGGCAACCTACGCCGATTTGGTGGCACAGCGCGAAGAAATCGAACAGGGTGAGGCAGCCCGCCAGCAAACGGAGGCAGCGCTTGCCATGCTCCAAGCCCGCGAAGCGCAATTCCGAGAACTGGAGCGCCAATACCACACCCTCGAAAAAAAGCTGGCGGCAGAGCGCGCTCACCTGACCACTGCGGCGCAAGCACTTGCCAAACAAATTGACGCCGCCCAAGCCGACGCCGACCAGATCGCCGCCGTAGAGGCGCAAATTGCCCAAGCACAGGCAGACTACGACGCGCTGGCATTGAAGAAGGCAGAACATGAGGCGATCCGCACTGAGCTACAGACAATCGCTGAGCAAGGCGCGCAGACCAAAACCAAGAATGAACAGGTTGAGGCAGAGGGCAAACAACTTCGCAGCCGCCTAGAATTTCTAGAGGCGAGCGAAACGGCGTTGTGTCCGGTTTGTAATGAGCCGCTTTCTGCCGAGAAACGCGCCGAACTGATCACCGAATACACTGACCAAATCGAGGTGCTGCGCGAAAGCTACCGCCAGAATGAGCAGGCGGTCAAGGCGGGTGAAAAACAGGCAAAACAGCTTGAAAAACACCTGAAAGACCTTGAGAGTGCGCTGAAGCGCCAAGAGGTGCTGACCAAGCAGCTTGGCACGCTGACAGAGCGTCTAAAGGCTGCCCAAGGCGCCTCGGAGCGCGCTGAGGCACTGCGCGCTGAATATGCCGCCTTGCACGCCCAGCTTGACTCTGAGGCATTTGGCGAGGCAGTGCGCGCTGAAATGGCAGCCTGTGAGCGCGCCGCAGCCGATCTCGGCTATGACGCTGATGAACACGCCGCCCTGCGCGAACAGCTAGGCAACCTGCAAGATTTCCGCCTACGCGCTCACGATTTGGCACAAGCACTTGAAAAACTGCCCGACCTTGACGAACAGCTTACCCTCAAGCGCGAGCAACAAGACCAAAAAGCAGCACAGCGCGCCGAACAACGCGCCCGACTGCCCGAATTAGACGCGCAGATTGCCGATCTGAAGGCGCGTGCTAAGCAGGCTGAAGCCTTGCGTGCTGAGCGCGATCAGCGCCGTGCTACCTACGACGCGCTCAATGAGCAGTACAGCTACCTGAAAAGCCAACTGGCAAACCTTGATCGCTTCCGCCAACGCCGCCAAACGCTCTATGAGCAAACCTTGCACTGGCAGGCAGAGGAAGCGCTCTACGATGAACTGCGCTACGCTTTCAGCAAAAAGGGCGTGCCTGCCATGCTGATTGAGGCAGCCATCCCTGAGTTGGAAGAACTGGCGAACGACCTGCTGGCACGCATGACCGACGGACGAATGCACCTCCGCTTTGAGACGCAGCGCGGCAAGAAAAGCGGCGAAGGTACCATTGAGACGCTGGATATCCTGATCAGCGATGAGCTAGGGCAGCGCGATTATGATCTGTACAGCGGCGGCGAGAGCTTCCGCGTTAACTTTGCGCTGCGCGTGGCGCTCAGCCAATTTTTGGCGCGGCGGGCAGGCGCGCAGCTCCGCACGTTGGTGATGGATGAAGGGTTCGGCTCTCAGGATGCCGCCGGGCGCGAACGCCTGATCGAGGCGATCAACGCCGTGCAGGATAAATTCGACCTGATCCTCATTGTGACGCATATTGAAGAACTGCGCGATGCCTTCCCAACCCATATCGAGGTGCGGAAAGCGCCCAACGGCGGCGGCTCTAGCATCATTATTCATTAAAACAGTTCGCTTACCCTATAGAAAGTTACCGAAAATGTCCACCAAAACAGCTTGGATTGAACGTGAGATCGCGGCACTGCGCGAGCAAGGCTTGTTCAACACAATCCGCACTATCGAATCGGCACAGGGTGCTTGGATCACTGTTGATGGGCACCGCGTGCTGAACTTCTGCACAAATAACTATCTCGGCTTGGCGAATGATCCGCGCCTGATCGCGGCGGCGGAACGCGCCATGCACACGCACGGCGTCGGTCCGGCGGCTGTTCGCAGCATCGCCGGTACGATGGATTTGCACCTTGAACTGGAGCGCCGCCTTGCCGCCTTCAAAGGCGTTGCGGCAGCCATCACCTTCCAAAGCGGCTTCACCGCCAACCTTGCCACCATCCCAGCCTTGGTTGGCAAAGGCGATCTTATCTTTAGCGATGAGCTGAACCATGCCAGCATCATTGATGGCGCACGGCTCAGCCGCGCCGAGATTGTGCGCTACAAGCACGCTGATCCGTCTGATCTGCGCCAGAAGATCGAAAGCACACCTTTCACCGAGACGACGCGCCGCCTGATCATCACCGATGGCGTGTTCAGCATGGATGGCGATATAGCGCCGCTGCCCGAAATTTACGAGATCGCCCAGCAGCACGACATCCTGCTGATGGTGGATGATGCACATGGCGAGGGCGTGCTTGGGCATGGCGGACGCGGCATTGTGGCGCACTTTGATCTGCACGGTAAAGTGGATATTGAGGTTGGCACGCTGAGCAAGGCGTTCGGCGTGGTTGGTGGTGTGGTGGCGGGCAGCCCGATCATCATTGACTGGCTGCGTCAGCGCGGGCGCCCGTTCCTTTTTAGCAGCGCAATGACCGTGCCGGATGTGGCAGCTTGCCTTGCCGCGCTGGATATTTTGGAAGGCAGCACCGAACTAGTAGACCGTATGTGGCACAATGCCGCGTTCTTCCGCCGTGAAATGCAAGCGCTTGGCTTTGATGTCGGCTTCTCGCAGACGCCGATTGTGCCTGTCATGCTTGGCGAAGCGCCACTCGCGCAGCAGTTCAGCCGCCAGCTTTTTGAGGAAGGCGTTTTTGCCATGGCGATTGGCTACCCAACCGTGCCGCATGGCAAGGCGCGCATCCGTGTGATGAACAGCGCCATGCACAGCCAGTCCGACCTTGAGCAAGCGCTCGCCGCCTTCGAGAAAGTCGGCAAGGCGTTGGCGGTCATTCACTGAGCATGAGCGAACGCCCTGCACCGCCGCCGCCCGCGCAGCGCTTGCGGATCACCTTTGCCAAGCGTGGCGCGCTTAAATATATCGGTCACCTTGACCTTGCCAAGACGTGGGAGCGCATTCTGCGGCGCGCCCAGCTCGCGCTTGCCTACTCGCAAGGCTTTAATGCGCGCCCGCGCCTTCAGCTTGCCGCGCCCTTGCCGCTTGGCTTCACCAGCGAATGTGAACTGATTGATATTTGGCTGGAACAGCCTGAGCCGCTGGACGGCTTGGCAGCACGGCTGATGTCCGTCAGCCCGCCCGATCTGCCCATCCTAGACATTGCAGAAGTGCCGTTGCGCGCACCAGCGCTGCAAACATTGGTGGAGAGCGCCGTTTTTCGCCTTGCGCCGCGCACGGACGCTGATCCTGGGCAGGTGGCAGGGCTTGCCGAGCGCATGGCAGCGCTCCTAGCCAAACCACACCTCATGCGGACGCGGCGCGAGAAAGCCTATGACCTCAAACCGCTGATTCGGGCGCTGCACATTGGTGAGGACGGTGCGCTGTATGCCGATTTGTTCTCCACACCGAGCGGCACAGGGCGCCCGGATGAACTGCTGGAGGCGCTTGGCTACAACACGCTTGATTTTGACGTGCAGCGGGTGGCATTGCGCCTACGATCAGATGCGACAGAACTGCCTGTTTTGCCTGAAGGAGACTTGCCACCTGCCGTGTTTTGAAGAAAGCCATCATTATAGATTCAATTATTGAGTAGTAATTCGCACACTATAAAACTCAGAAGAGGCAAAGTGTTACACTTATTTGATCAAGCTATTCAAGTTTCGAGCGAATGGCTTGAATTTTCGTTGAAAAATTTAGGATTGATAAGCTGGGATAGTTTTTTGTTGAATCCGCGCCGCCTACGCGGCAGTGATTTCTTAATGCGTTGGGCGCAGGGTGTGTGGAGTGAAGATCGTTTGATTGCAGCGGTTAATGCCACCAATCTCTTTTTGCGTTACCTTACGGACCGAGCGGTGTTGCACCTGATCACGATGTGCGCGCCTATGAATTATACTTTGAGCGCTTGGAGAAAGCAGGTTTGCTCGATGTAAAACGCCCGGATTTATTAATTTTTCGGCACACCAAACGTGAGTACATTGAGAAATTCGTCCAAGATATGGGCGGCAGAAGTGAATTGCCTTTCCTTCCTGAAAGTAGCCTGAAAGGACTTCTCGAAGAAGCTATAGTGGCTATTGAATGTGAAAATAGTTTGTGGAAAGCAAATGCCTGATTATGAAGCATTGCTTAAACCTCAAAAACGTCTGAATGGCAGTTTGGGATTGAAGAAAAACGCTGTTTTACCAACTGTAATAGTCAAAGAAGAGGATCGTAGCCGCTTGCGCGATTGGCAGACGAGAAATGGGATACCTATTCATGTTTGGCAGGCAGTTTATGATCTGGCTTGGGGCATACATCTTGATCGAATCGAAGAACTCATTTAAACAGGTCTAATTGAACCCACTAAACAAATTTATCAAGCACCAGGTGGTGCTACTTCTCAGAAAATTATTTATAAAGTGTACCATCACTACGCATATAAACTAGGTGAAACAGTTGATGAACCACAGCTTGAAGCAGCCTCAATTGTGGATAAGAACGGTCATATCCTGCCTTATGTAAAGTTTGTCGGCGGGAGATTGAAATTATCCGATATAGCTATAAATGTACTTGAGAGTATGCTGTGAGAAATGCTAAAGCACATCGAGAAACATTACGTCAAAAAGGTCAATTCTGGACGCCAGATTGGCTTGCTGACGCAATGCTCTCTTACGTTTTAGAATGTGATAACCAAACTGTTTTTGATCCAGCAGTCGGTGCAGGTGCATTTTTGCTAGCAGCGAAACGTCGTGCTATGAGTCAGAATTGGGGTGTTCACCTCGCTGGCAGAGAAATTGATCAAAAAGTACTTTTAGAGGCAACAAAAAGAGGGTTAACAACTTCTGATCTCGCCAATATAGAATTAAGCGATTTTCTTTTAACTCCACCTAGCCAGAAATTTGAGGCAATCGTTGCTAATCCACCCTACATTCGGCATCATCGGCTCTCCATGGAAATGAAAGTTTATTTGCGGAATTTAGCACTGGATTATTTAGGTTTTACGCTAGATGGGCGTTCGGGTTTACACAACTACTTTTTACTAGTTGCCCTTCACTGCCTTGCACCAGAGGGCAAACTAGCATTTGTTATGCCCGCAGATACTTGTGAAAGTGTTTCAGCTAAACGGTTTTGGGCTTGGATCGTTTCTCGTTACCAACTTGATGCCGTAATTACTTTCGACAAAGATGCATCGCCGTTTCCCAATGTAGATATTAACCCAATAATTTTTTTAATTCGCAACAAATCGCCTCAAAAACGTTTTTTCTGGGTGCAGTGTATATCTCAAACTGTTGCCTTACAGATATGGATAGCTAATCGCTTTGAGACACTTCACGATGACTTGAAAATCTACCAACGCACAGTTAGCGATGCAGTCGAAATTGGGTTGTCACGCAATCCAACACAAAGTAAACAGCAAGACAATATACTATTCAAGGAATTTTTTACTGTAAGGCGTGGTGTGGCAACTGGTGCTAACGATTTTTTCTTCTTGACTCTAGATCAAATCCGAACACTTAATCTACCTGAAAACTATTTCAGATTAGCAGTCGGAAGGACGCGGGACATTGAAGGCAACATTCTTGATGAGCAAACTATACGCTTGCTTCACAGTAAAGGGCGTCCAAGTTGGTTACTACAACTTGACGGAAACTCCATAGAGTCTTTTCCAGACACTTTGCAAAAATATCTGTACTTCGGTGAATCTTTGAAAATTCACCAAAGACCTCTTATCGCCCAAAGGTCACCATGGTACAAGATGGAGATTCGCCATCCACCGCCTTTTCTCTTTGCATATCTAGGACGTAGAAATACACGCTTTATTCGTAACTTAGCACAAGCAATTCCACTTACTAGTTTTTTATGTGTTTACCCTAACCCAACTCTCTCGCCAGAGGCTGTTGAGAAACTATGGCTAGTTCTGCAACATCCACAGGTGTTAAACGGACTTGCACTAGTTGGTAAATCGTATGGCAGTGGGGCTATCAAAGTTGAGCCACGGGCTCTCGAACTTTTGCCTATTCCCACAAAAATCCTAGATATGGTTGGCTTGCAATTTACATACCAGAAACCATTGTTTTAGCGCGAATCAATCGGCACTCATGCTGCCTCAGAGGCTAATGATATCCGTAGAATTTTCAGCACTGGGGCTGCCAACGTAACCAAACTGACCTAACGAATCGGTTTCATAGGAGAATGCCTCTCAACAATCAGGCTCACGGGCTAAATTTGCCCTGACTGGGTGCGCCCTCATTATACTGGTCAGTGCGCGGATAATTCTGTCTTTCATAGGGTGCTAGGTGCGCTTGGGCAATTTGTGCTTTAATGTTTCGATCACATGCTCTTAACAAAAAGGCGTTAGGCTGTGTGCTGCCATACAATATGGCTGTCTCGTCTGCCTGATGACCAATGGAGGTCGGTGTGTTCAAGCGTCTCGTTGTCTTGGTGGCGGTGGTTGCCGTGCTTGCGCTGATGGGTGCCAATATCCGCACCGAAGCGCAGGCTGTGACCGAAATCAACTTTTATTATCCTACCGCAGTGGGCGGTCCAATCACCCAGATCATTGATGAGTATGCCGCTGCCTTTAACGCGGCTAATCCCGATATCAAGGTGAATGCCGTCTATGCCGGCGGCTATGATGACATCTATAAGGCTGTGCAAACGCAGATCAGCGGCGGCGGCACAGGTCCAGATGTGGCGGTCTTTCTTGCCGTAGACCTGTTCTCGCTGATCGAGAATGATTACATCGTGCCGATGACCGACTTCATCAACAGCACGGCGGATGGCGAGGCAATCATCGCGGATTTCTTTCCCGCCTTCCTGCTCAACTCTGTGGATGAGAATGATGTGATCTGGGGCATTCCTTTCCAGCGCAGCACGCCCGTGATGTACTACAACAAAGACCTGTTCCGCGAGGTTGGGCTTGATCCTGAAGTGGCACCCAAGACGTGGGACGATATGCTTGAGGCAGCCAAACTGCTGACCGCCGCAGATGGCAGCCGCTGGGGCTTGATGATTCCATCGGACGGCTTTCCCTACTGGCTCTTTCAGGGCTTCGCCATCAGCAACGGCAAGAATCTGGTGGAGGCTTCACCCACTGAAGTCTTTTTCAACACACCTTCCACCGTGGAAGGCTTAGAGTTCTTCGCGGCGCTTTCGCGCACACACAAAGTGATGCCAGAGGGCGTCATCAAGTGGGGCGATACGCCAACAGCCTTCACTGCGGGGCAGGCAGCCATCATCTACCACACAACGGGCAGCCTCACCAACATCCTCCGCAATGCCGCATTTGACGTAGGTGTTGGCTTCTTGCCACAAGGCAAAGCGGGCTACGGTGCGCCGACCGGTGGTGGCAATTTGCACATCCTGAAGACCAGCGCGCCTGAAAAGCAAGCAGCCGCTTGGCGCTGGATTCAGTACCTTAGCTCGCCTGAAATTCAGGCGGACTGGGGCGCAAAAACGGGCTACATCGCCGCACGCCAATCCGCTTGGGAATTAGACCCACTCAAGAGCTTGGCAGCCGAAAAGCCGCAGTACGCCGTGGCACGCGATCAGCTCGAATATGCCCAGAAGGAATTGGCAACTTATCAGGGCTTGGATATTCGCCAAACCTTTGGTAAGGCTGTGCAAGCGGTCATCACGGGTGAAAAAGATGCCAAGACTGCCCTTGATGAGGCGCAGGCGACGGCGGATCAAATCCTAGCGCCCTACCGCTAGGCAGCGCGTTAAGCTGTGGTGCAGTGCGGAAGCTGATAAACCTCCGCACTGCTGTTTGCCCGCCATTCTTGAGAGCGAGCAGCGCATATGAGTCAACTGGGAATTTTAAGCCGCCAGGCAGCGCGCAGCACAACCGCAAACGTGAATCAACGGCTGTGGCGGCGTATGCTGCCTTATTTGTTGGTGCTGCCGACCTTCGCCTTCATCTTCACCTTCACCCTGTTTCCAACCTTAAACGCAATCGTGCAAAGCACCATCCAGCCGGGCAACGCACGCATTCCAAGCCGCTACGTTGGCTTGCAGAACTACGCCGATCTGTTTAATCCAAGCTCGATCATCGGCGGCGATTTCTTACGGATTCTTGGCAACACAGCCCTCTACATCGGCGTAACAGTGCCGATCAGCATTGTGCTTGCCTTTGGTCTGGCGCTGCTGCTCAACCGCAAATTGCAGGCACTTGGCTTTTTCCGTTTTGCCTTCTTTTATCCTGTCCTCATGCCGATGATTGGCGCGGGCAGCATCTTTGCCTTCATCTTCGCCGACCAAATTGGCTTGGCAAACACGGTCTTGCGTAGTCTGGGCGGTGTTGGCATCAAATGGGTGGGCGATGCCAACTGGACACTTGTCTCGATTATGCTGGTGGCGGTTTGGAAACAAACGGGCTTTTTCATGATCATGTATTTAGCAGGGCTGCAAAATCTGCCGCAAGATGTTTATGAGGCAGCCGACTTGGACGGTGCGACGATCTGGCAGAAAATCCGCTTCATCACATTGCCACTGCTGCAAGGCACAACACTTTTCGTGCTGACGACAGGTATCGCCAGCGCCTTCCAATTGGTGGATCAGCTTTACGCGCTTGGCGAAGGGCAGCCCAACCAGCGTAGCAACCTGCTTTTGTACTTCGTCTTTCAGAAATACAACGAGCCGCGCAACTTGGGCTATGTGAACGCGATCACGGTGGTGATCCTCGCCTTTCTGCTCATCTTCACAGTGGTCAATTTTGTGGTCTGGGAACGCCGCACCTACTATGAGAATTAGCCTATGAGAACGCACCATGCCGCGCCACGCCGTGCGCTGAACACATTCGGCACACTCTTGCTGTTTGCCGCTGCGCTTTTCTGGCTCATCCCACTCATCTGGACGGTGCTGGTTGCCTTTCGCCCTGAGAACGAGCCAATTGTGACAGGCAACATCTTTTTCGGCAGCCGCCTGACGCTTGAAAACTTTGAGCAAGTGGCAATGGTGACGGACTGGCGCGCCCACTACATCACAACCATCATTTTTGTGGTGGGCGTGTTGCTTGTGCAGTTGGTGACGATCACCCTAGCCGCCTATGCCTTTGCACGCCTGAAATTCTGGGGCAAGAACCTGATCTTCGGCTTGATCCTCATCCAGTTGATGATCCCAGCGGCAGTCCTGATTGTGCCGAACTTCGCCACAATCAGCTTCCTCAACCTTTTCGATACGCGCTGGGCGCTGATGCTGCCATACATGGGATCGGCATTCGGCACATTTCTGATGCGGCAAGCATTCAAGCAAATTCCGCTGGAGCTGGAAGATGCCGCACGCATTGATGGGTGCGGCTGGTTTGGTGTATTGCGGCATGTTTACTTGCCGCCTTCGGTGCCATCGCTGGTTGCCTTCGGCTTGGTGTCGGTCTCCACGCGCTGGAACGAATTTCTTTGGCCCTTCATCATCACGCAGAGCAACGAGAACCGCACGCTGACTGTTGGCTTAAGCCGTGTGCTGCGAACAAGCGAGGTAGGTGCGCTGTATGGGCAGATCACAGCAGGCGTGCTGATCGTGATCTTGCCTTTGATGATCTTGTTTATGCTCTTTCAGCGCCAATTCATCAACAGCTTTGTGCGCTCCGGGTTGAAGTGAAGGGCGCAGGCACGGTTTGCCTTTCCGCGCTGAACTCTGTATGATCAGCGCCTAAAAGAAGGAGCAGCGCGCCTATGGAACTTAAAATCTCTGTGGTGAGCATCGAAAAGCCTGAGACGATCAACTTTGTGCTTGGGCAAAGCCATTTCATCAAAACGGTTGAAGATATTCACGAAACGCTGGTGAATACCGTGCCAAGCATCCGCTTTGGCTTGGCATTTTGCGAGGCGTCCGGCGCGTGCCTTGTCCGTTGGAGCGGCACCGATGACGAGATGATTGCCCTTGCCCAGCACAACGCCATCACCCTTGCTTGTGGGCATAGCTTCATCGTCTTTCTGGGGCAAGGTTTTTACCCGATCAACATCCTGAACAACCTAAAGCAAGTCCCAGAAGTTGCCCGCATCTTTTGCGCCACTGCCAATCCCACCCAAGTCATTGTGGCGGAAACCGAACAAGGGCGCGGCATCATGGGCGTGATTGACGGCTTCAAGAGCAAAGGCATTGAGGACGATGAAGGCATCAACTGGCGCAAGGGCTTGCTCCGTCAGATAGGCTATAAACTCGGCTGAGGCGGCGTATCATGCGGCGATTTGGGCGCGTAGCAGCGCTGATCAGTGCATTGGGCATCCTGCTGTGGTTGGTGATCGGTATAGCGGTGCTGCGCGATCTCACTTTAGAGGGCAGCGGCGCGCCCACACCCACCCTTGCGCGCCTGACGGCGGTTGCGCTGCGCGGCACGCCTACACCTATCCCGTTGGTGAGCGCACCGACCGAGACTCCACCACCGCCGCCTACCCACACACCGACTGCTACCACCCAACCAAGCGCCACGCCGCATTACATCATCGTGACGACCACGCCATACCCAGAAGTGGCAAGCGCCGCTGATCTTCCGCCCACGGCTGCTGACGCGCCTGAGAGCAACGCTACAGCCGCCTGCGCGCCGCCAAACGGTTGGGTTGCTTACAGCGTGCAGCCAGGCGATACGCTCTTTGGCTTTGTGCTGGGTGCTGATGGCGCGGTGGATGTGCAGACCTTGCGGCAGGCAAACTGCCTGACCAGTGACTTATTGCAAGTGGGACAAGTGCTGTTTTTGCCAAGCGGCGCCGGCGAGAAAGCGCCCAAGCTAGACGATCTGAGCGGCGATGTAGATGCGCTCACCCGCCCTTCCAATTGCCCGTGCCAAATCACCATTCGGGCAGGCTCACGCCTTGAACAGATCGCCGAACGGCTGGACAGGCTGCCCGTCGGCTTTCGCGGACGCGATTTCCTGACGGCGACCAACGCAACAGCGCGCACGCCCGATTATTGGTTTCTACGCAGCAAGCCCGCCGATAAAAGCCTTGAAGGCTATATGTATCCCGGCAGCTATACCATTGAGCCAAACATGACTGCCACACAGTTCCGCGATATGCTGCTGGCTGCCTTTGCCGCCAACGTGCCAGAGGCATATGAAGGCATGGCGGCGGCACGCGGCTGGACATTCTGGCAAGCGCTGAACTTCGCCAGCATTGTGCAGCGCGAAAGCTGGGATGCCAACGAACAGCGTATGATCGCCGGCGTTTTTCACAACCGCATGGCGGATAACCGCGCCATTGCGTCATCGGTGACCATGATGTACGCCTTAGGCAGTGCTGGTCAGTGGTGGTATCCGGCAGGGCGGATTAACTTCAACCTCTCCAACCCGTATAACACCAACCGCTTTCGTGGGCTGCCACCCACGCCGATCTCCAGCCCTGCCGTGAGCGCTATCGCCGCTGCCCTTGATCCCGTCGCGCATGATTATTTTTTCTTCAACACGCGCTGCGGTGGTGGCGGCAATTTCTATGCACGCACCTTTGAGGAATTCAAAGCGGGCTTGAACTGCCCTTGAATGGTCTATTCAGAGGGCGTATCTGTTTCGGAGTTTGGTGTGGCTTCATTAAGGGCTGCCTCGATGGTCTGCATCAGTTCTTTCAGACCGAACGGCTTAGGCAAAAACTGCGCCGCACCGGACGCTAAGGCAGCTTGAACAGTAGACGGATCGGCATCACCACTCATCAGGACGATAGGCGCTTCAGGGCGCGTTTGGCGGGCAAGTTCCAGCACATCAAAGCCGCTGCCATCGCCAATATCCATATCGCTCAGCACCAGATCGAACTTGTGGCGCGTTAGGCGTTTCACCGCCTTGTTGTAGCTGCGTGCGCCGCGCACCTTGTAGCCTAGATCACGCAGCAATTCGCGCACCGTCTCGCGGAAGGTGGCGTTATCCTCAACGATTAAAATACGCATGGTTTTGCCTAAACTTGCCTTGAATGAGTCTGATTAGTTTAGCATGGTTCGGTGCTAAGGCGTGCCGCTGTACGACTCAGCGCCGTGTGGCGCTCACGCCTCTTTTGGTGCGATGACGGTTGCCTCACCTTCTACTACCAGCACGCCGTCTTGGTTGGTGCAGGTGGTACGGAGTGTTGCGATCCGCTTCTCCTCACGGAAGGCGGTCACTTCCACAGTGGCGGTGATTGTATCATCAAGGTAGACGGGTGCCTTAAAGTTGACCGTCTGGCTGAGATAGATTGTCCCCATACCGGGCAGATCGTTGCCAAGCACGGCGCTGATCAGGCTGGCGGTCAGCATGCCGTGTGCAATGCGCCTGCCGAAGCGCGTCGTCTTGGCATATTCCTCATCTAGGTGAACCGAGTTGGTATCACCACTGGCAGCGGCAAAGGCGCGGATGTCGGCATCCGTGATTTGTTTGGTGCGGCTGGCACGCGCACCGACTTCGACTTTAGGCATTTTTCAGATAATCCTTTGCGATGGTTAGGAGTCTGGCACAAACAGAGCGCGCAGTTCACGCTTCAAAATCTTGCCGGCGGCTGAGATCGGCAGCGATGGCATGATCTCAACGCTCTTTGGCACTTTGTAGCGCGCCAAATGGTTGCTCAGGTGTGCGATCAACTCGTCCGGCGTGGCAGTTTGGTCAGCCTTCAGCACAACGCACGCCTTGCCAACTTCACCCCACTTCGGATCAGGCACGCCGATCACGGCGCACTGCTGCACGGCAGGATGTTTATAGAGCGCTTGCTCAATCTCGGCAGGGTAGACGTTCTCGCCACCGCTGATGAACATATCCTTTTTGCGGTCTACGATGTAAAAATACCACGCCTCATCGTGGCGCGCCAGATCGCCTGTGTGGAACCAGCCTTCGGCATCTACCGCGGCGGCGCTCGCCTCAGGATTATTGAAGTAGCCCGAAAGCGCTGATTGCCCTTTCAGCACCAGTTCGCCGACCTCACCGGCTGGCAGGGGCTGGTTGTTCTCATCCACAATGCGCGCATCAATGAAGAAGTTCGGTCTGCCAATGCTGCCTGCTTTGCGGATGGCATCCTCAGGGGCAAGGGCAAAAATGCCGGGACCGAACTCGGTCATGCCAAAGCCCTGCTTAAAGCGCACGCCCTTCTCGCGCTCAAACTGCTCGACGAGCGTCACGGGCAGCGGTGCGCCGCCGCTGGTGCAAAAGCGCAGCGTGCTGAGATCGGCACTTGCCCAATTCGGCGCAGCGGTCAGCAACTGATACATGGTCGGCACGCCTGCAAAGACGGTCGCTGCGTACTGTTGGATCAGATCGAGGACTTGCGCGGCATCGAATTGGCGCGTCAGCACCACCGTGCCACCCAGAATGAGCAGCGGCGTTGTATAGACCAACAAGCCGCCGGTATGGAACATCGGAAAGACGTTCACGGTAATATCGCCGTGCTGCAAGTCGTGAATGATGGTATTGAGCGTATTCCACGCGATCATGCGGTGGCTGATCTGGGCGGCTTTGGGCAAGCCTGTCGTGCCGCCGGTGAAGATTAGGCAGGCAATATCTTCCGCCTCCACCGAGTCGGTGTGGACGGGTGAATCGGGCGCGTTGTTCAGGGCATGGTCAAGATGTGTGCTGCCTAGCACGCCGCCGCCTTCAATATGCAGCAGGTGGTACAGGCTGGCGCAGTTCTGCTTGAGGAAGCGCGCTGCCTCGCCAAATTCGCCGCTGAAGATGAGCGCTTGTGGCTGTGTGTTCTCAAACACACCGAGTAGCTCACGCGGGTGCGCCCGCCAATTATAAAGCGCCAAGATGGCGCCGAGCTTGCCACACGCAAAGAAGGTATCGAGGTATTCAACGCCATCCCGCGCCAAGATGCCAACCACTGCGCCCTTACTGATGCCCTGAGCGCGCAGCCAGTTTGCTAGGCGGTTGGCACGTGCATTTAATTCGCGGTAGGTTAGTTTCAGGTGCGGCGTTTTGCCGCTATCCACCACTGCAAGCGCTTCAGGGCTGTAGAGCGCACGCCTGCCAAGCACATCACCGATGTACACTTCCTAAATCCTATTTACCAAATCGTTGTTAAACCTGAGAGCTTTATTTTCCCGTCACGGCTGATGATTGGCACATTGTGCCTCATTGCTGTAGCTGCAATAATTACGATCAGGCATATCGGGAATCTGACGACCATCTATACGTGATAAGGCACGCACAATTCTTAAATCAACGGGAATTTCTATAAACAAACTATCGGAGTCACTAAGTTCTTCCGCCAAACTGCTGAAATGTTGAGGCAGAATTTTGCCTTTCTCAATCAAGTAAATCATTTCTACAAGCGTAATCGAGGATATTCCTATCTCGCCGCTACGACTAGCGGCAATATCAATAAACTGTCGCGCTACAGTTGAAAGGCGCGAATCCGCAGCCCAGATACCAAATTATAGTGTGTGTATCGGCTACAGCCGTGATCATCACACATCCTCGCGTGGGAATGAACGCTCCATCGCCTGACGGGCAGTTTCAATCTCCTCAGCCGAGAGGTTCACATTTGCCCACATGCCATAACAAGGGCGTTTGGGGGGCTTAGGCTGTGGCGTCAAGTCTTGCTCCAATGTGGCGACGACTTGTTCGATCAACCGCACTTTTTCCAGCGGAGGCAACGATAATGCAAGTGTGATAACTACCTCTAAACTACTTTTGGGCTTATCCATACCAATCTCCTTCTAAGAAGATCATAGCACTAATTCGGCGTATGCTCAATGTGTGCTTAAGGAGTCTCTTGGTGGGATTGCGGGAGGGGATGCTGTAAGGGTGCGTTTTAGCAGAAACACACCCTTATGGTGCCAAATAAGGGTGCGTTTTAGCAGAAACACACCCTTATCGTGCCAAATTTAGACTGCCCGAAAGCGGCGGATGCCCGATTGCATCATGCGCCGCACCACAAGATATGGTATTGTGTCAAATTATGTATAGCTGCCGATATATTGGCACAAAAAAAGGCTCATCGGTTGCCGAGACAGCCGATGAACCGCAACCCATATCAGGCAGCGTTCGATTCTCAAACAACTCTATATGCTCCCTCATTTTAAGAGCATCAAGATGCAAAAAATAAAAAGGAGCGTTTCTCAATGCTCTTCTCAATAATGTCTATATTGAGTGATATCTCTAAATGATCATATTTAGCCTTGAGTTCTTATGTAGAGTTTGCGGAAAGATAAGGAAAATGGGTCATGAGCCGTTTACGCATTTGGGGAATGATTGGGCTAATGCTCATAGTTTGGCTGTATCTTCCTACTCAACTGACTTCTGCGGTGCTCACACGCTGCGAGAACAGAAATTTTCGCGGTGCGCTTGAAAGCAAAGCAGCAGAAAATAAGTGGCTTGGTGCAATGATTGAAGGTCCTTTCGCCATAGGCGGAGTTGACTACAAAAGCACGGTAGGAATTGGTGACAAGCGCACCATTCCAGCTGGCTGTTTTTCTCGCTATCAAAACGGGATGATCTATATCTCAAGCCGTACAAAGGCTCAAATCGTTCAGGGAGCAATTGCTAACAAGTGGATAAAGTTGGACTGGGAAAAAGGCCCGCTAGGTTATCCTATCAGCGATGAATTAAAAACACCCGATGGTAAAGGGCGCGTTAGTCATTTTCAATTTGGGTCAATTTACTGGCATCCTGATGTGGGTGCATTCGGTGTTTGGGGTGCGATTGCGGAACTCTACAATCGTTGGAAAGCGACCGAATCTATCGCCGGGTATCCGATTACTGATGAGAGCGATTGGCACAAACAGGCTGCCTCCAATGCAGGGGGTGAGTCGCGCTTAAGCCGTTTTCAGGGCGCCGACATCTTCTGGTCGCCTAAGCATGGTGCAATTGGTATATGGGGTTACCTTAGAGAATGCTATTGGCGGGTCTACAGAAACGTAAAGGCTGATCAGCTTCTCTATTTAATCCCCAGGCGTGTTTCGTTAGTAGATCGTGCAGGAAATGCTGGCACAATCTATTTTGAGAATACCGCAACAGGTACACAACAGCGGGTTGAAGCCAACAAATCTGTGGGGCATTGCTCAGGCTATTTCACACCACGATGATAGGCTAACTTTTGTAGTCCAATTACGTTCAAGTGTATTGGCACAAAAAACGGCTCATCAACTGCCTAGACAGCCGATGAGCCGTTTTAAAAAGCCGTGCGTAGCGCGTGGCTTTAGCGTTTGGTGTAGGTTGGTGCCTTGCGTGCGCGGCGCAAACCGGGCTTCTTACGTTCCTTCGCACGCGGATCGCGTGTGAGGAAGCCTGCTTGCCGCAGCGTCGAGCGTTTTTCAGGGTCAATCTTGAGGATAGCACGCGCCACGCCAAGCTGGATGGCGCCAGTTTGCCCTGTAATGCCGCCGCCCTGCACCTTGACAGTCATATCAAGGCTGCCTTCCATGCCGCAGATGCGCAGCGGCATCAAGGCTGCGTCCAAATCGCCCAAGCGCGGCAGATATTCGCCGCCCTGCTTATCGTTGATGATGACCTCACCGGTGCCGCCGGGATAAAGGCGGACGCGGGCGCTGGCTTCCTTGCGCCGCCCAATGCCTTCTACGTATTGTCTGCCACTCATGCCTTCTTCACCTCAGAAATATCCAGAACCTGCGGCAGTTGTGCGCCGTGTGGGTGCGTGCTGCCCGCGTAAACTTTCAGCTTCTTTGCCATTTGGCGCCCCAAGCGGTTATGCGGCAACATGCCCTTCACCGCGATCTCGATAACACGGTCTGGGTGCTTGGCAAGCATCTCGCGCAGTGGCGTCTGCCGAAAGCCGCCCGGAAACTGTGAATGGCGATAGTAAAATTTGGTATCAAGGCGATCTTCGGTCACACGCACTTTGTCGGCGTTGATGACGATCACATAGTCGCCACTATCAATGTGTGGCGCGAAAGTGGTCTTGTGCTTACCGCGCAGCACCGCAGCAATGCGAGCCGCCAAACGCCCCAAGATCGCATCTGTCGCATCCACTACATACCATTTGCGCTCACTGGCAGCGCTCTCAAGGGTAGGTGTGTAGGTCTTGTATCTCATCTTCTGCACTCCAGCGGGCGTTTTCCCGCTTGCTGTCTGCGTTCGTTTCTCTAAAAGTTACTTCAGTCAAGGTTAAGCCGTGCGGCGGCGCTAACTGCCGAATGGCTGAGCGATCCGCTGCGCGAAAAGCTGCCTCAAAGGCGGCGAGGCGCAGTTTACCTTGCCCAACGGCTGCCAAACTGCCCACAATCGCACGCACCATGCGGTAGAGAAAGGCATCGGCTGTGATGCGGAAGACCGCACACGGCACACCGAACTGATCGGGCAGTGCCTGCCATGCCGCTGCGAAAACTGTGCGCTGCGTCGTGCCACGTTCGCCAAGTGGCGGCGTGCCGAAACTGGCGAAATCATGTTGACCAACCAGCAGCGCAGCGGCACTGTTCATCAGCGCTAGATCGCAAGGCGGCGCAATGCGCCAATGCTTGCGCGCCAATAAGGGCTGGCGCACTGCCGCGAAATAGGCGCGATACTCATAGGTGCGCGCTGCCGCCTGATAGCGCGGATGAAAATCATCCGCAGCAAGGGCAAGGTGCAGCACGGCAATATCATCAGGCAGCAGCGCGTTCAAAGCATTTTGCAGCGCCGTCTCGCTGTGCTGCCACACCAAATCAAAGGCGATGACCTGCCCGCTGGCATGAACGCCGCTATCCGTCCGCCCGGCGGCAACAATCGCTACCGCTTGCCCTGTCAGGCGCGCTAAAGCTGCTTCAAGCGCGCCTTGAACAGTCGGCGCGGCGGCTGCTCCGCGCAAGCGCTGAAAGCCGTGATAAGCGCTGCCCTCATAGGCGATGACAGCACGGTAGCGTGCCACGCAGCCACCACGCGGCTAACTGCCGCCCTGTGCTTTGGGGCGGGCAGGACGATTGCCGCGCAAACGCCCTAGCAAGCCACGCCGTGCATTGGCATCACCCTTCGCCTCAGTTGGGCGGTCAACCAATTCCAAGATGACCATCTCTGCCGCATCGCCTTTTCGCATTCCCAAGCGGTAAACGCGGGTGTAGCCACCGGGACGCTCAGCGTAGCGTGGTGCGATTTCGTCAAAGAGCTTCTTGACCACAGCCTTGCTATCCAAGCGCCCAACCAACAGGCGGCGCACAAAAATGCCGTAGGCAGGGTCAGGATGTGCCAAGCCGCGCTTGGCTTTGGTGATCATGCGCTCCGCTTCGGCACGGATTGCCTGTGCCTTAGCGCGAGTGGTCTTGATCCGTTCGTGTTGAAACAACTGCGTCAGCAAGGTACGGCGCAGCGCATTCCGCTGACCGACACTGCGTCCGAGTTGCTTACCGGCAATGCGGTGTCGCATAGTTCCCTCCGTATGCGCTTACTGCGCCGACGATTCACTGCTTGATGGAATATTGATCTGGTGATCGGGTGAGATAAACTGCTTCTCGCGCAGCCGCTGCACCAGCTCATCCAACGATTTTTCGCCAAAGTTGCGGATTGCCAGCATCGCATCGGTGCCGCGATCCAACATCTCCAGCACTTCGCCCACTGTGGTGATGCCCGTGCGCTTCAGCGAGTTAAAGACGCGCACGCTCAGGTCTAGCACCTCAATCGGCGTATTGAACTTCTCTTCATCCCAAGGCTTGCTATCGCTCACCTTTTCAGCCTCAGCGCTAACGACCGCTACACGGTCAACATCCACGCCTGCCACAATTGCCAAGTGGTTCATCAGGATGTGCGCGGCTTGGCTCATCGCCTCGCCCGGACGGATGGAGCCGTCCGTCCAGATTTCCAAGATGAGCTTATCATAGTTGGTGCGCTGCCCAACACGCGCCCGATCCACGTCAAAGTGGACGCGCTTGATTGGGCTGAAGATAGCATCCACCGGCAGTTCGCCAATGGGCAGCCGTCCGCGTTCCTCAGCAGGGCTGTAGCCGCGCCCAGTTGTGACGTTGATCTCCATCTCAAGCTGCGCGTTCTCAGAGTCGACCGTGAACAGGTAAAGATCGGGATTGATGATCTCAATTTCAGGCGGATAGACAATATCTCCCGCCGTCACGGTGCCTTCGCCGCGCACTTCAAGGCGCAAGCGTGCCGTCTGGGTATCTACTAAGCGCACGCGAAGCTGCTTCACATTGAGGATGACCTGCATCATATCCTCACGGACGTTTGGCACGGCGGAAAACTCGTGCGAGACGCCTGAGAGGCTGATCGAGGTGACAGCCGCACCCGGCAAAGATGAGAGCAGCACACGGCGCAGCGCATTCCCCAGCGTGACTCCGTAGCCGCTTTCTAACGGGCTGATGATGAAACGCCCGTAGTTGCGCGAACTGGCATCGCTTTCGATTTTGGGCAGCACCAGCGGATTAATGGTCACAGTTCCTCCTAGCAGGGCGATCACAGATTGGATCGCCCAACTGAATTGGCTACGGCTTAACGCGAGTAGTACTCAACGATCAATTGTTCGTTCAACGGCAAATCAATCTCGCCGCGATCTGGCACGCGCTTCACAGTGGCGGTCAGCGTGCCATCGCCGCCGAATTCCAGCGAGAGCCAATCCGGTGCGGATGGACGCTGCTCCATGTAGGCGCGAATCTCGCGGAAGTAGCGTAGGTTGCGGCTGCTGCCGTGCAGGGTGATCTGATCACCGGCGCGCAGACCATAAGACGCAATGTTGGTTGGCACGCCATTCACATCAAAGTGAGCATGGCTGACCAACTGACGGGCATGAGCGCGTGAATCCGCCAGCCCAAGCCGATAAATCACATTGTCGAGGCGTGTCTCAAGCAGCACCAACAGATTGCCACCCGTTGGACCTAAACGGCGCGAGGCTTCCGCGAAATAGCGGCGGAATTGGCGCTCCAGGACGCCATAAATGCGGCGCGCCTTCTGTTTTTCGCGCAATTGCGCGTTATAGTCTGAGGTGCGCCCGCGGCGGAACGAGGCTTCTTTGCCGTGTTGACCGGGCGGATAGCCACGCTTTTCCACAGCACACTTGGGCGACATGCAACGTGCGCCCTTCAGGAATAGCTTTTCGCCCTCACGGCGACACAACTTACAAACGGGACCGGTATATCTTGCCATAACCTCTTGGCTTCCTCCACACAAAGGGCGCTGCTGCGCGCCGTGTGTTTACACCTAAATGTGTGCGAAACGAAACATGCTTGTGAAAACGATAGGGCGCTGCTTAAACGCGGCGCTTCTTAGGTGGACGCACGCCGTTGTGCGGCACAGGCGTCACATCGGCGATGGAGCGCACGCGCAAGCCGCTTGCCTGAATGGCGCGGATTGCCGACTCACGTCCAGGGCCGGGACCCTTCACGAAAACGTCCACTTCCTGCATTCCCTGCTCTTTGGCGGCATCGCTTGCCTGCTGTGCTGCCATCCGTGCGGCGTAGGGCGTGCTTTTACGGCTGCCCTTAAAGCCAGAGGTGCCAGCGCTTGCCCAGCAGATCACATTGCCCTGCTGATCGGTCATCGAGACAATCGTGTTATTGAACGTCGCGTGAATATGCGCTTGCCCATAGGGAATATTGCGCTTTACCTTCTTAACTGTGGCGCGTCGCCCACCGCGACGTGGCGCTGCGCCGCCTGATTTTCCCATCCGTCTCTACTCCATTTAGTCGCAGGCATAGCGCCTGTGCGATAGATCATTGTAGCAGAATCAACACGCCTTGTATAGGCAAGGTTTCTGTGTTAGGCAAAGTGTGGCGCGCTGCATTACTAACGCGCCCTGCACCTGCATTACTTCTTCTTTGCACCACGCCGACGCCCACGCCCTGCCACAGTCTTTTTGGGGCCGCGCTTGGTGCGTGCGTTGGTCTTGGTGCGCTGCCCGCGCACAGGCAAGCTGCGGCGGTGGCGCAGCCCACGGTAGCTGCCGATCTCGATCAGGCGCTTGATGTTCAACTGCACTTCGCGGCGCAGCTCACCTTCCACACGGTAATTGCTGATCGCATCGCGCAGCAACGTCACTTCAGACTCGGTCAGGTCGCGCACGCGCTTGTTGGGATCAACTTTGGTTGCTTCCAAAATTTCCTTGCTGCGCGGTCTGCCAATGCCATAAATATAGGTTAGGGCGATCTCGACGCGCTTTTCACGCGGCAGGTCTACACCTTCAATACGTGCCATACCAACTCCTGCTTACTGAGTGTTCTTAACTGAACTGATAGGCGCTATTTTCTCACATTTGGCGCGCTTAGGGCAGAGTCAAGATCAGCGGCTCGCCATCGGTCACGGCGATGGTGTGTTCTGCCCAGGTGCAGAGCGCACCATCTGCCATGATGACCGTCCAGTGGTCATCCAGCACCTGTGTTTGCGGGCTGCCCAAGCTGATCATCGGCTCTAGGGCAAAGGTCATGCCGGGTTGCAGCGGATAGCTGCGCCAAGCGCGCTGTTTGCGTCCGCGGGGCCACCAATTCGGCATTTGTGGCTCTTCGTGCATGGCGCGCCCAACCCCATGCCCGGTATATTCCCGAATCACGCTGCACCCTTGCCGTTCGGCATACGCCTGAATCGCCATAGCAACATCGCGTGTTTCGTTGCCCGCCACAGAGGCTTGAATGCCAACGCGCAGTGCTTCCTCACCAATTTCGATCAGCCGCTGCGCTTGCGCCGAGATTTTGCCAACGCCCATTGTGAAGCCGCCATCTGCCACAAAGCCCTTATAGGTTGCCGCGCAGTCTATGCTGACGATATCACCTTCTTGCAGCACGCGGTGCGGGCTAGGGATACCATGCACCAACTCGCTGTTGACCGAGACCGTTGTTGCGGCAGGGAAAGGATGCTCACCGCCGGGCGGATAGCCAATGAAGGTTGGAATAGCACCATGCTTACGAATGGTGCGGTCTACCACTTCGTTGATCTGTGCAGTGGTGATGCCGGGCTTGACGATAGCACGTGCTTCGGCGTGCGCGGCTGCCACGATGCGTCCCGCTGCACGCATAATCAACAATTCCTCTGCCGTCTTCAACCGAATCATGCGTTTTTGCTTACCTCAATCAGGTGAAAGAGCGCCGCCGAAACTGCTTCAATCGGCTGTGCGGCGTTCACCTCATGCACGAGACCACGCGCACGATAATAATCGAGCAGCGGCGCAGTCTTTTCAAAGAAGGTATCAATACGTTTGGCGGCTGCCTCTGGCGTATCGTCAGGGCGTTGGCGCAGCGGCGCGCCGTCAATATCGCAAATGCCTGCAACCTTCGGCGGATTCGTGTTCAGGTTATAGACATGCGTTGGATCGAGCGTGCATTCCCAACGTGCCGAGATGCGCTCAATCGCCTCTTGGCGATCCAGCGTGAGCAACGGCACCAACGCAACACGGCTGCCCAGTTCCGCCAGGAGGTGATCGAGCGCTTCTGCCTGTGGCAGTGTGCGCGGAAAACCATCAAAGATGGCGCCGTTGGCAGCATCGGGCTTGGTAAGGCGTTGGCGCACCACTTCAATGGTGGTGGCATCTGGGACGAGGTCACCACGCGCCATGATCGCCTGAATTTCACGGGCAAGATCGGAATCCTGCCCGTCCATAGCGCGGAACAGCCCACCCGTCGTGATGTGTGGTAGGCTGAGCTTTTGCGAAAGGGCAGCAGCTTGTGTGCCTTTGCCCGCGCCTTGCATTCCCATCAAAACGATATAAGTAGCCATGCGGTTATACGCCTTAGCGCATGAAGCCTTCGTAGTTGCGCATGACTAGTTGTGATTCAAGCTGGCGCATGGTATCCACAACAACGCCAACCACGATGATCAAGCCGGCTGAGCCGATGACAAGCGCGGGATTGCTACCGCGTGTTACGTCGGTGCGCCCTGTTAAGATGTAGTCCACGATGATCATCAAGCCGGGCGTCACAGCGGCAATGCCCAAGAACATCGCACCTGCAAAGGTGATGCGGCGCGTCACTTTTGTGATGTAGTCCTGCGTGCGCTTACCGGGGCGGATGCCGGGAATGAAGCCGCCTTGCCGCTGCAAGTTTTCGGCAAGGTTTTGCTGCTGAATCATGACATCAGTGTAGAAGTAAGTGAAGCCGACCACCAGCAGGAATTCAAAGAACCAGTACCAGAAGCCGCTGCGCGTGCCGAACGTATCCCGCAGCCAGTTGCCAAAGGGCGTGTTGGCGAAGAAAATGCCGCCAATGACCGCCGGAAAGGTGACGATTGCCTGTGCGAAGATCAGCGGAATCATGCCGACGGCGTTCACCTTGAGCGGAATGTGCGTTGAGCCGCCGCCGTACTGTTTCTGCCCGCGCACGCGCTTGCCATACTGGACCGGGATGCGCCGTGCGCCTTCCTGAATGATCACAATGGCGATCACGGTGACGATGGTCAGCAGCACGAAGGCGATAATGTTAAAGAGCCACCACTCCTCATCACCCAGCAAGATGCCCAAGCTGCGCGGTGCTTGCGCCACAATGCCGCCGAAGATGATCATCGAGATACCGTTGCCAATGCCCTCATCGGTGATCAAATTGCCCAGCCAGATCGCAAACATGGTGCCAGCCGTCATAGTGGTTAGCACCTGCACGGTCAGCAAGAAGTTCACGCTGTAGCCGGGAATAATCGGCGTGTTGGTGAAGCTCTGCATGATGTTGATCTGCCCGACCGATTGCAGCAGCGCCATTGGGATCGCCAAATAGTAGGTGTACTGATTGATCTTTTCACGGCCACCCGGCTCTTTGGAGATTTGCTCTAGGCGCGGAATGACGCCGGTGAGCAGTTGCAGGATGATCTGGGCGGTGATGTAGGGATAAACGCCGTTCGCCAGCACGCTGAAATTGGTCACCGCGCCGCCAGAGAGCAGGTTTAACACCTGAATGAAGCCCGCGCCCGCGCCTTCATCCAGCAAGCCGCGCAGTGCCTCACGGTTCACGCCCGGCACCGGGATATGCGTGGCAAACTGATAGACCATCAGGATGAAGATCGTGAACAGAATCTTGTTGCGTAGATCGGGCAGCCGAATAGCATTGCGAACTGCTTCTAACAACTGCATGGAATCGTCCTCTAATCAGAATGGCTAAGGATTAAGCAAGGCACGGCGAACCGTGCCTGCCTCTATTCTTCGTATTTCGGGCGGCGATCTTTGGGCAGCAGCTTAATCGTGGCGTGTGCGCCGCGTAGCAGCAGCTTCATCTCGCTGGCTGTGCCGCCTGCCGCTTCGATCTTGGCGCGGGCGCTCTTTGAAAAGCGGTGCGCTTTAACATCGGTCTTGGCGGCTAGCTCACCCATGCCCAAAATGACAACAGGCTGCTCAAGATTATCAATCAAGCCAACCTCTAGCAACTTGCTGGGTGTGACCAAGCCGCCTTTCGGGAACGCTTCTGCCACTGCCTCAAGGTTTACCTCTTGATAGTAAATCTTGAACAGGTTGGTAAAGCCACGCTTGAACGGTAAGCGACGCACCAACGGCAACTGACCGCCTTCAAAGTAAGGCGCCTTCACGCCACCGGTGCGGGCTGCTTGCCCTTTCTGACCGCGCCCCGCCGTCTTGCCTTGCCCAGCAGAAATGCCGCGCCCAACGCGGCGCTTGCGCTTGTGTGCGCCCTTATCGGGCTTCAGATCATGCAGTTTCATGCTTGCACTTCCTCAACCTTCAACAGGTGAGCCACCTGTGTAATCATGCCGCGCACCGATGGATTGTCGGGATGCTCAATGGTCATGTGCATCCGTTTCAGCCCAAGCGCTTTCACGGTCAGCTTGTGGCGTTCCTGGGCGCCGATGGGGCTTTTCACCAACGTCACGCGCAGTTTCTTTGCGCTTTTTGTTTCGCTCATAGCGGTTACTCCGTGCGCCTACGCAGCCAGAACGGCTTTACTTCGTCGGTGGTCATGCCGCGGGTGCGGGCAATTTCTTCAACGCTCTTAAGCTGTTGCAACGCTTTTAAGGTTGCCAACGCCACATTGAGCAGGTTATTGCTGCCCTGAGACTTGCTGAGGATGTCGCGCACGCCAACGGCTTCCAGCACAGCACGCACACCACCACCCGCGATCACGCCAGTACCGGGTGAGGCAGGACGCAGCATGACAACCGCGCCAGCATAGCGCGCCACCACCTGATGTGGAATAGTCGTGCCAGAGAGTTGGACGGTAATCATGCGTTTGCGCGCCTGATCAGTGCCTTTACGGATCGAATCCGGCACACCACGTGATTTGCCCACGCCCAAGCCAACGCGCCCTTTGTTATCGCCCACAATCACCACTGTGCGGAAGGCAAAGCGGCGTCCGCCCTTCACCACTTTGGCAACGCGGCTAATATCTACGACGCGCTCATCAAGTTCTTCGCGCTCCTCCTCACGCTCACGGCGTTCACGGCGTTGGCGGCGGTCGCCGCGCTCACCACGGTCGCCGCCGCGCTCTGGGCGTGGCGCTCGTTCGTTTCGTTCGCTTCTGTTCGTCATCTAGAACTCCAGCCCTGCTTCACGCGCTGCATCAGCGAGGGCTTTAATGCGCCCCTGATATTGATTGCCACCGCGATCAAAAACAACTTTCTGAATGCCTGCATTTTTGGCGCGCTGTGCCACCACTTGCCCAACAATCTGTGCTTCTTCGGTCTTTTTCTTGCCCGCAACCAGCTTCCGCACCTCGCCATCAATGGTGGAGGCAGAAACGAGCGTATGCCCGGCGACATCATCAATGACTTGGGCATAAATATGCTCAACGCTGCGGTAGACGACCAAACGCGGACGCTCAGGCGTGCCTTTCACCTTTAGGCGCACACGGCTATGGCGGCGGATGCGTGCTTCACGCTTCTCTTTTGCTTTATCCATCGCTCTTACTTACCCTTACCCGCTTTGCCCGCCTTACGACGGATCACTTCATCTTTATAGCGAATGCCCTTGCCGTGATATGGCTCCGGCGGGCGCAGGGCGCGAATATTGGCTGCCACTTGCCCCACCACTTGTTTATCAATGCCATCCACGTGAAAGACCACACCACGATCCTCGACCGCAAAGCTGATGCCTTCGGGCGGCGTTATTTCAATGGGATGTGAATAGCCCACATAAACGACGAGATTTTTACCCTTCATCTCGACGCGATAGCCGGTGCCATCTAGTTGTAAGGTGCGGCGGAAGCCCGTGCTAACGCCCGTCACCATATTGTGCAGCAGCGCGCGCGTTAGCCCGTGCAGCGCACGCGATTGGCGCTGATCGTTCGGGCGCTCAACGAGGAGCTTGCCGTCTTCTTTTTTGATCGTGATGGTGGGATGCACCTGTAGGGCGAGCTGCCCTTTGGGACCCTTCACTGTCAGGTGATTGTCATCACCTAAAGTCACATCTACCTTAGCAGGAATAGTGACTGGCTGCTTACCGATACGTGACATTGTGTCTGTTTCCTCCGTGCGGCGTGGGGCTACCACACCACGCCGATAACTTCGCCGCCAAGCCCACGGCGGCGCGCTTCATCGCCGGTCATCACACCTTTCGGCGTGGTGATGATGGCAATGCCCATGCCGCTTAACACCCAAGGGATTTCACCCTTGCCAGCGTAAACACGGCGGCTGGGACGGCTGACCCGCGCAATGTGCGTGATGACGGGACGGCGCTCGCGGCGCTGCCCATGATATTTCAATGCGATGGTGAGTTCGGGCTTGCCGCCGTCGCTCACCTGATAACCTTCAATGTAGCCCTGCCGCAGCAAAATCTCAGCGATGGCTGTTTTCAGCTTGGAGGCAGGCATTGCAACACTCGGCTCACCGACTTGTAGCGCATTCCGAATGCGCGTGAACATATCGGCAATGGGATCGGAAATCATAGGAACTCCCTCTGCCGCTTACCAGCTCGACTTCACCACGCCGGGAACTTTGCCTTGCAGGGCAAGCTCGCGGAAGTGGATGCGGCACAGACCGAAGCGACGAATATAACCACGCGGACGCCCGCAAATTTTGCCCGAATTCGGGTCAATAAATTGGCAGCGATTCCGCACCTGCACTTTATACTTGCGGCGCCCTTCACGCGCCGTCATGGATCGTTTCGCCATCCTCTATGCTCCCTAATTATCGCGGAAAGGCATACCGAGCAATTTTAGCAGGCGGCGACCTTCTTCATCGGTTTGCGCCGTCGTCACAATCGAGATCTCCATGCCGCGCACTTTGTCAATCTTATCGTATTCAATTTCAGGGAAGATCAACTGTTCGCGCAAGCCAAGCGTGTAGTTGCCGCGCCCATCAAAGGCGTTGCCGCTAATGCCGCGAAAGTCACGGGTACGCGGCAGCGCTACGTTGATCAAGCGATCCAGCAGCGACCACATCCGCTCGTTCCGCAGCGTCACCTTCACACCAATGGCGCGCCCTTCACGCAGCTTGAAGGCTGCCACAGCCTTCTTGGCATGGGTGATCACAGGCTTCTGCCCGGTGATCTTGAGCAGGTCTTCCACCGCACCATCCAGCGATTTAGCGTTGTCAATCGCCTCGCCCACACCGATATTGAGAACCACTTTCACAATGCGCGGCACTTGCATCACATTGCTGTAGCGGAACTCTTTCATCATCTCTGGCACAACCGTTTCACGGTAATATTGCTTCAGTCGCATTAGTCAACATCCTGCCCGCATTTTTTGCAGACGCGCACTTTCTTGCCTTCCTCATCCACGCGGAAGCCGACACGGGTGCGTTGATCGCACGCCTTGCAGACCAGCATTACGTTGGAGAGGTCAATCGGCGCCTCAAACTGAACGATCCCTTGCCGCACGCCGGAGCGAGTCTGCTGCTGCTTCTGGTGCTTCTTAACGATGCTCACCTTTTCGACGACGACGCGGTTCACTTTTGGCAGCACCGAGAGAACCTCACCGCGCTGCCCAATGTCTTTGCCGGCGATCACCTCGACCGTATCGCCCTTTTTAATCCTCTGCATGGCACATATGCCCCTTCTGCCCTTAAAGTGTTTCGGGCGCTAGGGCAGCAATCTTGGTAAAGCCTTTGGCGCGAATTTCACGCGCCACCGGACCGAAAACGCGTGTGCCACGCGGATTTTCGCCCTCTGGCTCTAAGATGACTGCCGCATTATCATCGAAACGGATATACGAACCATCGTCGCGGCGGTAGGCCTTTGTGACGCGCACAATAACCGCCCGCACGATGTCGCTTTTCTTAACCATGCCCTGTGGCGTTGCCTGCTTCACAGCGGCAATCACCACATCGCCCACGCTGCCATAGCGGCGTTTGCTGCCACCCATCACACGGATGACGAGCAGTTCGCGTGCGCCGGTGTTGTCGGCAACTTTCAAGCGTGTTTCTTGTTGAATCATGGCGCTTAGTTGCTCCCATCCTCAACGGCATCCGCGACAGTAATGGTCATGTTTGCCGCATCACGTTTTTCCAAAATGCTTTCAAGCGCCCAGCGCTTTAGGCGGCTGGTTGGGCGGCTCTCCACAATCTGCACCAAATCGCCTTCCTGCGCCTGATTAGCTTCATCATGGGCGTAGTATTTGCGCGTTTCGTGCAGCACTTTGTCATAAACAGGATGCCGCTTGGCGACATCCACCTTCACAACGATGGTCTTATCCATCTTGGCGCTGGAGACGCGCCCGACCAAACGGCGGCGGTTATTCGGCATTGCTTTGTTCCTCCTCGCGCACCAATTCGGCAGCGATCTCACGCTCACGCAAAATGGTCATAATGCGTGCAATTTCATGACGCTTGAAGCGCACTTGATTAGGGTCTTCCAACGAGCCGGCGCTCCAGCTCAGGCGCAGACGGAAGAGTTCCTCACGGGCCTTCTCAAGGCGATCCACCAGATCGTTGGTGTCCAATTCGCGCAGTTCAAAGGCTTTCATGAGGCACTCACTTCCTGACCGCTGAGTGGATCGGTGCGCTTCACGAACTTGGTCTTGATCGGCATTTTGAAGCCTGCCAGGCGCAGTGCCTCACGGGCAACGCTTTCTTCAATGCCCGCCATCTCGAACAGGATGCGTCCCGGCTTCACGACGCACACCCAATGATCCACGGCACCCTTGCCCTTGCCCATGCGCGTTTCGGCTGGTTTTGCCGTCACAGGCTTATCAGGGAAGATGCGAATCCACAGCCGACCACGCCGCTTGATATAACGCACAATGGCACGGCGGGCTGCCTCAATCTGGCGCTGTGTGATCCAGGCCGGCTCTAGCGCTTGCAAGCCGAAGTCGCCAAAGTGGACTTCAGCGCCGCGCGTTGCCTGCCCTCTCATGCGCCCGCGCATTTGTTTGCGGTATTTCACCCGCTTTGGCATCAACATAGTTCTCGTCCTCTAAATCCTTATGCAGCCGCGCCCATACGCTTAGTTGGCAGGCGCTTCTGACGGTTCAGGCAAATCTTCCAGCAGTTTCTCGCCGGTGTAAATCCACACCTTGATGCCGATACGCCCATAGGTGGTCAGCGCTTCGGCAGTGCCATAGTCAAGGTACGAGCGCAGCGTGCTGCGTGGCACGCGCCCTTCGCTCTGCCACTCGCGGCGTGCCATATCAGCACCCGCCAAGCGCCCATTAACCATGATCTTGATGCCCTGCGCGCCCTGACGCATTGCCTGCTGAATGGCGCGCTTCATGGCACGGCTGTGACCAATGCGGCGCTCTAACTGCTGCGCGATGTTCTCGGCAACCAGGGTCGGATCGAGATCGGGCTTGCTGATCTCAGTAACTTCTACCTTCACCTTTTTGCCAGTCAGGCGCTCAAGGTCTACGCGCACTTCTTTCACCTTATCGCCCTTGCGCCCGATGATGATGCCGGGACGTGCGGTGTGAATGTTGACCACCACTTGGGCGGGATAGCGCGCAATATCCACGCGGGAGATGCCAGCATTCGGCACGTGCTTCTTCAGCCATTGGCGAATGCGGAAATCCTCATGCAGCATATCGCGGTAGCGCTCGCCTTCGGCGTACCAGCGCCCTTCCCAGGTACGGTTGATCTTCAGGCGGAAGCCAACCGGGTGTACTTTACGACCCATACTATTCCTCCCGCTCGTCTAGGATAACCGTCACATGGGCATAGCGGCGCACACGCGGCTTATAGCGCCCGCGAGCGCCTGCTTTCACGCGCTTGAGCTTGAACGACTCATTGGCGTAAATGGTCTTGATGTACAAATCCGTCCGATTCAACTCGAAGTTGTTTTCGGCGTTGGCAATGGCGCTTGCCACCAACTTACGGATCAGATCAGCGCCTTTTTGCGGCATGTATTGCAGCAGCACCAATGCCTGATCAACATCTCTGCCGCGCACCTGATCACAGACAAGGCGGATTTTTTGAGGGCTGATCGGCAGGCTGCGTGCCTGAGCGAATACTTCGGGCATAGCGATCAGCCTCCCTTCTTGACTTTCTTTTCGACAATGTGACCGCGAAAGGTGCGGGTGGGCGCAAATTCGCCCAGTTTATGCCCAACCATATTCTCGGTGACGTAAATTGGCACGTGGCGGCGACCATCATGCACAGCGATTGTGTGTCCGACCATCTGCGGGAAGATTGTCGAGGCGCGGCTCCACGTCTTGATAACACGCTTCTCATTGCGCCGATTCATCTCATCAATCTTCTTGAGCAGCTTCGGCTCAACGAAAGGTCCTTTTTTGAGTGACCGTGACATATGCGTTCTAAACCTCTACACTTATCGGCGCTGCTTAGCGGCGTTTATCCGCACTGCGGCGAATAATGAACTTATCAGTGCGCTTGTTACGGCGCGTTTTGTAACCGAGTGCAGGCTTGCCCCAGGGCGTCTTTGGTCCGGGCATACCGATGGGCGAACGCCCTTCACCACCACCATGCGGATGGCTATCTGGATCCATTGCCGAACCACGTACCGTCGGACGCCAGCCCATCCAGCGCTTGCGCCCCGCCTTGCCCAGCTTGATGTTGGTATGCTCAAGGTTGCCCACCTGCCCCATCGTGGCAAGGCATTCCTCGCGCACCTTGCGGAGTTCACCGCTTGGCAGGCGAATCTGCGCGTATTTGTCTTCACGCCCAATCAGTTGCGCGGACGTGCCTGCTGAGCGCACCAACTGCCCGCCGCGCCCGCGCTCTAGCTCGATGTTGTGAATCATCGTGCCGACTGGGATCAGGCTCAAGGGTAGGGTGTTGCCATCACGCAGCGGCGCTTTAGGACCGTTCATCAGCACATCGCCCACTTTGACGGTGAGCGGCGCGATAATATAGCGCTTCTCGCCATCGGCATAGATGAGCAATGCAATACGTGCTGTGCGGTTCGGGTCATATTCAATCGAGGCGACCCGCGCTGGAATGTCGAATTTATCGCGCTTGAAATCAATGACGCGATATTGGCGCTTATGCCCACCACCGCGATGGCGCACTGTAACGCGCCCCTGATTGTTGCGCCCAGATTTGCCGCGCTTTTCACGCAACAAGGACTTTTCAGGCGTTGCCCGTGTAATTTCTTCAAAGCTGTAGCCCGTCATACCGCGCCGTCCGGGCGAGGTGGGCTTATAGATTTTGACTGGCATTCTGTATTTCCCTCACCAGCAGAGGAACTGCCACCCTCTGCGTGCGTGCGATTGAAGGCGCATCATTAGGGTAGCTGACGCGCAAAGACTGACACTTAAACGTTGAACAACCCGATAGTCTGCCCTTCGGGCAGCGTGATGATAGCTTTCTTCCAAGCAGGCGTGCGCGCATATTCTTTGCGCCCGCGCCGTCCGCGCTTCATCGGCATGATGATGGTTGCCACCTTCACCACGTCCACATTGAAGATGACCTCGACCGCCTCTTTGATCTGAATCTTGTTGGCGCGCATGTCTACTTCAAAGGTGAACTGATTCTGCTCTGAGGCAAGGATCGTCGAGCCTTCGGTAATGATCGGGCGCTTGATAATTTCATACAGGTGCATGGTTATTCCTCCGCAGCCACTGGCGCACCCAGCAGAATGCGCTTGATTACATCCAGCGAGGCGAGCGGAATAATCACGCGCTCATGGCGCAGCAGATCGCGCACGTTCATGTATGGCGTGTGCAGGTATTGCACGCGCTCTAGGTTGCGTGCAGCGCGCTCGATGTTCTCGCTGCGCTCTGGCAGCAGCACCAACGCACTTTGATCGCCCACCAGCGCCTTCACGACGGCAGACATCAGCTTTGCCTTCGGCTCGCTCAGGCTCAGGTCTTTCACCAAGACCAACTGCCCATCACGTGCCAGCGCCGAGAGCGCACTCTTGATGGCGGCATGGCGCATCTTCTTAGGCATATCTTTAGTGTACTTGTGCGGCAACGGTCCGTGTGCGCGCCCACCGCCCACAAAGATCGGTGCGTTGCGGCTGCCGTGCCGTGCGCGCCCGGTGCCCTTTTGGCGGTACCACTTCGCCTTGGTGCGGTTGATCTCGCCGCGCCGTTTTGCCTTGTGCGTGCCAAGCCGTGCGTTTGCATTCTGCATCACGACGTACTGGTGCATCAAGCCGATGTTGATCTTGTATTCAAACACTTCAGCAGGCAGGTCTACGTTGCCAACCTGTTTGCCCTGCATATCTAGGACAGGAACATTCATTAGCTTATTCTCCGCTTGGTCTAGCGCCCTTTGACGGACTCTTTGACGATGACTAGACCGCCTGCCGCGCCTGGCACCGAGCCTTTCACCGCGAGCAGGTTGCGCTCAGGGTCAACCACCATCACTTCTAGGTTTTGTGTGGTGACGCGGTCGTTGCCCATGCGCCCTGAACGGCGCGTACCCTTCTTCACACGACCGGGCGTTGTACCAGAGCTGCTGCCGCCCGGTGCGCGGGTGCGATCCGAAGCACCGTGCGTCGTCGCTTGGCGGTGAAAGCCGTGCCGCTTAATGGTGCCGGCAAACCCACGCCCTTTGCTTGTGCCAACCACATCCACACGGTCACCTGTGCCGAACATTTCGACGGTCAGGCGCTGCCCTTCTTCCACGTCCACTTGGCGCACGCGGAATTCGCGCAGGTAGCGCAGCGTTGGCAAGTTGCGCGTGAGCAAATGCCCACGCTCGCCGCCCGTCAGTTTTTCGGGCGCCACTTCTTCAAAGCCAACCTGCACCGCTGTATAGCCGTCGCGGTCAGCCGTCCGAACCGATGTTACAAAGCATGGACCTGCTTGAATAACAGTGACCGGCGTTACCTTGCCGTCCGCTGCAATCAACTGCGTCATGCCGAGTTTTCTTCCGATGATACCCTTCATCCGACCCTCCGAAATACCCAGAGGTATCCCGTTATACCTAAGGCTATAATGCGCGTGCGCTAGATTTTGATCTCGATATCCACACCGGCGGGCAGATCGAGCCGTGTCAGCGAGTCAATGGTTTTGCTATCTGGATCAAGAACGTCAATCAGTCTTTTGTGCGTTCTGATCTCAAAATGTTCTTGCGACTCTTTATCAATAAACGGCGAGCGCCGCACGGTAAAACGCTCAATGCGCGTGGGCAGCGGCACGGGACCAACCACACGAGCGCCAGTGCGTTCTGCTGTTTCCACAATGCGTTTCGCCGATTGATCGATCACGCGGTGATCATAGCCCTTAAGGCGAATGCGAATTTTATGCTTTGCCATGCAATTCCTCTTTTGGCAAACACAGGGCAACACGAAGGCTGCCCTGTGCGATGCGTCGCTTAGCTACTCTAGTCCAGGACTTCGGTGATGATGCCCGCGCCAACGGTCAGACCGCCTTCGCGGATGGCGAACTTCGAGCCTTTTTCCAGCGCGACTGGCACAATCAGCTCAACCGTCATGTTCACGTTGTCGCCCGGCATGACCATCTCCACG